>NZ_JAADJI010000001.1:0-614239 GCF_036283065.1 Pseudomonas moraviensis subsp. stanleyae
CAGCCTTTTGGTTCCTTTTTGCTGGGCCGGCACTCCGCCGTTTGAAAAAGGGACTCGCCGTAAGGGCGAAACCGCCAGCCGCAGCACCCGCAGCAACGGATATGCCCCATCAGCGAGCCGCTCCCAGCGGCCCCTTGGGAAACAGATTATCGAGAGTCTCCAACAACCGAACGTGATAAATCGGCTTGCGAAACAGATCCAGCACCTGCAACCGCAACATATCGCTGACATCCTCCATATCCGCATGCCCCGACATCACAATCACCGGCAAATGCTCCCGCGACGTATGCTCGCGCAGCCGCCTGATCAACGACATTCCCGACTCCTCGGGCATGCGCAGATCAGTAATCACCAGAGCAATATCCGGATGCCGGGTCAGATGATGCAGCGCCAGCTTCACCGACGTCGCGGTGTGACAGACAAACCCCTCCCCCTCCAGCAACTCCGCCAACTCCAGCAACGCGTCTTCTTCATCATCAACCAGAAGCAGTTGTTGGCGCGGCAGCGAGGGAGAATTCATGGGCAGCCCCGAAATACTGAAAGTAAAACTCAGTGTAGCGCGCTGCTGAGCAGACGCGACCGGCGCATCAATCAGGGCGTCTGAATTGGAGCCGTCTGCGCGGTGCCACCGAGCGACACCAGGATACTGTTGAAAATCGCCAGTACCTTCGCGCCAACTGGTGTCACAAACACCACGACCACCACGGCAACCATCGCCACGACAATCGCATACTCAATGGCGGAGGCACCGTCATTGCTGGCCAGAAATGCCCGAACCCGCATCAGCAAATAATCAAGCAGCATGGATATTCTCCTCGCGCCGACCCTATCGGACGCTGGCAAACGGAGGTCCTGTCAATGCCTGGGCGCACCTGTCACTTACGCACAAACATCGAACAGGAAGAAGAAATAGCCATCAAGTGGTCGGACGCACTTGCGCTGTCCCGCCCAGCGAGGTCAGTACCGAGTTGAATATCGCGAGTACCTTCGCGCCGATCGGCGTCACGAACACGACGACAACAACCGCCACCATCGCCACCACAATCGCATACTCAATCGCCGAAGCACCCTCTTCGCTGCTGGCAAACGCGCGAGCCTTGGCCATCAGATAATCGAAAGTCATACCAAACATAGCTCCACTCCTTCGCGCCTCTGGCGCCGACATCGCCACCGCGGCAAGGTTCCACCGGGCCACTTGAGCATTGTCAACAAACCCCTGCCCAACAACTGTAAGAACGCATTAATCACAAAGCATTAATCCCAATGTGTCCCGGCCATTTCCTGCTGTTAATTGGCCAGGACTCATACTTTGGTGGGTTATTTGCCTGTCATTAATGGCGCTTTTGCTTGGATCAGCTAGCTTGGAAATAGCGAAATAGTTGCATGTTCATAGCTGCCGAAGCAGTCCGCCTTTCGCAAGCAAATGCAATCGGTTGTGCAGCAGGAAAGGGAGAGCCGTCATGAACAGTCGCGTCACCATGGGCCTCGCCGCGTTGCTGTTGCTCGGTGCGGTTTTTGTCGGTTACTGGGGGCTGGTGCTCAGTCGTCAGCCGGCCCCCGTCGCCGAGGCGCCCGTCGCACCAGCAATCAGCGTTGAACAGACTGTCGCGATTGCCGAAGACCAGACTCGCCAACCGGTGGTAGTGCTGCTCCACGATGTACCGCCGTACACTCCGTTGACCGCCGCCGATGTGACCGTAGAAAAACTGCGCAGCGTACCGGCCGGCAGCCTCAGCAGTGTTGAACAAGTTGTGGGGCGCACGCCTTGGCGGCACCTCAGCGCCGGCACCTGGCTCAACGACGAAAGCTTTCAGGCCGGAGGCGCGCTGGCGCGGATGATTCGCCCGGACGAACGCGCGCTGACCGTGGCCGTCGATGAAGTGATCGGTGGTGCCGGGCAATTGCTGCCGGGCGATTACGTCGATGTGCTGCTGTATCTGCGCGAGGACGCGAGCAATTTGCAGCAGTCGGCGCAGATCGCCGCTCCGGCCTTGCGCGTGCTCGGAATAGGCGATCAGTACGGCCTGACCAACGACGGCCAACCGGCGTCGCCCAGCCTCAGCGCCGAAGAAAAAATCAAACAGGACCAACGCCGCATCGCCGCACGCACCGTAGTGCTGGCGGTGCCGGAGCAACTGCTCAGTCGCCTGATGCTCGCCACTCAGGTCGGCACTTTGCGCCTGGCGGTGCGCAGCAGCGAAGAACAGCGGCTGGCCAAATACTGGGCCGGCGAAGCGCAATCGCCCGCGCACCTGGATCGCGTCAACAGCCAGCTTTTCCAGTTCACTCAACTCGCCTTGGGCAGCGCCCAAAGAGCACCTGCCACCGCCAGTGCCGGCGCGGCGCCCAGGCCTGCGGTGGAAATCATTCGCGGCAACCAGATCAGCCAACAAACCCCATGACTGCGCAAGGATTCACGTGCATGCAGAGTCGACTCAGACCGACATTGAAACCGGCGCTCCGGGCCTTGCTGTTGTTGGGACTGTCGATGGACACCGCACTCGCGGCGGTCGGCAACTGCTCGGCCCTACCGCGCCTGCCCTCGGTGATCGAGATCGGTGAAGGCTTCCAGCAGGACATGCAATCACCCGTGGCGATCACGCGGCTGGCGGTCGGCGATCCGAAAATTGCCGACGTGCATGCCAATGGCGGTTCGTCCTTTCTGCTCACTGGCGTCAGCCCCGGCGCGACCAGCCTGATGGTCTGGACCGCGTGTTCGGCGCAGCCTCAGCAAGCCATGGTTTTCGTCCAAGGCGCGGCGACCACGGCGCTGACCAGCAGCGTGCCGTCAGACGATCCAACCCTGCCGTCGCAGGTGCAGACCGACATTCGTTTCGTCGAAGTCAGCCGCACCAAACTCAAGGAAGCCACGGCGTCGCTGATTGGCACTCGCGGCAATTTCCTGTTCGGCTCTCCCGGCACATTGCCGCCGATTGACGGCGTACCGCAGCCGCGCCTGCCGGTGGATAACTCGCTGTTCAACTTCTCCTGGGTCGGCGGCAAGACCATGGCGATCATCAACGCCCTGGAAACCAGCGGCTTCGCTTACACATTGGCGCGGCCGAGTCTGGTGGCGCTGAACGGGCAGAGTGCGAGTTTCCTGGCCGGCGGTGAAATCCCGATTCCGGTGCCCAGTTCCGGCAGTGACAGCGTGTCGATCGAGTACAAGGAATTCGGCATTCGCCTGACCCTGACGCCAACCATCATCGGCCGCGACCGCATCGCTCTGAAGGTCGCCCCGGAGGTCAGCGAACTGGACTTTGCCAACGCGGTAGTTATCGCCGGCACCACCGTTCCGGCGCTGACCATCCGCCGTACCGACACCAGCGTGTCGCTGGGCGATGGCGAAAGTTTTGTCATCAGCGGGTTGATCAGCACTACAAACAGCTCACAGGTGAACAAGTTTCCGGGGCTTGGCGACATCCCCATACTCGGGGCTTTTTTCAAGGGTTCGCAGATCAAACGCGAAGAGCGCGAGCTGCTGATGATCGTCACCCCGCACCTGGTCCAGCCACTGGCGGCGGATGCGCGCCTGCCGTCGTTGCCGGGGGAGAAACTGCGCAACTACGACCCGAATTTCTATCGCATGTTTTTCCTCGAGAACGGTAACTTCGACAAGCGCAGCGGGTTGTCGCAATGAACCAGAACCTCAGTCAGACCTTCCTCGCGATCACCCGCAACAGCACCGATCTGGAATGGCTGCAAAGCGCCCTTGCACCGCTGGGCCAGGTGGTCAGCGCCGGTGCCGGCAGCCTCGATGAACTGCTCGCGCTGGTCGATGTGACGTTCGCCAATCTGGTGTTCGTCGGCCTCGATCGCGAGCACGTCGTGGCACAAAGCGCGCTGATCGAAGGTGCGCTGGAAGCCAAGCCGATGCTGGCGATCGTCGCCCTCGGCGACGGCATGGACAATCAGCTTGTGCTCAATGCAATGAGGGCGGGCGCGCGGGATTTTGTCGCCTATGGCTCGCGTTCAAGCGAAGTCGCCGGACTGGTGCGGCGCCTGAGCAAACGCCTGCCGGCCGTCACTCCCAACACACAGCTCGGCGGGCTTACCGTGATGTACGGCGTGCAGAGCAGTTCCGACGGTGCCTTGCTCGCCAATCACATGGCCATGGTGGTGCAGAAGAGCGGCCAGCAAACCTTGCTGCTCGACCTCGGCCTGCCCCGTGGCGACAGCCTCGCGTTGTTGGGTCTGGAGAGTTCGTTTCACTTCGGCGATGCCCTGCGCCACCTGCGTCGCCTCGACGCGACGCTGATCGACAGCGCTTTCACCAGCGCCGACCACGGCCTGCGCATCCTTGCTTACGCCAACAGCGACGAGCCGCTGGAATCCACCAGCGCCGCCGAGCTGTACATGCTCCTCAGCGCTCTGCGCCAGCACTTCCAGCACATCGTCGTGAACCTCACCGGGCAGGCCGACAGTGAAGCGCTGCGCACTTTCGTCAGCCATTGCGACAAGTTGCTCTGGTACACCGACCAGAACGTGCTCAATTGCCGACGCAACCTCGCCGTGCTCAACCAGTGGCGCGAGAAAGGCATGAAACTCGAGCACGGGCGGCTGTTGATTGATCGTTACCTGAGCAATGTCGCGCCCGATTCCGAAACCCTCGGCAAGACCTTCAATCTGGAAGTCATCGCCGTGCTGGCGTTCAGTCCCGACTTGCGCCTGAACGCGAAAAACCAGGGCGTGAGTCTGTTCGAGCTGGCGCCGCGGGAGAAACTCACCCAGAGCCTGCGCGCCCTCGGCGAGCGCCTGGCGAAACGTTCCGAAGGCCTGAGCAAACCGAAAGCCACCTGGTTCGACCGCCTGCGAGGCCACTCATGAGCGCAGAAAAACTCTTCGGCGCCACGCCGCGCGGAGCGATCGGCAACAGCGATCACGAAGGCCTGAAACTGGTCCTGCACCGCTACATCATCGACGCCATCGAGGAGTCGGGGAAAAACCTGCTGGAAGGTTCGCGCCAGCAACTGGCGCAGTTCGTCACCGACAAGGTCGCCGAATACATCGCCCGTCTGCATCTGGCAATCTCGCGCTATGAAATGGAGCGCCTGGGTGAAGAAATCGTCGATGAGCTCACCGGTTTCGGCCCACTGGAAGTCCTGCTCCGCGACCCGTCGGTGACAGAGATTCTGGTCAACGGCCCGCACCGGGTATTCATCGAACGCGACGGTGTCTTGCATCAGAGCGATCTGCGTTTTATCGACGCGCATCACGTCGAGCGAGTCATGCAGCGCGTTCTCGCGCCACTCGGGCGACGCCTCGATGAGTCCTCGCCGATGGTCGATGCGCGCCTGCCCGATGGCAGCCGGGTCAACGCGATCATCCCGCCAATTGCCCTCGACGGCCCGTGTCTGTCGATCCGCAAGTTCCGCAAGGACATGCTCAAAAGCACCGACCTGATGGCGATGCAGACCATCGATCTGGCGATCTTCGAATTCCTGCAGAACGCGGTGGGCAAGCGCTGCAACATCCTCATCAGCGGCGGCACCGGCACCGGCAAGACCACGCTGCTGAACATCCTCAGCCAGTTGATCAACCCGCACGAACGGCTGGTGACCATCGAAGACGTCGCCGAACTGCAACTCGGCCATCCGCATGTGGTGCGTCTGGAAACCCGCCCGCCCAATGCCGAGGGTCATGGTGAGGTCAAGGCCAGCGACCTGATTCGCAACGCTCTGCGCATGCGCCCGGACCGGATCATTCTCGGCGAGATTCGTGGCGTCGAAGTGGTCGACGTGCTCACCGCGATGAACACCGGCCACGACGGTTCGATGAGCACCGTGCACGCCAACAATGCCCAGGACGCGTTGCTGCGTCTGGAGACCCTGGTCGGCCTGACCGGACGCTCGATTGCCGAACGCACATTGCGCCAGATGATCTGCGCCGCCCTCGACGTGATCATTCAACTGACGCGCATGCCCGACGGTCGGCGCTGCGTCAGCGAAGTGGTGGAAGTGGTCGGCATTCGCGAGGACGTCTACGTCACCAACACCCTGTTCCGCCTCGACCGCCGCACCGGTTTCGGCTTCGTGCGCGAAGCGGTCAACCCGGCCGGCGACAAGCTGCGCCACGACGCTCACCTGGGCTGACAGCGAGGAGCACGCAGATGCTGGGACCGATCATTCTTATCGCCATCTGCCTGACGCTGCTCGGGCTGTCGATTTATCTGTTCCTGCAAGGCCTGCGCAAGACCGCGACGGAAAAAGTCCTCAACCGCCTCGCCGCCGGGCAACCGCAACTGGCCGTCGAGCACACCAGGTGGGTGGGGCTGGAACGCATGTTTCTGCGTGCCGGCCTGGGTCGGCCGAGCGAGCGCTTCGGCCTGTGGCTGAGCCTGTGGGCGGTTGCCATGGGTTTGGGATTTCTGCTCGCCAGTTGGGTCGGTCTGCTGATCATGTTGATCGTCCCGCCCGTGGCGTTGCGGCTGTTCATCGCGGTCCGCTACCGACGGCGGATCCGCCGCATGATCGAACAATTGCCGCAACTGCTCGACCACATCGTGCGCAGCCTCAAATCCGGGCGCACCCTCAGCGATGCAGTGCTGAGCGGTATCGAGGCCAGCGAGGATCCGTTGCAAGCGGCCATGGGCCGGGTCCAGCGCAACGTGCAATTGGGGGTAAATCTGCCGGACGCGGTCAGCGATTTTGCCGAACTCTACGAGCAGGATGAACTGCGCATGTTCGCCCTCGGCCTGAAGGTCAATCATCGCTACGGCGGCAACGCCAGTGAGCTGTTGGAGAACCTGATCAAACTGATTCGCGAGCGCGATCAGGGCGCCCGACAGCTGCGCGCGCTGACCGGGGAAACCCGCATGACCGCTTGGGTGCTGGGTTTGCTGCCGCTGATTCTGGTGAGCTATTTCATGCTGACCAATCCCGGCTACATGCTTGGCATGTGGAATGACGAAAGCGGCCAGACCATGCTGCTCAGCGCCGCCGCGTTGCAGGTGCTCGGCAGTCTGGCGCTGTGGCGCATGTTGCGGAGCGTTTGAGATGGTCTGGCTCGCGGCGTTGTTGTTGCTGCTCGGTTCGCTGTTATTGGTGGGCAATCACCTGCTCACCGAGCGCCGCCGCGTGCGTCAGGTGCATCAGCGCTTGCAGGGCCAGTTGGTGCGGGAGAACCGTTTCGGCCACTGGCTGCGTGCGCTGGGCAACAGCCGTTTCGGCCGGCGTTCGGTGAGCATCGACAGCGAAACCCAGACCCTGCTCGGCCGCCTCGGCTGGCGCCGCGCCAACGAACGCGCGCTCTTCGCCGCTTGCCAGATCGGCACGCCGCTGCTCGCGCTGGGGCTGGCGATCTTTCTGCAGGAAGTGTTTTTCCCGCAGATCAGCCATCGCTGGATGGTGCCAATGTTCGCCGCTGGCGGCGGCTATCTGCTGCCCAAACGCCTGCTCGCCTACGCCGCCGCCCGCCGGCAAAAAATCATCGCGGTGGAAATCTCCACGTTTATTCCGCTGCTGCGCATCCTCTTCGAATCCGGCATGGCGGTTGAACAAGCCTTGCGAGTGCTCAGCGTCGAAGCGCAGAAACTGCTGCCGGAACTGACCAGCGAACTGCGCCTGATCCTCAGCCGCGTCGACTCCGGCCTGGAGCTGGGTCAGGAGCTGAACAAGACCGCGGTGATGCTCGCGGTGGACGAATTCACCGACACCTGCGTGATCCTCCAGCAACTGATCCACCAGGGCGGCGGGGCGATGAAATCGCTGTTGGCGCTCAAGCAATTACTCGATGACCGACGCCTGACCCGACTGCAGGAATACATCTCGAAAATGTCGGCGAAGATGTCGGTGGTGATGATGCTGTTTCTCTTTCCCGCCCTGCTGATCGTACTGGCCGGCCCGGGCTTCATCGCAATCGCCCGCGCGTTCGCAAACTGACCTTGGCTCATGGAGAGCGTTTGATGAAAGTACTGATAGTCATGGCAAGCCTGTTGCTGCTCAGCGGTTGCGCCACGGATGGCCAGGCGCCGTGGACCTCGCTGCTGTCGCCGTCCAGCTGCAGCAAACTGACCTCGGAGCAGGAACTGTCGCTGAACCTCGCCGATGATCTGGCCAGCGACGGCAAGCTCCACGCCAGCCTCGCCAACCTGCAAAGCCTGCCGGACAACCTCAGCGAAGTGCGCCTGCGCAAGGCCAAGGTCTATCGCCTGCTCGGCCGCAGCGAAGCCGAGCCGCTCTACCGCAGCCTGCTCGGCGGCTGCCTCACCGCCCAGGCCGAACACGGCCTCGGCCAGGTCTACGCCGCCCGCGGCGACAACGGCCAGGCCCAGGCCCACCTGCAACGCGCCGCGCGCCTGGCGCCCACCGACGAGAAAATCCGCAACGACCTCGGCGTGGTCTACCTCAACCAGCTGCGCCTCAACGAAGCTAGATTCGAATTCCTCACCGCCATCGAACTGAGCCAGAACAATCAACTGGCGACGCTGAACATGGTCGCCCTGCTGCTTTACCAGAACGACTGGCAACAGGCCGCCGAGATCGTCAGCCGCTCGAAACTGACCCCGGAACAATTCACCGAAGCGCAGCAACGCGCAGAAAAACTCAAGGCCCCGGCCAACGCCAAAACCACACCCGGCGATCGCGTCGCAGCCTTCATCGACCCGCTACCGCCGACGCTCGAATAGGAGACAGCCATGACCATCCGCAAAGGCCTGTGCTACCTGACCCTGCTCACCCTGCCCCTCAGCGCCCACGCCATCGACGCAGGCCCCGCTTCAGCGCAGCAGCAGGAAACCGAAGGTTGGCTGGTCCTGCAAAGCCGCAACAAAGCTGCCTCACCCAAACCCCAAAGCGCCACCGCCACCGAACGCGAACTGGCGATGCAGCGCTGGCTAAAGAAATACCAGTACGAGATCCCGGATTTTTATGATCCGGATGCGGGCGGGAAGATCGAGAGCAAGAATTAGTTTGGTGGTGACCTTGAGGGCCCCTTCGCGAGCAGGCTCGCTCCCACAGTCGACCGTGTGCTTGCTGTGGGAGCGAGCCTGCTCGCGAAGAACGATAACGCGGTTTCAGGTCTGCGGATCAACCCGATCCAGCGCCCGATTCACGGCCAGCTCGGCCAGCATGACAATCTGCTGAATCGCTAACGCCGTGCTGCGCTGAAACCCGCTCAACTCGCCAGCGAAATTACTCGCCATGGCATTCGCTGACGCCAGCGACTCACAGGCGTGCGCCAACAGGCTTTCGGTATCGACATTGGGCACCACCATGAACAGCGTGCTGGGCGGGTGTGGTTTTGCGGGTTCGGGACAGAGGTAGAAATCGAGCGCGCGTTTTATCGCTTCGCGGTTTTTCACAAGATCGTCGGCGCGCATGGCGTCTTCGAGTGGCGTGGTGGGGGATGGGGGTGGGTCTGGGATCAGTTTGTCCATTAAAACGGCTCTCCAAAATCTGCGGTGCGACCCAAATACCATTCTCACGGGGCAAAAGGTGGCAACTGTATGCGGGGTGAGAATACCGGTTATGGACACCCGGCCAGACCGAAGTCTGCCCGCACACAGCCGCCATGACACATTGCAGACAGCGGACAAGCTGGCGGCGATTATGCGTGCACAGATACTGGATGACCATAAGTAGCAGGGTTCTCACACCCGATCGCCGAAGGTTCGACGACAGCCAGAGACTAGTGACCCGACGTCCGACGGACAACCTGAAAACCTTGTGGGAAGGTTCTGGCAAATCGGCCACAGATTTAAACAATCAAAATCAAAAGCAAACCCTCACCCTAGCCCTCTCCCAGAGGGAGAGGGGACCGATCGAGTTGTTTGTGCAAAGTACATCGACTTGAGAGCCCGAGTTGAATGCGACGTTTCAAACAGATCAAAAGCATCCTCACCCCAGCCCTCTCCCAGAGGGAGAGGGGACCGATCGAGTTGTTTGTGCAAAGTACATCGACTTGAGAGAGCGAGTTGAATGCGACGTTTCAAACAGATCAAAAGCACCCTCACCCCAGCCCTCTCCCAGAGGGAGAGGGGACCGATCGAGTTGTTTGTGCAAAGTACATCGACTTGAGAGCCCGAGTTGAATGCGACGTTTCAAACAGATCAAAAGCACCCTCACCCTAGCCCTCTCCCAGAGGGAGAGGGGACCGATCGAGTTGTTTGTGCAAAGTACATCGACTTGAGAGAGCGAGTTGAATGCGACGTTTCAAACAGATCAAAAGCACCCTCACCCTAGCCCTCTCCCAGAGGGAGAGGGGACCGACCGGGTTGTTTGGATGAGGTATGCCAACCTGAGATACCGAGTCGAATGCAGATTTTGAACAACTCACAAATCGGCTCCCTCTCCCTCGGGAGAGGGCTGGGCGGGCGGCGTTCCGATGAGGGGAAAATCCACCACAAAACCAAAGCCAGACACCGCATGCTTTTCACCACTCAAAACAATGAGCGTTAGCTCGAGTCCCGCTTTTGATCTTGATCTGGGAGCCCGTCGGCAGGCTGAGCGGAGGGATTGATCCGGGCGTGGGAGCGCAGCGACCGTTCGACGAAGTCGAACACAGCGGGTGGAGGTGCAGCGAAGCAAACCGGAGACGCTGCGCTCGGATCGATCCCGCAGCGAAGGAACCCCGAGCCCCAGCGAGTGGGCCGAACGTCAGGGCGAAGACCTTTTGGTTCCTTTTGGGGCGTTTGCCAAAAGGGACTCGCCGTAAGGGCGAAACCGTAATCAGCAACACCCAAAAAAACGGATATTCACCCAAAACCCCAAGAACATGGTCGGCCCAAAGGCCGCCAAGTCAATGCGCCGTAACCCGCTGCCGCCCCGCCGAACTGCCAGGCGAAAGCGCCAAAGCCAACTGCGTCCGATTATGCATATGCGTCAACCGCAGCACCTGCGACACATACAACTTCACCGTGTTCTCGGTAATCCCCAACTCACAGGCAATCTGATAATTGGTCTGCCCCTTGCCCACCAACCGCGCCACATCCAACTGCCGGGGCGACAACTGACTGAACACCGCCGGCATCTCCACGGACTCAGGCTCACCATCACTCACCACCGGCGCAGGCGAGCGCCGCACCTTGTCCAGGTCCTGATAAAGGTCATCAATCGACTCTGACAAAAACTGCAACTTCTGATTCAGATGCCCCAGATGCAGATTCTTCTGCCGTTCCTGCAAAGCCAGTTCCTGGCGCTGCACGCCTTCGAGCAACTCCGCCAGATCAATCGGCTTCTGATAGTAATCGGCAATCCCCGCACGCAGCGCCTTGATCACATCCTGCTTGTCGGCGCGCCCGGTGAGCATGATCGCCTCGAACACCCGCTGCTTGCCGGCCAGCCGCTGCAACGCCTGGATCAGCTCGATGCCATCCATGTCCGGCATGTGCAAATCACTCAGCACCAGACCGATGTCCGGGTCCGCCCTGAACAGCTCGATGGCTTCAAGACTGGAGTCGCACGGCACGCACCGATAGCCACTGCTCTCAAGAAACTCACAGAGTTCTTCGACGATCAGCGGCTGATCATCGACCACGAGAATTTTTACCGCATTAGGCTTGTTCACGAACCACTCCATTGCTCGGGCCAACGCTGACGATTCCTGCACTTTGGTGGCGTATTCGCCTGAATTGAAAGTAGACCCACTTTCCGACTATGTACATAGGACTAGTGGCACCGCGCGACTAGCTGATCCAGTACAGCGAAAGCACCAAGCCGATCAGCACGAACGGCGCAAATGGCAGCTTTTTTGACTTGTCTGGCGCGAGATGCCGCACATGCTCTCTAAGCCCTTGACCCATATAGGGCCAGAGTTTTGGCGCGAGCAGCAGCCAGAGCACGCTGGCCACGCCCGCGCCGATAAACGCGCCAAGAACGAATACGCCGTTCGTCGCAAGACCCAGGGCTGTCATTAATTTCACATCGCCAGCGCCCATCCGGCCGAGGAAATAACCCGGCAGCGTCAGTAGCAAAGCGATCAGACAAGCCCAGCCGCCCTGCCCCGCGTCGGCGCCCAGCCAGGTGCTGCCGGTCGCCAGCAACCAGACCAGCGCCAGCGCACCAACGCCCAGGGTCAACACGTTGGAAATGCGCCGCTGCCGGGCATCTTGCGCAGCACAGATCGCCAACCAGATCAGAACAAGAGAAATCTGCATGCGCTAAAAGCCGTCCGTTTTGGCTGAATGATTCTATGCTGATACTACGCAGTGACAGTCAGGGTAGACGCACGCATGAAAAACGGCTTTCGCAGGTCGCAAAAAGGTGCGGTGGCGATCGAATTCGCTTTGGTGTTCATCATCTTTTTCGCGGTGTTTTATGGGTTGGTCAGCTACGGCTTGCCCTTCGTGATGATGCAATCGTTCAACCAGGCCACCGCCGAAGCCGTACGCCGCAGTGTCGCGGTGGACCCGACCACGCCGAACTACTCGACGGTGGTGGTCAACACCGCCAATGCCGCGCTGACCCAGCAATTGCAATGGCTGCCCTCGGCCTTGAATCTGGTGGTCGGCACCGATACCAGTTCGGCGTACGACGCGGGGACTGGCACCCTGACCGTCAGCGTCAATTACCCGGTAAGCAAGCTCAATCAGATCATGCCGTTTCTGGTACTGCCGGGCATTGGCACGGTGCCCAATCTGCCCACGCACCTGACCGCGCGTTCGAGCCTGCAATTTTGACCGCCGGCGATAAGCTTTTCGGGCGTTTGCTCAAGCGTGCCCCTACCGCCGCCCAAGATTTGCCAGACCCTCTCGGCGCGCCGCCCACCGGGTTGCATCTGTATCTGGATGGCAACGGCGACGTGTTGCAGATTGCCGGCCCGCTGCGGCATTTGCTCGCCCAGCACAAACTCAACGACCAACCGTTGCCGCTCAGCGCCTATCTGCTGCCGCATAGCCTGCTGACCATCGAAGGTCAGCCGCGGGACTGGCACGGACAATTGCTCGATCTCGACTTCCCCGGCCTGAATGACCAGCCACTGCACCTGCGCGGTTGGGTGCAACCGCTGGGGGACGGCTGGGTGCTGCAGATGCTCGACATTGCCGACCTGCTGCTCGAACGCCAGCAAGCGCGCGACCGCGACGCCTGCCAGACTCTCGCTGCGCAGGTCAGCGATCGTCTGCGCACATGCAGCCTGACGCGTTTGCCGACGGTGCTCGGCGAACAATTGCAGGCCATTGCTCAGCGCTGGCACATCCCCTGCCTGGCGGTGGCTTTACTCGATGAACAGGCTCAGGGCTGGCAGATTCATCAGCAGTTTCGCGGCCACGATGCCCCGCAACTGTGGGAAAACGGCCAGCCACTGGGCACGCCACTGGACAGCCTCAACGGCAGCGCGCCGCAACGTCTCGCAGGACCGCAGGGCCGCTATGAACACTCGCGATTGCAGGCTACGTTCGGCAATGCCAACGGGTTCGCCGTGCCCTACAGCAACGATCAAGGCGTGGTCGCATGGCTGCTCTGCGGGTTTTATACGGTCGACAACATCGCGCCATGGCTGACCGATCGCGACTGGCTGACCCTGGCCGGTGCGCTGGCCGGGCCGCTGCTCAGCCGCTTGCGCGAGCAGCGCCATGTGCAATCGATGGAGCGTCTCGATTCCCTGCAACACCTGCTCGGTACCGGCTGGTGGGAAATCAGTGCCGACGGGCAGATTGCACTGGCGCCGTCACTGGCCTCGGCACTGGGCCTCAGCGACCGCACACTGGCGGTGGAAGACTGGCTGCGACTGTTCCATCCCGCCGACCGCGACGAGCTGCGCAGCCGTCTGCGCGCCCTGCAATTGCAAGGCGAAGCGCTGACCCTGAGCGTGCGCTTGCACCGCGCGGAGCTCGGCGCAAACGCGACGTGGTACCGGATTCAGGGCCAGGTCAGCGGCACCGGTGAGCATCGGCGTCTGGTCGGATTCATGCTCGACATCAGCGATATCCAGAATCAACAACAGCGCGCCGCCGCTGCCCATGCGCGGCTGGATAATCTGATCGCCAGTTCGCCGGCGGTGATCCACATGCAGCGCTATGCAGAAGGTGCGCTGGTCCCGGCATTTTTTAGCGCCAGCCTGCAACCCTTGCTCGGCTGGACGCTGGAAGACTGCGACGCAGCAGCACTGGTCGAGCTCGTGCATCCCGACGACCGTGAACTGTATTTTCAGCGCAACCGCCAGTTGCTGCGCGAAGGTTCGGTGCGTGCGCGTTATCGCCTGCGTGACAGTCGCGGCGATTACCACTGGCTGCTCGATGAGGCGAAATTGCTGCGCAATGATCTCGGTCTGCCGGTCGAGGCGGTGGGCCTGTGGCTGGATGTCACCGACGCGACGCTTGCCGCCGAGCAGGTGCGGCAAAGCGAAGAGCGCTACCGGATTCTGGTCGAGGATTCGCCGGCAATGATCTGCCGATACCGCCCGGACCTGACGCTGATCTTTGGCAACCGACCGTTGGCGACTTATCTGGAATGCACCCCGGAACAACTGCCGGGGGTAGATCTGGGTGGCTGGATGTCCGAGGAACAGCGCAGCGCTTTCGTGCAGCGCCTGAGCCAGCTGACTCCGGAGCAACCAGTGAGCACCGCAGAAATCAGCCTGCAATTACCCGGACGCGACCACGCCTGGTGGGTCTGGTCGGATCGCGGCGTGTTCGACGAGCGCGGCCAGTTGATCGAAGTGCAAGCCGTGGGCCGCGACAACACCGAGGTGCGCCGCTCGCAACAGCAACTGACGCAAAGCGCGAAAATGGCCACCCTCGGCGAAATGGCCACCGGCCTCGCCCACGAGATCAATCAGCCTTTGAATGTGATGCGCATGGCCATCGTCAACGTGCTCAAGCGTCTGGGCAACGGTGATGTGCAGGTTGATTATCTGACCGACAAACTCAAGCGCATCGATGCCCAGGTGCAACGCGCAGCGAAAGTGGTCGACCACATGCGTGTGTTCGGTCGACGCTCGGAAATCGAGCAGCAACTGTTCAATCCGGCGCAGGCAATCGAAGGCACGCTGTCGCTGCTGGCCGAGGGCATGCGCGGCAAGGGTGTCGATCTGCGCATCAGCGCGACCGGCTTCGAGGCGCAGGTGCGCGGCCACGTCGATCAGCTGGAACAGGTGCTGATCAACCTGATGGTCAACGCCCGCGACGCGCTGCTTGGCAAACGCGACAGCGACTCAGCGTTCAAGCCGTGGATTTCGATCTACGCCGAGCGTGACGAGGAAAGCGTGCGGCTGTGGGTCGAGGACAATGGCGGTGGTATCGATCCGCGTTTGCTCGAGCGGATTTTCGAGCCGTTTTTCACCACCAAACCGATCGGCGTCGGCACAGGCCTGGGCTTGTCCGTGAGCTACGGCATCATCGCCAACATGGGCGGCCAGTTGAGCGTGCGCAATTCAACAGAGGGCGCGCGCTTCTGTATCGAACTGCCAATTGCGACGGACGATCAGATCACCAGGTAAGCCTTGCCGGTCTGCCCGCAGGTCATGTTGGCGCCCACCTCGGTGTTCATCAGGTTGATGCCCAGCCCCTTCAGCAGATTGTTCAGCAGCGGGTCGAGCAAGGGGCTGATCAAACCGGTGACCACCGGCAACAAGCGATTGCTGACATCGCTGATCAGCGAAGCCACACCGGTGACGATAGCGCCCAGCGGATTGCTGCCCACGGGTTTGTAGACGATCAGGTTGATGCCGGACAAGGTATTCGCCAGGCTACCGACGATGTTGCTGGCCGGCGCGGCGGGCAGCACGCTCGGCGGCAGTTTCAGGTTGGCCGGGGTGGCGAAGGGTGTGGTGCTGGAGAACAGCAGATTTTGCGTGGTTTGCGCGACGCTGGTGTCGAGTTTGAGGGCGATGCCTCCGGCGCCGAAGGTCACATGGCTGCCTGGGTCGCAACTGCCGAGACCGGCCAGTCGATAGCATGTGGCAATGCCCAGATCGATCAGCGGCAACGGTGTAACCGTTGGCATGGCCGAAGAAGAAAACGCTTGGGCAGCGTCGATCTCGCCCAGTTTGAGATCAGCGATCGAGGTGACGGTATGTGCAGTCAGGCTCTTGGTGCCTGTAGATCCCGCCGGACAACGATAATCTGTGACATAACTTTTCGCCCCGCCGGCATCCAGGCTGATGTCGATTTTCGGTGATGGAAATAATAGCGGGTCCAATTGGTGGCAGCCGATGCAGACAACCGAGCTCAATACCGCGACAAGATTAAGGCTCAGCGCGGCATTGAGCGTCGAGGTCAATCCGCCAACCAACCCCGTCACGGCGCTTGTCAATCCGCTAACGCCGGACAAAACCGGCAAATTCACCGACAACAGCGTACGAATTTGCGCGGTGCGCACATAAATCCGCTCCGGTCCCAACGGATCGGCCTTGGCCCGCGCCGGATCGCCAATCGCCGAGAACTGCGGCGGCTCGATCACCTTCACCCGCACCGTGACACCGGCCAGCCCCAGCACGTTGACCGGCAAGGTCGCCGCCACCGCGCTTTTGCTGTTGGCCAGTTGCACCACGCCTTGCACCAGTTGCAGCAATTGCAGATTGGCATCCAGCCCCGCCGCCGTAGTGCCGGTCTGCAGTTGCAGGATCTCGCCGAGTCTGACCGGCGCCGCGTTGATCGCGGCGACCTGCAACTGGCCCAGCGCGGTGACCACCTGCGCGGTCGCGCCGTTGAGCTGCACCACCGTCGCCGCTGCCTGAATCAGTTGCGTCACGGTCGCTTGGGTATTGAGCAACTGCGTGTAATTGCCGGCGCCGACGTTGAGGTCGATCGCCAGTTGATCGAGGTATTTGAGCAGGTTGATATCGGTGTGCAGCAAACCGTCCCAGCCCACTGCGGAGAGGTTGAGGTTGCCGCCGAGCAGCCCGGAAAACAACGGATTGAGGATGTTCGACTGCGCCGTGTCGATGCTGGCGAGGGTGCTGCGAATATTCAGTTGGGCGACGGTCGGCTGCGGTTTGGCGGCCACTGCCGACGCGTTGAGCGTGGTGTTGAGGCTCACCGGTGTGGCGCTGAACAGCGCCTGCACACCGCCGGCAAAACTGCTGGTGACCGTGCGGCTGGCGGCGACTTTCACCGCAGCCGCTTGTGTGGCATCGACGGTGAAACTGCGCAAACCCCTGGCAGCGGTTGCCAGCGTGCCGCAGGTGGTGGCGAGGGTGTTGTTCGCATCGACGAGGTAGCCATTGCGCAGCGCACTTTGCCCGGCGTAACTGGCGGCGGTCAGCCCGGGCAGGCAATTGCCGCCGCGACTGACGGCTTCGAGGGCGGCGGTATCCACTACCCGCTGCAATTTGCGCTGTTCCATGTACAGGCGACCGCTGTCGACCACCAGCAACATCATCACCAGCGCCAGGCTCAAAGTGGCGGCCGCCATCAAGCCGATCGCCCCGCGTTGCCGCGCCGGGCCGTTGCATTGCGATCCTCGCGACATGGCGCACTCCTTTGCCGGCGCAGTGCCGAGCGCTACCTGCGTTGGTGAAAATGAGTGTAGACGCGGCTGCCGACAATGCGCTGTTGGCATGGCAAACCACCGTAGGAGCTGCCGAAGGCTGCGATCTTTTGATCTTGCCTCTGAAAATCAAAAGATCGCAGCCTTCGGCAGCTCCTACAGGGGATTTGCGTCCGGGCGGGAAAAGGGCCGTTCATTCAACGCGGTGGATAGTTGGCCAGAATCCTTGCGACGGTCTCGCGAATGGCATTGCTGCGATCGGCCGGATTCGGCCGGCTGCTGAGCATTTGTTCATCGCTGCCGCGCCAGACCAGTTTGCCGTCCTTGCCGTCGAGCAGGTCGATCTGAATGGTCGCGACCTTGTAGGTGATGTTGCGCGTTTCGTTGTACATCGGCGCGCCCCAGTAGCCGTTCCACGGGCCGCCCCAACCGCCGCCGTAATTGGTCGTCACCTGCTGCTGCCGGTCCTCGACGATCAGGTAGGTCTGCACATTCAGATCACCTTTGACGCCGCCAGCGGCCGGGCGCAAACCGCGCTGATCGAGTTGATCGGACACCGCCTGGCGGATGCGCTGCTCGGTCAGGTCACTCTTGATGCGCGGGTCATCGGGACGATATTGCAGGGCCGGATCTTTCCAGCTCCAGCTGCGATACGCGGCAAAGTCGCGGCTGGCGTCGAAGTCGTGATTGACCTGGTTGGCAGCGCAGGCACTGAGCAGCGCGGCAAAAGCGAGTAGAGCGAGACGGCGGAACATGATTTTTCTCCGGGTGAAGACATGAACCTGCTGACACGAAGTCAGCTGGGAGGATACGCCGCCATGGCTTTTTCCACAGCCTCGCGGATCGCGTCGGCGCGTTCGATCTGATTGCCCTGGGTGCCGGTTTCGGCGCTGGCGCTCCACACCGGCTGACCGCTGCCGGCGTCGAACAGATCGACCCGCACTACCACGACTTGCTCCTGATAGGTGCGCACGATCGGCACGCTGTTGTACATGCCGTAACCGCGACCATACCGATCATAGCCGCCGTATCCGCCGTAGTAGCCGTAATCGTCGCGAACCTGCCGCAAGCGGGTTTCCAGATGCAGATCGGCGCTGACCAGCAGGTCGGCCGGGCGGTTGTCGCGCATTGGCCGCAAGCCGCGCTGGTCGAGGGCATTGCTGACCGCCTCGGCCACTTGCGCCGAGTCGGCCCACGCCGTGCCCGGTGGCAACTGGCCGTTGAGCCAGGCCCAGTTGCGATAGCGCCCGTAATCACGCGGCGGCGCCGGGTAGGCGCTGCGGTCGAAGGTGGTGGCAGCTTGCGGCGGTGCCGGCGGCAAGGGCCGCGACTGCGCCACGTAGGGGTTGCTGCCCTGACAGGCGGCCAACCCCAGACACATCAGCAATAACCCGCATTGAGCTTTCATGTCGCGCTCCGCTCAGATCGGCCGGCAGATCCAGTGCAAGTAACGCCCAAGCCCGGCGAAGCCTGGGTGACGACGGTGCGCGAGTTCCATTTCCAGCAAATCCGCCAGTTCGGCGCGGGCCTGGAATTCCACCGGCATGTAATCGTGAAATACCCGTACGCCGCTCTGACTTTCGACCTGCCACATTCCGGCGAGTTGCGTTGCCAATTCCCGTGGGTCGAGAGGCTGTTGCGGGGTCAGGCTCTGCTTTTCGCCGGCCATGACGTTCTTGCGCATCTTCTTGAAATGGCCTTTGAGCAGATTGCGATAGATCAGCGCATCACGGTTATAGAACGCCAGCGACAGCCAGCCGCCGGGCTTGGTCAATTGATGCAGCACCGGCAGGATCGCGTGGGGCTCGGCGAGCCATTCCAGCACCGCGTGGCAGATCACCAGATCGTAGGGCTCGGTGAGCTGGCCGAGCAGTTCCTGCCATGGCGCCTGAATGAATGTCGCGGTTTGTCCGGCTTCGGCAAACCGCTGGCGCGCGCCTTCGAGCATCGGTTCGGCCGGCTCGGTGAAGGTGACGTCATGGCCGCGCTCGGCCAGCCACAGCGACATATGCCCAAGCCCCCCGCCGATATCCAGTACGCGCAACGGACGATCCGGCAAGGCCTCGCTCAGGTCGGCCTGCAACACCGCGAGGCGAATCGCGCCTTTGGCGCCGCCGTAGATTTTTTCGGCGAAGCGCGTGGCCAACTGATCGAAATGACGGTCGCTCATCAGCTGAACCGCCGTTCGCTGTCGGCGAGCTTGGCGCGCACCACTTCGTTCATGTCCAGGCCCAGTTCGCTGCACAGCAGCAACAGATACAGGACGATATCGCCGACTTCCTGGCCGGCGTGGGCGAGTTTGTCCGCCGGCAACTGGCGCGACTGGTCTTCTGTCAGCCACTGGAAGATTTCCACCAGCTCGGCCATTTCCACGCTGGCGGCCATGGCGAGGTTTTTCGGGCTGTGAAATTGCCGCCAGTCATTGCGGTCACGAATGGCGTGCAGGCGTTCGGTCAGTTCAACAAGGTTCATCGGGCTCTCCTGAAGACGCATAGCTTCGGGGGGATACCCACCGAAGGCAAGGGCGCAGGTGAACTAATGTGGGAGCGAGCCTGCTCGCGAAGGCGGTGGATCATCCAGACCGGATTTGCCTGACACGCCCCCTTCGCGAGCAGGCTCGCTCCCACACATGATCCGGGCAAACCTTCTATCATGCAGGGAACTCGGCCGCCCTCGGTGTGGCCCAAGGCTCAGCTCTTTCATCAGGGATGCACACATGCGTGTAGAAAGCTTTTTCGAATGGCTCGGCCAGGCACTCGGTTCGGTCATCCGCTTTATCGTCGATGGCCTCAGCGGCCTGTTCAATATGCTCAGCAATGCCGGCAGCAACTTTGTCGACGGTCTGGCGCAGACGCTGGGAATGGACACTTCGATCATCAGCATCATCGCGCTGATTGTTGGCCTGATGCTGTTGTGGTCGGCGATTCGGGCATTCATGAATGCGTCGATCATTGCCGGGATCATCTGGTTGCTGTTGGGGTTGTGGTTGTTGAGCTGGATCATTCACTAGCGCTTCAAAATCCCCTCACCCTAACCCTCTCCCGGAGGGAGAGGGGAACCGCGTTGCTTTGACATTCTCCGCCGACCTGAAATATCGAGTCGAACTCACGCTTGAGAGCGACGAAGATCGGCCCCCTCTCCCTCTGGGAGAGGGCTGGGCGGGCGGCGTTCCGATGAGGGTGCTTCTACCGCTACAATCCCCGCTCCCCCAAGGAGCCTGCATGTCCTCTCTGATTACCGACTGGCGCGACCGCCCGACTCACCGCAAGGTCTGGGCGCTCGCCGCGCCGATGATCCTTTCCAATATTTCCGTGCCGCTGGTGGCGCTGGTCGACAGCACTGTCATTGGCCACCTGCCGCATGCCCATCAGTTGGGCGCGGTGGCGGTCGGCGCGAGTCTGTACACCTTTCTGGCCTGGGCGATGGGCTTTCTGCGCATGGGCACCACAGGTTTTGCCGCCCAGGCTGCCGGGCGCAGCGATGGTGCGGCGTTGCGGCAGATTCTCTTGCAGGGCTTGTTGCTGGCGATGGGGCTGGCCATCGTGCTCGGCTGTCTCGGCGTGCCGCTCAGCGGCGTTGCGCTGCATTTCATGCAGCCGTCGGCGGAACTGGAGCAACTGACCCGGGAGTTTTTCCACACGCGCCTGTTCGGTCTGCCCGCCGCGCTAGCGACGTACGCGCTGGTCGGCTGGTTCCTCGGCACGCAGAACGCACGGGCGCCGCTGGCGATTCTGCTGAGCACCAACCTGATCAACATCGTCCTCAACCTGTGGTTTGTCATCGGCCTGGACTGGGGCGTAGTCGGTTCCGCGCGCGCTTCGGTGATTGCCGAATGGAGCGGCGCACTGCTCGGCCTGTACCTGACGCGCACGGCGTTGCGCGCCTATCCGGGGCAGATCATCTGGTCGGCGCTGAAAGTCTGGCAGAGCTGGCGCCCGCTGCTGGCGGTCAACCGTGACATCTTCATCCGCAGCCTCGCCCTGCAATCGGTGTTTTTCCTGATCACCGTGCAAGGCGCGCGGCTCGGCGATGCGACCGTGGCGGCCAATGCGCTGCTGCTCAACGGCCTGCTGCTGACGGCCCATGCCCTCGATGGACTGGCCCATGCGGTGGAAGCCTTGTGCGGCCATGCCATCGGCGCGCGGGATCGACTGGCCCTGCGCCGTTCGCTGGTAGTGGCCGGCGGCTGGTCACTGATCGCCAGCCTCGGCTTCGCTGCGCTGTTTCTCTTCGCCGGGCACTTGTTCATCGAAATGCAGACCGATATCCAGAGCGTGCGCGACACTGCTTTCGTCTACCTGCCCTACCTCGCCGTGCTGCCGTTGATTGCGGTGTGGAGCTATCTGCTCGACGGTCTGTTCATCGGCGCCACCCGCGCCCGGGAAATGCGCAATGGCATGCTCCTGACGGTGCTGCTGTTGCTGCCGTTCGCCTGGTTCTTGCAGACCTTGGGCAATCACGGTCTGTGGATATCTTTTCTGCTGTTCATGGTCTTGCGCAGCGTGACCCTCGGCGCGCAAGCCCTGTGGCTGAAACGCAGCGATGGCTGGTTCAGCGGCAAGGCTCACTGATCAGAAAAATCAGTCCGCCGCGCCCCACTGCCGACGCAGATGATCGAGCCGTTCCTGCTGGGTCAGACCGGCCGGCGGCGCAACCAGCACGGCGCGTGGATGCAACAGCCGCAACCAGAGCCAGCCATCGAGCACCGCGCGATCACTGAAACCCAGCGCCAGGCCTTGTTGCACATGCACAGAGATCGTCTGGTAATCGGCACTGAGGGACTGGCACCAACGCCAGATATGCTGCTCCAGCAGGCAGGTTTGCAGGCGTTCGCGCTGGCGCCGGGTCAGGCTTTCCTCGATGCCCAGCGGTTCGACGAGCAGGCCGGGATTACGCAGTTGCTGCCAGCCCTGACTGCCGATGGCGCGGTCGGCCCAGGTACCACCAAACCAGCGCAGCTGACGGATCGGCCCGAGCCAGCGGCTCAGTTGCGCGGCGTCACAGGCATCGAAGAAGTAGCTGGCGGTCTGGCGGTTGTAATAGCTGAGCAAGGCCCGATGATTCAAACCGAACGAGACCGTGAGCATGCGCTGCAAGTGGTCGATCAGCTGCTGCGCCGGTATTTCGCAGCTCAGCAACAGGCCGCGCCAGGTGTCCGGGTCGCGCAGGCACAAGGCCGTCAATGCCGGACTTTCACGCAAATCAACGAGGACCGGGCCGTGCTCACTGACCGGTTGAAATTCGGTGCCGTCGAACAACCGGTGACGCTGCACGTCGGCAAACCCCTGACGCAAGGTCAGCAAGGCATGTGACGCGTCCGGGGTGTCGAGCAACAACCATTGCGCCATAGGCTCAAGCGCCGCGCCGCTCATCTTGCGCTGCTCTGATCGAGCGCGGTCAACAGCCGGCAACTGCATACGGACTCGGCGCAGTGATTGAAGCTGCCTCCTCCCGGCATCATGCACAGCAACAGCAACGGCTCGCCAGACTGCAACAGTTGCTGCAACCCATCACTCACCAGCAGTTCCGGCAGCGCTGACAGCGCATCCTCCCCGACCGCATCCTCTGGCAACAGCGAGGGCTGCAGGACGCCACTGACCATCGGCTGATCGGGATCGCCTTCAAGAAAACTCACCACCACCTCCACGCCATCGGCCAGCGCCGCCGAAGGCAAATCGCTCAGGGTTGGCGCGAGCGGCAGCCAGCAATGGCTGGGCGCTGCGCCCTCGCCCTGATAGAGCCAGTCGAATTGCACCGCCACCGGCCGCGAGCAATCAGGTTGCGGCTCATCGACGGTGACCACCCAGGCACGCTGCAGGCTGTGCATGCGTTGCTGGGGCTGCATCGCGGCGAGCGCACAGACTGGCGCCCGCGCGGCGGCGAACAGGCGATTGCCATAGGGGGGTTCGAGAGACTGATCGGCACGGTGTTCGATGCGGGTCAGCAACCAGGGGCGGTTGCATTCGATAAAGGGATGGCCGTCCAGCGGCAACCATTGGCCACTGCGCAGCGCGCAGAGATCGCTGTGCCCTTCGGCATTCGGTCCGCGCTGGCTGGCCTGTGAATCCTCGTGCAGTTGCCATTGGCGTATGCCTGGAGCGACGCAACGGTGCTCATGCTCGCCCTGATAGTGCGCGACGTCTGCCTGCGGTAAGCGCGTCGGATCGTCGCCGAATACCAGGCAATGCCGGTCACGGTGATGCTCGAAGTAATAGTGAATGCGCGCCTGTGCGCAGAGGCGCTGGAGTAATTGCAGATCGGATTCGCGGTACTGGGTGCAGAAGGTGCGGGCCGGGTAGTCGCTGTGCAGGTCGAAACGCCGTTGCGGGCCGACGATGCCATGTTCGCGCAGCACCTGTTCGATGATCTGCGGCACGGAGCGGCCGCTGAAAATGCGCTGGCTCAAACGCAGGTCGAGGCAGTCGAGCCTGGGCCCGAGACGTACTCGACACAAACGCAGGCAATGGCCGTGCTCATGCTGGACGAGACTGTGCAATTGCCCGTGCACACCCTCGCCGGGCGGGCCGAAGCACAGGAACGCGGAACGGTGTAGCAGGCTGGTAAGATCCAGATGCGGATCGTCGATCACCACATCGATCTCGAAGACAAAGGGTTCGCTGAGCGCTTCCCTTCCGGTAAAGGCGAGAACTTCGAAGGGGTCGGACAGGCCCGCTACATCGAGACGAAACGACGGCTCGTTGACTGGATCGAACATGGGCGGATCTCTACAGGAGGGGCGGCCGGGGATTCTCGCCGAGAGGCATGGCCGAGTAGAGAGGCGAAGTACAACTTAGGAAATGACCTACGCGAAAAGCAGACCAGAAGAGTTTGCTGACCGTGCTAGCACAGGTTTTCGTGAAAAAATCAGGAGATGTCCCACCGGGTTGTCCGAATTTTCCACAGCTTGCGGAAAAAAATCGGACAACCCGGCCGGAACGCTATCGGGTCTCAGGAAGACAGATAGGAGGAGCGGGTCAGGCCCAGACGCAGAGCATCGAGGAACTGCGTGCGCTCGCTGGCGCTGATGCGCGCGCTGGCGCACTTGTCGCGGTAGTGGGTCATCAGCTCTTCCGGCGACAAGTGCACGTAACGCAGCATGTCTTCGATGGTGTCGTGGGTCTCGATACCGGCGTGGTACACGCTGCCATCGGCGTTCTGGTAGATGTTCACCGAGTCGGTGTCACCGAACAGGTTGTGCATGTCGCCGAGGATTTCCTGATAGGCGCCGACCAGGAACACGCCCAGCAAGTAATCTTCGCCTTCGTTCAACGCATGCACCGGCAGGCTGGTTTCGATGCTCTGCTCGTCGACGTACTGGTTGATCTTGCCGTCCGAATCGCAGGTCAGATCCTGCAGCACCGCGCGGCGCAGCGGCTCTTCGTCGAGACGATGCAGCGGGATGATCGGCAACACCTGATCGATCGCCCAGGTGTCCGGCAGGCTCTGGAATACCGAAAAGTTGCAGATGTACTTGTCGGCCAGCTTGTCGTTGAGTTCGTCGAGCACCTGGCGGTGCGAACGCTGACGCGCTTTCAAAGAGTTGTGCAGGCGACGGCACACGGCGAAGTAGCATTGCTCGGCGAGGGCTTTTTCCGCCAGGGTCAGCTTGCCATCGGCATACTGTGCGGCCACGTCACTCATGTAGTGAGTGGCGCGCCAGTAGGTTTCGGTGACCATTTCGATGTCGGTCGGGCCGAGCAGGTCCACCAGCCACTGCACGGTTTCCGGCAGGCTTTCCTTGTTTTCGATCAGCGGGATTTCGTCGTTGTGTTTCTCGACGTCAGTGACCTGCACCACCAGCATCGCGTGGTGCGCGGTCAGCGAACGGCCGCTTTCGGAGAAGATGTGCGGATGCGGCAGGCTCTGCGCGTCGCAGAATTCCTTGAGCATACCGACCACGACGCCGGCGTAATCGTCCATGTCGTAGTTGATCGAACTGGCGTTGCGCGAGTGGGTGCCGTCGTAGTCGACACCGAGGCCACCGCCGACGTCGATGTGATCGACCGGCAGACCGAGATTGCGCAATTCGCCGTAGTAACGGATCGCTTCCTTGAAGCCGTGCTGGTAGTCAGCGAGGTTGGCGATCTGTGAACCCATATGGAAGTGCAGCAGGCGAATGCCCTGATCCAGACCGGCGCCACGGAAGCGCTCGACCACCGACAGCAACTGCGCCGCCGACAGACCGAATTTGGATTTCTCGCCACCGGTGTCCGCCCATTTCGAGGAGGCCAGCGACGACAGACGTACGCGCAGACCTACCTGCGGCTTGACCTTCAGCGAGGCGGCTTCTTCGATCACCAGGCCGACTTCGGACTCTTTCTCGATGACGATGAACACGTTGTGGCCGAGCTTCTGGCCCATCAGCGCCAGTCGGATGAATTCGCGGTCCTTGTAACCGTTGCAAACGATGGTGCCGCCCTTCGGCGCCAGCGCCAGCACCGCCAGCAGCTCAGGCTTGGAGCCCGCTTCCAGACCGATGGAGACGTTCTGGGTGGCGATGATGTTCTCGATCACCGCTTCCTGCTGGTTGACCTTGATCGGGTACAGCGCGGTGTACTTGCTCTGGTATTCCAGGCGTTCGATGTTCGAATCGAAAGCGCCGGTCAACTGACGGACACGGTCTTGCAGGATGTCGGGGAAACGTACCAGCAACGGCAAGGACAAACCGCTCTTGCGCAGTTGGTCGACTTGCTCGAACAGATCGATGGGCGAGCTGCTCGGGCCGTTCGGACGTACTTCGACGCGACCGGCTTCATTGATCGCGAAATACCCGGCCCCCCAATGGCGGATCCCGTAAACGCTGCGGCTGTCCGCAACTGTCCATTGGCTGCCATCGTCTTTACGTGTGCGTCGTACGGACATCGAAGTCCCCTATAAAGAAGTCAGAGTGCGTCGCCTGAAGTGCAGGCCGGCGCAGTCTAAAGAATGAAAATGACGGTTCGTCAGTGCGGCGGTAGACCGCACTGACTGCGTGGAGTTTAGAAACCGGTCATGAACAGGCTCTGTGAAAACCATGGCGACGACGCCGGAGTCGAGAACACTCGAAGCCGGATCAAGCCGCCTGAGGGTTTCACAGAGGCTGCTAGCCGCCGGACTTCTTCGCTTTGAAACCGTGCTTGATCAGCTCTGCCAAGAGTAGCTCGACGTGATCGCCCTGGATTTCGATGATGCCGTCCTTCAGCGCCCCGCCGGTGCCACAACGTTTTTTCAACGTCGTCGCCAGCTCCTTGAGCGCGTCTTCGGCCAGGGGCACGCCGGTGATGGTGGTCACCGTCTTGCCGCCACGTCCTTTGCTTTCGCGACGCACGCGGGCAATGCCGTCACCGGCCGGGATCACGGTTTGTTTGCAGATACAGGCGTCCACCGGCTTGCTGCATTCCGGGCAATGACGACCTGCGTCAGTGGAAAATACCAGGCCGCCCAGGGCGGCGAAGGATGCGGCTTTCTTGGCCACCGGCAATCCTCTCGGGAGGACAAAGACTGATCGCAACCTTGGGCAAGGTCAGCGACCGCGAAGCCCCACTCAGGCAGGGGCAGCGCTACTGCATCGGAAAACTTTGAACGCCGGGCTGAATATCTGTAGGAGCTGACGAGTGCAACGAGGCTGCGATCTTTTGATCTTGATCTTTAAAAGCAAGATCAAAAGATCGCAGCCTTCGGCAGCTCCTACAATAAATCTGCAGGCCAACCTCAAACTATCCGGCGCAGCTTGAAAAGGTCGCGCAGTGTAACGGCAAAAATCGCGATTGCTAAGTGCCAATCGGCGCCAATTCATGTGTTCTTTGCGACGTCGCTTTGCTGCGCCTTGAGATAGCGCTGCAACGCGGCCAGAGAGTCCGGGCAATAAGGCTTTTGGGTGATTTCGCGCATGACCTGTTCGACGGGAATGAATCGCGCTTCGAGGACTTCTTCCGGCTGCAGCTTCAGCGGCCCGTCCCACACAGCGGAAAACGCCGAGCACCACAGACGGTTGCCGGTGTCTTCGAAGTAGAAATGATCGTGAGCGGTGAGCTCGACGCCGCTGACGCCCAGCTCTTCCGCCAGCTCGCGCGCCGCCGACTCGGCGTAGCTTTCGTCCGCCTGGACCATGCCGCCTGCGGCAACATCCCAGTAACCCGGGTAAATCGCCTTACTCAACGTGCGCCGGTGCACGCACAGCTCACCGGCGGAATTGAACAGCATGATGTAGGTGCCACGGCCGATCAGCCCGCGTTCACGCAAATCGGAGCGCACCAGAGCGCCGAGGAGGTTGTCCTGCTCGTCGACCCAGGCGATCTGTTCAGCGTCCGAGGCGGCGCGATGGGCCGCCTCTCTTGTAGTCTGGCTCACGTATCAGCCCTGATTGAGCAACTGACGCAAATCAATCACCGCGGCGTTGGCCCGGGAAATGTAGTTGGCCATGACCAGCGAGTGGTTGGCCAACACACCGAAACCGCTGCCATTGAGGATCATCGGGCTCCACACCGGCTCTTGCGAGGCCTCCAGCTCACGAATGATCTGGCGCACGCTGACGGTGGCGTTTTTCTTTGCCAGCACATCGGCGAAATCGACTTCGATGGCGCGCAGCAGATGCGACAGTGCCCAGGCCTGACCGCGTGCTTCGTAGAACACGTTGTCGATCTGCATCCATGGGGTTTCCACGACTTCTTCGTCAACCTGCGGCACTTCGCCGACCGCCGGGACTTCGGTCTTCAGTGCAGTGTTGAGCTTGACCCGACCAACACTGGCCGACAGGCGTTGCGACAGCGAACCAAGACGGGTACCGACATCGCCCAGCCAGTTGTTGAGGTTGTCGGCGCGGGCATAGAACAGCGCGTTTTTCTGATTCGGATCGGACAGGCGCGCCTGATAACGGCTCAGGGAGTTGATGCCTTCCTGGTATTCCGACTCGCTGGACGGCAGCACCCAGCTCTTGTTGTCGAAGTTGAAGCGCGGTTCGGCCTTGGCCAGATCGGCGTCTTCGGCCGACTGCGATTGCGAACGGGCGAAGTCTTTGCGCAGGGCACGGGTCAGGTCTCGCACCTGCACCAGCACGCCGTATTCCCAGCTCGGCGTGTTGTCCATCCACAGGCCCGGCGGGAAACGATCGTTGGAAATGTAACCGCCCGGCTTGTTGAGCAAAGTGCCGGCAACGGTTTTCAGGGTTTCCACCGTGGTGTAGCCGACCACCATTTGCTTGCCTTCTTTCTCGGCAGCGACCTGGGCGTTTTGCGCCACTGGAAACAGCTCCGGTTCTTGGCTCCAGTACCAGCCCAGCGCAATGGTCACCAGCAAGTACAGACCGATCACTGTGGCCAGCGCCCGGCTGAACAGCAGCCCGCCGACATAGCTGCGGGTGGCCGACTTGGGCTCGGCGGCACGTTCAGGCGCGCTGCCCGCGCGGTTTTTCCAGTCCAGCATGGCGATATCCTTTCAATCACTTGGGTTCAACGGTTCGACCACAACCATACAACAACGTGCCAAGGCCGGGCACCCGCTATCGCGGTACTGGCGCAAAACAAGCGAAGGGTGTCGCGAACGAAAGGATAGACGCAGGTTTCAGACGTTGAAAATGCGCAGCGAAAGCTGCCGCACTTGATCGTCGGTAAACAGATGTGCAATGCCTTGGGCGTCGGTTCGGCGCTGACTGGGTATTCCATCGATCGTGGCGATGTAGGCCTGCACGGGCAAAGGCTCGCCGGTCACGCTGTCGACCAGACGAAAGATCCGCGCCGTTCGGGTGGGCTGTTCGGGAGGGTTGTTCATCAGCTCGAGCACGACCTGTTCAAACACCGCTTCGGCGCCCTGCCAGTCGCCATAGTCGGCCTCGGCTCTGATCAGGCACCATTGACCCTGTTTGATCTGCGCCAGGACTTCGCTGTCCAGACTGATCATCAAGCCTGCGCGGAGCTGGTCCAGCCCATCGAGCGACTGCCGCATGCTCAACAGACTTGCCACCTGCTCCAGCGCCTCGTCCACGGGACAGACATGCTTGCGCTCGTTATCCGTCAGGCTCAATTCACGGACCAGCCTCACCTGTGTCGCTCGCCTTGCCATTCGTCGGAGCCCATCGTCCGGCTGATTTCGTGGCGCCAATAGATGCGGCGGTAGCTGAAGTGGACTTTCTCCAGTTGGGTGAGGTGCGACGTAGCCGTGTCCAGGCAGTGCGGCATCAATATTTCGCTGCCGACGACCAACGCATCCTCCAGTTCCACCGTGTAGAAGTGCTCCTGCACGCCGCCGGCCGAAGTGCGATAAAACTCCACGCGGCATTCGCTCAGCAACTCGCCACTGGACAGCGCCATATTCAGCAAGGGCGAAGCCTTGTCGAGGGTTTTGGTGATGATCAATGGCCTGTGCATCCGCCGCCCGGCGCCCTGATCCTTGGGTATGTACATGCCATGGCTGAGGGCCTGAACCATGATCTTGTCTTCGCGCCCGCTCTGGTAGGTATTGCCCACCGAGGCTTCGGTGAAAGCGCCGGCGGTGATCAGGCCCTGGCGGCTGCCGTGGATGGTCATGAAGGCTGGGATGGGCATGGGATGGCTCCTTTTTCGGGTAGGGGTGGGAGGAAGTGATGGGATTCGAGGCGGCGATCTTCGATTTCGTCGAAAGGAATCCAGGGTTTCGCCACGGCGAGAGTGATGAGGTAGCGCTCCTGATCGAGATGTCTGGAATCTCTGAAGCGTCCTAGAATCAGCATTGCCTGGTATTTGTCGCCGGCCTGCCAAAATGAACGCCCAGAAAGCACTCCTTGTCTGACGTAGGCGCGCCATTCGGGGGTGTCCGTAATTGTCGGGTCGCCCTGCGTACCCATAGGTTTCCAGCCTTTTGCGCACCATTGGCTCTGCAGATCGGTAACAACCTTCATGGCGTCCTCAATCAGCAGAGGTTCGATTTGCGGAGACAGGCGGATGCTCACGGTCAGATTGTTGACGAACGTCACGGTGAAAAACCGAGCCAGCGGCGTCTCGAACCCGTACTGCGGATCAACGAAGCGCAGACGTGCATCCGTCTTCGGGATGCCACCGGAAACAGTCTTGCTGCCGCGATCCCACACACTGAACGGAGCGGTTGAATGTGCCTCCATGTACTCGTAGGTTTCGCCGATCCTCAAGGTAATGACTGGATCATTCCATAGCGGCTGCATCAGTTGCCGTAAAGCGGCCAGTGCAGCAGCGGAACAAACCACCATCCACACCCACCGACGTAGGCCGATTTGCCCAAGGCGCAAGCTCATCAGCCCTCCTCCCGCACCGCAATCTCGCGAATTGACTGCGCCAACAATTCTCTGTGGCTGTCGTTGAGCAACAGATCAAAACGACTTGCCGCCCGCAGCACAAACTTCATTCGCTGGTCGATATCGGACAAATCCGCCAGCGGGTTGCTATCAAAATCGATGGTGCGGCCATCATCGACACGCTGGCATTGGCTGGTCAGCGTCAGCTCGATGGCCTGAGCGACGCCGGAAGGGAAGTTGGTGACATAAGAAAAATGATTGCCGCGCAAAAGCGCAACCAGGTGGCTGTTTTCGTAAATGGTCGGCTGGAGAATATTTTGCTGCTCGTGCCACGCCAAATGCTTCACGCTTTCGGCGATTTTCCCGGCCTCTATTGCTTCAAAGGCCACCTCTATCTCGGGATATACATCCCCGAACCTGAGGGTGTCTTGCCCGACCGGCCAAAGCACCGGCCACTTCGCATGCCCTTGAATCTTCTCCCGGTCGCGAAGACATTTCTTCAGCTCCGCCAATCCCCGCACCGCATAAAACTGATGCAACGGATAAACATCCAGAAACAGCGTGGTATTGCCCATCGCCATCATCTCGTAGACATGGCGGAACTGTTGCTCGGCCACCGACAGCTCTTCGCCTGGCACCCGGGCATCCATGGCAGACAGCGGATTACGCGCCTGAGCCTGTTGATATTCACGCAGGTCTTCGGCCTGCCCCGGCATTTTTTCCGGCGTGAGCAATCCGGATTCGCGTCGGCTGTCTCGCAGCCGCTGCCGCGCTTCGTATTCCTCGCGGATGCGTTCGATACTCTGTGCCGCATGCAGCAAGCCACAGCCGACCTGCTTGGAGGCAAACGCCGCCAGGCCCGCCCATTGAAAACGTGAGTCGTGCAGCCACAACCGGGCATAAGCCGCGTTGATCGCTCGGTTGCGCGCGACCGGATCGGCTATCAACAGGCCGTTCGGGGCGACGATTTTTTCGGCCTCGCGCTGATAGCACCGCCAAAGACATTGGCAGGTCAGCACCGGCACCTCTGTCACCTGCACCCGCTCGCCATACAACAACTCTTCGCCGCAGGCGCAGTCGTCGATGGGCGTGATGTTGTGATTGAGTCGCTGGGCATCACTGGCGAGTTCGGTGAAACATTGGCTCATGGCGGATCGACGGCAACTAGGGGAATCCCTGAACCGTACCAGCCAACCGGGCCGGTGAAAGCGCGTAGAAGAAAAATCAGAAAGCGCTGTCAGACGCCACCTATCAAGGCCGGTGAAATCTCGACAGCGCTGGCAGGATTGCTCGCAAAACCCCGGCATGCGGGCACTCGGCCGAAACCAGAAGCAAAAACAAAACCGCCCGGTCAGAAACTGAATCGTGTCGTCCAGCAGATTATTGACGTACGACACTCGTCTAAGGGAAAAGAGGTGCTAGCATAGAGCCACCAGTCGATCTCAGCATGCACCCTAACTAGTAGTCAGGATATGACCGAGCCAGAAGACCCCAGCCGTGAGCGTCTCAAGCACCACTTTGCCCAGCGGGTAATTCATCAGGCACGTCAGATTCTTGAGATATGGCAGCGCCTGCAACGCAGTGAGTGGTCCACTGTCGACCTCGCCGAACTGAGTGAGGCAAATCTGCGCCTGCTGCGTTTTGCCGAGCGCTTCGAACAGCCGGAACACACGCAGTTGGCGCACCATATCAGCCAGTCGCTGCAAGCGGTGGACGCCAACCGTGGCCGTCTCAGCAGCGGCCTGATCACCGATCTCAATCGCTTGATGCAGCGCCTGTCGCGCACCGGCCTGCGCCATGGCGACCAACTCGACCAGACCTTCCTGCCGCCGCTGCGCAAGCCGATCTATGTGATGTTGCAGGATCACGACCGCGCCGAGCGGCTGGCCAAGCAGCTGGAATTCTTCGGTTTGAGCGCGCAGGCGCTGGACAGCGTGGCGGCGTTTCGTTCGTCGATGGTCGAGCGTTTGCCCGCGGCTATCGTCATGGACGTGGATTTCAGCGGCCCCGGCATCGGCCTGAAACTCGCCGCCGAAGCGCAGATCGGCCTTGAAGAACAGCTGCCGTTGCTGTTTTTCAGCCTGCACGAAACCGATACTCCCACCCGTCTCGCCGCCGTGCGCGCCGGCGGCCAGGAATTTCTCACTGGCACCCTCGAAGCCTCGAGCCTGCTGGAAAAAATCGAAGTCCTGACCTGCACCGCCCAGTACGAGCCCTATAAAGTGCTGATCATCGACGACTCGCGCGCCCAGGCCCTGCACACCGAGCGCCTGCTCAACAGCGCCGGGATTGTCACCCGCACCTTGATCGAACCGATTCAGGCAATGGCCGAACTGGCGGATTTCCAGCCGGACCTGATCATCCTCGACATGTACATGCCAGCCTGCACCGGCACCGAACTGGCCAAGGTCATCCGCCACAACGATCGCTACGTCAGCGTGCCGATCATTTACCTGTCGGCCGAGGACGATCTGGACAAGCAGCTCGACGCCATGAGCGAGGGCGGCGATGACTTTTTGACCAAGCCGATCAAGCCGCGGCACTTGATCACCACCGTCCGCAACCGCGCCGCCCGCGCGCGCAATCTCAAGGCGCGGATGGTCCGCGACAGCCTCACCGGCCTGTACAACCACACGCACATTTTGCAGTTGCTCGAAGACTGCTCGTTCCGTGCCCGCCGCGAAAACAAGCCGCTGAGCTTTGCCATGCTCGACATCGATCACTTCAAACGGGTCAACGACAGCCACGGCCACCCGATGGGCGACCGTGTGATCAAGAGCCTGGCGCTGTTCCTCAAGCAGCGTTTGCGCAAGACCGATTTCATCGGCCGTTACGGCGGCGAAGAGTTCGCTATTGTCATGCCCGACACCGATATCGACGCGGCGCATAAAGTCCTCGACGAGATTCGCCAGCGCTTCGCCGAGATTCATTACCCGGCGCAGCCGCAGGACTTGTGGTGCACGTTCAGCGCCGGCGTGGTGGAAATGTGCGATGACTCCGACAGCCTGATGATGGCGAGTCAAGCCGATGAGGCGCTGTACCGCGCCAAGGGTGCAGGACGCAATCGCGTGCAGACCGCGAGGCAATCAAAGCAAAGTGCCACTTTTTCATCGGAATCCACTGATTCGGTCATAACCCTGTAATAGAACCGCAATAAATTCAGGCGCTTACCATTTCTGCCGTTGGTAGCCGTCATGCGCCTGAAGTTGCTCACCAATCTCAACACTCTGCTGTTGGTCGCCGTCTGCGTGGCCCTTGGCGCCACGCTGTGGTGGTCGCAAAAAGCCCTCGAACGTCCCTATCTTTTGATGGAGCGTTACCTGGGGCTGTCGCAGCAATTTCAGAATGAAGTGGCGCGCAACGTCGAGGACTACCTGGCCAGCGGTGACGCGCTGCGCCTGAGCAGCGCCACTCAGGCCATCGACAGCGTGCAGAAACAACTGAGTGAACTGCCCCCGGCGCTGGCCGACACCGTGCGGCCAAGTCTGTCGAGCCTCGATGAATTCAGCAAAACCGACCTGCTCGCCGCTGGCAAACTGGCCGGCGATCCGCAAGCCCTGCTGTTGCAGGCAGAACGCGAACTCAGCGCCGGCCTCGACCAGCTCAACACCTACGCCAATGGCAACGCCGCCTATCTCGCACCCCTGCTCGCCGCGTCGCAGCATCTGGGCAAATTGTCGCTGGCGCGGGACAAACTGGTGAGCAGCGGGCGCAGTGAACTGGCCGCCGATGTCGAGCGCGAAGTGAGCAGCATGCGCGCCCAGGCCGAGGCAATCGATGCCCTGCCCTTGCTCGGTGTGGTCGCCAGCAATCAATCGAGCAGTGACGATTTCGCCGCGCTGATGGGCATCGAAAACACTGACAAAGCCGCCGCCGAAGATGCCGGCCTCGGCCTCAAACGCGAACTGAACAGCCTGCTCGGCCGCTATCCGGCGGAACTGGCGCGCACTCGCGAACAGATCCAGAAACGCGCCGATCTCAGCGCCGCCACCCACGGAAAAATCGCCAGCGTGCAACACGCCATCGCCGGCCTCGAACCGGTGGTGCGCGCGCAACACGGGCAGATCCAGGGCGAAGTGCGGCTGATGCAAGGCGTGATGATCGGCCTGATTCTGCTGATCGCCCTGCTCATCGATACGTTGCAACGGCGCCTCGCCCGCACCCTGACCAACCTTGCCCCAGCGCTATCGACCTGGGCCGAAGGCGATTTCAGTCGCGATATTCAACTGGGCAAGACCAACCGCGAACTGCACGACATCGAAGCCTCGCTCAATCGCTTGCGCGCCTATCTGGTAGATCTGGTCGGCACCATTCGCGGCAACGCCGAGCAGGTCGCGGGCAGCAGTCGCACCCTCGCCGAACTGAGCAATGACCTGCACAGCGGCGCCGAGCATCAGGCCGGCGATACCGCGCTGATTCGCGACTCGCTGGGGGAACTCGAGGCGACGATTCAGCAAGTGGCCGGCGATGCCCGTCAGGCTGCCGACGCCAGTCGTCATGCAGGTCTCGCCGTCGAGCATGGCCAGACTGTAATCGGCCAGAGCCTGACCGGACTGCATGCGCTGGTCGGTGAAGTTCAGAGCAACGCACAGATGATCGAACACCTGGCCGAGGAGTCGGCAACCATCGGCGGCGTGCTGACGGTGATTCGTTCGATTGCGGATCAGACCAACCTGCTCGCCCTGAACGCGGCGATCGAAGCGGCCCGCGCCGGGGAGATGGGCCGTGGTTTTGCCGTGGTCGCCGAAGAAGTGCGCTCGCTGGCACAACGCACCGCCGGGGCCACGGCGGAAATCCAGACGCTGATCGCCGGCCTGCAAACCGCCGCGCGGCAATCGGTAGAAGGCATGCGCGCCCAGGTCGAACACGCCGAAGCCACGGCCAGTCAGGCGCAGGCGGCGGACGGTGCGCTGGATAAAATCGTCGGCGCGATTCAGACCATCGCCGACACGGCGGTGCGCATCGCCGAGGTCACCGCACAGCAAAGTGGCGCGGTCAGCGAGATCCGCGATCACAGCGAGCGCATTCATCAATTGGGTGGGGATAACCTGCTGCGCATCGGCCAGGGGCGCGAACAGGGCGAGAATCTGCTGGTTCTCGGCGGGCGATTGCACACAGCCGTACAAGCCTTCCGCGTCTGACACACCGCCTTCGCGAGCAGGCTCGCTCCCACATTGGAATGCATACCCCTGTGGGAGCGAGCCTGCTCGCGAAGAGGCCCTCGCCAACACCGCGAATGACCGGATCAGCTCACTCGGTCACAAATTTCGCGCAAACATCGGCCATCGTGCCGCCTATTGCATGGAACTGGACAGTCACAAAGGCTTTGCGGCATAGTCGCCGGGTTCTGACGACTGCTCATTGATAACAAGGACAACGCAGATGGCGACGCTACTGGTGCTCCACGGCCCCAACCTGAACCTGCTCGGCACCCGGGAACCGGGGACCTATGGGTCGACGACCCTGGCGCAGATCAATCAGGATCTGGAGCGGCGCGCCCGTGAAGCCGGCCATCATCTGCTGCACCTGCAAAGCAACGCCGAGTACGAATTGATCGATCGCATCCACGCTGCGCGCGGTGAAGGCGTGGATTTCATTCTGATCAATCCGGCGGCTTTTACGCACACAAGTGTCGCATTACGTGACGCGCTGCTGGGAGTGAGCATCCCATTCATCGAAGTGCACTTGTCCAACGTGCACAAGCGCGAACCTTTCCGCCATCACTCCTACTTCTCCGATGTAGCGGTAGGAGTGATCTGCGGCCTTGGCGCCAGCGGTTACCGACTGGCCCTGGAGGCCGCACTAGAGCAGCTTGAACACCAAGCTATACGCCCCTGACCGACCCTTGGGAGTTGATGATTCATGGATATCCGTAAAGTTAAGAAACTGATCGAATTGCTGGAAGAGTCCGGCATCGACGAGCTCGAGATCAAGGAAGGCGAAGAGTCCGTACGCATCAGCCGCCACAGCAAGACCCCGGCGCAGCAGTATTACGCGCCAGCGCCGATGCAGGCTCCGGCCGCTGCCCCTGCTGCCGCGCCAGTCGCTGCCGCTGCTCCGGTTGCCGCTGCTGCACCTGCGCTGAACGGCACCGTTGCCCGTTCGCCGATGGTCGGCACCTTCTACCGTAAATCTTCGCCAACCTCGCCAGCCTTCGTTGAAGTCGGCCAGACCGTGAAGAAAGGCGACACCCTGTGCATCGTCGAAGCCATGAAGATGATGAACCACATCGAAGCTGAAACCAGCGGTGTGATCGAATCCATCCTCGTCGAAGACGGCCAGCCGGTTGAGTACGACCAACCGCTGTTCACCATCGTTTGAACCGCGGAGAGCCTTTGATGACTGCGAAGTTGGAAAAAGTTCTGATCGCTAACCGCGGTGAGATCGCCCTGCGGATTCTGCGTGCCTGCAAAGAGATGGGCATCAAGACCGTCGCCGTTTACTCCAAGGCCGACAAAGAGCTGATGCACCTGGGTCTGGCAGACGAATCCGTCTGCATCGGCCCGGCGTCCGCCGCTCAGTCTTACCTGCACATCCCGGCCATCATCGCTGCCGCTGAAGTGACCGGCGCTACCGCCATTCACCCAGGCTACGGTTTCCTCGCGGAAAACGCCGATTTTGCCGAGCAGGTCGAGAACTCCGGCTTCGCCTTCATCGGCCCGAAAGCCGACACCATCCGCCTGATGGGCGACAAGGTTTCGGCCAAGCACGCGATGATCGAAGCAGGCGTACCGACCGTTCCAGGTTCCGACGGGCCGCTGCCGGAAGACGAAGAAACGGCGCTGCGCATCGGTCGTGAAGTCGGTTATCCGGTGATCATCAAGGCCGCCGGTGGCGGTGGTGGTCGCGGTATGCGCGTGGTGCACAAGGAAGAAGACCTGATCGCCTCGGCGAAACTGACCCGCTCCGAAGCAGGCGCAGCGTTCGGCAACCCGATGGTCTATCTGGAAAAATTCCTCACCAACCCGCGTCACGTCGAAGTGCAGGTACTGTCCGATGGCCAGGGCCACGCCATCCATCTGGGCGACCGCGACTGCTCGCTGCAGCGCCGCCACCAGAAGGTTCTCGAAGAAGCGCCGGCACCGGGCATCGACGAGAAAGCGCGCCAGGAAGTATTGGCTCGCTGCGTCAAGGCCTGCATCGACATCGGCTACCGTGGCGCCGGCACCTTCGAGTTCCTCTACGAGAACGGTCGTTTCTACTTCATCGAAATGAACACCCGTGTTCAGGTGGAGCACCCGGTTTCGGAGATGGTTACCGGTATCGACATCGTCAAGGAGATGCTCAGCATCGCCGCTGGCAACAAGCTGTCGTTCACTCAGGATGACGTGGTCATTCGTGGTCACTCGCTGGAGTGCCGGATCAACGCTGAAGATCCGAAGACCTTCATGCCGAGCCCGGGCACGGTCAAGCATTTCCACGCTCCAGGCGGCAACGGCGTTCGCGTCGACTCGCACCTGTACAGCGGTTATGCCGTGCCACCGAACTACGACTCGCTGATCGGCAAGCTGATCACTTACGGCGCAACCCGCGACGAAGCCATGGCACGCATGCGCAATGCCCTGGACGAAATCGTGGTCGACGGGATCAAGACCAACATCCCGCTGCACCGTGACCTGGTTCGCGATGAAGGCTTCTGCAAGGGCGGTGTGAACATTCACTACCTCGAGCACAAGCTGGCCAAACAGTCGTAAGACTGAAGCAAGATGAAAAACCCGATCCCTGCGGATCGGGTTTTTTATGCCTGCAACAAATGCATCAGACCAGGATGGTGGAGAAAGCCTGCTGCTCGATCTTGGTGGCTGATGCCCACAGACCATCAGCATTGACCACCACGCCTGCTGCGTTTTCGTGTAACGGCGGGCTGCGGAAACGTTTCTTAAAGGTATCGGCACGTGTCACCAGTCCGGCGGAGACGTTGCCCGATCCGCCGAAAAGCGGGTTGTACAACCCGCCAAACTGACGAGAGGAATGCTTGAACACTCTCGAGACTCCGTTGTTCAGATTCAGCACTACTCCGTAGCTGTTGCCCAGGCACGACGAGTATGACCAGTAATCCCAGGTCGGCTGCAGGCCCTGTTCGCGCAAGACTCGCCTGACCGGACCGCCGATGTCAGCACCCGCCGAAAGCCAGTCTCCTCCCACCAGCGTGGCGCGAATGTTCGCAGGTTCTCCCTGCAGACGCGCCAGCACTTGCGTGACACTTCGTTCGATCAAAGGGCGAATATTGTGATCAAAATGAATGACCGCCCCGATTCTCGTCGTCGGGTTATACAGCGAGGCGATGACGCAACTCTGCGCATTCAACGAAAACAGATAGTTATCTGGCGATCCGGGACGGAAAGCCGCCACCACCGCTTCGCCCTGCATCGCGCCGCGGTTCAGCACTGGCTCGACACCTCTGGGAAACGCATCACTCAAATTGTTCACGCGCCCAAGATTGCGCACGTTGCCACCTCTGAGCCCGACCCTGTCGTGTGTCCACTTACCGTTCGGAGCCAGACGTATCGGTTGCTGATAGATGGCGGTCGGGCGACGAGCATCGACCAGGCTCAGCCCACCGAAATGCGGATTTTCCCTGACCAGGTAATACTTGCCTTTGTCGCGAATGTAGTAGGCCGGTTGCGGCTGTGCAGCGCTGGGCGGACTGCGCCAGGTACCGAAAAAGACGCCTTCCTCGGTCACCCTTTGCAAACGTTCGGGCGCCTTGCTGACGGCCTGCCTGACATGGAAGCGGACCTCCCGGATCGCCGGTAGCGCCTCCTTGCGGATCGGAGCAACGGTATTCAGACGCTCTGACAACAACGAGACAGGCCTCATCGTGTGCTTAAGACTTCTGGCCGCACCGCCCAGCAACTTGATCGTACTGCCTGCGCCGGCCATGGCAAACAGCGCCCCCCACGATGCCTCCAGCCAATGACCGAGAGCGCCATCGACATCGCCCTCCAGATGCGCAGCGACAGCCTGACCAGCGCTGACGGCAATGAACACGACATCGAGCAGCAAGGCAAAGGGAGGAAACACCATACAAAATGGTGCGGCGGCGAACATCAGCCCCTTGACCACTTGGCGTTCGATCATTTGCGCGCGGCTGGTGGCAATGTCCTGAACATCCGTCACCGCGCGCTCGATGTACGCGTTGAACTCGTTGCGGGCGTCAACCAGGCGCTCCGCTTCGTACAGCGTATCGACGCGTTGTTTTTTTGCTGCAATCGCATGCAGCGAGCGCGACACGACACTGCGCGCAGCAACCGGCGTGCGCGCCATCAAATAGTCATGCAATGTTCCTGCGATGTCGCCGAACAGTGACTGATACGCACGCACCACAATGCCGTCGGGCGCATCAGGCGTGTACAGCCACCAGGACGGCTCCGGGTCGAAGGAGGTCAGGACATAGACCCCGAGCACAACGTGATTACGCACCGTGAGCCTGAACACGCCGTCACTTTCAACCATGCTGGCACTCGAAAAATGCGCATCCGGCGCTGGCACCTGGCTCAACAGAGAGACCTGACGGACCAGCGCTGAATACACCGCGTCGCTCAACCGCGCCTGACTTCGGGCCACGCGCAAATCCCGGTCCATCTTTGACAGCAGCACGTTGCGGTAGGCAAAGCGACGCGGTTCGTAGGCAGAATCACGAGAGTCGAGATATTTGCCACGGATCTCGCTGGCATATTTTTCACCCAGCCAGGCCCGGCGCAGATACAGCGCCAGATCGGCGCTGCGCACCTGGCTCAGATCCTGGCCAACCGACGATCGCACGCCTTTCTTCGGATGTTCGATGCCAGAGTTGTCATCGTAACCGTGAATTGCCAGGTCGAGCAGAGTGGCTGCCGGCTGCTTCCTGCGGTCGGCAACGCCGGGGCTGTAATCGATCAACACAGTGGCCGGATCGACCGGTTCCAGCACGTTCTTGCTGCGCATATAGGGGGTGATCGCTGCGGCAACCGTGCGCCGGGCGAAATCGACAAAAACCTCGAAACCGCCCAGCAGCTCGTTGAAAACCTGCTGATGAACGATCAGCTCCTGGTTCAGACTGCTGATGCGCCGGCGGGCATCCAGACCGAGCGTCGTATACCAGCGCAGCGAGTTGTCCAGCTCGACCCGCTGCAGGTTTTTTGCCAGGCCCATCTTTACAGCTGCTTCAACGCACCCGGCGAACGGTAGGGGCGCACGTCGAATGTCACTTTTCATGCCCCAGAGAGCGGGGCTGGCCGCCGCGGCCAAAAGATAATCACGTGCGGTGTGATGTGCAGTCGGCGCAAGCTGTTGCAATAGATACTCGCGACCGGATTCGTTTTGCGTCCAGCTCCATACTTCGCCGGTCAACGCCGCAATCGAAGTCAACCGGACCCACTCCTGACCGTCCGGCTTGTTGGGCGCGTACAGCACCAGGTTATTCACCGTTTGCTCAGTCTCTGCGTGGTAGAACACCAGAAGATCGGCGCATTGCATGCCGTTGGGCAGCGTCAGTGCGGCCACTTGCAACGGTTTCATTGCCGCTTGCCCAGACCACATCTGCTCGAGACGCTCATGGTCGGAGTCCGCCAGATGTGCTGCGCAGCGCGCGACGAATGCACTCTGCCGAAGCCGTGCGGTGAACCAGTCGATGAGCGCCTTTTGTACTTCTGTGCGCTCGTACTGCACGGCGAGGACTCGCAGGTAATCTGCCGGATAATCCTGTTCCGCCAACATATCGGCAATGAATGTCGGCTTGAGTGACTGGTTGCGCAATGGCGCAGTACTGGTGATCTCCAGTACCGCTGCGAAGTCCTGACCGATCGGCCCGCATGCCAGCAGGTCGCTCAGGCGTCGATTCTGTGTCGGCTCACCGACCGCCGAGCGCCAGCTGAGCCGCACGTCGATCCGGTCTGGTTCAACCGTCATGTCGAGCTTGAGCTGAATGTATTCGATGGCCTGCTGGCGGGCAAAGTCGCGCAATGAGCCGTAGCCCTGCAGCAGATCATCGAGTGCTGCCTGGGCCAGTGACGTCTGCTCCTGATAATGGCGCAACGAGGCGCGATCCGGCTCCTTCAGCGCTCTCATCCATGACGGCAGTTGCGCGAAGGAATGCGCCTCGAGAATCTTTTTCTCTGCACCGGTCGCCAATGCGGTCAACCGGTACCGACGAGTGCATCGGGCCTGAACCCTGTCGATTTTTCTGCGCAATTGATCCAGCGTCAGGCCCACCAGATGGTCAGGACGCAACAGCGACTCGATGTCCTTGATATAGCGCCGCAGCTTGCGTTTGATCAGGCGGTCAAACAACGCCTCCTGCCCTTTTGTCGCCCAATGCTCTCGCAGGTATTTTTTGTACTGGTCGAGGAAGTGCAGCGAAACGGTATCCACCGTACGGATAACATGCTCATGACGGCTGGACGGCAATCCGGGGTCGGCCGCCCCAGGCCAGCGAAATGGAGCGTCCTGGATTGCCAGGAACATGACTGGCCTGCCGTCGAGAAGCTTTTGCAGAATGGCGTCGAGCAGTGCAACCACAAAACCCGGGGCGAAATGGCCTTCCGGGTATTGCATGCGCAGTTCAGTCAATGCGAAATGCTCCAGCGCCTCGAGCAAAGTCATCTGACTGCTCAAGCGCTTGTCGATCATCACCTGCCAGCGCTTGATGCGCAGCAGGATTTCCTGCACCGACCCCGTAGACGCCGCAGCTACCGGTAGCTTTTCTTCTACAATCCCTTGTTGATCCGCCATATCGTCCAGCCCGTCGTCGCGTGGAAATGAGCTTTCACTCTATTTGTCGGCAACCGCGCTCAGGCGATACATATGTATATCGCTGCCGCGAATGTGTAACAGCAAAGCGGCGTGTCCACTTTGCCGGCGACCTGGCGTAAACTGCGCGCTTTTGCAGCTTCGGGCTGCCCCACAGATTTTCATAGGTGCCCGCCATGCCTTGGCTGCAAGTCCGTCTCGCCATCACCCCGGAACAAGCCGAAACCTACGAGGACGCATTCCTCGAAGTCGGCGCCGTGTCGGTGACTTTCATGGACGCCGAAGACCAGCCGATCTTCGAACCGGAACTCAACACCACGCCGCTGTGGTCGCACACCCACTTGCTCGCGCTGTTCGAAGGCGGCACGGAACCGGAACCGGTACTGGCGCATCTGCAACTGCTGACCGGCAGCCCGCTGCCCGAGCACCACAGCGAAGTCATCGAGGACCAGGACTGGGAACGCAGCTGGATGGACGGTTTCGAACCGATGCGTTTCGGCCAGCGCCTGTGGATCGTGCCGAGCTGGCACGCGGCGCCTGAGCCTGACGCGGTCAATCTGCTGCTGGATCCGGGCCTGGCATTCGGCACCGGCACCCATCCGACCACCGCGCTGTGCCTGGAATGGCTCGACGGCCAGGACCTGAAAGGCTGCAACGTGCTGGATTTCGGCTGCGGCTCGGGGATTCTGGCGATTGCCGCCCTGCTGCTCGGCGCCAAACAAGCTGTGGGCACCGACATCGACGTACAGGCGCTGGAAGCCTCGCGCGACAACGCTGGGCGCAACAACATTGCCGATGAGCTGTTCCCGCTGTATTTGCCGGAAGATCTGCCGCAGGTTCAGGCCGACGTGCTGGTGGCCAATATTCTCGCCGGCCCGCTGGTGTCCCTGGCGCCGCAATTGTCCAGCCTGGTCAAGAGCGGCGGGCGTCTGGCGCTGTCGGGCATCCTCGCCGAGCAGGGTGAAGAAGTCGCCGCCGCTTATGCGCAGGACTTCGAGCTCGACCCGATTGCCAATCGCGATGGCTGGGTGCGCATCACCGGGCGTCGGCGCTAAAATGACCGCTCGCCTGAACCGGATCGCCGCATGACCGACAGTTTCGTCACCCAGTGCCCGCATTGCCAGACCAGTTTCCGCGTCAACCACGCACAATTGAGCGTGGCCCGCGGGGTGGTTCGTTGCGGCTCCTGCCTGCAAGTGTTCAATGCTGCCAAACAGCTGCTCGAGCAACATGCCGGCAAGGACACGGTGACGCCGCTCGCGGCGCCCACGCCTGACGCGCCAACGCCCGTCAGCGTTGCGCCGGCCGTCGCGGAAACGCCCGCACCACGCGCCATCAGCCAAAAGCAGTGGAACGCGTCGGAGCTGGATCTGGACAGCCTCGATCTGGACGAAGAGCTCGCCCGCCTCGAACAGCGTGAAATCCAGCCGGTCGCCGACTTCGGCCGGGCCCGCGAAGAATCCTTGAGCGCACGACGCGACAGCCCGGAACCTGACGAAGGCACATGGCCCGACAGCCTGTTCAGCGAGCCTGCCGACGAGCGCAGCGCCGCGCCGGATGTCGAGCCGGATATCGACGACATTGAAACCCTCGAACCCGAGCGCACCGAGCCCTCGTTATCACTGGAGCCAGTGGATCTGGACGACGAGCCGCCGATCCCGCAACTGCGCCTGCATGATCCGATCGATCCCAGCGCCCGTCGTGAGCGCTTGTCGGCCAGTGATGACAGCGATGACGACGATCTGCCGCTGATCACCTCGCCGCGCAAAAAACGTGAACGGGCCGAGCCCGGCGTGCGCGCCGAAGTCCTGCAGGACCTGACCGACGACCCGCTGCAACTGGACTGGCAGCAACGCCGCTCCCCTTGGGGCCGGCGCCTGCTCTGGCTGCTGCTGGTGGTGTTGGCGGCCGGCGGCCTGGCCGCTCAGTACGTTGCCTATCACTTCGAGGAACTGGCGCGGCAGGATCAATACCGCCCGTGGTTTCAGCAGATCTGCCCGCAGATCGGCTGCACCGTGCCGTCCAAAGTCGACATCGGCAAAATCAAAAGCAGCAACCTGGTGGTGCGCAGCCATCCGGAATTCAGCGGAGCGCTGGTGGTCGATGCGATCATTTATAACCGAGCGACGTTTTCCCAGCCGTTTCCGTTGCTCGAGTTGCGTTTTGCCGACCTCAACGGTCACCTGATCGCCAGTCGTCGCTTCAAACCCGGCGAATACCTGAGCGGCGATCTCGAAGGCCTCGCGGAAATGCCGCCGCAGACGCCGATCCACATCGCCCTGGATATTCTCGATCCGGGGCCGAAAGCGGTGAATTACAGCCTGAACTTCCATTCGCCGGAATGAACCGCTTCAGCGTTTCCCGATTGACGGCATTTTTCTGACTGGATCGCGGCCAACCAAACCGTTGGCGATAACAGAATAACTGTTCAGATTTTGTTCAATTCAGCCTTTAACCAGTCATCGAGAGCGGGTATCATGCCCACCCTTTTTCGAACTCTCATGATCCGGCCCCACTTCAGGGAAGTCCTATGTCGGCGGTACGCATCGGCCCATATACATTGCAGAACGGTTTGATTCTCGCCCCGATGGCGGGCGTCACCGACCAGCCCTTTCGTCAGCTGTGCAAGCGTCTGGGCGCAGGGCTTGTAGTCTCGGAAATGGTCACCAGCGACATGAGCCTGTGGAATACCCGCAAGTCACGCATGCGCATGATCCACGAAGGCGATCCCGAGCCACGCTCGGTGCAGATCGCCGGTGGCGACGCGCAGATGCTGGCCGATGCGGCACGAGCCAACGTCGAGCTGGGCGCACAGATTATCGATATCAACATGGGTTGTCCGGCGAAGAAGGTCTGCAACAAGGCCGCCGGCTCCGCGTTGCTGAAAGACGAAGCACTGGTGACCGAGATCCTGCAGGCCGTAGTGGCCGCGGTTGATGTGCCGGTCACCCTGAAGATCCGCACCGGTTGGGATCGCGAGAACAAGAATGGCCTGAACGTGGCGAAGATCGCCGAACAGGCCGGGATCACAGCGCTGGCCGTACATGGCCGCACGCGCGCCGATCTGTACACAGGGGAAGCCGAGTACGACACGATTGCCGCGATCAAGCAGGCCGTGTCGATCCCGGTGTTTGCCAATGGCGATATCGATTCGCCGGAGAAGGCCCGATACGTGCTTGATGCGACCGGTGCCGATGGCCTGCTGATAGGCCGGGCCGCTCAAGGGCGGCCATGGATTTTTCGCGAGATCGATCATTTCCTGCGCACCGGCGAGAAATTGCCGGCGCCGGAACTGAGCGAAGTGGAACGCATCCTGCTGGAGCATCTGGCTGCCCTTCACGCCTTCTATGGCGACGTGATGGGCGTGCGCATTGCCCGCAAGCATGTGGGCTGGTATCTCGCAACCTTGCCGGGCGCCAGGGAGTTTCGCGCCCGTTTCAATCGTTTGGATGGTACGGAAACACAATGCGCCGACGTTCGGGAGTTCTTCGCCGAGCGTTACAAGAGCCTGACAGGGGACGAAGAAGGGGTGGCCGCATGACGATGATGACCGAGACTTTAGTGAGTGGAACAACACCCGTGAGCGACAACGTGAATTTGAAACAGCACCTCAACACGCCGAGCGAAGAAGGCCAGACCCTTCGCGGGAGTGTCGAGAAGGCGCTGCACAATTATTTCGCCCACCTTGAGGGCGCGTCCGTCACGGATGTGTACAACCTGGTGCTGTCCGAAGTCGAGGCGCCCCTGCTCGAAAGCGTGATGAACTACGTCAAGGGCAACCAGACCAAGGCCAGTGAGCTGCTGGGACTGAACCGCGGCACGCTGCGCAAGAAACTCAAGCAGTACGATCTGCTGTAAGCATTCAATCAAACCAGAAAGGCGCCCGCGTAAAAAACGGTCGCCTTTTTTGCTGACTTCCTTTGCTTTTGATGGAAATTGAGATGACCGACCAGACTACCCGCCTGCCGATCCGCCGCGCCTTGATCAGCGTTTCCGACAAGACCGGGATCCTCGAATTCGCCAAGGAGCTCGAAGCTCTTGGCGTCGAGCTCCTCTCCACCGGCGGAACGTTCAAGCTGCTGCGTGACAACGGTGTTGCCGCAGTGGAAGTCGCGGATTACACCGGTTTCGCCGAGATGATGGACGGTCGGGTAAAAACCCTGCATCCGAAAATCCACGGCGGCATCCTCGGTCGTCGCGGTATCGACGATGCGATCATGAACGAGCACGGCATCAAGCCGATCGATCTGGTGGCGGTCAACCTGTACCCGTTCGAAGCGACCATCAACAAGCCAGGCTGCGACCTGCCGACCGCCATCGAGAACATCGACATCGGCGGGCCGACCATGGTCCGTTCGGCCGCGAAAAATCATAAAGACGTAGCAATCGTGGTGAATGCCAGCGATTACGCCAGCGTGCTGGAAGGTCTGAAAGCCGGCGGCCTGACCTACGCCCAGCGTTTCGACCTGATGCTCAAGGCTTTCGAACACACCGCCGCCTACGACGGCATGATCGCCAACTACATGGGCACCGTGAACCAGGCCGCTGACACCCTGAGCACAGAGGGCCGCAGTGAATTCCCGCGTACCTTCAACAGCCAGTTCATCAAGGCGCAGGAAATGCGCTACGGCGAGAACCCGCACCAGAGCGCGGCGTTCTACGTTGAGGCCAGGCCTGCCGAAGTCGGCATCGCCACCGCGACCCAGCTGCAAGGCAAGGAGCTGTCGTACAACAACGTCGCCGACACCGACGCTGCGCTGGAATGCGTGAAGAGCTTCGTCAAGCCAGCCTGCGTGATCGTCAAGCACGCCAACCCGTGCGGCGTGGCGGTCAGCCCTGACGCTGAAGGCGGCATTCGCCAGGCTTATGAGCTGGCCTACGCCACCGACACCGAATCGGCGTTCGGCGGCATCATCGCCTTCAACCGTGAACTGGATGCCGAGACCGCCAAGGCGATCGTCGAGCGTCAGTTCGTTGAAGTGATCATCGCCCCAAGCGTCAGCGAAGAAGCGCGCGCCATCGTCGCCGCCAAAGCCAACGTACGCTTGCTGGCCTGCGGCGAGTGGTCTGCCGACCGCGCCGCTGCCTGGGACTACAAGCGCGTCAACGGTGGCCTGCTGGTGCAGAGCCGCGATATCGGCATGATCAGCGCCGATGACCTGAAAGTGGTGACCAAACGCGCACCGACCGAACAGGAAATTCACGACCTGATCTTCGCTTGGAAAGTCGCCAAGTACGTTAAGTCCAACGCTATCGTCTATGCGAAGAACCGCCAGACCATCGGTGTCGGCGCCGGCCAGATGAGCCGCGTCAACTCGGCACGCATCGCCGCGATCAAGGCCGAGCACGCTGGCTTGCAGGTGGCCGGTTCGGTCATGGCGTCCGACGCGTTCTTCCCGTTCCGCGACGGCCTCGACAACGCGGCCAAGGTTGGTATCACTGCGGTGATTCAGCCGGGTGGCTCGATGCGTGATGCTGAAGTGATTGCCGCTGCTGATGAGGCAGGGATTGCGATGGTGTTTACAGGAATGCGTCATTTCCGGCACTAAGAAGCAGTCGCAAGCTTCAAGCTGCAAGCTGCAAGAAAAAGCTGATCTGAGTCGCTTTCCCTTGCAGTTGCAGCCTCACTAACTCAGAGCCACAAGCTGCCATCTGGCGCGATGCATACCCGCCCTTACTTGCAGCTTGTAGCTTGCAGCTTCTCCGAAGGAGTCTCTCTTTGAATATTTTGATCATTGGCAGCGGTGGCCGTGAACACGCCCTGGCCTGGAAAGTGGCTCAGGATCCGCGTGTGCAGAAAGTCTTTGTCGCGCCGGGCAACGCTGGCACCGCCATTGAAGCAAAGTGCGAGAACGTCGCCATCGACGTGTTGGCGCTGGAGCAACTGGCCGATTTCGCGGAAAAGAACGTTTCGCTGACCATCGTTGGCCCGGAAGTGCCGCTGGTAGCTGGCGTCGTCGATCTGTTCCGCTCCCGTGGCCTGGACTGCTTCGGTCCGACCGCCGGTGCTGCGCAACTGGAAGGTTCGAAAGCTTTCACCAAGGATTTCCTTGCGCGGCACAAGATCCCGACCGCCGATTACCAGAACTTCACCGAGATCGAGCCGGCCCTGGCTTATCTGCGTGAAAAAGGCGCGCCGATCGTGATCAAGGCCGATGGCCTCGCTGCCGGTAAAGGCGTGATCGTCGCCATGACCCTGGCCGAAGCCGAAGACGCCGTGCGCGACATGCTCGCCGGCAACTCGTTTGGCGACGCCGGTTCGCGCGTGGTGATCGAAGAATTCCTCGACGGCGAAGAAGCTTCGTTCATCGTCATGGTCGACGGCAAGAACGTCCTGCCGATGGCCACCAGCCAGGACCACAAACGCGTCGGCGACGGCGACAGCGGCCCGAACACCGGCGGTATGGGTGCCTACTCCCCTGCCCCGGTGGTTACTGCCAACGTGCATCAGCGCGTGATGGACCAGGTGATCTGGCCGACCGTGCGCGGCATGGCCGACGAAGGCAACGTCTATACCGGTTTCCTCTATGCCGGCCTGATGATCGACAAGGCCGGCAACCCGAAGGTCATCGAGTTCAACTGCCGCTTCGGCGATCCGGAAACCCAACCGGTGATGCTGCGTCTGCAATCGAGCCTGGTGCTGCTGGTTGAAGCCGCGCTGGCGCAAGCGCTGGACAAGGTTGAAGCACAGTGGGACTCGCGTCCGAGCGTCGGCATCGTGCTGGCCGCTGGCGGCTATCCGGGCGACTACGCCAAAGGCGCGGCGATCACCGGTCTGGACGCCGCGGCAGGCCTGGAAGGCAAGGTCTTCCACGCCGGCACCGCATTGAAGGACGGTCAGGTCGTTACCGCCGGTGGTCGCGTGCTTTGCGCCACGGCCATGGGCGCCACCGTCGGTGAAGCTCAGCAGCAAGCCTACCGACTTGCCGCCGCCATCGACTGGGAAGGCTGCTTCTACCGCAAGGACATTGGCTACCGCGCCATTGCCCGTGAACGCGGCGAGACCCAAGAGTAAGCTATCGATCAAGCCCGGCGCGGGGTGCTGTTCCTCGCCGGGCTGTTCGGTCGTCGCGCATCGTTATATTCTGGCATCAACCTACGAAGGGATTTCGCCGTGCGCTGGCTCAGGATTGCCATAAGCTTCACCGTCACGCTGATGACCTTGCTCTGCATGCTCCCGGCCCAGGCCGCGCAAGGCAGTGGCTGGTCGGTATTGCTCGACGATCAGGGCATCCTGCAACTGAGCGACATCCGCTCCGCTCGCTACACCAATCAATTCAGCCCCATCGAGCTTGACCGCCTGACCGCGGCCGAACCCGAGGGCGCCCTGTGGCTGCGCTTCAAACTGGCGCCGGGCAAGCACGAACAAGTGCTGCGCATCTTTGCCCCCGATCTGTCACAGCTCAATCTCTACGTGCTCGACGGCGACAGGCTGATCGAGCAACGCAATACCGGCAACCAGCGGCCCCAGGCCGAACATCCATTGCCGAGCAGCGATTTCATGCTGCCCCTGCCCCAGGCTGACAAGCCGCTGGACGTCTACGTACGCATGGTCTCCGACCACCAGTTGCGCCCGCACATCACCCTGCAAGCGGCGGTGGAAGGCGCTGCCGATCAGAAGCAGACGCTGATTTTCGGCCTGCTGTTCGGCTGCCTCGCCATGCTCCTGCTGCACAACCTGGTGCGCTACGCCTACTCGCGCTCGCGCAGCAGTCTGTGGCTGGCGATCTGTGAAGGCCTGCTCGGGCTGAGTCTGTTCCTGTTGCTCAATCTCGCCGGTCCGTGGCTGCCGAACTGGCATGCGGTGCAAACGCCGGGAGCCTATCTGGCCTTGTTGCTGACTGCTCCAGCCGGGTTGATGTACGCCCTGCGCTTCTTCGCGCCACTGGGCCAGCACCCGCTGAACAAACTGCTGTGGGGCGATATTCTGTTGATCGTCTCGTGCAGTCTGTTGCTGCTGTTCGTCAACACCTTGCCGCTGAACATCATCACCTACGCACTGGTGGCGCTGGCCGGACTGAGCATGTTGCTGGTGGGGTTTTATCACTGGCAAAAAGGTTATCGCCCGGCGCGCCTGTTCGTCGCCGCCATGGTCGTGTTCAACATCGGCACTCTGGTGATCCTGCCGGCGCTGCTCGGTCTGACACTCGTCACGCCGCAAGGCCTGATCATGACGCTGATGGTGTTCATCTGCATCAGCGGCCTGCTGATGAGCATCGCCCTGGGCGAGCGACAGCGCAGCATCACCGAAAGCCGCTTCAGCATCAGCCGCGACCTGGCGGCAAGCAACGCCGAAATCAACGCCAAAGCCGAATTCCTCGCCAAGATCAGCCACGAAATCCGCACTCCCATGAACGGCGTACTGGGCATGACCGAGCTGCTGCTGGGCACGCCGCTGTCGGTCAAGCAACGTGATTACGTGCAGACCATCCACAGCGCCGGCAACGAACTGCTGACGCTGATCAACGAGATTCTCGACATCTCCAAGCTCGAGTCCGGGCAGATCGAACTCGATGACGTGCAGTTCGATCTCAACGCGCTGATCGACGATTGCCTGAGCATCTACCGGGCCAAGGCCGAGCAACAGAACGTCGAGCTGATCAGTTTCATCCAGCCGCAAGTGCCACGGGTGATCAGCGGCGATCCGACGCGCCTGCGTCAGACCTTGCTGAGCCTGCTGGAAAATGCCCTGAAGAAAACCGAAGAAGGCGAAGTGCTGATCGTCGTCGCCCTCGACGAGCGCAGCAGCAAACCGCGCCTGCGCATCGCCGTGCAGGACAGCGGCGCGCCAATGGAGGCGGAAGAGCGCGAAGCGTTGCTGCACGCCGAACTGCACAGCAAGCACTTCCTCTCGGCCAATCGCCTCGGAGGCAATCTGGGGCTGGTGATCGCGCGGCAACTGATCCGTCTGATGCAAGGCGAGTTCGGCATCAAGAGCGGCGCCGCCCAGGGCAGCACCTTGTGGCTGACCCTGCCGCTGGACCCTGATCGCCTCGAACATCCAACTTCCGATCTGGACAGCCCGCTGCAAGGCGCGCGGGTGCTGGTGGTCGACGATAACGACACCTGCCGCAAAGTGCTGGTGCAGCAATGCAGCGCCTGGGGCCTGAATGTCAGCGCCGTGCCGTCGGGCAAGGAAGCGCTGGCGCTACTGCGCACCAAGGCGCACCTGCGCGACTATTTCGACGTGGTCCTGCTCGACCAGAACATGCCCGGCATGACCGGCATGCAACTGGCAGCGAAGATCAAGGAAGACCCGAGCCTGAACCACGACATTCTGCTGATCATGCTCACCGGCATCAGCAATGCGCCGAGCAAGATCATTGCGCGCAATTCGGGGATCAAAAGGATTCTGGCCAAACCGGTGGCCGGCTATACCCTCAAGACCACGCTGGCGGACGAACTCAATCAGCGCAACAAGGGCCAGGTGGTGTTCCAGCCGCAAGTGGTTACGGCGGCCACCGCAGCGAAAGTGCCGAGCGACTTCCGCATCCTCGTTGCCGAAGACAACACCATTTCGACCAAAGTGATTCGCGGCATGCTCGGCAAGCTCAACCTGCAACCGGACACTGCGAGCAACGGCGAAGAAGCGCTGCAAGCGATGAAGGCCCAGCGTTACGACCTGGTGCTGATGGACTGTGAAATGCCGATCCTCGATGGCTTCTCCGCCACTCAGCAACTACGCGCCTGGGAAGTCAGCAATCAGCGCATCCGCACACCGATCGTGGCGCTGACCGCGCACATTCTCGCCGAACACAAGGAACGCGCCCGGCAGGCGGGCATGGACGGGCACATGTCCAAACCGGTCGAGCTGTCGCAGTTGCGCGAGTTGATCGAGCACTGGGTTGCCCAGCGCGATCAGCAGAACCGGGCCACGACCCAGCCGTCGTAAACCGACAGATTCTGCGGTGCCTGATAGACTCCCCCAACTCCATCGCCAGTGAGCTTGCATCATGCTCCATGTGTTGTTCAGCGTTTACCTGAAGATGCTGGTGCTCTACAGCCCGTTCTTCGTGTTGTCCTGCTTTATCAGCCTGACCCGCGGTTATTCGCGCAAGGAGCAGCGGCGCCTGGCGTGGAAGGTCGCCCTCGCGACGCTGATTTCCAGTGTTCTGCTGTATCTGTTCGGGCGGGTGATTTTCGATGTGTTCGGCATTACCGTGGACGCCTTCCGCATTGGCGCCGGCAGCGTGTTGTTCATTTCCGCGCTGGGCATGGCCCAAGGCAAGCCGGCGGTGCAGGCCGACAATGTGCAGCAGGATGTGACCATCGTGCCGCTGACCATTCCGCTGACGGTCGGCCCCGGCACCATCGGTGCGTTGCTGGTAATGGGCGTCAGCCAGCCGCACTGGGACGACAAGCTGACCGCGATCATGAGTATTGCGCTGGCCAGTTTCACTGTCGGGGTGGTGCTGTATCTGTCCAATCGCATCGAAAGGATTCTCGGCGATCAGGGCTTGCAGATCGTCAGCCGCTTGATGGGGTTGTTTGTTTGCGCGCTGGCCGCGCAAATCATTTTTACCGGTGTGAAGGGCTATCTGGTGCCTTGAGTGTTGTCGCAGCACAACCATCACAACAAAACGCCGCGTACGGTTACCGTTCGCGGCGTTTTGTTGTGCGGGGCGACTTCAGCGCAGCGCTGCGACCAGCGCTGTCAGGCTGACCGTTGCCTCAGCACCGCGCGCGGTGGCCAAAGCTTCCAGCCCTTGAGCCAGCGTGAAGGTGTGTTGCCGCCCGGCAATGGGCAGCATCAGTTGCAATGCGGGCTGTGCGGCGAAATCACGCACGATCAGACTGCGTCCGGAATCCGGATCGCTCAGCACCACATCGCCAGCGACCCGTGACATCAACCAATGCGCGCATTCGTCCAGGTCCATATCCAGCAGGCAAGGTTCTGCCGTTTCCGCGTCCGATGCCTGGCGCCCATCGACGACGACGCAGTCCAGGCGCTGCCAGGCCTCAAGTGACAGCCGATAACCAGAGGTTTGCAAACCGAAGGCCAGCAGCAGTTTGTCGACACCGTCGGGCAGCAACGTCTCGATTTCCGTGATGTCATCATCCACTTCGAGCGTCATGACCTCTTCGTCGCGTTGCGCATGGCTGTCAGGTAGCCAGACGCCATCGACCGGGCCGCCGCTGTAAATCAATTGATCGACCGGATCGAACAGCAGCGGCTGCTTCGCCCCCCGTGTGCCGAGAAATACCGACCACTGTCCGTCGCTGCGACCGGACAGGTCGAACAGCCGATCAAGTTGCGGCGAGTAATACAGAAAGCGTCCGGTTGCGCTTGCCACTTGCACCACAGCCGGGTGGGAATGGCCGTTCAACATTGCTTTCAGGCGCGCACGTAACTGCTCATCGGTCTGACCCTGCACGTATGACCAACGATTTTCCACGCCAACGATGGTGGCTGGCAGGTTATCCAGCAATTGCAGATGGACCCCGTCGAGGGTCTGCGCGACCAGCCCTTCACCCTGCCAACGCACCTCGCTGAAGGCCCATGACGTCCAGACTTGTTCAGCCCTGGCCAGCAACTGCGGCTTGACCAGGCACTGCTCGGCTGAAAACGCTCCGCGCAGCGCTTCGATTGCCACCAGCGGCTGGCGATAAAGTAGTCCGGCGCTGACCTCGAGCAACCACACCGCGCTTTTATCCGGGGTCAGACCGAGCAGCGACAGCTCCTTGCCTCGACCAATATCGGCCAGAGCGATTTGCCCATCGACATACCATGCCGCCAGCAACGCCTGACCCGCCATATCGTGCAAACCAAGGATCGGAAACGGTGCGACCGTGGCCAGCGCGGGCAATGCGTTCAGCCAGTCGGGATTGCGCTGCAGCCAGCGCTGCCCAACGCCGACGAACCGCAGAATCGAGGGTTTATCGGCCTGATCGAGCCACGCCTCATCGCTTCTATGGGTCAAGGGAGGTATCCCGAACTGAAACACCACCGCGTCGGCGATCGCTGGCGCGGCAGGCACGTCGACGATGTCGACCTCGAACAGACGGCCATCGTCCCTGGTGGCGATGAAGCGCTGATTCGTCTGGGTGATCTCGACCACATCGTGCTCGATCACCACATTCTGCCAACGGCCGACACTCGCTTCGATGCCGCGGCTGATGGTCCGCTCCTGCTGGCTATAAAACAGCACCGCGTTGTTTTCCGGGCTGGACGGCATCAGCATCAGCAAGTCGTCGGGCCACGACAGGTCTTGCCCGGCCTGGATGCACTTGCCCGTCGACTTGTTCAGCCAGGCGCGGTCGCGCAACTGCAACCCGGCATAGCCCTCGACGACAATGAACGGAGCATAGGACCAATCGCTGCTGCTGGCGGGCATGCCTGGCGTGTCGTCCGTCAATGGCACATCGATCTGGCGCAGTGCTTCGCGGGGCTCGAACCGATAGTCCGCTGCCGCAAAAGCGATCTTGCAAGCAGTCAGCTCCACATGCTGACCGGTGAGCCGATACTCGATGGTGGTAGCGCCATGCGACGCCTCCGCCGTCAGCTTCTGCGCAATCCGTAGCGCACCATCGGCTTGTTGTTGGCAAGCAATGATAGTCGAACCTATACGCGGATTTCTCAGACGGTAGTGATGCTGGACAGTGCCGGTCAGCACATCGACCCGCCATACCGATGGCTGATCGGGATGGTAGAACCACGCATGGCGGGCGCTGACGCCTGCGAGAATCACGTCCTCATTGACCTTCTGCGGCAGGTCGCGCGCAAACAGCACCCGATCCCGCGCAGTGTCGTAATAGCCGGTGGTGATGACTGGTCGGCCCGGCGAGTTGAACGGCACTCTGAAGTTACGCAGCGGCAGATAGGCCGCTGTCAGTTGACCGGTTTTGACCTGCGTGCGCAGATAACGCTGCACCGGCGCCGGGATGATGCTGGCTGTCTGATCTGCGCTGCGCTGCGCATCCGCAGCTTTGTTTTCGTCGTCGAGGACTATGGCGATCAGATGCAGACTGAGGCCATTCCAGTCGATCCGGAACAGCCCTTCGGCCAGTTGGATGACACCGTCGAAACAATTCAGCACCAGGCCATCGACCAGCATCTCTGGTGCGCTGTCGGCACTGTCCCGAGGTTTTTCGCGAAAGCTGACCTGCTCCACCCGTGCCCAGGGCGCCTGCACCGTCCATGTCACCTGTTCCCAGCCATGCGCTTGCTCGAAGTTCACCGCCAGCAGACCCGGCACCAGCCGGATCCGGTATTGCCCCTGCGGTGCGGTGATCCGGTAGGCAATCTTCTTGCGCCACTCTGGCGGCAGGTCCGGAACCACCAGTTGGCTGACCTCTGCGCTCAGCTGCACCTTGATCGTCGTGGCCATGAATACCGGATGCAACTTGTACAGAATGTGCGGCGCAAACGGCGTACTGAACAGATAAAACACTCGATTGCCCTCAGTGTCATATTCCAGCTGACGCGCCAGGCGATCGTGCAACTGCGGGTAGCGCGTGATGGAAAAAGGCACAATCCCGGCGCTTCCGACCTGATATTCGTAGCCGTAGTAACAGATTGGCGCACAGGGCAGCACCAGCGCCTCGGGCAACGTGCCCCAGACGCTGCCGACAACGGGTCGCTGAAAGGCTCTGGGAATATTGATCGCGGCATGGCGCCTGGCAGGATCATCGTCGTACTGCGGCAGTTCCAGCGCACCGCCCTTCCAGGGGTAGAACTTCTGACCCTCGAACACCACCCTTCTGCTCTGCAGATCCAGATCGGTGATCACCGCCAGTGAGGGAAACTGCAAGACCTTGCGATAGCTTTCGTAAGACTCCTGATAAGCGTCGTGGATCTGCGAGAGGTGCGCGCCGATGGCGGCAGCCTTGTCCATGATCTGCCCCAGATTGCTGGCAATGGCGGTCACGCCGATCCCCACGCCCAGTAGCGGCACTGACAGCGCTGCGGCGAAAGCGCCCACCGTTCCGCCCGCCGCCAGGGCAACGATATCGAGACCCAGGACCGCCGTATTGAACGCCAGGGACGTGGAGAATCGCGCATGCTGCTCATGATTCTCCGCCTGCGCGAGGTTGTAGAGGTCGAAGCCGATATTGGCCACGGAAAATGCCACCCCGACGCCCGTGGCGACCTGCCCTGCCAGACGAGCGGATAAAGAGGCGTGCTGCAGGGCCTGCTCGGCCGCCGCCACCTGGCGCACCAGTTGCGCAATCTGCACGGCATCGCTGACCACACCGAACCCCAACTGCGCATAACTGACGTACATCTGGATCTGCAACGCGACGGACAGCGTCGGCACTGTATCGCCAGCGCGGTAATCGCGCTGGCGCATCTCACTGATCAGCGTCTGGATCGCAAAGGCAAAACCCAGGCGGCTGCCACCGTCGTGATCAGCCGGCTGACCGGGCCTGGCCGCGGCGCCCTGCACGAGTCGTTCGACATACTGCCTGATTCTCTGAAAGCGCGAATCACGGGTGATCACCGTCACGGTTTTCTGCGTATTGCGCGAGTCCACCAGCGTCATGGCATGGCCGCCATCGGCGTTGGTCCTGAGGGTATCGAGCAACGGTACATACTCACGCGCCAGCGTGTGCTCACTGCGCAAACGCTGGGTCGCCAGTTCGAACTCGCGGGCGAAGTAGCGTGCATCCAGTTGCGCCAGACTGGCGCCCAGCCGCGAGTTTGCGCCCAGAGACCGGGTACGGGCCAGCGCTTGCCTGTGCCAGACCGAGACACTCTGAGGGTCGGCCAGCGCAACGTTGTGCAGGAAACTGTCCACGCGCAGATCCGATGACAGCCTGCGTTCGGCGATCGCCGCGGTGTCCAGCTCAGTCACGGAGAACTGCGCCGTGGCCATGTCACCCAGACCATAAAGCTTCGCCAGCGCGTTATCGTCCGCGCTCAGATAACGCTCCACGCCACGCTGCAATTGCGCGCCATCGGCAAATCCGTAAAGGGCAAAGTTGGGGTCGTAGAAGCGATAGGCCACGTGCTCACCGATTCGCACTTTGGCCAGCAGCAGGGCATGGTCGCCAGTGTCGAGGAGCAGCACCGCAGGCGCCGCGCTGGCGTCCAGCGCAGCCATGATGCTGTCCAGGTTTTGCACGCCCCGAGCGCTGCCGACTTCGCCGGTGGGCAAGGCGCGCAGTTCGTCCAGCGCACTGCGCAGTGCCCGTGCACCGAGTTCGTCGGGACTCGCGCTGGCGGTTGCAACATGCCCGACCAGCGCGCGTTCGGCCGGCTCGCCGGCAGCCACGGCGGCGCCCATCAGCAACGCCAGCGGATAACAGCGGCGCCCCGGGTCACCCTCGCTGCGCAGCAGCAGGTCCTGCGGCAGTTGCTTGACCGAGACTGCACCGGCCTGGAAAAAGGCATCACGCACTTGCCCGCTGCGCTGCAGGATCTGCGTGCGAAACTCCTGCCGGGCGCTGCACTTGATCTGGCCGATACGCTCGCCCCACTGGCGCAGCGTCAGCGGCTCGGACATGGCTTGAACCTTGAGCTCGCGGGCCGTCGATGCCGCTGCCGGCACGTCGCGTCCCAGTCCGTTCTCGAACGCCGCCGAACGGCGCTGACGCAGGGTTTTTTCGATCGCATCGTAACGGGCGAAAGTGCCGTCGCGGTCGGTTGCGATGGCCAGATCGCGCACCTGTTGCCAGGTATCGGCGAACCCGACATCGTCCAGGCTCGTCGCACCGAAAATCCCGCCGAGCACAACTCGCATCGCCGGGCTGAGCTGTTCCAGCGGCACCGCTCCATGGGCGATCCGGCTGAACAGTTCGTTGAGATGGCTGACGGAATCCGCACCTCGGGAGGTCGGCACCACGGCAGGCACTTGCGCCAGTACTAGCTGGCGGGTATCGAAGTCGATGACCACGGCTCGATCGAAAGTGACCTTCCCGCTCAACTTGTCTCGCATCGCGCGAATGAATGGCTCGCCCAGATCATCCATCAGTTGTTGCAGGACCGAGGTCAACAGCACCGGTTTGCCTTCGACAACCGGCCAGCCTCGCTCGAAGGTCAGGCTGCGATCGTTGAGCAAGTCGGACAAGCTTGCGGCATAACGAGACTTGAGCTTGCCCTCGGCCCACTTGGCGTGTTCCTTCTCCAGCCAGTCTTTTTCCGTGCCCCTGACGATCCAGCCGGAAATGGTCTCCTCTTCGGTATTGACGTTGTAACCCTCGCGCAAACGCTGTTGCGCCAATGCCTGACGAGTGAAATTCGGATCGCAATTCGCTTCGATATATTCATGCAGTCCGGCGAGGGCCGCGCCCGGGCCGGTGAGTGTGACGGTCCCCCCAGCGTCATTGCGGATACCGTCCTGGTAATAGGTGACAACCGCTTTCAGCAACTGATAGGCATATGCCTCGTCCCAACCGCTGAAGTTCGCCCTGACCAACATCTCTTCGATGACTGTCGCAGCAACGGTGGTCAGGGTTTCACCATCGGCCCATCCGGATCCCGAGTTCGCCATGCGCCGTTCAACTTCAGCGAGCACGTCGTAATTAAGCCGAATGACTTGCATGATCGACATCGTCATGCCGCTGCCCGGCTGGGCGATGAAATGAGCGTTCATTTCTTCGTCGATTTGCAGCCCCATGCGAAATCCGTTCTCGGCAGCCTCTACAGTTTGCGGCGGCACGAACACTTCAAGCAGGGCAGGTTTGCTGCGAGCGAAATCCTCGAGACGTTGTTTATCCTGCTCAGGCAGGCTGTCGGTTCTGTCGGGGTAATGCTGCGGATCGCGCCCAGGCATCAACTGCGGATTGTTGTTCAACAGAAGTTGCAGAACACCGATTTTCTGCGTCTGGCTGTAATCGCTGATATCGACACCACCCAACTTACCGAGCAGTGGCGGCAGATAATCCATGTCGCTATAACGCCCGCCTTCACGAAGTTCGGCCTGCAAGCGCACCACATCGCTCGCTGCGGCGAAATTGCCACGCATCGCCACTTCGCGGCGGTAGACGTCCGCCAACAAGTCGTCGGCAAAGGCGTGAGTTACATCGCGTAATTGCAGGTCCGCGCCAACCATCGCCAGATGGCTGTCGAGGCAGCGTTGACGGAAAGCCTCCAGCGTCGCGCGGTCCTTGCCATAAGCCCGCACCATCAGCTCGATGCGCGCTTGATCGGTTCGCCCTTTCCATTTCGGCTGGCTGAGGTAGTCGAACATCTGCTGTTTCAAAACCCGCGCGCGATCTTCAATCATCGTCGCCAGTTGCCCGGCGCGGCTGAGCTGTGCGCCACCGGAAGCCATCGCATCAGCCCGGGCACTGTCGAGAATGACCCGGTTCATTTCGAAAGCCAGCAACGCGTCGCTGTCGTACCAAAGGTTGAAGCGGTAACCCTCAGCGGCCATCACCTGGCGCCAGATATTCATGTAATCGCGCTGATTGACACCGACTTCGCTTCCGCCAACCCAGACGAAATGCATAATTTTCGGTACCGGCCGGGTCGGCCCCGATAACATTTCCACGGTTGTCGAAAGCCTTGCCAGATAACGCCGCAGTCCTCTGGCAATATCGTCGACGGCCATCGGCACGGGGGTTTTCTTGCGTTGCAACAACTGTGCAAGTTGCTCTTGAAACAAACTTGCAAGATTCAACAACAATAGCGGATCGCTAGTCTGACTGGCCTGTTGATAATAATCGCTCATTGCCTGGTATTGGGCTGAAGCAGAAAACTCCCGTAACGCCTTGGAGATAACCGAGTACTCTTGCGCAGATACGAATGCTCGCCCCAACGAATAATCGTTTTTTAAAGCCATCACCTACTCCCTGTTTATTTAATGGCCCATTGGCGCGCGCACTTTCGCGCCGCTGCAGAGCGGTAAATTGATTTGAACGACACTCGGCGAGTGCTGTGAACACAGCACCCTAATGGGCCCATACGCGCCATACAAACAACAAGGAATACAAAGCTTGTCTCTGGCAATATCTGATAACAAGCACAACAGTACGCGGTAACAACAGCGCGATAATTATCGGACCGACTTAGTCATCAGGTATAAAAAATGGCCCTGCCCCGCAGGACATGACCATTGTTTATTACTTGTAGGAAACAATTGAAACTGTAACTCAAATTACAACCGTTCAAACTTTGTGCAGCTGACAATTAAATTATCAGCTGCATATTTCAGGAGAGTGGTTTTTCACCATACCAACGCGGCGTATAAACCCACTCACCGCCCCCGGCACGAGCAAACGTACAAGTGGTCGAAGAACCGATCAGCACCATCGTGCGCATGTCGACCTGTTCCGGCGTCAGCGCACCGAGCGTCGTGGTGCGCAACGTCTGCCCCGGTCGGCCGATGTCCCGGCCCAGAACCACCGGCGTTTGCGGCGTACGGTGCTGCGCGACGATCTCCAGCGCGCGCCCCAGTTGCCATGGGCGCGCGCGGGAAATCGGGTTGTAGAACGCCAGGGCCAGATCCGCTTCAGCGGCCAGATCCAGACGTTTCTCGATGATCGCCCACGGCTTGAGGTTGTCCGACAGCGACATCACGCAGAAGTCGTGGCCCAACGGCGCACCGGCCTGAGCCGCAGTGGCCAGCGAGGCGGAGACACCCGGGAGGATTTCCAGATCGACGCTGTGCCACGCCGGGTCATCCGATTCGTGCAGAGCTTCGAGCACCGCAGCGGCCATGGCGAATACGCCCGGGTCGCCAGAAGACACCACGATCACCGAGCGTCCTTCAGCAGCGAGCCGGAAGGCATGGCGGGCGCGCTGCATTTCTTCACGATTGTCGGTGCAATGCTGCACCTGATCGTCGCGGAACGGGCCGGCCATGCGCACGTAGGTTTCATAGCCGAGCACATCGGTGGCGCGGGCCAGTTCGGCTTTCACCGCGGGCACCATCAGTTCGGCCGCTCCGGGGCCGAGGCCAATCACCGCGAGACGACCGCGCGGGCGGCCGATCTGCGACACGTCCAGCGGTTGCTCGGCAATCGCGATCGCGAGATTTTCAACGCTGATCACATTCGCCGCTGGCACTGCAACGTGGGCCAGGGTTTGCAGATCGCTTTGCGCGGCGACGAAGCGCAGGGGCACGCCCAATTCGAGCGCAGCTTCACGCAGGTTCGTCGAAGCCATGTCAGTGTCGGCTGCCACCAGACAGGCCAGCGCCGGCACGGCGACGTTGGCTGCATGCAGCGCATTGCGCACGACATTGGCCAGATCCGCCACTTCAGCAGTCACCGCCACCGCCACACTGCGTGGATAGATCAACAGCTCATCGGCGCTGGCCAGACGCTGCGCACTGCTCACGTGAATCGAGCGCAGTGCCTGCGGATCCTGTGGCAACTGCGACTGATCCAGCCATGGCGCCGCGCCTTCGATGCGCACGCTGTGCCCGGCGAGCAGATCGGAGACAAAGCGCTTGCCCGACTCCAGATCCGCCAGTGCATAGCCGCTAGGCGGATTGAGCAGGCAGGTGCCAAAGCGCAATTCACCGCTGGTGGTGATCGCTGGCGCCACTTGCAGCGCCGCCGCGATCTCCCGCGCCATGACGTTGACCCCGCCGAGGCCACCGAGCAATGGCACCACCGCGCTGCCGTCTTCGGCCACCGCCAGCACGGCCGGTTCGGCGCCTTTTTCCAGCAACAACGGCGCCAGGGTGCGAATGACGATGCCCGCCGCACACAGGGCTATGATCGGCGTGTCCTGCTGATACAACGTACGCAGGGTCGCGCCGAATTCCTGATACACGCAGTCGGCGCCTTCGACACGTCCGGCGAGGCCGTGGATCTGCGCCGCCGGGTAGACCTCTTGAATGCGCCGCGCCGTCGCGAGGCTGCCCTGGCCGAGAATAACGATGGCGGGAGTCGATTGGCTCATCAACCTTGCCACCGTTCGCCCGGGACGATGATCAACGAGAAGTACGGCGAGGACATCGGCTCGACCTGATCCATCGGCACGATCTTCTGATTGGCCATGGTCGCGCGCTCGACATACAACGCCCGCTCGGCGAGGCCAAGTTCTTCCAGCACCTGACGCACCTTGGGAAAGTTGCGCCCCAGCTTCATGATCACCGCCGCATCGGCATCGGCCAGACGCCGTTTCAATTCGTCATGGGGCAGCACACCGGAAAGAACCGACAGGCTTTGATTGCGATACACCAGCGGCGCGCCGAGCACCGAAGCGCCGCCAAGCATCGAGCACACGCCCGGCACCACTTCGGCTTCATAGAGACTGGCGAGGCGGTCATGCAAATACATGTAGGAGCCGTAGAAGAACGGATCACCTTCGCAGATCACCGCCACGTCGCGACCGGCATCCAGATGCTCGGCCACCGCCACGGCGGCTTCGTCGTAGAAATCGCTGATGACCTGCTCATACGACAGCGGCGCCGGCAACGCCTCGGTGGTCACCGGGTACACCAGCGGCAGCAGATTTTGCGCCTCGACCAAGTGCGCCTCGATGATCCCGAACGCATTGCCCTTCTTGCCCTTGGCCACGAAGTACGCGACCACCGGTGATTCGCGCAGCAGGCGCAAGGCTTTGACGGTGATCAGTTCCGGGTCACCGGGGCCGACACCGAGGCCGATCAGACGTCCTTTGGCCTGCATCATTCGATCTCCGTGGCGAGGGCATTGACGGCGGCGGCGGCCATGGCGCTGCCGCCCAGGCGCCCCTGCATGATCACGAACGGCACGCCACGGCTGTCGGCGGCCAGTGCGGCTTTCGATTCGGCGGCGCCGACGAAGCCTACCGGGAAACCGAGAATCAGCGCCGGTTTCGGCGCGCCGGCATCGAGCATTTCCAGCAGATAGAACAGCGCGGTCGGCGCGTTGCCGATCACCACCACACTGCCTGCAAGGTGCGGGCGCCACAGCTCCAGCGCGGCCGCCGAGCGGGTGTTGCCCAGTTCGCGAGCGAGCTCCGGCACGCTGTCGTCGCGCAAGGTGCAGATCACTTCATTGTTGGCCGGCAGACGGGTGCGGGTCACGCCTTCGGAGACCATCCGCGCGTCGCAGAGAATCGGCGCACCGGCCGCCAGTGCATCGCGCCCCGCCTTGCCGGCGCCCTCGGAGAATTGCAGACCGTCGACGGCCTCGACCATGCCGCAGGCGTGAATCACCCGCACCGCGAGCTTTTCCAGATCGGCGGGGATGCGCGCCAGATTGGCCTCGCGGCGAATGATCGCGAAGGAGTTGCGATAGATCTCCTGACCGTCGCGGATGTAATCAAGCATCAAGGGGGCTCCGGGAGCGGGCGTCGAGCAGGGTCGCGGCCGCTTCAATAGTAAGGTTGCAGGCGTGCAGCGAGCCGAAACCGGGCTGTGCTGCATCGCGAAAATAGAGGTCGTAATGACCGGGGGCAACGGCCAGCAGCGTGGCTGGCGCGCAATGAGCGGCGGCGCAGGAGCGCGAGCAACCGGAAAGGTGCACGCTGAGTCCCGGCGGCAGCAGAGGCGCCAGATGCCGGCCATCCTGCTTGGTGTCGGCCAGGCCTTTGCTGCAGCCATTGGAGCCGGTGCAGGCAATCAGGCGAGTCAGTGGTTCGGCTGCGGTCGTCAACAGGCCCAACGCCCGTAACTGCTCAAGCACTGCGTCGGTATCAGTGGCCTTCACGTTCGGCATCAGCAGGCTTTGCCACGGGGTGAAACGCAGGCTGCCATCGCCAAATTGACGGGCCAGTTGCGCCGCGCCGCGCAGCATCGCCGAATCGAGTCGCCCGAGCGGCGGCACCGCGCCGACGTAAAAACGACGCGTGGTGTTTTGCTGCTGGGCGCCGATGTGCAGCGTGTCTGCCGAATCCCGGCGCTGCCAATTGCTGATCGCCTTGACCGATACGCGCTCGCGCAAGGATTCAAGAAACGCGAGCCTTGGCAACTCGTCGAGCAGATGGCGCATCCGCGTTTGCTCTGGTCGGGCCATGGCGAGGAACAACTCCAGCACCGCAACTACCAGTGCATGAGCATTTTCCACGGTCACAGCGCCGAGCGGGCGATCCGTCGGGCAACCGGCCAGACCGAATGCCCAGAGGATGTCGCCATCCCGCTCAAACGCCGACAACCACAGATCATGGGGATGCTTGAGCATCGCCAGCGCTTCACCACCATCGAACTGCACGGCGAACTTGGCGCTCAGCTCGTGGAAGCGCGGATGGCTTTGCAAGGTGTCGAGGATCTGGTCGGCGAGCGGGCGCGTGTCGATCAGCATCTGCCGATCGATGCCGGCGGCCGGGCTGAGCATCAGATTGCGCACATCGTCGCCGGCAGCGTTCTTTGGCCCGAGGCCAGCGGCGAGCAAGCACTCGATCAGCGCCGCCGATTGCGCACCGATGCCGCGAATCTGCAGATTGCCGCGATTGGTCGCTTCGACCGCGCCACCGGCGAACTGCTCGGCGGCAGTGGCCACCGCATCGGCCTGATCAGCGCTGATCGAACCGCCGTCGAGCTTGATCCGACAGATACCGCCGTCCAGTGCCTGGACGATACGCAGCAACCCCGGGCAGGCCGAGGGGCGTAAGGCGGTGGACATCGGGCGTTCGTTCAAGGGGCTGACCGGTTGCGTGGCAGAAGCGCTTCGCGGGCGAAGGCGCGGTATTATGCCTGCTTTGTCCGGCGGCATGAAAAGTCTGCCCGTCGGAACGGCACGTTTTGAGGAATATAGATGTCACCCTGGCTGACGATCGTGGGAATTGGTGAAGACGGCTTCAAGGGCCTGGGCAAGAACGCCCGGCGTGCTCTGATGGGCGCCTCGCGGATCGTCGGCGGCCAGCGTCAGCTGGATCTGCTGCCGCCGTGCATTGGCGGCGAGCGGCAATTGTGGCCGAGTCCGTTTTCCCTCGCGCCGGTGCTCGAGTCGCGTGGCGCGCCAGTCTGCGTGCTCGCCAGCGGTGACCCTATGTTCTACGGCGTCGGGGCCAGTCTGGCGCGGCAGGTGCCGAGCGCCGAGATGTCGATCATTCCCGCGCCTTCGTCGTGTGCACTGGCGGCGGCGCGGCTGGGCTGGCCTTTGCAGGAGGTGACGATTGTGTCGCTGGTGGCGCGTCCGCTGGCGGCGCTTAATGCGCAGTTGTTCAGCGGTGTGCGTCTGTTGCTGCTGAGCAATGACGGCAGCAGCCCGGCCGCCGTTGCGCAACTGCTGCGCGAGCGTGGTTTCGGCGCAAGTCGCATGACTGTTCTGGAGCACTTGGGCGGCGACGCCGAGCGCCGAATTGACCGCCGCGCCAGTGAATGGGGCGACGCGGCGGTCGCCGATCTCAATGTCATCGCTATCGAATGTCTGGCCGAGCCGGGATTTGTCGGCCAGTCGCGCCTCGCCGGTTTGCCCGATGCGGCGTTCCGCCACGATGGCCAGTTGACCAAGCGCGATGTGCGCGCGATTACCCTCGCTCGCCTGGCACCGACGCCGGGTGAACTGCTCTGGGATGTCGGCGCCGGCAGCGGCTCGATCGGCATCGAGTGGATGCGCGCCCATCCGAGTTGCCGCGCCATTGCCGTTGAGGCCGACGCGGGTCGTCAGCAGTTGATCGAACACAACCGCGATGCGCTGGGCGTGCCCGGTCTGCAACTGATTCGCGGCAAGGCGCCGCACGCGCTGCACGGCCTTGAGCGTCCGGACGCTGTATTTATCGGCGGCGGCGTCACCCGTGAAGGTGTGTTCGAAACCTGCTGGACTCAACTCAAACCCGGCGGCCGATTGGTTGCCAACGCCGTGACTTTGCAAAGCGAAATCACCCTGATGCATTGGCGTGAACAATACGGCGGTGAGCTAACACGCATTCATGTTGCCCAAGCGCAGCCGCTCGGCGAGTTCGACACTTGGCGTCAGGCGTTGCCAATCACCCTGCTGGAACTGGTCAAGCCCCTCGATGCGTGACGAAACCGCCGAACAACCCGCGCCCCTGCGCAGCGGCCTGACCACCGGCAGTTGCGCCACCGCCACCAGCCTCGCTGCGGCGCGCCTGTTGCTCACTGGCGTCAGCGCCGACGCTGTGCACATCACCTTGCCCAAGGGCAAACAGGTGCAGATGCGCCTGGAGTTCTGCCGTTTGAACGCAGGCGGCGCCGAAGCCGGGACGATCAAGGATGCCGGCGACGATCCCGACGTGACCCATGGCGCACTGCTTTATTCACAGGTGCGACTGTCCGCCGAACCGGGGATCCGCTTCAACGCCGGTGTCGGCGTCGGCACGGTGACCCGGCCGGGTCTGGTATTGGCCGTCGGCGAACCGGCGATCAATCCGGTGCCGCGCAAAATGATCAGCGATCACCTGACCCTGCTCGCCGCCGAAACCGGTTATCACGGCGGCTTCGAGGTCACGGTCAATGTCGAGGGCGGTGAGGCACTGGCGTTGAAAACCATGAATCCACGGCTGGGCATTCTTGGCGGCCTGTCGATCCTCGGCACCAGCGGTATCGTCCGGCCGTTTTCCTGCGCCGCTTACATCGCCTCGATTCATCAAGGCATCGACGTGGCAAAAACCAACGGTTACCTGCACATCGCCGCCTGCACCGGCAACGCCAGCGAAGACACCATGCGCCGGGTCTATAACCTGCCGGAGATCGCCCTGATCGAAATGGGCGACTTCGTCGGCGCCGTGCTCAAGCATTTGCGCAAAGTGCCTGTGGATAAACTCAGCCTGTGTGGCGGCTTTGGCAAAATCAGCAAACTCGCTGCCGGACATATGGATCTGCACTCACGGCATTCGAGCATCGACTTGCCGCAACTGGCTGACTGGGCGGCGGCGATTGGCGCGAATGCGGCATTGCAACAAGGCATTCGCGAAGCCAATACCAGCCAACAGGCCTTGGCCATGGCCAGTGCGGCGGGGATCGCTTTGGGGGATGAGGTCTGTCGCCATGCATTGAATTTCGCCCGCAGCGTAGTACCGGCGCAGGTGCAGGTCGAGGTGTTTGCCATCGATCGTCAGGGCGGGATTGTCGGGCACGCCGGAGGTTTTGCATGAAACGGATCCTGCTGCTCGGCGGTGTCACTGAAGCGCTGGCGATTGCCCGCACATTGGGGCCGCAACATATCTACAGCCTCGCCGGCGTTGGCCGCGTGCCGACGGATCTGACCTGTCAGGTGCGCGTCGGTGGTTATGGCGGCGCTGAAGGTCTGGCGCAGTTCATCGCCGATGAAGGCGCCGATCTGCTGCTCGACGCTACGCACCCGTATGCGGCGCAAATCAGCGCCAACGCCGCCCGCGCGGCACAGCTCGCCGGCATTCCCTGCTGGGCCTTGCGCCGCCCTGCATGGCAGCCGCAAGCAGGCGATGACTGGCGCGAGGTCAGTGACTGGGCCGAACTGATCACAGCGCTGGAACCGTTCCACCGCCCGCTGTTCACCCTCGGCCGCGAACCACTGCAACACCTCGACGAAATCCCCACCCACCAGTTCTGGACCCTGCGCGCCCTCGACGTCTATCCCGGCAACCCGCGCTGCGAAGTGATCGGCGCACGCGGGCCTTTTCTGCTGGAAGATGAACGAGCGCTGTTCGAGCGCCGGCAGATCGACGTACTGATCAGCAAGAACAGCGGCAGCACCGCGACCGAGCCGAAGCTCGAAGTGGCGCGTGAGCGGGGAGTGGCGGTGCTGGTGTTGAAGCGCCCGGGGTTGCCGGGGGTTGATCGGGAGTTTCGATCAGTCGCTGAAGTCCTCGCTGCCCTTTCCCACTGAATCGGCACCGCCCTATGTGGGAGCGAGCCTGCTCGCGAAGACTTCCGCACCGGCAGCCCATCAGAGCCTGACAAATCGCTTTCGCGAGCAGGCTCGCTCCCACGGGAACCGTGAATGTTGCTGATATCTGTACACACTCACAAAACATGTGGGAGCGGGCTTGCCCGCGAAGGCGTCCGGTCTGGCACTGCCAATCCAAGTGGCTACACTCTTTTCACCAGCGCACTGCGACACCAGACCGCACGACGCTTTTTTACTTATCGGCCCTGATCAGGCTAAATAGCCGCGCCTGATCGCCCACCCAACGGACCTGTCCCATGAACCGACGCCGGTTAGCATTTGCCTGGATCGCCTGCTTTGCAGTGCTGTTCAACATGCTCGCCATGCCGCTGAGCGGGGCGATGGCGCAGGCGGGCGGCGCACCGGCCGAGCAGATCCTCTGGAGCAGTTTCTGCACCGGCAGCGGCATGAAAATGGTGGCGATCGACATCGGCGCCACGGATCAAAAGGCCCCGCAGAACGACAGCCATTCAAACATGCAGCACTGCTGGTGTTGCTCAGGTGGAGCGCCATTGCTGGCGCTGCCGGGGCATACGCCGCAGCTGTATTTCGCGCAATTTGAAAGCAACCGCAGCGTTGCGCCCGTCTCCCTGCAAACCCCGACGCCGCGCCAGCAATGGCCGAGTCTCAATCCCCGCGCTTCCCCTCTGGTCTGATTTGTTCGCGCCATAATTCCGCGTTTCAAATCGTTCTGGAGAACTGCCATGTTTAAAAAACTCTTCGTCCTCGCTGCGCTGTTGCTGCCGGCGTGCTTTGCCCATGCCCACGAATACAAGGTCGGTGCGCTGGAAATCGCCCATCCGTGGTCGCAGGAACTGCCGCCGAACGCGCCGACCGTCGCCGCCTATTTCATCATTCACAACACCGGCAAAAGCGCCGATCGCCTGCTCAGCGTCGACTCGCCCATCGCGCCCGAAGCGCAACTGCACGAACACGTGATGCAGGGCGATCTGATGAAAATGCAGCAAGTGCAAAGCGTGGAAATTCCCGCCGGCGGCACCGTGACGTTTGCGCCGATGGCTTACCACGTGATGCTGCTCAACCCGAGTGATCGCCGCCTGCTCAGCGATGGCAAGCGCTTCCCGATGACCTTGCATTTCGAGAAAGCCGGCGACGTTAACGTTGAAGTAGCCGTGCAGAAGAAGCCGCCGGAATCCACCAAGGCCCACGTGCACGCTCAGTAACAGACCCGGCTGACTTCGCACATGCGCCCGTTGCGCCCCAGGCCCGTCCCGCATCACCGTCAGGCTCAAACGCTGACGCGTGGCAGCTGGATCGCCCTGTTTGCCATGTTGATGATCTTCATCGGCCCACTGATTTCTCAGTCGATGCCGATGGATCAGCACGCCTCGACATCGATGCCAATGAGCATGGACATGTCGATGGACATGCCCGGCATGGACCACGGCAGCCATGAAGCCCAGCCCGCAGCCGAGCACTGCCCGCCGCAATCCTCACATCACGTGCTGTGGGAAAAGTGCGGTTATTGCAGCCTGCTGTTCAATTGCCCGGCACTGACCGGTGGCGGCGATTTCGTCGCTTTCAACTTCCCGCCACCCAACACCTTCACCCCGCCCTCCCCGCGTCTGGGCCACGCCCGCCAACCGTTCTTCCCCGGCGCGCGCACCCGCGCCCCGCCCATCGCCGCGTAAACACGCACCTCTGATTGCACACGGTTGAGAAGACAGCTCCAGGCTGCCGGCCGTGGTGTTTACGACTGTTCGATGGAAATTGTCATGTCCAGGTTTACTGCTGTCCCCTGCGCGGAATCTGCCCGCGCGCCTTTCACCCTGAACCGCTCGCGGATGCGGTTCGGGCATGCCAGCGCCGTCCTCTGCGGCGTATTGCTGACACCGCTGGCACAGGCCGATGAGCATACCGGCCACCAGCAAGAACTGAGCCCGACGGTGATCACTGCCATCGCCCCAAGCTCACCACTGACGATCATCACCAACCCCAAGGATCCGCGCCAACCGGTACCGGCCAGTGACGGCGGCGACTATCTGAAGACCATTCCCGGCTTCGCCTTGGTGCGCAATGGCGGCACCAACGGCGATCCGGTGTTGCGCGGCATGTTCGGCTCGCGCCTGAATATCCTTACCAACGGCAGCATGATGCTCGGCGCCTGCCCGGGCCGAATGGATGCGCCGACTTCGTACATCTCGCCGGAAACCTACGACAAACTCACCGTTATCAAAGGCCCGCAAACCGTGCTCTGGGGCCCCGGCGCCTCGGCCGGCACGGTGCTGTTCGACCGTGAGCCGGAGAACTTCGGCGAACTCGGCACGCGCGTCAACGCCAGCATCCTGGCCGGCTCCCACGGCCGTTTCGACAAGGTCATCGACGCCGCTGCCGGCGGTCCCTTGGGCTACGTGCGGGTGATCGGTAACACCGCGCATTCCGACGATTACCGCGACGGCAACAACGACATCGTCGCCTCGCGCTACGACAAGTGGAACGGCGATGTCGCACTGGGCTGGACGCCGGATGCCGACACCCTGATCGAGCTCACCGCCGGCAAGGGCGACGGCGAGGCGCGTTATGCCGGGCGTGGCATGGACGGCTCGCAGTTTCTGCGCGAGAGCCTCGGCCTGCGCCTGGAAAAATCCAACATCAGCGACGTGCTGGAAAAACTCGAGGCGCAGGTCTACTACAACTACGCCGACCATGTGATGGACAACTACACCCTGCGCACACCGTCCGGCACCGGCATGATGGCCGGGCCCATGGCCTCCAACGTCGACCGCCGCACCCTTGGTGCGCGGATCAAGGCGACCTGGCGCTGGGCGGATATTCAGCTGATCACCGGGCTGGATGCGCAGACCAACGAGCATCGCCAGCGCAGTGCGATGGGCATCGATACGTACAAGGAGCTGCCGTACAGCAAGGATGCCGACTTCCACAATTACGGCGTGTTCAGCGAAATGACCTGGTACGCCGCTGAGCGTGATCGCTTGGTCACTGGCGCGCGGGTCGATCGCGCCTCGGCCAGGGATTACCGCCAGAGCACCGGGTCGGGAATGATGTCGCGGCCCAACCCGACCGCTGACGACACCCGCGCCGATACCTTGCCCAGCGGCTTCGTGCGCTATGAGCACGATCTGGCGGACAGCCCGACCACCCTCTACGCCGGGCTCGGCCACGCGCAGCGCTTCCCGGATTATTGGGAGCTGTTTTCGCCAGACACCGGCCCGGCGGGTTCGCTCAACGCCTTCGATTCGATCAAACCGGAAAAAACCACGCAGATCGATTTCGGCGTCAACTACAAAAGCGCCGATCTCGAAGCCTGGGCCTCGGGTTATGTCGGCGTGGTGCGCGATTACATTCTGTTCGACTACACACCTGGGATGATGGGCATGAGCACCTCGCGCGCCGAGAACATCGACGCGCGGATCATGGGTGGCGAACTCGGCGCGGCCTACAACCTCAGCGAGAACTGGCAAGCCGATGCGACCCTGGCCTATGCCTGGGGCAAGAACAGCAGCGACGGCTCGGCCCTGCCACAAATGCCGCCGCTGGACGCGCGTTTCGGCCTGACCTACAGCGAAGCCAACTGGAGCGCCGGGGCACTCTGGCGAGTGGTCGCCGCGCAGCACCGCATCGACGCGAACAAGGGCAACGTGGTCGGCAAGGATTACGCCCAGAGCTCGGGCTTCGGTGTGTTTTCGCTCAACGGCGCGTACCGCATCAACAAGCACTGGAAGGTCAGCAGCGGCGTCGACAATCTGTTCGGCAAAGCCTACGCCGAGCACCTGAACCTGGCCGGCAACGCCGGGTTCGGTTACCCGGCCAATGACCCGCAGCCAATTAATGAACCGGGGCGCACGCTCTGGACCAAAGTCGATATGAGTTTCTGACACGCCACGAGAAATTCCTGGTGTGAACACTGCCCTGTGGCGAGGGAGCTTGCTCCCGCTGGGGCGCGTAGCGGCCCTTTCTTGATTTGCAGAGCCAGGGCCTGCTGCGCAGGCCAGCGGGAGCAAGCTCCCTCGCCACAAACAGGCAGTCCCGACAAATAACGAAAAGCACCAAGCCCAGCGGAGCAAACGTGATGCAAAAGCCTCAACCCAATTTCTACAACCTGGCCTGGCGCTGGCATTTCTATGCCGGGCTGTTCGTCGCGCCGTTCATGGTGATGCTGGCCCTGACCGGGATCATTTACCTGTTCAAACCACAGCTCGACACGCTGATGTACAGCAGCCTGCTCGAAGTACCGACCGGACACCACACGGTGGCGGCCGATGACTTGCTGCAACGGGTGAAAAACGCCTATCCGCAAGGCCAGGTCAGCCAATACCTGCCGCCGGTGAATGCGCAACGCAGCGCGCAATTCGTAGTGAAAAATGCCGGGCACGAACTCAACGTGTTCGTCGATCCGTACCACGGCGACATCCTCGGCGAGCAGGATGCCAAGCAGAATCTGCAAGCCATCGCCCGCGCAATCCACGGTGAATTGATGATCGGCACCGTCGGTGATCGGCTGATCGAAATGGCCGCAGGCTGGGGCGTGGTGCTGGTGGTGTCGGGTCTGTTCCTGTGGTGGCCGCGTGGGCAAGCGGCAGGCATATTGTGGCCGCGCCTGAGCAGTCGTGGCCGCGTATTGTGGCGCGACCTGCATGCGGTCACCGGATTCTGGGGCGCGACATTGCTGCTGGTGATGCTGCTCAGCGGCATGACCTGGACCGGTTTCTGGGGCAAGCAGTACGCGCAAGTGTGGAACGTGTTCCCGGCGGCGATGTGGGACAACGTGCCGACCTCCGACATCGAGGCGCGCAGCCTCAACAGCGCCACCCGCCAGACCGTGCCATGGGCGATGGAAAACACACCGATGCCGATGTCCGGCGACCACGCCGAACACATGGCCCACGGCAACGCCCACGCCGGCCCCGCTGCACCTGAGGTCAGCCTGCAGGACGTGCAAAACATCGCCAGCGAACGTAAGGTCGAACCGGGCTACAGCATTACCCTGCCAACCACCGCCACCGGCGTGTTCACCATCGCCGTGTTCGCCGACGACCCGCGCAACGACGCCACCCTGCACGTCGATCAGTACACCGGCAAAGTCCTCGCGGACGTGCGCTTCGAGCACTACGGCACAGTCGCGCGCGCCACGGAAATCGGCGTGATGCTGCATGAAGGCAAGATGTTCGGCACCTTCAATCAGATCGTCGTGCTGCTGATCTGCCTGATGATTCTGCTCAGCGCCGTCAGCGGTGTGGTGATCTGGTGGAAACGCCGGCCTCAAGGCAAGTTCGGCGTACCGCCGCTGCGCCATGACCTGCCGAAGTGGAAAACCGGCGTGGCGATCATGCTGGTACTGGCAGTGGTGTTTCCATTGGTGGGGGCTTCGCTGGTGGTGGTGTGGTTGCTCGACCGGTATCTCGTACCCCGACTCGCCCAGCGAACCGTTAACTCTTCAAGCTGACTTAAGGCGTGGGCAGTCTCAGCCGCCCGCGCCTGTTCATTCACGTCGTTTACAACTCGTCCCGCAAGCGCACGGTTCCTGGCGTCGGCGACTGTTGACGATGGTTTCGCCAGGTGTTGCCCATTCGTCCGGTCTGACGCCAGTAATAACCGCCGATCAACACCCTGAGCTCACCCATTTCAATGAGTCGCGACACAAACTCTCCGGGGCTGAGACGGCTTACCCAGCGTCCGCCCTCGAAGATGACCGATCGGGTCAGCAACAGATCCCTTTCCGCCCTTGAATACACGGGGGTGTATTTGAGCAGCACGTCGTGTGGCGTCGAATAGTAGTAGTAAAGGACATTCAAACCTTTTTCCGCTGGCGCATGGGTGTGCGCATGCACAAGCGAAGGCGCGGCGAAATTGGCATAGACCTGATCCGCGTCCGCCCCCTGCGTGGTATTGCCCGAGACGTGGAGCTGATGGCTGGCGACCAGCGTGTAACCCTTTGGATAGCGCGGCGCCGGATCGTGCCAGCTGACGGCGGAGTCCGCGGTGGTACGCAATATGCGCAACAGCGGATTGTCCTCGTTGGCGAAGTACACGATCGGTTCGAGCGGAACGAATCGAAGGCTGGCCTGCTGCGCCAGAATCGCACTCTCGTAACCGGTCCCGATCTGCGCCTGGCCGGCTACTCGCCCATGGGCATGGCAAGCGGCATCATCAGGATGATGAAAGACAGGCCCCAGCGCCGGAACCGGATGCGCGCGCCAGCGTTGCGCGCTGGCTAGCTCTGGCAGGCGCGGCTGCCAGTTTTCATCCACCTGACCATGACGCGACCAGTATTCACTGGTTTCAATCACCTCGAGTCGGCCGGCATGAGCCATGCGGTGCACATAGTCGGCAAATCTGAAGGTACCGCTGGCAACGCCTCGTTCATCGACTGCCGCCTCCGCCATCGAGACAAAGGCGTTGGCGCGCAGTTCGATCTGCCCGAACCGATCGTAGAAAGTACCGGGTTCGAACGCGTGCAGTTGCAGTTTCAGCAAGGCTCCATCGGCGCAGGAGAAGTAGATCGGCAAGAATCCCTGCGGGGTGTTGGCCCGCGCACATGCGGACTGGACATCGTTGGGCAACAGAAAACAGTGCCGTACGTCGTCCGGCCGCGCTCCCAGAGGCGGTAGCGCTGCTCGCAGGTAAATGGCATTCAGACTGAAGCCTGACAGCAGCTTGCCTTGCTCAAAAACGCGGTCCAGTGCCAACGTCGAGCGCTGGACTTCAACCGGCAGAGTGGATACGAACAGGCCTTCGGGGCTGCTCAAAAGATAACCGAAGGTCTGCGTATCTCTGCTCAAGGCCATTTCATGAACGTACCTTGCGCCAGCGTCTGCCTGAATGAACAACGGGCTGCACAGCGGATTGCTCAGAGCCTTGTCATAATCTCTGCCCGGCAACAGATCCATCGAGTATGGCGTCCATTGCGCTACCTGCCGGCGCTGTCCCCAGATCTCGCTGCCGGTGACGACCCACAGGTGTCCGGAGCTGGCCAGATCGTTGACCCAATCTATAGGTTTCAATTGCCGATCGCGCAGGCGCTGTCTTATCGCTTTCGCATCGACGACGGACTGCCGATCGCCCTGATCGAGCAATTGCGAAACCAGTTCGGCCTGTGGCCGATAACCTGTCACCGAACCGTCCGGGCCGAACAGGTACTCATCCCACGGCGCTGGTTTATAGCGAACCAGCGAACCGTCCGCTGTCACCCGATACTCCTCTTTCACGCCGCGTTTGTTGAACGCCGATTCCAGCACCTCGACCGAAAACATGTTCAGGTAGACCTGTTTCTGCACGTGCGCCAACACCAGAGAAACTTCCCGGACAACCCGCGACCTGTAGCGTGCAACGATCCGACAACCAGCGGGAAACAGTCCATACGTTCGGCTTTCTTCGGGACAGATATCGCCGGCATCGAAATCCTCATGGCTGACTTCAATGGGCACGGTCGCCACGTAGTGTTTATCGGCGGTCTCCATGATCAGGCCGCCGTAGACCCTCTCCGCAACCTGAGGAATCAGCGTCCTCGCGTGCACGGCTGCATCGTCAGCCGTCAGAAAAACCGGACCAAGCGCGCGACGCTGCAGATTCGCATAGGGCTGCCAGGTCACCCTGACCCGCCCCGTTCTGTCCCAGCACGCTCCGGTACGCATGACCGAGAGGTCGCCGTTATTGGCGACCTCATGAATAAAATCGGTCGGCAGCCAGGTTCCGCCAGCCAGATCGCTTTTGATCCTGTCGAGCGTGCTCTGAGACGAAGCGTCATGAAAGAGCTTGCTGGAACGGCTGCCCGCGTACTTCAGCAGGGCGCCGTCGCGCACCGCGATATAGAGCACTGCGGGAACGTCCGACGCGATGACCGGACGGCGGCCGCCGTAATACATGGACGCTGTCAGATGGTCCGGCGAGATGAAGTAATGGCTCAGCCAGTCATGCGGACTTTTTGTCGGATCATCTGTACGTGCGGACACGTAGAAATTCCCGTGCAGTTCGAAGCCCTCGGGCAACACATGCCACGGGGCGGACGGCAGATCGGCGAACATCGAATCGAGCCTGAACGGATTTGAATCCTGATCGCTGACGGATATCAGCTCGGTGACAACATACTCCTGCCGACTCGTGTGCTTGAGCATGAACCCGAAGTGCGCGCGCGCCTCGCTCTGTGCGCGAAAAGCGCGGCTGTATCGATCCTGCGCGGCCTCATCAGCTGAAGGAAAAACCGCGCCGAAGGCTACTCCTTCCACGCGTTTCCATGGCAATGGCAACGTCAACAGCGTCGGCGGTAACGGGGCTTGGGGCTGCGGGAGAAATGCGGGTCTGGGCAGAACGGGCTGGTCTCTGCCCGGCAGCGGAAACACAAGCGCAGGCAACGGTGGCGCCGGCAAAGGTGACGGCGATGTGCGCAGCGACCATGTGGCCGGCACTCGCCCGCGATAACCCCATAGCTCATTATCGATCAGAACCGTCAGATAACCGGCCGCTGCCTGTTCTTGAATGAAGTCTTGCGGGCGTTTGCTGCCGCTGTCCAGTTCGAACGCCAAGGCACCTGGATGCTGGCGTGTCCCCAAGCGCCTGCCCAGCTCCCGGGAAACGTCAGATCCGTGGACTTCATACTTGACCAGACTGTCCGGTGCCGCGCAGACATACAAGGCCATCTGGTCGAGCAGCACTTGCCTGACCTCTGCCACGTTCAGCATTTGCAAACTTACAACCGCTTCCTGATGCGCCCAGCCAAAAAGCTCTGCATCCACTGGAGGGAGGTGTGACAGCGCGACGTGGGAGACATAACGGGCGTGCGGCACATGGTCGTCGGGAAAGACCGGGCGACCATGATTGTCCATCGGGTAAAGCCTGCTCTGGCCGAGCGTATCGATGTCTCCGGGCAAGGGTTCGGTCACCACGAAACGCTTGTCGCTACGCTGAAAAACATACCCCGCGTATTGCTGATCACGGCGGATGCCCACAAGCTCATGGGCATGGCGAACCGCATCATCGGCAGAGAGAAACGGCCTGCTCAATCGCGGCCAGGCGAAATTGGCGAACGGTTGCCATTCAAGGTCCACTGGCCCCAAATGCGCCCACAGCGCACTGCCGCGCACGACCTCCAGGGTGCCGGCCAATACCAGCATCGAGACGAATGCACGGGGAGCCAGCGTGCCGGCCAACAGCCTTGCCTGCACATCGTTGTCGCTGACCGTGCCGTCCGCATGAGCAACGCTCAGAGCCGCTTCGATCGAATCACCGCTGAAGCGGTACTTCAACATCGCATGATCCTGCGCCTGCATGTACAGCGACAACGCACGTCCTGCTTTCGCCAGATGTTTGTTGCGGGCATTCGCTTCGATTGCCTGGGCAATCTCCCGGGGCGTGAAGAAGTTCTCGTAGAGCCAAGGCTGACCAGGCGGAAACTGCGCAGGGTCGGGCCGCGAGGCGAAGTAAAAGCCCTCCAGCAAATATCCCCTCGGTAACTGCAATTGCCCTTGGGCATCAACCGGGAATATTCGCTCCGGATCCCATGCGGCCGGTCCGGCCGGGCGCGCATGGGTGGCGACATACTCCTCGCCAGTCAATTTCTTCAATATCAGGCCTGTTGTATGCGCGCCTCTTGATTTCAAGGCGGCAAGCACAGCGCGTTCGGCATTGACGCATACACGGGTCATCAACGGCAGTTCGGTGACCGCACCAGTGGAGAACGGCGAGCCGGCCTTCCACTGCGCAGGTACGCGCCCCACGGAGTGCCCCCAGTCGGCATTCGAGACGATGACTTTGAGTTCACCCACGGACGCCAGCTTGTTGATCACCGCCATGACGTCATACGCTCCCGCCGGATGCCCGGTCGGCCCGCCGGACTGCTGCCAGAGAAAGTAGTCGCGCTCCTCGGGCGAGCCGCTCGACACGTATTTGAGCAAGCTGCCATCCGGACCTGAAAGGTAAGCGCTGCGAAAGAACTCCCGCGCCGACACATCGCCAATGAAATCGCCGCCTGAATAGAAACTCATGAACAGTCGGAGCAGCGTTTCATCCTGACGCCGATTGCCATTGCGGAACTCGGCATGTATCGGCGGATGGCTGTGAACGCTGGCGATACATCGGTAGCCCAGTGGGTGGAGCATGCCGCCAAGGACATCGGTCTGCACAATTGTGCCGAAGTCGAAGCCCGTGGCTTGCCCTGCGACGGGCGAAGTGGCGAGGAATTTTCCGTCCGGACGCAGCAGGATCACGCTGCCGTACTCTTTGTCCGGGTTGGGTGGAACCCGTGTATGCACCCAATAGGCGGCGTCTTCTTCAGTCAGAAAGGCCGGGCTCAGTGGGGGCAGCTTGAACGTTGCTGAAGAACTTGCGGTACGACCGGATCGGCCTGAGACATGACTCATAAAAACCTGCGCTGAGAATCGGATGAGCGCCTGAGTGTGGGCCGTCGGTTTTCGCCAGCTGTGGTACATGTTTATCGTTTATGTATCCGCATCTGCGCAACAGCTCGCGCCCCAATCTGGCGCAACTCGACGCACCACCGCCCAATTACCGTCCCCTCGTGGTGCACGGCTTCAGCGCGCAAGCGCTCTGGCATGACGTTTCCCTGCCTGAACGCGACCGGGCACAGCCTTTGCAAAACCCCCTTCAGTCGTCCGCATCTGCCAACCAGAAAAAATCGAATGTTCATGGAGATCGCACAATGAAGCGTCGCAGTTTGATCAAGGCTTTCACACTCACGGCATCCATTGCCGCGATGGGCATGACCTGGACTGTCCAGGCGGCCGAGACCATCAAGGTCGGGATTCTGCATTCGTTGTCCGGGACCATGGCGATCTCCGAAACGTCGCTCAAGGACATGGCGCTGATGACCATCGACGAGATCAACGCCAAGGGCGGCGTGAACGGCAAGATGCTCGAGCCGGTGGTGGTCGACCCCGCTTCCAACTGGCCGCTGTTTGCCGAAAAGGGTCGGCAGTTGCTGACCCAGGACAAGGTCGCGGTGGTGTTCGGCTGCTGGACGTCGGTGTCGCGTAAATCGGTGTTGCCGGTGTTCGAAGAGCTCAACGGCCTGCTGTTCTACCCGGTGCAATATGAAGGCGAAGAAATGTCGCCTAACGTGTTCTACACCGGCGCGGCGCCGAACCAGCAAGCGATCCCGGCCGTTGAATACCTGATGAGCGAAGAAGGCGGCAGCGCCAAGCGCTACTTCCTGCTCGGCACCGACTACGTCTACCCGCGCACCACCAACAAGATCCTGCGCTCGTTCCTGCATTCCAAAGGCGTCGCCGACAAGGACATCGAAGAGGTCTACACGCCGTTCGGTCACAGCGACTATCAAACCATCGTCGCCAACATCAAAAAATTCTCCGCCGGTGGCAAGACTGCCGTCATCTCCACCGTCAACGGCGACTCCAACGTGCCGTTCTACAAAGAGCTGGCCAACCAGGGCCTGAAAGCCACCGACGTACCGGTGGTGGCTTTCTCGGTCGGTGAAGAAGAACTGCGTGGCATCGACACCAAACCGCTGGTGGGCAACCTTGCGGCGTGGAACTACTTCGAGTCCGTGGAGAATCCTGCGAACAAGAAATTCGTCGCTGACTGGAAAGCCTACGCGAAGAAACACAACCTGCCGGGCGCCGACAAAGCGGTGACCAACGACCCGATGGAAGCCACCTACGTCGGCATCCACATGTGGGCTCAAGCGGTCGAAAAAGCCAAATCCACTGACGTCGACAAGGTGCGCGAAGCGCTGGCCGGGCAGACCTTTGCCGCGCCATCGGGCTACACCCTGACCATGGACAAGACCAACCACCACCTGCACAAACCGGTGATGATCGGCGAGATCCAGAGCGACGGTCAGTTCAACGTCGTATGGCAGACCGAAGGCCCGATCCGCGCGCAACCGTGGAGCCCGTTCATTCAGGGCAACGACAAGAAGCCGGATTATGCGGTGAAGAGCAACTGAGGCGAATTCAACCTTTGAGGCGGGCTTGAGTTTTCCCCCTCACCCAGCCCTCTCCCTCAGGGAGAGGGGGAAAGGGAGCCGATCTTCATGCTTCTCAAAGCCTGAGCTCGACTCGAATTCGCAGTTCGCAGCACATCGCCCAGTCACCCCGGTCAGTCCCCTCTCCCTCAGGGAGAGGGGGAAAGGGAGCCGATCTTCATGCTTTTCAAAGCCTGAGCTCGACTCGAATTCGCAGGTCGCAGCACATCGCCCAGTCACCCCGGTCAGTCCCCTCTCCCTCCGGGAGAGGGTTAGGGTGAGGGGGCGGTTGAACAGGACACCACCAATGCCCACTGCCATACACCGCTTGCTTCTCGCCATCGCACTGTTGCTGCCGATGCTGGTCCACGCCGGCGACGCCGAAGACTTCGTCGCGGCCAATCCGGTGCAACAGGCCAGGCTGCTGGAAGCCTGGGCCGCGCAGCCCGATCCGGCCCGCATCGAATTGCTCAACGCCCTGCAACAAGGCGAATTGACCATCGACGGCCAAGCCAAAACCCTGCGCCTGAACAATCGCCTGCGGGGTCTGATCGACACCGCCATGGCCAGCCATCAATTGCTCGCCGCTGACAGCAAAATCCGTCTGGCTGCCGCGCAGCAATTGCAGAAAAGCGCGAAACCCGCGCAGCTGAAATTCCTCGACCAGCAACTCGCTGGGGAAAAAGACCAAAGCGTGCATGCCGCCCTGAGCCTGGCGCTGGCCAATCTGCAACTGGTCGATACGGATCCGGCAGTGCGCCTGGCGGCCGTACGCCTGCTCGGCGAAACCGGTGATCCGCTGGCACGCACACGCCTCGAAGGCTTGCTCGAGCCCGGCGTGGAAAGCGATGCCGGCGTGCGTACCGCCGCCGAAACCAGCCTCGCTCAGGTCAAGCGCAAATTGCTGATCGGCGAAGTCCTCGGCCAGGCCTTCAGCGGCATGTCGCTCGGCTCGATTCTGCTGCTCGCCGCCCTCGGTCTGGCCATTACGTTCGGCCTGCTCGGCGTGATCAACATGGCCCACGGCGAGATGCTCATGCTCGGCGCCTACTCGACCTACGTGGTGCAACTGATGTTTCAGCGTTACGCGCCGCAGGCCATCGAGTTCTATCCGCTGATTGCGCTGCCAGTGGCGTTTTTTGTCACGGCGGCCATCGGCATGGCGCTGGAACGCACGGTGATCCGGCACCTCTACGGCCGGCCACTGGAAACCCTGCTCGCTACCTGGGGCATCAGCCTGATGCTGATCCAACTGGTGCGGCTGGTGTTCGGCGCGCAGAACGTTGAAGTGGCCAACCCGGCGTGGCTATCCGGCGGCATCCAGGTACTGCCCAATCTGGTGCTGCCGTACAACCGCATCGTCATCATCGCTTTCGCGCTGTTCGTGGTGGTGCTGACCTGGCTGCTGCTGAACAAGACTCGCCTGGGCCTCAACGTGCGCGCCGTCACGCAGAACCGCAACATGGCCGCCTGCTGCGGCGTGCCGACCGGGCGCGTCGACATGCTCGCCTTCGGCCTCGGCTCGGGCATCGCCGGATTGGGCGGCGTGGCGCTGAGCCAGATCGGCAACGTCGGCCCGGATCTGGGCCAGAGCTACATCATCGACTCGTTCCTGGTGGTGGTGCTCGGCGGCGTCGGGCAGTTGGCCGGTAGCGTACTCGCCGCGTTTGGTTTAGGCATCGCCAACAAGATTCTCGAACCGCAGATCGGTGCGGTGCTCGGCAAAATCCTGATCCTCGCGCTGATCATTCTGTTCATCCAGAAACGTCCGCAAGGCCTCTTCGCACTGAAAGGACGGGTGATCGACTGATGAACCAGCCTCTGTTAGTCACGGCTACACAAAAGGCCGGGCCGAAAGTCACGCTCGCGGTCGGTGGTGTGATCCTTGCGCTGCTGATCGTTCTGCCGCTGCTGTCACTGCTCGCGCCGGACAACGCCCTGCACGTCTCGGCCTACACCCTGACTCTGGTCGGCAAAATCCTCTGCTACGCCATCGTCGCTCTGGCGCTGGATCTGGTCTGGGGTTATGCCGGCCTGCTGTCGCTGGGCCACGGCCTGTTCTTCGCCCTCGGCGGTTATGCGATGGGCATGTACCTGATGCGTCAGGCCGCTGGCGATGGCTTGCCGGCGTTCATGACCTTTCTGTCGTGGAGCGAATTGCCGTGGTACTGGAGCGGCACCAGCAGCTTTATCTGGGCCATGTGTCTGGTGGTGCTTGCGCCCGGTTTGCTGGCGCTGGTGTTCGGGTTCTTCGCCTTCCGTTCGCGGATCAAGGGCGTGTATTTCTCGATCATGACCCAGGCCCTGACCTTCGCCGGCATGCTCCTGTTTTTCCGCAACGAGACCGGGTTTGGCGGCAATAACGGTTTCACCAATTTCCGCACGATTCTCGGTTTCGGCATCACCGAACCGGGCACCCGCGCGGTGCTGTTTCTGGCGACCGTGCTGTTGCTGGTGGCCAGCCTGTTCATTGGCTGGCGCCTGGCGCAGAGCAAGTTTGGCCGCGTGCTGACGGCGCTGCGCGATGCGGAAAACCGTTTGATGTTCTGCGGCTACGACCCGCGCGGTTTCAAGCTGTTCGTCTGGGTATTGAGTGCGGTGTTGTGCGGACTGGCCGGTGCGTTGTATGTGCCGCAGGTCGGCATCATCAACCCCAGCGAAATGTCGCCGACCAACTCCATCGAAGCTGCGGTATGGGTCGCCCTCGGCGGGCGCGGCACGCTGATCGGGCCGCTGCTCGGCGCGGGCGTGGTCAACGGCATGAAGAGCTGGTTCACCGTGGCCTTCCCCGAATACTGGCTGTTCTTCCTCGGCGCGCTGTTCATCGTCGTGACGTTGTACCTGCCCAAGGGCGTGATCGGTCTGCTGAAGAAACGAGGTGAACAATGAGAGTCACAGCGAGTGCTGAATTCATGCTCGAACCTGCGTTCTTTCCCGTCGAACCGAACAAGGACGAAGGCACCAGCCGCGACTCGATCGGCCTCGGCCAGCGCGTCGGCCCCGGCCTCGATACGCGCCACGGCACGATCCTGACCCTGGAAGACATCAGCGTCAGCTTCGACGGCTTCCGGGCGCTGAACAATCTCAACCTGTACATCGGCGTCGGCGAACTGCGCTGCATCATCGGCCCCAACGGCGCCGGCAAAACCACGCTGATGGACGTGATCACCGGCAAGACCCGGCCCAGCCACGGCAAGGCCTGGTTCGGCGAAACCCTGGACCTGACCCAGATGAGCGAAGTGCAGATTGCCCAGTCCGGCATCGGCCGCAAGTTTCAGAAACCGACGGTATTTGAAGCCTTGAGCGTGTTCGAAAATCTTGAGCTGGCGCAGAAGACCGACAAGTCGGTGTGGGCCAGTTTGCGTGCGCGCTTGAGTGGCGAGCAGAAGGATCGCATCAGCGAAGTGCTCGAGACGATTCGCCTGACCACTTCGGTCAATCGCCAGGCCGGGTTGTTATCCCACGGACAGAAGCAGTTCCTCGAGATTGGCATGTTGCTGATGCAGGACCCGCAACTGCTCCTGCTCGACGAACCCGTGGCGGGCATGACCGACGCCGAAACCGAGTTCACCGCCGAGCTGTTCAAGTCGCTGGCGGGCAAGCATTCGCTGATGGTGGTCGAGCACGACATGGGTTTTGTCGGCTCGATTGCCGACCACGTCACCGTATTGCATCAGGGCAGCGTTCTGGCGGAAGGCTCGCTGGAGCAGGTGCAGGAAAACGAGCGCGTGATCGAGGTCTACCTCGGCCGATGAATCGGCCAGCTGCAAGCGACAAGCTTCAAGCAGCAAGTAAAAGCAAAGTCATAAACAGCACTGCTCTTGCTTGCAGCTTGCGGCTTGCGGCTTGCGGCTTGAAGCCCAACTAACGGAGTTCCGATGCTACAAGTCCAACAACTTCATCAGTACTACGGCGGTAGCCACATCCTGCGCGGTCTGAGCTTTGACGTGAAGGTCGGCGAAGTCACCTGCCTGCTCGGGCGTAACGGCGTCGGTAAGACCACTCTGCTCAAATGCCTGATGGGCTTGTTGCCGGCCAAGGAAGGTGCGGTGAACTGGGAAGGCAAACCGATTACCACGTTCAAGCCGCATCAGCGTGTGCATGCCGGTATCGCTTATGTGCCGCAAGGCCGTGAAATCTTCGGACGGCTGACCGTGGAAGAGAATCTGCTGATGGGCCTGTCGCGCTTTCCCGGCTCAGAAGCCAAAGAAGTCCCGGTTTTCATCTACGAACTGTTCCCGGTGCTGCTACAAATGAAGCAGCGCCGTGGCGGTGATCTGTCCGGCGGTCAGCAGCAGCAACTGGCGATCGGCCGCGCCCTGGCCAGCCGTCCCCGCCTGCTGATTCTTGATGAGCCCACTGAAGGCATTCAGCCGTCGGTGATCAAGGAGATCGGCGCGGTGATCAAGCAGCTCGCGGCGCGCGGTGACATGGCGATTCTGCTGGTCGAGCAGTTCTACGACTTTGCTGCAGAACTGGCCGATCAATACCTGGTGATGTCGCGGGGCGAGATCGTTCAGCACGGTCGCGGGGAAAATATGGAGGCCGAGGGTGTACGCGGGCTGGTCACGATCTAACGCGACGGTCTAATCTGTAGCTTCCTAACGATAATCACCAATCATGAATTCACTTGCCTCACCTGCCCTGTTTACCCCGAGCTGGCACGCCGAGCTGGAGCTGGCTTACGCGCGTTTCGGCGATTGCACGCGCCCGGTCATGCGCCGCCACTTCGGCCCGCTGCGCGTACAAAAGCACCTGTACGCCGAAGGCCCCGAGGTCTGTCAGCACATCATCGTCCATCCACCGGGCGGAATTGCCGGTGGTGATCGTCTGGATATCAGCGCTCGCGTTGAAGCCAACGCCTGGGTGCAAATCACCAGCCCCGGCGCCGCCAAGTGGTACCGCGCGGCAGGTCCGGCGTATCAGCAACTCGACTTGAAAGTCGCTGCCGGCGCGACGCTGGAATGGCTGCCGCAGGAAACCATCGTCTACAGCGCCGCGCAGGCCGAGTTGAGCACGACGATCGAGCTGGAAGGCGATGCGCGGCTGTTCTACTGGGACGTGGTGGCGCTCGGTCGTCCGGCCAGTGGCGAGCGTTTTGACCTCGGGCATTTTCAGGCGCACCTGGATATCCGCCGCGATGGTCAGTTGCTCTGGCATGAACGGCAGCGCATTGTCGGTGCGGACGGTTTACTCGATTCGCCGATCGGCCTGGATGGGCAACCGGTGTTTGCGACGCTGCTGGTCACCGGTGAGATTGACGTCGAGCTGCTGGAGCGCTGCCGCTCGCTGGAGCATGACGTGCGTGGGGATCTGACCCAGTTGCCGGGGTTGCTGGTGGCGCGGTGTCTGGCCAGTGAAGCGTTGCTGGCACGGGCGTGGCTGATCGATCTGTGGCGATTGCTGAGACCTGCGCTGCTGGGGCGCGAAGCCATGCCTCCACGAATCTGGAACACCTGAAATGCAATCCAACTGTGGGAGCGAGCCTGCTCGCGAAAGCGTCATGTCAGCCACCCCATACGCTGAATATGAAACCGTATTCGCGAGCAGGCTCGCTCCCACAGGGGATGTGCGCAATCAGACAATTTTTCAATCTGCCCTGATGGAACCCGAACCATGGACCTGACCCCACGCGAAAAAGACAAGCTGCTGATCTTCACCGCCGGCCTCGTCGCCGAGCGGCGGCTGGCCCGTGGCGTGAAACTCAACTACCCGGAAGCCATGGCCTACATCTCCGCCGCCCTGCTCGAGGGCGCCCGCGACGGCCAGACCGTGGCCGAGCTGATGCACTACGGCACCACCCTGCTCAACCGCGAGCAGGTGATGGAGGGCATTGCGGAAATGATCCCGGAAATCCAGGTCGAGGCGACGTTCCCCGACGGCACCAAACTGGTCACCGTTCACCAGCCGATCGTCTGAGGCCGCGCCATGACCTACACCATTCGCGACGCACGCCGGGCCGACCTGCCGGCGATCCGCGACATCTACAACGACGCCGTGCTCAACACCACGGCAATCTGGAACGAACAAGCCGTCGACCTCGGCAACCGCGAGGCGTGGTTTGACGCACGGCAGTTGCAGGCGTATCCGATCCTGGTGATCGTCGACCGCGCAGGCAGCGTGCTCGGTTACGCCTCGTTCGGCGACTGGCGGCCGTTCGATGGTTTCCGTCACACCGTCGAGCATTCGGTGTACGTGCGCAGCGATCAGCGCGGCAACGGCCTCGGCCCGCAACTGATGGCCGCATTGATCGAACGCGCCCGCAGCTGCGGCAAACACGTCATGGTCGCCGCCATCGAGAGTGGCAACGCCGCTTCGATCCGCCTGCACGAGCGCGCCGGTTTCAGCATCACCGGGCAGATGCCGCAGGTCGGCACCAAGTTCGGTCGCTGGCTCGATCTGACCTTCATGCAGTTGACCCTCAATCCCGGCGCACTACCGCCGGATGCTCACAAGGAGTGATGTCGATGAACGCCGCCCAATTGCGCCGCGTCAACGCTGAGAGTTTTGCCCACTATCGCCAGGGCCTGATCGATCTGCTGCTCGACGCCGTCGGTTACGGCGCCAGCGTCGGTTTCATGGCCGACCTCGACGCGACGCAGGCGCGCGCTTATTTCGATGAGGTGCAGGACAACGTAAACAAAGGCAGCACGCTGCTGTGGGTGGTGGTCAAGGACGAGCAGGTGCTGGCCAGCGTGCAGTTGGGCCTGTGCCAGAAAGCCAATGGTCTGAACCGCGCCGAAGTGCAGAAACTGCTGGTGCGCGAACAAGCGCGCCGGCGCGGTCTCGGTCAGCAGCTGATGCAGGCGCTGGAACTCGAAGCGCCCAAGCACAAGCGCGGCATGCTCTACCTCGACACCGAGGCCGGCTCGCCGGCGGAAGATTTCTACAAGGCGCTGGGCTACGTTCGCGCCGGCGAAATCCCTGATTACGCCTGCGACCCCAACGGCACCTATCGCCCGACCGCTCTCTATTACAAAGTCCTGCAAGGAGCCCAGCGATGATTCCTGGCGAGTACCAGATCCAGCCCGGCGACATCGACCTCAACGTCGGCCGCCGCACCGTCAGCCTGAAAGTCGCCAACAGCGGCGACCGGCCGATCCAGGTCGGTTCGCACTTCCATTTTTTCGAAACCAACGACGCGCTGACCTTTGATCGAGCCGCCAGTCGCGGCATGCGCCTGAACATTCCCGCCGGCACCGCCGTGCGCTTCGAGCCCGGCCAGAGTCGCGAAGTCGAACTGGTCGATTACGCCGGAAAGCGCCGGGTGTTCGGCTTTGCCGGACGCATCATGGGTGATCTCTAAAAAAGCAGCTTCAAGCTGCAAGCCTCAAGCTGCAAGAGAAAGCAGTTTTGTGGCGCCCGCAAATTCGCTTTTACTTGAGGCTTGTAGCTTGAAGCTTGCAGCTCAATTCCGAGGAACGAGGAAATGAAGATCTCCCGTCAAGCCTACGCCGACATGTTCGGCCCCACCGTCGGCGACAAGGTGCGCCTGGCCGACACCGAGCTGTGGATCGAAGTCGAAAAAGACTTCACCACCTACGGCGAGGAAGTGAAATTCGGTGGCGGCAAAGTCATCCGTGATGGCCAGGGCCAAAGTCAGTTGCTCGCCGCCGAAGTGGTCGACACGCTGATCACCAACGCGTTGATCATCGATCACTGGGGCATCGTCAAGGCCGATGTCGGCCTCAAGGACGGCCGCATCGCCGCGATCGGCAAGGCCGGTAATCCCGACGTGCAGCCCAATGTGACCATCGCCATCGGCGCCGGCACCGAGGTGATTGCCGGCGAAGGCATGATCCTCACCGCCGGCGGCATCGACACGCACATCCACTTCATCTGCCCGCAGCAGATCGAAGAAGCGCTGATGAGCGGTGTCACCACCATGATCGGCGGTGGCACCGGACCCGCCACCGGCACCAACGCCACCACGTGCACGTCCGGCCCGTGGCATCTGGCGCGCATGCTCCAGGCCGCCGATGCCTTCCCGATGAACATCGGCCTGACCGGCAAGGGCAACGCCAGCTTGCCGGAGCCATTGATCGAACAGGTCAAGGCCGGCGCCATCGGCCTCAAGCTCCACGAGGACTGGGGCACCACTCCGGCGAGCATCGACAACTGCCTCAATGTCGCCGATCAGTACGATGTGCAGGTGGCGATCCACACCGACACCCTCAACGAGTCCGGCTTCGTCGAAACCACCCTCGGCGCGTTCAAGGGCCGCACCATCCACACCTATCACACCGAAGGTGCCGGTGGCGGTCACGCGCCGGACATCATCAAGGCTTGCGGCTTCTCCAACGTGCTGCCGAGCTCGACCAACCCGACCCGGCCGTTCACGCGCAACACCATCGACGAACACCTCGACATGCTGATGGTCTGCCACCACCTCGACCCAAGCATCGCCGAAGACGTCGCCTTCGCCGAAAGCCGCATCCGCCGTGAAACGATCGCCGCTGAAGACATCCTCCACGACCTTGGCGCGTTCTCGATGATCAGCTCCGACAGCCAGGCCATGGGCCGCGTCGGCGAAGTGATCACGCGGACCTGGCAGACCGCCGACAAGATGAAAAAACAGCGCGGCCCGCTGCCGCAGGATGGCGAAGGCAACGACAACTTCCGCGCCAAACGCTACATCGCCAAATACACGATCAACCCGGCGATCACTCACGGCATCAGCCATGAAGTCGGCTCGATTGAAGTCGGCAAGTGGGCCGATCTGGTGCTCTGGCGCCCGGCGTTCTTTGGTGTGAAGCCGACGCTGATCCTCAAGGGCGGTGCGATTGCCGCCAGCCTGATGGGCGATGCCAACGCCTCGATTCCGACACCGCAACCGGTGCACTACCGCCCGATGTTCGCCAGCTATGGCGGCTCGCTGCACGCCACCAGCCTGACCTTTATCAGCCAGGCTGCGCAGGAGGCCGGATTGCCAGAAGCCCTAGGGTTGAAGAAGCAGATCGCTGTGGTGAAGGGCTGCCGCGACGTGCAGAAAACCGACCTGATCCACAACGACTATCTGCCGAACATCGATGTCGATCCGCAGACCTATCAGGTCAAGGCTGACGGTGTATTGCTGTGGTGCGAGCCGGCGCAAACGTTGCCGATGGCGCAGCGCTATTTTCTGTTCTGAAGGCGTGCGCTGAATACGGACTTGCAGGTCCGTATTCAGCCGCGATCGTCCAGGCAATCACGGGAACAGTTTCGCGATGTCTGCATCACTGTAGTTGTAATTTATGCGTAACTCGGTTCCTGCCGGAATGTCTTCGGTAGCGAATATGGCGTTGAGAATGAAGTCGCGGGTTACCAGTTCCTTGCCTATCGACTGTTGCGCTTCGACATCGAATGGCACGAACTCGACGTTATAGCCATCCCTAGCCTGACGAACCGGCTTGCCCGCTGCGTCATACCAGAAGTGTGTGTTGATCCGGGAGATGATCGTGTCACCGACCATTGCAAGTTGGACGGGGATCAAATATCCAGGTCCCGGCTGATAACGCACGCCGACCTTCATGGTGTATGACTGCTGGGCGAGCGGCACAAGATGTCCTGGCATGATGGCGCCAGCATAGACGCCGACCACCTCACCTCGGCTGATGCGCCGGTTGGCGACCACCATGGACTGCCCGACCAGGGCCCGCTCTCCGGGCGCCCGCATGTCGGCCTCGGTGAACAATCGCCATTGCAGCTTTTCTTCATACAACCGCGCGACATTCTCGTATGCGCCAAACCTGATGTACGGCTTGATCTGCTCGGAGGTGTATCGACCGCCGTCTTCGAAACGCACCAGGGTCTGTAGCTTCTTTATACGGATAGGTGTGCCGGCGCTGTCCCGGAATGGATATTTGCCGTTATTGGCTCGGTCGTAGACCCCAGGCCGATTGCTGAGGAACGAAAACCGCGTTTCGCTGCGCATCGCACTCAACTCGTCAGCAGTGAAGGCTTTGACGGCCATCGACTCGGACGCCAGATAGAAATGTTCATCTGCCGCACCGGCATCGTCGGACAGCTCTTCAGCGGCAGACTCATAGTCTTCATCACTCTTGCGCGCCACCCTGCGGCTTTTACCCGGTACAACGGCGGCATCCGGCGACGCGCTGAAATCCTCCAGTGAGTACCAGTGCCTGTTCAACGGATCGTAGGCAAGCAACGGACCGGACGGCTGCAGCTCGCTGGACAACCTGGCCCGATGCAGACCGGTCTCGGCATCGACGCCGATCAGCACCGTGCCACCGCCCTGCAAGTCCGCGTACTGGCGCCCCTTGAATACACGAAACCCGTCGACGTTTGTTTGCGCCAGAGCGGGTGTCGAGGCAATCAGGTAACGCTCCAGAGCGGAGGTTTCAACCGTTGGAACGGAAGCCGACGTAGACGGCGTCGGGTGGACGTGCACATTGTGCGGCGCTGGCGCAGTTTCCATTGGCTGCGTGCTGCTGCCGGACTCACTGGTATCGGGCGGGGTCTTGCGAATGAACGGACCGGGCGTCAGGTGCGACGATTCGATACCGTACGCATCTGGATCCCGGGTTGTGCGCGCTGGGGTGTTTACATCGACTGCGCCCGGCTTGGGCGGCTTGGGTCTGACTGGCATTGACAGGCTTCCTTGCAAAGATTGCGCAGCGCTGGCCGGCCTGACTGGCGCTACGACAGTCGGCATCCATTGCCAATCTGTGCCGGGAAAACTATCAGACCATCCTGCCAGTTAACACCGGGTGAAACACCCGCAAACACTATCCAGTGGAGCGGGCTGATCTGCGATCAGGACGGATCAGCCGTCAATATCTTCAGACAACCTATTCGACCACCAACCGCCCAAGCCGCTGACGCAACATGCGGTTCTCGGCCCGCAGCTGCTTCACCTCATCCAGCAGATCCAGCGCCAGCGCCACGCCTTCCCACTCCAGCTCCAGATCACGGCGCAGCTTCGCCGCACGCTTGGCCAAGGCCAGTTCGTAATCGGTGAAGCGCCATTCCCGGGGCTGCGCGCCCTGAGGTTCGAGGATGCCGTGCTCGACGATTTCGATCACGTAGACGTCCGGCAAATCGGCCGCCTCACAGAATTCTGCCAAGTCCAGTTGAACGATCAGGGGGCTGCTCATGATGGGCTACTCCGTCGTCGGGTTCAGAAGTTCTCTCGCGGGTTGAACGCGGCTTTCTTCGCCAGCTCCTGCCACAGCGCCTTGACCTCATCGTCGGACGCTTTCGGCATCACCGCCTTGAGTTGCACGAACAGATAGCCGCGCTCGCCGGCCTTGTTCAACAGGCCATGGCCCTTGGCGCGCATGCGCTGGCCGTTCTGGCTGCCGGCCGGGACCTTGAGGTTGATCTTGCCGGTGAGGGTCGGCACGGCCACTTCAGTGCCCAATGCCAATTCCCACGGAGCCAGCGGCAAGGTGATGATCAGGTTTTCGCCTTCGACATCGAATTTCGGGTGCGGCGCGAACCGAATGGTCAGGTACAGATCGCCATTCGCCCCGCCACCGATGCCCGGTGCGCCCTGGCCCTTGAGGCGAATCCGCTCGCCGTCGCTGACGCCGGCCGGAATCTTCACGTTCAGGCTCTTGCTGGTGTTGCTCACGTGCTGGCCGTGCGCGTTGTATTGCGGCACCTGAAAGGTGACTTTCTTCGATTCGTTGGACAGGGTTTCTTCGAGGAATACCGGCAGTTCCATTTCCACGTCTTGCCCTCGGCGTCCGCGTGATTGGCGGCTCTCGGCGCCACCGAAACCGGGGCCGCGATTGCCGAAGATCGAACTGAAGAAGTCCGAGAAGTCGCCGGTATCCGCACCGCCACCGCCAAAGCCGCCACGGCTCTGCCAGCCCGGCGGTCCCTGGAACGGCTGACCGTGCTGGCCGTAACGGCGCAGTTCGTCATACTCGGCGCGCTTGTCGGCGCTTTTCAGCGCTTCATAGGCTTCCGAGGCGTCCTTGAATTTGGCCTCGGCGTCTTTTTCCTTGCTGACATCGGGGTGGTATTTGCGCGCCAGCTTGCGATAGGCCGCCTTGATGGCCTTGTCGTCAGCTGTCGGCTCGACACCGAGTATCTTGTAATAGTCTTTGAAGTCCATTGAAGGATCACCATCCGTTATCGATTTCGCGCCGAGGCCAGCGTGCGCCCGATTGGCGCGTGCCGGGTTGACCGATCTCAAGGTTGTGACCGGGTGGCGCCGCAGAAGTTTATCGGCAGTGGACGACGGTTCTTGCGACCGCCGGTGTGTCTGCCGGCCCATGCCAGCAAGTTTGGGGCGAAGCGGCGGTTTTCAACTGCCTTGTGGCGAAATAGCGGATGACCGGCCTTCGAATCTGCCGCGCACTGACATACACTGCGCGGCCGTTTTTTCACCGGAATCCGAAAGACATGAAAGACGCCTCTCCAGCCCGTGCCTGCGGCATCGACTTCGGCACGTCCAACTCCACCGTCGGTTGGCTGCGCCCCGGCATGGACACCATGATTGCGCTGGAAGACGACAAGATCACCCTGCCGTCGGTGGTCTTCTTCAACATCGAGGAACGCCGCCCGGTGTACGGTCGTCTGGCGCTGCACGAGTATCTGGAAGGCTACGAAGGCCGGCTGATGCGCTCGCTCAAGAGCCTGCTCGGCTCCAAGCTGATCAAGCACGACACCAGCGTCCTCGGCACGGCGATGCCGTTCAAGGACCTGCTCGGGCTGTTCATCGGCCAACTGAAGAGCCGCGCCGAAGCCGCCGCCGGTCGCGAATTCGAGCAAGTGGTACTGGGTCGACCGGTGTTCTTCGTCGATGACGATCCGCTGGCTGACCAGGAAGCCGAAGACACCCTGGTCGAAGTGGCGCGCAAGATCGGTTTCAAAGAGGTTTCGTTCCAGTACGAACCGATCGCGGCGGCATTCGACTACGAGTCGACCATCGAGAAAGAAGAACTGGTGCTGATCGTCGACATCGGCGGTGGTACTTCCGACTTCTCGCTGGTGCGCCTGTCACCCGAGCGTCGTGGTGTCGATAACCGTCACGACGATATCCTCGCCACCGGCGGCGTGCACATCGGCGGTACCGACTTCGACAAACAGCTGAGCCTGCAGGGCCTGATGCCGCTGTTCGGCTACGGCAGCCGCATGAAGAGCGGCGCCTACATGCCGACCAGCCACCACATGAACCTGGCGACCTGGCATACGATCAACTCGGTGTACTCGCAGAAGTCCACGCTGGCGCTGGGCAGCATGCGCTACGACATCGAAGACACCGGCGGCATCGATCGCCTGTTCAAACTGATCGAACAGCGCGCCGGGCACTGGCTGGCGATGGAAGTGGAAGAAACCAAGATCCAGCTGACCCACGCCGACAGCCGCCACGTGCCGCTGGACCGCATCGAAGCCGGGCTGAGCGTCGAGCTGAGCCGCGCGCTGTTCGAATCGGCAATCGAAGCACTGCTTGAACGCGTACGCGGCAGCGTTACGCAGCTGTTGAATGACGCTGGCGTGGCGGTCGATCAGGTCGACACGGTGTTCTTCACCGGCGGTTCCAGCGGCATCCCGGCCCTGCGCAACAGCGTCTCGGCGATGCTGCCGAACGCCCGGCATGTCGAAGGGAATATCTTTGGCAGCATTGGCAGCGGTTTGGCGATTGAAGCCCGCAAACGCTATGGCGTTTAGGGGCAGCTGCAAGCTGCAAGCTGCAAGCTGCAAGCTGCAAGCTGCAAGCTAGAGCAAAAGCAAAAGCAAAAGCAAAAGCCACTGCGGCTCTCGCTTCTGCTTTAACTTGCAGCTTGAAGCTTGAAGCTTGAAGCTGCTTCTAAACCATCCCCCCGAGCTTCAGCTCACTCTTCAGGTACGCGTAATAAATCGGCCCTGCCACCACTCCCGGCAAACCGAACGCGGCTTCGAACACCAGCATCGCCAGGAGCAACTCCCAGGACTTGGCACTGATCTGCCCACCAACGATGCGTGCGTTGAGGAAGTATTCGAGCTTGTGGATAACGATCAGGTAGCCCAGCGCGGCGATCGCCACCCAGATCGACAGCGACAGACCGACGATAGTGATCAGCGTGTTCGACATCAGATTACCGATCACCGGCAGCAGGCCGAGCAGGAAGGTCAGCACGATCAGGGTTTTGGTCAGCGGCAGCTTGATGCCGAACATCGGCAGGACCACCGCGAGGAAGATCCCGGTGAACACGGTGTTGAGCAGGGAAATCTTGATCTGCGCGAAAACGATATTGCGAAACGCCTGCACCAGCAGATGCAGACGGTCGAACAAAGCGGCGGCCAGCGGTTTGCGCTTGGTCACGTCGGGGATGCGCTGCAGGGCGATGATTGCGCCGAGCACCATGCCGATCAGCAGGGTGACGAACATGTGCGCGGCGTCCTTGCCGACCAGTTGCAGGTCGGCCAGATGCTTGCTCGCCCACTCGCCGATCGCAACCCGAAATTCCGCCGCGCTGGCCGGCAGATAGGCGTCGATGAACGGCGGTAACTGCCCGCGTGCGCGATCGACCACGCCCATGAATTTGTCGAGAGAGGCGCCCGGATTTTCCGCTTCATGCAGGAGGAAACTGATAGCCCCGGCGAATATCAGCGCCAGCACACTCACCACCAGCGTGCCGAGCAGCGCCACGGCCAACCAGCGCGCACGCCGCCCTTCGATCAGCCGTTGCAATTGCGGGGTGAGCATGTTGACCAGCTCGAACACCAGCAACCCGGCCAGCAGGCTCGGCAACAGGCGCAGCGGCAGCACCAGCAGCAGTCCGCCAAAAATGATGATGCAACTGACCCAGAACACAACATGACGCTGAGAAAACGTTGGCATACAGCCTCAAAACGAACGGCGTGAAAGGATGGGCAGTCTGCCAGCGATCCGGGGTTAGCACTAGGGATATGCGGGGTTTCGGATTTTCGTGCAACGCGTGCGATTTTCCCCCTCACCCTAGCCCTCTCCCAGAGGGAGAGGGGACCGATTGCGGGTTGCTTGAGAAATTTGCCGACCTGAACGTGCAGCGCCGAATCCGCAATCGACTCGGTATTTCAGACCATAGCTTCTGTCGGCATCAATGCGGTCAGTCCCCTCTCCCTCCGGGAGAGGGTTAGGGTGAGGGCAAATCTCAAGCCGACCGAATCAATCGGACACGCATGGCGCCCACTTATTTCTTCTTCAGGCACTCACTCATGAACGTCTTGCGCGCATCGCCGGTCAGCGCCTGGGTTTTCGCATCGGCATTGCAGGTGGTCATCTTCTGCTGCTGCGGAGTCAGCACCTTGCCATCGTTGGCCGCTGGCGCCGCTTTCAGGCAGGTGCTCATGAACGCCTTGCGCTCGTCGCCCTTCAAGCTCTTGGCGGTCGCATCGGCATTGCAGGTGGTCATCTTGTTCTGTTGCGCCGTGGCGGCGAAACCCTGGGAACACACAAGCAGCCCGATCATCAACAACGGCACACGCAACATCTTCATGGAGTTTTCTCCTTGTTGCCGCACCGATGGATGCGGCCTCTGTCGCAGTGTAGTCAAAGCTTGTTACACCTTCCTGCCGTCGAGGTGGCTGCGTCGATACTGCTCTGGCGTACAACCGGCCTGGCGGGCAAACATGGCGATGAAGGCCGAGCCGCTGCTGTAGCCGAGGTCGAAAGCGATTTCCTGCACCGAGCGCGAGGTTTCCAGCGCCTCGATCGCTGCCAGGTAACGCAAGCGTTGGCGCCACTCGCCAAAGCTCATGCCCAGCTCACGGACAAACTGCCGCGCCAACGTGCGCTCGCTGACATGCACCTGCGCGGCCCAGTACGCCAGCGGCTGATTGTTGCCGGGCTCAGCCTGCAAGGCTTCAAGAATCGCCAGCAGCCCAGGGCTGCTCGCATACGGCAGATAACATTCCTCCACCGGTGCCTGTTGCAACTGATCGACCAGCACCTGGGCCAGACGCCGATCCGCCTCGAGGTCGGGAATCTTCACATCGCGGGCAGCGAAATCCTTGAGGATGGCCTTGAGAATGTCGCTGATCGCCAGTGTGCAGGCCCGCGCCGGCAAACGCGCACAAACGCTGGGATCAAGACACACCGCGCGGTAGTTGACCGGTTGATGGCTGTAGAAACTGTGCTCGACCTCGGGCGGCACCCACACCGCGTATTGCGGCGGCGACATGAAGCGGCTGCCGTCGACGTCCATGTGCAACACGCCATGGGCCGCGTATTCCAGCGTGCCCCAGGGATGCCGATGCGGCGCGGCATATTCGTGGGCGTTGAAATCGGCGTAGCGGAAATAAACCGCTGATGGCAGCTCGCTGAATTCAAGCAGGTCGATGTGTTTGCTGTTCATGCTGTCCGGATGCAGAGGCAGGTTGTCTGGTTCGCAGTATAGGCCTGCATCCAGACAGAGGATAATCGCGCTTCATCAACGTAGGTCTTGTCCCATGCAATACGCGTTTCCCCTTCTGGCGATTTTCATCTGGGCCGGCAATACCGTGATCAACAAACTGGCCGTCGGCGCGATCTTCCCGGCCGAAATCGGTTTTTACCGCTGGCTGTTCGCCGGCTTGTTGTTCACGCCATTCATGCTCAAGAAAGTCATCGCCCACTGGCCGCAGATCCGGCCGAACCTGGGGCGGATCTTCGTCCTCGGCGTGCTCGGCATGGCGGTGTATCAGAGCCTCGCCTACTTCGCTGCAACCCTGACCACCGCGACCAACATGGGCATCATCCTGTCGCTGATGCCATTGATGTCGCTGGCCATGGCGATCATCAGCCTCGGCCAGCGCCTGACTGCCGGCGCCCTGGTCGGCGCAGTCCTGTCGTTCGCTGGCGTGCTGGTGGTGGTGTCGGCCGGCAGCCTCGGTGCTCTGTTGCAACACGGGGTCAACCTGGGTGACGCAATGATGCTGATCGCCACGCTGGCCTACGCGGTCTACAGCACCCTGCTGAAAAAATGGCAGCTGCGTTTGCCGCCGTTGGTGCTGCTGTACTTGCAGGTGCTGGTGGCGATTGTGGTGTTGTTTCCGTTGTTCGCGGTGTCGACGAAAACCGGGCTGAATCTGCATAACGTGCCGCTGGTGCTGTATGCGTGCCTGCTGGCCTCGATGGTCGCGCCGCTGGCGTGGATGCAGGCGGTGCAGCGGCTGGGGCCGAGCCGGACGACGTTGTTCTTCAATCTGCTGCCGCTGATTACCGCGTTGATTGCGGCGCTGGTGCTCGAGGAGCAATTGGCGATGTATCACCTGGTGGGCGGATTGCTGACCTTGGGTGGGGTGGTTTTGTCGGAGCGCTGGACCACGGTATTGGGCCGCAGGATCGGCGTTGCCTGATAAGGCCCCTTCGCGAGCAGGCTCGCTCCCACAATTTGAAATGCGATCCCCTGTAGGAGCTGCCGAAGGCTGCGATCTTTTGATCTTGCTTCTATAACCCGGCAGCCTCCAGCCGCGCCGCATGCTCGACAAACAACCGCACCGGATCCGCGCCCTTGCCCACCAGGCCCAGCGACTGATTGACGATGTCGAAATGATCCAGCGGATAGTCATCACCGATCACCGTGCCCAGATGCGAGCTGTAACGGCCGACCATGCCATCGCAGTGCCCGCGCTCGCGGACGAAGGTTTTGGCGAACAAGCGGCAACTGCGATTGGTGCCGTCAAAGAGATTGCCGTCACGATCGGTCTTGCCCGGTTGCAGCGTCCCCGACCATGAGTAATAGCGCACGCCGTTGACCTCTTCCGGCCCCTGCCCACCCCAGCTTTGCGGCAGTCCTTGTGGACAACGCTGGTTGAACAAGGCGACGCCCGCCGTGGTCAGCGATTGGTGAGAAGCGTGGATATCCACCGGCAGTTTCGGCCCGTGATAACCGGTGTCGAGCAATGCCATGACCCAGCCAATCAGGCGCAGCAACGCTTCGAGCAAGCGCCCTTTGGCGCTGTTGCCGGGGTAGTGTTCTTCCAGATAATCGGCCAGCTCGGAGCCGTGATTCGGCCCGGCCACCGATGTTACCGAGGCAACCAGATCCGGCCGCTTCGCCGCCGCATACCGCGCCGTCAGTGCGCCCTGGCTGTGGCCGAACAGGTTGACCTTCTGCGCCCCCGTCTCGCGGAGGATTTCCTCGATTCGCGCCAGCAACTGCTCGCCGCGCACCTCAGTGGAATTGAGTGGCGAGACCTGCACTGCGATCACCGTCGCACCACCACCGCGCAAGGCCTTGATGATGCCGAACCAATACGGGTAAAGCACCAGCCGGACAAAGCCGAGCATGCCCGGCACCAGCACCAGTGGATAACGTGTCGACATGGTTTACATCCTTGTGCGCGGTGAGTGGATGCCAGACGTGCAAGACGCCCGCCAAGCATCCTCCGTGACGATGACAACTGAACGATGAGCCTACTTCAGCCCCGCCACCCCCGCCACAATCAGCCCCACCGAAACCAATTTGACCAGCGTCATACTCTCCCCCAGCAAAGCGAAACCGAGAAACACCGTGCCGAGTGAGCCGATCGCGGTCCAGATCGGGTAGGCGATGCTCACCGGCAAGTCACGCATGGCCAGGGTCAGAAAGCCGATGCCGCCGACCGCCGCGACCACGGTGATCAATGATGGCCACAAGCGGGTGAAGCCGTCGGCGTACTTCATGCCCATGGCGAAGGTCACTTCGAAGCCAGCGGCGATCAGCAGAAACAGCCAGGCCATCTAGAACTCCCGGGCCAGCTCGAGCAGCCGCTGCTCGGCCTCGGCCACCGACACCGCGAAGGTGCGCTCAGCGGACTCCTCGCCCTCGGCCGCGACCACGCTGACGTCATTGATACCGATAAAGCCCAGCGCGGTGCGCAGCCATGGATCAGCATGATTGAGCGCCGCCAGTTCACCACCCGGGCCGAAGCCGAAACCGCCGCGACTGGTAACGATCAAGGCTTTCTTGCCCTGCAACAGCGGCGTGTATTGGGCGACGCCGTTGTCCAGCGTGTGGTCAAAGGTCAGCCCCAACCGCACTATCTGATCGACCCAGGCCTTGAGGCCGCTGGGCACGCTGAAGTTGTACATCGGCGTGGAAATCAGCAGCAGATCATGGGCGAACATCTCATCGACCAATTGATCGCTGAGCGCCAGATCCGCCTGCATCACCAACGGCCGCACCTGCGGTTGTGGATAAAACGCCGCCGCGACAAACGCCTCGTTGACCGCAGGAACCGGCACCCGCCCAACCTCACGACGGGTCACCTGCCCTTCAGGATGACGCCCCTGCCAGGCAGCCAAAAAAACCTCTGCCAAACGCCGCGAAGTCGACCGATCGCCACGCGGACTGCCATGCACCACAAGAATCCTGCTCATCTATAAATCCTCCGGCTAAACTCAAACAACTTGAGGCTTGCAGCTTGAAGCCCGCCGCTGCTCCTCTTCAAATGAGCAAAAATCAGTCGAGATGAATCCATTTCACCCATGGAGTTTTCAATGTTTGCTTCGCTGCCGCTGACTGCCCTGCGCGCTTTCGAATCCGCTTCGCGCCTGCTGAGCTTCAAGGCTGCGGCCGAAGAACTGGCGGTGACGCCGACGGCGATCTCTCATCAGATCCGATCGCTGGAGGACTGGCTCGGCGTGGCTCTGTTTGAACGGCTGCCGCGTCAGGTGCGCCTGACCGAGGCTGGCGAGCGTCTGTTTCGCAGCGTGCACGGTGCGCTGCTGGAGGTGGCGCAAAGCGTCGACACTTTGCGCCCGCAACGCAGCGCCAGCACCCTGACGCTGTCGACCACGGCAGCCTTTGCCGCGCTGTGGCTGGTGCCGCGACTCGGGCGCTTTTATGCGCAGCATCCGACGATCAATGTGCGCCTCGACACTCACTGCGAAGTCATCGATCTGCACCAGGACGCCAGCGTCGATCTGGTCTTGCGCTACAGCCTCGACGATTACCCGAATCTGTATGGGTTGTGCCTGTTCGACGAATCCTTCGGCGTTTACGGCTCGCCCGAGCAAGTGGCGCTGGCCGCGCGGCGCACGCCGACACTGATCAGCGTGCACTGGCACAACTCGAAGCTGTACGCCCACGGCTGGCAGGCGTGGTGCGCCAGGGCGGGTGAGCAATGGCTGGAGCACAATCCGGTCAATCGCGAATACGACGAGGAACATTACGCATTGCAAGCGGCGATCGCCGGCCAGGGCCTGGTGCTGGCGAGCAACATTCTGGTGTCGGAAAGCGTCGCCAGCGGTTTACTGGTGCCCTACCGGGGCGAGGTGCAGGTCGACGGGGCCGGATACAGCGCGCTGTGCGTACCGGGCCGCGAACGGCATCCGCCGGTGCGGGCATTTTTTCGCTGGTTGCAGGACGAAGCGCGGTTGTCCGGACTGACGCCCAGATCGCAGTCTTCAGCAGTGGCTGCACGGAGTCCGGCGTAAATCGCATAAAACTTTTCGCTTCGCTCAAGACTCACAACCTGGGTAGCGACCGCGTCCTCAGAACGTGGCGCTTATCGGATTAGCCTCCAGGAGAATGAAATGAGTGACCTGCATTTGTCTGATGTTCAAACCCTGCGCGAACGCGCGCGGCAACACGTGGAAAACGGCGCGGTCACCGAGGGCTACAACGCCAACCGTGAAGAAATACTGCGTTTGCTCAATGAGTCGCTGGCCACCGAGCTGGTGTGCACCTTGCGCTACAAGCGTCACTACTTCATGGCCAACGGCCTGAAAGCCAATGTCGCCGCTGACGAATTCCTCGAGCATGCCAACCAGGAAGCCGAACACGCCGATCGCCTCGCCGAACGCATTGTGCAACTGGGCGGTGAGCCGGAATTCAACCCCGACCTGCTGAGCAAGCTGTCCCACGCGCAGTACGTGGCGGGCAATTCGCTCAAGGAAATGGTTTACGAAGATCTCGTCGCCGAGCGCATCGCCATCGACAGCTACCGCGAAATCATCCAGTACATCGGCGACAAGGACCCGACCACTCGGCGCATCTTCGAAGACATCCTTGCCCAGGAAGAAGAGCACGCCGACGACATGGCGGACATCCTCAACGACCTGTAACCCTTAACAGCAAAAGATCGCAGCCTTCGGCAGCTCCTACAGGGGGAACGCATTCCAAATGTAGGAGCTGCCGAAGGCTGCGATCTTTTGATCTGCCCTGCTTATTTGGTAGGTTTAACGGTCACCGGCGCCTTGCCCTGCTTCATCTGCTCAAGCAACGGCGCACACTGATTCGGCTCGCCGCCGCTCGGCGCGACCAGCGCCAGCAAGCCCGCCGCCGGGGCCGCAATCACGCCCAACGCAACCATCCCCGCCCCTCGCAGCATCAGCGGCACAGCTTTGACGCCGGCATCCGGTTTGATGAACTTGCCGCGCACATACAGCGGCGAGCGCAGGGAAATCAGGCGCCAGCCCTTGGACTCCGGAGTCACAGTCAAATCGAGCTGCTCAGTGGCCATGTTTGCCGTGCCATCGATGTAGATGATCGCGTTCTCGGTGTCGAAGACAAACAGCCGCGTGGTTGCCAGGCCGGTCTTGATGTCGAAGTCCGCAGCAGCGCAGTTGATCTTCACTTCCTTGTCGCCAAAGATCTTGCCGACCACGTAGTTACCGACGTTGAGCCCGGCCAGTTCCATCAGCTCACGGCTGATCGCGCCGTCGTTGATCAGCATCTTCAGGTTACCGTTGGCGCCACCGAGCAGCTTCGCTACGGAGTTGCCACGGCCACTGATGTCGGCATCGCCGTTGAGCTCGCCGAAACTGGTTTTCATCGGTTCGAAAGTCGGGAACAGCTCTTTGAGCTTGAACTTGCGTGCGGTCAAACGCGCCCGGCCTTCCAGCGGTTCGGTGCGGCCATTGAGGCGAATCTGCGCATCCAGCGTGCCGCCAGCGACGCCAAAGCGCAGCGGCTCCAGACTGAGTTCGCCATCGTTGAGTTTCAGATGGGTATAAAGGTCTCTGAATGGCAGCTTCTCGCTATGGACGATGCGTTTGCCGGTGAACTCGACATCGGCATCCATGGCGCGCCAACGATCGGTCTTGAACTCTTCGACCGGCAGGACTTTATCGGCAGGCTGCTTGCTCGCGCCGCCACGGGCCTTTTGCTCGGTGTTGGAATCGGCACCGATCAGCGGCGCGAGGTCGGCGAACAGCAGTTGATTGGAAACCAGTGCGCCATTGAGTTTCGGCCGCGGCTGGCTGGCAACGTAAGTCAGGTCGCCATGGATGTCGCTGTCGCCGATCTTGCCGTTGAATTTCTCATAAGTGAATTTCGCCCCGGCCTCGTCATGCAGCTTGGCGATCAGATGGCCGTCGGTGGAATACGGTGGGGTGTCCGGCAGGGTCACGCCGGTCAGCGGGTAGAGATTGCCAAGGCTGTCGCCAGCCAGCTTCAGGCGCAGGTCGAGGGCACCGAGATTCAGCGGGTCAGTCAGGGTGCCGGCCAGCTCGATACGGGTGTCGCCAATCTTCGCCTGAGCCTGCAACGGGAACGGTTTGCTCGCGTCCTGCAACGCCAACAAGCCACCGATCTTGCCCTGCCCGGTAAGGTTCTGTCCGTGGTACTGGCCTTTGACCTTGAGCGCGAAGGCGTAGTCCTGCGGCGCGCCGCCCTTGTCCTGAGCGGTCTTCGCTGCTTTGTCGCCGACGATTTCGCTGAAGGGGATCGGCTTGCCTAGCGGGTCGATCAGCACATCGAGATTAGTCTTCAGTGTCTGATCGTCGAGGGTCACGTGGCCCTTGTCGAAACCGATTGCGCCGATGTCGACCACCCAGTTCGACGGCTCGGCATTCGGGTCCTTCGGATCGAATTTGAACGTCCAGTTGGCACGACCATCGGCCAGACGTTGGAGTTCGGCATTCGGCTCGGTCAGGTCGATGCGCGGAATCACCACGCGCTGGGCCAGCAGGGCCAGCGGCGAAATGCGCAGCTCGACGCGTTTCAGCGTGACCATCTGCGGCTGCTTCGACCAGTCCGGGTTGCCCAGGCTCAAGTCCTCGGCGACTACGTGCGGCCACGGCACCCAGGCGCGCCAGCCGCCTTCTTCCGGCTCGCGCTGCCAGATCACCGCGAGGTTGCCATTGATGGCAAACGCCCGGTGCAGTTCTTCCGAGACTTTGGCGTTGATCGTGGGTTTGATCCGGTTCCAGTCGAAAAACACGATGATCAGAATCAAGGCTGCCAGCAGCAGCGCGAGGATGGCGAAGGTCCAGCTGAAGATTTTTCCAGTGCGCGTCATGCACAAAGCTCCTGATCACGACCGCACGCCGATTACCCGACGCACAGCTGAAACGGCAGACCGAAGCGGCCCTTATGCAGTCTGTGACTGGCGAAAGGCCCGCAGGTTTAATTGAAAGGCAGTTTAAGCCATAAAAAGCCCGGCAAAACTGACCAATCGGTCGAGCAGTGTTACCGCGACCCGCACTTTTACGAGGCGCGAGTGAGTCGAAAATACCCACGACGGTGCAAAATCGTCGCCCGCAAACGCCCGAGCTAGAGCCTTCGCGCGGAACAATCAATTCTGTTGATTATTACCATTGCGTTTATGAACTTTTATATCGACTTATCGAGAGTAGCATTGCCCTCGTACCCACTTTATCGCCCTCCCGAGGAGCCACTATCATGAAACGCCAATTACTGCTCAGCCTTACCCTGTCGATGCTAGCCAGCACTGCTTTCGCCCTGCCCGCTGCCGATCAGGCCACTCCGCAAATCAAAGCCGACCACTCGGTGTTCAGCCAGACCGTTGCTTCCGATGGTTCCGAGCGCACCCCACAAGGTCAGACCCTGGCTGAAAACGGCCGTAACCGCCTCGAAGAAAAAGGCCTGGTTCAAGACGGCTCGGATCGCACCCCACAAGGCCAGGCCCTGGCTGAAAACGGTCGCAATCGCCTCGAAGAAAAAGGTCTGGTGCAAGACGGCTCGGATCGCACACCACAAGGTCAGATCCTCGCCTCCGACGGCACCGAGCGCACTCCACAGGGCCAGACCCTGGCATCCGACGGCACCGAGCGCACCCCACAGGGCCAGACCCTGGCTGATGACGGCTTCGATAAAACCCCACTGGGTCAAGCCCTCGCTGAAGGCGGTGGTGACCGTGTGATCGAACGCAACAGCAAATTGAGCTGAGCCCATGACGGCCCGGCAAAAAAGCCCAATCAACGGATTGGGCTTTTGACTTTTCAGCTTCTGTAAATCCTCGCTGCACGACTCCCCGTTCGACGCCGACAAAGCCGATTTGCTAGAGTGCGGCGCTTGTCCTGCTGAAGAACACACCCTGCGATGCTGCCCCGCGCCGAACAGAAACAACAGACCCGCAACGCCCTGATGGACGCTGCCCGCCACCTGATGGAAAGCGGCCGAGGATTCGGCAGCCTGAGCCTGCGCGAAGTGAGTAAGACCGCCGGCATCGTGCCCACCGGTTTCTATCGTCACTTCGCCGACATGGACGAGTTGGGTCTGGTACTGGTCAGCGAAGTCGGCCAGACCTTCCGCGAGACCATCCGCCTGGTGCGCCACAATGAGTTCGTCATGGGCGGCATCATCGATGCTTCGGTGCGCATCTTCCTTGATGTGGTCAACGCCAATCGCTCGCAATTCCTGTTTCTTGCCCGCGAACAATACGGCGGCTCGCTGCCGGTACGCCAGGCGATCGGCCGCTTGCGCGAGAACATCAGCGCAGACCTCGCGGCGGACCTGGCGCTGATGCCCAAGCTGCAACATCTGGATTTGGCCGGTCTGAGCGTGATGGCCGACCTGATCGTCAAATCGGTGTTCGCCACCCTTCCCGACATCATCGACCCGCCCGCCGATGCCTTGCCGGAGCATTTGACGCCGCAGGCGAAGATTACCCAGCAACTGCGTTTCATCTTTATCGGCCTCAAGCACTGGCAAGGGCTGGGCAGTACCGAATAATCCCCTTCTTATCTGACACAGCGCAAAGCCCCCTGTGGGAGCGAGCCTGCTCGCGAAAGCTCTGGATCAGCTGATACATCTCTGCCTGACACGGCGCATTCGCGAGCAGGCTCGCTCCCACATTGAACATCCGTCATGGCCTCGCTTTGGTGCATGACAAATTCTTCATGCACCAAAACCTTCCAGAATCCCCGCACCTGTTGAAAGATCAGGCACGCGCCGACAGCTATTTCCTACATCTCGTGCGATTGGCGCGGCCCTTGCTCTAGCCCAATCAACGTTCATTGCTGGAAGCTTTCCGATGCTGGTGATTCATCGCAGAATCGACCCTCAACCCGTCTGGGCCGCCGAGTTGCACCTGACCTTCGAAGCGCGGAGCAAAAGCCGTTTGCGCTGTTTCAGTGCCGAAGGCGAAGACGTCGGGTTGTTTTTGGAGCGCGGCCAGCCACCGCTGTATGACGGCGAATGCCTGCAGGCCGAAGACGGCCGCGTCGTGCGCGTCTGCGCCCGTCCTGAACAATTGCTCCATGTTACCTGCACCAATGCGTTCGAACTGACGCGCGCGGCCTATCACCTCGGCAATCGCCATGTCGCCCTGCAAGTCGGCCATGGCTGGCTGCGCCTGCTCGACGATTACGTGCTCAAGGCCATGCTCGAACAGCTCGGCGCACAAGTCGAAGCCATCGAAGCGCCGTTCCAGCCGGAACACGGCGCTTATGGCGGCGGCCATCATCATTCCCGCCACGGCGAAGAAGACTTCAACTACGCGCCGAAACTCCATCAGTTCGGCGTACGCCTGTGAATCCGGCCTGGGCGCTGCTGCGTCTGGCCAGTCCGCAATTGCCGATTGGCGGCTACAGCTATTCCCAGGGTCTGGAAATGGCTGTGGATAACGGTCGGGTGAACAACCCGGACAGCGCCCGCCGCTGGATCAGCGATCAACTGCTGCTCAATCTCGCCCGCTTCGAAGCGCCACTGCTGTTGGCGCATTGCCAAGCCGCAGCAGATGAAAACTGGGCCGAACTCCGGCAACTCTGCGAGAGCCACCGCGCCAGCCGCGAAACCCGCGAACTGCATCTGGAGAGCCGGCAGATGGGCTACTCCTTGCAGCAGTTGTTGAACGGTTTGCCGGAACTCGACGCAGCCGCCCGCGACTTTCTCGAACAGATCAGCGAACCGCATCTGGCCCTGTGCTGGGCACTGGCCGCGCGCGCCTGGGGCATCAGCCCCCAGGACGCGCTTGCCGCGTGGCTGTGGAGCTGGCTGGAAAACCAGCTCGCCGTATTGATGAAGACCCTGCCGCTGGGCCAGCAAGCCGCTCAGCGCCTGACCAGCGAGCTGCTACCGCTGCTGCAACAGGCGCAGCACGACGCAAGCCAAATCAACCCCGAACACATCGGCAGCGCCGCTTTCGGTCTGTCCCTGGCCTGCATGGCCCATGAACGCCAGTACAGCCGCCTCTTCCGCTCTTAGGCCTGTTTATTTTGGAGAATGAAATGCAAACACAACCTCTGCGCGTCGGCATCGGCGGCCCGGTCGGTTCCGGCAAGACCGCGCTGACTTTGGCCCTGTGCCTGGCCCTGCGCGAGCGCTACAACCTGGCCGTGGTCACCAACGACATCTACACCCGCGAAGACGCCGACTTTCTGGTGCGCAACGAGGCGCTCGCGCCGGAGCGGATCATCGGCGTGGAAACCGGCGGCTGCCCGCACACGGCGATCCGCGAAGACGCCTCGATCAACCTCGAAGCGGTCGATCAACTGAACCGGCGTTTTCCGGGGCTGGATCTGATTCTGGTCGAGTCCGGTGGCGACAACCTCTCGGCGACCTTCAGTCCCGAACTGTCCGACCTGACCATCTACGTGATCGACGTTTCCGCTGGCGACAAGCTGCCGCGCAAGGGCGGCCCGGGGATCTGCAAGTCCGACCTGCTGGTGATCAACAAGATCGACCTCGCGCCACTGGTGGGCGCCTCGCTGGAAATGATGGACAGCGACACCAAACGCATGCGCAACGGCAAGCCGTTCGTTTTCAGTAACCAGAAAACCGGTCAGGGCCTTGAGCAGATCATTGCCTTCATCGAACGCCAGGGCCTGCTGACCGCCGCCTGATTCACTTATCAACAAGGAAGCTTATCCATGACACTCAACCGCATTCTTGGCGCTCTAGCGCTACTGCTGACGCCAGCGCTGGCCTTTGCTCACCCGGGCCATGGCGACAGCGGCCTCGTCGCCGGTATCAGCCACCCGATCGGCGGGCTCGACCACTTGCTGGCAATGCTCGCCGTCGGCTTATGGGCGGCGCAGCAACAAGGCGCCGCGCGCTGGGCGCTACCGTGCACATTCGTCGGCACCATGCTGCTGGGCGGTCTGCTCGGTTTTGAAGGGCTGGAGTTGCCGGCGCTGGAAAGCGGGATTGCTGCTTCGGTATTGGCGCTGGGCCTGGCCGTGGCACTGGCGGTGCGTCCGCCATTGGTGATGGCGGTGGCAGCGACGGCGCTGTTTGCGCTGTTCCATGGTGTGGCGCATGGGCTGGAGTTGCCGGAAATGAGCAGCCCATGGGCGTATGCGGCCGGGTTTGTCGCGGCGACAGCGGTACTGCATGCGCTCGGTTATGGCGTGGTGCGGGTTCTTCCGCAGGCAGCGGCGCCGCTTGTGCGACTGGCGGGTGCGGCTTCGGCGGCGACCGGAATGTGGTTGCTCGCAAGCTAGTTTTTATCGTCTGGATGGGCCTCTTCGCGAGCAGGCTCGCTCCCACAGGTTTTGTGTACGCTGCAAATCCACTGTGGGAGCGAGCCTGCTCACGAAGACGGCCTGACAGACACCGCCTCTCTCAAGCAGTGCTCTCTGCTACCATGTCGCGCAATCGCCCCAGCCCGTGACGACGCCCTCCCATGCCCCACGCTTCCCGCTCCACCACCCTGCCCGAATTGACCGCCCTGTTTGCCGAGGTGCAGAAGCATTTTCTGCATGTCATCGTGCCGCTTTGGCAAGGCCCGGGCTGGAACGCCGACATGGCGTTACCGTATGAGGCGCTGGACGCCGCGCACCAACCGCTGCCAGCGCAACGCTATCGGGCAATGGCCTGCGCACGGCAGCTGTATCTGTTCTCCAGCCTGATCGGGGTTGTGGATAGCGCCGAAGTCCGCGCGGCGGCGCTGTTTCGTTCGCTGCAACGGCACTTCCATGATGCCGAGCATGGCGGCTGGTTCTACAGCATCGACGCCCAAGGCAAGCCGCTGGATCAGCGCAAGGACCTCTACACCCACGCCTTCATCCTGTTTGCCTGCGCGCATTACTGGGACAAGTCCGGCGATTCGCTGGCCGAATCGACTTTGAACGCCGCGCTGGAAATCATCGGCCGCCGTTTCGCCACCGGTGACGGTTTGTACGAAGCGTGCCTTGAGCGTGACTGGAACACCCTGCAAACCGGTCCCTTGCAAAACCCGCTGATGCATCTGGCCGAAGCTTTTCTCGCCACTCTCGCGGTGCGCGAAGACCCGCAGACGCACAAAGCCCTGCTTGAGTTATGCACAGCGATGCACAAGCAATTCGTCGATCCGCAGCATGGCGTGTTGATGGAGAAGCCACTGGGCGCTGTGGATAACTGGTACGAGCCGGGGCATCAGTTCGAATGGTATTTCCTGCTCGAATCGTCGCCGCTGTTGCGTGGTTCGAAACTGCATCGGGCGTTGGATCGGGCGTTTGCCTTTACCGAACAATATGGCGTGCTGGAGTCATGCGGCGCGGTGCGGGCGATGCTTGATCTGGAAAGCAATGGTCGGCCAAGGGATTCGACCCAACGCATCTGGGCTCAGGCTGAATATCTGCGCGCGCTGACGCTGCGGGCGGACAGCGAAGCGGTGGTGCTGCGCCAGTTGCAGGCGTTGCAGCAGCGGTTTCTGCATGCTGGCGGCTGGCATGAGTGCCGCGATGAAAACGGCGAAGTCAGCCGCAAGGACATGCCTTCGACCACGCCTTATCATTTGGCGACTTGTTACCACGGTTTGGCTGAATATCTTCGCTGACCGAACAATTGCCTTCGCGAGCAGGCTCGCTCCCCACATTGGTAATCCATATCCCCTGTGGGAGCGAGCCTGCTCGCGAATAGCCGTTACGCGGTGATCAGGCAATCCACTTCTTGTCACCCGTGAAACTGATGGTCAACCAGCGCGCTGCATCCGGCTCGCCCAACTGCGCGGAAATCTGCTCACGCAACGCATCCAGCTGCGCGACATTGCTCAACGCATAGTCCGCCGGCAACACCACATGAATTTCGATGAAGCGCGCCCGACCGTGCTTCTGCACGTAGGTCACGTAATCGTCGAAACCATGCTCGACCTTCGCCACCTCCATCACTTGCCGTACCTGCTCGTCCAACGTATCCGGGGCAATACCCAGCACATCGCGCAATGCCGGGCCGAGGATCTTGAACGCCGGGGGCAGCATGGTCAGCGCGAGTACGATAAGGATCAGCGGGTCGACATACACCGCCCACTCTCCATAGCCCTGAGACTTGAGCAGCAGCGCGGCGAGGAAACTGATCAACAAGCCCACCGAAAGCATCGCGTCGACCAGCCAACTGATGTTGTCGAACTGGATCAGGCTGGATTTGAGCTTGCGATTACGCCGGCGCACGTAAAAGAAATAAGCGAACTCGACGACGGTGAACACCGCCGCATAAACGATCACCAGACCCAACTCGATATCGCGACCACCGTTGATGATGCCGAATACGCCGTTGAGAAAGGCATAGATGGCGATCAGCAGCAGGAAGCTGCCCTCGATCAGGAGCACCATCGGCTCCAGATGCCAGAAGCCGAACTGGAAACGCTGATTGCTCTGCTTGGCGATCAGCCGGGCGGTGATCAGCATCAGGATTTTGATGAACGTCGCGATCAGCGAGAAAAAACCATCGAACAAGATGGATTGCGAACCTGAAACAAAACCGGTGACGATCCCGGCAATCGACACCGCCAGCATCAGCAGGGTCGATTGTTTGAGCAGTGCCTGCTCACCTCGGTTACTCACTTGAACTCCTCATGAAACCTTGAGCGCCGCGGGGTGCGGCCTGATGGTTGAGTGAGGAGTTTAGCTTATCGTCGATCTACACCCGACTTTGTGGCGAGGGAGCTTGCTCCCGCTGGGGTGCGAAGCGCCCCCTGTTTCAGCAAAAAAGCAGGGGCCTGCTGCGCAGTCCAGCGGGAGCAAGCTCCCTCGCCACAGGATCAGGTGTCAGGTCTTGTTACGCTCGATGGCAAACCCGGCCCAGGTCTGGCTCACCGGCATCAGCTCCAGGCTGTTGATGTTGATGTGCGCCGGGGTGTTCATCACCCAGAAAATCGTTTCGGCAATGTCCTGCGGCTGGATCGGCTCGGCGCCAGCGTAAGTGGCGTTGTAGCGCTCCTGATCACCGGCGAAACGCACCAGCGAGAACTCGCTTTCGCACAGGCCCGGCTCAATGTTGCTGACCCGCACGCCAGTGCCCTGCAGGTCGCAACGCAGGTTCAGCGAGAACTGTTTGACGAAGGCTTTGCTCGCGCCATACACGTGGCTGCCCGGATACGGATAGTTGCCGGCGATGGAACCGAGGTTGACGATACCGGCGCCACGGCCGTGGGCGATCAGGCGTGGCAGCAGCAAGCGGGTGGCGTACATCAGGCCTTTGACGTTGGTGTCGACCATGGTGTCCCAATCATCCAGATCGCACTTGGGCGCCGGGTCGACACCCAACGCCAGGCCGGCGTTGTTGATCAGGCCACGGAGTCTGGCGAACGACGGCGGCAGGTTGGCGATCGCCTCTTCCATCGCTTTGCGATCGCGTACATCGAGGACCAGACCGTGCACCTCGGTCTGCTTCGACAGTTCGGCGCACAGGGCATTGAGGCGTTCTTCACGACGGCCGGTCAGTACCAGTTTCCAGCCAGCCTCGGCAAAACGACGGGCACAGGCTTCACCAAAACCGGACGTCGCGCCGGTGATAAACAGGGTGTCGGACATCGTGTTCTCCTTGCTTCGGCCGCCACGGCAGCCCTTGGAATAGAAAATCAGCAGGCAGCATGCCCGCCCTCGCATTCACGGGCAACACCTACAAACTGTACAAAAAACAATCAACCGCACCGACACCATAGCCACCGTGGCCTGTAGCCATGTGCACGCATGTTATCCACAGTCTGCTCCACAGTTTCCGGGGGCAAGTGCCAACGGCCAAAGCCGCGCCACACAAGGCTTTGCGGGCGAAATGGAAAGTTTTTTGCTTGACCACGAAGTCATGGATGTGCGGGACATGGCATTTTGCACGACGGACGGTTCACCGGCGTGATCGCGCGAGGCCAGCAACTACGCCGCCCAGCGGGGTCTTTCCAGAGTTTAGTCACAGACTTATCCACAGGCTTTGACGCACAAGATCATGCAGCCTGCCTACGCTACAAAAAGGTTGACAATGGCACCGCGCACTTGCTTGAAATCGCCTGATCAAAAAACAACCAAAAGCCTGAAAGCCACGGATTACAAGGGCTGCAACCATATACACCCACGTTATGCACAGCCAGCTCCACAGCAATCGGGGACAACTCAAAACTGTGGAAAAACAGCCATTTGCAGCGTCTATATGTCGCGCTTTGGCAGCTAGGGGAATTTGTTTTCCACAATTCTGCGAATTACATAATTTACCTGTGGGAGCGAGCCTGCTCGCGAATGGAACATCCAGAGAATGAGTTGACTGATACGCCGCATTCGCGAGCAGGCTCGCTCCCACAGGGGACTGTGGTGGATTCCGAAAAAAGAAAAAACCCCGGGACTCTCGTCACCGGGGTTGTGCATAACAGCGGAAAAATCAGTGCCCGCCCAGATAGGCGTTACGCACCTCCTCGTTCACCAACAATTCTTTACCTGTGCCGGTCAGACGGATCTCGCCGTTGACCATCACATACGCCCGGTCTGACAGTTTCAGTGCATGGTTGGCGTTCTGCTCGACGAGAAAAATGGTCATCCCGGTTTTCGCCAGTTCACGCAGGGTGGCGAAGATCTGCTTCACCACGATCGGCGCCAGGCCCAGGCTTGGTTCATCGAGCAGCAACAGCTTGGGCCGGCTCATCAGCGCACGGGCAATGGCGAGCATCTGCTGCTCACCGCCCGACATGGTCATCGCCCGCTGATTGCGCCGTTCTTCAAGCCGAGGGAACAGCTCGAACATGCGCTGCATGTCTTCTTTGGCGTACTTGTCGCCAATCGGGATGGTGCCCATCAGCAGGTTTTCCTCGACGGTCATGTCGGGGAACACCCGCCGCCCTTCCGGCGACTGCGCAATGCCGTTGGAGGCGATGTAGTGCGAGGATTTGTGGGTGATGTCTACGCCTTGATAAAGAATCTGCCCGCCCGCCGCTCTTGGCTGACCGAAGATCGACATCAGCAAGGTCGACTTGCCGGCACCATTGGAGCCGATCAGGCTGACGGTCTCGCCTTCGTTGATCTGCAGCGAAACGCCCTTGAGCGCCTGGATCGGGCCGTAAAACACGTCCAGATTGCGCAATTCGAGGATCGGTTGGCTCATACCAGCTCCTCTTCGTCGGCGCCCAGGTAGGCTGCGATCACTTTCGGATCGTTGCGGATCGCTTCCGGTCCGCCTTCGGCGATGACGATGCCGTGGTCGAGAACCACGATGTGATCGGAGATGCTCATGACCATGCCCATGTCGTGTTCGATCAGCACCACGGTCAGATCGTGCTCGTCGCGCAGCAGCCGGATCATCGCGCTCAGCGCTTCGGTTTCCTGAGGGTTGAGGCCGGCGGCCGGTTCGTCGAGGCAGATGATCTGCGGCCGCGTGCACATGGCCCGGGCAATTTCCAGACGCCGTTGCTGGCCGTATGACAGTTCACCGGCGAGCCGGTTGGCACAGTCGACCAGATCGACCACCTCGAGCCAGTAGAACGCGACATCCAGCGCATCGCTCTCGGCCTTGCGATAGCCCTTGGTGTTGAGAATGCCGGCGAGCATGTTGCGGTTGACCCACATGTGCTGCGCGACCAGCAGGTTTTCCAGCACCGACATTTCCTTGAACAGGCGAATGTTCTGGAACGTCCGGGCCAGGCCGGCGCGATTGACCAGGTGGGTGCCGCCGAACATCTTGTAGTACAGGCGGCTGAGGAAGGATTTCGGCGAGACGAAATCGGTCGCTTTGAACGACTCGCCCAGCAACTGAATGACGTTGGTCTGCTGGCCACGCACGTTGAGTTCGATCTTGCCGCCCGTGGCCTTGTAGAAGCCGGTCAGGCAGTTGAATACCGTGGTCTTGCCTGCGCCATTCGGGCCGATCAGGGCGAAGATCGAGTTACGTTTGACCTTCAGGCTGACATCGCTCAAAGCCTTGATGCCACCGAAATGCATCATCAGTTTTTCCACAGAGAGTACGACTTCACTCATGGCGCAGTCCTCTCGTAGTGAATGGCACCTTTGCGTGGTTTGACCCCGGTACGGCTGATGCGGATCAGCCCGCGCGGTCGCCAGATCATCATCAACACCATGAGGATGCCGAACAGCAGCACGCGGTATTCAGCGAAGCCGCGCAGCAGTTCCGGGGCGACGGTGAGCACGAACGCAGCGATTACTACGCCGATGGTCGAGCCCATGCCGCCGAGCACGACGATGGCGAGGATCAGCGCCGATTCGAAGAAGGTGAACGAGGTCGGGTTGACGAAGCCTTGATAGGTGGCGAAGAACACCCCGGCCAGCCCCGCCGTCGAGGCACCGATGGTGAACGCCGAGAGCTTGACCAGTACGTGGTTCAGACCCATCGAACGGCAGGCGATTTCGTCTTCGCGCAGGGCTTCCCAGGCGCGACCGACCGGCATCTTCACCAGCCGATGCTTGACGTACAGCACCGCCAGCACCACCAGGAACAGCACCGCGTAGATGAAGTAATACTTCACGTCCGGGTTGTAGGTCAGGCCGAAAAACTCGTGAAACGGTACCCCGCCATCCTTCGCGCGCTTGCCGAATTCCAGACCGAAGAACGTTGGCAGCGGCGCCGGCATGCCGTTCGGCCCGCCAGTCAGCGACAGCCAGTTGTTCAGCACCAGACGAATGATTTCGCCGAAACCCAGGGTCACGATTGCCAGGTAGTCACCGTGCAGACGCAACACCGGGAACCCGAGGATGCACCCGGCCAGGCCTGCGGTGATCGCCGCCAGCGGCAGCACTGTCCAGAAACCCAGCCCCAGATATTGATAACCCAATGCCAGACCGTAGGCGCCGATGGCGTAGAACGCCACGTAACCGAGATCGAGCAGCCCGGCCAGACCGACCACGATGTTCAGTCCCAGCCCCAGCAGCACGTAGATCAAACCGAGGATGACCACGCCAAGCAGATAGGAGTTGGAAACAAACGGCACGATGATCGCCAGCACAATGATCAACGGGATGATCCAGCGCAGCCGCGATTTGTAATCCGCCGGCAGCACGTGCACGCCGGAACCGCTGCTCTCGAACCCGTCGAGAATCTTCAGGCCCTTGGGCGTCTGCAGGAACAGGCTGAGGGCAAAGCGACCGGCCATGACGATGGCAATGATCCACGCCACGCGCGTCGCTTCGAGGTTGAAGCTGTAGCCGTCGAGAACCACGCCGACAATCGGCCCGAACACGATCAGCGCAATCAGGCCGGCAAGAATCGCCTCGACCAGACTTTTTTTGATATCGATGGATTTTTCAGTGGTTGCAGACATCGCTTACACCTTCGACACAAGAGGACGGCCCAACAGGCCCTGCGGCCGGAAGACCAGTACGAGGACGAGCAGCGAGAAACTGAACACGTCTTTGTAGTCGGAGTTGACCAGACCGGAGAACAGCGACTCGGAGATGCCGAGGATGATCCCGCCGAGCATCGCGCCGGGCAGTGACCCGATGCCGCCAAGTACCGCTGCGGTGAACGCCTTGATGCCGATGATGAAGCCGGCATAGAAGTCGAACGTGCCGTAGTTCATGGTGATCAGCACACCCGCGAGTGCCGCCATGGCTGCACCGATGATGAACACGTAGGAAATCACCCGGTCGGTGTTGATCCCAAGGATCGAGGCCATCTTGCGGTCTTGCTGGGTCGCGCGGCACATGCGGCCGAGCTTGGTGTATTTGATGACGTAGGTCAGCAGCCCCATGCCGACAAACGCGGCGATCAGGATGAAGACTTTGGTGTAGGTCAGTTGTACGAAGCCGCTGCCGACTTCAACACGCCAGGCACCGGTCAGCAGCGTAGGCACGCCCTGTTGTTTGGCGCCCTGAGCGATCTGTGCGTAGTTCTGCAGAATCAGCGAAATACCGATAGCGCTGATCAGCGGCGCCAGGCGGGTCGAGTTGCGCAGGGGTTTGTAGGCAACACGCTCGATGACCCAGCCATATACCGCCGTGACGACGATGGTGAAGATCAGCGTGCCGAGCATCAGCAGCGGGAAGGATTCGATACCGAAGTAAGCCAGCAGAGCCAGACTGATTGCCGCCAGGTAAGCGGAAATCATGTAAACCTCGCCGTGGGCGAAGTTGATCATGCCGATGATGCCATAGACCATTGTGTAGCCGATGGCGATCAGGCCATAGACCGACCCGAGGGTCAGGCCATTGACCAGTTGCTGCAGGAAAATACCATCCATAACGCAATCTCACGCAGTGAGAACCTGCGCACCATCGGCGCGCGGTTCTTCTAGGAAAATACAGATGTACGTCGGAGCAATGTCGGAGCGTGACCAGCCTGATCGCCACTGATCCCTCTGTGGGAGCGAGCCTGCTCGCGAAAGCGGTTGAACATTCAACGCAGAGGTTGTTTGTCAGTGCGTCTTCGCGAGCAGGCTCGCTCCCACAGGGGATCGGTGGTGATCAGATGATCGTTTCAGCCCTTACTTCTGCTTTTCCAGCTGGTGGTATTTGCCGTCCTTGTCCCACTGGTAAACCACGTAGTCGGAGACTTTCAGGTCGCCTTTGGCATCCCAGGTCTTCTCGCCCATCACGGTTTTGACCGGATTGGCTTTCAGCCACTTGGCAGCGGCTTCGCCGTCGTTTTTCTTCGCGCCGTTGAACGCGGCAGCCAGGGTCTGAACCGAGGCGTAGGCGTACAGGGTGTAACCCTCAGGCTCGGTACCGGCCTTGCGGAAGGCGTCCACTACGGTCTTGCTTTCCGGCAACAGGCGCGGGTCGGCACCGAAGGTCATCAGCACGCCATCGGTGAATTGCGGGCCGCCAGCGGTGGTCACCAGTTCGTCGGTAACGATGCCATCGTCGGACATGAACTTGACATCTTTCAGACCCTGTTCACGCAGCTGACGAACCAGCGGACCGGCTTCCGGGTGCAGGCCGCCGAAGTAGACGACATCGGCCCCGGCGCCACGGATCTTGGTGACGATGGTGCTGAAGTCTTTCTCGCCACGGGTCAGGCCTTCGTACAGCACAGGCTTGACGCCGCGTTTTTCCAGCTGAGCCTTGGTCGCGTCCGCCAGGCCTTGGCCGTAGGTGTCCTTGTCGTGCAGGACCACGACTTTCTTGCCCTTGAGCATGTCGACGATGTAGTCGCCGGCGACGATGCCTTGCTGGTCGTCACGTCCGCACATACGGAACATCGCGCTCAGGCCACGCTCGGTCACCTGCGGGTTGGTCGAACCCGGGGTGATCGCGATGATCCCGGCTTCGTCGTAGATTTCCGACGCTGGAATGGTCGACGAAGAGCAGAAGTGCCCGACCACGCCGGCGACTTTCTGGTTGGAGAGGTCCTTGGCGACCGTCACCGCCTGCTTCGGTTCGCAAGCGTCATCGCCTTTGACCAGGACGATCTTCTCACCGTTGACGCCACCCGCTGCGTTGACCGCATCGGCCGCCGCCTGTGCACCCTTCATGTACTGCTCGCCGAATGCCGCGTTGGCACCGGTCATCGGACCCGCTACACCGATCTTGATATCAGCTTGAGCAAACGCAGAAACACCCAGCGCAGTAGCCACTGCGAGGGCCAGAAAGCCTTTCTTGTAAAACGTCTGGGACATGAGGTGGTGCTCCAAGGTTTTTTTTAGTTGGCACTGCGACTTCACTTCACTCAAAGCGCAGAGCAAGGCCCGTGCCATCGGTTTTTTATTCTTCAAAAAGTCGCTGCATTGTTGTTATTTCGACTGTTTCGTTCCCATTTTCATTGGGCGTGCAACCGTCTAAACCGCGGAAGGTGAAACCGTAAATTTATTCAGGCGCAACCCGCACGCGCCATCATTGCAACCGCAGCGGCAAACGACGTGCAACCAGCCTGTAACAGCCCGCGTCACCGAACTGCACACTGCTGGTGCGGGACTGCTACAACCCGCACCATTACAGGCTAGTCGCTGGATGCAAAAGCGCTGCGTCCGGCAACAAATTTCAACACTCAAATAACGATGCGCAGGCACTGGCCCGCGTGATACAGGGAAAACCCGGCCTCGTACAGGCAACTGCGCAAGCCCACACCTGCCAGGGGCTGCATCGGTGCGAAGGGAATCGGCAGTGCCTGCGCATCGCCGTTGCACAGGTAATCGGCGAAGGCCTTGCCCACGACCGTGCCTGTGGTGACGCCACGACCGTTATAACCGGTGACGGCCACCAGTCCCGGCGCTGGTTCGAACAGGCGCATCAGGTGATCAGGCGTAAAAGCAATGCGCCCGGTCCAGGTGCATTCCCACTCGACCGGCTTCAGATTGGGGAAGTAATGCTGCTGGACCCGATCGGCCCAGGCCTTGAGAAACCAGGTCGGTTTCTGATTGCCATTACCGAGACTGCCAAGCAGCAGGCGTCCGTCCTTGTCACGGCGAATACTGCTCAATACCTGACGGGTGTCCCACGAGCCCTGCCCGCCCGGAAGAATTTCCTGCGCGGCATCTTCGCTGAGCGGCACCGAGGCGACCTGGTAGTAATAACCGGGAAAGAAATTGCGCTTGAGCTCGGTCCAGTCGCCTTCGGTATAGGCGTTGGAGGCGATGACCACTTGCTCGGCGAGCACCGAGCCCTGAGCGCTCTGCACCGACCAGTCCTGCCCGATGCGCTCAAGGCGAGTCACCGGCGAATGATCGAATATCTGTCCGCCGAGCCCGCGCACAGCGTTGGCCAGCCCGGTGACATAGGCCATCGGATTGAGCGTGCCGGCGCGACGATCAAGCAGCGCAGCGGCGATTTTCTGCGTACCGGTGGCTTGCTCGCAGGCTTTGCCGGTCAGCAACTCGACCGGCGCGCCACGACGTTTCCATTGCTGCTCGCGACTGCGCAGGTCCGCCTCGCCCTTGGCGTTATGCGCCATGTGCAAGGTGCCTTCGCGGCGCAACTGGCAATCGATGTTGTATTTATCCACAAGGCTGAACACCAGCGCCGGCGCCGCACCGAGCATGCGGTTGAGCTGGCTGCCGACCGCCTCGCCGAAACCGGCCTCGATCTCGTCCGGAGGAATCCACATGCCGGCATTGACCAGCCCGACGTTGCGCCCGGAGCCACCGTGCCCTGCGCGATGAGCCTCCAGCACGCAGACGCTTTTGCCCTTTTCCAACAGATGCAGCGCCGCCGACAACCCGGTAAACCCGGCGCCGATCACGCAGACATCGACCTTGACCTCGCCCCCCAGCGCCGGATTATCCGGCCGTTGTGGCGTGAGCTTTTCCCACAGACATTCTTCGCGTAACGGCATTGCCAAGCTCCTGTCGGAGCAGCTGCAAGCCACAAGCTACAAGCTACAAGCCGGTCTGCTTGACGCTTGTAGCTTGCGGCTCGTAGCTGCTTAATCGAATGTAATGCCCTGCGCCAACGGCAATTCCAGCGAGTAGTTGACGGTGTTGGTCTGCCGGCGCATGTAGGCGCGCCAGGCATCGGAGCCGGACTCACGGCCGCCGCCGGTCTCTTTCTCGCCACCAAAGGCGCCGCCGATTTCCGCACCGCTCGGGCCGATGTTGACGTTGGCGATGCCGCAGTCGCTGCCTACCGCCGACATGAACCGCTCGGCCTCGCGCACGTCGGTGGTGAAGATGCACGACGACAGGCCTTGCGGCACGGCATTGTTCAGGCGCAGCGCTTCCTCGAAATCGCTGTAGCCGACCACATACAGAATCGGCGCGAAGGTTTCGCTGCAGACCACATCGCTCTGCTCGGGCATTTCCACGATGGCTGGCGATACGTAGTAGGCATTGGGGAACTGATCTTCAAGTTGACGCTTGCCGCCGAACACCCGGCCGCCTTCGCTGAGTGCCTGCTCCAGCGCATCCTGCATGTTTTCGAAGCTGTGTTTGTCGATCAGCGGGCCGACGAGATTGCCTTGCAGCGGATGGCCGATGCGTACTTTCGAATAAGCAGCCTTCAGGCGAGTGACGATGTCTTCCTTGACCGATTCGTGAGCGATCAGGCGACGCAGGGTCGTGCAGCGTTGCCCGGCGGTGCCGACGGCGCTGAACAGAATCGCGCGCACCGCCATGTCCAGATCGGCGCTCGGGCCGAGAATCATCGCATTGTTGCCGCCCAGCTCGAGAATGCTGCGGGCAAAACGCGCGGCGACTTTCGGCGCCACTTCGCGGCCCATGCGCGTGCTGCCGGTGGCGCTGATCAGCGCGACACGCGGATCGTCGACCAATGCTTCGCCGGCATCGCGACCGCCGATCACCACTTGGCACAGGCTCGCCGGAGCATCGCTGAAATTCTTCACCACGCGGTCGAACAGCGCCTGACAGGCCAGCGCGGTCAGTGGGGTTTTCTCCGAGGGTTTCCACACCACCGGGTTGCCGCAGACGAGCGCCAGTGTGGTGTTCCACGCCCACACCGCGACCGGAAAGTTGAACGCGCTGATCACCCCGACCACGCCGAGCGGATGCCAGGTTTCGCGCATGTGGTGGCCGGGACGCTCGGAGGCGATGGTCAAACCGTACAACTGGCGCGACAGGCCGACGGCGAAGTCGCAGATGTCGATCATCTCCTGCACTTCACCCAGACCTTCCTGCGTGATCTTGCCGGCTTCCCACGACACCAGCTCGCCGAGGTCGGCCTTGTACTCACGCAACACTTCGCCGAACTGACGCACCAGCTCGCCGCGACGCGGGGCCGGAACCTTGCGCCAGTGCTCGAATGCATGATCTGCGCGACTGATGTGCTGCTCGACTTCGGCAGCGCCTTCCCAGTTCACCGAGGCAATTTCGCTGCCATCGATGGGCGAATGCACCGGCACTTTGCCGTTCTGGTACAGGGCCGGGTTGACTCCCAGACGATCAAGCAATGCGGCAACCATCGGTCTCTCCTCAAGCAAAAACAGAATGTGTGCGGCCATTCAGTTCATGGCCGGGCAGGCCTTTAGTTGTAGCGTCACTGCGGCGATGCAACAAACGACCTTTACGCCAGATATCATTCCGTTTATTCATGCTGCGTACAGAAAGACAAGAAAAAGGACTGGCCATGCTGAACAAACGCCACTTGCCCTCGATCACCGCGTTGCAGTGCTTCGAGGCCGTGACCCGGCACCTGAGTTTCACCCGCGCCGCCGAAGAGCTGAATCTGACCCAAAGCGCGGTGAGTAAACAGGTCGCGCAGCTTGAAGAACTGTTGCAGCACTTGCTGTTCCGCCGTGTCCGTCGCCGCTTGCAGATGACACCGGCCGGGGATTTGTACCTGGTCGAGGTCAGAAAAATCCTCAGCCAAGTGGAGATGTCGACCCATTACCTGCGTTCCTACGGCGGAGAGACCGAAGTCCTGCGTGTCTCCACCCCTTCCACCTTCGGTGCCCGCTGGCTGGTGCCACGCCTGAAAGGCTGGCGCCTGCGCCATCCGTCGATTCATCTGGACCTGTGCAACGAGCAGGAAGCCGATGATCTGTTGCAGGGCCGCAGCGATCTGGCTTTCTATTTCGGCCAGGCGTCGCGACCGGGCACCGAGTGCCTGAAATTGTTCGGCGAAGAACTGGTGCCGGTCTGCGCCCCGGGCAGCCTGCCCGACACGCCATTCACTGACCCGACACAACTCACCGATCTGGTGCTACTGCAAAATGCCTCGCGACCGCAGGCCTGGCACGACTGGTTCGACAGCCAGGGCTACCACACCGAACACAGCTACCATGGGCCGCGTTTCGAAACCTTTTATATGTGCATCCGCGCCGCCCAGGTCGGTTGTGGCGTGGCGCTGCTGCCACGGTTTCTGGTGGAAGAAGAATTGGCCGAGGGCAAACTGGTCATACCCTGGCAGCATGCGATGCCCAGCAGCGACGCCTATTACCTGGCCTACCCCGAGCATGCGGCGGAAGTACCGAAGGTGCGGGATTTTGTGAAGTGGATGCTGGAGCAGATCGACAGCCCGGCTTGAGACCAACCGGGGATCCCTGCTCGCGAAAGCGTCGGGTCAGCCACATCATCTTTAACTGACACACCGCATTCGCGAGCAGGCTCGCTCCCACATTCGATCTGCGGTGTGCTTAAAAAATGCTGGCAATCCCTACCGCCGATATGCGCCACTAGCGCCATCGATATAGACCGCGCCAGGCGCGGCGCAACTGGAGACCCGTTTTATGAGCGAGAGTGTGTTTGCCGATCGCATCGTGCAGAACCTGCTCGACACCGACTTCTACAAGCTGACGATGATGCAGGCGGTGCTGCACAACTACCCCAACGTCGAAGTCGAATGGGAGTTCCGTTGCCGCAACGCCGAGGATCTGCGCCCGTATCTGGCCGAGATCCGTCATCAGATCGAGCGCCTCGCCGAACTGAGCCTGAGTGCCGATCAGTTGAGTTTCCTCGAGCGCATCACTTTCCTGAAACCGGATTTCCTGCGCTTCCTCGGTCTGTTCCGCTTCAACCTGCGCTATCTGCACACCGGCATCGAGAACGGCGAGTTGTTCATCCGCCTGCGTGGGCCGTGGCTGCATGTGATCCTCTACGAAGTGCCGCTGCTGGCGATTGTCAGCGAAGTGCGCAATCGCTATCGCTATCGGGAAACCTCACTGGAGCAGGCGCGCGAGCAGCTCTATCGCAAGTTCGACTGGCTCACCGCCAATGCTTCGGCCGATGAGCTGTCACAACTGCAGGTCGCCGACTTCGGCACGCGTCGACGCTTTTCCTTTGGTGTGCAGGCCGAAGTGGTCAACGTGCTCAAGCACGACTTCCCGGGCCGTTTTGTCGGCACCAGCAACGTGCATCTGTCCCGCGAGCTGGACATGAAACCGCTGGGCACCATGGCTCACGAGTGGATCATGGCCCATCAGCAACTCGGCCCGCGCCTGATCGACAGCCAGATCGCCGCGCTCGACTGCTGGGTTCGCGAGTACCGTGGCCTGCTCGGCATCGCCCTTACCGATTGCATTACCACCGATGCGTTTCTTGGCGATTTCGATTTGTTCTTCGCCAAGCTTTTCGACGGTTTGCGCCACGATTCCGGAGATCCGGTGGCGTGGGGCGAAAAGTGCATCGCGCACTACCACAAGCTCGGCATCGACCCGATGAGCAAGACCCTGGTGTTTTCCGACAGTCTGACCCTGCCAAAATCGTTGGAGATTTTCCGCGCGCTGCATGGTCGCATCAATGTGAGCTTCGGCATCGGTACCAACCTCACCTGTGATATCCCGGGTGTCGAACCGATGAGCATCGTGCTTAAAATGACCGCCTGCAACGGCCAGCCGGTGGCGAAGATCTCCGACGAGCCTGGCAAGACCCACTGCAAAGATCCGAATTTCGTCGCCTATTTGCGACATGTGTTTCAGGTTCCTGCCGAATCCAGTCTATCTAGCAAGGAGTGAATTCATGCAAGCCGTACAGCGTGAGATTGCTGAGCAGCTCAAGGTGCAACCACCGTTCGACGACGATCAGGCCCTGCAGGCGGAAATCGCCCGGCGCCTGGCGTTCATTCAGGATTGTCTGGTCAATTCCGGCCTGAAGACCCTGGTGCTGGGCATCAGCGGCGGCGTCGACTCACTGACCGCCGGCCTCTTGGCCCAGCGCGCGGTCCGTGAACTGCGCGAAAAAACCGGCGACGACCGCTACAAATTCATCGCCGTGCGCCTGCCGTACGAAACCCAGTTCGACGAGCACGACGCCAAGGCTTCGCTCGATTGCATCGCGCCTGACGAAATCCACACCGTGAACATTGGCCCGGCAGTCAAGGCGCTGGCTGCTCAGGTCTCGGCGTTCGAAGGCAAACCGGCGGCGTCGGTGGATTTCGTGCTGGGCAATACCAAAGCGCGGATGCGCATGGTGGCGCAGTACACGATTGCCGGAGTGGCGGGCGGTCTGGTGATTGGCACCGACCACGCGGCGGAAGCGGTGATGGGTTTCTTCACCAAATTCGGCGACGGCGCCTGCGACCTCGCCCCGCTCAGCGGCCTGGTGAAAAACCAGGTACGCGCGATTGCCCGCAGCTTTGGTGCGCCGGAATCGTTGGTCGAGAAAGTGCCGACGGCAGACTTGGAAGACCTGTCACCGGGCAAGCCGGACGAAGCAGCGCATGGCGTGACCTATGCCGAGATCGATGCGTTCCTGCACGGTGAAACGGTGCGGGACGAGGCGGCGAAGATCATTGTCGATACGTACAACAAGACCCACCACAAGCGGGTCATGCCGTTCGCCCCGTAAGGGTTCGCAGAACCCTGTAGGAGCCTGTAGGAGCCTGTAGGAGCTGACGAGTGCAACGAGGCTGCGATCTTTTGATCTTGCTCTTGCTCTTGCTTTGAAGATCAAGATCAAGATCAAGGTCCAGATCAAAAGATCGCAGCCTTCGGCAGCTCCTACACAAAAAAAGCGTCCCTCGGAACGCTTTTTTGTATCTGAATCACTTGACGACGACAGTGCCTTTCATCATCGAAATGTGCCCAGGGAACGAGCAGAAGAAGCCGTATTTTTCAGCGGCATCCAGTTTCGATACATCGAAAGTCACCGAATCGGTTTCCTTGGCGCCGATGATCTTGGTGTGGGCGATGATGCGGGCGTCGCCATCCTTCAGGTAGCTTTTGTCGATACCGGCTGCAAGGCCGTCGGTAGCGATCGGCTGCATGTCCGCTTCTTTGCTGATCACCAGGTTATGGCCCATGACGTTCTTCGGCAGATTGCCGGAGTGGGTCAGTTCGACGGTGAAGGTCTTGCAGCTCTTGTCGATCACGATTTCCTTGGTGTTGAAGGACATCTGATCGGTGGAATCAACGGTGGCTTTGCACTCGGCAGCCATCAATTGGCTGCTGGCCAGCGCCAGCAGGGATACCGCAACAACTTTGGAAAACATGGTGAATCTCCAAGGCAGGGTTAACAAAAACACTAGTGGTGGAAAGACTGCCTGAAATCATCGCAAGTTCATATGACTTGAGTCAAAAATTGTATACAACTTTCAGGCTATGACACTCATCGACACAATCTAACGGCCATTTCATTTGCCCAGCCCTATGATCGGTCCACCTACTGAAACGGAGTGCCTGTCATGTTCTTTAACGGCCTGTTGTGCAGCTTGCTCGCCGCCTACGCCTGTGGCGCCAGCGGTACCTTCGAATCGCCCGAACGCGAAGTCTAGTCCTTGGAGTGCGACGTGCCAGCCGTTACCCTGTGCGACTGATCGACTCAGGAGTAACCCATGTCGCTGAAATCCGTTTGTGTGTTTTGCGGTGCCAACGCCGGTACCGTGCCGGCCTATACCGAAGCCGCCGTGGCCCTTGGCCGGGCGCTGGCCGAGCGTAATCTGACCCTGGTCTACGGCGGCGGCGCGGTCGGCTTGATGGGCATTGTCGCTGATGCGGCCCTGGCTGCTGGCGGCGAAGTGATCGGCATTATCCCGCGAAGCCTGATGGACAAGGAGATCGGCCACAAAAGCCTGACCCGTCTGGAAGTGGTCGATGGCATGCATGCGCGCAAGGCGCGGATGGCCGAACTCAGCGATGCGTTCATCGCCCTGCCCGGCGGCCTCGGCACGCTGGAAGAGTTGTTCGAAGTCTGGACCTGGGGCCAGCTCGGCTATCACGGCAAGCCTTTGGGCCTGCTGGAAGTGAACGGTTTCTACAGCAAACTCACGGCTTTTCTCGATCATATCGTCGGCGAAGGCTTCGTTCGCGCGCCACACCGTGACATGCTGCAAGTGAGCGAATCGCCAGATTCCCTGCTCGACGCCCTCGATCAGTGGCAGCCGACCGTCACGCCCAAGTGGGTCGACCAAAAACCGGGTTAACCCCCGGACACCGATACAGGGCAGAATACGCGCCGCTCAACCTCACCTTCGACCCCAGAGGATCGCCCATGGCCAAACCCAATTACTCCTTCGCCAAACGTCAACGAGACCTGGCAAAGGAACAGAAGAAAGAGGAAAAGCTTCAGCGCAAGAAGCAAACCGCTGAAGAAGCGGCACTGAACCCTGACGGTGAAGTGGCGACCGATGATGATGTTGATGCACCCGATGCACCCGATGCACCGAAAGATCAGACGCCCGACGCCTGAGCCCCACCGGGTTTGATGATCGAATCAGGCCCTGCGGATTTGTGACGGGGCTGGCGGTTCTGCCGCCGGCCCTCGCAGCCCTGCTTTCCCTGACACACCAAAATCCCTGTGGGAGCGAGCCTGCTCGCGAAAGCGGTGTATCAGTTACAAATGAGTTGGCTGACCTGACGCTTTCGCGAGCAGGCTCGCTCCCACATTTGAAACTCATCAATTCTGCGGCATCACCGTGACCCGCACTTCCGGGTCGTGATTACCGCCACCGAGAATCACCCCGCGCAACGGCGATACATCGGAAAAGTCCCTTCCCCACGCCAACGTGATGTGTTCCAGCGCCGGCTGCACATTGTTGGTCGGATCGAAATCCACCCAACCCAAGACCGGGCAGAACACCGCAACCCACGCATGCGAGGCGTCAGCGCCGATCAAACGTGGCTGCCCTGGCGGTGGCTGGGTCAGCAGGTAGCCACTGACGTAGCGCGCCGCCAGCCCACGCGAGCGCAGGCAGGCCAGCATCAGGTGGGCAAAGTCCTGACAGACCCCGCGTCGACGCTCCAGCACTTCCACCAGCGGCGTCGCAACCTGGGTGGCTTCGGCATCGAAGGTGAATTCGCTGAAAATCTTCTGCATCAGCGCCTGCACGCCGAGGAGCAACGGTCGTCCCGGCGGAAAACAGCTCTGCGAGAACTCGACGAAGCTGCGTTTCAAATGCACGTAAGGTGACTGGAATCGGTAGCGACAGGCCTCGAGCAGGTCGGCGCACAGCGGCTGGCTGCTGTACGTGAGCGCATCGCGGGTCTGCTCCCACGGCGGCGACTGATTGAAATCCGGCGCCGGTCGCGCCAGCACCTCGACCGTCAGCCGGGCGTTGACCTGCAATTCATCATGGGGCCGTTCAAATGCCAGACGGGTCAACGGATTGCCGAATACGTCCAGTTCATCACGGCGCATGGTCGGCTCGGGGCTGATCAGCAGTTGCTGCTCGGTGCAGCGCTGCCAGCTGCATTCCCGCGGCCACAGGTGCGCCAGTTGCTGCGCGAGGGAGACCGGGCTGTCGTACTGGTAACAGGTGTCGTGAAAGATCTGATACTGAGCGCTCATCACACGGACACCGTACGCTGGCTGACATCATCGACATGGGCGAAATGGCGCAGCGCCAGACGATCGGATACCTGACCGCTGGCCTCGGCGATTTCCTGCAACAGATCAGCCAGACCATCCAGCGCAGCACGTACGCTGGATTTGCCGAACAGCGGATTTTCCAGACAGCCGAGATCAAACCGCGACAGGCGTTCGACCAGTTGCGGCAATCCACTCTCGCGAGGCGCAGCGAAATCGTCGTTGAGGCGCTTCAAAGTGCGGGTGACCAGTTTCAGCTGAAACAGCACCGCGTGGGGGTTCTGCTCATCCAGCAACAGCAGATCGAGCACCGGAATCAATTGCGCCACTGCCAGATAGCGCGAGCGATAGGTGATGCTGCTGTTACCCAGTTCCAGCAACCACTCCAGCCCCGCCTGATCGAACGCACCCGCACCGCGCAGAAACGCCGCCAGACTGCTGCTGAGAAATTGCAGACGTTCGATGCGCCGGCCGATCATCAGAAAACGCCAGCCTTCGTCGCGGGTCATGTCATCCAGGGCAAACCCCGACAACGCCGCCAGTGACATCACCAGCCGGTTAAGGAAATCCAGCAGTTCGCCGAAGTCCGGTTCATCGACTTCCAGCTCCAGCGCCTCGCGCTGCAATTCCACCAGCGCCTGCCAGTTCTCTCGGGACAGCTTGCCGCGCACTTGCGACGCAGCCCACTGCAAGCGCTGCAAGTTGGAGCGCAGGCTGAACGACCAGTCCTCGCCCAGCAACGCAGCGAGCAGGCGCTCCGGCAGTTCGCCCTCATCCGGCAACAGCGCCAGCCGCTCGCCGAGATCGACCGCTGCTTGCAGCGCCTGCGGATCATCGCCATCGACGTAACGCGTGAGCATGATGCGCAGCAGCCGCGCGCTGTCGTCACAGCGTTCGCAGTAGCGGCCGAACCAGAACAGGTTCTCCACCACCCGCGACGGCAAGTACGGATCGCGCCGCACCAGATCGTGCACGCCGACATTGCGCTGCGCCTTCCACTGCTCGCCACTCGGCGCCCGATCGCTGAGCACCCAGGTGTCCTTGCTCGCCCCGCCACGCTGCATCGACACCACTTCGGCGTCGGCATCGGCCGCCACCCGGGTCAGACCGCCCGGCAATACCCGGTAGCCATCGTGGCTGGCCACTGCATACATGCGCATGCCGATCGCCCGGGGTTGCAAATGACCGTCTTCGGCTTGCCAGACCGGTGCCTGCGACAGTTGCGCAAGTTCTTGCGCGACATAGGCATAAGGCCGCGCCTGCATGCGCTGCGCCAGCTCCAGACGCTGACTTTCACTCAAGTCACGGCCGAACACCGGGGCGAAGCTTTGCGACGGGAACGCCGGTTTGATCAACAGCTCCGGAAGTTTTTCCAGCGCCTGTGCCAGCACCGGCGCTTCACCGCACCACCAGGTGGCGATCGACGGCAGGAGCAGTTCTTCGCCGAACAGGAATTGGTTGATCTTCGGCAGAAAGCCCAACAGCCCCGGCGATTCCAGGACACCGCTGCCCAGCGCATTGGCGACCAGAACCCGCCCTTGGCGCACCGCTTCGAGCAAGCCGGGGACACCGAGCGCCGAGTCGGTACGCAGTTCCAGCGGGTCGCAGAAATCATCGTCGAGGCGGCGCATGATCGCGTGCACCCGGCGCAGGCCGCTGAGGGTTTTCAGGTACACCGTGGCATTGCGCACAGTCAGATCACCGCCCTCGACCAGCGGATAACCGAGCTGGCGGGCCAGATACAGGTGCTCGAAATAACTTTCGTTGAAACGCCCCGGGGTCAGCAGCACCACCAACGGTGCGTCATTACCCTCCGGTGCCTGACGCGCCAGAGTTTCCTGCAAGGTGCGGAAGAAGCCAGCGAGATGCTGAACCTTCAGATCACGGTACAAATCGGGAAACGCGCGGGAGACGATAGTGCGATTTTCCAGCGCATAGCCGGCACCGGACGGCGCCTGGGTGCGATCAGCAGTGACCCACCAGCGGCCATCCGGCGTACGCGCCAGATCCACCGCGTACAGGTGCAGAAAGGCTGATTCCGGCGGGGCAATGCCCTGACATGGCCAGAGAAAATTGTTGTGCCCGAACACCAGCTCGGCCGGCAGCAGGCCTTCGCTGATCAACCGCTGTGGACCGTACAGATCCGCCAGCACTGCATTGAGCAAGCGCGCACGCTGAGCGATGCCGGCGGACAAGTGCTGCCACTCGTCCGCCGCGATCACATGGGGTAGCAGGTCCAGCTCCCATGGCCGATCAGCGCCTTTGGGGTCGGCGTAGACGTTATAGGTGACGCCGTTTTCCTGAATCTGCCGCGCCAGCAAGGCCTGGCGCTGCACCAGTTGCGCGGGGCTGCTGCGCTGCAACTGATCGAACAGCCGCTGCCAATGCGCACGCACAGCGCCGCTGCCGTCGAGCAGTTCGTGATAGGTGCCCGCGGTCAGCGGGTAGCGGTCTAGCAGGTCAGGCATGGAAAGCTCGGCAGACAGCAGGGAACGGTCAGACTAACGCAGGCACATGACGCGCGGATATACGAAAAATCCGCGTGTCACGTGAGACTTAGAAACGCCGCAAATCGAGGGTCATTGGCAGCTCGTCATTGATTTCGACTTGCGGTATCGCAAGTTTCCCCGGGGTGTGCCCGAGGCGGAAAAACCGCGCCATGCGCCGACTCTCGGCTTCGTTGGCGTTGACCGGCAAGGTTTCGTAATTGCGCCCGCCGGGGTGGGCGACGTGATACTGGCAACCACCCAGCGAACGTCCCATCCAGGTATCGAGAACGTCAAACACCAACGGCGCGTGCACCGCGATGGTCGGGTGCAGACAGTTGGCCGGTTGCCAGGCCCGAAAGCGCACGCCAGCGACAAACTCGCCCACCCGTCCGGTCGGGTGCAACGGCACCGCGACGCCATTGCAGCTCAGCAGATAGCGCTGTGGCGGCAGGCCGTTGAGCTTGACCTGCAAGCGCTCCAGCGACGAATCGACGTAGCGCACCGTGCCGCCCGCCGAGCCCTCCTCGCCCAGCACATGCCAGGGTTCAAGCGCCTGACGCAGCTCCAGCTCGATGCCATTGACGGCGTAGTCGCCGACCTTGGGAAAACGAAACTCCAGATGCGCAGCGAACCACTCCGCGCGCACTGGATAACCAGCGTTGTTGAGTTCGACGATGACGTCGGCGAAATCCTCTTCGATAAAGTGCGGCAGCAGAAAGCGATCGTGCAGCTCGGTGCCCCAGCGTGCCAGTTTCGCCGGCGCATAAGGCTCGCGCCAAAAGCGCGCGACCAGCGCCCGCAGCAGCAACTGCTGGGCCAGACTCATGCGCGCATGGGGCGGCATTTCAAAAGCGCGCAGCTCCAGCAAGCCGAGACGTCCGGTTGCGCCGTCCGGCGAGTAGAGTTTGTCGATGCAGAACTCAGCGCGATGGGTATTGCCGGTGACGTCGATCAACAAATTGCGCAGCAGTCGATCAACCAGCCACGGCGCGCATTTTTCGTCCGGTTCCGGCATCTGTGCGAAGGCGATTTCCAGTTCGTACAAGGCGTCATTGCGCGCCTCGTCGACCCGTGGTGCCTGGGACGTCGGGCCGATGAACAGGCCGGAAAACAGGTACGACAGCGAAGGATGGTTGTGCCAATAGCTGATCAGACTGCGCAACAGATCCGGCCGCCGCAGAAACGGTGAGTCTGCCGGCGTCGCGCCGCCGAGGACGAAATGGTTGCCGCCGCCGGTGCCGGTATGGCGCCCGTCGATCATGAACTTCTCGGTGGTCAGACGGGTTTGCCGCGCCTGTTCATAGAGAAACTCGGTGCGCTCGACCAACTCGTCCCAGGTCGCCGATGGCTGCACGTTGACCTCGATCACGCCCGGGTCCGGAGTGACACGGAAATTGCTCAAGCGAGGATCACCTGGTGGTTCATAACCTTCCAGTAGCACCGGGCAATGCAGCTCTTCAGCGGTGGCCTCAATGGCCGAGACCAGTTCCAGATAATCCTCGACCCGCTCCAGCGGCGGCATGAACAGATACAGCCGGCCTTCGCGGGCCTCGGCGCAGAATGCGGTGCGGGTCAGCCAGTCAGCGGACTCGTCGATTTTCGGCACGCGCTCATCCACCGCAGCAGGTGCGCCGTGCACGCCTAGCTGCGCGGGATCCGGCAGTTCAGCAAAATCCTGGTTCGGATCGGTGGGATGGATGAACGGATATTCCGCCGCTTTCACCCACGGTTGCGACGCCAGCGGCAAGCGATAACCCAGCGGCGAATCCCCGGGCACCAAACGACAATGCTCATCGCGCAGATACCAACGGCCGCTCTGCCATTGATCACCCTTGGCCGTGCGCGCCAGCGGCAGCACCTGACCGATCACCTTGTTCAGACCCTGACTGAAGACCTTGCGCAACCGCGCTCGCTCCAGTGGCTCTTCCAGACGCGAATCTTCGGCACTGACGTTGCCGGGCAACGCGCCCTCGCGCCACAGGTAATAGAGATGATCCTCAAAGGCCGGGAAGACGAAGCGCGCAGGCAATTTCAGACGTTCGGCGACACTGGCCAGAAAGCGCCCGGCCAGTTCGCCGTCGGCGCCATAGTCCTGCTGTTCGTCGGCGATCAATGCGTCGTTGTGCCAGATCGGCTGGCCGTCGCGGCGCCAGTAGCAATTGAGCGACCAGCGCGGCAATTGTTCGCCGGGATACCACTTGCCCTGGCCAAAATGCACCAGCCCCTGCGGCGCGTACTGCTTGCGCATGCGCTGGAACAGTTCGGCGGACAGCCGACGCTTATCCGGGCCCAGCGCAGCAGTGTTCCATTCCGCGCCGTCGGGGTCATCGATGGACACGAAGGTCGGCTCGCCGCCCATGGTCAAGCGCACGTCGCCTTCGAGCAGGTCGGCGTCGATCTGCCGGCCCAGCGCCTGAATCGCTCGCCACTGCTCGTCGGTGTAGGGCTTGGTAACGCGTGGCGCTTCCCAGATTCGCTCGACCGACATTTCGTGGCTGAACTGCGTTTCGCAAGGCTCGACCAGACCACTGATCGGCGCCGCCGAGGACGGATCCGGACTGCACGCCAACGGGATATGTCCTTCACCGGCGAACAGCCCGGACGTGGCATCGAGACCGATCCAGCCGGCGCCCGGCAGATACACCTCGCACCAGGCATGCAAGTCGGTGAAGTCGACGTCGGTGCCGGACGGGCCGTCGAGGCTTTTCACGTCGGCGGTCAGTTGAATCAGGTACCCGGAAACAAACCGCGCCGCCAGACCGAGATTGCGCAACAGTTGCACCAGTAGCCATGCCGAATCGCGGCACGAGCCGCAAGCGTGCTGGAGGGTGTGCTCCGGGGTTTGCACGCCCGGCTCCATGCGGATCAGGTAGCCGATGTCTTCGCTGAGGCGCTGATTGAGCGCCACCAGAAAATCCACCGCCGGCAGCGGCGTGCGGTCGATGCTGTCCAGGTAAGCCTTGAAGGTCGGGGTCAGCGGCAGGGTTTCGAGGTACGGCGCCAGCTCCTTGCGCTCGTCGGCGGCGTAGCTGAACGGGATTTTTTCGGCGTAGGGTTCGAGGAAGAAGTCGAACGGATTGAACACCGCCATCTCGGCGAGCAGATCGACTTCGATGCGCAGCTCTGCGGTTTTCTCGGGGAATACCAGACGTGCCAGGTAATTGCCCTGAGGGTCCTGCTGCCAGTTGATGAAATGCTGCTCGGGCGAGACTTTCAGCGCATAAGACAGAATCCGCGTGCGACTGTGGGGCGCCGGGCGCAGGCGGACGATCTGCGGGCCGAGTTCGACAGCGCGGTCGTAGCGATAATGCGTGACGTGATGCAATGCGACATGAATCGACACGGCGTGCCTCCTGCGAGCCTGGGCGTATGGGAAAGCGCGCAAGACTTATGCCATGCACAGGCTTGCGCGCTTTCGCGAAATGCTCAAGGCAGTACAGCACCAAAACCGGGCGATGCGCGGAAATGCTTTGGCTCAGTTGCACGCAAATGTTGCGGACGCTGATTCTTGCCGTGTTTGATCGGGCGCTTTCGCGAGCAGGCTCGCTCCCACATTTGGAATGCGTTCCCCTGTGGGAGCGAGCCTGCTCGCGAAGAGGCCAGCGGCAACAACTGATTTCCTGAGGCCTGAAATGCAAAACGCCAACCCGAAGGTTGGCGTTCTGTTGAGCTCAAGGAGTATTTAGCGCGGCACAACCGGCTTGCGTGTCGGCTTCGGTCCTTTGCCCTTCGCCGCATCCTTGCGCTCCTTGGCCGCCTGCTGGTTGCGGGCGAATGCCGCGGCCTTGGCCTGTTCACGCTTGTCCCACGGATTACCGCCATCACTGGCACGCGGCGGCAGGCCGGTGTGCTGGGTGAGGATCTTGGTGGTCTTCTCTTTGGCGACCTTGTGGCTGCCGGCCGGCGTCGAGTTCTTGCGACGGGCGCTCTGGTAGCTGTCGGTCGCTGGCTGATGCGCAGGAATCAGTTGATCCTTGCCCGGGCCGATCAGATCGGCGCGGCCCATGCGCACCAGCGCTTCACGCAGCATCGGCCAGCCTTTCGGGTCGTGGTAACGCAAGAACGCCTTGTGCAGGCGACGCTGCTCTTCGCTCTTGACGATGGTCACGCCGTCGCTCTTGTAGGTGACCTTGCGCAGCGGGTTCTTGCCCGAGTGGTACATCGCGGTGGCGGTGGCCATCGGCGACGGGTAGAACGCTTGCACCTGGTCGGCGCGGAAGCCGTTGCCCTTGAGCCACAGGGCCAGGTTCATCATGTCTTCGTCGGTGGTGCCCGGGTGGGCGGCGATGAAGTACGGAATCAGGTACTGCTCCTTGCCGGCTTCCTTGGTGTACTTCTCGAACATGCGCTTGAACTTGTCATAGCTGCCGATGCCCGGTTTCATCATCTGGTTGAGCGGACCTTCCTCGGTGTGCTCCGGGGCGATCTTCAGATAACCACCGACGTGGTGGGTCACCAGCTCCTTGACGTACTCCGGCGACTCGACCGCGAGGTCGTAACGCAGACCCGAGGCGATCAGGATCTTCTTCACACCCGGCAGGGCACGGGCGCTGCGATACAGCTGGATCAGCGACGAGTGGTCGGTGTTCAGGTTCGGGCAGATGCCCGGGAATACGCACGAAGGCTTGCGGCATGCGGATTCGATTTCCGGGCTCTTGCAGGCGATGCGGTACATGTTCGCGGTCGGGCCGCCGAGGTCGGAAATGACACCGGTGAAGCCCGGGACCTTGTCGCGGATCTCTTCGATTTCGCGAATGATCGACTCTTCGGAACGGTTCTGGATGATCCGCCCTTCGTGCTCGGTGATCGAGCAGAAGGTGCACCCGCCAAAACAGCCACGCATGATGTTCACCGAGAAACGGATCATGTCGTAGGCGGGGATCTTTTCCTTGCCGTACGCCGGGTGCGGAACCCGCGCGTAAGGCATGCCGAACACGTAGTCCATTTCTTCGGTGGTCATCGGAATCGGCGGCGGGTTGAACCAGACATCGACCTCGCCATGCTTCTGCACCAGCGCACGGGCGTTGCCCGGGTTGGTTTCCAGGTGCAGCACGCGGTTGGCGTGGGCGTACAGAACCGGGTCGTTACGGACCTTTTCCATCGACGGCAGGCGGATCACGGTCTTGTCGCGGGTCATGCGCGGGCTGGCCAGGATCTGCACAACCTTGGCTTCCTGCGGATCTTCGACCGGGCCTTTTTCCTGCTCGATGGCGCAGGCCTGGGTGTCTTGCGTGTTGACGTACGGGTTGATGATCTTGTCGACCTTGCCCGGACGGTCGATGCGCGTGGAGTCGACTTCGTACCAGCCCTGCGGCGTGTCGCGACGGATGAACGCGGTGCCGCGCACGTCGGTGATGTCTTCGATCTTGTGGCCCCACGACAGACGCTGGGCGACTTCGACAATGGCCCGCTCGGCGTTGCCGTACAGCAGAATGTCGGCGCTGGCGTCGATCAGGATCGAGTTGCGCACACGATCCTGCCAGTAGTCGTAGTGGGCGATGCGGCGCAGCGAGGCCTCGATGCCGCCGAGCACGATCGGCACGTGCTTGTAGGCTTCCTTGCAGCGCTGGCTGTAAACCAGGCTGGCGCGGTCCGGACGCTTGCCGGCCATGCCACCAGGCGTGTACGCGTCATCGGAACGGATTTTCTTGTCCGCGGTGTAGCGGTTGATCATCGAGTCCATGTTGCCCGCAGCGACGCCGAAGAACAGGTTCGGCTCGCCGAGCTTCATGAAGTCGTCTTTGGACTGCCAGTTCGGCTGCGCGATGATCCCGACGCGGAAGCCTTGCGACTCCAGCAGCCGGCCGATGATCGCCATGCCGAACGACGGATGATCGACGTAGGCATCTCCGGTAACAATGATGATGTCGCACGAATCCCAGCCAAGCTGATCCATCTCCTCCCTGCTCATCGGCAGGAATGGCGCTGGCCCGAAACATTCGGCCCAATATTTTGGATAGTCAAATAACGGCTTGGCTGCTTGCATGTCGACGACCGGTGTTGAAGTGAAAAATCGCGGGCGCGGAATATAGCACAAATTTTGACCAATTCCGACGACGGTGGTCGGTTTCTCTGTGCGCTGATTTACCGCCGCCAAACCGCGACACATTAACCGTTTGCGCGGAACGCGCGACGCCCGAAACGGCAAGGAAGCCGCCCGCCCGTCGCCCTCCCCAGGGAGTGGCAGGGCATTAAAACGTAAAGGATGACAGGCAATGCCAGCCAAACCGCCAACCAGAGGCATCACAACCGTCTCGGTCCATAAACCGCCGCCTGATTACTCAATAATCCGGCCCGGTTTCCCGCCGCTCTTCGATGGCCAGCCGTCGCACAGAATCCTCACACGCCCGACACCGACAACGGTGCCGACATCGGTCGACATCGGGCTCAACCGCATTGTCTCCGCGCCTGCGCGGGCAACGGTCAGCACGACCGCGGTTTCGGAATCTGCCGCAGTCGTGCGCGAACGTCCCCTGAAGGATTACTGGATCACTTCGCTGGTCGTGCTCCCGGTGGCCGGTGCCGAAGGCATTTCGACCCTCAAGGGACGCCAGTATGTCCAGGTACCGGAAGGTGGCACCGTGCAGGTAGAGCTGGACGCTGCCAGCGGCTTCTACCGGGCGAAATTGCCCAGCGAACTGCATCCATCGGGACCGCTTTTGCAATTCGCGGCCGAGAGCCGTCTGTGGCATCCCATCGAAACCTGGGCGCCAGCTGACTACCCGTTATCCACGACTCGGCTGGAAGCATTTCGCACCGATCTGGATTTCAGCACGGTCGAGCCGGACGGCGATGGCCTGTATCGCTTCAGTGGCAAACTGTATGTGGAAATCGAGAATCACGCCTATCAGGTCCTGCATGATCCTGATGGCTCAACGCCGCACAGGACAGTGATGCGCATCGTTCGGCCGGACGATCCGATCGCCACCGACGCCACGAATGTTTACGTCGCATCCCGTTCCGGCAGGTCGGAACCGATCGTTTTCGATGCTCGCTACGGCTGGCGCGGGACCACCGTGACGGGGGCCGCCGGGATGCCGGGAGGGAAAGTAGCGCCCCTCTCATGGAAGCATTTGGAGGTCAAAATCAGACTTGGCCGTTTCGACAGGCGAATCACGCAAGATCACGCTAGAAGTGAGCACCTGAGGGATGTGTGCCAGAGCATCAGGAATGCAGGAGGTGAGCGCACCGAAAGGATCAGAAGCGAAACAATGGCATTGCTTGATCGCGAATTACATAGCCACCAAGCGCTGGGATTCCTTGCAAAAGCAATAAAATTCCACAAGAAATGGAAACCCGAGATAAGGCGATTGGTAAAGAAAGAAGATTACATAAACAGAATGATTGCGCTGCAAAAGAGCCAAATGGGCTTCTACGAGCAACTGATCGAATGCGGCTTGACACGCCACGCGCTGGGGGGCCCGCTGATCGACGTTGACAGGCTCCCGCGAACAACCAGAGTCCTGAGCAGAATGCTCGGCTACATGAGAGAGCGCCAGCTCATCGCCGACAATCTGGTGAAAACATGGCGGATGTCGCCGGACGAATTCAGTGCATACGCTCTGACCCCCATGGACACTCATGACGTCGTGGCTACGTGGGTCTTGACCAAAAGCCTGATGCTGGACGACCAGCAACCAGCCGGTGACTACCCTCGGGCATCCGAGCTGGCGGCCGGGTTTGGTCAGGCAACCTTCGTTTACGGAGCGCTTGGCAAAATCCCGGAAACTTCGCACCCTGCGATATTGAATGACCTGCTCCAGGAATGCACAGCCATTCGCGAATGGTACGAGCGCCTTGATCTGGCACCCGGCGAGCAAGCAACCTCACGCACGGAAATCACCGCCGAGCTCAAAAAATTCGAAGAGACGCTGGCGCATCGCCTGAACCAATATCACCAGCAGCTTGAAGGTCCGCTGCTGCCGGTCGACGATCAGGCGATTGACTTCGAGTATGTCCCGGCCCAGGACAGAACCGGCGTCCAACCGCCGCCCAAACGCATTTTCAAGGCAAAGAAACACGGCATCTACAAGATCAATGTCGGCGAATCGCGCCGCACCGCGCACAACGAAGAAGTCATCGACGTGCGCAATCTCCACGACCCGCAACAGCCAGTACAGACCTATGAACAAAGAGAAGGTGAATGGCGCCCCGTGCGGACAACGCAGGACACCCCCCTGCCCAGGCTGATTGTCAGAGCCAATCGGAACCTTGAACAAACCGACGCGCATGTGCGCGCCGCCCTGCGCGAAGAGGAACAAAAAAACCATCCGGACAACATTGTCGAGATGCTTGAGCGCAAGGCCGGGACAATGGATGAGATCGCCCTTCAGCTACTGCAACATGCGCCGGCCGATGGCGAGACAGGCGCGTTGATTCAGCGTCTGCACGATGCCAGTGAACGCCTCCACAGCGAGGGCGAAAACATTCGTATCCGGATCTACAAGGACAGACATTTTCTGAGCCCCGCCCGACTGCTGTATCTGATCGACAAGGGCGAAGTGAGTGCGCAAAAAATCGAGACACGATTGAAACGTGGCAAGGGGCAGAAGCGGGATTTCATCGACATCTATCTGCTGACTGATGCGCACACCCACGACCATCTCTGGCACGCGCACTTTCATTACGCAAAACCGGATACACCCGATCTGAACTTCAATACACGCGGCGCGCACCTCAAAACTCTTGAGCAAAGCAGTCTGGGTGTTCGTTCGCAGCAAAGGGAAGAGTTGGCGCAACGGCCACACGTGCCTATCTGGCGCGAACCGCTCAATGGACGCACAGCGCAGAAAATCTTCGACCTGGCCGCCGCCTCTGCTCACCCCCATGACACAGCCTCAGGCAATGACGCCGAACAGGCTGGCAGCTTCCGTTGAAGAAGCTACCGTGCAACGACTACAAGGAATGTAAGACATGCCAATCAAAACGCCTTCCAAAGGCACTGCAACCGTTTCTGTCCATCGCCAACCGGATATGTCAGGGGACCCACTCGCGCTACGCCCTGCCCTCCCTGACACAACCCTGCGACCGGGCTTCGAAACTGCAACGTCGATCGATCCGCAATTCCGACCGGGCAGGCCACCAGGCAGCATCGACCACGACGCAATCACTCCAGCGCCTATCGTTAACGTGCACACATTGACATCGCCGAACGAAACACCCCTCGCCGCCTTTCTACCGCTGGAGCATTATCGGGTGATGGCCGCTGCCAGCTTGCCAGCAGCCAATACCGAGGGTTTCAGAGTTCATAAAGGCCGCCAATACGTCGACGTGATCGATGTCGGGATTGTGCTGGTCGCCAAGGACGCCGACACCGGACTGTACCGGGCGCATCTTGCAAGCGAATCGAAACCTTCCGGCCCGGTTTTGTTCCGCGATCGCGATAGCGGATTGTGGCGGGCAAACGATGACGACCACCTCAATACTGCCCCTCTCACCCATGTCGGCCTGCAAGCGTTTCGCACGGATCTGGACTTCAGCACCAGCGAACCCGACACCGACGGTTTGTTTCGACACGACGGCAAGCGCTACGCGCTCATCCACGATCATGCTTATCAGGTAATGCTTGATAGAGATGGATCTACGCCGGTGCAAAAGGTCTGGCGCATTGTTAATGCCAAGGATCCCGTGGCCATTGATGATGACAACATCTATCACGCCAGCCGCAGTGGAGAGTCGCGGGCCGTCACCCGCAACGCCAACAACACCTGGGTTGCTGTCTCCACCGGCTTGCTGGGAGGTATGCGGCGCCAGGAGGCGATCCCGATTCTGCTGCAACGGTATGAGCCATTCGTCACGAGAATGAACGAGATCAACGATTCCGCTGAGCGCTATTACGTGCTTGCGGCGCAAGCGGATGCTCTGCCGAGCGGAAGCGCCGGGCGGACGGCGGCGTTGATTGCCGTTGAAGTTCACTTGCTCAAGCACATCAAAAAGCAGGCTGACAATTTGCAGTCGATACTCGACCACAAATCCTGGTTGATTCATCTGAAAGCCAACGGAGTTTTCGCCGAAGAGCTGCACGCCCTGCGCCTGGATCAAGTGAAATACCTGAACCGACTGATGAAGGTCATGAACTTGAGGGGCGAGTCTGCATTCACCACTCTCACCGCTGAGAACTGTATAAAAATCATCAGCTTCATGAAAAAAAAGCTGAAGCTTCTCGAAGAACGGGAAGTGGTGATGGGGCAGATCCTGAAAGCAGACCGAGGAGCAGCGCCCGTACTTGCAGAATTCCGTAATGAAGTGGCCACGGCCGAGCGAATCAACTTCTACAAGTTGAACATGTACGTCCATTTGTTCGCAGGCACGCCTGACTACCCGCCAAACGTGACCATGCGCTCGCTTCACTCCATCGACGTAATCACCGGCGATCTGCAATACATTCCCGAAGGCGCGCAGTCGTTGTCGCTGATGCTGACCCTCGATCAAATAAGAGGTGAGAGAGGCCGCTTTGCAGCAGAGCTGTCGGCAGGCAGCGTCAAAGCCGAGTACGCCAGGGAGATCCTCGCGCTGACCGATCAGTTCGAGACCGGCATCGAAACCCGCTTGAAAGCAATCTTTGCCTCGTTCAACCGCAATACCGAGCTGCCCAGCCTGGATCAGAAAATTGACTTCGACTTCATTCCGCCCCAGCCAAGCGATAGCGTGCCAGCCCGACCGCCGTCGACGAGGAAAGTGTTCCGTACCCGACGGCACGGCACTTCCAGAGTAATGGTTGGCGACACGGAAACCGCCGCAGACGGCAGCGTTATCGTCAAGGTTTGCAACCCGATCCAGCCGAATGGCCCGGTCGAACGATACGAAAAAAGACAAGGTGAATGGCTGCCTGTTCGCCCGCCCATCGTCAGCACTCCGCGGCCGGAACTGATCGCCGAGGCCAACCGCTTATTGGTCGACGTTGAAAAGCACATTGCCCGGGCACGCACCCGAGAAACCGCTAAAAACAATCCGACGGAAATAATTGAAGAGCTGGAAAAAGCCATCGACCCGCTCAATGAACAGGCACGCCGCCTGCAAAACCACGATACAGCAGTCGAGGATCCCGAGATCCAGAGCGTGAGCGAGCACTTGCAAAGAGCTGCAGACACACTGTCCGCGCATGGCCAAAGCGTGCTGGTGCGGATGTATAAGAACAAGGACGTGCTGGACACTTTGCGGCTGAATTATCTGATCGATCACGCTGAGCTGAATGCCGTCAAAACGGTTGACCGTAAACAGCTGGGCAAAGGCCGGGACAAATCCTTTCTCGACGTTTACTCGATCAGGGATAGCGCTAACGATGCGCCGTTGTGGGAAGCGCATTTTCACTATGAAAAACAGAGCAGCGAGCCGCTGAACTTCACCATCAAGGGCAGCCATCTCAAAACGCTGGAACAGAGCAGACGCGGCATCGAGTCCCAACGCCGCGACGAGCAGGCCGGCCTGCCCCACGTACCAGTCTGGCGCCAATATCTCGATGGACGCACAGCGCAGAAAATCTTCGACCTGGCCGCCGCCTCTGCTCACCCCCATGACACAGTCTCAGGCAATGACGCCGAACAGGCTGGCAGCTTCCGTTGAAGAAGCCACCGTGCAACGACTACAAGGAATGTAAGACATGCCAAGCAAAACGCCGTCCAAAGTGACGCTCTCCGGTAATTTACATCTTCGACCGGACACATCCGTAGTTACGCCCCCGCCACGCCTCAACCTGACGCCGCGCCCCGGCCTGGATCCGACTACGTTGAGCGGCCCTTCAATCCGCCCGAACCGGCCCATAGACGGCATCGATCCTGATGCAATCATCGCTGCCCCGAATGTCACAGTGCATGCGGCTGCATCAGTGCAAGAGACCATGGCTGACGTTGGCCACCCTTTTGAGCATTACCGCCTCGCAGCAACGATCGGCTTGCCTGACGCTGGTGCCGAAGGCCTGAGGACATTCAAGGGCCGCCACTACGCTGAAATGGCCGATGGTGGCTTTGTGCAGGTGGGCAAGGATTCGCAGAGCGGCCTCTGGCGCGCCAGACTGGCGAGCGAATCGACCCCCTCCGGACCGCTGTTGCTGCAAGACCCCGAGAGCGGGCAATGGCATACGCTGGAGTCTTCGCAGCCGAGCACCTTCGCATTATCGGGGGCACGTCTGCAGGCGTTCCGCACCCCGCTCGATTTCAGTAACAGCTCGCGCGACAGCGACGGGCTGCACCGCCATGACGGCAAACTCTACGCAGTGATCGATAATCACAGCTATCAGGTCTTGCACGATCACGATGCTTCGACACCCCTGGCCGAGGTGATGCGCATCGTCCGCCCTGAAGATCCTGTTGCCGCTGACGTCGATAACATCTACAGCGCCACGCGCCCGGGCAGATCAGAACCTGTTGTCTTCGATGCCCACCAGGGCTGGCAGGGCATTGTCGTCGGAGGGGCCGGCGGAATGCAGCGTGGCAGTCCCGACCAACCGGCTCCATCGGGGCTGCGGGAGCGGTTCAATACCGCGATCAACCGACTGCGCACGCCACAATCGCGACTGCGAAAACTCTATCCTTCTCTGAGCAGCGAGGAAATCCGCTCCCTGCTGCGTAGCCAGGGCGACGATGTACAAGGCTTTTTGACGCGCGTCGAGACTGAATACAAGACCCTGAAAATGGAGCTCGCGAGCTGGCTTAAATCTACCGAACTGTCCGGCGGGGCGGCTCATCCCTCGGTGGAGCGTGCCACGCAAGAGATCAAGCGCTGTTGGAAAAGGCAGACGGGAACAATGCTGCAACTGGATCTTGGCGACGCAGGCATTGTTCCGCTGTCCGCAGATTTCAGCCATGTACGCACGCTGCACTTGCAGGCGGTGGCATGGTCGGCGGGATCCGAAACTTTTCTCACCGGGTTCACCGCCCTTGAACGCTTGAAAATCAACGCCTCGACGCTCGATAAACCGCCGGCGAACCTCGCACAGATGCTCAGTCTCAAGGAGCTGGACCTGCGAGCGAACCGTATTGAACTGAGCGAGCAAACCGCCAGCGAGCTGGCTTCGCTCAGCCAACTGGAAAAACTCGATCTGTCGGACAACCCGCTGGGCAGGACCCCGGATTTCAGCGGCATGCTCCAGCTCAAGTCCGTGAGGCTGCGCAATACACAACTGGATGAGTGGCCAACCGGGCTGCAACATCAACTGGCGATGGAGTCGCTCGACCTGCGCAATAACCGACTGCGTGAAATTCCGCAGACAGTCATCAACCCGGCGAGTGACCAATTGCTCGCCATTGCCAACATCAACCGCGTTACCCTGATCGAAGGCAACCCCTTCGCCAGCGGCTATTGGCGATTGCTGGAAGTCTACTGGCAGCGTGTCACTGCCGAATATCCGGCGCTGCTCACCAGCGCTCGCACGGATGCATTCCGGATTGACCGCGACATCCCCGAAGTCGCCATGCTGCTGCGGATGTATCCGGAGAAAACCGCGCTGACTGCCCGGCAATACCTGATAGACCTGGGGGATGGCGCAGAAGCCACGATCAGCCGGCGTTTCGAGGAGTTCAAGGTGCTCGACGCGCAACTGCAGGCCTACGTCGCCGGCAGCCAGGCGGGAACATCCAGCGCCGCCGGCCGAGAAAGGACTCGGGCAGAGTACATTGCCCGGACTATCAAGGACTGCTGGCTCCGGGAGTCGACGGGCCTCATGCTGCCACCATTGCACGGACCGCTACCGCCATTGACTGCCGACTTCAGTCGGTTGAAGTTGCTCTCCCTTGATAGCGTTGTCTGGTCCGACACTGCCGACACGTTCCTGTCGCGCTTGCCTGAACTGGAAATCCTGACGATCACCAACTCCGGCCTGGAAAAACTGCCCGCCGGCATCAGCGCGATGCCCCGGCTCGCCCATGTGGATCTGACGTCAAACCAGATAAAACTGGATGAAAACAGTGCAGGTGCATTGAGCGCGCGGCACCAACTGGCCACCATCAAGCTGTCTGATAATCCACTCCAGGTATTGCCCGATTTCAGCGCGATGTCCGGGTTGCAGACGCTGGAGTTGAGGAACACCGGAATCAGCGAGTGGCCCACCGGCCTCGCTGACAAGACCACCTTGACCGGACTCGACCTCAGCGACAATAAACTGCGCAGCGTTCCCGACGCCCACATCAACCCGCCGGCTGATCAATTGGCCCTGGTCGCGCGCATCAACAACTGTATTTTGCTTGAGGGCAACGACTTCCCTTCGCCTTACTGGAGAAAGTTTGATCGCTACTGGCGAAGACTCAACGAACTGCATCCAGAGTTGATGACCCCGGCCCACCCCACCGTATTCGATAGCGAGAACTCGCGCGCGCAACGCTACCGCCGACTGTTTCCGCGCAAAAGCATCAAGGCCTGCCGGGAATTTATCTGGAACCATGACAAGGCCACTATTGCGCCGAAACTGTTGGCACTCGAGCAGGATTTCGCCTTGTTGAAAAACCAGCTGGACAACTGGGTATTTTCGGGAGGCAGCAATCCTCTGCGCTATATCCGCGTCAATCAGTTACAGACCAACACGCGAACCCGCAACGAGCGCATTGAGGCACGGGATCGGATCATCAGCTGCTGGCGGCAGGAAACGCCGCAGAAACATGCCTTCGACGGCACGCCGATAGGCCTGGAACTGGATTTGAGCGGCCTCACGTTGCCGACCCTGCCGGATCTGAACACCGACTTCGGCCATGTCGGCTCGCTCAAACTCAACAACATGAATCTGACCGAATCCCCGGAAGGTTTCCTGACTCGCTTCCGGCACGTGCGCTGGTTGAACATGGCCAACAATCGTCTCAGGGATCTCCCGCCGGCGATCGGTGAAATGCACGGGATGACCCGTCTGTTCCTGCAGGGTAACCAACTCGAACTCACTGCCGAGACCGCACAGATCCTGGCCGGGAGAACGACCCTGAGGGCATTGTGGATACAAGATAACCCGCACTTGAACGTGAGCCCGGACTTCAGCGCGATCACTGATATGCGTGAGGTCGACATGTCAAACACGGGCATTGAAAGCTGGCCAGCCGGACTGTTCGATCAGCCCCAACTGGGCAAGGTGCTTCTGAACAACAACAGGATCACCTTCCTGCCCGGCTTTGTCGTGTCACCGGCAGCGGATCGCCTGACGCATTCGATTCAGGTCAACAGCGGCACTCAGATAAGCAATAACCCCCTGAGCGCACTCACTCGAGAACGCCTGGCCGATTACGGTGAGCGGCTGAACCGCTCCGCAACCTCGCTTTACAATCCTGTGAACCTGCTGACGACGTCAGCTCCGGCAGTCCGCCCGCAATCACTGGTAACGAACTCTGCAACGATCTATTCGCAGCTGACCTCCGGTATGACGGCAACCGAAGCGAAGAAACGCACCGTGCAGCTGGACGGACTGAAAGCCCATGACGGCTCGGATGGCTTTTTCACTATCATTTCCAAACTTGGCCACCACGCCGATTTCCGCCGACAGGTCTGGGACGTGGTCGACGCCATCAGCGAGAACAACGCGCAATCACGCGCTCTGCGCAGAGAAGTTTTTGATCGCGCCTGCGAAGCCGGCTGCACTGACCTTGCCGCCGCCACGTTTACTGACCTGCAAGTCCTGACCATGACGCACACGGCCAGGCTGCAGGCTAGGCAAGACGGGGATGGCGCTCGACTGGTGGATTTGTCCAGAGGTCTGTTCAGGCTCAAGCTCGTCGATGATCTGGCCGCAGCAGACATCGCTGCGAGCAGGGCAATCGTCAACGATCCCCAGGCTTCAGCGAGTGAGCGCAGTACCCAGCGCCAGCGCCTGCGCGATCCGCATGAAATGACCATGGCCTACCGCTTTGGCCTCAAGGATCAGCTGCAATTGCCGTTTCAGCCACAGACACTGTCCTTTATCGGCATGGCCGGCGTCACACCGCCCATGCTGGAAGTTGCCTACCGTAAAGTCATCGCCTTGAACGACTCCCCCGAAGAGTTTCAGGCTCTGGTGTCGATGGATTTCTGGCAGGACTTCATCACGCACAAATATTCGTCCCGGTTCGACGCCGCGCGTCAACCCTATCAACAGAGGCAGGCGGCACTGGACGAGCACTTTGCGAAAAAAGTACTGACTCAGGCCGAATACGACACGCAAACCAATGACGTCACTGCACAACTGGCCATTAGCGAAGCGACGCTGATCCAGTCGTTGACGCACGAGGAAATTCGCCCCGGCGGCGCCGTGGAAACGCCTGCCGGCAGCGAGACGGCAGCTTCGGCCGATTGAAGTCGACCACGACAGCAGGCCGGGTGATCCGGTCTGCTGTTATTCGTCGTCGTCGAAGTTGTAACTGCCCGGTGCGAGGTTTTCAAAACGGGTGTACTTGCCGATGAACGCCAGCCGAATGAAACCGATCGGGCCGTTACGCTGTTTGCCGATGATGATTTCGGCGATGCCCTTGTGCTCGGTTTCCGGGTGATACACCTCGTCGCGGTAAACGAACATGATCACGTCGGCGTCCTGCTCGATCGCTCCTGATTCGCGCAAGTCGGAGTTGACCGGGCGTTTGTTGGGACGTTGTTCGAGAGAGCGATTGAGCTGCGACAGGGCAACTACCGGGCAGTTGAATTCCTTGGCCAGGGCTTTCAGCGATCGCGAGATCTCGGAAATTTCGTTGGTACGGTTGTCACCACTGGAACCGGGGATCTGCATCAGTTGCAAGTAGTCGATCATGATCAGGCCAACGTCACCGTGCTCACGCACCAGACGCCGGGTCCGCGCGCGCATTTCCGAAGGGCTGATACCGGCGGTGTCATCGATGAACAGTTTGCGGTCGTTGAGCAGGTTGACTGCCGAAGTCAGGCGCGGCCAGTCATCGTCTTCGAGTTGGCCGGAACGCACCTTGGTCTGATCGATCCGGCCGAGCGACGACAGCATACGCATGATCAGCGATTCGCCTGGCATCTCGAGGGAGTAGACCAGCACCGCTTTTTCGCTGCGCAATACGGCGTTTTCCACCAGGTTCATCGCGAAGGTGGTTTTCCCCATCGATGGACGACCGGCAACGATGATCAGGTCGGACGGCTGCAAGCCGCTGGTCTTCTCGTCGAGGTCGGTGTAGCCGGTGGACAGGCCGGTGATCGCGTCGGCGGTGTTGAACAAGGTATCGATGCGGTCGATGGCCTTGGTCAGCAGCTCGTTGACGCCGACCGGTCCGCCGGTCTTCGGCCGCGCTTCGGCGATCTGGAAGATCTGCCGTTCGGCTTCGTCGAGGATTTCTTCGGCGGTACGGCCTTCCGGGTTGAAAGCGCTGTCGGCGATCTCGGTGCTGATGCCGATCAGTTGGCGCAACGTCGCCCGCTGGCGGACGATCTGCGCATAGGCCTTGATGTTGGCGACCGACGGCGTATTTTTTGCCAGTTCGCCAAGGTAGCCGAGGCCGCCGACCTGCGACGTCTGACCTTCCTTGTCCAGTTGTTCGGCAAGAGTCACGACGTCGATCGGCGAGTTCTGATCGGCCAGTTTGGCAATGGCACGAAAGATCAGGCGGTGGTCATGTCGGTAGAAATCGCCGTCGGAGACTTGATCGAGCACGCGTTCCCAGGCGTTGTTGTCCAGCATCAGACCACCGAGTACGGCCTGTTCGGCCTCGATGGAATGCGGCGGCACCTTCAGGGCAGCGGTTTGCAGATCGTATTGCTCGGGAGCGGAGATATCGTTCATGGCCACTTGAGTATTAGTGAAAAGCAGGGAATTCAGAAAGACAAAGGGCACGACCTGTAAACAGGATCGTGCCCGATGTTAACCGTCTGACGGACAAGCCGCCAGCCGATCGATGTTGCTTAAGCTGCTACCACGACAACGCGTACGGTGGCTTCAACTTCGGCGTGCAGGTGCACGGCCACGTCGAATTCACCCACGTTGCGGATGGTGCCGTTCGGCAGACGAACTTCGCTCTTCTGCACTTCAACGCCGGAGGCGGTCAGTGCGTCAGCGATGTCGTGAGTACCGATCGAACCGAACAGCTTGCCTTCGTCGCCAGCGGTGGCAGTGATGGTCACTTCCAGCTCGGCCAGTTGGGCAGCACGGCTTTCAGCCGATGCTTTACGGTCTGCGGCAGCTTTTTCCAGCTCGGCGCGACGCTCTTCGAACGCAGCCAGGTTGGCAGCGGTCGCAGCGGTAGCCTTGCCGAAAGGCAGCAGGTAGTTACGGCCGTAACCGGCCTTAACGTTTACTTTGTCGCCCAGGTTGCCCAGGTTGGCGATTTTTTCCAGAAGGATCAGTTGCATGTGAAAATCCTCTAACTTTTAACCTTCACCGTTCGCGCTATCGGTGTCTTTCGACACGTGACGACCGCGAAAATCAATCAGGCTGTCGACAATGGCCAGAACCACGAGCAACGGATAGATCAGCTGCATGAACAACAGCAGCGTGACGTACAACCCCACCAGCCAGAAACCGGCCAGTCGCTTCTGCCCGACCAGCCCGTGAATCAGGGCCAGCCCGGCGAACACCAGCGGTACACTGCACAACGGCGTCAACATGGCCATCTGTGCACCGAGATTCGGGCCCAGAAGCATCAACGCCAGCAGTAACATCGCCGGCCCCAGCGGGATGCGGATGGCGCGAAACTCGCGACCGAAACCACCCGGGTTGTACAACAACGCCTGCCAATGCCGCCCGACAATCAGGCTCAGCACGCTGACGATCTGCAACAGGGCCGCAATCAGTCCGGTCAGGACCGGCGCAATCAGGGACGCGAAACGCGCTTGCTCATCGACCGACAATTGCTTGTAGGTCTCACCGAGGAGCGCTGGCATGACCTTTATGAGGGCCTGTGCAAGCATCTCGATCTGGGCCGCAAACGCGACCCCGAGCACCACTGAAAACACCACTCCGATCACTACGCTGACCAGCAGCGTGCGGACCCAGGATTCGCTTGCGCGCAAAACCAACGCAAGCCCCGAAGACCCCAGCAGCACCAGAAGTGCCCGTGGGTCATCGGCATACAGCCACCAGATCAAGGCTGGCAGCAGTCCCAGCGACAGCACGCCCAGGGCGTCCGTCAATCCGCGCCGCAGCAGCACAAGGCTCCCGGCGGCAGCACCCAACCAATACAACAACGGCAATGTTGCACATCCGGCCACCACGAGAGTGGCCTGCATTCGGCCTCGCATGATGAACTCAGCTAAGGCGCGCATGCATTCAATCCTTTGCTACTTGTCGACTGCCCGGTCTCAGCGGCCGTGGCTGTCGGTGTAGGCCAGCAGGGCCAGGAAGCGGGCGCGCTTGATAGCGGTGGCCAGCTGACGCTGATAACGAGCTTTGGTACCGGTGATGCGGCTTGGAACGATTTTGCCGGTCTCGGATACGTAGGCTTTCAGAGTGTTGAGATCTTTGTAATCGATCTCTTTCACGTCTTCAGCGGTGAAGCGGCAGAATTTACGACGACGGAAGAAACGTGCCATTTGATAGGCTCCTTAATAAGGTCCGTGGATTACTCGTCAGCGTTATCGCTGTTGTCGCTGTCATCACTGTCGGTGCCTTCGGCGCCTTCGTGCTCAGGACGGTCGCGACGCTCACGGCGCTCACTGCGGTTTTCTTCAGCCTTGAGCATCTCGGACTGGCCGGTAACGGCTTCGTCGCGACGGATGACCAGGTTACGGATCACTGCATCGTTGTAGCGGAAGTTGTCTTCCAGCTCGGCCAGGGCCTTGCCAGTGCACTCAACGTTCAGCATCACGTAGTGAGCCTTGTGAACATTGTTGATTGCGTAGGCCAGTTGACGACGGCCCCAGTCTTCCAGACGGTGGATTTTGCCGCCGTCTTCTTCGATCAGCTTGGTGTAACGCTCAACCATGCCGCCGACTTGCTCGCTCTGATCCGGGTGGACCAGAAAGATGATTTCGTAATGACGCATGAATGCTCCTTACGGGTTGTAGCCTGCCGCTCAAAAACGGTCAGACAAGGAGTGAATGACACTTATGGACTTGCTGGCGCGGGGCACATGCGTGCCTGCCGTCACAGCAAGGGGCGCAATTGTAGAGAAGGGACTGCGGGCGCGCAAGGCAATTGGTGAATATTTGAACAGCAGCTATGAGCTGCAAGCCTCAAGCTGCAAGCAGACCGCTTTTCACTTGACGCTTGCAGCTTGCAGCTTGCAGCTTATGGCTTGCGCGAAGCGCGCGCTTTCGCCCCGCGCTGGCGCTGCGCTTCGAACAGGCACACGCCGGTGGCGACCGAGACGTTGAGGCTGCTGACGCTGCCAGCCATCGGCAGATTCACCAGATAGTCACAGTGCTCGCGGGTCAGACGACGCATGCCTTTGCCTTCGGCGCCCATGATCAGGATGGTCGGGCCGGTCAGGTCCTGGTCATAGATGCTGACCTCGGCTTCACCAGCGGTGCCGACTACCCAGAGACCGCGCTGCTGAAGCTTTTCCAGAGTACGCGCCAGGTTGGTCACGGCCACCAGCGGAATCACTTCCGCTGCGCCGCAAGCGACTTTGCGCACAACCGGGGTCAGCGTAGCTGACTTGTCCTTCGGCACGATCACCGCCAGCGCACCGGCCGCATCGGCCGAACGCAGGCAGGCGCCGAGGTTGTGCGGATCGGTCACGCCGTCGAGCACCAGCAACAGCGGCGCGCCTTCGGTGCGATCGAGCAGTTCGTCGAGCATTGCCTCGCCCCAGACCTGGCTCGGGCTGACTTCCGCTACCACGCCCTGATGCACGCCTTCAACCCAGGCGTCCATTTCGCGACGCTCGGCCTGGCCGACCTGCACACGGTTTTCGTTGGCCAGTTCGACCAGCGTCTGCACGCGCGGATCGTTGCGGCTTTCCGCCAGCCAGATCTGCTTGACGCGTTTGGGGTGGTGACGCAGCAACGCTTCTACCGCGTGAACGCCGTAGATTTTTTCCAACTGACTCATGACTTCGCCTTCGGTTTACGCGCCCCGCCGCTTTTGGCTGGAGCGGAGCCCGCTTTCGGCGGACCCTTGCGGTGTTTGCTCGGCTTGGCTGGCTTGCCGTCGGTCGCCCTGTCAGGCGCCGACCGCCCGGTCTTTCCCCCGGACGCCGCTTTACCACCGTTTTTCGCATCGGCCAGCAAGGCCTTCTTCAATTCACGGCTTTTGCGCAGCTCGGCGTTTTTCGCCACGGCATCGCTTGGGCGATAGGCTTCGGCAACCTTTTCCTTGGCCGGACGACGGCTGGCGGTTTTCGCTGGAGCCTTTTCTTCCGCAACCTTGGCAGCTGGCGCAGCGGTTTCGGCGCCACGTTTCTTGCGACCGATCGGCGCGCTGATGGTTTTTTCCGCCATCTCGAAATCGATCTTGCGCTCGTCGAGGTCGACGCGCATGACCCGCACTTCGACGGTGTCGCCAAGACGGAAGCTGCGACCGGTGCGCTCGCCCGCCAAGCGGTGGTGTACAGGATCGAAGTGGTAGTAATCACCCGGCAGCGCAGTGACGTGGACCAGACCTTCGACGTAGATATCGGTCAGTTCGACGAACAGACCAAACCCGGTGACGGCAGTGATCACGCCCGGGAAAGACTCGCCGACGCGATCCTTCATGAACTCGCACTTGAGCCAGTTCACCACGTCGCGGGTCGCTTCGTCAGCGCGGCGCTCGCTCATCGAGCACTGCTCGCCGAGCTGCTCCAGCGCCGCTTCGTCATACGGATAGATGCGCGCCTTCGGAATGGTCATCGCCCCGGCACGACGAACGTGCGGGGTGTCCTGTTTGGAATGGATCACGCTGCGGATCGCGCGGTGCGTGAGCAGATCCGGGTAACGGCGGATCGGCGAGGTGAAGTGGGTATAGGCTTCGTAATTCAGGCCGAAGTGACCATCGTTTTCAGCGCTGTATACCGCCTGGCTCAACGAACGCAGCATAACTGTCTGGATCAGATGGAAATCCGGACGATCCTTGATGCTCGCGAGCAGGGCCTGATAATCCTTCGGCGACGGACCGTCCTTGCCCTTGTGCAGGGACAGGCCGAGCTCACCCAGGAAAGCGCGCAGCTTTTCCAGACGCTCTGGCGGCGGGCCGGCGTGAACGCGATACAACGCAGGAATTTCGTGCTTCTTGAGGAATTCGGCGGTGGCGACGTTGGCCGCTAGCATGCATTCCTCGATCAGCTTGTGCGCATCGTTGCGCACGGTCGGACGGATTTCGGCGATCTTGCGCTCGGAACCGAAGATGATCCGGGTTTCCTGGGTTTCGAAATCGATCGCGCCACGCACGTGACGGGCGGCCAACAACACCTTGTACAACGCGTAGAGCTGCTTGAGATGCGGCACGACGTCGGTGTATTCGCCACGCAATTTGCGCGCTTCGGTAGCTTTCGGCGTTTCCAGCATCGCACTGACCTTGTTGTAGGTCAGACGGGCGTGCGAATGGATCACCGCTTCATAGAAGCAGTAGTCGGTCATTTCGCCGGACTTGGAGATGGTCATCTCGCAAACCATGGCCAGACGATCAACTTGCGGGTTCAGCGAGCACAGGCCATTGGACAGTTGCTCTGGCAGCATCGGAATCACGCGCTCGGGGAAGTACACCGAGTTGCCGCGAACCTGAGCTTCGTTGTCCAGCGCCGAGCCGATCTTCACGTAGCTGGAGACGTCGGCAATCGCCACGTACAACTTCCAGCCGCCGGAGAACAGACGCAGCTTGCCCGGTTTGGCTTCGCAGTAAACCGCGTCGTCGAAGTCGCGGGCGTCTTCGCCGTCGATAGTGACGAACGGCAAGTGACGCAAGTCGATGCGCTTCTCTTTGTCTTTTTCTTCGACTTCCGGCTTCAGTTTGGCCGCTTCCTTCAGCACGGCTTCAGGCCAGACGTGCGGAATATCGTAGGTGCGCAACGCAACATCGATTTCCATGCCCGGCGCCATATAGTTGCCGACCACTTCGACCACATCGCCTTGCGGCTGGAAGCGCGGCGTTGGCCAGTGAGTGATTTTCACTTCGACGAACTGACCGATCTGCGCGTTGGCGTTGCGGCCCGGCGTCACCAGCACTTCCTGCTGGATCTTCGGATTGTCGGCAACGACGAAACCGATACCGCCTTCTTCGAAATAGCGGCCGACGATGGTTTCGTGAGCGCGGGAAACCACTTCGACGATTACGCCTTCACGGCGACCACGACGGTCGAGACCGGAAACCCGGGCCAGCGCGCGGTCACCGTCGAACACCAGACGCATTTGCGCCGGGCTCATGAACAGGTCGTCGCTGCCGTCGTCCGGCACCAGAAAGCCGAAACCGTCACGGTGACCGCTGATGCGGCCGAGGATCAGGTCGAGCTTGTCCACCGGCGCGTAAGTGCCACGGCGGGTATAAATCAATTGAGCGTCACGCTCCATTGCGCGCAAGCGGCGGCGCAGGGCCTCGATCTGGTCCTCTGTGGTCAGACCAAACTCTTCGACCAGTTGCTCGCGGGCAGCAGGCGAACCCCGATCGGCGAGGTGCGCCAGGATCAGTTCGCGGCTGGGAATAGGGTTTTCGTATTTTTCCGCTTCACGAGCGGCCTCGGGATCGAGGGACTGCCAATCGGCCATTAGAGAGTTTTCACCTTGTCTATATACGGGTTAGTTTGGCATAGGCGCCGGGAAACGGGAAATTTCCCAATCTATAAGGCCTTACAAGGCCCTGTATCGACGCTCCGATACGGTTTTGAACGCCGCTGGTAAAAAAAATCAGTTTTTTCTGCGGCAGGGGTTTACAGTTAAAAAGGCGCTCCGTATAGTGCGCGCCATCGACGACGCACAAGCGCTTTCGATGATGCCCAGGTGGTGAAATTGGTAGACACGCCAGCTTCAGGTGCTGGTGACCTTACGGTCGTGGAAGTTCGAGTCTTCTCCTGGGCACCAATTTCGAGTTTGAGACTAGATCAGTTTCAAGACTCACACAAAACCCGCGAAAGCGGGTTTTTTGCATTTGCGGGAAAGCTTTTGCTCACACTGATTTATTAAAACCAAATCAGGGGTTTACAGATCAAAAAGGCCTCCGTATAGTGCGCCACATCAACAGCGGCAACGCTTGCGATGATTGCCCAGATGGTGAAATTGGTAGACACGCCAGCTTCAGGTGCTGGTGACCTTACGGTCGTGGAAGTTCGAGTCTTCTTCTGGGCACCAATTCAAATTCAAGGTTAAGACCTTGAATTACACAGAAACCCGCGAAAGCGGGTTTTTGCGTTTCTGGCCTCCTGAATTCCCCGTCGGCCTCGTAGGAGCGTGTAGGAGCGTGTAGGAGCTGACGAGTGCAACGAGGCTGCGATCTTTTGATCTTGCTTTTGACACCCTATTGTTCACCAGCAAGATCAAAAGATCGCAGCCTTCGGCAGCTCCTACAAGATCACCTCGCGCCGCACAAGGCGCACTTGAGAAACAATATCGTTTATCATTGTTGCAAGTTTTTGCAATGCGACAGTGAGGAACCCTGCGAATGACGTTTCGAAATACCCTGCGCCGAGGCCTGACCTTCACCCTCCTCGGCCTCGCGCTCGCCACTCCCCTCACCCAGGCTGCCGATGCGGTTTCCCTGACTCTCTACAACGGCCAGCACAAGGAAGTCGGCGACGCTATTGCCAAGGCTTTCGAAGCCAAGACCGGCATTCACGTCAACGTGCGCAAGGGCAGCAGCAACCAGCTCGCCAGCCAGATCATCGAAGAAGGCGATCGCTCTCCCGCCGACGTGATCTACACCGAAGAATCGCCACCACTGAACAACCTCGGCGAACAAGGCCTGTTGGCCAAGGCCGATGACGCCACTCTGGCGGTGTTGCCGGAAAAATACGTCGCCGCCAACGGCACTTGGATCGGCGTCACCGCGCGTGTTCGCGTGGTCGCCTTCAATCCGAAACTCATCGACGAAAAAGATCTGCCGAAATCGGTGATGGAATTCTCCGAGCCGCAGTGGCAAGGCAAAGTCGGTTTCGTGCCGACCAGCGGCGCCTTTCAGGAGCAGGCCGTTGCGATCATCAAGCTGCACGGTCGTGACGCTGCCGAAGAATGGCTGACCGGTCTGCGCGCATTCGGCAAGACCTACAGCAACAACATGGTCGCGCTCAAAGCCGTGGAAAACGGCGAAGTTGCCACGGTGCTGGTGAACAACTACTACTGGTTCGCCCTGCAACGCGAAAAAGGCAAGCTCGACTCCAAACTGCATTACTTCACCGGCGGCGACGCTGGCGGCTTGATCACCGTGTCCAGCGCTGCCGTGCTGAAGTCCAGCAAACATCCAAAAGAAGCCCAGCAATTCCTCGCTTTCATGGCCAGTGAAGAAGGCCAGCGCGTGATCACCCAGACCACCGCCGAATATCCGCTGCACAAAGGTATGGAATCGGATCGCGGCCTCAAGCCGTTCAGCGAACTGGAAGCACCGAACGTTACCCCGGCAGATCTGGGCAATGCTGAGGAAGCCCTGGAACTGGAACGCGAAGTTGGCCTGAACTGATGGCAGCATCGTTATCGGCCCCCGCCACGCGCGGGGGTTATGTGCCAAGACGCAAACGGCCGTCGATCTGGCTGGTGCTGCCGGTTTTGCTACTGGTGGTATTGAGCCTGTTGCCACTGGCCTACGTCGGAGTGAAAGCCTGGCAGGCCGGCTGGGCCGAGGCGTTGCATTTGCTGTGGCGCCCGTATGTGTTTGGCCTGTTGCGCAATACTTTGGCGTTGATGGTCGGCGTAACCGTTACCTGCGGCGTGATCGGCCTGTCACTGGCGTGGCTGCTGGAGCGCAGCAATCTGCCGGGACGTCGGCTGTGGGGCGTGATCCTGTGCCTGCCGTTTGCGGTGCCGGCGTTTGTCAGCAGCTTTACCTGGGTGTCGCTGAGTGCGCAGTTCGAAGGCCTCGGCGGGGCGATTCTGGTGATGAGCCTGTCGAAGTACCCACTGATCTTTCTGCCGGTTGCCGCGACCCTGCGCAATCTCGATCCCTCCCTCGAAGAATCTGCCCGTACACTCGGGCAGAATCGCTGGGGCGTGTTTTTCCGCGTCACCCTGCCGCTGCTGTGGCCATCGCTGCTGGCCGGTTCGCTGCTGATTGCCCTGCACATGCTGGTGGAATTCGGCGCGCTATCGATCATCGGCCTGCAGACCTTCACCACGGCGATCTATCAGCAATTCGAGCTGGAATTCAGCAACGCCAATGCCGCGATGCTTTCGGCGGTGTTGCTGGCGCTGTGTCTGCTGCTGTTGTGGCTGGAGCTGCGCGTGCGCGGCAAGGGCCGCCATGTGCGCACCGGCCAGGGCGCCGCGCGACAGGCTGAGCAAGTGAAGCTGGGCCCGTGGGCTGCGGTAGGTCAGTTGTATTGTTTGTTGCTGGCGATTGTCGGCAGCGGCATTCCGCTGGGGATGTTGGCGTATTGGCTGGCGGTCGGCTCATCGGCGGCGTTCCCGGTAGCGGCAATCAGCGAGGCGCTGCTGTCATCGCTGGCATTGTCATTGGGCGGCGCGGCGTTGTGCCTGGTGCTGGCGGTTCCGGTGGGGTTGCTGGTGGTGCGCTACAGAGGCCAATTGGCAATCTGGGCCGAACGCTTGCCGTATCTGCTGCACGCACTGCCGGGGCTGGTGATTGCGTTGACCCTGGTGTATTTCGCCCTGCATTACGTGCCGGCGCTGTATCAGACGTCGGGCTTGTTGCTGATCGCCTATGCGCTGCTGTTCCTGCCACTGGCGCAAGCGCCGATTCGTACCGCGCTGAACAAGGCTGCGCCGCAGCTGGAAGAAGCGGCGCGGACCTTGGGCGCATCGTCGCTCACGGCGTTTTGCCGGGTGACCTTGCCGATCATTTTCCCGGCTCTGGGCGCGGCGTTTGCGCTGGTGTTTCTCGATGCGATGAAGGAGTTGACGGCGACGTTGCTGCTCAGTCCGACTGGACTGAATACGCTGGCGACCGAGGTCTGGGCGCACACGGCGAATGTCGAGTTTGCGGCAGCGGCGCCGTATGCGGCGTTGTTGATTCTGGTCTCCGGACTGCCGGTATATCTGCTGACGACGCGGATGTATTTGAGCCGATGAAACAGCTATCGCGAGCAGGCTCACTCCTACATTGGAATGCGTTCCCCCTGTAGGAGTGAGCCTGCTCGCGATGAGGCCTAATCAGACAGCATCAAGCCCTGAACTGCCCCAGGCTCGCCTTGAGCTGCGCAGCCAGTCCATCCAGCACCTTGCCACTGGCCGTGGTTTCCACCACTGCCTGCGCCGCTTTCTCGGCTTGGGCATGAATTGTCTCAACCCGTCCACGCACTGCCTGCGCGCCCTGCGCCTGATGCGCTGCCGCTTGCGTCGCCAGACCGATCGCCGCATGCACCTGCTCAACCGAAGCCTGCACCGACTGCTGCAACCGCGCGCTGTCGCGCAACACCAGCAAACCTTCGCTGGCCTGCCGTCCGGCCTGACCAATCGCCTCGACCGCCTCACGCGCGCCCTGCTGCAGCGCAACAATGTGCGCCTGAATATCACCGGTGGAGCTTTGCGTTTTGCTCGCCAGCGCGCGCACTTCATCCGCGACCACGGCGAATCCACGTCCGGTCTCTCCCGCCCGCGCCGCCTCGATCGCTGCGTTCAACGCCAGCAGATTGGTCTGCTCGGCGATCCCGTGAATCACCGTCAACACCACTTCGATTTGCTCGCTCTGCTGCGCCAGTCGCTCGATGACTTTCGCCCCGGTATCGACTTGCCCGGCCAGCGCTTCGATCAGGCCGCCGACCTTCGCCGAGGTTCGGGTGTTTTCATCGGTGGCCTGACGAATTTCAACGACCTGTTTCAACGCCGCCTGCATCGCCTGACTTTCCGACTGCGCTTCATCGGCCATTTGCGACAGCGCACGCAGGCTTTCTGCGACTTCATCGCGCTGCATTCCGGCAGCGGCATCGGCCCCGGCATTGCGCAAAGTCATCGCGCCAATTTCCACGCCAGTGCGCTGAGCCACATCACCGGCCTCGCGTACGATCGGCTGCAACTTGTCGACGAAGCGATTGACTGCCGAGGCCATGTCGCCGATCTCATCCTTGCTGTTGATCTGCACACGTTTGGTCAGATCGCCCTCGCCTGCCGCCAGATCATCCATTGCCGCATTGAGCATTTTCAGGCGATTGACCACGCGATGACCCAGCACCACCGCCAGCAACAGCAGCACGCCGCAACCGACCAGCGCCAGGCCGAGTCCGATACGCCAGCGTAATGTCGCAGCCGCCTCTTGAACGGTTTGTGCGGTGTTGGCTTTCATTTCGCCGGCGGTGCCCTGCGCCGATTGCAGGCGCGCCTGCATCGCTTTGGCACTGTCTGCCGCTGCGCCTTTGAGGCTGTCACCGACCAGTTGATCGCTGCTGGCAATCAGCGCCAGAAAACGCTTGTCGAGCTCTGCCAGATCGGTTTCCACCGAGGCCGTGGACACGCCCATCAGCACTTTGCCGATTTCCACGCCATTGGGATTGATCGAGGCTTCGAGGTAGTAGACCGAAGGATCGTTTTTCGCCGCATCCAGCACTTTATCCAGCGCACGCTCTCCCTGACCTTTTTCCAGCAAGGCCTTGTTGATCGGGTTTTCACGATTGAGATAACGGGTCAGATGCTGGCCGGTGGCGTCGTCATACACCACGAACAGCACGTTGGGGTTGCGCTGAGCGCGACGAGCGAACTCCGACAGCGTTGGTACGTCACTGTCCCACATGGCACGCGGCGCTACGGACGCAAGCAATTGCGCCATGTCGTTGGCGGAGTCCTTGAGATCCTTTTCCAGCGTCGCCCGTAGTTGCGCCTGCTCTTCTTTGAGACGTGCAGACAAACCGGCGGTCAGGCGTTGACGAGTGCTGGCTGACAGCGCATCGAGACTGGAGGTGACTTCACGTCCGGCCTGCTCCAGTTCACCGGAAAGCTTTTGACTGTCCGCCCCCAAGCGCACGGCGAGATCGGCTTCCAGTGCCGTGACCGTGCTCCGGGTCAGGGCGACTGCGACCAACACCTGCACCAAAAGGGCGATACCAAGGGTAACGAACACCGGCCGCAACAAACGGCTTTGTAACAGTGAGAGAACGGCTGACACTTTAAATCCCTCTACTTCTGACGCCATTAATTTGATGGCACTCTTGTAGACAGATTCACAGCAAAGGTCATGCCGTCCAACAGGCATAAACGACAAAGGCCCCGATTAAGGGGCCTTTGTTTTTTACATCAACGACTTATCAAGCGAACGGATGACGCAGAACGATGGTTTCGTTGCGGTCCGGCCCCGTCGAAATAATGTCGATCGGCGCGCCGATCAACTCTTCAACGCGTTTGATGTAGGCACGGGCATTGGCCGGCAGCTCTTCCAGGGTCTTGGCACCCACGGTCGATTCGCTCCAGCCCGGCACCTCTTCGTACACAGGCTGCAGGCCTACGTAGCTGTCCGCATCGGTCGGGGCAACGGCATTGCCCTGCGCGTCCTTGTAGCCGACGCAGATGTTGATGGTTTCAAGACCGTCGAGTACGTCCAGCTTGGTCAGGCAGATGCCCGAGATGCTGTTCACATCGATAGCGCGGCACAGGATGACGGCGTCGAACCAGCCGCAACGACGGGCACGGCCAGTGGTGGCGCCGAACTCGTGACCTTGCTTGGCCAGATGCGCACCGACGTCATCGAACAGCTCGGTCGGGAACGGACCGGAACCGACGCGAGTGGTGTAAGCCTTGGTGATGCCCAGGATGTAGTCGAGGAACATCGGACCAACGCCCGAACCGGTCGCTACGCCACCAGCGGTGGTGTTGGAGCTGGTCACGTACGGGTAGGTGCCGTGGTCGATGTCGAGCAACGAACCTTGCGCGCCTTCGAACATGATGTCCTTGCCGGCACGACGCAGGTCGTGCAGCTCGGCAGTCACGTCGAGCATCAGCGGCTTGAGCAGCTCAGCGTATTCCTTGCACTCGGCCAGGGTCTTTTCGAACTCGATGGCCGGTTCCTTGTAGTAACCGACCAGCATGAAGTTGTGGTAGTCCACCAGTTCACGCAGCTTGTCTTCGAAGCGCGGCATGTTCAGCAGGTCGCCAACACGCAGGCCACGACGGGCAACTTTATCTTCGTAAGCCGGGCCGATGCCGCGACCGGTGGTACCGATCTTCAGCTCGCCACGGGCTTTTTCACGGGCCTGGTCCAGCGCAACGTGGAAGGACAGGATCAGCGGGCAGGACGGGCTGATACGCAGGCGCTCGCGCACCGGCACGCCTTTCTCTTCCAGCTTGGTGATCTCGCGCAGCAGGGCGTCAGGTGCAACCACCACGCCGTTGCCGATCAGGCATTGCACGCCTTCGCGCAGCACGCCCGACGGAATCAGGTGCAAGACGGTTTTCTCGCCGTCGATCACCAGCGTGTGACCCGCGTTGTGGCCACCCTGGTAGCGCACTACGGCGGCAGCATGTTCGGTCAGCAGATCAACGATCTTGCCTTTGCCCTCATCACCCCACTGGGTGCCCAGGACTACGACATTCTTACCCATAACACTTGTCCTCATTCGCGCAAACTTGGTGCCGGCGATGGCCGGCAGGAAAACTCAAGAAGCCAGTGGCGATACTTGCCAAAGCCCGTTCTGCTGAATCAATTGCCGGTCGCAGTCCGCATCACGGGCGGCGGCCAAAGGTTGTCCAGGCAAGGCCTGAACGACACGCTGACCCTCACTGCGCAACTGGCAAACCTGCTGCCAGAGTGCCGCATCCGTACTGTCAGGCATCCAGATACCGCCAGACGGTAGCTCGATCTCAGCACGCCCCAGGGTCACCAGGGTTTTCAAATCGGTAGAAAATCCGGTCGCCGGACGCGCGCGACCGAAGTCGGCGCCGATGTCGTCGTAACGACCGCCCTGAGCAATGGACTGACCAACGCCGGGCACGAACACCGCGAACACCACGCCGGTGTGGTAGTGATAGCCGCGCAATTCGCCGAGGTCGAAATACAACGGCAACTGCGGGAAGCGCACGGAAAGCCGCTCGGCAATCGCCAGCAGATCTTCCAGCGCCGCCAGAACCGGCGCCGGCGCATTGGCCAGACGCTCGCGGGCAGCGCTCAACACCTCACGGCCGCCGCACAGATCAACCAGTGCGCGCAGCATGCCCGACAGATCGGCCGGCAGGCCTTCGGTCAGGGTAATCACTTCATCGATAGCCTTGCGCTGCAGGGCATCGAACAACTGCTGCTCGACTTCACCGGACAGACCGGCGGCGCGCGCCAGACCACGGTAGATGCCGACATGCCCGAGGTCCATGTGCACATCCGGCACATCGGCCAGCTGCAGCATGGCCAGCATCAGGCTGATGACTTCGACGTCGCTGCTCGGACTGGCGTCGCCGTACAACTCGGCGCCCAGCTGGATCGGGCTGCGCGAGGACGACAGTGCACGCGGCTGGGCGTGCAGCACGCTACCGGCATAGCACAAACGGCTCGGGCCTTCGCGACGCAGGGTGTGCGCATCGATGCGCGCGACCTGGGGCGTGATGTCGGCACGGAAACCCATCTGCCGGCCCGATTGTGGGTCGATGACCTTGAAGGTACGCAGATCCAGGTCCTGGCCCGCGCCGGTCAGCAGGGATTCCAGGTACTCGATATGAGGAGTCACGACAAACTCGTAACCCCAGCTCTGGAACAGATCCAACACCTGACGACGCGCGACTTCAATGCGCGCCGCCTCCGGTGGCAGTACTTCTTCGATGCCATCTGGCAGCAGCCAGCGGTCTACCGTTGCCATTACGCCATTCCCCTTTGATCCGGGCGGCCAGCACGAGGGCGAGCCTTGAGTGAAGCAGAAAATGACCGGGGCGTTCAAAACGCACGCGCATGAACGACGCAGCGAAAGGCCTGTTACCGGCTTCGCCCATCACTTTCCTCGAAAAACGCTCGGGCCGTACAAACCCGAAGCCTGCAACAAAAACAGCAATCAAACGTGCAGACGCAAAAAAGCCGGGAATTTCCCGGCTGCCGCATCATACACACGTTTTCCGAAAGGATCACCCCGCCCGAGGTTTTAGCCGCCGGGCGGAATGATTCAGGTCAACGGCATGTCAAGGCTTGGCTTTTTCCAGGTAACGGAAGAAGTCGCTGCTTGGGTCGAGGACCAGGACGTCGGATTTGTTCGCGAAGCTTTCACGGTAGGCACGCAGGCTACGGTAGAAACCGTAGAACTCCTGATCCTGACCGTAGGCCTTGGAGTAGATCGCAGCAGCCTGGGCGTCACCGTCACCGCGAACCTCTTCGGATTCACGATAGGCTTCGGCCAGCAGCACGCGGCGTTGACGATCGGCGTCGGCACGGATGCCTTCGGCCAGCTCGTTACCCTTGGCGCGGTGCTCGCGAGCTTCACGCTCACGCTCGGTGCTCATACGCTCGAACACGCTGCGGTTCACTTCCTTCGGCAGATCGATGGCCTTGACCCGGACATCGACCACTTCGATACCCAGCTCTTTTTCCGCCATCTTGTTCAGCGACGCGGTGATGTCAGCCATCAGCGCATCACGCTCACCCGACACCACTTCGTGCAGGGTGCGCTTGCCGAACTGGTCCCGCAGGCCGGATTCCAGACGACGGGACAGACGCTCGTCGGCAATCTGCTTCAGACCCGAAGTCGCGGTGTAGAAACGCTCGGCATCTTTCACCCGCCACTTGGCGTAGGCATCGACCATTACGGCTTTCTTTTCCAGGGTCAGGAAGCGCTGCGTCGGTGCATCCAGCGTCAGCAGACGCGCGTCGAATTTGCGCACCTGGTTGACGTAAGGCACCTTCACATGCAGACCCGGCTGGACATCGGCCTGAACCACACGACCGAATTGCAGCAGCACCGCGCGCTCGGTCTGAGCGACGATATAGAAGCAATTCCAGCCCACCAGTACCACGACGACGCCAACGATCAGGGCGATCAGCGATTTATTGCTCATCAGCGGGTCTCCCTTGTACGCGTCTGCGGCACGTCAGTGACATGCGGCGTGACGTCCGTGTTGTTGCTGGCGGCCGAACCGGTCACCGGTGCATTACCCGAAGTGTTCTGGATCATCTTGTCCAACGGCAGGTAGAGCAGATTGCTCTGGCCGTTCTTGTTGCCGGTCACGAGAACCTTGCTGGTGTTGCTGAAGACTTCCTGCATGGTGTCCAGGTACAGACGCTCGCGGGTGACTTCAGGAGCCTTGCGATACTCGGCGACCAGCTTGGTGAAGCGATCGGCCTCGCCCTTGGCGCGCGAGATTGTCTCGTCGCGGTAACCGTTGGCGTCTTCGATGATGCGCTGGGCCTGACCACGGGCTTCCGGCACCACGCCGTTGGCGTAGGTTTCGGCCTGGTTGCGCGAACGCTGCTCGTCTTCACGGGCGCGGATCACGTCATCGAAGGCTTCCTGCACTTCACGCGGTGCCGCTGCGCTCTGTACGTTGACCTGGGTGACAGTGATACCGGTGCGATAGGTATCGAGGAAACGTTGCAGACGCTCCTTGATTTCGCTCGCCATCAATTCACGACCTTCGGTCAGCACCTGGTCCATGGCGGTGGAACCGACCACATGACGCAACGCACTTTCGGTCGCGTGCTGCAGGCTGATTTCCGGCTGATCGACGTTCAGCACGAAGTCCTGCAGGTTGCTGATCTTGTACTGCACGGTCAGCGGCACTTCGACGATGTTTTCGTCTTCAGTCAGCATCTGGCCCTGCTTGGTGTACGCACGCTCACGCGTCACGTTCTCCATGTACTTCTTGTCGATCGGCGGGAAGTAGATGTTCAGGCCCGGGCCGACAGTCTCGTAGTACTTGCCGAAGCGCAGCACCACGGCCTGCTCCTGCTCGTCCACCACGTACACCGCGCTGTACAGCCAGACAGCCGCCAGCACGACCAGGCCGATGCCGAGCAGACCGCCAAAGCCACCACTGCTCCTGCCGGAACCGCCGCCGTCATCACCGCGTTTCTTACCACCACCGAACAACCCGTTCAGGCTTTCCTGCAGCTTTCGGAAGGCCTCGTCGAGATCCGGTGGTCCCTTGCGGTCGCCGTTATTGCGGCGCTTGCCACCCCAGGGATCCTGATTATTCGAGTTGCCACCCGGCTCATTCCAAGCCATAGCGCTCTCCATCTGATAAAGCAAAGACGCACCCACGGCGCGCCGACCAATGCTACAGAATGCCTGCCGTTGCGGCACAACCGCTTTTTCAGGCTTTTATTGCAAAGTGTGTTGCTCGATGAATTCCATCGGCTGCAATCCTTCGCGGCTTACCAATCGATTGAGCTCGATCCGGGGCAAACGAACGGCCAGCAGGCTGACACCTTCTTCATCGTATTCTTCTTTCTGCACCGCCCCGAGTTCGAAGAACTGCGCACGCAGTCGAGCGAATCGCTGCGGCAAGCGCAAGGTACCGACGAACAGATCACTGCCGAGCAACTCGGCAATGGCCTGTTCGAGCAACTCCAGACCGCTGCCATCACGCGCCGAAAGCCAGACCCGTTGCGGCTTGCCATCGGCATCGCGCTGGATCTGCGGCTCGACGCCTTCGAGCAAATCGAGTTTGTTATAGACCTCGAGGATCGGCAAGTCCTGGGCACCAATCTCGCCCAGCACCACCATCACCTGCTCGATCTGTAACATGCGATCCGGTTCGGCCGCGTCGATCACGTGCAGCAGCAGGTCGGAATTGCTCGACTCTTCGAGCGTAGACCGAAATGCCTCGACCAGCTTGTGCGGCAGGTGACGAATGAATCCCACGGTGTCGGCCAGGACAATCGGACCGAGGTCATCAAGCTCCAGGCGGCGCAGGGTCGGATCGAGCGTGGCGAACAGTTGATCGGCCGCGTACACGTCGGATTTCGTCACGTTGTTGAAGAGTGTCGACTTGCCGGCGTTGGTATAGCCCACCAGCGAAACGGTGGGGATATCCGCACGGGATCGGCCACGGCGCGATTGCTCGCGCTGACTGCGCACCTTCTCCAGCCGCCCCTTGATCTGGCGCAGGCGGACCCGCAGCAGACGGCGGTCGGTTTCCAGCTGGGTTTCACCCGGGCCGCGCATACCGATACCGCCACCCTGACGCTCAAGGTGAGTCCAGCCGCGAACCAGCCGCGTGCTCATGTGGTCAAGCTGGGCCAGTTCGACCTGCAGCTTGCCCTCATGGGTACGGGCGCGTTGAGCGAAAATATCGAGAATCAGCCCGGTGCGGTCAATCACGCGACACTCGAAAACACGTTCGAGGTTGCGCTCCTGACTGGGCGTTAGGATGTGATTGAAAATCACCAGATCGGCTTCTTCAGCCTTGACCAGGTCGCGCAGCTCCTCGACCTTGCCGCTGCCGATCAGATATTTGGCGGTTGGCCGATGACGCGGCACGTTAAAAAACGCAACGGTCTCGGCGCCAGCCGAATTTGCCAACTCCTGAAACTCCTGCGGATCTTCGCGCGCCTCAGGGTCCTGTCCATCCAAGTGAACGAGGATGACTCGTTCACCACCACCGTGGCGCTCAAAGAACAAAGGAGACTCCTATCAGGCGTTACCCGGCGCTGCGTCGGCATCGCCCTGTTCGTTTTCGGTTGCGCTAGGCAGACGAATTGGACGAACCGGCACGACGGTCGAAATAGCGTGTTTGTAGACCATCTGGCTGACGGTGTTTTTCAGCAGGATCACGAACTGGTCGAACGACTCGATCGTCCCTTGCAGCTTGATACCGTTGACCAGGTAGATGGAAACCCCGACTTTCTCTTTACGTAAAGTGTTCAGGTAAGGGTCTTGTAGCGAATGCCCTTTTGACATGTGCCGCACTCCTTTAAGGATTCAATAATAAAAACAGGTAAATTCAGATGGCTTCGGCCGTCACACCCCCAAGGATAGACGGCAATTGCAAGGACTCAGCTCAATATGGAGATGGTCCCAAGGTATTTCAAGGCGCGTGGCAGATTGTCGCAATCAAGACTGTCCAGCCAGTGCAAATCGTCCCAGCTGCGCAGCCAGGTAAACTGGCGTTTGGCCAATTGGCGCGTGGCGATGATGCCGCGCTCCTGCATCTGGGCCAATGTCAGCTTGCCGTCCAGGTAATCCCAGACTTGGCGGTAGCCTACCGCACGTATAGACGGCAACCCTGAATGCAGGTCACTTCTCTTACGCAGGGCTACGACCTCGTCGATGAATCCCTGTTCCAACATATTTGTGAATCTTTGTTCAATTCGCTGGTGCAGAACCTGGCGATTTGCCGGAGCAATGGCCAGGTTCGCGACAGTATAGGGCAATTGTTGACGCCCCGAAGCGGCTGCTTCAGTACTTTGCGCAGATTGTTGCTCGCGCAGGGCGGTCATGCTCTGCCCGCTGACTCGATAGACCTCAAGTGCCCGACTCAAGCGCTGCGGATCATTTGGATGAATGCGCGCCGCCGACACCGGATCGATTTGCGCCAACTGCTCGTGAAGGGCTTGCCAGCCGAGACGTGCAGCTTCTTCTTCGATCTGCGCGCGCACCTCGGGATCGGCTGCCGGCATGTCCGCCAGACCTTCGACCAAAGCCTTGTAATAGAGCATGGTGCCGCCGACCAGCAGCGGGATCTTTCCCCGCGCGGTGATCTCGGCCATGGCTTGCAGGGCGTCGCGGCGGAAATCGGCAGCGGAATACGCTTCAGCAGGATCGAGAATGTCGATCAGGCGGTGCGGGTATTCGGCCAGCAGTTCTTTCGAAGGCTTGGCCGTGCCGATGTCCATGCCGCGGTAGACCAGCGCCGAATCGACGCTGATCAATTCGCACGGCAGCACCTTGCTCAGCTCGATGGCCAGATCGGTCTTGCCCGCAGCGGTCGGGCCCATCAGAAAAATCGCTGGAGGGAGCTGACTCATCAACGACCGCGCAGGAACAGTTTGTCCAGATCGTCCAGGCCCAGCTGGGTCCAGGTCGGTCGGCCATGGTTGCATTGACCGCTGCGCTCGGTGTTTTCCATGTCGCGCAGCAAGCCGTTCATTTCCGGCAGGGCCAGACGCCGGTTGGCGCGGATCGCGCCGTGGCAGGCCATGGTGCCGAGCAGTTCGTTGAGGTGCGCCTGAATGCGGTCGCTGGTGCCATATTCCATCAGGTCCGACAGAACATCGCCGACCAGCCGATTGGCCTCCGCCTGCTTGAGCAACGCCGGAATCTGCCGGATCGCCAGCGTTTCCGGACCAAGCCGCTGCAACTCAAAACCAAGTCGCTGAAACCACGCCGCATGTTCTTCAGCGCAATCGGCTTCGCGCTGACTGACCGCCAGCGACTCAGGCACCAGCAATGGCTGACCACTGAGGCCTTCGCTGGCCATGGCGATCTTCAGGCGCTCGTACATGATCCGCTCGTGGGCGGCATGCATGTCTACCAGCACCAGGCCATGGGCGTTCTCGGACAAAATATAAATGCCCTTGAGCTGCGCCAGTGCATAGCCGAGCGGCGGAATATCTTCCTGACCGGTCGGCAGTGCGCTGGCATTGGCTTCAGGCAGCGGCGCGAAAAATTCCTTGTAAGCGGCTTGCGCCTCGGCAGCAGGCACCGCCGATTGGGGTCGCGGCGTGTATTGATACTGATAGGCGCCGCCAGCGCTGGCGCCGGATGACGTGTTGAACGCCGGTTGCGCCTGCGGTTGCTCCAGCAGCGCATTGGCGGCCAGACGCATCTCGCCCTGCGGGCCGAATTCGCCCGCCTCGATTCCAGTTGGCCGAACGATCGCCGTAGTGACCGAGCCGGCCAGTTGATCCTCCGGTCGCACGTCGCCCAGCGCACGGTGCAGCGTGCCATACAGGAAGTCGTGGACCATGCGCCCGTCCCGGAAGCGCACTTCGTGCTTGGTCGGGTGCACGTTGACGTCGACCGCTGCCGGGTCGACTTCGAAAAACAGCGCGAAGGTCGGATGCCGCCCATTGAACAGCACGTCGCGATAAGCCTGGCGCACGGCGTGGGCGACCAGTTTGTCGCGCACAGCCCGACCGTTGACGAAGAAATATTGCAAGTCGGCCTGACTGCGGTTGAAGGTCGGCAAACCGACCCAGCCCCACAGGTGCAGGCCATTGCGTTCGATTTCGATCGGCAACGCCTGCTCGAGGAAACCGGAACCGCAGATCGCCGCCACGCGCCGCGCACGGGCGGCATCGTCATGGGCCTCGTGCAGGCTGAGGATGGTCTTGCCGTTGTGGCGCAGATGAAAGGCCACGTCGAAGCGCGCCAGCGCCAGACGCTTGATCACTTCTTGCAGGTGATCGAATTCGGTTTTTTCGGTCTTGAGGAATTTGCGCCGGGCCGGGGTGTTGAAGAACAGGTCGCGAACTTCCACTGAAGTGCCGACCGGATGCGCCGCCGGCTGCACGCGCGGCGCCATGTCGCGGCCTTCGGTCTCGACCTGCCAGGCCTGATCGGCATCGCGGGTGCGCGAGGTCAGGGTCAAGCGTGCGACAGAGCTGATCGACGCCAGCGCCTCGCCACGAAAACCCAGGCTCATCACCTGTTCAAGGTCTTCGAGGTTGCGGATCTTGCTGGTGGCGTGGCGCGCCAGGGCCAGCGGCAGGTCATCGGCGGAAATGCCGCTGCCGTCATCGCGCACCCGCAGCAACTTGACGCCGCCCTGCTCGACATCGACGTCGATACGCTTGGCGCCGGAGTCGAGACTGTTTTCCAGCAGCTCCTTGATCACCGAAGCCGGGCGTTCAACCACTTCACCGGCGGCGATCTGGTTCGCCAGCCGCGGGCTGAGCAGCTCGATGCGCGCAGAGTTCAGTACCTGGTTCATTCTTTGGACGCCAGTTCGGTGCCGGGAATGGTCAGGTGCTGACCGACTTTCAGCTCGTCACTTTTCAGGTTGTTGGCAGCACGCAACGTGGCCGGCGAGACCTGATAGCGCACGCCGATCATCGCCAGGGTTTCCCCCGGGCCGACGCGGTGGTCGCGTGGGCCCTGGGCAATCTTGCCGGAATCACGCAACCAGGCGATGTAGGTGCCCGGTGGTGGATTCTGCTGGAAGAACTGGCGCACGCCGCTGCTGATCGACCGCGCCAGCGCCTGCTGGTGGCTCGACGCGGACAGTTTGTTCGCTTCGTTGGCGTTGGAGATGAAGCCGGTTTCGACCAGGATCGACGGAATGTCCGGCGACTTCAGCACCATGAACCCGGCCTGTTCCACGCGCTGTTTGTGCAGCGGCGTGACCCGGCCAATGTTGGTCAGGACCTTCTGGCCGACGTTGAGGCTGGAGGTCAGCGAGGCGGTCATCGACAGGTCGAGCAGCACGCCGGCGAGCATGCGGTCCTTGTCATCGAGGCTGACGTTGCCGGCACCGCCGATCAGGTCGGAACGGTTTTCACTGTCGGCCAGCCAACGGGCGGTCTCGGATGTAGCGCCGCGATCGGACAAGGCGAAGACCGACGCACCGAAAGCGGCCGCTGACGGCGCAGCGTCGGCGTGGATCGAGACGAACAGGTCGGCGCCCTTCTTGCGGGCGATCTCGGTACGCCCGCGCAATGGAATGAAGTAATCGCCGGTACGGGTCAGTTCGGCGCGGAAGCCTTTCATGCCGTTGACCTGACGCTGCAATTCGCGGGCGATCTGCAGCACCACGTCTTTCTCACGCTGGCCGCGCGAGCCGGACGCGCCCGGGTCTTCGCCACCGTGGCCGGCGTCGATCACGACAATAATGTCGCGCTTGCCGGCCGGAGCTGGCGGCAGCTTGATCGCCGGCTCAGTCGGGGTCACCGGCACTGCCGGCACGGTCGCCACCGAGGGCGTCGGCGCTGGCGGCGGCGCGGCGTCGGCCGGGTTGTCGAACAGATCGACCACCAGACGGTTGCCGTACTGCGCGTTCGGCGCCAGCGAGAAGCTTTTCGGGGTGACAGCTTTTTTCAGATCGATGACCACCCGCAGGTCAGTCGGCGTGCGCTGGGCCGAGCGCATCGCGGTGATCGGCGTGTTCGCGGTCTGCACGTTCAACGGCGCGCCGAGGGTGGCGCCATTGATGTCGATCACCAGCCGGTCCGGCGCGGTCAGGGTGAAAACGCTGTGCTGCACCGGGCCGCTCAGGTCAAAGACCAGTCGCGTGTTGTCCGGCGCCCGCCACAGGCGCACGCTGTTGACCTTTGATTCGGCCACAGCGTTGACGGTTACTGCCATCAACATCAGTCCAGCGGCAGCCACCAACGCGCGAAAGCGCATACCAAACCCCATCATTTAATTGGATTCCAATGCCAAAGCGGCACACCAGGCCTCGCCACGCGAGCCCTGGGCTAAGATTTTCAGCAAACGCCCGCTGTCTTGCGGGCCAATGGTAATGGTCAGGTCCGGCTTTGGCAAAAAGCCTGCACCTTTATCGGGCCACTCGATCAGGCACAGGGCATCATCTTCGAAGTAGTCGCGGATGCCGAGAAACTCCAGCTCCTCCGGATCGACCAGGCGATACAGGTCGAAGTGGAAGGCGCGGATGTCACCGATCTCGTAGGGCTCGACCAAGGTGAAGGTCGGACTTTTTACCGCGCCGACATGCCCCAGCCCACGAATGGTGCCCCGCGACAGGGTGGTTTTGCCCATGCCCAGATTGCCTTCGAGAAAAATCAGGCCATGGCCCTGGGTCACGCGGGCGATCCGTGCGCCAAAGTCGCTCATCGCCTGTTCATCGGCCAGGTACAGGGTTACTTCAGACACGGTGCATGCTCCTCCAACAACTGACGAATGGCTGGAATCAGATCACTGGCCGCCAGCCCACGGCCGAATTTGCCTTGTTGCAGACCAGCATTGGCGTGTAGCCAGACGGCCAGGCATGCGCCATCAAATGCGCCCATGCCCTGCGCCAGCAACGCGCCGATCAGACCGGCCAGCACATCGCCGAGGCCGCCCGTGGCCATGGCCGGATGGCCCTGATGACACAGGGCCAAACGCCCGTCGGGATGGGCGATCAGGCTGCCGGCACCTTTCAGAACCACTACCGCTGAATATTTTTTGCTCAACGCCAATGCAGCGGACAGGCGATCGGCCTGCACTTCAGCAGTGCTGATGCCGAGCAAGCGCGCCGCCTCACCCGGATGCGGGGTGATCACGCAATCCTTGGGCAACTGGACAAAACCGCTGGCCAGCAGGTTCAACGCGTCGGCGTCCCACACTTGCGGCAACGCGGCATTGGCTGCCGCCGACAACAGGGCGCGGCCCCAGCTCGCCTGACCCAGCCCCGGCCCGATCACCAGCACTGAAACCTTTTCCAGCAGACCCATCAGTTGATTGGCCGACGAGGTGCCCAGGGCCATGGCTTCCGGCACGCGAGTCAGCGCTGCCGGTAGATGTTCGGGACGGGTCGCCAGCGACACCATCCCCGCACCGCTACGCAGGGCCATTTCGGTGCTGAGCAGGATCGCCCCGCCAAACCCGTGATCGCCACCGATCGTCAGCACATGGCCAAAGCGCCCCTTGTGCGAAGTCGGCGCGCGCGGCGCAAGTGCTGGAAGATTAGCGGCGCTCATGCGTTGAGCGCAGACGGGGATGTCACTGAAAATTTCGTCATTGGCTTGCAGGTCGTTGAAGACCAGTTCCCCGATATGATCCGCCGCATCGCCGGTCAACAGCCCGACTTTCATGCCAATGAAGGTCACCGTCAGATCGGCGCATACCGCCACACCCAGCTCTCGACCGGTATCGGCGCACACGCCCGAAGGAATATCGACCGCGGCTACCGGCAAACCGCAGGCGTTGATAGCCTTGATCGCCGATGCATAGGGCTCACGCACTTCCCCGCTGAGGCCAGTGCCGAGCAGGGCATCGAGGACGACACCGCGCAGCTCGCTTTGCGCCTGCCAGCTCTGCACTGCAACGCCAGCGGCTATGGACTCGGCACAGGCCAGTGCGGCATCACCCTGCAAACGCTGCGGATCCCCGACGGCGAGAACCCGCACTGTCCAACCGGCCCGCAGCGCCAACCCGGCCACCAGATAACCGTCGCCAGCATTATTGCCATGCCCGGCGAGCACCGTCAGTTCGTTCGCTGCCGGCCACTTGCGTACCAGTGCCCGCCAGGTCGCGCGGGCGGCGCGCTGCATCAATTCGAAGCCCGGCGTGCCGGCGGCGATCAGCCGTGCGTCGAGTTCACGCACCTGCGCGGCGCGGTACAGCGCGTCGGGTAATTCATCTTTCGTCTGCGGCATGCGTCTTCGGGCTCCGATGTCTGGCAGAATTATACGCACCTCAGCTCCGGTTTCTCTCGCCTCATGTCCGCCATCCCCACAGACCTGCCCGCCCTCGCCCAATCGATCAAGGATTGGGGCCGCGAGCTGGGCTTCCAGCAAGTCGGCATCAGCGGTCTGGATCTGGCCGAGCATGAGCAGCACCTCGCGCGCTGGCTCGAGGCCGGCTACCACGGCGAAATGGACTACATGGGCGCCCACGGCAGCAAACGCTCGCACCCCGAAGAGCTGGTACCGGGCACGCTGCGCGTGGTCTCGCTGCGCATGGACTACCTTCCGGGCGATACCGAAATGGCCAAACGCCTGGCTGAACCGGAAAAGGCTTACGTATCGCGTTATGCCTTGGGCCGCGATTACCACAAATTGATCCGTAAACGTGTTCAACAATTGGCCGACAGGATTCAGGCGCAGATCGGCCCGTTCGGTTTCCGTGCCTTTGTCGACAGCGCGCCGGTGCTGGAAAAAGCCATCGCCGAACAGGCGGGGCTGGGCTGGATCGGCAAAAACACCCTGGTGCTCAACCGCAAGGCCGGCAGTTATTTCTTCCTCAGTGAGCTGTTCGTCGATCTGCCGCTACCGATAGACGAGCCGCACAGCACCGAACATTGCGGGCGCTGCACCGCTTGTCTGGATATCTGCCCGACCAACGCCTTTGTCGGCCCCTACGTGCTGGACGCCCGGCGTTGCATTTCCTACCTGACCATCGAGCTGAAAACCGCGATTCCCGAAGAGTTGCGGCCGCTGATCGGCAATCGTGTGTTCGGCTGTGATGACTGCCAGATCGTCTGCCCATGGAACCGTTTCGCCAGGCCGAGCGGTGAGAGCGATTTCAAGCCACGGCACAATCTGGATAACGCACAGTTGGCCGAGTTGTTTTTGTGGGATGAAGAGAAGTTTTTGAGCAGCACCGAAGGTTCGCCGTTGCGGCGGGCCGGGTATGAGCGCTGGTTGAGGAATCTGGCGGTGGGGCTGGGTAATGCGCCTTCAACGATCCCTGTGCTGGAAGCGTTGAAGGCGCGACGGGATTATCCGTCAGAGTTGGTCAAAGAACACGTGGAGTGGGCGCTTGAACAGCACTCCAGACCTTCACACCCATAACGGGCAGGCGAAGTATTCAGAGTGCTCATGTGCGCGTTGTAACCATATTTTTCGCCGATCTCATTATTGCGTTGGTCTCTCCGTCGGTCCAATGGCCGCCCGCCTGCAGGACTTTGCAAACTCTCTGTTTACTGTCCTCCAGAAGATAAATACGCTCCCCACGTCCTTTCGAGGCCGCGAAAAAAACATGCGTTACTTTTCTTCCATCACCGGCTGCGCCGAATTCCTCGTAATACATCCTGGACCTCCTGGCTGCCTGGAGGGGGGACATATCGCTTTCCACGAGCCCGAAGAATTCGTCGGCCATCGTCTTGTGAGTGGCATAGACGTAGTCTTCTGCATCGGGCCTGATTAATTGCCAAGGCTGATCTGCCACGTCCTCCACGGGCGCATTGGCTTTTTTGGCTGCAGCCTTGGCACCTTTTCCACCCTTTTTAATATGTCGTGCCGCTTTGGCTGCGTCCTTGGCACCGGGACTGAGACCTTTGCCAAAGGCTGAAGCCATCTTCCTGCCCGCATTCACAGCAGCTTTTGCACCCGCCGCCAAACCTGCACCGAGCGAAGCCAGCCCGAGACCAAAACTGATCCAGCCCAATATCTCGCCCGCCTGAGAACCCGGTGCGAGTTCATTGACCACCTCGCTGGCAATACCCGCCAGGCCTGAAGTAACCGCCAGCCCCAAGGCCGCCACTGCCCATGGCGTCGCCGCGCCCATCGTCACCACGCTGGCCACAATCCCGAGAATACTGAGGCCGATGCCGAGGATCGATTGCCAGGAGACATGCCCGGTAGGGTCAACCCGATTGACAGGGTCGCCGAGGCAATAACTGTAGGCATTCAATCCGCCCGCACCGAACGGACTCATGCTATCGGGGGAAAGAAAACGCATCAGTGTCGGGCTATAGGCCCGGTAACCGTTGCCCAGCAGATACAGCCCGGTGACCGGATCCAGCTGTTCGCCGTTGAACCCCGCCAGGCTGAACAATCCGCCGTCGGCAGGACAGTGCCCATAAGGGGTGTAGGCGCAATCGGTGATCTGTTCCTTACTCAGTGTTGCCAGCACGCTTTGCTGTTGATCGGTGCCAAACAGCTGCGCGCTGGCGTTCAAACCGAGTTGCTGCTGTCCCACAAGCGCGCCACCGTGACGCACGACACTGGATGAATTTTCACCACTGACCTCATTGGCGACCCGGCCTGCGTGGTAGTAACGCTGCACTGTCGCCTTATCGGGTTGCGACAGTTCAACCAGATCGTCGAAACCGTCGTAATGGTAACCACGGATCACTGATTGCCCTGCGTCGGACAATTGCTCAAGACGTCCGAACGCGTCATAGGCCAGCGTTCGCGCCTGGTCGTCCTTGATCATCCTGCCGTTGGCGTCGTATTCCAGCGTCACTGCCGGTGGATAGTCGACATGGGAATGTTTGACTGCGCTGAGCTGTACCGGATCGGGATTGTCATAACTGAAGGTGGTCAGATTCACGCCCAGCGGGAACTTCGTCTGCACGGTAAGAATGTTGTCCAGCGCATCGAAGGTGAACGTCTGCTGGATAATTTCCTTGCCATACGGGTCACGGGGCTTTTGGATGCCGGCACAGTCGTACTGGATCAAGCGCCCGCGCACATCGTAGGTGAACTGTTCATCACGTAACAGTTGAGTGCCACGTCTGGACACTTTCTGCGCCAGTTTGCCAGCCAGCGTGTAAGTCGATTCGAGGGTCTGGTCAGGCTGACCCTGAATCTCGAATGTACGCCGGGTTTCACGACCGATATCGTCATAGGCGAACCGGGTGATCATCTGACGCTTGATCGAGGTGTCTTCGGTTTTCGTCCACTCCAGCAGCCCCGTCTGGGCGTTGTAGTGGAACTCGGTTTTCAGCAAGCCTTGCGAGGCGGACAGAAGGCGGCCGAACTCATCGTATTCAGATCGGTTGTCGGTACCGAGCACATCAACGTGGGTGATCGGTCGCCCCTGCAGGGACCAGGTACTGGACGTTGCTTTCGTGACAGCGCCGAAGGTCGTCGTTTCGGATTTCAGGCGCCCGGAAGGGTGATAGGCAAAGCTGCGGCTCCTGCCGCTTTCGGTACAGGTCAAGGGTTTGCCACTGACGGGGTCATAGGTCATGGTTGTGACCAAGTCCTCTGCCTTGCGCTCAGTCAGCAAACCGCCCAGTTCCCGCAAATAAGTGAATTCGGTCTTTTTGCCATCAGCACTCTTGTACCACTGTGGCTGAGTGAAGCCCGCTTCATAACCAGCCTCGGACTTTCGCCCGCCCACAGTACTCTGGATCAACCGCCCCAAGCCGTCATACGTTTGCTGGCCCAGCACCTTGTCACCGACCTTGATGTCGATCGCAAGCCCTTCATCACTATGCTCGGCGTACTCGGTCACGACCTCACTGCCGTCAGGCAGGACACTGCGGGTTATCCGGTCAAAAACGTCGTACTCATATCGGCTGGTATTGCCGACAGGGTCTGTCTGGCTGGCTGTGCGCCCATAACCGTCATAGGTGTAAACGGTTTTGCCCAGACTCTTGTTCTTCAGATTGAAGCTCTCGACACTCAGCGGTTTAGCAAAATCATTGACGAGGGTGATCGTCTTTCCCATCCCCTGAAGCCAATTGGTTTGCCGGCGAAGAACCGGATCCGCCTCGCTGTGTTCGATACGCCCATCATCGTGCAGCGTCTTGCTGACCTGGCCCCAGGAATCGAATTCGTAGCGGGTGCTGACCGGATAAGGCTTGCCATCACGCCAATCAGTCAGCGTCACTTTCACCTTGTGACCGACCGAATCATGCAGGGCAGAATAAAGCGTGCGTGTCTGAATGAGACCGTCCTTGTCGGGATGGTCGCAGTCCTTTTCCTGAACGGCGATCACCCGTCCCAATCCGTCATAGGCGACTTTTTGCTCGCCGCCAGCAGGATCCGTGGTCACTATTGTCGCCGGCTGCTGTTTGCTGGCGGCCAGATAGGCCCACCGGGTAGCGGCCGCATATGGGGTGCCGGCAGCAACCGTTTTGCACACTGCCCGGCCGATTGCGTCGTATTCATATTCGATGTGCTCGCCATCGACACCGACTTCAGAGACCTGTAATCCGGTCAGCGTCGAAAGCACCTTCTCACTGGTCTGCAGCGCGCCGTCGAATCCGCGCGTGCTGGAACTGACTCGCAACCTGTCACCCTCGAGCTCATAGGAAAATTCGATAGCGGTTTTTTTATCATTCAGGGTGACACTTTGCTCTTTTGTGGCTCCATGCTTGAGTGGATCCTCGGGCGTATTCAGATAGCTGCGTTCGGTTTTCGAACGCAATACTTCAACGCCTTCCAAAACTTCGAAAAACCGCTCCTCGACCGGTAACACGGTTGCCAATTCCGCACCCTCCAGCGCAGGATGCAAAGCGTAGTCGTAGTACGTGACTGTCGACGCACCATGCGATGCGGCAGCGCTCACCGTCCTCTTTTTCGGGAACCTGGAAAAGCCCAGCGGATCCTCCGGGCAGTTATCCCCGCCACTGGCCGGATAGAATTGCGTCGTGGTCGTCACCCCAGTGGGCTCAACCTGCTTGAGCAAGTTACCTTCGCCATCGAACTCAGTGATCGTGGTTTCCACACGCTGCTGCTGGGTGCGCCGATCGAGGTACGTCACCGTATGGACTTTAGGCATGCGGAACTGGGCCACCTGCTCACTGAACGGCTTGATAACGGAACAGTGATACTCCGTGGCAGTGGCGATCTGCGCGTCGCCACAGGTTGTAACCTCAGCCACCAACAGATGGAATTTGTTGTAGGTGCGTTTAATGCGCGTATGTACTTTGCCGCTGACCAGCAAGTGCTCGTCAGAGGTGTAGACGTAGTGGCTGGGCGCCAGATAGAGCGGATCCAGGTCACTATCCTTGGCTGGAAGGAGGCCCTGCCCAAGGAAGTTATGGTCGGAGTACGTATATGTCTTGCACACTCTGGGCTGGCCGCGCCCTGGGTAGACATCGTGAGCGATAACAAACGGCAGTGTCTGTTCCACACCGCTGATGAAGCGGTGGCCGTGCCGCTTGTAGCGAATGATTTCGACCCCGCGCAGCGGATTGACGATGCGATGAACATAGCTGGCCCCAGCGATGACTTCATACTCGAGCTCCCAACCTTTACCAACCGGAAGCTCGATTGCCGTTACCCGACTGTTTTTCAAGATCAGCCTGGAGTTGGAGCTCGAAGGAGTGTCGGGATATCGCGACAACGTTACCTGACCTGCCGTGCGGGAAATTTTCAACAGGCAGCGCGTGGCATCACGGACTTCGGCCAAACGGGGAAACTGGTTGAACAACTCATGCTTCAGCGTAATGCTCACGCCGTTCGCCGCGATTATTTTTTCCGCGACGGCGACCTGAGTACCGGCCAGGACTTTGAGCAGTTCCCGCCGACCATCCTTGTATCGAACTTCATAGCGCCCTGCTCCAGTGACTGACACCTTTGCCGTTTGCAGTTTCATTTCCTTGAACTTCAGGCCGGTAGACGTCTCGACAGCCTTGTAGCGTTCACCGTTGGACAAGGTCATGACTTTGCTGCGCAAGTCATAATTGGTCAGGGTCAAAGACCAGCCAACGCCGAAACCGCTATCCGCCTGATTGAGCGGATTGAAGCTCACTGAAAGTGCAAGCTCCGGACCATTGAGATCTGCCGAGTGCAACTTGCCAAGCGAAAATGCACACGTATACATGCCCGTGCGCGGATCAACGCCTCCGGAAACAAACTCACCGAAGTTGAAAGCGTTCGAATGAACAGAGGGAGAGAAATTACTTTCCATTATTAAATCGTCCTTTTATTTCCAGACTCAAATTTTGGCAGTCAAAACTGGCCAGCGAAGAACGCTGACCAGACAAGAAGTCAGACAAGTCGCTTCATTGACCGCTTGGATTGATCCAGAATAAAAGTGAGCTGCTCTTTATCACCATCGATACTAAGCCGGTGCTCCGAACCGAATTCATCAATCACGGCAAATTCGAAAGCGCTATCACTTTCCCGCGCCGCTTGCGGGTCAGCGGAAACATACTGAACGAGCGTCAACTGTCCAGGCACTTTGTTGATAGGTACGGTGACGTAGCCATGGGGACTGCGAAATGTTGCCTGTAGCCCATAGATGGGGGCCATATATCCATAAAACGTTTTGCGACTACCTTGTTCACCGGGAATATTCCCGGACACATAAACCTGCACCGCATCTTCGGAATCATAAGGATCAAGTTTCACTTCACTGCTGTACCAGTCAAGGAGGTGAACCTGCCTGCCATCCGCTCGCAGGCCAATATGGTAGTGCTGAACCCACTCATACAGGCCCCTATTCTGTTTCTTGTCATACTTGCTCAACGAAAAGCTGCTCGGCGAGTACTCTTTCGGCGGAATCGCCTCCAGCGTGACACTGCTGTCGAAACCAACCCCATTACTTCGCAGTAACGCGCCGTTCAAGGAAATCTCGGCAGCCACTTCCATGATTCCAGGTCGGGAAGCCGAAACCCAAAACTGTAAAATCTGTACCGGATCTGCGGCGTTGCTGATCCGGTTGTCAGTGACCCGCGGGACTTCTGTCAGCCGCGTTGCCCCACCCGACATTTCGTGAGCGTAACGATTTTCCTGAATCGATACACTCCAGTCTCCCTCCAGTGGGCGAGCACCGTTGTAGGCAATCAGCCGCAGTGACTGCAATGCAGGATGTCCGTGCAGCGATACGCCGTCGCCATTGTTATCGATCCCGTGTAGAAGCACCAACACACGCACCTGCATGCGACCGTTGGCATAAAGCACTTTGTGCTGACCATGATTTGTGGTGTCGAGTTTTACCTCGATACGGGATATACCAACTTGTTCATCAACCATTTCAAAATACCTTGCCGATTATTGGATTTCGCCCTTTAAGGACTCAGCAAAGTATTGAGCTTCGAATTAAATTAAAACAGCCGAAACATTCGACCAATTGTGAGCCGGCAACAACCTAACACCTCTATCGCCAACTCACACAAACCCTCATAAATTCAAAAAAAACCACTCCCTCATGATGTGAAGTTTATAACATCGTTCCCGCCCCATGATTTCAGCACCCTGCAACTCCTCCCCTCCCGAACTCAAAACCGCAAAGAATCAGGAGGGGTACCACCGAGCGATTTATTCTTGTCAGTATATGTTAGACCGATAAAGCAGCTGTTACTTTCGCCAACACTCAACCACTGTCTGACTCTGTCGAAAACCCGCTCTCAGAGGACTCACTATCGAAATCAAACTCAGGAGCTTCCTCCTCCAGCTGAATTTCCATTTTGCGGTCCATACTGGAATTTTCAAAAAACTGTTTAATTCGATGTCTCGACGCGTCATTCAACGGGTTATTTAACAACCCGACAAACAGATTCTGTGTATCCGGAATCTCGAACAACTCATACCCCACGTCGGCAATATTATTATCATGCAATGCGACGACACCCAGTTTCCTGAGGGTATCTATACCTGAAGGAACGCTGGCAAGATTTGCGTTGTTCAGCATCAATCCGGTTAAACCTGTCATGTAGCCTACATGTGGAGTAACCGTCAGAGGGTTGTTTGCCAGATTCAACCGGGTAAGTGTTTCGATTCTGGACAACCCTTCAACTTCGACCTCCGACAGTCTTAGCGAGCAGCCGTCCAGCGTAAGCTCGCTTAACTGGCGCATTTGAAATATTCCTAAGGGAAATGCCTCCATTTCAATGCCAAAGACTCCCAAAGATTGAATATTGGGAAAACTGTCAAGAAACGCACCTATCCGTGCGCCCGGTTCATTTGCGGTCAGGATCAACTCTGTGACGTACTCGAATCTGGTGGACAATCTCGGTAACTCACCAGAAAAATCGACATAGTAAGAAAAGTGATCATCTTCCTCCTGCCCCCTCGAAACCGACTTGCGCTGCCAGATATCCTGCAGCTTTGCGCTGAACCGCTCGCGAGCCAGCCGTTGTTCTGCGATTTGCGGTGCAGCCTGCGATGAATCCGTACGGGTCGACAATCCTTGCGCACTCCAGATCGCCAACTCATTGCGCAGTGTTGCCAACTCTGTCTCCAGACGAGCCAGGACCCTGGCTGGGTCCGACTTCAGACGCTCGGAAATGAACATGGCCAATTCCCTTTCGGCAAGCTGCGGATAAAGATCACGGACACGCTCCGCAACGGATTTTGTCAACATCGGGTTGACATCGCCGCCGCCTCGCAGCCCCGCTTGCACGTATTGGGCGCTGGCCGGAACAGCCGTTACCTGCACCGGTGCCAGTCCCAGCAATTCGCTCACGCGTTGGCGCGACGGCAATGGTTGTGCACGTACCAGCTGCCGCAGAGCCGCACCAGCGCCCTGCGCTACACCGAGCAACTGGCGCTGCCCGGGCAGTAAAAGGCGCCAGACAGCGGCATACAGATCCATCCGACCCTGGGGTGACGGGACGCCGCTGCGTTGGATAACGTAGCCTTCATGCTGACGAATCAATGTGTGACGCACTGGCGATCGAGCATCGCCAATAGCACTCATTAACTCACCGTCTGACGCTTGCCGACGAATCTCGATACGAATCTGTCGCGGCCACAGTTCAAGCTGGCCGATCATCTGCAACGCCAGCAGATCACTGTCCAGGCTGGCTACCGAATCCAGATAGATTCCTTCGCACGCCCTGGCGAGATGCACCTCGCGTAGCGCCACCAGCGTCTTTTCTGCCATGTGCCTCGGCATTCCCGGCCGCAGGCGCAAATGCATCTGGTCGGCGGCACTGGCCTCTCGCCACAATGCCTGAGCGAATGCCCTGGGCAGGTCAGGAAAAATCTGCCGCATCTTCAATGTGTTGTCATCGCAATCCAGTTCGAACGCTCGCTCACTCTGCTCGAAGAGCAAGGCGCTGGATTGTTCGATAACGCGCTCGCTCGGATCACCTGCCCGTGGCGGCAACAAAGCCTGCAGTTGTGAATCGGCCTGCGCGCGCACGGCGGGATCGGAATGTTGCACCTGGGTGATGAACAGCTGGATCTTTTGATCGAGAGCAAAACGCCTCGCTGTGTCCTGCAGCAATGCCAGCGAGGTGGGATGAATCCCGGACCTGTGCACCATCATCGTGTCCACTCCGCTCACAGCAAGCATGCGTTTGATCATCAATGGAGAAAAATCTTCTATTGAATACTCCGCGCCGGTAAGCAGCTTTGCCGCGCGTTTTTGTTCGGAATAGACAGTTGCAACCGGGTTGGCCGACTCAGGGTCGTCCAACGGGTGCCACAACCGGCCCTCGCTGTCAGGCCTCAACAGCGGACCGGAAGGATGCAGTTCTCTGGCATGTGTGGCGCGAAGCAGACCGCTCTCAGCGTCTCGGACCACTTGTACGATGTGGTTATCAGCAACGGCAACATACTGACGATGCTTCAAGGTTTTGATACCCAGTGCAACGGACTCATCGATACCCTCTTGCGAGGGTATCCAGTAGCTTTCCAGCGAATCGTTTGCGGAAACCCTTGCGAATTCGTCGAATGTGGAATACATCGTGGTCGTGCTCACACTGATGCCAGGCGCTATCGCCAGCGGATCTGACGAAGATGGCGAAGGCATCGGTACCTGATGATGTGCAACAGTCAAATGCGGCGCTGTCGAAGACGAGGACAACGGTCGGGGGGAGACATCAACGCTGGAATCAGAGGGTTTGGTGGGGACAGATACAGGTTTGATCTTCGGCGGTTTGCCAGTCATGATCGCTCATCCTTGAGAGGGGGGTGCGCTGGCCACACAGAGTTGCACGGCCAACGCGAGTCATCAGAAAAGCACTTCCGTGCATATGCCTGATCATCGACATGGCAGTTTATCTGCAGTCGAAATGCCAAACGCATATACATCTACTACATTCACCGACATTGCATCAGTGAACGGACTCAGCCTCGTTGAAGATATAAATTACGCTCGTGAAAATTCACGCGAATCGCCAGTTTATGCTCAGTACCATATTCATCGATGGCGATGAAGTGGAGGACGCCGCCATATTTTCGTGGCCCGGTGCTTTTCGAATACTCAGATAGAGCCTGGACGATGGTCAGCTCTCCATCGCTTTGAGTCTTTACGTGATAATGCTTCGAATTCCATGTTTGCGCATCACTGGTAACCGTGTATACAAACGGATCGCCCCTATCAGGCAAAGTGACGACAACACTGGATTTTTCGGGACGTGCAAAAATGCATTTCATATAATTTGTTTTTATTTCATTAAGCCTGTTACCACCCGCAAAATCGTAATCCTCACCCTCTTCTGCCCCCTCTGCAATCCAATCGACCAGCCGGATCTGCTTTCCACCCGGGTACAGTCCCAAATGGTACTTCCAGATACGGTTACCGGGCGACTCATTACCAATCCTGGTCTGGTACAACCGAAACACTCCATCTACACCATATGTCGCAGGCGTTTCCGCGTCTAAAGTCACGCTGCTGTAATGGACACTGGCAGGCGTGGTTCCGTTACTGAGGATCGTCTCCCCGTTCACGGACAGGCGCGCACCGATCTCAGTCGTTCCGGCGCTCGATGAGGAAACCCAGAACGTACGAACCTGTGGATGAACGCTGTCATTCTCAAGATCATCGTCGTGCCTGTCTTCGGCGTCGGGTGCAGGACGTGCCTCACGCGTAAACCGCCCTTGGATTGCGCTTGCGACCCAACCATCGCGCAAGGTCTTGCCGGTCGCGTAATGGATAAGCTGGATGCTTTCCATTACATCTGCGGGTACATGCATTGCGTTGCCGTCGGCGTCCACTCCGGCAACGAGTACTTGAACTTTGACCTGCATTCGGCCATTAGCGACAAGTGCCCTGCTTTGAGCGTTATTACCAGCATCAAACTTGACTTTTAAACTGGACAGCCCCGCCAGAGTGGGCGGATTGGCACTTTGATTATCTGTAACATCCATGTTTTCACTCATAATGCAGCTCCTTTTTGAGAATGTAATTTGATACTGACATCGAAAATATGTCAGCGAAAAAACTACATACCCATCAAAGAAAGATCAAAGTGAAAAGTGTAAGAAATATGCGCGCGCCAGTCCCAAACAAGTCTTTTTGCCATTTAATCAGCTCAATGACAATGACGCAGGATCAATCAGTGTTCGTCGTTATAAACGAACTTCGGCATTTCCCAATGAAAACGAATGGCCAGCAGACGCAACAAAAATCCGCCAAACAAAGTGATCAGAATGGCTTGTTCACCCGGCACATTCAGATAAAGACACAACATGTAGCACCACGCCGCAGCAAAAGAGACGCTGGCGTAAAGTTCGCGGCGAAAGATCAACGGAATGTCGTTGCAGAAGATATCGCGAAGAATACCGCCAAAGACGCCGGTGATGACTCCACTGACGGAAGCCACCAACATGCCATGACCCATTTCCAGCGCGGTCATGCAACCGATCAAAGTGAATGCCACCAGCCCCACCGCGTCGAGCACCAGAAACAGCGAGCGCAAGTGACGCATCCAGCGCGCGGCAAACACAGTGAACATCGCCGCCACCGAAGTCAGCACCAAGTATTCCGGGTGTTTGACCCAGGTCAGCGGGTAATGTCCGAGCAACACGTCGCGCACTGAACCGCCGCCAAGCGCGGTGATGCAGGCGATCAGCACCACCCCGAACCAGTCCATGCCGCGTCGTCCGGCAGACAGCGCGCCGGTCATGGCTTCGGCGGTGATGGCGATCAGATAGAGCATCAGCAACATGATGGCAGTCCAGGCAGGAAGGCGCGCAGTCTAGCCATTTCGGCGCCGCACCAGAAGAGGGCACCACAGCAAACACAAAACCCTGAGCTGCCGAAGGCTGCGATCTTTTGATTGTGCTTTTTCAGGCTCAAACCAAAGATCAAAAGATCGCAGCCTGCGGCAGCTCCTGCACAGGATCGCGTCAGAACTTGATGAAGTGCTTGCGGTAGTGCTGCAGCTCGGCGATCGATTCGCGGATGTCGTCCAGCGCCAGGTGGGTGCTGCCCTTCTTGAAGCTGTCGCGCACATCCGGCGCCCAGCGCGCGGCCAGTTCCTTGAGCGTCGAGACGTCGAGGTTGCGATAGTGGAAGTAGCTTTCCAGCGCCTTCATGTGGGTAAAAAGGAAACGACGATCCTGGCAGATGCTGTTGCCGCAGATCGGCGACTTGCCCTTCGGCACCCATTGTTCCAGGAAGGCGATGGTTTCGGCTTCGGCCTCGGCCATGCTGATGCGGCTGTCGCGTACACGCTGGGTCAGACCGGAGTTGCCGTGGGTGCGGGTGTTCCACTCATCCATGCGCGCGAGCACTTCGTCGCTGTGATGGATAGCGATCACCGGGCCTTCGGCCAGTGTGTTCAGCTCACTGTCGGTGACGATGGTGGCCATTTCGATGATGACATCGTTGTCCGGGTCCAGACCGGTCATTTCCAGGTCGATCCAGATCAGGTTCTGCGGGTTTTGCATATTCGGGCTCCTAGGCAATGCTGCGCAGTTTAGCCTAGGCCGGTGGCCGGGCGTGCTAAACTCGCGGCCGTTTTACCTAATCGCTGCATTCTTCAGACGGAACACCCATGGCCAAACGCCAACTCAATCGTCGTCAAAACTGGCGCATCGAAAAGATTCAGGGCGAGCGCGCCGCACGCGCCGCCAAACGCGAGTCCTCGGCGGTCGAAGCCCTCGAGGGCGGCGACCTTGGCCCTGAACAACACGGCCTGGTGATCGCCCACTTCGGTGTGCAGGTCGAAGTCGAGGCCGTGGACGGCGAACTCGCCGGCCAAGTGTTCCGCTGCCACTTGCGCGCCAACCTGCCGGCGCTGGTCACTGGCGACAAAGTCGTCTGGCGCGCCGGCAACCAGGGCATCGGCGTGATCGTCGCGCAACTGCCGCGCAGCACCGAACTGTGCCGCCCCGACAGCCGTGGACAGCTCAAACCGGTTGCCGCCAACGTCGACATGATCGTCATCGTTTTCGCGCCGCTGCCCGAGCCCCACGCCAACCTGATCGACCGCTATCTGGTCGCCGCTGAACATGCCGGCATCCGCCCGCTTCTGCTGCTGAACAAATTCGACCTGATCGACGAACAGAACGCCCCGGCGCTGAACGCGCTGCTGGCGGTGTACCGCACGCTGGGTTATCCGGTGCTGGAAGTGTCGGCGCATCACGGCGATGGCATGGAACAACTGCAAAAGCAGCTCGACGGGCGCATCAGCGTATTCGTCGGCCAGTCCGGTGTCGGCAAGTCGTCGCTGGTCAACAGCCTGCTGCCGGAAGTCGAAACCCGCGTCGGGCCGTTGTCCGAGCTGTCCGGTCAAGGCACGCACACCACCACCACCGCGCGCCTGTTCCACTTCCCCGGTGGCGGTGAACTGATCGACTCACCGGGCATCCGCGAATTCGGTCTAGGCCACGTCAGCCGCGCCGACGTCGAAGCCGGTTTCATTGAGTTCGACGACCTGCTCGGAACCTGCCGTTTCCGCGACTGCAAGCACGACCGCGAACCGGGTTGCGCGCTGCTCAAGGCCCTTGAAGACGGCCGCATCCAGCAGCAGCGGATGAACAGCTACCGCTCGATCATCGCCAGCCTGCCTGAAAACGGCTATTAAACAGTCACGCCGGCAGCCCTGCAGCATGGGCCGCCGGCTGTCGGACTGCATCTGACTCACACCTCTCCCTGTTAAACATCAGTCTCTTCTGTAGGCTTTTGCGCACCTGCTCGCAGGACCTTTCTGTTTTGCCGCGCAGACCTTGTGGGCCTGCGCCAGCGGCCTACATTCGTTTCCTCCTTCGCTTACCGCGATCCAAGAGGAATCCAATGCAAAGCTGTCATTCATTCATCAGCCATTCGTCTCGCTACGCCCACTTGCGTAATCCGCACAGAATCGTCAGCGCGTTCAGCCTGCTCACGGTGGTGTAGCCATGCGCAAGGCACTCTTCATCGGCATCAACGATTACACGCATATCAGCGGGCTGAGCGGCTGTTGCAACGACGCCATGGCCATGGCCTCGGTACTGAAAACCAACGCCAATGGCGACCCCAACTTCAAGAATGTCGTGTTGACGTCCGCCGAGGATTATCTGAGCCGGGAGAAAATCGAGGACCAGATCCGCGAACTGTTTTCCGGCGACTGCAACGTCGCTCTGCTGTACTTCGCCGGCCATGGCGGTTTCGATGCCGACACTGACGAAGGCATGCTGATCCCGCAGGATTACCGCAATACCAAGGACGGCATCCGCATCAGCGACATCCTTAACTGGGCGGACAAAGCCACGCGGATCAGAAACAAAGTGATTATCCTCGACTGCTGCGAAAGCGGTTCGGCCGGCGAAGTGCGCGCCCTGCGCAGCGAAAGCAGCATGGTCAGCGAAGGCATGACCATTCTGACCGCCTGCAAAAAAGCCCAGCCGGCGCTGGAGGGCGCGCAGCACGGCGTGTTCACCGGCCTGCTCCTGCAAGCGCTGCATGGCGGCGCAGCGAACATCCTCGGCAGGATCACCCCTGGCAGCCTGTATTCCTTCGTCGACAACGCGCTCGGCGCCTGGGAGCAGCGCCCGGTGTTCAAGACCAATGTGTCGCAGTTCATTTCCCTGCGTGAAGTCTCGCCGCTGATCCCCAAGGAAATCCTGCGCAAATTGCCGGACTGGTTCGCCGAAGCCGAATCGGTGTTCCCGCTCGACCCCAGCCATGAACCCACCGAAAAGGCCTTCGTGCCAGAGCATGGCGCGGTTTTCGCCCAGTTGCAGAAGTGCAATCGCCACAGCCTGATCGAACCGGTCGACGCGGAGCACATGTATTACGCCGCAATCAACTCCACCGGCTGCCGCCTGACGGCACTCGGCGCCTACTACCGCGAACTCGCCCTCAAAGGACATTTCTGATGCCAGTCTTTATCAGCTACCGCCATGTGGATCGCACCCACGCGATCGCCATCAACACCCGCCTGACCCAAGCGAAGATCAGGACTTACCTCGACGTGCTGGATCCGGAATCGCAGACCACCGACGACATCACCGGGGTCATCACCCGCAACATCACCGAGTGCACGCATCTGCTGGCGGTGGTATCGGAGAAGACTGCTATGTCGTGGTGGGTGCCGTTCGAGATCGGCGAGGCGACGATCAGCAACCGGCGCATCTGTACGTTCAAGACCGGGCCGGCGCAATTGCCGATCTATCTGGACAAGTGGCCGAAGCTGAGCATGGCCAGCGATCTGGACTTCTTTATCGATGCGTATCGCGATGAGGTGTCGAACCAGCGCTCGATAACACTGGATTCGTTCAGCGACTCGGTCAAGGGTGCTTACAAGCGCGATGCAGAGATGTTTCATGAACAGTTGAAGAACCGGATTCGTCGCGGGTTCTAGAGTTTCGTTACTTTCGAAAAGCCCCTCACCCTAGCCCTCTCCCAGAGGGAGGGACTGACCGAGGTGAATGCTCCAAGTACGCCGACCTGAAATACCGAGTCGAACTCGAATTCGAAAAGCACACAAATCGGCGCCCTTCCCCCTCGCCCCCTTGGGGGCGGTCCGACGTTTCGGGAGGGCTGGGGTTGAGGGGGGTGTTCTTGGCAACGCACCAAATACAAAGCCGAAAATCAGCCCAAAAAAAACCGACATCACTGTCGGTTCCTTTTTAAATCACTGCTTCGGCGCTGGCGCCGCCCCACCCGGCTCGACCGGCTTCGGCGCAGCGTCATCAAACAGATTCAACCGTTCACGCAACTCATGAGCCGGCACGGGCTGCTTGTCCGCCGGCAGCGCATTCGGATCAACCGGGGCTGCCGGAGCAGCACCGTTCTGACCCTGATCCGTCGGTTTCGCCGCCTCAGGCCCCTGCGCACCTTCAATCGCCGCCTGGGCTTTTTTGGTCAGCACGACAATGTCGATGCGGCGGTTGACCGGGTTGAACGGGTTTTCCCGATCAAACAGTGCCGACGAGGCATAACCGACCACCCGTGCCACCTGCGCATCCGGATAACTGCCGGCGACCAAGGCGCGACGAGCCGCGTTGGCGCGGTTGGCGGAGAGTTCCCAGTTGCCGTAATCGCCAGTGCCGATGTATGGCTTGGCGTCGGTGTGGCCGCTGATGCTGATCTTGTTCGGCACCGCTTTGATGGTGTCGGCCATGGCCAGCAGGATGTCTTCAAAGTATGGCTTCAAACGCGCAGAACCAGAGTCGAACATCGGCCGGTTCTCGGCGTCCATGATCTGGATGCGCAAGCCGTTCGGGGTGATTTCGAAGAGGATCTGATCCTTGAATTTCTGCAGCTGCGGGTTTTCGTCGACCTTGTTCTGCAGTTCTTGCAGCAGCAGTTCGAGACGCTCCTTCTCGACCTGCTCGGCCATGCCTTCCACCTGGTCGGTGTCGACCGTGACCTTGTCCGGTTGCGGTTGCGATTTCACTTCCGGGTTGAGGGTGTTTTCCGGCGCCAGGGTCGGTGTACCACCGAGGTCGATGATGTACGGCGTGCCGCTTTCGGAGAAGCCGACCGGGTCCTTGAAATAACCGGCGATGGCGATCTTCTGTTCCGGCGTGGCGGTGGACAGCAACCACAGCACCAGGAAGAACGCCATCATCGCCGTGGCAAAGTCGGCGAAGGCGATTTTCCACGCCCCGCCGTGGTGCCCGGCGGCAATGCGCTTGACGCGCTTGACGATGATCGGCTGATTATTTTCCATGACTTAACGACCGCGAACCGCTTGTTCCAGCTCGGCAAAGCTTGGACGGTGCGCCGGGTACAGAACCTTGCGGCCGAACTCGACCGCCAGCGACGGCGGCATGCCGGATGCCGAAGCCACCAGCGAGGCCTTGATGGCTTCGTAGACATTCAGCTCTTCCTTCGCATCGTGGGCCAGGGAATGCGCCAACGGGCCGAAGAAACCGTACGCCGCGAGAATACCGAAGAAGGTACCGACCAGTGCCGCACCGACGTGCAGACCGATCGACGCCTGGTCGCCCTCGCCCAACGAAGCCATGGTCACCACAATACCGAGTACCGCCGCGACGATACCGAAACCGGGCATGCCGTCGGCGATGCCGTTGACCGCGTGCGATGGGTGTTCGAGGTCTTCCTTGAGGCTGTACAGCTCCATGTCGAACAGGCCTTCCAGTTCGTGCGGGGCCATGTTGCCGGAGGACATGATGCGCAGGTAATCGCAGACGAACGCGGTCATGCGTTCATCCTTGAGCACCGCCGGGTACTTGGCGAAGATCGGGCTCGCGGCGGCATCTTCGATGTCGCCTTCGATGGCCATCATGCCTTCGCGGCGACTCTTGTTGAGGATCTCGTAGATCAGCCCGAGCACTTCCAGATAGAAGGTGTGGGTGAAGCGCGAACCAAACATGCTCAGGGATTTCTTGAGCACGTGCATCGTCATGTAGCCGGGGTTGGCCTGGAGGAATGCACCGAGGGCCGCACCGCCGATGATCATCACCTCGAAGGGCTGGATCAGGGCGGCAATCTTGCCGTGGGAGAGCACGTATCCGCCGAGCACGCTCGCGAATACGACGATGATGCCGATAATTTTAGCCATAGGTAGAAGGTACTTGTTTAAGTCGGGTTCAAGGTCATATTCGGAAGTTAAAAAATCTCTTCTTCTACTTATCGGCAAAACTGCGCCAGACTATAGCCAGTTCAGGCGAAAAGCCAATTTAGCCCATGCCGGGCGCGTCTACTGTCAGTGAAGATCTTGTCCAGACATGGCTAATGAAACGAACGTCCCACACGCACAACCGAGCACTCTCCAGGCCTGGGTCAAGCTGCTCGACAGCGTCCGCCTGCCCGTGCCGCAAGAGGCGCACGACAAAGTCTGCCGGGCGATCCGCGACAACCGCAGCTCGCTGCGCGACATCGCCGACCTGATGCAGGACAGCCCGGCGCTGGCCTTGAGCATCATCCGTGAGGCGAATCGTCACACCCACGGCACCATGGCCGCGCCAGCGGAAAATCTTGAGGTGGCAATCAATCGCCTGGGCCTTGCGCGCACTGAAGAATTGCTCGCGCGCCTGCCCGCCGAAGCGCACAGGCAGATCCCCAAGGCCTTGCGCCAATTGCAACTGATCAGCCAACACGCGACGCAACAGGCCAACGGTTTTTTCGCCAGTCGCCTGGCGCGGCTGTGGCAGGATATTCATTGGGGCAGCCTGTTGTTCCTCTCGCCGCTATGGCCACTGGCACTGACCTATCCGCAGTTACTCGAAGAATGGGAACTGCGGGTGATCCACAAGGGCGAGTCAGCGCGGGTGGTCGAAAAGCAATTGTTCGGCGTGCGCCTGTTGAAGATTGCCGAGGCACTGGTCCAGGCCTGGCATCTACCGATCTGGGTCGAGCAAGGCTACAAATTGCTGCTCAGCGAACAACGCGAACTGGTCAAAGTCCTGCGCATCGCCCGTGACAGCGAACACCCGCTGCGCCAGCAGAATCGCCTCGACGATGACCCGACGCTGCGGCGCTGGCTCAACCAACCGGCCAATACCGTGCTGCTCGCCAACGGCCTGGCGCTGTCGGCGCAACAGGCTTGGGACAGTCCGCACAGCAAGCGCTGGCAGTATCTGACCAGCCTGTATCTGCAGATTTCCATGGATGAAGTGCAGCAACAGTTGCACCAGCAAGCGGCGAACAGCGCGCGTCAGCATGCAATGCCCGATCTGTGGCACCCGGCAGTTTCGCTGATCTGGCCGTGGGGCAGCCGTCGTTTGCCGGCGGGAATGCTTCCGGCAGCAACACCGAATGTCGAAGATTTGAGCCAGTGGCGTCGGCAATGCGCCGAACTGCTCGCCGAGCCCAGTCGCTTCACCAATGCGATGAGCCTGACCGTCGCTGCCCGCGAGGCACTGGTGGCCAGCGGCATGCGCCGGGTGATGATTCTGATGGCTGACCGCACGCACTCGACTCTGCGCGTGCAGCAAACCGCTGGCCTGCCGAAGGACGCGGCGGCGCTGAGTTTTCTCGTCAGCCAAAGCAAAGTCCTGCAGCGTCTGCTCGCGCAGCAGGCACAGGTGCGAATCACCCCGGAGAACAACGCGCAGTTCTCCGCCTTGTTACCCGCGGGGCTGCGCACGCTGTTTCGCGGCGAGCATCTGTTCCTGCGTTCATTGGTCAACAATGGCCGGGTGATCATGATTGTCGTCGCCGATCAGGGCGGCGGGCCGTTCGCCGACATCACCGTGCAGGCCTTCGGTAAAACCGCGCAGTGCATCGAAAAAGCCCTGCACAGCTTTAGCAGCCGCGGCCAATGAGCCTGCGCTACAATCCTCCCCTTTGTGCTCTGGAGACCTCACATGTCTGACTTCTCTGGCTTGCCGCTCGTCATCGAGCCGAGCGACCTGCTGCCGCGCCTGGAGTCCCCGGAACTGATTCTGGTGGACCTGACCAGCCCTGCCCGGTATGCCGAAGGTCACTTGCCCGGCGCACGTTTTGTCGACCCGAAACGCACCCAGCTCGGCCAGCCGCCCGCGCCGGGCCTGATGCCGGCGAAAGCCGATCTGCAAGCATTGTTCGGTGAGCTTGGCCATCGCAAGGACGCGGTATACGTGGTGTATGACGATGAGGGCGGTGGTTGGGCCGGGCGCTTCATCTGGCTGCTCGACGTCATTGGCCACGACAAGTACCACTATATAGACGGTGGCCTGCCGGCCTGGCTGGCGGCCGGCATGCCCATGTCGATTCAGGTGCCCGCCGCGGTCGGTGGTCCGGTGTCGCTGACCTTGCATGACGAACCGACTGCCACCCGCGAATACCTGCAAAGCCGCCTCGGCGCGGCCGATCTGGCGATCTGGGACGCACGCGGGCCGCTGGAATATTCCGGCGAGAAAGTCCTCGCAGCCAAGGGCGGGCACATCCCCGGCGCGGTCAATTTCGAATGGACCGCGGGCATGGACCCGGCGCGTCAGTTGCGCATCCGCACCGACATGCCACAGATCCTCGAAAAACTGGGGATCACCAAGGACAAGGAAATCATTACCCACTGCCAGACCCATCACCGGTCGGGCTTCACTTATCTGGTGGCCAAATCCATCGGTTATCCGCGGGTCAAGGGCTACGCCGGTTCCTGGGGCGAATGGGGCAACCACCCCGACACGCCTGTCGAGATTCAAGCTTCCAAGGACAACTAATGAAAGAGCGTCTGTTTATCCTCAGCCAATACCTGCTGCCGCATCACCTGCTGTCGCGCCTGGCCGGCTGCATCGCCGAATGTCGCGTGCGCTGGTTCAAGAATGCCTTCACCCAATGGTTCGCCAAGCGTTATCAAGTGGACATGTCGCAAGCGCTGGTCGAAGACCTGACCGCTTACGAGCACTTCAACGCGTTCTTCACTCGTGCCCTGAAAGACGGCGCGCGTCCGCTGGACGAAACACCGGGCGCGATCCTCAGCCCTGCCGACGGCGCGGTCAGCCAGCTCGGCCCGATCGAGCACGGTCGCGTGTTCCAGGCCAAGGGCCACAGTTTCAGCGTGCTGGAATTGCTCGGCGGTGATGCGGCCAACGCAGCGCCGTTCATGGGCGGCGACTTCGCCACCATTTACCTGTCGCCGAAGGACTACCACCGCGTGCACATGCCGCTGGCCGGTACCCTGCGCGAAATGGTCTACATCCCGGGGCGGATCTTCTCGGTGAATCAGACTACCGCCGAAAACGTCCCGGAGCTGTTCGCTCGCAACGAGCGTGTGGCGTGCATTTTCGACACCGAGCGCGGGCCGATGGCGGTGGTGCTGGTCGGCGCGATGATTGTCGCGTCGATCGAAACCGTGTGGGCCGGTCTGGTCACGCCACCCAAGCGTGAGCTGAAAACCTTCCGCTACGACGAAGCCGCGCGCGCGCCGATTCATCTGGAAAAAGGTGCGGAACTGGGGCGCTTCAAGCTCGGTTCGACAGCGATCGTGCTGTTTGGCCCGGATCAAGTGAAGTGGGCTGAAGAGCTGGTGGCCGGCTCGCCAGTGCAGATGGGCCAGGGGCTGGCACTGCCGAAAGCGTGATCCTGTTCGCGGAAGCAGCCGAGGCTGCTTCCGCAAACTGCGACATTTGCTGCTATGGTTTGGCTCATGAGCCAGAACCTCTTCCCTCCCAAGCTACGCGCTCCGACTCCTACGCAAACGCGCCTGTCGTTCTGCGACGCCAGCCCGCGCGACCTCAAGCGCTGGATCGCCGGCCTGCCCAAGGCCAATATCGGCGAAACAGCCCGCCTGCTTTATCAAGGCCTGGGCGAACTCAACCTGTTGCTCACCCCAAGCGACAATCGCCTGCAACTGCTGGAGCTGCTGCGGCCTGAAGTGTATTTCGTCTGTCAGCATCTGGAACGGCACTTCCTGCATCAGGCGATCATGCTCGACGAGCGTTCGCGCAAGGTCAGCAACCTGTGCCAGGCCCTGCAAGGCCAGTTGGCCATCGGCTATAAACAGATCGTCCTGCGCATCCTGCCGAAATACAGCAAGGACCGCGCGACGCTGGTCGGCACCGCAATGCAACGCGCCGCGCATGCGCTGAAGGCGCAACTGGTGCGTGCGACGCAGTTGTACAGTTCTCCACCCGAGCATGTGTGGTTCGAACTGCATCAGCTGTATCGCTGCGCTTCTGAACTACAGTTGCAGCAACGGCGGCTGCGCGATGATCTGGCTTTCCTGACCAGCGAACTGAGCGTCGAGCAAACCTACATCGCCGCTCTGCTATTGGGCAGCGCCCGTTGCAATCAATTGCGCCAGAGCCAGATCGCCCGGCTGGCCGAGGTGATCGAGCCATGGAGCGCCCTGCTCAAGCTGCATCCGGGCAACGCCGACGATGGGTTGTTCGCGATCAGCCCGGAACTCGATGTCGGCCCGCGCTACCGCAAGATGTTTCGCAGCGAGCAACAGAGCGGGCTGCTGGGCTTCGATCCGCAACCGCTGGTCAAGCAACTCGAAACGCACTTGTTGCAGCAGCCGGCTTCGACTCCCCTGCCCGTCTCTGCCGGACTCAGCATTGATACCCTGCAACATCTGCACGCCACCTGGGGCCAGGCGGCGGAGCGCAGCTTTCAGCGCAGCGCCGGCCAGGGCACGTTAACCGTGTGCGTCGGCATGAGTGCCCTGCACTTCTACCTCGGCGGCGAGCGCACCTTCAGCGAGTTGCTCAAACATCCGGTTGCCCGCGCGGCGAATTTCAGCAGTGTGGTGGCCAACGGCGAGAAGGACAGCTGGAGTCAGGCGTTCGACGCTGCCCCGCAAAGCAACGATGAGCGGTTGCCGTACGAGGAAATCCAGTACGACCAGTTGGCTGAAGACGAGGGTCCCGGCAACGCGCCGAACTATCCGACTTACGCCTTGCCGGTGATCAACCACAGCCCCGGCGGCTATTGCCTGGCCTGGCCGAGCGAGGTTCCCGCCGAATTACAGGCCGGGGAAATGCTCGGCATTCAGGACAGCGAAAGCAAAGGCTGGAGCATTGCGGTGATTCGCTGGATCCGCCAGGTACGCGGCAGCGGCACGCAGATGGGCATTGAACTGGTCGCACCACACGCTCAGCCGTGCGGCCTGCAACTGGTGCGCTCAAGGGACGATCACGGCCATTATTTGCGCGCTTTGCTGCTGCCGGAGATCAGCGCGATCGACTTGCCGGCCACCGTACTGGCGCCGCGCCTGCCGTTTCAGGAAGGCAACAAAGTGCTGATCAACACTCAAGGCGAGGAACACCGCGCCGGCCTGGATCGGCGGGTGGCGAGTACCCACAGTTTCAACCAGTTCGCCTATCGCTCGCTGGATCCTGCGCAGAATGGCGGGGGTGAGGAGGATTTTGATTCGTTGTGGAATTCGCTTTAGACCGAGGTGCGGTCTTCGCGAGCAGGCTCGCTCCCACATTGGAATGAGGTTCCCTGTGGGAGCGAGCCTGCTCGCGAAGGGGCCGGTTCAGGCGCTCAAGAACTCAAAGCTGCCCGTCACGATCGCGGAAGCCCAGCAGATACAACACACCATCCAGACCCAATGTTGAAATCGCCTGCTTCGCTGACTGCTTGACCAGCGGTTTGGCGCGGAACGCCACGCCCAGCCCGGCAATCGCCAGCATCGGCAGATCATTGGCGCCGTCGCCGACAGCAATGGTCTGCTCCAGACGCAGACCTTCCTTGTGCGCCAATTCCTTGAGCAAGTCAGCCTTGCGCTGCGCATCGACAATCGGCTCGATCGCCACGCCGGTGCACTTGCCGTCGACCACTTCCAGCTCGTTGGCGAACACGTAGTCGATGCCAAGTCTGGCTTGCAGCTGTTTGGCGAAATAAGTGAAGCCGCCGGACAGAATCGCGGTTTTGTAGCCGAGACGCTTGAGTTCGGCGAACAGGGTTTCGGCGCCTTCGGTCAGGCGCAGCGAAGCACCGATCGAATCGAGCACACTGACGTCGAGGCCCTTGAGCAGCGCCAGACGTTCCTTGAAGCTGGCGCGGAAATCCAGTTCACCGGCCATCGCGCGCTCGGTGATTTCCGAAACCCGATCACCGACGCCGGCCGCCTTGGCCAACTCATCGATGACTTCCGCTTCGATCAGCGTCGAGTCCATGTCGAATACGGCCAGACGGCGGTTGCGGCGGAACAGCGAATCTTCCTGAAACGCGATGTCGACGTTCAATTCCTGCGCGACGCTGAGGAATTCGGCGCGCAGGGCCTGCGGATCGGCCGCTTCGCCGCGCACGGAAAATTCGATGCAACCCTTGCCCTTGTCGGCCGGCGTGTCCAGCGGCATGCGCCCTGACAGACGATCGATATGGTCGATGTTCAGGCCATATTTGGCGGTGATCGCGCTGACAGCCTGCAATTGGCCGGCGGTGACTTTGCGCGTCAGCAGAGTAACGATATGGCGTTTCTTGCCCTGATTGCCCACCCACTGCTGGTAGTCCTCTTCGGACACCGGGGTGAAGCGCACTTGCTGGTCGAGTTCGTAGCCCTTGAACAGGATGTCCTTGAGCACCGACTTGCCCTGCTCGGAATCGGGAATCTCAACCAGGATGCCGAACGACAGGGTGTCGTGGATCACCGCCTGACCGATGTCGAGAATGTTCACACCACCTTGTGCCAGAACACCGGTGATGGCCGCCGTCAGACCCGGACGGTCGACTCCCGTGATGTTAATCAGGACGATTTCGCGCAACGCGCACCCCCGCAACTGGAAAAAAACCGCATTCTACCCACTTTCAGTGACCATCGGGCACCGCGAGCGCTTTGCCGGTCTGGGGCCTGTCGCTATACTGCGCGTCAACTTCACGGACAAAGAGCCGAGCTCAAGTGAACCGGCCCACGCCAGTCAAAACCGATAACTTCTTCCTGCTGATCTTCCGTGCACTGCGCCACCGCCGTGTACCGATTGCATTGCGCATTGCCAGCCACAACGTGATCCTGGTCGCTCTGGCCCTGGTGATCTATGCCGGGGTGATGGGTCTGCAATTCAAGCAGGCCATGCACGAGCAGGCCGATGCGCTGGGCGAAAGCCTGACCACGCAGACCGCCACTTCCGCCACCGAGCTGCTGGTGTCCAACGACATCCTCAGCCTCAACGTGCTGCTCAACAACCTGACCAAGAACAAACTGGTCGCCCACGCGGCGATCTACAGTGTGGACAACCGCATCCTCGCCGAGTCCGGTCAGCGTCCCAAGCACAGCCTGCTGGGCGAAGCCGAGGGCATGTACGAGAGCAAGATCACTTTCCAGGACGTGACCGCCGGGCAACTGCGCATCAGTCTGGACATGGATCAGTTCCAGCAGCCGATGACCATCAGCTTGCAGAGCATGGGCATTTTGAGTGCGATTCTGCTGGCGCTGTCATTGGCGCTGAGCCTGCGCATGGGTCGTTATCTGTCGACGCCGCTGCTGCAACTGCGTGTGTGGCTGCGCCGCATCGACGCGCATACACCGGGCATCGATCGGCAGGATGAAATCGGCGATCTGGCGCGCCAGCTGCACGCCAGCTACGCCCCGGAACCGGAGCCTGAGCCTGAACCCGAGCCGGAATTCGCCGAGGATGAAGACGAGCCGGAATTCGAGGTGCGTAACCTGCGCGATCCGAGCTTCGACGAAAGCCGCCCGCTGGCGGCGAAGAAACCGGCACCGCGTCACCTGGTGAGCACGGTCGAAGACGATGATGACGATGACGCCTTCGCCGACCTGCGCGACGAATCGATCACCGGCGCCGCCCAACCGCTCACACGCAAACCGAGCCCTGACGTGCCGCAGCACACCGCCGTGCTGGCCGTACAACTCGGTTCGCAGGAACAACTGCGCCGCTTGCCGCGCGCACGTCTGGAAGAATTGCAGGAACGCTATCGCGACTGCCTGGAGCAGGCCGCTTCGCTGTATCAGGGAGAAATCGAAACCCTCAACGATGGCAGCACACTGTTGCTGTTCCACACCGAAGACTGCGGCGACGACTACCTGACCAATGCCATCTGCTGCGGCGAACTGTTGCGTGCTCTGGGTCATCAGTTGCAAATCGAGGTCGCGGACAGCGGCATCACCCTGCAATTGCAGCTGGGCCTGACCTTGGGCGATGAATTGTTCGGCCTGAGCCAGATTGATCTGCTGCTGACTGATTCTGCGCAGGATGCACTGGCCTTGTCGCAGCACAGCCGCAATCTGCTGCTGGTCGAGCGCAAGATCAGTGATGACGCGCTGATCCGCCAGCGTGCGCGGATCCGGCCGATCGCCAGCCCTGAAGGCGCTTGCTGTGTCGAGCGGTTGATGGAGCCGTATCCGTCGATGCTGGAGCGGCAACTGGCGCGGATGCATGAGCGCCGGGCGTAAGGTTTAGGCCACATACGCAAAAGCCCGCAGATGAGTGAATGTCTGCGGGCTTTTTTGTGCGCGGCGTTATTGGAATCGTGTTCATCCCTGAAAGGCCCCTCACCCTAGCCCTCTCCCGGAGGGAGAGGGGACCGATTGGGGGATATTCGAGAGTTATATCGACATGAACGTTTGGCTGTGAATCCATAATCGCCAAGATCTCTCAGGTCGATGTAAGACGCCAGACACCTCGGTCGGTCCCCTCTCCCTCCGGGAGAGGGCTAGGGTGAGGGGCTTTTGATCTTCCACCCCACCTCCAGACACAACAAAGCCCGCACAAGGCGGGCTCTGTTCTGACTCGTTCCAGGCTCAGAAGCGAAACACTTCCATATCCGTACGAATCGGCGAAGCCATCGGAATCTTCGGTTGCTTCTCGGCATCCGTCGCCGGAGCTGCGGGTTTCGGCGCGGCTTTACGCGGTGCCTCGGCCACTGGCGGCTGGTTGGCCAGCGGCTTGAGCGCCACCGACAACTGCTCGGCCAGACGCTGCAACAGAATCCCCTGTGCCTGCACCTGCGAAGCGGTGCTGCCTGCGTGCAATTCCTGCAGATGAATGATGCGGTTATCGCGCACCTTGCCCCGGCGATCGATCAAACGCCATTGCGCATCGAGAATGGCCGGTTGTTTCGCACCCGAGTCCAGGCGAGTGATGGTCAGCAGCACCTGCACATCCGGGGTGAACCCGGCGGTGGCAGGTGCCAGCACTACACGCTGGCTGTCCAAATGACCGGCAACCTGACGCATCAGCAACTGATCGATATCCGACGAAAGGCTGCCAGCCCAACGACCGTCCGTCGCCGCTTGCAGGCTGCCGTCGGGTTGACGTTGCAGAAGAGTCTCGCGCTGAAGGTAATCGGCAACAACTACCGGCCCCAGCAAAACCGCCATGCCCGCGCTTTGCGCAGGCTGAACCGGACTTCCGCTGTCCAGTTGGTACAGCGACACCGGCTGGTGAACGCTGCAACCCGCCAGGCCAAGAACGCCGGCGAGCAACAAAATAAGGGGGCGTAGAGCAGTCATCATCCCGTCCAGGTGGCCGCCACAAGGCTGACCACAGTGAAAATACTCAATAAATATGAAGAACGCTCGACCACGCCGGCGCTTGAAAGGCCATATCATCCGTGAATATGCGTTCCGACTCCAGCGCCAAAGCGTCGATCTACGCGTTTAATCGCAGATCGAACGCTCTAGGAAGGCGTTCTCGTCTAATTGAGGTTTTCGACGAGCAGCGCATCCACTCGCTGGAAGCCCCGTGGCAACTTGTTACCACGGCGTCCGCGTTCACCTTTGTAGTGCTCGAGGTCGTCGGCCTTCAGCGACAGGGTCCGTTTGCCAGCTTGCAACACCAGTGTGGCGCCTTCCGGCAGGACGGCGATGTCCGTGACATATTCTTCGCGACTGGCCACGCGCTCACCGGAAATACCGATGATCTTGTTGCCTTTGCCCTTACCCAATTGTGGCAGATCGCTGATCTTGAAGATCAGCAGGCGACCTTCGGTCGTGACCGAGGCCAGCCAGTTCTGCTCACGATCGGCCACAGGGCGCGGCGCGATGACCTTGGCGTTGTTGGGCAGACTCAACAGCGCCTTGCCAGCCTTGTTCTTCGCTTGCAGGTCTTCGCCTTTGACCACGAAGCCGTAACCGGCATCGGACGCAATCACGTACAGCGCATCGTCTTCCGGCATCAGCACGCATTCGAACGAAGCGCCCGGTGGCGGCGTCAGCCGGCCGGTCAACGGTTCGCCCTGGCCACGGGCCGAAGGCAAGGTGTGCGCGGCGACCGAATAGCTGCGGCCGGTGGAGTCGATGAACACGGCAAACTGATTGGAGCGCCCCGCCGCCGAGGTCTTGAAGCCATCGCCGGCCTTGTAGGACAGCCCGGTGGCGTCGATGTCATGGCCCTTGGCCGAACGCACCCAGCCTTTTTCCGACAGCACGACGGTGACTTTCTCGTTCGGCAGCAGATCGTGTTCGGTCAGCGCCTTGGCTTCGGCGCGCTCGACGATTGGCGAACGGCGGTCGTCGCCGTAGGTTTCGGCATCCTTGAGCAGCTCGGTGCGCACCAGTTTCTTCAGCTTGGCTTCGCTGCCCAGCAGGGCTTGCAGCTTGGCTTGTTCCTTGAGCAGTTCGTCCTGCTCGTCGCGCAGTTTCATCTCTTCCAGTCGCGCCAACTGACGCAAGCGGGTGTCGAGGATGTAGTCGGCCTGAATCTCACTGAGGGCGAAACGCTCGATCAGCTTGGCTTTCGGGTGCTCCTCGGTACGGATGATGTGGATCACTTCATCCAGATTGAGGTAGGCGATCAGCAAGCCGTCCAACAGGTGCAGACGACGCTCGACCTTGTCGAGGCGGAATTGCAGGCGGCGGCGCACGGTCAGCACGCGGAATTCCAGCCATTCGACCAGCAGCGCACGCAGATTTTTCAGCTGCGGCTTGCCGTCCAGACCGATGATGTTGACGTTGACCCGGTAGGTCGACTCCAGCTCGGTGCTGGCGAACAGATGCTGCATCAGCGCTTCGTGATCGACGCGGCTGTTGACCGGAATGATCACGATGCGGCACGGGTTTTCGTGGTCGGACTCGTCGCGCAGGTCAGCGATCTGCGGCGCTTTCGATGGTTTGGCCTGCATCAGCGCAGCGATCTGCTCCAGCACCTTGGCGCCGGAGACCTGATGCGGCAGCGCGGTAACGATGATGTCACCGTCCTCGACGTGGTACACGGCGCGCATGCGCACCGAGCCCTTGCCGGTTTCGTACATCTTCAGCAGGTCGGCGCGCGGCGTGATGATTTCCGCTTCGGTCGGATAATCCGGGCCCTGAATGTGCTCGCAGAGCTGCTCGACCGTGGCTTTCGGCTCATCGAGCAGGCGCACGCAGGCAGTGGCAACTTCGCGCAAATTGTGCGGCGGCACGTCGGTGGCCATGCCCACGGCGATACCGGTGGTGCCATTGAGCAGAATGTTCGGCAAACGCGCCGGCAACACCAGCGGTTCCTGCAGCGTGCCGTCGAAGTTCGGGCCCCAGTCAGCGGTGCCCTGGCCCAGTTCGCTGAGCAGCACTTCGGAATAGCGCGACAGCCGCGCTTCGGTGTAACGCATGGCGGCGAAGGACTTCGGATCGTCCGGTGCACCCCAGTTGCCCTGGCCGTCAACCAGCGTGTAGCGATAGCTGAACGGCTGCGCCATCAGCACCATCGCTTCGTAGCACGCCGAGTCGCCGTGGGGGTGGAATTTGCCGAGCACGTCACCGACGGTACGCGCCGATTTCTTGTGCTTGGAATCGGCGTCCAGCCCCAGCTCGCTCATGGCGTAGACGATACGCCGCTGTACCGGTTTCAGGCCGTCGCCGATATGCGGCAAGGCGCGGTCCATGATCACGTACATGGAGTAGTTGAGGTAGGCATTTTCGGTGAAGTCAGCCAGCGAGCGGCGTTCTACACCGTCCAGGCTGAGATCAAGGGAGTCGCTCATGCGGGCCTCATCGGTTCGTTGTCTGGCGCAGCAGCATGGTGCCACCGCGCTGGGTAAATTCAAGTTTGTTCAGGGCGCTCATGCCGAGCAGCACCTGATCGCCATGCAGCCCCGGCACCACCAGTGCGCGGACATCCCGCAGCACGATGTCGCCCAATTGCAGGCGGGCAATCTTCGTTCGATAACCCTGGCTCAGGCCATTGGCCGTGCTCAGGGTCACGCCGAAACCTTCTTGCAGCTTCAAACGCTTGGCCAGATCCGCCGGGATCGCCACATCGGTGGCGCCGGTGTCGAGCATGAACTCCACCGGCTCACCGTTGATCTGGCCGCTGGCGACAAAATGCCCTTGGGCATTGCTCGCCAGTTTCACCTCGATGAAACCTTCGCCCTGCTCCGAGGTGACGACAATGTTCGGATTCTGCTGGCGCTGCTCCCACTGGCCGAAAAACTTCGTCGCGAGAAACAGCGCCGCGCACCAGGCGAGAGTCATCAGCACCCGACCGGCACGCCTGCCCGGCGGTTGCTGGCTCATGGCCTGGCGCTCCAGCCACCGTCCGGCGCGGCAAAGCGCCAGACCACAGGGCGGACCTCACCGTCGGCACGCGGGCCAAAATTGTTGTCGACGCCGATCCATGCACCCTCGGCATCAATGATCAGTGCTTCTTCCAGTCCGTAGTTCTGCGAGTAGCGGCGATTTTCCTGCAACAGTTCATCGGCATACGACCAGCATTTCTCGACCTTGGCCGTCTGTGCATCGCGACGACAGACCTCATAAGCGTTGCGTTCAAGAGTAAACAGCTTGCCGTTGAACAATGAAATGTCGGAAAAGTCGCGATGAACCGCTTTCGCCTTGGGAAACTGTGGCGGCTGCATCTCCTTGCCACCCTCACTGAGCAGCACGCAGCGCCCGTCGCAATCCCACACCGTCTGCTGGCGCTTGATCAGCAGCAGGCCGCGCTTTTGCCGTTCGGCGGCCAGCCAGATCTGATCACCGGCCGGGTTGATCGCCAAGCCCTCGAAGATCGAATTGAACTTCAGCAGCATGCCGCTCGCCCGCGCCTCGCGAACCAGTAGCGGCGAGATCTTCAGCCAGTTCGCCGGGCCGCTGACGGGCACCTGCAATACCGCCGCATGGGCTTCACTGACGATGTAGCGATTACCGGAACTGTCGCAACTGATGCCCTCGAAATCCAGATCGCCACCGCGAATGAACGATGCCGCCCAGGTGCGCGAGCTCAAGCCCCAGGGCAAGCCGCTTTCGGGCACAGGCGGCACGTCGATGTGCACGGTTTGCGCTTGCCAGACCGGATCGCGGGTATCGAGCCGGTAGATCTGCTCGTCATCGCGATCGGACACCGTCCACAGTTCATTGCCGCACATGGCCAGACCCGACAGGTTGCCGCCACGCATGCCCACGACCGGGTGCTCGGAGAGCACGCGCAGTTCCTGCAACGGCTCGGCCGACACGCTCAGGGAACTCAGCAGCAACGCACCCGCCAAGGCCCAGCCAAACTGCATCAGGCCAGCACCTCGGCGAGGTTGCCTTTGGATTCCAGCCAGGATTTGCGGTCGCCGGCGCGTTTCTTCGCCAGCAACATGTCCATCATTTCCGAGGTTTCGGCGAAGTCTTCACCCAGCGTCAGTTGCACCAGACGCCGGGTGTTCGGGTCCATGGTGGTTTCACGCAGTTGCGGCGGGTTCATTTCACCCAGACCCTTGAAGCGGGTGACCTGCGGCTTGCCGCGTTTCTTCTCGGCTACCAGGCGATCAAGAATACCGTCGCGCTCGGCTTCGTCGAGGGCGTAGTAGATCTCTTTGCCGAGGTCGATGCGGTACAGCGGCGGCATGGCGACATAGACGTGACCGGCATCCACCAACGGCCGGAAGTGCTGGACGAACAGCGCGCACAGCAACGTGGCGATGTGCAGACCGTCAGAGTCGGCGTCGGCGAGGATGCAGATCTTGCCGTAGCGCAGCTGGCTCATGTCCGCCGCGCCCGGATCGACGCCGATGGCCACGGCGATGTTGTGCACTTCCTGACTGGCAAGCACTTCGCTGCCGTCGACTTCCCAGGTGTTGAGGATCTTGCCGCGCAACGGCAGGATCGCCTGGAATTCCTTGTCCCGCGCCTGCTTGGCCGAACCGCCGGCGGAGTCACCCTCGACCAGGAACAGCTCGGAACGCATCGGATCCTGCCCGGCGCAGTCAGCCAATTTGCCGGGAAGTGCCGGGCCTTGGGTGACGCGTTTGCGCTCGACTTTCTTGCTCGCCTTGAGGCGGCGACCGGCATTGTTGATCGCCAGTTCAGCCAGGGCCAGACCGGTTTCCGGGTTGGCGTTGAGCCACAGGCTGAACGCATCCTTGACCACACCGGAAACGAACGCCGCCGCTTCACGGGATGACAGACGCTCTTTGGTCTGGCCGGAGAATTGCGGTTCCTGCATTTTCATCGACAGGACGAAAGCAATGCGCTCCCAGACGTCTTCCGGCGCCAGTTTCACGCCGCGCGGCAGCAGGCTGCGGAATTCGCAGAACTCGCGCATCGCGTCGAGCAGACCCTGACGCAGACCGTTGACATGAGTACCGCCCTGGGCCGTCGGGATCAGGTTGACGTAGCTTTCCTGCACCGCGTCGCCACCTTCCGGCAGCCACAGCAGCGCCCAGTCGACCGCTTCCTTATTGCCGGCAAAGGCGCCGCAGAACGGCTCGTTCGGCAGACGTTCGAACTCGCTGACCGCATCCACCAGATAGGAGCGCAGGCCGTCTTCGTAATGCCACTCGACCTTCTCGCCAGTGCCTTTGTCTTCGAAGCTGACCAGCAAGCCCGGGCACAACACAGCCTTGGCCTTGAGCACGTGCTTGAGGCGGCTGATGGAGAATTTCGGCGAGTCGAAGTATTTCGGGTCCGGCGCGAAGTACACGCTGGTGCCGGTATTGCGCTTGCCAACGGTGCCGACGATTTCCAGCTCGGAGGCCTTGAAGCCGTCCTTGAAGGTCATCTGGTATTCGTTGCCGTCACGCTTGACGCGCACGCGCACTTCGGTGGACAGCGCGTTGACCACGGAAATACCCACCCCGTGCAAGCCGCCGGAGAACTGGTAGTTCTTGTTGGAAAACTTGCCGCCCGCATGCAGTTTGGTGAGGATCAGCTCAACGCCGGACACACCCTCTTCCGGGTGAATGTCGACCGGCATGCCACGGCCGTCGTCGCTGACTTCCAGCGAATGGTCGGCGTGCAGGATGACCTGCACCGATTTGGCGTGGCCGGCCAGGGCTTCGTCGACGCTGTTGTCGATGACTTCCTGGGCGAGGTGGTTCGGCCGACTGGTGTCGGTGTACATGCCGGGGCGTTTGCGCACCGGGTCGAGGCCCGAGAGGACTTCGATGGCGTCGGCGTTATAAGAACTAGCGCTGGGAGTGGCCATAAGGTCTCGTCGTCAGTCATTCATGAAAGAGGGGCAAGACTTCACAGCGTGGTGAAATCGATTGCCTGATACATATCGGCAGCCATGCCGGCAAAACTCAGCAACGCCGGCAATTGCCCGGCAAAGCCCTGAAAACTGTGGTCGCCGCCAGCCTGGATGCGCAGGGCACAGGCGCGGTAATACTGTTGGGCGAGGCGATAATCCAGCGTTTCGTCACCGGTTTGCAACCAGACCTGATAACGCTGCGGATCCTGCGGTGGTGGCACTTCCAGTTCGGCCAGCGCCGTGACGTGGTCGTGGGTCAGGTCCCAGGTTTCATCGGTGTAGAGGTTTTTCTGTGTGCCCAGATAACCATCGAACATCCGGTGCGGGCTGACCGCCGGATTGACCAGCAGGGCTTTCAGGCCATGGCGCTCGGCCAGGTGAGTCGCATAGTAGCCGCCGAGCGAACTTCCCACCAGCAACGGCCGGCCCAGCTCGGCGATTGCCTGCTCGAGCTGACCGATGGCTTCGCGCGGATGGTGATGCAGCGCCGGCACGCGCAATTGCTCGCTCAAGCCCAGCCGCTCCATGACCGCGACCAGCTGACAGGCCTTCTTCGAGGCCGGCGCGCTGTTGAAACCGTGGATATAGAGGATCGAACCGGACATTTGAGCTCCCTGGCTGTCGGCGAAAGATAGCGGAGTTTACAGGGAGAAGAGCCGGGATTGGGGGTGGGCTCGATAAATTGGTGTGACAGCAAGAGCAGCCCTCACCCTAGCCCTCTCCCGGAGGGAGAGGGGACCGAATGGGGGATCTTGGAGAGCAACACCGACCTGAACGTTTTGCCGTGAATCCATAATCGACACCGCTGTTTCAGCCCGACGCATAAAGAAAGACACCGCGGTCGGCCCCCTCTGCCGGAGAGAGAGGGAACCGATGGGGGATATAGAAGAGCTACGCCGACATGAACGCTTTGCTGTGAATCCATAATCGCCACCGCTGTTTCAGGTCGATGCATAGCGCAAGACACCTCGGTCGGCCCCCTCTCCCTCAGGGAGAGGGCTGGGGTGAGGGGCTTTTGATTGTCAGTTCAGTAGCCATTGGAACCGTAATCGACGGTGAATTCGAAGTCAGTGACTCTTTCGACGCCAGTTTCCAGTTGCCCATCCGGCAACAGCCGCAACCACCGATACCCCGGCGCTTGCTCGCCGACCTTGAAATCCGCACTGCCCGGCTCGAACTGAATGCACGTCGACGGCGACGCCATCAAGCGCACACCATTGCGCTCGCGGTCGATTTCCTGATGCACATGCCCCCACAGCACCGCGCGAACCTGTGGAAAGCGATCCAGCACTTCAAAAAAAGCTTCAGGATTGCGCAAGCCGATCGGCTCCATCCACGCGCAGCCGATTGACACCGGATGATGATGCAGGCACACCAGATGATGACGCTCCGGCGCTTCGCTCAGCGCGCGGGCCAGCAACTGCAACTGGTCGTCCTGCAGATAGCCCGGTACCGAACCCGGCACCGCCGAATCCAGCATGGTCACCCGCCAATTGCCAATATCGACCACCGGTTCCAAGAACGTGCTCTGCACCGCCGCCTCGGCCATCACCAGCGGCTCGTCGTGATTACCGGGAATCCAGCGCGCCGGCGCATCGATCTGCACGGTCATCTGGCGAAATGCCTGATAGGACTCCAGCGTGCCGTCCTGGGAAATATCGCCGGTGGCCAGCAGCAGGTCGATCTGCGGCTGTTGCCCCAACACCAGCTCGATGACCTTCTGCAGACTTTCACGGGTGTTCATGCCCAGCAGCTTGCCGTCCGCTTCGGCGAACAGGTGGCTGTCGGACAACTGCACCAGCAGCGCCGGGTCGGCGCTGGTCAATGTCGATACGCTGGGCAAGGCGTTCTCCCGGGGCTATGGCGCGCAATGGATGGGTGCGGCAATTATGCTGGGGGATGACACAAAGGGGAAACCGCCGAAGCGGACGCAGTTCACAACTAGCGAACGACTTCGTACTCGTGCCCCAGCGCCAGGCAATGACTCAGCCATTCGCCGAGAAACACATTGAGCTGAGCCTTTTCATCGGGCTGGTGCATGGCGGCGTTCGGATAAGGATAGATGCCGCGAAAGCGTCGTGCATGTTCGGCGCTGATCACTTCGGCCATGCGCGCGTCGTGATAGACCTGCACTTCCAGCTGCGGCACCGGCAGCCATGGCAGGCTGTGCTCCTGGCGCACCTGCAAAGTCGTGGTGTACGGGCAGGTCTGCAGCACTTCGAGGGCGAGCACGCCGAGCATCTGCTCGCCCTGGGTCACAGCGATGCGCCGCGCCTCGGGTTCGTTGCGCATGTCCGGCAGCAGTCGCATCAGGCGCGCGTAGTTGGCCTCGCAGGCGGCTTGCAGCCCTACGAGGTCAACCCGATAACGATCGCGCAGCTTGTTTACGACCATAGCCCCCTCACTTCGGCGCGGTTCAGCGCCAGCCACTGCAAGGCGATGATGCTCGCCGCGTTGGCAATCCGTCCGTCGCGCACGGCCTGCAAGGCATCTTCGAATGCCCAGACCGTTACGCGAATGTCTTCGGCCTCTTCTTCCAGCCCGTGCAGACCGCCGACACCGTCGGTGCTGCAACGCCCCAGATACAAATGCACGAATTCGTTGCTGCCACCCGGCGAAGGGAAATACTTGGTCATCGGCCACAACGCCTTGATGTCCAGTCCAGCTTCCTCCTGCGCCTCGCGGTGAGCAACTTCTTCCGGTTGCTCATCCTTGTCGATCAGACCGGCGACCAGTTCGACCAGCCAAGGGTTGTCGGCCTTGCCCATGGCGCCGACGCGAAACTGCTCGATCAGCACCACTTCATCGCGCGGCGGATCGTACGGCAGGACGCACACGGCATCGTGACGCACGAAGATTTCCCGGTTGATCTCGCGGCTCATGCCACCGGCGAACAACTCATGGCGCAGGTGCACACGATCGAGCTTGTAGAAGCCCTCGTAGCATTTTTCGCGCCGCACGATATCGACGGCGGTCGGAATGGCGTTGGCAAAGTCAGTCATAAGCATCCTCTTTACTGCACATCCATCACGAGGCTGCGTGCGGTTATCGGCAACCTCGACTTCGCGCCATCCTAACGCGCCCGCACCGTTTGATGCAGCCCCTTTACCGTCAGCGGGATGGACGGTGACAGTGAAACCCACTCTAATTAGCTTAGTGGCGAACTGACTGCTTCGTTGAGAGTCGAAGCGGTAACTTTTCGCCTTCCCCTGCTTTCGAAAGGACGCCCATGTCGCTTTTCAAAATTGCCTCTGTGGCCGCTATTGCCCTGACTCTGGGCGCCTGTGCCAGCCTGTTCCAGCCCAACTATCGCACGCCGCTGGAAACCACCCGCGACGCCTCGGAACAACTCAAACCCGGCTGTTCCAACCCCGATTGCCCGCTGGTGAACATCGACACCCTGCGCTTCCCGGACGAGCCGGCACTGGACGGCATCATTGAAAAGCGTCTGCTGCAAATGACCCGCACCGAGAAGAACGCACCAGTGGCGCCAACCCTGGCCGCCTACCGCGAGCAGTTCCTGGCCAGCGCCGGCCCGCGCAACAGCAGCTACCTGCAAGCGAAAGTACGCGAGCAGCATGACGGACTGGTGATCATCGAGCTGTCGAGCTACCTCGACACCGGCGGCGCCCATGGCAACCCCGGTCGCGGTTTCATCAATTATTCGCGCCAGCAGCACAAGGTGCTGAACCTGTCCGACATGTTGCTGCCGGGTCAGGAGGACGCGTTCTGGAAAGCCGCACAAGTGGCGCACAACAGTTGGCTGATCAGCACCAAGCTCGATCAGGAGGCCGAATTCGTGGCGAACTGGCCGTTCGTGAAAACCCCGCACGTAGCACTGACCTACGGCGGCGTGATCCTCAAGTACGACGTGACCACCATCGCGCCTTACGCGCTGGGCCACGTCGAACTGAAGATTCCTTATCCGCGCCTGAACGGCATTCTCAAGCCTGAGCTGTTTCCCGGCCGTAACTGAAGGCCCGGCCCAGGATTAATTGCAGCAGCCCTGCCAGCACCAGCGCCGGCAGGGTGGCGCCGACATCCGGATACAGATTCGCCAGCAAGTGGTAAGTGCTCACCCCACCCAGCCACGCCAGCAACGCCGGCCAGCGCAATGCGGCTGAAGCGACCTGAGCACTGCGCTTGCGCAGGATGAAGTGATCCACCAGAACCACGCCGAACAGCGGCGCAAACACCGAGCCGATCAACAGCAGGAAATTCTGGTACTGCGCCAATGGCGCCAGCAGTGCGATCAGCGTACAGATCACGCCGATAGCCAAGGCCAGGTGCTCGACTTTCAGGCGCAACAGAATCCCGCTCGATACCGCTGCCGAATGAATATCGGCGAAAGCGTTTTCCGACTCATCCAGCAGAATCAACAGCAACGGAATCCCTAGACCAGCACCGGCCAATGCCAACAACAACGCGTTGACTTCCCCACTCGGCGCAAACGCCAAGGTATAGGCCACGCCAAGGCTCATCAGCCAGAAATTGCCGATGAAGAAACCCACCGCCGTGCCACCGAAAACGTTCTTCGCGCGCTTGCCGAAACGCGAGTAATCGGCAATCAGCGGCAACCACGACAGCGGCATGGCGATAGCAATGTCGAAGCCCACGGCAAACGGCATCGAACCGTCACCGGCGCGCGCCCACAGTGCCGCGAGATCGGCTTTGGCGAACAGGTTCCAGGTCAGCCACAGACACGCCGCGAGCAGCAGCCAAATGCCCCATTTGCGCAGAATCTGCCGCACGAACGTCAACGGCCCGCTCACCGCGAGCAAGGTCGCCAGCGCACCGAAAAACAGCGTCCACAGAATCGGGTTGGCCCAGAGCGAGCCTTCGCTGAACGCACGGGTGCCAAGCAGGCTGGCGGCATCGCGCATGACGATGATTTCGAACGAGCCCCAGCCGATCAGTTGCAGCAGATTGAGCAGCGCCGGCAGGCTCGCGCCCTTGCTGCCGAGGCTGAGCTTCAGCGCCGCCATCGAAGACAGGCCGGTATCGCTGCCGATCACGCCGACAGCGGCGAGCAGCAGCACACCCACCAGCGTGCCAAGGAAAATCGCCAGCAACGAACCGGACAGACCCAGGCCCGGCGCGAGCAATGCGCCGGTCTGCAAAACCATCAGGCCGATGCCGAGGGAGAACCACAGGGAAAACAGATCGCGCCCGCCGAAGACACGCTTTTCAGCGGGTACGGCGAGGTCGGGAGAATAAGCGCCGGGTTGAATGCTCAAGGGTGTGATCTCAAAGAGGAGCAGGAAAAAGCTGCAAGCCGCAAGTTAAAAGCGGTACGCGGACTGCTCCTAATCTTGCAGCTTGCAGCTTGCAGCTTGCAGCTTGCAGCTTGCAGCTTGTGACTAGACTTTCTTGTACAGCTGACTGCCTTCCTGCTTGAACCGCTCGGCCTGTTCCGCGAGGCCTTTGGCAACGTCCACGTCGACTGCTTCAATCCGCTGGTTGGCCGCGTATTCACGGACTTCCTGAGTGATCTTCATCGAGCAGAATTTCGGCCCGCACATCGAGCAGAAATGCGCGACCTTGGCCGAGTCCTTCGGCAGGGTCTCATCGTGATAGGAACGCGCGGTGTCCGGGTCCAGGCCGAGGTTGAACTGGTCTTCCCAACGGAATTCGAAGCGCGCCTTGCTCAGCGCATTGTCGCGAATCTGCGCGCCGGGATGCCCCTTGGCCAAGTCCGCTGCGTGCGCGGCGATCTTGTATGTGATGATCCCGGTTTTCACGTCATCCTTGTTCGGCAGACCCAGGTGCTCCTTCGGCGTCACGTAGCAGAGCATCGCGCAACCGAACCAGCCGATCATCGCCGCGCCGATACCCGAGGTGATGTGGTCGTAGCCCGGGGCAATGTCGGTTGTCAGCGGGCCCAGGGTGTAGAACGGCGCCTCGTCGCAGCACTCGAGCTGCTTGTCCATGTTCTCTTTAATCAACTGCATCGGCACATGGCCCGGGCCTTCGATCATGCATTGCACATCGTGCTTCCAGGCAATCTTGGTCAGCTCGCCGAGGGTTTCCAGTTCGCCGAATTGCGCTTCGTCGTTGGCATCGGCAATCGAGCCCGGACGCAGGCCATCGCCCAGCGAGAAGCTGACGTCGTAGGCCTTCATGATTTCGCAGATTTCGTCGAAGTGGGTGTAGAGGAAGTTTTCTTTGTGGTGCGCCAGGCACCACTTGGCCATGATCGAACCGCCACGGGAAACGATACCGGTGACGCGTTTGGCGGTCAGCGGCACGTAACGCAGGAGTACGCCGGCGTGGATGGTGAAGTAGTCGACGCCCTGCTCGGCCTGCTCGATCAGCGTGTCGCGAAACAGCTCCCAGGTCAGGTCTTCAGCTACGCCGTTGACCTTCTCCAGCGCCTGATAGATCGGCACGGTGCCGATCGGCACCGGCGAGTTGCGGATGATCCATTCGCGGGTTTCGTGAATGTGCTTACCGGTGGACAAGTCCATCACGGTGTCCGAACCCCAGCGAATGCCCCAGGTCAGTTTGGCCACTTCTTCTTCGATCGAAGAGCCCAGCGCGCTGTTGCCGATGTTGCCGTTGATCTTCACCAGGAAGTTACGGCCGATGATCATCGGTTCCAGTTCGACGTGGTTGATGTTGGCCGGAATGATCGCGCGGCCGCGGGCGATTTCTTCGCGGACGAATTCAGGGGTGATTTCTTTCGGGATGCTTGCGCCGAAGCTGTGGCCGGTGTGTTGCTGCTTGAGCAGGCCGGCCGTGCGGGCCTCTTGCAGCTTCATGTTTTCGCGGATGGCGACGTATTCCATCTCGGCGGTGATGATGCCTTTGCGCGCGTAATGCATCTGGCTGACGTTGGCCCCGGCCTTGGCGCGGCGCGGGTTGTTGACGTGGGCGAAGCGCAGTTTGGTCAGCTCGGCATCGGCCAGGCGTTGCTGGCCGAAGTTCGAGCTCAGGCCCGGCAGGCGTTCGGTGTCGCCACGGTCATCGATCCACGCTGAACGCACATCGCCGAGGCCTTTGCGCACGTCGATCACCACGTTCGGATCGGTGTACGGGCCGGAGGTGTCGTAGACCGTGACCGGTGCGTTGATCTCGCCGCCGAAATCGGTCGGGGTCACATCGAGGCTGATTTCGCGCATCGGCACGCGGATGTCCGGGCGCGAGCCCTGAACGTAGATCTTTTGCGAACGGGTGAACGGCTTGACCGATTGCTCGTCGACCTTGGCCGAGTCACTCAGGTTGATCGCGTTATTTTCTTTTGTTGTCATCACGGGCTCTCCAGACAGCATCCAGCAGTGGATTGTCGGAGCAGAACCTGAAAGGCACGGACGCACCAGGACCGGTGCTGTGCATTCGCCATGGCGTTCGATTGTCGAACAATATCCCGGACGAAGCACAAGAGGACTCGCCGGGTGACGAGAAATCTTGTTCCCTACGCAGGCGCTAACCTGATCAGGTTCAACGGGATCCGAAATTATTCGATCTCAGCCTCATAGCAAGGCACCCCGACAAGAACCCGGCCAGTCTAGACACAACCACCGAGGAACGCCAACACCGCAACGAACGCCATGATGAATGGCGTAAATACACAGGCTTGCCCGATTGTTGCCGGAGCAATGCGCAACTACACTCGCTTTGCCCTGCTCAGCCTTGACGCTGCGCGGGCTGCGCCTTACCTTTGGCGCCCGGATTACTTCCATAATATTCATGCTAGGGATCGCCTCATGCTGCGCAAACTTTCACTGGCTGTTGCCGTGTCCTGTGCGTCCAACACAATGGCCTGGGCAGCGGAAGCGCCCTTGTCGACCAAAACCGATCTGGTCAGCGTCTATCAGGAAGCGGTCGACAACAACGCCGATCTGGCGGCGGCCCGTGCCCAGTATGGCGCGCAGAAAGAAGTGGTACCCCAGGCCCGCGCTGGCCTGCTGCCGAACCTGTCCGGTGGCGCCGAAGTCGCCGACGTGCGCACCTCGATCGACCAGCCTTCGGCCATCGCCAACCGCAGCGCGCACTCCTATCAGGCGACGCTGGCGCAACCACTGTTCCGCGCCGATCGCTGGTTCCAGTATCAGGCGGCCAAGGACGTCAACGAACAGGCTGCGCTGCAACTATCGGCGACCGAGCAGGACCTGATCCTGCAGACCGCCGAACGATACTTCAACGTGTTGCGCAGCCAGGACAATCTGGCCTCGACCAAGGCTGAAGAAGCCGCGTTCAAACGCCAGCTCGACCAGTCCAACGAGCGCTTCGATGTCGGCCTCTCGGACAAGACCGACGTGCTGCAATCGCAGGCCAGCTACGACACCGCACGGGCCAACCGCATCGTCGCCCAGCGTCAGGTCGATGATGCCTTCGAGGCGCTGATCACCCTGACCAACCGTCAGTACAACTCGATTCAGGGCATCGTCCACACGCTGCCGATCCTGCCGCCGGCGCCCAACGATGCGAAATCCTGGGTCGACACGGCGGCGCGGCAAAACCTCAATCTGCTCGCCAGCAACTACGCGGTCAGCTCCGCCGAGCAGACGCTCAAGCAGCGCAAGGCCGGCCACTTGCCGACCCTCGACGCCGTGGCGAAATACGAGAAAGGCGACAACGACGCCCTCGGCTTCGGCAACCCGAACTCGTTCGGCGCGCCCTACGGCGGCAACGTCGAGCAGAGCACCCTGGGCCTGCAACTGAACATCCCGATCTACAGCGGCGGGCTGACCAGTTCGCAAGTGCGGCAGTCCTATGCGCAACTGGATCAGAGCGAACAGCAGCGCGAATCGCTGCGCCGGCAGGTGGTAGAAAACACCCGCAATCTACATCGTGCGGTGAACACCGACGTCGAGCAGGTGCAGGCGCGCCGCCAGTCGATCATCTCTAACCAGAGTGCGGTGGAAGCCACGGAAATCGGTTATCAGGTCGGCACGCGCAATATCGTCGATGTGCTCGACGCGCAGCGCCAGCTGTACACCTCGGTGCGCAACTACAACAACACCCGCTACGACTACATCATCGACAACCTGCGCCTGAAGCAGGCGGCGGGCACGCTGAACCCGGGTGATCTGGAAGACCTGCGGCGCTATCTGAAAGCCGACTACAACCCGGACAAGGACTTCCTGCCGCCGGATCTGGCCAAGGCTGCCGAAGCGCAGCTGAAGGCACGGCCTTAACAGTCGAATTGCAAACCAAAACCTGTGGCGAGGGAGCTTGCTCCCGCTCGGCTGCGCAGCAGTCGTAAACCTGACGACTCGACATGTCAGACTTGGGGCCGCTCCGCTGCCCAGCGGGAGCAAGCTCCCTCGCCACAGGGATCGAGTGCATTTCAGCGAATCAATCTGCCCAAGCCATCCAGCAGCCGCTGCAACGCCCCCTGATTACGGCGCATCACTGCCAGCCCGGCCTCGGCCATGCGTTGCGCATCACGCGGCAATTCGAACAAGCGCTGCACTTCAACCGCCAGCCCTTCGGCATCATCCACTTCCGCCAATGCCCCGGCTTCACGCAGTTGCGCGGCGATATCGAGGAAGTTGAACAGGTGTGGGCCGCTGAGCACCGGTTTCGCCAGCGCGGCGGGTTCGAGCAGGTTGTGCCCGCCGTTCGGCACCAGACTGCCGCCGACAAATGCGCTGTCGGCCAAGGCATAGAGAAACAGCAATTCGCCCATGGTGTCGCCGAGCAGCACGCTCGTCTGCGCATCGACATTGGCCCTGGTCGAACGCCGTACCGTGGCGAAGCCTTCGCGCTGGCACAGCTCGAACACCGAATTGAAGCGCTCCGGATGGCGTGGTACCAGAATCAACAATGCATCCGGGTGACTGGCCAACAGGCGCCGATGGGCATTCAACACCACTTCGTCTTCGCCTTCGTGGGTGCTGGCGGCGATCCACACTGGACGCTCCAGCGCCTGCCATTGGCTACGCAATTCGGCTGCGCGTTGCAGCAGTTGCGGGTCGATGGTCAGGTCGAACTTGATCGAGCCGGTGACTTCCACCGTCTCCGGACGGGCGCCGAGATCGCGGAAGCGCTGGGCTTCGGCTTCGGTCTGCACGGCCAACAAACTCATCTCGGCGAGCATTGGCGCCGTGAGTTTGCTGAAGCGGCCATAGCCTTTGGCGGAACGCTCGGACAAGCGTCCATTGGCCAACGCCACCGGAATTCCGCGCTTGGCACATTGATGAATATGGTTGGGCCACAGCTCGGTTTCCATGATCACCGCAAGCCTGGGCTGCACGCGATCAAGAAAGCGTGCCGCCGCACAAGGCAAGTCATACGGCAGATAGCAGTGTTGAATGCGCGGCTCGTTGGCGAACAGCGCCTGAATCCGCTCCGAACCGGTCGGGGTCATGCAGGTCACGGTGATCGGCAGCGTCGGATAGCGTTCCAGCAGAGCGCGAATCATCGGCGCGGCAGCAATGCTTTCGCCCACCGACACTGCGTGCACCCAGATGCCGCCGGGCTGCAGCGTCGGCATGCCAAGAGTGAAGCGCTCGCCAATGCGCTTGGCATACGCCGGTGCCTTGCGCGCGCGCAGCCACAGCCGAATCGCCACCAATGGCAGCCCCAGGTAAAACAACGCGGTGTAGAGAGTTCTATTCATGGCGGCGGAGTTTATCGGCTTTTGTCGCCGATCGCCCGCAAGTGCACGGCAAAACGTTCCGCCAGCCAACGTGCGGCGGGGCCGAGCGGTTCGTCGCGACGCCAGACCAGTTCCACCACCAGCGCCGGCGGGGTCCATTCGCTGTCAAGCTCAATCATCTGGCCCTGATACGCCGAGTACTGCACAACGTGACGCGGCAGCCAGGCCCAGCCGAGATTGCGCACCAGCCATTCGGACATCACGTAGAAGCTGTCGGCGCGCCAGACTTGTGGGCTGGCCGGCTCGTTGCCGGGATAGATGCTGGTCTGCGTCGACATCAGCAGTTGCCGGTGTTGCGCCAGTTGCTGGCAGGTCACGTAAGCCTGCTTCGCCAGTGGATGCTTGACGCCGCAGACCGTGACCATCTCGACCCGACCCAGTACGCGGCGCTCAAGGGCCTCGGGGATTTCATCGTGATAGAACAGCAGGCCGAGATCGGCACGGCGCTCCACCAGTTTGCGTGCAACTTCACCTTGGGCGGCGCTGGTCAGTTGCACTTCCAGGCTGGGAAACTGCTCGGCCAGTTCGCCGAAACTTTCCACCAGTGCCTGATACGGCATCGCCTCGTCCTGGGCCACACGTAGCTGCGCCTCCTGGCCGCGCAGCATGGCCATGGCGCGGCCATTGAGGCGCTCGCACTGGCGCAGCACTTCCCGCGCCTCTTCCAGCAACGCCTCACCCGCCTCGGTGAGACTCGGCTGCCGACCGCTGCTGCGCTCGAACAGACTCACGCCCAAATCCTCTTCGAGCATTGCGATAGCGCTGCTGATCGCTGACTGCGCTTTGCGCTGCCGCCGCGCCACGGCGGAAAACGAACGCTGTTCGGCGACGTCGACGAATACGCGCAATTGTTCAAGATTCCATTGCATGCCTGTTTCCAGCCCATCTTCAAAACAGATAGGTAATGACTTTACCCCATCTGAGCAATGCCTAAAATGTCGCTACAGCAAGCAATGATTTTTTTGAGGATCGAAACCATGAACGCCTACGTCTATCTGGCCATCGCCATCTGCGCCGAAGTGATCGCCACCGTTTCGATGAAAGCGGTCAAAGGCTTCAGCACGCCGCTGCCGCTGATTCTGATCATCGTCGGCTACGGGATCGCATTCTGGATGCTGACGCTGGTGGTGCGCACCGTACCGGTGGGCGTTGCCTACGCGGTCTGGGCGGGCATGGGCATTGTCATGGTCAGTGTCGCGGCGTTGTTCATCTACGGGCAGAAGCTCGACGTACCAGCGATGCTGGGGATGGCGCTGATTGTGCTCGGCGTCGTCGTGATCCAGCTGTTTTCGAAAACCGCCGGGCATTAAAAAGCAGCAGCAAGCTTCAAGCGGCAAGCCGCAAGGATTGCTGATTTGCTGGTCCGGGTTGCAGCTTGCAGCTTGAAGCTTGAAACTTGCGGCTTCTTCAAGCTCCGAGGTCGCTGCATGCCATCCGTTATTTCCACCGACGTTCTGATTGTCGGCGCTGGTGTCGCCGGCCTCTGGCTGAATGCGCGCCTGCGCCGTCAGGGTTTTTCGACCGTGCTGGTGGAAAGCGCCAGCCTCGGCGGCGGGCAGAGTGTGAAGTCCCAGGGCATCATCCATGGCGGCGCCAAGTACGCGCTGCACGGCGCGCTGACTGGCGCTTCGGAAGCGATAGCCGACATGCCGCGACGCTGGCGCGAGGCGCTGGCCGGGACTGGTGAGCTGGATCTGTCCGGCGTGCGTCTGTTGTCCGAAGCGCATTACCTGTGGTCGCCGGGCACGCTGGCCGGCAACCTCACCAGTTTCTTCGCCAGCAAGGCTGTGCGAGGCCGGGTCGATCAGGTCAAGGGCGACGAACTGCCGCCGGCCCTGCAAGACAAGCGCTTCAAGGGCAAGGTCTATCGCCTCGCCGAACTGGTGGTGGATGTCCCGAGCCTGATTCAGCGCTTGGCCGAGCTGGCCGGTGACGGTCTGCTCGCCGGTCAGGTGATCGAACCGCTGCTGGAAGCCGGCGTGCTGGTCGGCCTGAAAGTCGATGGCCGCGAGATCCGCGCCCAGCGTATCGTCCTCAGCGCCGGCGCCGGCACTGCTGAACTGCTCGAAGCCTTGGGCCTGAGCCGTCCGGCCATGCAGCGTCGGCCGCTGCACATGATCCTTGCCAAAGGTCCCGGCCTGAAACCGCTGTACGCGCACTGCCTGGGCGGCGGCACCAAGCCGCGCATCACTGTGACCACGCACCCGGCGGCTGACGGCCAGTGGGTCTGGTACATGGGCGGCGACATTGCCGAAAGCGAAGGCGTGGCCCGCGAACCGGCCGAACAGATCGCCACCGCGCAAAAGGAAATCGCTCAGTTGCTGCCGTGGATCGACCTCAGCACCACGCAATGGGCGACCCTGCGTGTCGACCGCGCCGAACCGCTGCAAACCGGCCTGACCCGTCCGGACAACGCTTTCCTCGCCGAGGAAGGTCGCTTGCTCGTCGGTTGGCCGACCAAACTGGCACTGGCGCCGGACTTCGCCGACCGCGTTATCGCTTCATTGCAACGCGACGGCATCCAGCCGCAAGCGACTGAACCGCTACCGCCGTTGCCGAAACCGCCGCTCGGCGTGCCCGCGTGGGAGCAGCTGCTGCCATGACCATCGCCACTCTGCACGAACTGCATCGCCCGCTGGGCAGCACCGGCCTGTCGGTTTCGCCGCTGGGCCTGGGCACGGTCAAACTCGGCCGCGATCAAGGGGTGAAATATCCAAACGGCTTTCAGATTCCCGGCGATGACGAAGCACGCATGCTGCTGCGGCAAGCGCGCGACCTGGGCATCAATCTGATCGACACCGCGCCCGCTTACGGCCGCAGCGAAGAACGCCTTGGCCCGCTGCTGCGTGGTCAGCGTCAGGACTGGGTGATCGTCAGCAAGGTCGGCGAAGAGTTCACCGACGGCGTGTCGCGCCACGATTTCAGCGCAGCGCACACGCGGATGTCGGTCGAGCGCAGCCTGCAACGTCTGGAAACGGATTTTATCGATCTGGTTCTGGTGCACTCCGACGGCAACGACATGGCCATCCTTGAGGACGAAGAGGTGTACGCCACCCTCGCGGCGCTGAAGGCCGAGGGCAAGATTCGCGGCTTCGGGTTTTCCGGCAAAACCGTCAAAGGCGGCTTGAAAGCACTGGAGCAAGGCGACTGCGCGATGGTCACCTACAATCTGAACGAACAAAACGAAAAAGCAGTCATTGACTATGCTGCTGCCCACGGCAAAGCCATTCTGGTGAAAAAAGCCCTGGCCAGCGGTCATGTCTGTCTGAGCCCGGGAGTCGATCCGGTGCGCGCCAGCTTCGAGTTGCTGTTCACCCAGCCCGGCGTCGCCAGTGCTATTGTCGGCACGATCAATCCGCTGCACCTCGCCCACAACGCCGCGACCGTTGCCCAGGTCCTGCGTGGTCACTGACGCCGCCCCGCGGCCTTAAGCAGGAGCCGATATGCCGCGCACGCTCATCCGCAAGAACCCGAGCAACTTCAAGACGCTGCCGCTGTTCGTCGAAGCCACGCCCGAGGGCCTGAGCTATCAGAGCGTCGGCATGCCGCTGAATTTCGCCCAGACCCTGCAACGGCGCAAACCGGTCAGCGTCGCCGACAGCGAACGCTTTGCCCTGGAACTGGCCAACCTTGGTGTTTCCGTACGCCTGACCTTGCATTGGCAGAACCGCGATTATTGGGTGCTGGTGCGCCAGCGCCGGCAGGATCGCGGCGATGTAGTGCTGAAGCTGATTTCCGGCTACGTACCGGCGCACGAATTGAATATTCCGCTGCACACGGCGATTCAGGAAATTGCCGAAGAGTGCTTGCTGGAAACCCCGGAAGGCTGGCTCGGTGGGCGTTTCAATGACACCTGGCTGCCCGCGCCCTACTCCGCCGCGCTGCATTACCGCGAGGCGTTGCCATTTCGCCTGACGCCTCTGTCCGGTTCGGCGCGTCCAGTGCGCTGCGCCAACCTGCAATTGCTGGAGCGACCGCGGGCCTATGTGCATCTACCGACCGCGTCGCTGCAATTGATTTACGACCTGCGCCTGGAAGTGCCCAAGGAAGCCAAATCCCTGAGCCTGTTTCATGTCGACGAGCGTCTGGAGGGTGATCAACTGGTGGCGCGGCTGGACCGCAAGCGTCCTGATCTGTATCTGATGCCGCTCAAGGATGGCGCGCCGACCGCCGAGCTGTTCACCCTCAAACGCGACAAACTGATACCGGCCAGCACCCGCGGCATTCATCTGGCCGAGAGTTTCGCTACGCAACAGGGTTGGGTCGTGCACGACGAGCGCATTCGCTGGAAGGACTGGCTGGTGCAACAGGGCCTGCAACCGGCCAGGGCACCACGCGCTGGCCTCAAGCAACTGAGCATCAAGGCACTGCGCCTGGTCGGGCTGGGCAGGAAACGCGCGAGCCGTTAGCCGCTAACGGCGGCGATCCCACCAGGTGCGCAACGTCGCGAAGAAGTGAAAGTAACGGTTTTCGCGCTTGCCCATGCCACGCTTGGGTGAGAACGATTCTTCGGCAAATGCGCCGGTGATTCGCACGCGGGAGGCCTGGATCGGCAAAGTGCAGACCTTGGCGCCTGCCTCAAGCAGGGCGTATTTGAGCAAGCGCTCGGAGTGCAGCTTACGGCCGGTCGCCTTGCAGAAATCGAAGATGCGTTCGATGCGTTTGCCGTAGGCGACATAGGTATCGCGCCCGCATACGGCAAAACGGTCATTCAGACCGCCCCACCACTGCCAGTCGGGAATATAAACGTTGTGCCGCCGCGCCTCGGCGTGGTTGAACACGTAGCCTGGCAGCGCCGTGTGGAAGAAATTGTCCGGCCGCACGAACACGACGAAATCCGGATCGAAGGATTCAATCTCGGTGGTGACGGTGTGTAATGAGTTGAGCTGATAAATCAGGTTGCGCAGCGATGCATAGTCATCGGCCCAAGTATCACCCTGTGCCTTGACCTGCTCGAAATCCCAGCGCTCCAGCACACCTTCGGTCGAGGTAAGCGCGCCGCTCATGGTCTCGAAGGGCAGGTAGTTGTCAGCCGCCAGGTCACCCTTCTCACCGGAACGCGAATTCTGCACTTCATCGACTTTATACAAGTGATAAAAGCACTGGATGTCGCTGCCCGCAGGCAACTGTGCCAATACGTTCTGCTCGATGGAGGGGAAGCAAATCTGGGAATTCCTCGGAATCCCGAAAAATGCCACGGCAATTTTCACCACTCGATTGCACCTATGAAGAAATGATTCGGCCCGGCAGACAACTGACTGCGGCGCCGCTTATTTGCGCTTGAACAGTTTCTGCCACCAGCGCCGGGGTTGCAGCGGCACGACAATCACATCGGACTTTTGCAACCAGTCCCGCTCGTAATCCCAGGCATGGCCACCCCACAACTTTCCCGCCTCGTTGGAGAACCCCAAGGTCATCAACTGATAGGTATAACCGACATGCCCGCGCAGCCAATCGAACAGCACCAGCGTGTTGAAGCCCGTGGAAGGACCGACATAGCGTTTGCCCCCCGGGCGGTCGACCGGGTAGTTCCACAGCGGTGGCAACGGGATGCGATCCCAATACATCGCCACGCGCGGCAGTGGACACATCGGCGCCGCGCACCCCACCAGCATGGTGAAGCAGTGATCGCCCGCGCGGTCGAACAGGCGCTGTACGTCCGCATTGCCGGGCAAGCCGAAGAAATAGGCATCGGGCGCGTTGTAGCCATGCACGAAGAGATTGACGCTTTGCTCGTTGAGCAGCGTCGCCTTGATGCAGTGATTGAAACTGACGACGACGTCATCCGCGCCGATATTCAGCGCCGCGAAGTCGGCTGCGGTAATCGCGGGATTATTGGCGATCAGCACCACTCGGGCGGCGCGACTCAGGCATTCACGCAGTGCATCGGGCAAGGCCTGCAAAACCGACTGGTCGCCACCGGGCAGCGCATCCAGCGCCATGTATTCGTCCGTCATTCAGGCTGGCACCTTCATGCCGTAGCGCAGTTTGACCCAGAACCGGGTGAACGCCGACGGCGGCTGCCATGGGCGCATCTCACGCTGGATGGCTTCGGCGAGTGCCTGGCCGACCCGCGCAAACGAATAGCGACTTTCGGCGAACGCCTGGCCGTTGCTGGCTATTCGCTGCGCCAGTTCCGGGTCGTCCTGCAGCAGCTTGATCTTCGCCACCGCCTCGTCTTCGCTGCGGTAGAACACCGTGTTGTGCATGTCTTCGAAACCGAGCAAGCGGTCTTCTTCGCCTTGGCTCCAGGCCAGCAGCACACAGCCGCAGGCCATGGCCTCGAAGTTCTTGATCATGAATTCGTTCATGCCGATATCGGCGCTGACAAAGATCTTGATGCGGTTGAGGGTTTCAAGATATTCCGTACCCGATTTGGTACGCGTCACGAGCATACCGGTACGGCGCGAAAGCGATTCGAGCATGGCCTTGCGCTCGGCGTATTCGGTGCTTTTCAGGCTGCCCAAAAAGCCGATCGGGATGTCTCGCTCGACGCCGGTATTGTGCAGCATCTGCTCGTCGTAGCCTTTGGAGACGAACACGGTATCGATACCTTCAGCGAGCATCTTGCGCGCGACGACTGCGCCGGAAACCAGTGCCCGACAGCTGGGCAATCGGCTATACAGGCGCGAGTAAACACCACGGTACTTACTGGCCGGCATGTAGTTCTGATAAGCATCGTGCTCGAGAAACACCAGCCCGGGAATGCACTTGAGCACCCGCAGTTGCGGCGCCAGACGTTTGACCCGGGAGAAAATCACCACGCGATCAAAGGTCTGGTACTCGACCGAAGCCAGGAAGGCTCCGAGGTTCATCTGCTGCTGCTTGCTCAGACGATAGATGAAACACTCATCGCAGTTCTGCTGAACGATGTCGTAGAGCCGGTCGAGAATGACTCGCTGCTCGTCCATCACCAGAAGCATGACTTTCATAGATTAAATGACCACGCAACGTAAGCAGGCAAGCGCAGCGGATTCAAACCTGCCAACATCAACGGAAACGGTGAGATCCCCAAGGCAAAATCCGTTCACACGCGGTACACAACGGGAAAAATTCATCTGATCTCAGCGACTGCGGATTTTTTCGACAATCGCCGTCGTCGAGCTGTTTTCCACCAGCCCCAAGACTTTTACGGTGCCGCCGTAAGCCGTCACGATATCGGCGCCGACCACCTGGTCGATGCCGTAATCGCCGCCCTTGACCAACACATCAGGCCTGACCTCGCGCAGCAGGTTTTCCGGCGTGCCTTCAGGGAAGCTTATGACCCAATCTACCGCGCCCAGACCGGCCAGCACCGCCATGCGCCGATCGACGCTGTTGATCGGGCGACCGGGGCCTTTCAGGCGACTGACCGAAGCATCGTCGTTGACTGCGACAATCAGTCGATCGCCTTGGGCCCGTGCCTGCTCAAGATAGGTCACATGGCCGGCATGAAGAATGTCGAAACAGCCATTGGTGAAGACGATTCTTTCGTTATGCGCGCGGGCATCGGCTACGGCCAGCACCAGTTGTTCAAGACCCAGCACACCGCGCTCGGAGCCTTCCTCGCGCTGAATGGCGCGTCGCAGTTCCGGGGCACTGATGGCCGCGGTGCCAAGCTTGCCGACCACAATACCCGCCGCCAGGTTGGCCAGGGCCACGGCGTGGGGCAGATCCTCACCGGCAGCAATCGCAGCCGCCAGGGTCGAGATCACCGTGTCGCCAGCGCCGGTCACGTCGAACACTTCTCGGGCACGCGCCGGTAAATGCAACGCGGGTTGATCCGGGCGCAGCAGGGTCATGCCGTGTTCGCCACGAGTGACCAGCAGCGCACCGAGTTCAAGCTCGTGCATCAGCGTCGCGCCCTTGCTGACGAGCTCGTGCTCGTCGACACAACCGCCAACGATGGCTTCGAATTCGCTCAGGTTCGGGGTGATCAGGCTCGCGCCACGGTAGATGGAAAAGTCCTTGCCCTTCGGATCGGCCAGCACCGGGATGTTTTTCGCCCGCGCGGCCTGAATCAGCGCCTGATGGTTTTTCAGCGCGCCTTTGCCGTAGTCGGAAAGCACCAGCACCTTGATGCCTTCGAGCAGGTCATCGACCTGCGAGCCGAGCGCCAGCGCATCGGTGGCGAACGGTTCTTCGAAGTCGATACGCAGCAACTGCTGGTGCCGGCTCATGACCCGCAGCTTGACGATGGTTGGCTGGTGCGCAATGCGCTGGAACAGAGCACGTACGCCGGCGCCCTTGAGACTGTTGCTCAGGCTGTCGGCGGCTTCGTCATCACCGGTCACACCAACCAGCGACGCCGGCGCACCTAGAGCGGCAATGTTCAAGGCAACGTTCGCGGCACCGCCCGGACGGTCTTCGATTTGCTCGACCTTGACCACCGGCACCGGCGCCTCAGGGGAAATCCGTGAGGTTCCGCCATGCCAGTAACGGTCGAGCATGACATCGCCGACTACCAAGACAGGGGCTTGATCGAAACGCGGCATGGACAACTTCATGGAGCAACCCACATACAAAATGAACAGGGGCGCGATATTAACACAGGGGAAAGCGCCGTCCGCCTCAATCTGAAAGGTCACGCACCCAGAACAGTTCGTGACGCCGGACAGCCTTGCGGAAAAACTCATTACTTCCTGTGACCGGCCAGCGACGCCCGGCCAGCACCTGCTGGATCACCCGGCGCAACTGCCGCTTGAACCCGAGCGGGCCCTGCAAGTCATGCTCCATGGCCAGCGCCATGGCCTTGTCCAATTGCACATCCGCCGACAGCACCGGGCTCCACAAACGATCCGACGGTAACGGCTCGATCGCCGGCGGCAGGGCGATACCGCCACCGGCCGGGCCCATCGGCCAGCGATCATTGTCATGCAGGTGGTTGGCGTACATCAGCAAGGTCGACGGCTTCCACGCACTGGCGGCGATGGCTTCCAGCACGGCACGGGTGGAAGCGACGTGATCGCTGTGCGGGTCCAGCTCGGGATGCGGAGTGACGACGACTTCCGGGCGAAAGTGCTCAAGCAATGCTTGAATATCGCCGACGAGATTGACCCAGGTCGGCGCGCCATCGACATCGCCCGGCAGTTTGAACGGATTGTGCTGCCGAACACTGCGCACATCGTCCTCGCCTGATTCCCGCGAGCCGAATGATGTGTTCGGCTCTTCGGCCATCGCCGGCAATTGCAGGCAGTAGTAACCCAACTGCACGCATCGACTGGCCGGCACGCCACCCCATAACGGGATGCTCAGGCTGTCCCAACTGCGTAGCCTGCCCTTCAACCGAGCTGCCTGAGCCTTGTCCAGACCCAGGCGCTGGAAGTCTTCGGCCTCGATTTCGCCCTGGGTCAGGGTGACGATGCTTGCTTCTTCGCAGCGACTGTAAAGGCCGAACGCAGCCAGTTCGGCATCATCGGCGTGAGGCGCAATGACCATGACCCGCTGCTGCGCGTAATCGGAATTGCTCATGACCCACAGCGTGCCGCTGGAACTCAGCGTGCAATGCCGACCACGGACTGTCAGCGCGTTTTCGCCAAGCGCTGCGGCTTGCCCGGACAGATTGAGAAAGCGCCGCCCACCGACGCCACGCTCGAAATCCTGGCGATCGTCACCTAGTTCGACATAAGGATCCCGCCAGCGGCCCAACCAGTTGGCCGTTACCTTGAGCTCCAGCAGCAGCGTTTCTCCCGGCGCCAGCGGCTCGCTCAAACGCACGATTCCGGCATCCAGTGCCACGGCTTGACGCGGCGTTTCGCTGGGAAAGTCGTACTGATAGTCGTCGCTTGTGCGATAGAACAGGTGGTCGGCAAACCACGCCTCGTGCGCCACCCAGGCCAACACCAGCAGCACCGGCACCAGCCACCAGCCGAGCAAAAAGCCGGCCGCCACCAGCGCAATCACAAACACCATAAGGAACAAGCGTTTGCTGCGTCGATGCGCCTTGAGAAGCTGTTGCTTGCGAGCAGTCATGGATTCAGACCTTGTAGACGGGCACCGTGTGGCACCAGCGATCCTTGTATTCGCGGTCGGCACGGCCAAACGAATAGCGCAGCGTCTTGCCCAGTGCCTGAGCATCCGCCCAGGCCTGCTGGGTGTTGACGAAACTCAACACGCTGCCGGGGCTGAACTCGCGGCTTTGCGGGTCAACGCCGCCGTTGACGTATTCCAGCGATACCCATTGCGGCGCCTCGACACGGTAGAGAATCTGGATGGCGACCGGTGCCGACTCGAGCATCACCACCGACCCGGTCATGAACTCGCGCAGCAGTGTGAACACTTCGACCAGTCCGGCCTTGCCCGGCACCTCAAAGCCCCAGCGGCGCTGGAACAGATCGCCATAAGCCACGGCCTGCTCGTTTGGTGTCAAGTCAGACATCGGCACCAGCGAACCGCCCGCCTCTTCCAGCAGACGCTGTTCGCGACGCTGGTTGTAGCGAAACTTCTTCGAGTAATCCTCAGGCAACCGCGCCAGTGCCAGCCCTTCCGGCTGTGCGCGAAGGGTGCTGATCTGCTCGGCGTTGAGTTGCGAAACATAAGCCATGCGCTGTCGCACCGGAACCACGACATCCGCGGCAATCGGCAGAATCAGTTCGGCGTTGCCCATGTCGAGCAGCCCACGCTTGCCTTCGCGCTTGAGCACTTCTTTGGACAGCGCGGCGTGCCTTCCCCAGCAAGCAACAGCCGCGACGACTTCGTCGTCGACGATCCAGCCCAGGTAGTGCAGCTTGATGCCGACAAACGTCGACAACCGCTCCACCACTTCGGGATGAGTTGCAAAACTGCCACCGAAGCGCTGCCAGGCCTGAGCGTAGGTTGCGTGATCGATCTCACTCCAGCCGCGCTCTCGCCAGGCGCGAAAAGCCGTCAGCATAGGTCGGTCACATGGGTCGGTTGCGGCTCGTCGCCTTCTTCGAATTCCTTGGCGTGCAAGCGGGCGTAATAGCCATTCTGCGCCAGGAGCTGGGTATGAGTGCCGCGCTCCACTATCTTGCCTTCGTCCATGACCAGAATCAGGTCGGCCTTCTCGATGGTGCTCAGACGGTGAGCGATCACCAGCGTCGTGCGGTTCTGCACAACATGATCCAGAGCCGCCTGGATATGCCGTTCCGATTCGGTATCGAGGGCCGATGTGGCCTCATCGAGAATCAGCAGCGGCGCATCCTTGAGCAATGCCCGTGCAATGGCGATGCGCTGACGCTGACCGCCGGACAGCAGCACGCCATTTTCGCCGACCAGCGTCTCGTAGCCCTGCGGCATCTTGATGATGAACTCATCGGCGTAGGCTTCGGTGGCCGCGCGCTTGACCTCATCGAACGGTGCGCCCGCCAGATCGCCGTAAGCGATGTTATTGGTCACCGTGTCATTGAACAGCGTGACCTGCTGGGTCACCAGGGCAATCTGCCGACGCAGGCTGCGCAGGGTCAGGTCCTGCACCTGCACATCATCGAGCAGAATCTGCCCGTGCTCCTGCTCATGCTGGTAGAAGCGTGGAATCAGGCCGGCCAGGGTGGACTTGCCGCTGCCGGAGCGACCGACCAGCGCCACCATTTGCCCGGGCTCGACGACGAAACTGATGTCATCGAGGACTTTTTTCTCGCTGTTCGGATAACGGAAGCTGAGGTTGCGCACCTCGAGGCGACCTTGCAGACGGCCGCGCTCGACCGTGCCGTGATCGACTTCCGCCGGCTCGTCCAGCTGTTCGAAAATACTCTCGGCGCCAGCCACGCCCTTCTGGATCGTCGAGCTGACTTCGGAAAGCTGGCGAATCGGTTTGGGCAGCAGTCCGGCCATGGTGATGTAGGCCACCAGATCACCCGGCGACGCATCACCACGAAGGTACAGGACCAAAAACATCACCACTGCCATGGCGCTGTACGTCACTAATTGCAGCATCGGCGTATACACCGCGCCAGTCTTGGTCATGGTCAGCTGTTTGTCGGTATTGCTCTGGCTGGCGTCACGGAAGCGCATCTTTTCATAGGTTTCCCCACCGAAGCTGCGAACCACGCGGTAGCCGTGAATCGTCTCGGATGCGACGTGGGTAACGTTACCCATCGAGACCTGAATCTTTTTGCTCTGCTTGCGAAATTTCTTGCTGGTGCTGTTCACCATCAGACCGATGACCGGCAGGATAGCGACCATGACCAACGTGAGCTTCCAGTTCATCCACAGCAGAGTGCAGAACAGGAAAATCACCGTCATGCCTTCACGGATCACTACTTTGATCGCGTCGGTGGCGGCGCCGGTGACCATGGTCACGTTGAAGGTGATGCGGGAAATCAGGTGGCCGGAGTTGTTCTTGTCGAAATAGCTGTTGGGCAGATCCAGCAGCTTGTTGAACAGAACCACGCGCAGGTCATGCACCAGGCCCAGAGAGACTCGTGCCAGAAAGTAGTTGCCCAGATAGGAACCGACGCCTTGCCACACGGCAATCAGCACGATCAATAGAGGCACGCTTTCGAGCAACTGCAACTTGCCCAGATAAGGGTTGCCGGGAAACAGGCTGGCTTCCGGATTGGCCAGGCCGTCGACGAAATATTTGAGGATGTAGGCGAGCATCGGTTGGGTCGATGCGAAGATCAGAAAGCCAACGATACTCAGGATGAACAGGCCGGCGTAAGGACGCACGTAAGCCAAAAGGCGGAAGTAGATCGCCAGCGTTGACTGGGCTTTCGGTTCAGGACTGCTCATGGGAATCCGCGTAAATCAGTGAGGCGGCGATGATATCACAGGCCCTTTTGCGCCGATCAACATCACCGGGCGCCAGCCATTGGGCAAGTCGGTTAAGATAGCCGGCTCATGATGGGGAGTCAGGCATGCAATCGATTGATCACAGCACTTACGAGGCACTGCGCAAAGGTGCTCAGGTACTCGAAGCCGACGGTTCTGGCGACAAGGTGCTCAGGTTGGCCGACGGTCGCATGCTCAAGCTGTTTCGCCGCAAACGCCTGCTGAGCTCGGCGCTGTTCTTTCCCTATGCCCAGCGCTTCGCCAACAACACCAAGGCGTTGCAGCAGCGTGGCATCCTCTGTCCGAACGTCCTCGCGGTTTATCGCATTCCGAGCATTCAGCGCGACGGCGTCTATTACGCGCCGCTGGCAGGCGAAACCGTACGGCAATTGCAGGGCACGCCCGAAGAAACCGAGACGTTGCGCAGTCAGCTGGGCGCGTTCATTGCGCAACTGCATGAAAAAGGCGTTTATTTCCGGTCCTTGCATTTTGGCAACGTGGTGCAGACACCGGAGAATCAGCTCGGTTTGATCGACATCGCCGACCTGCGTTGCCAGAAGCGCGCCCTGAGCGACAGCAAGCGATTGCGCAACTTCGCCCACTTGCTCCGCTACAAACAAGACCGGCAATGGCTGCTCGGCGGTGATGCCGGGAAAACTTTTCTTGAGGGTTACCGCCAGGCGTTGCCGAGCAAGCGACAGGCTGCGCTGATCGAACGCCTGCGCCTGCTGCTGGATTGAGCCTTACTTGCCGATCACCAGAATCGTCGCACCCTTGCGATTGGCGAAGCGCTCGATGATGCGCATTTTGTGTGTCGCCAGCCATTCGCCCAACCACGGCTCATCGCCCTTCCCTTCGATGAGGAAATAACGATACTCACCGGCGTGTTCGGGCGACATCGCCTGTTCACGGGTCAGCGTCGGCAGCACGTAACCCCGCCCCGCGTAATAGCTGATGCGACCGTCTTCGAACCAGGCGCTGGCGTCAGGCTCAACGTGCGCGGACATCCAGCGCCCGGCGGCCACGTAATGGGTCTTGCCTGCGCCAGTCGAAATCACATTCGACAGCATCACCAGCAACGCCGCCACGACCAGCACTTTGGTCCAGCGCGGAAACTGCCGGGCAAACGCCGCCAGCCCCATCGCCAGTAGCGGTACGAACAGCAGATTGAGAAAGCTCAGATAACGGGCATTCATGAATTGCTGCTTGATGAAAAACAGCATCAGCACTACCAGATACAGCAATGCCGCCCAGGCAAACGGACGATAGTCACGCCAGTAAACACCCAGCACCCCCCAGTTGCGACGCAGGACAAAAGGCGCCGCGAATGGCCCCATCAGCTTGACGAATGTAATCGTCATCGTCGCCAGCAGGCCGAAGAACACGATGCGCCCGGCTTCATCCTGGGAATACTTGTTGATCAGCGAGTTGCCAAATTGTTCGGACAGCATCTGAAACGAGGCGTAGACGCTGTGCGGTGCAATCATGTCCAGATAGAGCATGAAGCGCGCCGACATGAACACTCCAAACGCCGATGCAACCAACAGCCCCACCACCGGCAACAGAGCAAACTGCAGCAAACGAGTGCGCTGGCCAGAGCGCCACACACCCGGCATTTGCCACAGCCCGAGCGCAGGCAACAACAGCAATGCCTCAAGCCGGAACAGCGCCGCAGCCACGATCGCCAGGTGAATCAGTCCAGCCCTGATCCAACCGCCCAGCGCTTGCCACCGCAGCGCCTGCCATAACGCCAGCGTGCAGAAAAACCAGAAACCGCATTCGCGGATGATGTCATTACGAAAAGCATTGACCGCGGGCATCGCCAGCACAATGAGGCACGCCCAGCCGGCAATCTCGGGAGAGCGTCGGCGAATACAATCGACCATCAGAGCACTGGTGCCGGCGAAAAACAGACCGCACCAGAGATAGGCGCTCAACTCCAGCGGCAACAGCAGGAAGCGATGAGTCAGGGCCAGAAGAATGGAGAACCACGGCCAGTCGAAATGCGCCCAGGCCACATCTGCCCCATGCAAGACAACCTGGTGTGCGATATCGATGTACAACGCTGCGTCGCGCCCGACCGTTGCGGTACCCGCCACAGCAATCAGCGACAGTAAAATACTTGCCCAGAACGCCACACTTACCGGCCGTTCACTGAACAACCGAACAGCCTTGACCGCCAATTTACTGTCCGTACCTTTCACCCAGCCCCCTCAACATCACGCGCCACAGGTACGCAAAAAAACACGATCGCTTTATTTGAACAGCAGACGCAAGGCTTTGCGCATATATGACCAGCGTCCGAGGATGCGCCAATCGGCACGCAACGCTTGCATATAGAATGTTTTCGCCAAGGCATACTCGCCATGGGAGTAGCAATCGCGGAACAACGACAGACAACGCTGCGCCAGATAAGCCTGGCGCAAATCCTGGAACTCTTCTGGCATCCGTTGCCTGGAAAAAACTTCACCGACCACCTGCTCGGAACCCGCCGCCAGGCTCTGGCGCAAATCGTGGCGCATGCTGTCGGCGTGCTTGTAAATGAGCGCCAGTGGCTGCTCGACCACCGTGCAGGGAAAGTGCGCCAACACCTGGGCAAAAACCGGGAGATCTTCGACGTTGCGCAGGTGCTCCGGATAGTTGCCCGGCGCGAATACCTCACGATGCATTGCACAGGCGCCATTTGAGATCGACACCGTCTTGTCCAGCAGATAGCCCCTGACTCGTTGTCGCACCGTGGCTGGCAGCGGTTTGACAGCCTGCAGGCTGCGCTTGCCACCGGAGAAGATCGACCAATGAGCGCCGATGATCATCCGCGTGTCAGGATGAATGGCGATGTGTTGCGATAGCGCCGCCAGAGCACCGGGAGCCATCTCGTCATCTGCATCGAGAAAAATCAGAAATTGCCCGGTGGTTTCCTCGATCCCGCGATTGCGAACTGAAGACAGCCCACCATTGCGTTGGCGTATGGCACGAAAACGCCCGGCATGCTCGATCAGCAACGCTTGCATCACCTCAGGCGTCGAGTCAGTGGACCCGTCATCGATAACCAGCAGATCCGCCGCCGCATCATGCAACTGCACCAACACCGATTCCACGGCCCGAGGCAGCGAATGGGCGTAGTTGTACGCGGGAATGACGACGCTGATCAGTGTTTCAGTCAAGACTGTTTCCTTGCACGCCTTCTTTGACGACAAGAATATCTTCCATGATCAGATATTGCAGGTCAGAGCCAAAAAACATGTTCAGGGCGTCGGTGGGCGAGCAGATCATCGGCTCGCCACGACGGTTGAGCGAAGTGTTCAGCGATACGCCGTTGCCGGTCAGGTTTTCCAGCGCCTTCATCATGTCGTAGTAGCGCGGATTGTATTCGCGCTTGAGCACCTGGGCACGGGAAGTACCGTCCTCATGGACAACTTCCGGCACGCGGGTTTTCCACTCTTCGGCGACTTCGAAAGTGAAGGTCATGAACGGAGCCGGGTGGTCGATCTTGATCATCTGCGGCGCAACCGTGTCGAGCATCGACGGGCAGAAAGGCCTCCAGCGCTCGCGGAACTTGATCTGATGGTTGATACGGTCAGCCACACCGGGAATGCTCGGGCACCCGATGATCGAACGACCACCCAATGCGCGCGGGCCGAACTCCATGCGACCCTGGAACCAGGCCACAGGATTACCTTCAACCATGATTTTGGCGATCTGCTCCGGCATGTTGTCGAGCTTGCGCCAGGTCGGCTTGTTCTCGTGACGGGCGCAGGCGGCAATCACGTCTTCGTTGCTATAGGACGGGCCGAGGTAGACGTGCTCCATCTTCTCGACTGGTACGCCACGGGCGTGCGACACGTAAGCAGCAGCGCCGACGGCGGTGCCGGCATCGCCGGACGCAGGCTGTACGAACAGCTCTTTGATGTCGTCGCGCGCAATGATTTTCTGGTTGAGCTTGACGTTCAACGCACAGCCACCGGCGAAAGCCAGTTTGCCGGTTTCCTTGAGGACGTCGCCCAGATAGTGGTCAATCATCTGCAACGCCAGCTTTTCGAACAGCGCTTGCATGCTCGCGGCGTAGTGGATGTACGGCTCGTCAGCGATGTCGCCTTCGCGCTTCGGACCCAGCCACTCGATCAGCTTCGGCGAAAAGTAAAAGCCTTTGCCCTTCTCTTTATAGCGGCGCAGGCCGATCACGTTGGCGTAATCGGTGTTGATCACCAGTTCGCCATTCTCGAACGAGGCCAGACGCGAGAAATCATATTTGCTGGCATCGCCGTATGGCGCCATGCCCATGACCTTGAACTCGCCGTCGAGCATCTCGAAGCCAAGGAATTCGGTGATCGCACCGTACAGACCACCAAGGGAGTCCGGATCAAAGAATTCCTTGATCTTGTGGATCTTGCCGTTTTCGCCGTAGCCGAAGAACGTCGTGGCGTATTCGCCCTTGCCATCGATGCCGAGGATCGCGGTCTTCTCTTTGAAACCCGAGCAGTGATAGGCGCTGGAAGCGTGGGCCAAGTGGTGCTCGACCGGCTCGATCTTGATTTTCTTCGGATCGAAGCCCAGTTGCTCCAGGCACCAGACGATCTTGTTGCGATAGCGCTTGTAGCGACGGTTGCCCATCAGGATCGCATCAAGAGCACGATCCGGCGCATACCAGTAGCGCTTGGCGTAATGCCAGCGGGCCTTGCCGAACAGGCTGATCGGCGCGAATGGAATCGCTACCACGTCAACGTCGGACGGTTTGATGCCGGCCTGCTCGAGGCAGAATTTCGCCGATTCGTAGGGCATGCGGTTCTTTGCATGTTTATCGCGTACGAAGCGCTCTTCCTCAGCCGCCGCGACCAGCTTGCCGTCGATGTACAACGCTGCGGAAGGATCATGGCTAAGGGCGCCGGACAGGCCAAGAATCGTCAATGCCACAGGGGTCTAGCCTCTTTAGTCTGCATGCAGGCGCGATGCGCCTTGAGTATTGATGTGCCCTCGCACAGGACGAGTGGCAGCTAAAGGGCGGGATTATAGCGTAAACATCAGGGGAATTACCCGGTGCGAATAGCGACCTGCACGATTGGTCCGAATCAACAGGCTCAACGACTCAATAGCCGTCTCTGCGCCAGTAAATACTCAGATTTGAATCGGTAATCTGCCGATAAACCGTGTAAGGCAGCGAAAGCGTATCGAACACCGCGGACAGCGGTAGATCGAGCAACACGAAGGGCGCCAGCATCCCCGTCGGATCGGGCGGCGCATTCAAAGTGCAAAAATCGAAGGCCAGTCCACTGTAAATGCGCGGAATCGACTGGCAATAGGTCTTCTTTTTGCGCAAGTCACGGGCAGCATCGGCGTCGCCCTGTAAAACGGTTGAAACACTGCCGCAGCCGGACAGAACCGCAGACATTACGCTCAGCGTCAGAATTTTTTTCATGCTCAAGATTCGCCCTCCGATATCGTCAGGCAAATTAGCATCGAGATCGAGCAGGGCACAGTTCATGGCTTCTGGAGAAACTGTAGGACAAGTCGCTGTGTTTTGTCCGTTACTGCCCGCGGACTCGGATCCGCAGGGGATCGAGTCCATCGCAGGAAGCGGCCTGCTCGCGAACAGGAGTCACCCCGCGCTCGAGACCTCTTTCGGCAGGCGCTGATCAATGACCTGATACAACGCACTGCCTGGCGGCCAGTTGCGCATGAACCGCGCACGATCCCGGGCGTAGGCCGGGGCAAAGCTGCTGACAGAGCCGTGCTGGCACATCGAGTCGAGATCGATCAGCGCCCAGCGATCCGCGTGCCAGAACAGGTTATGGCCTTTGAAATCGCCATGGCTGATCCGCTCAGCGATCAATTGTGCGAAGAGTTGGTCCAGCGCGTGCAATTCGGCTTCCGGTGCCTGGCCATTTTCCACGTACGGTGCAAAGCGCTCGATGATGTCTGGCCCCGGCAGAAATTCGGTTACCAGATAGGCACTGCGGCGCAACCACAGAAAGCGCTGTTCCAGTACCGCCAGCGGTTTCGGCGTGGCGATACCAAGGAACGCCAGGCGATTGCCTTCGCGCCACGAATGCCAGGCCCGGCTCGGGCGCCAGAAGCGCTTGAGCCAATGGGCGAAACCCTTGATGTTGTAGCGCTTGATCACCAGCATACGGCCGTCTGCCTCGACTCGGCCGACGCTGGCCGCGCCGCCGGTTTTGTACAGATGCCCCCGATCAAGCAACGCGTCGGCCTGTTCGAGCACCGGCAGCATGGCGGCTTCTTCTTCGCGGCGAATGGCGCGCAAGGCGAATGCGCCGCGGCGAACCGCAAACAAGGTGCAGTCGCGGCCGACCTTGATCAGATAATCCCTGAGTCGCCAGCTACGGACCTTGTCGATCTGCTTCTGCAATGCCTCCAGCGGCAAGGCATGCTCGCTGTTGCTCAACAGGTAATACACCAGCAACTCTTCGGTGAACGGCTCAAGTAACCTGGGTAGCTGAGCGAAAAAAACCCCGAGGTTTTCCAGCACTTTTTGTCGGGACAATGGCTGCCCTGCCGTTTCCGCACGAACGCCGGCGCCATCGATCAGATACAACTGACCGCCATGACGCAGCAGGTTGTCCAGATGCAGATCCTCCTGCCAGAGTCCTTTGCCGTGCATCCGACCGATAGCATCCAGCGCTTCGGCCAATACGGCCGTCTGCTCATCGGCCAGCGCCGGCAGAGACTCGACCTTGGCCCAGGCATCACCAAGGCTTTCGGCACCTTCGAGAAATTCGAACAGCAGCCAGCCACCCTCGCCGTCTTGCAGTCCATCGGCCAGCAGCAGCGGCGTGGTCAGGCCCTGTGCGGCGAGCAATCGCACGCCTTCCAGCTCACGCTGGAAATGCCGGGCGGCCTTGCTCCCAACCAACAGTTTTGCCAATACCGGCCGACCGCGCCAGACCCCTGCACCAACGTAGCGCTGCCCTGGCAATACCCGCAGCAGGCTCAGCAATTGCAGATCCGCCGTGCCGGCGGCGTCCGCCAGGGTCACGGTAAGGGGCAGTGAAGGTGCGCGCCCGGAGCGGGCCAGCTCGGACAATTGCATCAGCGGGTCTCCTTGTGGCTGCGCCGCGCCGTCAGCCGCACAAGCCAGCTGTCGAGCAGCGAGCTGTCAGTCGGCTGATCGAGATAAGCCGCGAGCAATTGGCGCAAGTCTGCCTCGCTCCACTGCGGCGCGCGACGTTGCAATGGCTCCAGGTCCTTGACCCGATCACGCATTCCGAACAACAGCGGCCGGGTTTTTTCCAGGTCGATCAGTTGCGCCTCAAAGGCGTCGCCGGTGGCGCGCAGGAAAATATGTTTGGGATAGAAACAGCCATGCACTTGACGCGCGCCGTGCAGCCGCCGCGCCAGAAGCCCGCAAGCATTGAGAATGGCTGAATGCTGCGCGGCACTGAGCTGCGCCCAGCGCGCCAGCAGCGAATCCAGATCGCTCCAGCCATCCAGTGCGCGTGTGAGCAGAATGGCGCGCACTTCACCCTCTACCTTGCGCTCACCGAAATACGCCGCTTGCAATGCCGGGATGCCAAGCTTGCGGTAGCGGCTGATGTTGCGAAACTCCCGGGCAAAGCTCGGCTCGCCAAACGGCGCATGCAAGGTCCGCGTCAGGTAATTGCTCTGGCGCTTGAGGTAATAACCCTGGCCTTCCAGATCCAGACGGAACACGCTGCTCCAGCCGCCGCCGGCGGTGTTGGGCTCATCCACCGCCTCAAGCTGCTTGGCCCACAGCGCGTCGAAAGTGCCGAGACCGTGACGCTCCAGCAGCGCACGGTCTTGTTCGGCGAGAAAATCAGTCATTCACGTCCCTCAAAAAATCTCACCACGTGCCGAATCCGTTTCTTGTCGGCGACATCGAGCCGATCGCACTGGCGGTATTGCTTATAGAAGCGCAGGCGCTGGGTATTGGACAGGTGATATTTGGCCAGCTTGTCGAGACAGGCCAGGTCCTTGGTGATCCGGTACTTCAGCCAGAAGCCGCGCCAGAACTCACCGTTTGGGCAATCGATGAGGAAGATGCGCGCCTGATCGTCGATCAACAGGTTGCGCCATTTCAGGTCGTTATGGGTAAAACGGTGATCATGCATTGTCCGGGTATAACCGGCCAGTTGCCGACTGACACCGTCAACCCAGGCACGATCCTTGAGCTTGGGATCCTTGCGTTCGGCCAGCGCCGAGAGATCCTCGGTGTTGGGCAACTCGCGGGTGATCATCGCACCACGGTCATAAGCGGCGCCGCGCCGCTCCAGACCCCAGGCCACCACTTCAGCGGTTGGAATGCCCCACTTGGCGAAGCGCTTGAGGTTCTGCCATTCCATCTTCACGCGCGGCTTGCCGAGGTAGCGGCGCAGGCCTTTACCGGCGCCGACGTAGCGCTTGACGTAGTAATTGACGCCGGCGCGCCGCACCCGAACGACTTCCGACAGCGGGTCGCGAGTCAGGCGTTCGCCCTGTAACGCAAACACAGCTTCGAGGCTGCCGAAGTCTTCGGCGAGGTCGCTGTACTGCGGCTCAAGAGTCCAGCCCGCCATCAGAGCGCATCCCCGTAACGCTGTTTGCGCGCGTAGAGCTTGTCGGCCTTGCCTTGCAGCCAGCTCAGCAGTGGCGCCTCTTCTGCCAGAATCCGCCGCAGCGGTTGCTGGAAATAGCCTTTGAGGAAACGCAGCTTGTCGCGACGGGTCAGGCCGATGTCCAGCGCGGAGAAGTACAGCGCCGCCAGATCCTTGTTGCGCCAGCGCCGGGTGATTTTTGCGCGGGTCTGGGCTCGGTGCAGATCGATCACCGAGAGTTTGAAATCTTGCGGCGTGACCGGTTTGTCGGTGTGCAGCAGAAAGTGGCAGATGTAGCAGTCGCGGTGATTGACCCCGGCGCGGTGCATCATGCCGGTCATCCGCGCGACCTCTGCAATCAGCGCGCGCTTGAGCCTTGGCTCGGGCGGCTGCTTGACCCAGTCGATGCTGAAGTCTTCGAGGCTGATGGTCGGCGCCAGTTCTTCGGTGACAATGAACGAATGCTGATCCGCCGGATTGCTGCCCTTTTCGCCGTACGCGACAGCAGTCATGGTCGGCACGCCGGCTTCCTGCAAGCGCTGAATGGCTTTCCACTCTTGCCCGGCGCCGAGCACCGGCAGCTTGGCGGTCAGCAGATTCTTGAAGATCTCGCCCCAGCCGATGCCTCGGTGAATCTTGACGAAAAAACCATGGCCGTCGACTTCCGTGCGCAATGTCCGGCGCGCTTCCAGCTCGCGGTATACCTCGCCCTGCAAACCTTCGACTGCGGCGAACGGGTCGCGTCCGGCCCAGAGGCTTTTGAACGGTTCAGCCAGCATCAACTTCATTAAGCGTGCTCCGCCAGAATCACATCGGCCGCGTGCTGCGGCATGCTGTAGAGGTCGGCCGTCTCGGCGAAGGCCAGACCGTTGCGGCGCCAGGCCGCACGTGCAGCGTCGTTGCTCAACATCTCGTTCAGGTATTGCGTCAGTTGCGCCTGCTCGAATGGCTCGTCCAGCACTCGCCCGGCATCGGCATCGGCAATGTAATGGGCGTAACCGCAGACCGCGCTGACCAGCACCGGCAACCCGGCCACCAGCGCTTCCAGCAGCACGGTGCCGGTGTTTTCGTTGTAGGCCGGATGAATCAACAGGTCGGCACCGAGCAGGAAACGCGGGATATCGCTGCGCCCTTTGAGAAAGGTCACGTTGTCACCCAGGCCCAGCGTCGCACTCTGCATCTGGAACAATTTGGGGTCATCCTGGCCGATTACAAACAGCCGCGTGCGTTTGCGCAATTCGGCTGGCAACGCGGCCAGCGCTTTCAGGCTGCGATCGACACCCTTGGTCTTGAAGCCGGAGCCGATCTGCACCAGCAGCAACTCGTCGTCCTTGAGATCGAATTCGGCGCGGAACCCGGCGCGAATCTCATCGGCATCCGGCGGACGCCGACGATCCTGGGCGATGCCCGGCGGCAGCAGGTGGAAGCGCTCGAGAGGCGTGTCGTAATACTTGATGAACAGCGGCTGTTGCACTTCGGAAATCATCAGCACTTCGGTCTTCGCGTCTTTGGCGAACACCGCGCGCTCGTACTCGGCGAAATGGCGATAGCGGCCCCAGCGGCGGTACAGCGAGTTGCGCAGGTTCTGCGCCTTGTCTTCGAAGCAGCCATCGGCGGCGTAGTAGACGTCCAGGCCCGGCATCTTGTTGAAGCCGATCAGGCGATCGACCGGGCGCTTGGCCAGGTCCGCTGCCATCCACGCGCTGAGTTTTTCGTTGCGGCGGTGATTGAAGAACGCTTTGACCGGCGCCACCAGCACTTCGAATCCCGGCGGTACGTCGCCTTCCCAGATCAGCGTATAAACGCGAATCCGGTGGCCGCGCTTCTGGCATTCGAGGGCGATGCGCATGAAGTCGCGCTGCAAGCCACCGAACGGGAAATATTTGTACAGGACGAATGCCAATTGCATCAGCGCAGCTCCTCAGCCATCAATAACGTGCTCAGTCTGCTGGCGACACGCTCGGGGTTTACACGCGTGAAGCACAAGGGCTGCTCGCGTTTCAGGTCAAACTGACGGGCATCCTGCTCGGTCGGTTGATAGGTACATTTTTTCTGCAGGCAGGGCGCGCACGGGAAGTCGCTGGCCAGATGAATCTGCAGCTTGCCGTAGGCGCCGGTCAGGCCCGGGTTGGTCGGACCGAACAACGAAATCGTCGGCACATCCAGCGCAGCGGCCAAGTGGCCGAGACCGGTGTCCACCGCCACGCAAGCCTGCGCGCCGGCGAGGACTTTGCCGACGCCGGCCAGATTCAGCTTCGGCAGCACTTCGGCGTGTTTGAAGCCGGCGGCAATGCGTTCGGCGCGGGCCTTTTCCTGCGGGTTGCCCCACGGCAGCTTCACGCCAACGCCGAGGTAGCCGACCCGCTCGGTCAGCTCGCGCCAGTAGATTTCCGGCCAGTGCTTGGTGTCCCAGGTGGTGCCGTGCAGGAACACCACGAAGGCATTCTTGCGCGGCAACTCGACCAGACGTTCGACGTTGAGACCGTAATCGCCGAGGCCTTTGGGCAAGTCGTATCCCAGAGCAATGGCGAACAACTGGCGCACGCGCTCGACGGCGTGCTGGCCACGGGCGACGGCGAGTTTACGGTCGTAGAAGCGTGCAGCCATCGGCTCGCGAGCCGAGGTTTTATCCAGGCCCGCCACTGGGGCTTTGACGTAGCGGGTCAGCCAGGCACTCTTCAACAGGCCCTGGGCATCGATCACCAGATCGTATTTGTTCGCGCGCACGCTCTGTTTGAAGCGTTTCCACTCGCCACTGGTGATGGTTTTCCACAGATTCTTGCGCCAGCGGCGGATCGCCACCGGAATCACTTTACCGACCGCCGGGTGCCAGGTTGGTATCTCGGCGAAGCCTTCTTCCACCACCCAGTCGAACTTGATCCCCGGGATCGCGCGGGCGGCGTCGGTCAGCGCCGGCAACGCGTGAATCACGTCGCCCAACGATGAAGTCTTGATCAGCAATACCCGCAAGTTAATGAACCTCGACCACGGAGCCCTGCAACTTCTGCAAGGCATCGTTGACCGCGTCCGGCATCAGCTGGCGCAGGCAGTTGTAATGACCGAAACGGCAGGTGCGATCGAAGCACGGGCTGCATTCGATGCCCAGGCGAACGATCTCGACCTGCTCGGCCAGCGGCGGGGTGAAGCCCGGCGAGGTCGAGCCGTAGACCGCGACCAGTGGACGATTCAACGCCGCGGCGACGTGCATCAGGCCGGAATCGTTGGACACAACGGAATCGGCACAGGACAGCAGATCAATGGCCTCGGCCAGCGAGGTACCGCCGCTGAGGTTGACCGACTCTTCGCGCAAACCCGGGATCAGCCGGGCGCGAATGTCTTCGCCCACGGCATGATCGTTTTTCGAGCCAAACAGCCATACCTGCCAGCCTTCGCGAATGCGTGCTTCGGCAACTTTCGCGTAATGTTCAGACGGCCAGCGTTTGGATTCGCCGAACTCGGCGCCGGGGCACAGGGCCAGGACCGGACGATCGAGCGTCAGGCCGAACTTGACCAGTGCCGCTTCGCGGGTCACCGGGTCGATTTGCAGACTCGGGCGCGGGTACGGCTTCGGCAATTCAGCGTTCGCTTCATAGGCCAAGGCCATGAAACGCTCGATCATCAGCGGATAGCGTTCTTTGTCGAGGATGCGCACGTCGTTGAGCAGACCGTAGCGGAATTCGCCGCGCCAGCCGGTGCGCTTGGGGATGCCGGCGAAAAACGGCACCAGTGCCGATTTCAGCGAATTGGGCAGCAGGATCGCCTGATCGTACTGACCACGCAGGGATTTGCCGATGCGCCGGCGCGTCGCCAGTTCCAGCGCACCGTGGCCGAGCGGGAAGCTCAAGGCCTTGCGCACTTCGGGCATGCGCTCAAGGATCGGCCGGCTCCATTCTGGCGCCAGCACGTCGATTGCGCATTGCGGGTGGCGCTGCTTGAGACACTGAAACAGTGTCTGCGCCATCACCATGTCACCGACCCAACTGGGCCCAACGATCAGAATATTCATGTGGTTTCCAAAAACGAACCGGGGAGGCATCTACGCCTCCCCGCCTCGATAATCATTGTGGAAGCGGCGCTGCTGGCGATGGGTCACTTCCTTCAACATGACTGTCGACTGTCACTGCGCTATCGCGAGCAGGCTCACTCCTACAGGGTTTTGCATCTGTTCACATCACTGCGCTCACCGCAGATCACTGTGGGAGCGAGCCTGCTCGCGAAGGGGCCGGCACGTTCAACATTGATGTTGACTGACATTGCGCATTCGCGAGCAGGCTCGCTCCCACCGTTTGAATCTCATTGCCTTTATTGGCGCGTTTCAGCTTAGTCCCAACTCACGCCAGATTCGCAACACCTGTTGCCGCTCTTCGGCAAACTGGTCTCCCGCGATCACGCCCGCGTCTTTCTGCAAGGCCTGCCGATGGGCGGCGGAGCGGTAGGCTTTGTAGGCCTCGCGCAACAGACTGGCATCTTCGGCGGGCATCAGCCCTTCGTGTTCCAGCTCTTCCAGAATGCGGATGTTATCGGTCCAGCGCAGCAGCGGCGGATGGCTGTGCGACCACGCCAGGGCCGCGTATTGCACCATAAATTCAATATCGACGATACCTCCGGCGTCCTGCTTGAGATCGAACGGCACACCAGCCTCAAAAGCATTTGCCGCCGTCCCCGCCGCAGTGCTGCGGGTGCCGAGGTTATCGCGCATCTTCGCGCGCATCTCGCTGACTTCCTGTTGCAGTCTGGTCAGATCCCGCGGCTTGCCCAACACCTGCGCACGGACTTTCTCGAAGGCCTGGCCAACATCCTGACTGCCCACCAGCACCCGCGCGCGCACCAAAGCCTGATGCTCCCACGTCCAGGCTTCATTTTCCTGATAGCGGGCGAACGCGCCGAGGGAACTCACCAGCAACCCGGAAGCGCCGGACGGCCGCAGACGCATGTCCACTTCATAGAGCTGGCCGGAGTTGGTCTGCGCCGTGAGCAAATGAATGATCCGCTGCCCCAGGCGCGTGAAGAACTGCGCGCCATCAATGGATTTCGGCCCGTCGGTTTCCGCCTGCGGATCGCCGTCATGGATGAACACCAAGTCCAGATCCGAACCATGCCCCAATTCAATACCGCCGACCTTGCCATAACCGACAATGATGAAACCGGGATCGCACAAGGTGCCGTCGGTGCGCAGCGGTGTGCCGTATTTGGCCACCGTCTGCCGCCAGGCCAACGCCAGCACTTGTTCGAGAATCGCTTCGGCCAGCCAGGTCAGGTAATCGCTGACCTTCATCAACGGCAGACTGCCGGCGATTTCCGAGGCAGCCACGCGCAAGCGATGCGCCAGTTTGAAATGGCGCAAGGCTTCCATTTGTTGTTCGAGGTCGTCTTCTGGAATTCGGGTCAAGCGTTCGCGCAACTCGGCCGCCAACTCCGGCGCCAGCGGCGGCTTGAACAGGCGGCCCTCGTTGAGCAATTCGTCGAGCAGCAACGGGAAGCGAGTGATCTGTTCGGCAATCCACGGGCTCGCCGCACACAGGGTCAACAAACGTCGCAGCGCGCCGGGGTTTTCCGTGAGCAAAACCAGATACGCCGAACGCCGCGCCACCGCCTCTACCAGCGGCAGCACACGCTCAAGCACCAGATCGGGATTGTCATGCTCAACCGCTTGCGCAAGCAGTCGCGGAATGAAAGCGTCGAGACGCTCGCGCCCCAGCCGCTGCATCGCGCGCAACTGCGGACTGCCGCGCAAACCGGCCAGCGCCTTCAGGGCTTTGCCGGCATCGACGAAACCGCCCTCTTCCAACTGCCGGCACGCGGCCTCTTCGTCCTGTTCTTCTTCCCACAACGGCAGCCATTCACCGCCGACCACCACTTCGCTTTCGCTGCCTTCTTCCTCGTCAGGATCGGCAATCACCTGGGCGAAATGCCAGGCCACGCGTCCGCGCCAGTACATCAGCTGTTCATGGAAGGCCGGCCAATCGGCGAAACCCAGCATGAAGGCGATGCGCGCCTGATCCTGCGCGCTGTCCGGCAGCATCTGCGTCTGACGGTCGGCAATCGCCTGAATCGCGTGTTCGGTGTAACGCAGAAATTCGTAACCCTCGCGCAATTCACTGACCACCGCCGGCGGCAGATAGCCCTGCCCTTCCAGCGTGCTCAGCACCTTTAATAGAGGACGCTGTTGCAGGCTCAGATCGCGACCGCCGTGGATCAATTGAAAGGCCTGAGCAATGAACTCGACTTCGCGGATGCCGCCGGAGCCAAGCTTGATGTTGTCGGCCATGCCCTTGCGCCGCACTTCCTGCTGGATCAACTGCTTCATGGTGCGCAGCGCTTCGATCGCCGAGAAGTCCAGATAGCGCCGATAAACGAACGGCCGCAGCATGTCGAGCAACTGCGCTCCGGCGACCTGATCGCCAGCCACCACCCGCGCCTTGATCATCGCGTAGCGTTCCCAGTCGCGGCCCTGATCCTGATAATACTGCTCCAGCGCATTGAAGCTCAGCACCAATGCGCCGGACGAGCCGTATGGGCGCAGGCGCATGTCGACGCGGAAAACGAAACCATCGACTGTCATCGGGTCGAGTGCCTTGATCAGACGCTGGCCGAGGCGGATGAAGAATTCCTGATTATCCAGCGAGCGCTTCACGCCAACGGTTTCGCCGCCTTCGGGGTAGGCGAAGATCAGGTCGATGTCCGAAGAAAGATTCAGTTCGACGGCGCCGAGCTTGCCCATACCGAGGATGACCATCTGCTGCGGCAGACCGCTGCGCCGCCCGGTCGGCGTGCCGAATTGTTCGCAATGGCGGCTGTACAGCCATTGATAGGCCTGATCGATGGTGGCGTCGGCCATGTCCGAGAGGTCGCGACAGGTCTGCACCAGATCGGCCTGACGGGTCAGGTCGCGCCAGATGATCCGCACCTGATGCCGTGCGCGCTGGCGACGCAAGGCGCGGCCGAGCTCATCTTCGTACTGCGCGCTGTTCGCGGCGGCAGCGATCTGCGCGCGCAACTCGCCGGGCGCAAAGGGTCGGTCGAGTTCGCCGGACGCCACCAGCGCCAGCAACATCAAAGGGTCACGAATGCTCTGTTCAATGACAAACTCGCTGGCGGCGGTGACGCGGGCGAATTGCGCCCAGCGCTCCGGGGTCCAGTTCGACAGGCCGTGATCATCTTCAAGGGCGGCGACGGCCGTACGGAACGACTGCTCGGATCGGCTGACCAACGGCAGGAGAATGGCGGGCAGTTCGGCAAGCGCGGGCAGGGTCATGGTCTATCCTTGATCGGCGTATAAAGGGCCGCTTGTAGTGAATGATGAAAACCCGCTACGCGAAGGACTGTCGAACAAAAGTTAGAAATAGCTGAAATTTCTTCTTCTTTGGCATCCAGCATCAAACTTTCACCTTATTCGGATGGAAATCGAGCCGCCTTAACGATTATTCTCACAACGCAGTCGGAGGCCACAAGCCTTTCATCTGTAGTTTTACTACTCGTCTATACATTCGAAAGGCTGAAATGCCGGAAGATTTGTAGTAAAACTACACGCCGCCGGAACAACCTGTCGGCAATCCAAGAATTTTAAATCGTCTGCCCACAAGGCCAGTCGCAAACTCAGGCAACCGATTCTGGAAGCCTTTCCGCCCTGGAGCAAGCCATGCAAGACCTCGATCCCGTCGAAACCCAGGAATGGCTGGACGCCCTGGAATCGGTTCTCGACAAAGAAGGCGAAGACCGTGCTCACTATCTGATGACCCGTATGGGCGAACTCGCGACCCGCAGCGGCTCGCAGCTCCCTTACGCGATCACCACGCCTTACCGCAACACGATCCCCGTTACCCACGAAGCACGCATGCCTGGCGACCTGTTCATGGAACGCCGCATTCGCTCGCTGGTACGCTGGAACGCGATGGCCATGGTAATGCGCACGAACCTGCGAGATTCGGACCTGGGTGGTCACATCTCCAGCTTCGCTTCCAGCGCGACCCTGTATGACATCGGCTTCAACTATTTCTTCCAGGCCCCGACCGACGAACACGGCGGCGACCTGATCTACTTCCAGGGCCACACCTCGCCAGGCGTTTACGCCCGTGCATTCATGGAAGGCCGCATCACCGAAGACCAGATGAACAACTTCCGTCAGGAAGTCGATGGTCAAGGCCTGTCGTCCTATCCGCACCCTTGGCTGATGCCTGACTTCTGGCAGTTCCCGACCGTATCGATGGGTCTGGGTCCGATCCAGGCGATCTACCAGGCGCGCTTCATGAAGTACCTGGAGCACCGCGGTTTCATTCAGCCGGGCAAACAGAAAGTCTGGTGCTTCCTGGGCGACGGCGAGTGCGACGAGCCGGAATCCCTGGGCGCGATCTCCCTGGCCGGCCGCGAGAAGCTGGACAACCTGATCTTCGTCATCAACTGCAACCTGCAGCGCCTCGACGGCCCGGTTCGCGGCAACGGCAAGATCATCCAGGAACTCGAAGGCGTGTTCCGCGGTGCACAGTGGAACGTGACCAAAGTCATCTGGGGCCGTTTCTGGGACCCGCTGCTGGCCAAGGACGTCGATGGCATCCTGCAACGCCGCATGGACGAAGTCATCGACGGCGAGTACCAGAACTACAAAGCCAAAGACGGCGCGTTCGTTCGCGAGCACTTCTTCAACACGCCTGAACTCAAGGCAATGGTTGCCGATCTGTCCGACGACGAGATCTGGAAACTCAACCGTGGCGGCCACGACCCGTACAAGGTCTACGCGGCGTACCACGAAGCGGTCAACCACAAGGAACAACCGACCGTCATCCTCGCCAAGACCATCAAGGGTTATGGCACCGGTGCCGGCGAAGCGAAAAACACCGCGCACAACACCAAGAAGGTCGACGTCGAGAGCCTGAAGCTGTTCCGCGATCGTTTCGACATCCCGGTCAAGGACGACGAGCTGGAAAACCTGCCGTTCTTCAAGCCAGAGCCGAACAGCGCCGAAGGCCGCTACCTGGCCGAGCGTCGTGCCGCACTGGGCGGTTTCGTGCCACAGCGCCGCGCGCAGAGCTTCAGCGTACCGACTCCGGATCTGGACACTCTCAAAGCCATCCTCGATGGCTCGGGCGACCGTGAAATTTCTACCACCATGGCTTTCGTGCGGATCCTCGCGCAACTGGTCAAGGACAAGGAAATCGGCCCGCGCATCGTCCCGATCATCCCGGACGAAGCCCGCACCTTCGGTATGGAAGGCATGTTCCGTCAGCTCGGCATCTACTCCTCGGTCGGCCAGCTCTACGAGCCAGTCGATAAAGACCAGGTGATGTTCTACAAGGAAGACCAGAAAGGTCAGATCCTTGAAGAAGGCATCAACGAAGCTGGCGCCATGAGCTCGTTCATCGCTGCCGGTACTTCGTACTCCAGCCACAACCAGCCGATGCTGCCGTTCTACATCTTCTACTCGATGTTCGGCTTCCAGCGTATCGGCGACCTGGCCTGGGCCGCCGGCGACAGCCGTACCCGTGGCTTCCTGATCGGCGGCACCGCCGGCCGTACCACCCTGAACGGTGAAGGTCTGCAGCACGAAGACGGTCACAGCCACCTGCTGGCCGCGACCATCCCGAACTGCCGCACCTACGATCCGACCTACGGCTACGAGCTGGCAGTGATCATTCAGGACGGCATGAAGAAGATGACCGAAGAGCAACAGGACATCTTCTATTACATCACCGTGATGAACGAGTCGTACCAGCAGCCAGCCATGCCGGCTGGTGCCGAAGAAGGCATCAAGAAAGGCATGTATCTGCTCGAGGAAGACACTCGCGATGCGGCGCACCACGTTCAGCTGATGGGCTCTGGCACCATCCTGCGCGAAGTGCGTGAAGCGGCGAAGATCCTGCGTGAAGAGTTCAACATCGGCGCTGACGTGTGGAGCGTCACCAGCTTCAACGAACTGCGTCGCGACGGCCTCGCTGTAGAACGCAGCAACCGTCTCAAGCCTGGCCAGAAGCCGAAGCTGAGCTACGTCGAAGAGTGCCTGAACGGTCGCAAGGGTCCGGTCATCGCCTCTACCGACTACATGAAGCTGTTCGCCGAGCAGATCCGTCAGTGGGTACCGTCCAAGGAATTCAAAGTCCTGGGCACCGACGGTTTCGGCCGCAGCGACAGCCGCAAGAAACTGCGTCATTTCTTCGAAGTCGACCGTCATTTCGTGGTGTTGGCAGCCTTGGAAGCACTGGCTGACCGTGGTGATATCGAACCTAAGGTTGTGGCTGAGGCCATCGTCAAGTTCGGCATCGACCCGGAAAAACGCAACCCACTGGACTGCTGAGGAGACATTTTGTGAGCGAACTCATTCGCGTACCTGACATCGGCAGCGGTGAAGGTGAAGTAATTGAACTGTTTGTGAAGGTCGGCGACCGCATCGAAGCCGACCAGAGCATCCTGACCCTGGAATCGGACAAGGCCAGCATGGAAGTGCCGGCCCCGAAAGCCGGCATCATCAAGAGCCTGAAAGTGAAGCTGGGCGACCGTCTGAAAGAAGGCGACGAACTGCTCGAGCTGGAAGTCGAGGGCGCCGCTGAAGCGGCCCCTGCACCTGCCGCCGCACCTGCTGCGAAAGCCGAGGAGACACCGGCTGCCGCACCTGCTGCTGCCGCGCCTGCCGCTGCCCCTGCTGCCGCTTCGGTACAGCAAGTGCACGTGCCGGACATCGGTTCGTCGGGCAAGGCGCAGATCATCGAGATCCAGGTCAAGGTCGGCGACAGCGTCGAAGCTGATCAGTCGTTGATCACCCTCGAATCCGACAAGGCCAGCATGGAAATCCCCTCGCCTGCCGCTGGCGTGGTCAAGGCCATCAGCGTCAAGCTCAACGACGAAGTCGGCACCGGCGACCTGATTCTGGATCTGGAAGTGGCAGGTGCTGCGGCCCCTGCTGCTGCCGCTCCGGCTCAGGCTGCTGCGCCTGCTGCCGCCGCTGCGCCAGCCCCGGCTGCTGCTCCGGCAGCAGCGGCCGCTGACAGTGTTCAGGACATCCACGTCCCGGACATCGGTTCGGCCGGCAAGGCGAAGATCATCGAAGTGCTGGTCAAGGCCGGCGACACCGTCGAAGCCGACCAGTCGCTGATCACCCTGGAATCTGACAAGGCGAGCATGGAAATTCCATCGCCTGCCGCTGGCGTGGTCGAAAGCGTTTCGATCAAGCTGGATGACGAAGTCGGTACCGGCGACCTGATTCTCAAGCTCAAAGTCAAAGGCGCCGCACCTGCTGCGGCCCCGGCTCCGGCTGCTGCACCGAGCGCTCCGGCACCTGCCGCGGCTGCTCCGGCCGCCGCTGCATCTGCTGCCGCGCCAGCCGCCGCACCGGCTGCTACACCAGCGAAACCGGGCGCCAAAGTTCACGCCGGTCCTGCCGTGCGTCAACTGGCCCGTGAGTTCGGCGTCGAGCTGAGCGCTGTTGGCGCCAGCGGCCCGCACGGTCGCATCCTCAAGGAAGACGTGCAGGTTTACGTCAAGGCGATGATGCAGAAGGCCAAGGAAGCACCGGCCGCTGCTGGCGGCGCTACCGGTGGCGCGGGCATCCCGCCGATTCCGGTGGTCGATTTCAGCCGTTTCGGCGAAATCGAAGAAGTGCCGATGACCCGCCTGATGCAGGTCGGTGCTGCCAACCTGCACCGCAGCTGGCTGAACGTGCCACACGTAACGCAATTCGACTCCGCGGACATCACCGAGCTGGAAGCCTTCCGTGTTGCACAGAAAGCCGTGGCCGAGAAGGCTGGCGTCAAGCTGACCATCCTGCCGCTGCTGCTCAAGACCTGCGCGCACTTGCTCAAGGAACTGCCGGACTTCAACAGTTCGCTGGCGCCAAGCGGTAAAGCGATCATCCGCAAGAAGTACGTGAACATCGGCTTCGCCGTCGACACCCCGGATGGTCTGCTCGTGCCGGTGATCAAGAACGTCGACCAGAAGAGCCTGCTGCAACTCGCTGCCGAAGCAGCTTCGCTGGCTGAAAAAGCCCGCACCAAGAAGTTGTCCTCGGACGAGATGCAGGGCGCCTGCTTCACCATTTCCAGCCTCGGCCACATTGGCGGCACCGGCTTCACGCCGATCGTCAACGCGCCGGAAGTGGCGATTCTTGGTGTTTCCAAGGCAACCATCCAGCCAGTCTGGGACGGCAAAGCCTTCCAGCCGAAACTGATGCTGCCACTGTCGCTGTCCTACGATCACCGTGTGATCAACGGTGCTGCAGCCGCACGCTTCACCCAGCGTCTGGGCAGCCTGTTGGGCGACATCCGCACCATCCTGCTGTAACCCAACGGCCCTCCGGCAACGGAGGGCCGCTTGCTGCACCCTTTCGAGCGCCACACGCTCGTACCTCAACCCCGTCAATTGACGGGGCTTTTTTTGCCCGAAATAAACCGGACCGCGCCTCTTTCCTACAACCTGCGCTGACATCGGCCACAGGTCTGGTCCACTTCACGCCAATATTTTCCGCCGCCGGCCAACTAACCTCTGCTCAGGAAAGTTGCATCAACGCGCTCCGCTTATTTAATTCTTGTTTATTCAAATCTCGAACGGAATCGATCATGTTCAAACCAACTATCGGCCCCATCGTGGGCCACACCACAACTAACGAAGTACGTATTTTTCTTCGTGGCGAACAACAGGACGGCAAACGCGTATTTGCCGGAGTTCGCGCTCGCAAAGCCGGCGCGGACAAATGGTCCAACAGCGTATTTGCACTTTTGAATCCAGCCAATGACATGTCGGGTGTCCTGGTATTGCAGGATCTCGAAGCCGATTGTGAATACGAATATCAAGCCGGATGGTTGAGCCCGATGAATCCGGTGCACACCATCGACACGGTGGTGGAGTTCCCATTGCAGTGGCCGCGACAGCTCTACCGCTTTCGCACGCGCACCGCGCAGGCCAGCCAGCCGCGGGGCTTTATCGTCGGTTCGTGCCGTTATCTGCGGATCACCGCAGGTATCGCTTCCTTGCCGCAACTGGGCGACCGCATCTTTGGCTCGATCAATCAACTCGTCGAGAACAGTCATTTACCGGTCAGTGCGGTGATAATGACCGGCGATCAAGTTTATGTAGATGATTTGAATATCATTGCACCGGATCGCGAAGCCAAAGACATTCTGAAAAAGTATCGAACGGCATTCTCGCAACCGAATATTCAACAACTGATGTCCAATACATCGACTTACATGATGCTCGACGATCATGAGATCGAAGATAACTGGCCCGCCAATGCCAAAGCAGCGGATAAGGATTTATATCGCAACGCCATGGCCGCTTATGAACTTTATCAAGCCAGCCACAGCCCGGTTTATGCATGTAATGAGGAGGGCCAGATAGACCGGGATACCTTGAAGCATTACTGGTATGAGTTTGGCGACAGCGATATCGCCTGGTTCGTGACGGACAGTCGCACGCGGCGCGACCTGTCGAAAGAAGACCGGCGCATTCTCGACGCTGAGCAGGAACAGGCGCTGCTCGACTGGCTGATCCACAACCCGGCACGGGTGAAGTTCGTGGTGACCAGCGTGATGTTCTATCCCGATCGCAAGTTCAACGGTGACGATGCCTGGAAAGCCTTTCCCGAACAGCGTCTGCGCCTGCTGGAAACCATCCGCAGCCAGCGGATCAAGAACGTGGTGTTCGTCTCCGGCGACGTTCATGGCTCACTGACCAGTCGCCTGAGTCACAGCGAAGACGCGGATTTCGAAGTGCACACCATCGTGTCCTCGCCGTTGCACAACAGCAAATTGCTGCCGTACGCCAAGGCCTCGACGTTTATCCTCGATCAACCGCTGGTGCGCACGGCAGCCGGGGATTATCGGCACGAGCTGACCAGTGCCGTGGTGAGTCAGGACAATTTTGCGCATGTGGTCGTTGAGGCTGATCAGATATTGGTCAATTACCATGACCGCGATGGCAAGAAGTTGCAGTCGATCAGTATGAAATTGCGTTGAAATACCAGAAGATCGCAGCTTTCGGCAGCTCCTACATGGCTACGTGGCGCCTGCAAGAGCAGTTCAAGGCAGCGATCTTTTGTTCTTTTGCCCCAGACGCTGGAGAAATGTTCACTGCAGCCGACATATTCTTATAGCACTTGGCCTTCATCTCTCTTGTCAGTCGGTGTCGCAATGATGCAACCTTGCCGCAGCCAACAGACAAGAGGGCGAGAGCCCGGCGCATTCAGCATATTTCCAAGCGAGTTCCTTTCATGAAGAGCCAACCCGATGCCGCCAGCCGTATGGCGGCCGAGGTAGTGACGCAGTTGCCTGTGCCCTCGCGGCTCGGCATGCTGCGTTTCGAGCGCTTGAATGAAGCCAGTTGGGCGATGCTGTTCCTCGATCCCAACTGCGAACGCCAGTTCGGCCAGCCGGCCGTCGAGCTCTGCGCCCTGGTCGGCTCGCCCTACGCCAGCCTGATGGAGCCCGAAGCGCGTTATCAACTGCACGACGCGATCCAGCAGCAACTGAGCACCAGCGCGCATTACGTGGTGCGCTACACCCTGCACACCGCCGCCGGGGCGTTGAACATCCTCGAACTGGGCGAAGCCTACAAACAGCACAACCGGCACTTGCTGCGCGGCTATCTGTTGGCGGTCGATGAGGTGTTCGAGGAGAACCAGGCGCTGCCTTCGGTGGATCTGGAAACGCAGAATTCGCGCCTGCAAATCGCCCTTGAGCTGAACCAGCGTGCCCAGCAGGAACAACTGCAGCATCTGGAGCGCGTGCGCGCCCAGCAGGATCTGATTCTGTTGCTCGCCCGCCAGCGCTACAGCACGCACAACTCGCTGCAGGAAGCCGCCGAACTGATCACCCGCTGCGCCTGCGACATCTACGAGATCGACTGCGCCAGCCTGTGGAATCTCGACGGTCAGCGCCTGCTGCCGATTTCCGCCTACCATCGTGCGACCCAGGAATACATCCTGCCGGAGCCGATCGATATCAGCGGCTTCCCCGACTACATGGAAGCGCTGCACAGCAGCCGCGCCATCGATGCGCACAACGCCATGCACGACCCGCGCACCCGCGAGATGGCCGAGGCGATGCGCCCGCGTGACGTCAACGCCATGCTCGACGCCAGCATTCGCGTCGACGGCCAGGTTGTCGGCGTATTGTGTCTGGAACAGACCGGCGCCACCCGCGCCTGGCAGTCCGACGAAATCGCCTTTGCCGGCGAGCTGGCCGACCAGTTCGCACAAGTGATCAACAATCACAACCGGCGCACCGCCACCAGCGCCCTGCACCTGTTTCAGCGCGCGGTCGAGCAAAGCGCCAACGCCTTCTTGCTGGTCAACTGCGACGGCGTGGTCGAGTACGTCAACCCGAGCTTCACCGCGATCACCCAGTACACCACCGAGGAAGTCCACGGTCAGCGCCTGTCGGAACTGCCCGCCCTGGAAAATCTTAGCGAGCTGCTGTTCGATGCGCCCTCGGCGCTGGCCCAGAGCAACAGCTGGCAGGGCGAATTCAAAAGTCGGCGCAAGAACCTCGAACCGTACTGGGGGCAATTGTCGATTTCCAAGGTCTATGGCGATAACCGTGAGCTGACGCATTACATCGGCATCTACGAAGACATCACCCAGACCAAACTCGCGCAGCAACGTATCGAGCGCCTGGCCTACACCGACAACCTGACCAACCTCGGCAACCGTCCGGCATTCATCCGCAATCTCGATGAGCGTTTCGCCCGCGACAGCGATACGCCGATCAGCCTGTTGCTGGTGGACATCGACAATTTCAAGCGGATCAACGACAGCCTCGGCCACCAGACCGGCGACAAACTGTTGATCAGCCTCGCCCGGCGCCTGCGCAACAGCCTCAGCCCGAGTGGCAGCCTCGCGCGTTTTGCCAGTAACGAGTTCGCCGTGTTGCTCGACGACACCGACCTTGAGGCCGGGCAGCAGATCGCCAGTCAGTTGCTGATGACCCTCGACAAGCCGATGTTCGTCGACAATCAGTTGATCAGCGTCACCGGCTCCGTCGGCCTCGCCTGCGCGCCGCTGCACGGGCGCGACCCGCAAACCCTGATGCGTAACGCCGGCCTGGCGCTGCACAAGGCCAAGGCCAACGGTAAACACCAGTTGCAGGTGTTCACCGAAGCGCTGAACGCCGAAGCCAGTTACAAACTGTTCGTCGAGAACAACCTGCGCCGCGCCCTCACGCAGAACGAACTGGACGTGTTCTACCAGCCGAAACTGTGCCTGCGCAGTGGACGTCTGCTGGGCATGGAAGCGCTGCTGCGCTGGAACCACCCGGAGCGCGGCATGATCCGCCCGGACCAGTTCATCAGCGTCGCCGAAGAGACCGGCCTGATCATTCCGATTGGCAAATGGATCGCCCGTCAGGCGTGCCGCATGAGCAAGTCCCTGACCGCTGCCGGCCTGGGCAATCTGCAAGTGGCGATCAACCTGTCGCCGAAACAGTTCTCCGATCCGGATCTGGTCGCCTCGATCGCCAACATCCTCAAGGAAGAAGCGCTGCCGGCCAATCTGCTCGAGCTGGAGCTGACCGAAGGCCTGCTGCTGGAAGCCACCGAAGACACGCATTTGCAGCTCGACCAGCTCAAGCGTCTGGGCCTGACCCTGGCCATGGATGACTTCGGCACCGGTTACTCGTCGCTGAGCTATCTGAAGAAATTCCCGATCGACATCATCAAGATCGATCGCAGCTTCATTCACGAAATTCCGGACAACCAGGACGACATGGAAATCACCTCCGCGGTGATCGCCATGGCCCACAACCTCAAACTCAAGGTCGTCGCCGAAGGCATCGAAACCGCCGAGCAACTGGCGTTCCTGCGCCGGCATCGTTGCGACGTCGGCCAGGGTTATCTGTTCGACCGACCGATTCCCGGTGACGAGCTGATCAAAGCGCTCAGGCGTTACCCGCGCGGGCCGCTCTGTCTCTAAAACACCGTAGATCCCTGTAGGAGCTGCCGAAGGCTGCGATCTTTTGATCTTGTTTTGAAGGACAGATCAAAAGATCGCAGCCTTCGGCAGCTCCTACATTGGATAGTGCGAATTCCGGCATCATTCGGCACACTGGCGGTCTGACTTTTTACCTCCAACCTGACTGAGAGGAACGATCATGGTTCTGCGCTCGGAAATTCTGGTGAACAAAAACGTGCTTCCAACCAAAGAACAAGCCCTGCCCGGCCGCGAAACCCCGATGACGCTGCCGGAAAAACACTTCGTCTTCGAAGACACCCCGCTGCTCGGTCCTTTCTTCCAGGACGTCGACTTTGCGATTTTCGGTCTCGGTTGCTTCTGGGGCGCGGAACGACGCTTCTGGCAGCGCGAAGGTGTGGTCAGCACGGTGGTCGGTTACGCCGGGGGCTTCACGCCGAACCCGACTTATGAAGAAGTCTGCTCCGGCCTGACCGGCCACGCCGAAGTGGTGCTGGTGGTGTATGACAAGGCCAAGGTCAGCTACGAAGAATTGCTGGCGATGTTCTGGGAACTGCACAACCCGACTCAGGGCATGCGTCAGGGCAACGACATCGGCACCCAGTACCGCTCAGTGATCTACGCGACCACACCGGAGCAACTGGATGCCGCGCTGAAGAGCAAAGACCTGTATCAGGCTGAACTGGCCAAGGCCGGCCTGGGTGAAATCAGCACCGAGATCGACCAGGCCCCGACCGTGTACTTTGCCGAGGCCTATCACCAGCAGTATCTGGCGAAAAATCCGGAAGGTTATTGCGGAATCGGCGGCACCGGCGTGTGTATGCCCACTTAAAGTTGCAAGCGGCAAGCTGCAAGCTGCAAGCACTGTGCTCGCTTCAGCTTGTAGCTTGTAGCTTGTAGCTTGTAGCTTGTAGCTTGTAGCTTGTAGCTTGTAGCTTGCAGCTTGCAGCTTGCAGCTTCATTCCGCTATCAACCAATCCATCTGCCACCCGCCCTGGGTCTGCCCCAGCTTCTTCGACAACCACGGCAGCAGCTCACGCAATTCTTCCTCCAGCCCCCACGGCGGATTGGCGATCGCCAGCCCGGAACCGTTCAGGCTGTTCGGCGTGTCCAACGGATGCACCAGCAACTCCACACGCAGCAACTTCGGCGCACCCGTGCCTGCCAGGTCCTGATAGAAACGGCGCAGTGCACGCTGATCCTTCACCGGATACCAGATCGCCGCCACGGTCTGGCGCATGCGGCCGATGGCTTCTTTCATCGACGCTGCACAACGCTGCATCTCGTCCAGTTGCTCGAACGGCGGATCGATCAACATCACCGCCCGCTTCTCCTGCACCGGCAACATCGCCCGCGCCACATGCCAGCCCTCGCCCAGATGCACTTTCACCCGACGATCGCCGGCCATGTTGTCCTTGAGCAACACGCCATCTTCGGGGTGCTTCTCGTTGAGCATCACCCGATCCTGCGGCCGCGTCAGACGCCGCGCCAGTTCCGGCGACCCCGGGTAATAGCGCAACTGGCCATCGGGGTTCATCTCGTGCAGCACCTTCATATAGTCGGCGGTCAGCGCCGGCAGATCCGGCTGACCCCACAACCGCGCAATGCCTTCCAGGTACTCGCCGGTGCGATTGGCCTGATCGCCTTGCAAGTCGTACAGACCGATGCCGGCGTGCGTGTCGAGATAGGCAAACGGCTGTTCCTTGCGCGACATCAGGGCGATGAGGCGGGTCAAGGTCAGGTGTTTGAACACATCGGCGTGATTGCCGGCATGGAAGGCGTGACGATAATTCATGGCTGCTCCTGCGAAGGGCGCAAAGTTTACCTTTTACCGGGCGGCAAGTCAGGGGTTGGCGGCCGAGCGGACAAAAGCCTGCCCTCACCCTAGCCCTCTCCCGGAGGAGAGGGGACTGACGGTGGTGATCTTGCGAGTTACATCGACTTGAATGATCGACGTGATCTCAGGCTTGGCCAAACGAAGGTCACCGCTGAAGTCGCAGGTCGGCGTACAACACCCAGACACCTCGGTCAGTCCCCAGAAAGAACACCACCATCCAGCCTTGGCCAAGCGAAGTTAACCACTGAAGTCGCAGGTCGGCGTACCTCACCCAGGCAACTCGGTCAGTCCCCTCTCCCTCTGGGAGAGGGCTAGGGTGAGGGGCTTTGCTTTTATGGCGTTAAACTGGCTAACCATGAACGACAGGAAGTCAAAAACTCATGCGCTATCTGATCATTTTCCTGCTCAGCCTGATAAACCCATGCCTCGCCCTCGGCGAAACCCATATTGAACAAGCACGTCAGGCACTAAAAAACTATGGCCTGAGCCATTGCGTCCTGAAGCCATTCAACGAACGTTCCGCGATGGCAAACGACGTCGCGCTGTCCGCCAATGCCTATTCGTTCATGGGCAACGGTCTGCATTCCATCCTGCAAAATGAAGACACGCTCCAAGTGCTGCACGACCCCTATAAAGAAACACTGAGCTACGTGTTGGCGGCTTACGAGCAGACACCCTCACGCAGCAAACACTCAAATGAGAAAGTAGTGTTCCTTGCGTGCCTGAAAATCTACAACTCCGAAGCGTTCAACCGCTTTATCAAAACTCAAGATGCCTACATCTCTGACTGACTCACTGATTTCATCAACATCAAAAGATCGCAGCCTTCGGCAGCTCCTATTGATGGTTCCGTGTAGGAGCTGCCGAAGGCTGCGATCTTTTGATCTTCAGGCGGGCAAGCTGCGCAGGCGCTTGCCGATGACGTCCAGCACATCGCAGCCATCGCGCAGTGGGATGGCGCACAGCAATGCAAAGTCGCTGAGGATCACGGAGTCGCATTCGATCGAGCCGCGCATGCACATGTTTTCCAGGACCTGGGCCACGGCGCGAATGCGGTAGTTGGCGGCGTCCATGAGGATGTCGAGGGGCACGTGGGTGTCGATGAACAGGCTGGGCATGTCGCTGCAATTGCCGGTCAGGGCCATGAAGCGGTTGTCGGGGTGGGGGGTGATTTTTTCGTAGGGAGGATCAGTATGCATATTGGCCATTTTTGTCGTTCCATGATTGATTAACGTGAGCCGCCGCCACACCTTCCTACGGGTTTGGGTGGCAGCTGTGCGCAAGAGTAGGAACCGAGCAATCATGGACCTCGGCCACGCCGAAGCGTGTCCCACGCACAGCCGCCGCGAACGATCTTACGAACTTGAAACCAAGTGCCGCAAAAAACCAACGAACTGTAACGTCATGATTGCGGGAGATCCTTCACCCTGTCACCACTCTCGCAGTGACAACGAAAGACTATCCCTGCAACCCACCGCGCACCAGTTCATGAAAACCGCCGCAATTCGAAGGAAACGTCCGAAGCGTTTGCCCCGAAATTTCACTCTGCCTCTGCCAGCAAAAACTCCAGAAGCGCAGATCGTGACGAATCTTCCGACATCGATAATTTGAAAAACTGCCCGATCTTGCAGCGCAGCACCGCCTCGGGAAATGCCTCGAACATGGCCGGTTGCTCCTCGCTCAGCCATTGCAGAACATTGGCGATTAGCACGCCGGCATCAGTCTGCGTCAACACCGATTGCGGCACGCTCCACCACGGAAAGACCCGCCCCGAAACCAGCGCCCGGCCGCCGATTTCAAAGGCTTTCCCATTAACCAAACCTCGCGAGATCACCGGCAGCAATTGCGCGGAATTGACCTCGCCAGCCTGCAAAAGAGGCAGCAAAAACCGACCGTCCCAAAAGCGGAAAAACACCGCCTTACCGTCCGGCATCAGCACTTGAGTCAGGCTGCGAAAATGTTCGACCAGCACTTCAAGATCCGCCGAAGACACCGCCAGCCAACCCCAGTCCCGCGAGTCGGTTTCCGCTACCCAGCGTAAAAACTCACTGTCCGCAGCGACAATTCCCACATAGGGCATCACCGCATCCCACTCGGCATAAATGGTCTCGGCCCAGATCGGATGAGCCGAGCCCTGCCAGGCTTTGAACGCATCGGCGTCGCTGGCACGGCTGAAAATCGCGAACAGCTGTTCCGACGCCAGCAGCGGCTGACGCGCCAGCCAACCTTCGGGGGTTAATACTTCAGGCTGCACAAACACCGTCCTTGCACCGCTCACACTCTTCGCAGAATGGCGCATCACCTTTGAGACTCATGATTTGTGCGGCGGTGAGAATCGCCGCCGGCGCAGCGGCCAGTGTCTCCGGCAATCCCGGCGCCACTGGTGCCGCACTCATTGCTGCCATCGGCGCGCCGCCCACGACAATCGGCACGCTGCTGAAAATCCCGCCGGGGCCGATATTGATCCACTGCCCGCCGGCCTGAATTGTCGCACTCGCGCCGCCATCGATGACCACTTGCTGGCCCGCGCTGATATGGATCTGCGCCGAGGCGCTGGTGGCCTGACTGTTCACCCGAACCTGCTGATCGCCAAGCACGGACAAATGATCATCCTGCCGGACCTCGGTCTGCCGCTGACCATGGGTGATGCGCTGCTCGTCGGCCTTGAGTTCATGCCGGGCAGTGCCGGTGACCACCACACTGCGCTGGTTGTCGACCTGCAGTTGCTGGTCATTGAGCACATGCTGGGTCCAGTTGCGCTGGGCACGCAGGTAGATTTCCTCGGCGCCCTTTTTGTCCTCGATGCGCAGTTCGTTATAGCCGCCACCGCCGGGGCTGCTCTGGCTGCGGAAGATGCTGCGGGTCTTGTCCGCCGGCAGATCCAGCGGCACCGGTGTTGCGGCGTTGGGCAGGCACCCCATGACCAGCGGCTTGTCAGCATCGCCATCGATGAAACCGACCAGCACTTCCATGCCGACGCGCGGAATCAACACGCTGCCGTAGTGATCGTGAGCCCAACCGGTGGCGACGCGCAGCCAGCAACTGGAGTGCTCGTTCAGTTCGCCATCTCGATCCCAGGCCAGTTGCACTTTGACCCGGCCATATTCATCGCAATGGATTTCCAGGTCTTTCGGTCCGGTGACCACGGCGGGCTGGTAACCGGACATGCGCGGCTTGTCCGGCGCCAGTGCCGGGCGAAAGATCACATCCCACGGCGTGGCGACGAAGGTATTGCGGTAACCCTGGAAGGATTCGCCATCACTGGTCACCGACTCCTCAAGCACTTGCGGCTGGCGGCCGCGATGTTCGACGGCAGTGAGCAACCACAGATCGTTCCAGTCGCTGCGCGGATGCTCGGTGAGTTGCAGGAAATGCCCGCAAACCAGTAAGGACTCATCGCTGCTGCCTTCGGCCTGACGGTAATCGGCGACATGCCGTTCAAGCGCGCGGCGGGTCAAGTGTTTGCCGGTTTCGCGATCGTTGAATTGGCCGGGGAAGTGATAGTCCTCCAGCACCGGACGCTGTTCACCATCACTGCGGCTTTGCAGGGACAGCCGCGGCTTTTCGAAGTTGTAGTCGCGCCGGGTAACCACGCTGGTACGGGTTTCCACGCGCACGTTGAAACGTTGAATCGCCGGCGCGCCCGCCGACATGCCGCTGCCCGGCAAATACAGCGTCAGCTCGGGCAGCTTGGGGAATACGGTCTGGTCGTCGCCGAACACCAGCAGATGGCCTTCGGGGCTGTGTTGAAAGTGGTAATGAATCCCGACTTCGGCACACAGGCGCTGGATAAAGGCCAGATCGCTTTCAGCGTATTGCACGCAGTACTCGCGCTGCGGGTATTCGCTGCCGAGGCGAAACTCAAAGGCATCGCGCAGGATCGAATGGTCCTTGAGGATCTGCGTGACGATCTGCGGCACGCTTTGATGCTGGAAAATCCGCTGGTTGATGCGATGGCCGAGATACGTCAGACGCGGGACGAGGCTGAGGTGATAGCGTGTCAGACGTTTCCCGGAATCGCCCTGTCCGACCTGATAAATCTGACCGTGAATACCGCAACCCTGAGCATCAAAACTCAAAAACGCCTGACCGTGCAGCAGGCTTTCCAAATCCAGGTCCGGCCGCTCGCTGACCAGTTCCAGTTCGAAGCGAAAGGGTTGGCTGATGGCTTCCCTGCCCGTGAACTCAAGGACCTTGAGGTCATGCTGGGCGCCTTCGAGGGTCAACGTGAAACGCGGTTGATTGGCAGGCGCGAACATCCGATGTCTCTCTGCAGTGTGAGGGCGGGCGATTCTGCATGAGGGGCAAGGAGTGATGAGCAGGTGACGGGAAATTCAGATTTGCCCTACGTTGTTTGCTGAAAGGACCTGAGAACGCGGCGCCTTCGACTACAGACAAATCTCCAAAACCACCGCCGAACCCTGTGGGAGCGAGCCTGCTCGCGAAGACGGAATGTCAGTCGACATCAACATTGCCTGACACACCGCATTCGCGAGCAGGCTCGCTCCCACACTGGATCTCCACAGGATTCGAGAAATCACAGGCAATAAAAAACGGCCCGCCTCCGGTAGGAGACGGGCCGTTTTCGTGTAAGCCGAAGCTCAGCGCATTACTTGTTCAGGTGGAAGTCTTTTTCCGCTGCCTGGAAACGCTCAACCATGCCGCGAGTCGGCTCACCTGCCTTGCTGACAAAGTAGATGGCCAGGCTGGCGAAGATGAAGCCAGGAATGATTTCGTACAGACCCAGCAGTTCGAAATGCTTCCAGACCACCACGGTGACCGCGCCGACCAGGATACCGGCCAGTGCGCCGTTGCGGGTCATGTCTTTCCAGATGACCGAGATCAGCACGACAGGACCGAACGCAGCGCCGAAACCGGCCCAGGCGTAGGACACCAGGCCCAGTACGCGGTTGTCCGGATTCGCAGCCAGTGCGATAGCGATCAGCGCCACCAGCAGCACCATGGCACGACCAACCCAGACCAGCTCCAGTTGCGAAGCGGACTTGCGCAGGAAGGTCTTGTAAAAGTCTTCGGTCAGCGCGCTCGAGCACACCAGCAACTGGCAGCTCAGGGTGCTCATCACCGCCGCCAGAATCGCCGACAGCAACACCCCGGCAATCCAAGGGTTGAAGAGGATTTTGGCCAGTTCGATGAACACACGCTCGTGGTTCTCGGTCACGGGACCGGCCACTTCCGGGTGTGCCGAGAAGTAAGCGATACCGAAGAAGCCCACCGCCACGGTGCCGCCCAGGCACAGGATCATCCAGGTCATGGAGATGCGACGTGCATTCGCGATCGATTTCACCGAGTCCGCCGCCATGAAACGCGCGAGGATGTGCGGCTGACCGAAGTAACCCAGGCCCCAGCCCAACAGCGAAATCACGCCGATAAAAGTAGTGCCCTTGAGCATGTCGAAATTGCTTGGATCGTTGGCTTCGATCGCCAGGAACGTGGTGTCGACGCCGCCGGTTGCCAGCAGCACGATGATCGGCGTGAGGATCAGCGCGAAAATCATCAGGGTGGCTTGTACGGTGTCGGTCCAGCTTACCGCGAGGAAACCGCCGACAAAGGTGTAGGCAATCGTTGCCGCAGCACCGGCCCACAGCGCCGTCTCGTAGGACATGCCGAAGGTGCTTTCGAACAGACGAGCACCGGCGACGATGCCGGAAGCGCAGTAGATGGTGAAGAACACCAGAATCACCACCGCCGAGATAATCCGCAGCAAGCCGCTTTTATCTTCGAAACGGCTGGAGAAGTAGTCCGGCAGAGTCAGGGCATCGCCGTTGTGCTCGGTCTGCACACGCAGACGGCCGGCGACGAACAGCCAGTTCAGGTAGGCACCGACGATCAGGCCGATGGCGATCCAGCTTTCGGACAGACCGGACATGTAGATGGCGCCCGGCAGGCCCATCAACAACCAGCCACTCATGTCGGAAGCACCGGCCGACAATGCGGTTACGACGCTGCCGAGGCTGCGACCGCCGAGAATATAGTCGGAAAGGTTGTTGGTGGAGCGATAGGCCATGAAGCCGATCAGCACCATTGCTGCGATGTAGATCACGAATGTGATCAGGGTTGGATTGCTTACGCTCATTGAGTTACGCCCTGGCTTTGTTTTTATGTAGCGGCGGTGGTGAACCGCTCGCAAACGACGACGTTTGGCAGACGATCCGGGATCCCGCGCATTTAAGACTGATGTTTCCCCAGGAAAGCCATCAGCCGGTACACCGGGTTATTCCCGGTTGCACCTTGGCGGCGAATGCTATGCAACAAAGCAAATAAGGTGCAACCAGTTTCGCCAGAATTAGTTGCACCCAGTCGGATTAATCGACGATCACCGTGTTTTTGCTCCCTTTTGTGGCAGTCATGGCGCTTTGCTAGAAGCAAAAGCACCAAGCAGGAGCAGCACTTTCGTTCCAGAATTTAATTCCTGACGAGCTGCGTATTATTCCGGCAAAAAAAGGGTTGCACCCGGTTGCACCTCATTCAGCGCACGGCTAATCTTGCGGCCAGCTGATGCCACGCAACTGTGGCAACCATGAGGATAAAAATATGGCTACCACCACCCTTGGGGTCAAACTCGATGACCCGACCCGCGAGCGCCTGAAGGCTGCCGCAACCTCGATTGATCGCACGCCGCACTGGCTGATCAAGCAGGCAATTTTCAATTACCTGGAAAAACTCGAGGGTGGTGCAACCCTGACCGAGTTGAACGGTTTGACCGCCAAAGACGCCGATGACGCAGGCGAAGTGCAGACCGATCACGCTCACCAATGCTTCCTCGAATTCGCCGAAAGCATCCTGCCGCAATCGGTTCTGCGTGCTTCGATCACCGCCGCCTACCGCCGCCCCGAGCCGGAAGTGGTGCCAATGCTGATCGAACAGGCGCGCCTGCCAGCCCCGATGGCCGAAGCTACCAACAAGCTCGCTGCGACCATCGCGGAAAAACTGCGCAACCAGAAAAGTGCCGGCGGTCGTGCCGGTATTGTCCAGGGCCTGCTGCAGGAATTCTCCCTGTCGTCCCAGGAAGGCGTGGCGCTGATGTGTCTTGCCGAAGCGCTGCTGCGTATCCCTGACAAGGGCACTCGCGATGCGCTGATTCGCGACAAGATCAGCACCGGCAACTGGCATCCGCACCTGGGCAATAGCCCTTCGCTGTTCGTCAACGCTGCGACTTGGGGCCTGCTGCTGACCGGCAAACTGGTTTCCACTCACAACGAAGCCGGCCTGACTTCTTCGCTGAGCCGCATCATTGGCAAGAGCGGCGAGCCGATGATCCGCAAGGGCGTCGACATGGCCATGCGCCTGATGGGCGAGCAGTTCGTCACCGGCGAAACCATCGCCGAAGCGCTGGCCAATGCGAGCAAGTTCGAAGCCAAGGGCTTCCGCTATTCCTACGACATGCTCGGTGAAGCGGCACTCACCGAAGTCGACGCGCAGAAATACCTGGCGTCGTACGAACAGGCGATCCACTCGATCGGCAAAGCCTCCCACGGCCGTGGGATTTATGAAGGCCCGGGCATCTCCATCAAGCTCTCGGCGCTGCACCCGCGTTACAGCCGTGCGCAGTACGAGCGTGTGATGGACGAGCTGTACCCGCGCCTGCTGTCGCTGACCCTGCTGGCCAAGCAATACGACATCGGCCTGAACATCGACGCCGAAGAAGCGGACCGTCTCGAGCTGTCGTTGGATCTGCTTGAGCGTCTGTGCTTCGAGCCGCAGCTGACTGGCTGGAACGGCATCGGTTTCGTTATCCAGGCCTACCAGAAGCGTTGCCCGTACGTGATCGACTACGTGATCGATCTGGCCCGCCGCAGCCGCCATCGCCTGATGATCCGTCTGGTAAAAGGCGCGTACTGGGACAGCGAAATCAAACGCGCCCAGGTCGAGGGTCTGGAAGGCTATCCGGTCTACACCCGCAAGGTGTACACCGACGTTTCCTACATTGCTTGCGCACGCAAACTGCTGTCGGTGCCGGAAGTCATCTACCCGCAATTCGCCACGCACAACGCCCACACCCTGTCGGCGATCTATCACATCGCCGGTCAGAACTATTACCCGGGCCAGTACGAATTCCAGTGCCTGCACGGCATGGGCGAACCGCTCTACGAACAGGTTGTGGGCAAGGTTTCCGAAGGCAAGCTGAACCGTCCGTGCCGCGTGTACGCTCCGGTCGGCACTCACGAAACCCTGCTGGCGTACCTGGTGCGTCGTCTGCTGGAAAACGGCGCCAACACCTCGTTCGTCAACCGCATCGCCGACCAGTCGATTTCGATTCAGGAACTGGTCGCCGATCCGGTTGCGCAGATTGAGCAGATGGCCACCGTGGAAGGAGGTTTCGGCCTGCCGCACCCGCGCATTCCGCTGCCGCGTGACCTGTACGGTGCCGAGCGCGCCAACTCCAGCGGCATCGACATGGCCAACGAACATCGTCTGGCCTCGCTGTCCTGCGCCCTCCTCGCCACTGCGCACAACGACTGGAAAGCTGCGCCGATGCTCGGTTGCGCTTCCAGCAACGAAACGCCGGTTGCCGTGCTGAATCCGGCCGATCACCGCGATGTGGTCGGTCATGTTCAAGAAGCTACGGTTGAAGATGTCGACAACGCCATTCAATGCGCACTGAACGCCGCGCCGATCTGGCAGGCCACCCCGCCGGCCGAACGTGCGGCGATTCTGGAACGCGCCGCTGACTTGATGGAAGGCGAAATCCAGCCGCTGATGGGCCTGCTGGCTCGCGAAGCCGGCAAGACCTTCGCCAACGCCATCGCCGAAGTGCGCGAAGCGGTCGACTTCCTGCGTTATTACGCAGTGCAGGCGCGCAATGACTTCAGCAATGACGCCCACCGCCCACTGGGTCCGGTCGTATGTATCAGCCCGTGGAACTTCCCGCTGGCGATCTTCAGCGGCCAGGTCGCTGCGGCACTGGCCGCCGGTAACCCGGTACTGGCCAAACCTGCCGAGCAGACTCCGCTGGTCGCCGCGCAGGCCGTGCGCCTGATGCTCGAAGCCGGCATTCCGGAAGGCGTGCTGCAACTGCTGCCGGGTCGCGGTGAAACCGTCGGCGCCGGTCTGGTAGGCGACGAGCGCGTCAAAGGCGTGATGTTCACCGGTTCCACCGAAGTCGCGCGTTTGCTGCAACGCAACATCGCTGGTCGCCTCGACAGCCAGGGTCGTCCGATTCCGCTGATCGCCGAAACCGGTGGCCAGAACGCGATGATCGTCGATTCCTCGGCGCTGACTGAACAAGTCGTGATCGACGTAGTGTCGTCGGCCTTCGACAGTGCCGGTCAGCGCTGCTCGGCGCTGCGCGTCCTGTGCCTGCAGGAAGATTCCGCCGATCGCGTCATCGAAATGCTCAAAGGTGCCATGGCTGAAAGCCGCCTCGGCAACCCGGAGCGTCTGTCCGTGGACATCGGCCCGGTGATCGACGCCGAAGCCAAGGCCGGCATCGACAAGCACATCCAGGGCATGCGCGATAAAGGTCGCAATGTTTACCAGGTTGCGATTGCCGACAGTGAAGAGGTCAAACGCGGCACCTTCGTCATGCCGACCCTGATCGAACTGGAAAGCTTCGACGAACTGCAACGCGAAATCTTCGGACCGGTGCTGCACGTGGTGCGCTACAAGCGCAAAGAGCTGGATCAACTGATCGGCCAGATCAACGCCTCCGGTTATGGCCTGACGCTGGGTGTGCACACGCGCATCGACGAGACCATCGCCAAGGTGATCGACAACGTCAACGCCGGTAACGTCTACGTCAACCGCAACATCGTCGGTGCCGTGGTCGGCGTGCAGCCGTTCGGCGGCGAAGGCCTGTCGGGTACTGGCCCGAAAGCCGGCGGCCCGCTGTATCTGTACCGTCTGCTGTCGACGCGTCCGACCGATGCCATCGAACAATCCTTCGCTCGCGGTGACGCCATCGTCGCTCCGGACGTGCGTTTGCGCGATGCCATGAGCCAATCGTTGAACGCCCTGAAAGCCTGGGCCGACAACAACAAGTTCGCCGATCTGAGCACCCTGTGCGTGCAATACGCGGCGCAATCGCAGAGCGGCATCACCCGCGTGCTGGCCGGCCCGACCGGCGAGAAAAACAGCTACGCCATCCTGCCGCGCGAGCACGTGCTGTGCCTGGCGGAAGTTGAAGGTGATCTGCTGACGCAACTGGCGGCGGTGCTGGCAGTGGGCGGTTCGGCGGTGTGGCCGGAAACCGAGTTGACCAAGGCCTTGTTCGCCCGTTTGCCGAAAGAAGTCCAGGCACGGATCAAGCGCGTTGCCGACTGGAACAAGGACGAGGTGGTGTTCGATGCCGTGCTGCATCACGGCCATTCCGACCAGTTGCGCGGCGTCTGCCAGCAGATCGCCCAGCGTGGCGGCGCAATCGTTGGCGTTCAGGGCCTGTCCCAGGGCGAAACCAACATTGCCCTGGAGCGCCTGGTGATCGAGCGTGCTTTGAGCGTCAACACCGCGGCGGCGGGCGGTAATGCCAGTTTGATGACGATCGGATAAAAGCAGCTACAAGCTTCGAGCGACAAGCTGCAAGTAAAAGCAAACTGCCCTTGCTTGCAGCTTGAAGCTTGTGGCTTGTGCCGCCCCATCACCCTTATCTATCTTCCTTCCCCATTTTTATGGGCCTACCTAGACTGCGGCATACTTTCTTTAAGGTAGGCCGCCATGTCCGAGACGCTGCTCAGTTCCCGCAATCTGGCTTTCGAGCTGTACGAAGTCCTCGATGCCGAGGGCCTGACCCGGCGTGAGCGCTTTGCCGAGCACAATCGCGAGACCTTCGACGCCGCCATCGGCACCGCGCGCAACATCGCCGAGAAGTACTTTGCGCCGCACAACCGCAAGGGCGACGAGAACGAGCCGCGCTACGAGGACGGTAAGGCGATCCTGATTCCTGAAGTGAAACCGGCGGTGGATGCCTTTCTCGAAGCGGGTTTTCTCAACGCCGCACGCAGTTTCGAGGCCGGCGGCATGCAACTGCCGACCCTGCTGTCGCAAGCCTGCTTTGCGCATTTCCAGTCAGCCAACGCCGCTTCGACGTCCTACCCGTTCCTGACCATGGGCGCGGCCAATCTGATCGAGAGCTTTGGCAGCGAAGAGCAGAAACAGCGCTTCCTGCAACCGATGATCGACGGACGTTTCTTCGGCACCATGGCCCTGACCGAACCCCATGCCGGTTCGTCGCTGTCGGATATTCGTACCCGCGCCGAGCCGGCAGCCGACGGCACCTACCGCCTCAAGGGCAACAAGATCTTCATTTCCGGTGGCGATCACCCGCTGTCGGAAAACATCGTGCACATGGTCTTGGCCAAACTGCCGGACGCCCCGCCGGGGGTGAAAGGTATTTCGCTGTTTATCGTGCCGAAGTTTATGGTCAACGATGACGGCAGCCTCGGCCAGCGCAACGACGTGCTGCTCGCCGGGTTGTTTCACAAGATGGGCTGGCGCGGCACCACATCCACCGCGCTGAACTTCGGCGATAACGGCGAGTGCGTCGGTTACTTGGTGGGCAAGCCGCACCACGGCTTGAGCTACATGTTCCAGATGATGAACGAAGCGCGGATCGGCGTCGGCATGGGCGCGGTGATGCTCGGTTATGCCGGTTACCTGTATTCGCTGGAGTACGCCCGCGAGCGGCCGCAGGGTCGGGTGCCGGACAGCAAGGATCCGACCACGGCGCCGGTGGCGATCATTCAGCACGCGGATGTCAGACGCATGCTACTGACGCAGAAATCCTACGTCGAAGGCGCATTTGACCTCGGCCTGTATGCCGCGCGGCTGTTTGATGACACCACCACGCTGAAAACCGAAGCCGAGCGTAAACAGGCGCACGAACTGCTGGATCTGCTGACGCCGATCGTCAAATCCTGGCCATCGGAGTTCTGCCTGAAAGCCAACGAACTGGCGATCCAGATTCTTGGCGGCCACGGTTACACCCGCGAATACCCGGTGGAGCAGTACTACCGCGACAACCGTCTGAACCCGATCCACGAAGGCACCCACGGCATCCAGTCGCTGGACTTGCTCGGGCGCAAGCTGGCGCAGAACGGTGGCGCCGGGTTGAAGCAATTGATTCGCTTAATCGCCGACACCGCCGAACGCGCCACTGCGTACGACTCGCTGACCGCACTGCGCGAACCGCTGGAAAAACTGGTTGCCCGCCTGCAAACCGTGACCATCGGCCTGCTCACCGATCTGGCCCAGGGCAAGGTCAACAGCAGTCTGGCGAACTCGGCGTTGTATCTGAAAGTGTTCGGCCACGCGGTGATCGGCTGGCGCTGGCTGGAGCAGGCGATTCGCGCCGAGGAAGGCTTGGCCAAAGGGAACGCGGCGGATGCCGACTTCTATAAGGGCAAGTTGCAGGCAGCGCGGTACTTCCTGACGTGGGAAGTGCCGGGCTGCCAGCACGAGCTGGACTTGCTGGAGGCGCGGGATGATACGTGTCTGGCGATGCAGGATGCGTGGTTCTGAAACGCTACCCTCACCCCAGCCCTGTCCCGGAGGGAGAGGGGGCCGACCGAGATGTCTTGCGCTATACATCGACCTGAAAAACCGCTTCGATTATGGATTCGGTAAAGCATTTTCAGGTCGGTGTACTTCCTGAATGCTCCACAGTCAGTCCCCTCTCCCTCTGGGAGAGGGCTAGGGTGAGGGGCTTTTCTGGCTCAACACTCAACTCAACTTGAACCCACCCATCTGCCGCGCCAGGTCATCCGCCAGCCGCTGCAACATCTGACAATCCTCACGACACGCACGAACCTCCCCAGCCGTCGCCCGCGCCAGATCGGAAATCCCCTGCACGTTGCGGTTGATCTCTTCGGTCACCGCCGACTGCTCTTCGGTCGCCGTCGCCACCTGATGGTTCATGTCGCTGATGCGCTCGACCTGACCGGTGATCGCCGTCAGTGATGCGCCGGTCCGCTGGCTCGACTCAACCCCGGTACCCGTCGCGGCCTGACCAGTGCGCATCGAAGACACAGCATTTTCTGCACCTTGCTTGAGGCTGCCGATCATCAGTTGAATCTCGTCGGTCGAGGCCTGGGTTCTGCGTGCCAGAGTGCGTACTTCGTCGGCAACCACCGCGAATCCACGGCCCATGTCGCCGGCACGGGCGGCTTCGATGGCGGCGTTGAGTGCAAGCAGATTGGTCTGTTCGGAAACGCCACGAATCACCGCCAGCACCGAATCGATCGAGGCCACTTGTTGCGCCAACTCACCCACTGCGCCCGCCGCCACACCAATTTCATCGGACATGCTTTCGATATGTCGGATCGAACCCCCGACCACTTCCCGCGCTTGCAACGCTTCATCGCGTGCGGTCTGCGAGGCGAGCGCGGCATTGCCGGCGTTCTGCGCGATTTCCTGCACGGTAAGGCCCATTTCGTGAACTGCCGTAGCGACCATGTCGGTCATTTCCTGCTGCCGGCCCGAGCGCTCGGCGGTGTTGTCCACCACCTTCGCCACTTGCCCCACGGCCGTGCGCAAACGCTCGCTGGTGGTCAGCACTTCGCCGATCATCGCGCGCTGGCTGTCGAGAAAACGGTTGAAGCCGCGAGCCAGGTCGCCGAGTTCGTCGGCACGGCTGGAATCTAACCGGTGAGTCAAATCTCCACCACCGCTACCGATGGCCACCAGTGCCCGTGTTACTTGTCGAATCGGTCGCACCAGCCCCTGCGCCAGCCACACCACCAGCGCCAGGCAAACCAACGCCACCACCAGGCCGATGCCGCCACTCATCCACATCGCCTGACGCGCTTCGGCATAGATCTGCGATTGCGGCACTTCGGCCACCAGGGTCCAGCCGAGATCGCGCAGCGGCAGGCTGAAGGCGAGAAAATCTTCACCGTCGCGCTGGAAGCTGCTGTTCACCGCATCTTTGTGTCCCATCAGCGCTTGCGCTGCGTTGGCGCCGATCTGCTCGGTCAAGGTGCGCTTGCCGCTGAACTGCGCCTCAGGATGGACCTGAATCAAACCGTCGGAACGCACGAGATAGACCTTGCCGCGCTCGCCAAAGCTGAAGTTGTGAATCAGCTCCGACAGTTCTTTCATGCTCAGCCCCAGCCCCGCGACACCGACGACTTTGCCAGCCTGCTCGACCTTCAGATCAATGAACAAGGCCAGTTCGCCGGTGGCGCCATCGTTGTCGATATTCAGCGTGCGCGATTGATTGCTGTCGAGAAAGGAATAGAACCAGGCATCGGCCGGTTTGGCACGACTGAGGGTGCGATCCAGGCCCTTTTCGGTGATGTAGTGATTGGATTCGGTGCCGATGATCAGCGCGGTGAAGGCTTTGTGTTCGGCGCGGATGCCTTCCAGATACTGCGCGAAGAGCGCGGTTTTGCTGCCGTCCTCGCCGGAGGCCAGCCAATCGCGAACCATGGTGTTGCTGGCGATGTCCTTGGCGGCGGTGAGCGGTTGTATGAGGATGCGTTCGATATCGTTGCGCGTCGCTTCGATACTTGACGGCAGCGCTTGTTCGACCAGATAGCTCTGGGCGAGGCGGTTGACCACCAGGGTATAAATGCCAACCACAATCACGATGCTGATCAGCAGGGCCGCGCCCATGCCGAGAATCAACTGCCACTGAATACTGCGTCGCCACCACTGCATGGAGCACCCCCAAGGAATAAGTGGCCGAAACACTGCAACAGCCGTGCCGATTGTATACATCCCAACCGACAATCTATTCCCTGGTTGTGCGCAACCTGGTCAGCCCTGGCTGATGGTCTTGGCAATCGTCTCGACCGTGGCGCTGACTTGCTCTTGATAACGCTCGAGTTCTTCTTTGTGCTGCTTCTTCATTTCGATCTGCTGCGAGCACAGATTCATCGCCGCCAGGACCAGCAAGCGATCGCCGATCAGCGTCGGGTATTTGCGCTTGGTGTCTTCCAGCGCTGCCTTGAGCATCATCGCCGCGTCCAGCAGGGTCTGTTCTTCCCCGGCCGGCGCCTTGATCGAATAGTCCTCGCCGAGGATGGAGATGACTTTTACCCCTGCTGTGCCATGGTTCATGCGCTGACAGGACCGGCGTTGACGCGATCGACCAGCGCCTGGATGCGCGCGGCGGTGGCGCCGTGTTTCTCTTCCTGCTCCATCAGGTTCAATTGCAGGTTTTCGTTTTCATCCTTGGCCTGGGCCAGTTCCGTGGACAGGGTCTGGTTGGTCTGCGTGAGGGTCTGGTTCTGTTGCACCAGGTCGCTGACGAGCTGTTCCAATTGGCTGAGGGATGCTTCCAACATTTTGATCTTCCAAGCGTTTTTCAAAGGGCGCGTACGATAAAGAAAAGTCACCACGGATGCCAGGGTTAAACCGGCGCAAGGCCTTGATTTTCCTGGCGGGCAAGCGTTCTCGCGAGTTTAAAAGACTGTGATTGGTCGATCTGGTTCCTGCACTTCGTCGCACAGAGCCGTCTGCGACAAATACGCACACCACCTCAAGACTTTAGTCGTATGACCGATAAGTCACCCATACAGCAGTCTCAGCCCGCATGGATGCGGCCCTTTTCGGTATCCGCCCATGTCCCTTCGCAATATGAATATCGCCCCACGGGCGTTCACCGGCTTCGCCCTGATCGGCGGCCTAATGTTGATTCTCGGCGTATTTGCGCTGAACCAGATGAGCAAGATCCGCGCGGCCGGCGAAGACATCGCCACCGCCAGCGTGCCATCGATCAAGGCCCTCGACGAATTCACCCAGCTGACCCTGCGCCTGCGCGTGCTGTCCTACCGTTTGCTGATCAACCGCGAACCCGACGTGCAGCAGAAAACCATCGAGCTGTTCGACCTGCGCAACCGCCAGATCAGCGATGCGCAACGTGCCTACGAGCCGCTGATCTCCGGGCCTGAAGAACGCGCGGCGTACGATCAATACGTGCAATTGCTGGCGCAGTACCGTCAGCTTGAAGAGCGCATGAAAACCCTGTCGCGCAACAATCAGATCGACGAGTTGCGGCAGATGCTCAACAGCGATTTGCTGAGCAATTCGGAAGCGGTGAATACCGCGCTGGCGCGTCTGCTGGAGATCAACACTCAGCAAATTGCCGAGACTGATCAGGGCGCCAAGGACCAGTACTCGATGTCGTTCGATCTGGTCGTCACTCTGCTGGTGATCGCCAGCGGCCTGACCCTGCTGTTCGCCTGGCTGCTGACCGTGAGCATTACCAAACCGATTTCCAAGGCACTTGAGGCGGCGGAAACCATCGCCGAGGGCAACCTGACCCAGCCGATCCATGTCGATGGCGAAGATGAAGCCGGGCGCCTGCTGGCGGCCATGGCGAAGATGCAAGCGAAGCTGCGCGACACCCTGCAGCGCATCTCCGGTTCGGCCACGCAACTGGCGTCTGCCGCGGAAGAGCTGAACAGCGTCACCGACGAGAGTGCTCGCGGTCTGACTCAGCAGAACAACGAAATCGAGCAGGCGGCCACTGCCGTCAATGAGATGACCAGCGCCGTCGAAGAAGTCGCGCGCAACGCGGTCAGCACTTCGGAAGCCTCGAAAAACGCCACCACTTCAGCTGGCGACGGCCGTGATCTGGTGCAGGAAACCGTCAGTGCCATCGAGCGCATGAGCGCCGACGTGCAGAGCACTGCTTCGTTGATCGGCGATCTGGCCAATGAATCCCGCGACATCGGCAAGGTGCTCGACGTGATCCGTGGCCTCGCTGACCAGACCAACCTGCTGGCCTTGAACGCAGCGATCGAAGCGGCCCGTGCCGGTGAGGCCGGGCGTGGTTTCGCGGTAGTGGCGGACGAAGTGCGTGCTCTGGCCCATCGCACTCAACAGTCGACCAGCGAAATCGAACGCATGATCGGCAGCATCCAGAGCGGCACCGAACACGCCGTGGATTCGATGCGCAACAGCACCGAGCGCGCCGAATCGACCTTGAACATCGCCCGAGGCGCGGGTATGTCGCTGGACACCATCAACAGCGCCATCGTCGAAATCAACGAGCGCAACCTGGTCATCGCCAGCGCCGCCGAAGAGCAGGCGCAGGTAGCGCGGGAAGTCGATCGCAATCTGGTCAACATCCGCGATCTGTCGGTGCAATCAGCGACCGGGGCGAATCAGACCAGCGCGGCGAGCAATGAGCTGTCGCGCCTGGCGCTGGATCTGAACAACATGGTTGGGCGGTTCAGTCTGTAACCGAAAGCAAGATCCAAAGCTACCCCCTCACCCCAGCCCTCTCCCCCAAGGGGGCGAGGGGGAAGGGAGCAGATCGGGGGCTTTCGAAATGCCCGTTCGACTCGGTAGTTCAGGGCGCCGCAGCAGGCACATTCACTCCGATCAGTCCCCTCTCCCTCCGGGAGAGGGCTAGGGTGAGGGGCAGCAATGCCGTGTCGAACTCAAATTCTGATGCCCCCCTGAAATCCTTTTTGACAGCATCACATTTCAACAGGTTAGAATCGCTGGCACGCAGACTGCATGGTCAGTTTGTGCCTCGTCTTTACGCTTCTGGAGTACTGCCTTTGAATGCGACGACCATCAACAGCCTGTTCTTGATCGGCGCGTTGCTGGTAGGCGCAAGCATTCTTGTCAGCTCGCTGTCTTCACGTCTGGGCATTCCCATTCTGGTCATCATCCTCGCGGTTGGCATGAGTGCCGGGGTCGATGGTGGCGGGATCATTTTCGATAACTACCCGACGGCCTATCTGGTCGGCAACCTCGCTCTGGCGGTGATCCTGCTCGACGGCGGTTTGCGCACGCGGGTCTCGAGTTTCCGCGTGGCGTTATGGCCGGCGCTGTCGCTGGCCACGGTGGGGGTGTTGATCACCACCGGGCTGACCGGCATGGCCGCGGCGTGGCTGTTCGACCTCAATCTGATTCAGGGCCTGTTGATCGGCGCCATTGTCGGTTCGACCGACGCCGCAGCAGTGTTCTCCTTGCTCGGCGGTAAAGGCCTCAACGAGCGGGTCAGCGCCAGTCTGGAAATCGAATCCGGCAGCAACGACCCGATGGCGGTATTTCTCACCGTTACCCTGATCGACATGCTCGCCAGCGGCCAGACCGGCCTGCACTGGAGCCTGCTGACCCACCTAATCCGCGAGTTCGGCATCGGTGGCGTAATCGGTCTGGGCGGCGGCTGGGTGATGCTGCAACTGGTCAACCGCATCAACCTCGCCGCCGGGCTCTACCCGATCCTGATCATCGCCGGCGGCCTGGTGGTGTTCGCCCTGACCAACGCCTTGCACGGCAGCGGCTTCCTCGCCGTGTATCTGTGCGGCCTGGTCATCGGCAACCGCCCGGTGCGCAGCCGCCACGGCATTCTGCACATGCTCGACGGCATGGCCTGGCTGGCGCAGATCGGCATGTTCCTGGTGTTGGGCCTGCTGGTCACGCCCCACGATCTGCTGCCGATCGCCCTGCCCGCCCTCGGTCTGGCGCTTTGGATGATCCTGTTCGCGCGGCCGCTGTCGGTGATGGTCGGCCTGCTGCCGTTCAAGGCCTTCCACGGTCGCGAAAAGGCCTTTATTTCCTGGGTCGGTCTGCGTGGCGCGGTGCCGATCATTCTTGCGGTGTTCCCGTTGATGGCCGGATTGCCGCAAGCGCAGCTGTATTTCAATCTGGCGTTCTTCATCGTGCTGGTCTCGCTGCTGGTGCAGGGCACGAGCCTGCCGTGGGTGGCCAAATTGCTCAAAGTGACGGTACCGCCGGAACCCGCGCCGATTTCCCGGGCGGCGCTGGAAGTACACGTGACCAGCGAGTGGGAACTGTTCGTTTACAAGCTCGGCGCCGAGAAATGGTGCATCGGTTCACCCCTGCGTGAACTGAAAATGCCCGAAGGCACACGCATCGCCGCCCTGTTTCGTGGCCAGCAATTGCTCCATCCGTCGGGTAGTACGGTGCTGGAAGTCGATGATTTGCTGTGTGTTATCGGTCATGAACACAACTTGCCGGCCCTCGGCAAACTGTTCAGCCAGGCGCCGCAACGCGGCCTCGATCTGCGTTTCTTCGGCGACTTCGTACTCGAAGGAGACGCCCAGCTTAAAGCGGTTGCAGCGCTGTATGGCTTGCCGGCCGAAGGCATCGATCCGGACATGACCCTGGGCGCGTTCATTGCCCAGAAAGTCGGTGGTGCACCCATCGTCGGTGACCAGGTGGAGTGGAACAACACCCACTGGACGGTGGCGGTCATGGACGGGAACAAGATCGGCAAAGTGGGCGTCAGATTCCCCGAAGGAAGTCGCCCGGGCCCCGGGCTCTTCCTCTAAACTGCCTCCACTCTCACTTGCTTGACCGGTCTCTATGCCTACCCTGCGCTCCTTTTTCGCCGCGGCCCTGCTGGGCCTCAGTCTCGTCGTCGGCCCGCTGCATGCTGCCGAACCACCGTCCAGCGATGCCGTGCAGGCCAGCCTCGACAAGCTGGCCGACAGCAAACTGCCGGACGCCGACAAGAAGACCCTGCAGACCGTCCTGCAGAACACCCTCAATCAGCTGAACAACCAGCGTGATTACGAGCAGAAGCTGATCGACCTCAAGCGTCAGCTGGCCAACGCGCCGAAGCTGACGATCGAGAACACCCGCGAACTGAGCCGCCTCAAGGCCACCGCACCAGTGCCGGTCGCGCAGCGTTTTCCGAAAGAGTCGATCCAGCAACTGGAGCAGATCCTCACCGATCGCTCGACCCAGCAAAGCGATCTGCAAAAAGCCCTGGCCGAAGCCAACAGTCTGATCATCACCGCACAGACTCGCCCCGAGCGCGCTCAGGCGGAAATTTCCGCCAGCCAGACGCGCATCCAGCAGATCAACACCATCCTCAAGTCCGGCAAGGACACTGGCAAAACGGTCACCGCCGAACAGCGCGACCAATTGAATGCCGAACTCGCCGCGCTCAATGCGTTGATTCCGCTGCGCCGTCAGGAACTGGCCGGCAACACCCAGCTGCAGGATCTGGGCAACGCCCAGCATGACTTGCTCTCGGAAAAATCCGACCGCCTCGACCGCGAGATCCAGGAACTGCAAACCCTGATCAACCAGAAGCGTCTGGCGCAGTCGCAGGAAACCGTTACCCAGCAATCGATCGAAGCGCAGAAGGCCGGCGGCAGCAGCCTGCTGGCGAGCGAGAGCGCAACCAACCTCAAGCTTTCCGACTATTTGCTCAAGAGCACCGACCGTCTCAATGAAGTCACGCAGCAGAACCTGCAGACCAAACAGCAACTCGACACCCTGACCCAGAGCGATTCGGCGCTGGACGAGCAGATCAGTGTGCTCAAGGGCAGCCTGCTGCTGTCGAAAATTCTCTATAAACAGAAGCAGGCGTTGCCGCACCTGAAGGTCGACCGCGACCTCGCCGACCAGATTGCCGATATTCGCCTCTATCAGTTCGATGTCAGCCAGCAACGCGAGCTGCTGAGCAACCCGGCGACTTATGTCGACAACTTGCTGGCAACGCAGCCGCCGGAGCAGGTCACCCCGCAACTGCGCAAAAGCCTGCTCGATCTGGCCAACACCCGCGCCGATCTGCTCGAGCGACTGAACCGCGAGTTGAGCGCGATGCTCAATGAGTCGATCACCCTGCAGCTCAATCAGAAACAATTGCTCAGCACTGCGCAGAGCCTGCGCGCGACCCTCGACGAACAGATGTTCTGGATCCCCAGCAACAAGCCGCTGGACGTGGAATGGATGCGTGGTGTGCCGGAGCGGCTGGAGCGGCAGGTCAATACCCTGCCCTGGGCGTCGAGCCTGAGCGAACTGACTGACGGCCTGACCCAACGCCCATTGTTGTTCCTGCCATTGGCGCTGCTGATCGGCGCCCTGTTGTGGCGACGCAAGGCCCTGTACGGACGACTCAACAAGGTTCACCAGGACATCGGCCACTTCAAGCGCGACAGCCAGTGGCACACGCCGCAGGCGATTCTGATCAACATCTTGTTGGCGATGCCGGTGGCGCTGGGTCTGGCGCTGTGCGGTCTGGCCTTGCAGATCGACGCGCGCGGGCAGAACGCCAACATGGGCGCGGCACTGTTGCAGATGGGTCAGGCCTGGCTGGTGTTCTACACCGCGTACCGGATTCTTGCGCCGGGCGGCGTGGCGGAATTGCACTTCCGCTGGGAGAAGCCGCAGGTCGAGTTCCTTCAAGGTTGGGTGCGTCGACTGGGTCTGGTGGTCATGGCGCTGGTGGCTGTGGTGGCCGTTGCCGAACTGCAACCGGCGGCGCTGGCCGATGATGTGCTCGGCATGCCGGTGGTGCTGACTTGCTACGCCTTGATGGCATGGCTGCTCAGTCGCCTGCTGATCAGCAGCCCGACGCACCAGAACGCTTCGCTGTTCCGTAAGGCTGTCGGAGTGATGTTCACCCTGCTGCCGATCGCCCTGTTTGTCGCGGTGTGCTTCGGCTATTACTACACCGCGCTGAAACTCAGTGATCGCTTGATCAACACCCTGTATCTGCTGATGTTCTGGCTGGTGATCGAGGCGACTTTCGTGCGTGGCCTGAGCGTTGCCGCGCGGCGTCTGGCTTACCAGCGCGCGCTGGCCAAACGGCAGGCAGCGAAGGAGGCTGGCGACGGCGAAGCGGTGATCGAAGAGCCGACGCTGGACATCGAAAAGGTCAACGAACAGTCCCTGCGCCTGATCCGTCTGGCCCTGCTCGGCGGTTTCATCGCGGCGCTGTACTGGGTCTGGTCGGACCTGATTTCGGTGTTCTCGTATCTGGACAACATCACTCTCTACGAATACACCAGCGGCACCGGCGCCAACATGAGCATGGTGCCGATCAGCATCGGCGACATGCTCGGCGCGCTGATCATCATCGGCATCACTTTCGCGCTGGCGCGCAACTTGCCCGGCCTGCTCGAAGTCTTCGTCCTGTCCAAGCTCAATCTGGCCCAGGGCAGCGCTTATGCGACAACCACGCTGCTGTCCTACGTGATTGCCGGCGTTGGTTTTGTCACCACCCTGTCGACCCTCGGCGTCAGCTGGGACAAGTTGCAGTGGCTGGTGGCGGCGCTGTCAGTGGGCCTCGGTTTCGGTATGCAGGAGATCTTCGCCAACTTCATCTCCGGCATCATGATCCTCTTCGAACGCCCGGTGCGGATCGGCGACACCATCACCATCGGCAACCTGTCGGGCACGGTGAGCAAGATCCGCATCCGCGCCACGACGATCACCGACTTCGACCGCAAGGACATCATTGTCCCGAACAAGACGTTCATCACCGGGCAACTGATCAACTGGTCGCTGACCGATACCATCACCCGGGTAACGTTGAAACTCGGCGTCGATTACGGCTCGGACCTGGATCTGGTCAAGGAGCTGCTGCTCAAGGCAGCCCGGGAGAACCCGCGCGTGCTGAAGGAACCGGAGCCGCACGTGTACTTCCTCAACTTCGGCGAAAGCACCCTCGACCACGAACTGCGCATGCATGTGCGCGATCTGGGTGACCGCAACCCGGTGCTCGACGAGGTCAACCGCTTCATCAACCGCGAGTTCAAGAAGCAGCACATCAACATCTCGTTCCGGCAGATGGAGGTTTATCTGAAGAACCTCCACGGCCAGGAATACAAGATGGTGCCTGTGGAACCCGAGAACAAAACCATCGTGCCGATCGTCGACGGGCAGAAACCGTTGTCGGAACCGCCGCCGAGCAAACTCGACTAACCGTCATGATCCCAGCAGAATGCTCGGACATTCTGCTGGAGCCGGCCCGTGAAAGCCCTCGACGACCTGACTTTCGACAACCGCTTCGCCCGCCTCGGCGACGCGTTCTCTGCGCACGTACTGCCGGAGCCGATCGACAACCCGCGTCTGGTGGTCGCCAGTCCCGCAGCCCTGGCTTTGCTGGATCTCGATGCGGCCAGCGCCGAAACCGAAGAATTCGCGCAACTGTTCGGCGGCCACAAACTCTGGGCCGACGCCGAACCGCGAGCGATGGTGTATTCCGGGCATCAGTTCGGCGGCTACACCCCGCAATTGGGTGACGGCCGCGGTCTGCTGCTGGGCGAGGTCTACAACAATGCCGGCGAGCACTGGGACTTGCACCTCAAGGGCGCCGGGCAGACGCCGTTTTCACGCATGGGCGATGGCCGCGCGGTGCTGCGTTCCTCGATTCGCGAATTTCTCGCTTCCGAAGCGCTGTACGCGTTGAACATTCCGTCTTCCCGGGCCGCCTGCGTGATCGGCTCCGACACGCCCGTCTGGCGTGAAAAGCAGGAACGCGCGGCGATGGTGCTGCGCCTGGCGCCGAGCCATATCCGCTTCGGCCACTTCGAATACTTCTACTACACCAAACGCCCCGAGCAGCAGAAACAGCTCGCTGAGCATGTGCTGGCGATGCACTTCCCTGAATGCCTTGAGCAACCGGAACCGTATCTGGCGATGTTCCGCGAGATCGTCGAGCGCAACGCCGAACTGATCGCCAAGTGGCAGGCTTATGGCTTCTGCCACGGCGTGATGAACACCGACAACATGTCGATCCTCGGCATCACCTTCGACTTCGGCCCGTTCGCCTTCCTCGATGACTTCGACGCGCATTTCATATGCAACCATTCCGACGATCAGGGCCGCTACTCGTTCAGCAATCAGGTGCCGGTAGGCCAGTGGAACCTCAGCGCCCTCGCCCAGGCGCTGACGCCGTTCATCAGCGTCGAAGCCCTGCGTGAAACCCTCGGCCTGTACCTGCCGCTGTTCCAGGCGCACTACCTCGACCTGATGCGCCGCCGCTTCGGCTTCACCACCGCCGAGGACGATGACCAGCAACTGCTGGAAAACCTCCTGCAACTGATGCAGAACAGCGGCGTCGACTACACGCTGTTTTTCCGCCGCCTCGGTGAAGAATCAGCCGAACAAGCCGTCGCCCGCCTGCGCGACGACTTCGTCGATATCAAGGGCTTCGATGCCTGGGGCGAACGCTACGTCGCCCGGGTTACCCGCGACGGCAATGCCGATCAAGCACAACGCCGCGCGCGGATGCATGCGGTCAATCCGCTGTACATCCTGCGCAATTACCTCGCGCAAAAAGCCATCGATGCGGCTGAGCAAGGCGACTACTCCGAAGTCCGCCGCCTGCATGCAGTGTTGAGCAAGCCGTTTGAGGAACAGCCGGGAATGGAAGGTTACGCCGAGCGGCCACCGGAGTGGGGCAAGCATTTGGAGATCAGTTGTTCGTCGTAGGCGCTTCAGCTTAGCGGGTCGATTGCACTGATTACACGGTCGACGATGTCAGACATTGTCACGTCATCCAGTCGCTCGATGAATTTGGCCGTGCCGTCTCGTACCCGTTGTTCTATGTCAAAACTGCGAACCTGATTACACACTGCTACACCATTGGTTTCGTGGCCAGTAATGGCGACCGCCAAACCCATATTCCGGCTGAAATTCCCACCGCTAGTAACAGGCACCGTCATGCTCACGCCCAATGCGTTGATCTCTCTGGGCGTAATCACCACAAAGCGATGTCTGTTCATCATCTCCCGCCCCGCCACTGGGTTTGGATCAATCCAGTAAACGTCACCCCGCTGAGGGGGCTGTCGGCGCACCATCAACCCAGCTCCCGGCCGACAGAATCACCTTCAAGAGTCTCGCTAGTCTGGGCGTTAAGTTTCTGCAATTCTTCTGCGCCTTCGAGTAGCTCTGACAAACTATAACGCTTACGCGTAGCGGCTACGGCTGGACGAGCAATCAGTTCGCCATCGACCACATTCAGCTCTAGCTGTGCGCCAACCTCCAGATGCAACAACTTTAAAAGCGTGGGCGGAATCGTAATGACGGCAGCGCCGCCTTGGCGGCGTATCTTGGAAGTTACGGACATTATGTCGCTCCGATTTGATGCATAGGAATCATCGACCCTGGATTAGTGCAACAAAAGTAGCACGCAGATAAAGACAAAGCGATCTCCTCACGACAAGCGTAAAACGCCGAATTGGTCTTCAGACTAGCCATCGAGCCCGGAACGGTTTTGAGAAAAATGTGAGCAGTTGCGACATTGATAAGTTGGCAGATCGACTCCAAATCAGTTCTATAGACTGCCTATCAGAGAACCAATCATGACCACCCCACTCCTCATCCCCTGCCCCACCTGCAACGGCCTCAACCGCATCCCCGCCGAGCGCCTGGCTGACCAGCCCAAATGCGGGCGCTGCAAATCTGCGGTGCTGTTGAGCAAACCCTTCGAACTCAAGCAAGGTGATTACGCCAGTCAGATCAAGGGTGATCTGCCGTTGCTGGTAGATGTGTGGGCGGACTGGTGCGGGCCGTGCAAGTCGTTTGCGCCGGTGTTCGAACAGGCTGCGGCGCAGTTGGCGGGCAAGTGTCGGCTGGCCAAGCTCGACAGCGAGGCGAACCCGCAGTTGTCGGCACAGTTGGGGATTCGCTCGATTCCGAGTCTGATTCTGTTTAAAAACGGCAGGGAAGTGGCGCGCCAGAGTGGTGCGTTTCCGTTGCCGCAGTTGATGGCGTGGTTGCGTAGCCAGGGGATCTGACACACTAAAGATCACCCTGTGGGAGCGAGCCTGCTCGCGAAGGCGGTCGATCATTCAGCGCTGATATTGAATGTGCCGGCCTGTTCGCGAGCAGGCTCGCTCCCACATTAGGAGTTTGCGTGTCATTCGGGGAATCAGTGGTCTTCCAGCAGATTGTGCAGCTCCACAAACTGCTGGGTCAGTTTGTGCCGTGGGTCGAGGTGGATCAGCGGCATGCTGGCCTGGTGCGACTCGCGCATGCGCACCGAACTGCTCAGGTACACCGGCAGTACCGGCAAGCCTTCGGCAATCAGTTCATCGAGCATCTGCTGTGGCAGGCTGGCCCGCGCCTGGAACTGGTTGACCACGATGCCTTCGACTTCCAGGCCCTCGTTATGGTCGTCCTTTAATTCCTCGATCTCGGCGATCAGTCCGTAGAGCGCCTGACGCGAGAAGCTGTCGCAGTCGAAGGGGATCAACACCCGATCCGCCGCAATCAGCGCCGATACCGCATAGAAATTCAAGGCTGGCGGGGTATCCAGATAAATGCGGTCGTAGTCTTCGGACAACTCGTCCAACAACTTGCGCAGCTTGTTGATCTTGTGTTTCGCCTCGAGCTTGGGCTGCAGATCGGCCAGCTCGGCAGTGGCGGTAATGATGTGCAGGTTGTCGAACGGGGTTTCGTAGATGTCGGCCTGATTCTTTTTCGAGAACGGCCCTGAGGACAGCGTCTGTTTGAAGAAATCGGCGATGCCCATGGGGATGTCGTCGCCAGTGAGCCCGGTCAGATACTGAGTGGAATTGGCCTGGGCATCGAGGTCGACCAACAACGTGCGATAACCCTCGCTGGCGCTGACCGCCGCCAGGTTGCAGGCGATGCTGGATTTGCCTACGCCACCTTTCTGATTGAACACCACGCGCCGCATGACCAAACCTCCGTGTATCAAAGAATGACCGAGTGTAGTTGCCGTCGACCGCGCTTCGCTACCTTCACGGACATGGACTACGCCGTCAGGTGTAAATATCGCCGCTCAGCCATGGAAAAAACCGCCAGCCATTACAGAGACACCTGACAGACAGGCCGCGGGGAATATGGATAATGGCCAAGTGATAGCCACCCCAGCGAACCGCTCGCTACATTTTGTTGGGCAAAATGTAACCAACATTTGCTACACACCCGTCGCACCGGGATAATGCGCGCCACCCGGCGCCCTGCGCCAAGCCAAGCCTGCTGCGGCGCTGGCGACTCAACGCGTCAACGAAAGCCCGCAGGGGCGGGATGAATGTCCGTGATCAACTTCAACATCGCCCAATGGCGCGCGTGGGCCCCGGGGCTCGACAGCGTGGACGCCTGGCAGGCCTGGAGCCGCCAACCGGTCGTGCTCCAGAGCAGTGATGCCGCGCCCGATGTGTCGTTTCTGCCGGCCATGCAACGCCGTCGCCTCAGCCGCCTGGCGCGGATGGCCTTCAGCGTTGGCTGGCCGCTGGCCGACGGACGGGACAATCTGCCGCTGGTGTTCGTCTCGCGGCACGGCGAAACCCCGCGCACCTTTGAAATCCTTCGCGACCTGGCCACTGAACAGCCGCTGTCGCCGACCCAATTCAGCCTTTCAGTGCACAACGCAATCATCGGCCTGTGGTCGATCATGCGCGGCGAAACCAGCGAAATGACTGCCCTCGCTGCCGCTGGCGACGGTCTGGAACACGGCATGCTTGAAGCCGCCGCACTGCTCGAAGAAGGCGCCCCGGCGGTGCTGCTGGTGATCACCGAAGAGCAACCGCCCGAGGCCTATTCGCAGTGGGTCGACGACGTGCCGTTCCCTTATGCACTGGGTTTGTTGCTCACGCCCGGTACCGACTGGCGGCTGACCCTGAACAGCAGCACCGAAACCCGGTCAAAGGCGCACTGGCCGCACGCGCTCAACCTGCTGCGAACCCTGCTCGGCCAGCAACCTGATTGCCAACATGCGTGGAAAAATCGTGTATGGACCTGGCATCGCAACCCGTGACCGCCAAACACCGCGACGCCTATTACTGGCGCCTGCTGGCCACTGCTGCGAGCTTCGCCTTGTTCGGGCTCGGCGGGCTGTGTCTGCGCCTGCTGGTATTTCCGCTGCTCGGTTGCCTGCCCGGTGACGCACTTGAACATCGCCTGCGCGCCCGGCGTACGGTCAGCCGACTGTTCTGGTTTTTCGTGCGGTTCATGGCCCGCACCGGCGTGCTCACCTACGACATCGAGGGCGCCGAGCGACTTGGGCGGCCGGGGCAGATGATCATTGCCAACCACCCGTCGCTGATCGATGTGGTGTTTCTCATCGGTCTGGTGCGCCACGCCAATTGCGTGGTGAAGAAGACGCTCTGGGAAAACCCGTTCACCCGTGGCCCGCTGCGCCGCACCGAGTACATCAGCAATGACGGCAGCATGGATATGCTGGACGCCGCCGCGCAGGCGTTGCAGGACGGCCAGACCCTGATCATTTTCCCCGAAGGCACGCGCACCCGGCCCGGGCAAGCGCCGGCCTTTCATCGGGGGGCGGCGGCGATTGCCTTGCGCGGTGCGAAAATCGTTACCCCGGTGATCATCAAGGTCAGCCCGACCACGCTGACCAAAGCCGAGCCGTGGTATCGCATCCCCCATCGCCGCGTGCACTTCAGTTTTCGCGTGGGGGCCGATATAGACCCACAGACCTTCGCCGCGCAAGGCCCCGCACCGCAGGCCTCGCGCAAGCTCAACGATTATTTGCATGACTATTTCATTGAGGAGCTCGCCGCAGATGAGCGAACTGAACACCGCTAGCCTGGTGCGTGACATCAAACTGCTGATCATCGAGGCCCTCGGCCTCGAAGACATCAGCCCCGAGGACATCGGCGACGAGCAGACACTGTTCGGCGAAGGCCTCGGTCTGGATTCCGTGGATGCACTGGAACTGGGCCTGGCGATCCAGAAAAAATATGGCATCAAGATCGACGCCGACGCCAAAGACACCCGCAACCATTTCACCAACGTGGCCAGCCTTGCGGCGTTCGTCACGGCAAAACAGGCAGCTTGAGACCGGACCATGCAAACTCGTGACGATATTTTCAACACCCTGCGCGATGCCCTGGTCGAGCTGTTCGAACTGGATCCGGCCCGTGTAAGCATGGACGCCAATCTGTATCAGGATCTGGAAATCGACAGCATCGACGCGGTCGACCTCATTGATCACATCAAGCGCCAGACCGGCAAGAAAATCGCCGCCGAAGAGTTCAAATCGGTGCGCACCGTGGGTGACGTGGTCGAGGCGGTGTTCCGTCTGGTTCAACCGGCCGCATGAGCCGACTGATCGGCCTGGGCCTGCTGCTGGCCGGTCTGCTGTACCCCTTTGCGGTGTATTTCGGCATGGAGCATTTCGCCCCGTGGCAATTTGCGATGCTGCTGGGCAGCCTGTGGCTGGCGCGCGCCCTGACCGGCGAGCGTAAACCCGGCAGCCTGTGGATGGCCTGCGTAGCGATCGGGTTCTGCCTGCTGCTGGCGGTATTCGACAGCCCGCAGCTGCTGCGCTGGTACCCGGTGCTGATCAGCGGTTTCATGCTGGTGTTGTTCGGCTTCAGCCTGAAATACGGCCCGCCGATGGTCGAGCGTCTGGCGCGCTTGCGCGAGCCGGAGCTGCCGGACGTCGCCATTCGCTACACGCGCAAGGTCACGCTGGCCTGGAGCGTGTTTTTCTTCTGCAACGGTTTGTGCGCCGCCCTCCTCACCCTGTGGGCGCCGCTGGATTGGTGGATGTTGTACACCGGCCTGATCTCCTATGGATTGATCGGCCTGATGTTTGCCATTGAATGGCTGATACGACAACGGGTAAGAGGCCGTACATGAATTGGATAAAACTTGAGCAGCTGTTGCTCAAGGCGTTGCCGGCACGGGCGATCTGCCAGGCGCCGGCCCTCGATCACACGCAACTGCGAGCGCAGGCCCTGAGCGTTGCCGCTGGCCTGCAAAGCCGAGGCGTGAAAAGGCTGGCAGTGCATCTGGAAGATGCCGCCGACCTCGCCATTGCGCTGCTCGGTGCCTGGCGTGCCGGCGTCAGCGTGTTGCTGCCGGCGGATCTGCAAGCGCAGACGCGCCAGCGCTGGTCCCCTGAAGTCGATCTGTGGCTGACCGATCAGCCGGGTGACGCGCAGCTCACTGACTTCGCTCAACCGGGTTTGCCCGGCGCCGAACTGGATCTCGATCAATGCCGACTGAGCCTGTGCACCTCCGGCTCCAGCGGCGAGCCCAAGCGTATCGACAAGACCTTGCGCCAGTTGGCCAATGAAGTCGAAGCGCTGGAACAGCTGTGGGGCGCAGACCTCGGTGAAGCCTGCATCATCGGCAGCGTCGCCACCCAACACATCTATGGTCTGCTGTTTCGCGTGCTATGGCCGTTGTGCGCCGGACGTCCATTCGTGCGCCGGCAACTGGCGTTTTCCGAAGACTTGCAACGCGCCAGCCGCGAACACCCGGCCTTCGCCTGGGTCGCCAGCCCGGCGCTGCTCAAGCGCATGGGCGACAACCTCGACTGGCAAGCCTTGAGCGCCGTGCGCCGGGTGTTTTCCTCCGGTGGCGCGTTGCCGCTGGAGGCCGCGCAAAGTCTGCAACAGCGTTTGCAGCAATGGCCGACGGAAATCCTCGGCAGCTCGGAGACCGGCGGCATCGCCTGGCGTCAGGGCGAATCGTTGTGGCAGCCGTTCACTGGCGTCGAGCTGAGCCAGGACAGCGACGGCGCCCTGCTGATCGCCTCGCCGTATCTGCCTGCCGGCCATGTCGAACACAGCGCCGACGCTGCGCGCATTGCCGCCGATGGACGCTTCGAACTGTTGGGGCGGCTCGACCGCATTGTCAAACTGGAAGAAAAACGCATCTCGTTGCCGATGCTCGAACAGGCTCTGGCCGAACACGACTGGGTCGCCGAAGCGCGCCTCGGTGTCGTGCAGGAAAACCGCGCCTCGCTCGGTGCGCTGCTGGTGCTCAGCGAAGCTGGCCTGTTCGCCCTGCGCGAGCACGGCCGTCGCGGCCTGACCGAAACCCTGCGCAAACATCTCAGCCAACATTGCGAAGCCCTCGCCCTGCCCCGGCGCTGGCGCCTGCTGCGGCAAATGCCATTGAACAGCCAGGGCAAACTGGCGCAGGCGGACGTAGAAGCATTGCTGCTGGCCGCACGGCCGAAAGCCCCCGAAGTACTGGAGCAAAGCGCAAGCGACGGCGAGTGGAGCCTGCAACTATGCGTGCCGCCGGATCTGGCCTACTTCAGCGGGCACTTTCCCAAGGCGCCGGTTTTGCCCGGCGTGGTACAGGTCGAGTGGGCACTGAATCTCGGTCGGCAGTTGCTGAAGCTTGACGGTGCGTTTGCCGGAATGGAGGTGCTGAAGTTCCAGCAACTGGTACGGCCCGGTGATGAAATCCAGCTGCACCTGCGTTTCGATGCCGAGCGCAGCAAGTTGTATTTCGCTTATCGCAATGCCACCGCGACCTGTTCCAGCGGGCGGATTTTGCTAGGAGTTGGCAATGCATAATCTGTGGCGAGGGAGCTTGCTCCCGCTGGGTTGCGAAGCAGCCCCACCGGTTTTGGGCAGCCCATCGAAGGCGAGCGCTTCGCACTCGAGCGGGAGCAAGCTCCCTCGCCACAAAGGGGATGTATTCCATGCATAACCCTTGCGCTGTGATCCCGGTGTACAACCACGAAACCGCAATCACCACCGTAGTCGATGCCCTGCTCGCGCAAGGTCTGCCGTGCATTCTGGTGGATGACGCCAGCGAGCCGTCCTGTGCACGGGTGCTCGACACCCTGGCCGAGCGCGACAGGGTTTTTCTGGTGCGCCTGACGGCCAATCAGGGCAAGGGTGGCGCGGTGATGACCGGTCTGCGCGAAGCTTCGCGCCTGGGCTACAGCCATGCCTTGCAGGTGGATGCCGACGGCCAGCACGATTTGCACGATGTCGCGCGCTTCGTCGGCGAATCCCGCGCCCATCCCGCGGCGATGATCTGCGGTTATCCGCTGTACGACGAGAGCGTGCCGAAAGGCCGTTTGTACGCGCGCTACCTGACCCACGTAATGGTGTGGATCAACACCCTGTCGTTGCAGATTCGCGATTCGATGTGCGGCTTCCGCGTCTACCCGCTGGCGTCGACTCTGGCGGTGATCGACTCGGCCAAAGTCGGCAAGCGCATGGATTTCGACTCGGATATTCTCGTGCGTCTGGCCTGGCGCAATCAGCCGATGCGCTGGCTGCAGACCAGCGTGCATTACCCGCTGGACGGCGTGTCGCACTTTCGCCTGTTCCACGACAACGCGCTGATTTCGAGCATGCACACGCGGCTGTTCTTCGGCATGTTGCTGCGTTGGCCGGTGATTCTTTGGCGGCGGTGGAAACCATGAGCGAAGAAGTCGACAAAAAGCACTGGGCCGACCGCGAAGAACGCGGCAGTTTCCTGCTGATGAAATTCACCGCGTTCGCCGCCAAAGTGCTTGGCCGGCGCCTGCTCAGTCCGTTGCTGTACGGCATCGTGCTGTATTTTTTCCTGTTCGGCCGCGTCGCCCGGCGCAGTGCCTGGCAGTACCAGCAGCGTCTGGCCGAGTGGAGCCGGCGCGACGACCTGCGCCCGAGCCACTGGCGGGTGTTCGGCCAGTTCATGACTTTTGCCGATTCGCTACTCGACAAGCTCGATGTGTGGAACGGCAAGCTGAGCATCGAGCAGATCGAAATCATCGACCCGGCGCTGCTGCGCAAGCAGTTGCGCGGCAGTCGCGGGCAACTGCTGGTCGGCGCGCATCTGGGCAATCTCGAAGTCTGCCGGGCGCTGGCGGAGATCGGCGAAAAGGTCACCATGAACGTGCTGGTGCACACCAAGCACGCCGAGCAGTTCAACCGTTTGCTCGGCGAGGCCGGGGCGACCAATCTGCGCCTGATTCAGGTCAGCGAACTCGACCCGGTGATCATGCTGCAACTGCACGAACGACTGGAGCGTGGCGAATGGCTGGCGATTGCCGGTGACCGCGTGCCGCTGCACGGCGGGCGCAGTGTCACTGTGGATTTTCTCGGCCATCCGGCGCCGTTCCCGCAAGGCCCGTGGCTGCTGGCCGGTCTGCTCAAGTGCCCGGTCAATCTGCTGATGTGCCTCAAGCAACCTGACGGCCACTATCGCCTGAACCTCGAACCGTTCGCCGACGCCGTGGTGTGGACACGCCGCGAGCGCGAGCAGGTCATTCATCAGTGGGCCACCCGCTACGCGCAGCGCCTGAGTCACTATTGCCTCGAAGCCCCGCAGCAATGGTTCAACTTCTACCCTTTCTGGAAAACCGATGACGACGCCAACCCATGAGCCGGTAACCTTCGGCGAACGCCCTTTGCGCATCGAAGACGTGCTGGCCCTGGCCAACCGTCAGGCGCCCGTGCAGTTGCAGGCTGACGCCGACTATCGCGAGCGCATCGCCAAGGGCGCGCGTTTTCTCGATTCGCTGCTGGACAAGGAAGGCGTGATCTACGGCGTCACCACCGGTTACGGCGATTCCTGCGTGGTCGCGGTGCCGCTGCATCACGTCGAGGCGCTGCCGCGTCATCTCTACACCTTTCATGGTTGCGGCCTGGGCAAACTGCTCGACGCACAAGCCACCCGTGCGGTGCTGGCGGCGCGTTTGCAGTCGTTGTGTCATGGCGTATCCGGGGTGCGCGTGGAACTGCTCGAGCGTCTGCATGCGTTTCTTGAATACGACATCCTGCCGCTGATTCCCGAAGAAGGCTCGGTCGGTGCCAGCGGCGATCTGACGCCGTTGTCCTATGTCGCCGCAACCCTGTCCGGCGAGCGCGAAGTGATGTTCCGTGGCGAGCGCCGTCAGGCTGCCGATGTGCATCGCCAACTCGGCTGGACGCCATTGGTACTGCGCCCGAAAGAAGCGCTGGCGCTGATGAACGGCACGGCGGTGATGACTGGCCTCGCCTGCCTCGCCTTCGCCCGCGCCGATTACCTGCTGCAACTGGCCACACGCATCACCGCACTCAACGTCGTCGCGCTGCAAGGTAATCCGGAGCACTTCGACGAACGCCTGTTCGCCGCCAAACCGCATCCGGGGCAAATGCAGGTGGCCGCATGGCTGCGCAAGGATCTGGCGATCGACGCGCCGACCGCGCCACTGCATCGCCTACAGGATCGCTACTCGCTGCGTTGCGCGCCGCATGTGCTCGGCGTGCTGGCCGACAGCCTGAACTGGCTGCGCGGCTTTATCGAAACCGAACTGAACAGCGCCAACGACAACCCGATCATCGACGCCGAAGCCGAGCGCGTTCTGCATGGCGGGCACTTCTACGGCGGCCACATCGCGTTCGCCATGGACAGCCTGAAAAACCTCGTGGCCAACGTCGCCGATCTGCTCGATCGGCAATTGGCGCTGCTGGTCGACGAGCGCTACAACCACGGCTTGCCGAGCAACCTCTCCGGCGCGCCGGCGGATCGGGCGATGATCAATCACGGCTTCAAGGCTGTGCAGATCGGCACCAGCGCCTGGACCGCCGAAGCGCTGAAAAACACCATGCCGGCCAGCGTGTTCTCGCGCTCCACCGAGTGCCACAACCAGGACAAGGTGAGCATGGGCACCATCGCCGCGCGTGATGCGATTCGTGTGCTGGAGCTGACCGAACAGGTCGCCGCCGCCACTCTGCTCGCCGCCAATCAGGGCGTGTGGCTGCGTGCGCAAGCCTTCGATGCGCGTCCGCTGCCGCCGGCGCTGGCGGCGATGCACGAAGAACTCGGCAAAGACTTTCCGCCGGTCATCGAAGACCGCGCGCTGGAAGGCGAACTGCGCCTGTGCCTGCAACGCATCGCCGCGCAACACTGGAGGCTGCATGCGTAGTGCCGGAGTGCTTCACGCCGATACCGAGATTCTGGTGCCGTTCTTCGACGTCGACACCATGCACGTGGTCTGGCACGGCCATTACGTCAAATACCTCGAAGTGGCGCGTTGCGCGCTGCTGGACAGGATCGGCCACAACTACACGCACATGGTCGAGTCCGGTTACGCCTGGCCGATCATTGACCTGCAGCTGCGCTACGTGCGCAGCGCGGTGTTCGGCCAACGGCTGAATGTGCGCGCCAGCCTGGTCGAGTGGGAAAACCGCCTGAAGATCAATTACCTGATCACCGACCTGCAAAGCGGCGAACGCCTGACCCGCGCCAGCTCGGTGCAGGTCGCCGTAGAAGTCGGCAGCCGCGAGATGCAACTGGCTTCACCGAAAGTCTTCACCGATGCCGTGGAAAGGATGCTGCGATGAATGTGTTTTTCAAAAGCCTTGGCGTGTTGACGCTGCTGGCCGTGTCGTCATGGGCCAACGCCTTCGACCTGCAACAACTCAGTGAACAACTGGCGCAACCGGACGTGATTCACGGCCAGTTCATTCAGGAAAAACACCTGCGCGCCCTGCCGCAGCCGCTGATCAGCAAGGGCAGTTTCGTCCTCGCGAAAAATCATGGCCTGCTGTGGTTGTTGAAAACTCCGCTGCAACAGGATTACCGCATCACCGCCAAAGGCATCGCCCGCCGCGACACCAACGGCTGGCAACTGCTGCCGAACAAGAGCGCCGGCGCCGAGCAGAACCGTCTGTTCCTGGCTGTGCTGCAAGGTGACAGCAGCGGTTTGCAACGGGATTTCGAGCTGGCCCTGAGCGGCACGGCGCAACAGTGGCAACTGAGCCTGACCCCACGCTCGATGCTGCTCAAGCAAGTGTTCAAGCAAATCAATATCGACGGCGGTGCTCTGGTACAAACCATCGAGCTGCTGGAAACCCAGGGCGACAGCACCCTGCTGCGCATGCAGGACAGCACCGCCGAGCAACCCTTGAGCGAAGCGGAGCAACATGACTTTGCCGAGTGAACGCAGGCTGCCCTGGCTGTTTCTGAGCCTGCTGCTGGCCGTCATCGCGCTGGCCGCGTGGCAGTGGCGCGACGGTGCGCCGTTGTCGGCCAATCTCATGGAGCTGGTACCCGGGACCAATCCCGACGCACTGGAGTTGCGTGCCGAGCAGCGCATGCAGGAGCCGCTCAACCGCGAAATGCTGGTGCTGGTCGGCCACGCCGATCGCCAGCAAGCGCTGACCATGGCCCGGCAACTGGGCGAACAATGGCAGGCCAGCGGTCTATTCGAAACCGTGCAGTGGAACCTGCAAGCCGACTTGCCGGCGCTGCGTACGCAATTGCTGCAAGGGCGCCTGGCGATGCTCTCGGCGGATGATCGGCAGCTGCTCAGCGAACACCCCGACGTGTTCATCCAGCAGCGGGTGCAGGCGCTGTTCGATCCGTTCAACGGCTTTACCCTGGTGCCGAGCCAGGACGATTGGCTGGGCCTGACCGGGCGCATCCAGAACAGCCAGCCGCAACACGGCGCCGTACAACTGGACATTGGCAGCGGCGCATTGGTCGCCGATGCCGACGGCAAGAGCTGGGTGATGCTGCGTGCGCGCACCACCGGCAATGCTTTCGACATGAACCTGCCGCTGCAAGTGGCGGATCTGCTCCAGCACAGCCGTGAACAGGCGGCGCAAAGCGACGTGCAGTTGCTCGCCGCCAGTGGCCTGCTCTACGCCGCCAACGGTCAGCAACAGGCCACCCGCGAAATGACCTGGGTCGGCGGTGGTGCCACGGTCGGCATTCTGCTGTTGCTGCTGTTGGCGTTTCGTCGCTGGCGCGTGTTGCTGGCGTTTGTCCCGGTGCTGGTCGGCATGCTGTTCGGCGCGGCGGCCTGCGTGGCGCTTTTCGGCCACATGCATGTGATGACGCTGGTGCTCGGTTCGAGCCTGATCGGCGTCGCCGTCGATTACCCGCTGCACTATCTGTCCAAGAGCTGGAGCCTCAAGCCGTGGCGCAGCTGGCCGGCCCTGCGTCTGACCTTGCCGGGGCTGACCCTGAGCCTGATCACCAGCGTCATCGGCTATCTGGCGCTGGCGTGGACACCGTTCCCGGCGTTGACGCAGATCGCCGTATTCTCCGCCGCCGGTTTGCTCGGCGCCTATCTGTCAGCGGTCTGCCTGCTGCCGGCGCTGCTGAAAAATGTCGAACTGCGCCCGGCGCAGTGGCCGCTGCGTCTGGCCAAACGCCTGATTCATCTGCGCGAGGCGCTGCTCGGTTGCATGCGCACGCCCGTGCTGCTGGCTCTGCTGATTGCCTTCTGCGTCGGCGGCCTGATGCAGTTGCAGAGCAAAAACGACATCCGCCAATGGGTCGGTGCGCCGCAGCATCTGACCGACGAAGCGCAGACCATCGCGCGCATTACTGGCTATCAGCCGACCAGCCAGTTCTTCCTCGTCCGCGCCGCCAATCAGGAGCAATTGCTCGAGCGCCAGGCGGCGCTGAGCGAGCGTCTGCAGCAACTGGTCAACCTCGACAAGCTGCAAGGCTTTCTCGCCCTCGATCAACTGGTCAGCGCGCCGAGCCAGCAACAGCAAGTGCGCGAATCACTCAACACGCTGCCATCGTTCTGGCAGCCGCTGCTCGACCTCGGCGTGCCAGCGGCGGCTTTGCAAAACGAATTGCAACAGTTGCAGACCCTGCCCGCCGAAGACATTGATGCCGCGCTGGCCGGCCCGCTCGGCGAGCCGTACCGAACGCTATGGCTTGGCCCTACGGAAGACGGCGTTGCGGCGATGACCAGCCTGCAAGGCTTGAACAATCCGTCGTTGCTGCGCGTGCAAGCGCTGGACTTGCCGGGAGTGGTGCTGGTCGATCGCCTCGGTGATCTGAACAAGGTGTTCGCCGCCACGCAGATCAGCGCCGCCGAACTGAAACTCGCCTCCTGCGTGCTGATCGTGCTGGTGCTGATCCTGCCGTTCGGCCTGACCGGCGCGCTGCGTATCGTTGCCCTGCCGCTGCTGGCGGCGCTGTGCAGTCTGGCCAGCCTCGGCTGGCTCGGACAGCCGCTGACCCTGTTCAGCCTGTTCGGCCTGCTGCTGGTGACGGCAATCAGCGTCGACTACGCAATCCTCATGCGTGAACAGGTCGGCGGCGCGGCGGTGAGTCTGCTCGGCACCCTCCTCGCAGCCGTCACCACTTGGCTGTCGTTCGGCCTGCTGGCGGTGTCCAGCACGCCGGCGGTGAGCAACTTCGGCCTGTCGGTAAGCCTCGGCCTGGCGTTCAGCTTCATGCTCGCACCGTGGGCCGGGCGCCATGCACCGGTTGCGGAGACAGCAGCATGATGGTTGTCGGTTTCTGGCTGCTGGCCCTGGCGCTGTTTGCCCTGGCGACCCGGGTCGGCCGCCATTTCGGCCTGATTCCGATCGTCAGTCAGTTGCTGCTGGCAAGCTTCGGTTTGCCGCTGCTGATGTACTTCTGGATCGAGCCGGGCTGGCAGCTCAGCGGCGCACAACTGATCGCGCCGGACTGGCTGAAAAATCTCTACAGCCTGAGCTTCGCCTTGCTGCTCGGGCACATCCTCAGTGATGTGATCGACCTGAAACTCGATCGCCAGAGCGTAAAAATTGCCCTGCCGAGCTTCATCGTGCCATTCGCCTGCGGTCTGGCAGCAGCGTACTGGCTGTTGCCCGCGCAGCCATGGCTCAACTCACTGGCGATCGGACTGGTCTTCGCCATTACCGCAATCCCGGTGTTGTACCTGTATCTGCGCCATATCGATTACCCAGCCGCAGCCACCCGGCGTCTGGTGCAGACCGCCATCCTCATCGACCTGACCTGCTGGACGCTGTTCGGCCTCGCCCAGGGCAGCCTGCACTTGAGCAGCTTGTTGCTGCCGGTGGCCATGGCCGGGGTGCCGCTGCTCTTGTATCTGCTGCGAGTGCGCCGTCCGCTGACCTATAGCCTCGGCTTCTTCGCCCTGCTGGTGCTGGCCGAGCATTACAAACTCAATGCGCTGATTTTCGGCATCGGTTATCTGCTGTGCATGGCGCTGCTGAAAGTGCCGCTGGTGCTGCCGTTGCCGGCGCGCTGGATGAGCCGCTTGCAGACGTGGATCGCGATCCCGCTGATCCTCACGTTCGGCATAGTGCAGATCGACGTGCACAGCGCCCTGGCCAGTCTTGGCGCCGGGCAGTGGGCGGCGCTGCTGCTGTTGCCGATTGCCAGTAAACTGCTCGGCAACTGGCTCGGTCTCGGCTGGGCCGGCGCCTCGTTTGCCGGCGCCAGCCGCTGGCGCGAAAGCGTGCTGCTGAACATTCGCGGCCTGAGCGAAATCGTCTTCCTCAACCTGTTGTTGCAACAACAGCTCATCACCCCGGCGCTGTATTTCGCGCTGATGCTGATGGGCCTGATCGCGACGCTGCTGCCGGCCCTGATCGGCCTGCACCGCGCGCCCCTGAATCTGAACAGTCCTTTGCCCCGGAGCTCACGTGCCAATCGTTGAAATGGAATCCCGTCAGGTCGTGATCATCGGTGCCGGCCCGTCCGGCGCTATCGCCGCCGCCCTGCTCAAACGCAAGGGCCACGATGTGCTGGTGCTTGAGCGCCAGCACTTCCCACGCTTCTCCATTGGCGAAAGCCTACTCAGCCACTGCCTGGATTTCGTCGAAGAAGCCGGCATGCTCGACGCCGTCAACGCCGCTGGTTTCCAGCGCAAGACCGGCGCAGCGTTTGCCTGGGGCGAGCGCTACAGCGCCTTCGATTTTGGCGATACCTTCACCGCCGGCAAGCCGACCACGTTCCAAGTGCAGCGCGCCGATTTCGACAAGTTGCTGGCCGATCAGGCGGCGCTGCAAGGCGCGGAGATCCGCTATGGCGATGCGATTGTCAGCGTCGATTTCGAGCGGGCGAAACCACAACTCGATGTGCGTCGCGAAGACGGCAGCGAGTACTGCGTCGAAGCCGAATTCGTGCTGGACGCCAGCGGTTACGGCCGCGTGCTTTCGCGTCTGCTGGACCTCGAAGCACCGTCGAACTTTCCGGTACGCCAGGCGGTGTTCACCCACGTCGAAGATCACATCGACAACCCGGCGTTCGACCGCGAGAAAATCCTCGTCACCACCCATCCAGAGCACCGCGATGTGTGGTTCTGGACCATCCCGTTCAGCAACGGCCGTTGCTCGGTGGGTGTGGTGGCTGCCGCCGAGCATTTCGCCGGTCGTGACGCCGATCTCGATGCCTGCCTGCGCAGTTTCATCGCCGAAACGCCAAGCCTCGCCGGGGTTCTGAACAACGCGGTCTGGGACACTCCGGCGCGTACCCTTGGCGGTTACGCGGCCAACGTGAAAACCCTGCACGGCCCGGGTTTCGCGCTGCTGGGCAACGCCGCAGAGTTCCTCGACCCGGTGTTCTCCTCCGGCGTGACCATCGCCATGCGTTCGGCGAGCATGGCCGCCGGCGTGCTGCATCGTCAGTTGCAGGGCGAAACGGTCGACTGGCAAAGCGAGTTTGCCGAGCCGCTGAAACGCGGCGTCGACACCTTCCGCTGCTACGTCGAAGGCTGGTACGCCGGGACCTTCCAGGACGTGATTTTCTACGAGGACAGCCAGGCAGACATTCGCCGGATGATCTGCTCGATCCTCGCCGGTTATGCCTGGGACGAGCGCAACCCGTTCGTCAGCGAAGCACGGCGCCGGCTGAAGATGATTTCCGAACTCTGCGCGCAGGACGCCTCATGAGTTACCTGAGCGACAGTTACGTCGAGGAAACCCGCTTCGGTTTCTGGTTCCTGCGCAGCCATACCTGGCAGCACCATGTGTTGCGCGTGGCGATCAATGATCTGCGTGGACTGTTCAGTGAAGCGCTGCCGGAACACCCGGTGCTGTTGGACGCCGGTTGCGGTCAGGGCAAGTCGTTCGCTCACTTGCGCCAGACCTTTGCCCCGCAGCGACTGATCGGCGTCGACGCCGACCCGCACAGCCTGCGTCTCAGCGCCGAAGAGGCCACGCGCCTTGGCCTGGAGGTGGAACTGATCGGCAGCGACTGCGCCACGCTCAACGTCGCGGACGCCAGTGTCGACCTGCTGTTCTGTCACCAGACGTTCCATCATCTGATCGAGCAGGAAAAGGCCTTGGCCGAGTTCTATCGCGTGTTGAAACCGGGCGGCTATCTGCTGTTCGCCGAGTCCACCGAGGCTTACATTGATACCTGGGTGATCCGCTGGCTGTTCCGCCATCCGATGCACGTACAAAAGAGCGCCGCCGGGTATCTGCAGATGATTCGTGAGCAGGGTTTCGAGTTTGCCGAGCGCAATGTGTCCTACCCGTATCTGTGGTGGAGCCGGTCGAAGGATTTCGGCTTGCTGGAGCGGTTTGGCTTGAGTAAACCCAAGCCATTCGGACAGCGCGAAGAGACGCTGGTGAATGTCGTCGCGCGCAAGCCATTGCAGGAATCTGTCTGATGTACGGCTATCGATCTGAACACCTGAAAACCTGTGGGAGCGAGCCTGCTCGCGAAAGCGGTGTATCAGTCAGCAAAGGTGGCGAATGTCAGATTGCATTCGCGAGCAGGCTCGCTCCCACAGGGTTTGCTGCATGGCTGGCGATCGTTTTGTCAGCCTTGCTGTTGAGCGCCTGCGCCAGCCAGCCGCCGCTGCCAGCGGCCAACCCGACGCTGCCCCTGCCGCTGCAACTGCACATCGAACGTGAGCAAGCCGGACAGCGTCAGGACTGGCTGCTGGTGATCCAGCGCGAAGGCGCCGGCACGCGCTGGTCAATGATGGATCCGCTGGGCATTCCCCAGGCCCGTCAGCAACTGATCAACGGGCACTGGCAGGCCGATGGTCTGCTGCCACCGAACCCGGAGGCCCGTGAATTGTTCGCCGCTTTGCTGTTCGCCCTGACGCCGTCCGCCGAGCTGCTGCGCAACTATCCCGACGCCCGGCAACAATCCGATCAGCGTTCACTGCCGGCGCGCTGGAACGTTCGCTATTCACAACCGTTGAGCTTCGAATTGAACCTGCCCCAAGGCCCGCACTATCGCGTTTCCCAGTTAGGTGAATCGACGCCATGACCGCTTACCTGAATGCCCTCGGCGTGATCTGCGCCCTGGGCCGCGACAAGTCTGAAGTCGCGCGCAACCTGTTTGCCGGTGACTGCTCGGGGATGCGCCGCGAGTCCGGCTGGGTAGCCGAGCGTGAGCTGCCTGTCGCCGCGGTGCACGGTGAACTGGCGGCGATCCCGGCCGAACTGATCGAGCACAGCAGTCGCAACAATCAGCTGTTGCTGGAAGCCGCCCTGCAGATTCGTGACGACATCGATCGTGCGATCCAGACCTTCGGCCGCGAACGCATAGGCGTGGTGCTCGGCACCAGCACTTCAGGCATCGACGAGGCCAGCCGTGGTCTGGCGCATTACATCCGCGAGCAGCAGTTTCCCAACGAATACGATTATCGCCAGCAGGAACTTGGCGCCCCGGCCAACTTCCTTGCCGAATGGCTGCAACTGAGCGGCCCGGCCTACGTGATCTCCACCGCCTGCACCTCCAGCGCCCGCGCGCTGATGAGCGCCCAGCGTCTGCTCGACCTGGGCCTGTGCGATGCGGTGCTGTGTGGCGGCGTCGACAGTCTGTGCAAGCTGACGCTGAACGGTTTCTCTGCGCTGGAAGCCGTTTCCGACGAGCGCTGCAATCCGTTTTCCGTCAACCGCAACGGCATCAATATCGGCGAAGCAGCGGTGCTGTTCGTGATGAGCAAACAGCGCGGCGAAGGCCCGGGCATCGCCTTGCTCGGCGCAGGCGCCAGCTCGGATGCGCACCATATTTCCGCGCCAGAGCCGAGCGGGCGCGGCGCCCTGCAAGCAATGCAAAAAGCCCTCGGCCGCGCTGGTCTGCAAGCCGCGCAAATCAACTACCTGAACCTGCACGGCACCGCCACTCAACACAACGACGCCATGGAAAGTCTGGCGGTCGCGGCGCTGTTTGCCGAAGGCGTCGCCTGCTCGTCGACCAAGCCGCTGACCGGCCACACCCTCGGCGCGGCTGGCGCACTGGAAGCGGCGTTCTGCTGGCTGAGCCTGAGCGCCGATAACCCTGAACAGGCATTGCCGCCACACATCTGGGATGGCCACGCCGATCCCGCGCTGCCGCCACTCCAGTGGGTGACCGCGAGCGAACGCCTGACGTCCATTGCACCGCGCTATCTGATGAGCAACTCGTTTGCCTTCGGCGGCAACAACGTCAGCCTGATAATCGGAGACGCCCCATGAGCCACTGGCCGCTCGCCGAACTGCTGCCGCATGCCGGCGACATGATCCTGATCGACGCGATCGAGCGTTTCGACGACGAGCAGATTTTCACACGCCTGACGGTCAAGCCCGACGGCCTGTTCAACCTGCCCGACGGCAGCCTGCCGGCGTGGGTCGGCGTCGAGCTGATGGCGCAGAGCGTCGCCGCTTTCGCCGGTTGCCACTCCCGGCAAAAAGGCAAACCGCCAGAGCTGGGCTTTCTGCTTGGCACGCGTAAATTCGAGTGCAATGTCGAAGCCTTTGCGCCTGGCAGCGAGCTGACCATCCATGGTCTGCGCTCGCTGGAAGACGATAACGGCATGGGCGTATTCGAATGCCATATCCACGGCGATGGCATTCATGCCAGCGCTCGGCTGAACGTGTTCCGTCCGCCCGAAGCCAACCAATATCTGCAACAGAAAAAGGAGTCGCACGATGACTGAATCCGTACTGGTCACCGGCTCCAGCCGTGGCATCGGCCGCGCCATTGCCTTGCGTCTGGCGCAGGCCGGGCACGATATCGTCCTGCATTGCCGTAGCGGCATGACCGAAACCCAAGCGGTGCAGGCGGAAATCGAAGCGCTGGGGCGTAAGGCGCGCATCCTGCAATTCGACGTCGCCGACCGCGAAACCTGCAAAAGCATTCTCGAAGCCGATGTCGAAAGCCACGGTGCCTATTACGGCGTGGTACTCAACGCCGGGCTGACCCGCGACGGCGCGTTCCCGGCGCTTAGCGATGACGACTGGGACGTGGTCCTGCGCACCAATCTCGATGGTTTCTACAACGTTTTGCACCCGGTGATGATGCCGATGATCCGTCGTCGCGCCGCCGGACGCATCGTCTGCATCACCTCGGTGTCGGGCCTGATCGGCAACCGTGGCCAGGTCAATTACAGCGCTTCGAAGGCCGGCGTGATCGGCGCGGCAAAGGCGTTGGCGATCGAGCTGGGCAAGCGCAAAATCACCGTTAACTGCGTCGCCCCGGGCCTGATCGACACAGCCATGCTCGACGAAAACGTACCGGTGGAAGAACTGATGAAAATGATCCCCGCACAGCGCATGGGCAGCCCTGAAGAAGTGGCCGCTGCGGTGAATTTCCTGATGTCGGCGGAAGCCTCGTACATCACCCGCCAGGTCCTGGCGGTCAACGGAGGCCTGTGCTGATGAAGCGCGTCGTCGTCACCGGCATGGCCGGCATCACCTCGCTGGGCAGCGACTGGCAGACCATCGCCGGCAACTTTGCGGCCAACCGCAGCGGCATTCGCCGTATGGACGAGTGGGATCGCTTCACTGAACTCAACACGCGTCTGGCCGGGCCTATCGATGACTTTGTCGTGCCGTCGCACTGGACCCGTAAACAGCTGCGCAGCATGGGCCGGGTTTCGCGCCTTGCCGTCGGCGCAGCGGAACAAGCCCTGGCCGATGCTGGCCTGCTCGGCGACGAATCGATCAAGGACGGGCGCATGGGCGTCGCCTGCGGCTCGTCCACCGGCAGCACTGACGAAATCAAAGCGTTCGGCAACATGCTGCTCAATTCGGTGGCCGAGGGGCTCAACGCCAACTCCTACGTGCGAATGATGCCGCACACCACCGCCGCCAATATCAGCATTTTCTTCGGCCTTACCGGCCGCCTGATTCCGACCTCCAGCGCCTGCACCAGCGGTAGCCAGGGCATCGGCTACGCCTACGAGGCGATCAAGTTCGGCCGCTTGCCCTTGATGCTCGCCGGCGGCGCCGAAGAGCTATGCCCGACCGAAGCCATGGTCTTCGACGCGCTCTACGCCACCAGTCTGAAAAACGATGCACCACAGACCAGCCCTCGCCCGTACGACAAGGGCCGCGACGGTCTGGTGATCGGCGAAGGCGGCGGCATGCTGGTGCTTGAGGAGCTGGAACATGCCCTCGCCCGCGGTGCACACATCCATGCCGAGATCGTCGGTTTCGGCAGCAACGCTGACGGCCAGCACACGACCCGCCCGGAACAGCTCACGATGCGCCGCGCCATGGAGCTGGCCTTGGAAGATGCTGGCCTCAGCCCGGATGCCATCGGTTATGTGAACGGCCACGGCACCGCGACCGAACAGGGCGACATTGCCGAGACACTGGCCACCAGCAGCCTGTTCGGTGAGCACATGCCGATCAGCTCGCAGAAGAGTTTTCTCGGCCACACCCTCGGCGCCTGCGGTGCGCTGGAGTCGTGGTTCAGCATCGAGATGCTCAACCGCGACCAGTACGTGCACACGTTTAACCTCGACGAGGTCGACCCGCATTGCGGCAAGCTCGATTACCTGCGCGGCGAATTCCGCCAGATGCATCACGACTACGTGATGAACAACAATTTCGCTTTTGGCGGCGTCAACACTTCGTTGATTTTCCGCCGCTGGGCATAACCGAATCAATCCAGGTCAAGGAGACCTTCATGCACTTCCACAAACTCGCCGCCGTCACCCTGCTGCTTTGCGCCCTGCCAGCAGTCAGCCAGGCCCGCGACACGGCGGTCTACCTGCCATTCGACAAAGCCGTCGCCGAGGCCACCCGCTCGGGCAAGATCGATGGCAGCGTGAAATTCTATTTGGCCGGCAACACCCCGGCCGGCAAAGTCACCGTGGTCAGCCCCGACGCCGTGACCAACAAGAAAACCAACGCCTTCAACAAATCCGACGAAGTCGCCTGCGAGTGGGTCGCCCAATCGGCAATCATCAGCCTGCACCAGGCCGCGAAAAACGCCGGCGCCAACGCCGTGACCAACATCGTCAGCTTCTACAAGCGCAACGAGCGCAAGGACGCGCAAACCTACGAATGCCACGCCGGCGCGATCATGGCGGGCGTTGCGCTGAAGGGTGATCTGGCGAAGGTTCAGTAAACGCCAAAAACGACGAAGGGCGCCGTTTGGCGCCCTTTCACAGACAGGTTGGCTTGTCATCGCCGGTTACCTGCCTGGCTCTGCGAAGGCTGGTTACCCAGGATTCTCAGAGTCTCAAAAGCCCCTTTCGGGATAGTTACTCATAATTTTAAGATGCGCTCGCTCTATGGTTTCACGCGCTTTGACAATGAACCGGTCATCATCTCCTGCTTCGTCCATACAAGCCTCCAGATAATCTTTCAGGTCCGCATCCGTCAGCAAAAAATCGGCGGAGTCCCAACGCGTGAATTTTTCGATCATGGTTCTCTTCGAGAAGTGACGAGAAAGACAAATTAGCGACGATCAGGAATGCCGACAAGACAGAGGTTTCCGGAACCGGTGTAGGAAACCCCCTAACTTCGTATGATTCAGAAATGATCACTGACCACAGAGTGTGCTGCTTCCGGCCTCTTCGCGAGCAGGCTCGCTCCCACAGGAGTTGGGAGACATACACAATTTCGGTGGAAACCCAGATCAATTGTGGGAGCGAGCCTGCTCGCGAAAGCGCCAGCCGCCTTCACACCGTCAGTGGCTCAACCTTGTACGTAAGCAGTTCGACAAACGCCCTGGCCATCGGCGATTTCTGGTCCTTGCGCTGCACCAGCCATACCGCTGAAATTGCCTCGGGATCGAGCAGCGGGCGGTAGACCACGCCGTCGATGCGCATGCGTTGGTAGGACGCCGGCAGCACCGACACACCGAGGCCCGCTGCGACCAGACCGATGATAGTCATCGCCTCCCCCGCCTCTTGGGCAAAGTGCGGGCTGAAGCCGGCGTCACGGGCCAGACTGAGCAGTTGCGCATAAAGCCCGCTGCCGTAGCTGCGCGGAAAGAACACGAACGGCTCCAGCGCCAGCGCCGAGAGAAACAGGCCTTCATCGCTACCTTGGGCCAGTGGATGCTTGGAACTGAGCACCGCCACCAACGGCTCACGCATCAGCTCCACAACACTCAGTGAATCCGGCAATCCGAGCGGGCGCATGATGCCGACTTCGATCGACTCGTCGACCAAGGCATCGGCGACCATGGTGCTGCTCATCTCGCGCAGGTTCAGATGCACAGCTGGAAAGCGCTGGCGAAACGAGAAAATCGCCTGCGGAATCGTCGAGTTGAACGGCGCCGACGAAGTGAAGCCAATCTTCAATTCGCCAAGCTCGCCAAGTTGCGCGCGGCGGGCGACGTCCGCCGCTTTGTCGACCTGCGCCAGCACCAGCCGCGCCTCTTGCAAAAACAACCTGCCCGCCTCGCTCAACTCGACCCGACGATTGGTGCGCTCGAACAATCGCGCGCCGAGCTGCTGCTCCAGCGCCTGAATCTGCTGGCTCAGCGGTGGCTGGGAGATGCCCAGCACCTGCGCGGCGCGGCCGAAATGCAGTTCTTCGGCGACGGCGATGAAGTAACGCAGATGACGTAATTCCATTGGATATCCATTAGGTCGCAAAAGCTATCAAACAGGTCGAACAATATATTGGATAGAAACATTAGCCAGCTATATGATTTTTTTCATTGCCTGCCCGGCTGTGCTTTCCGAGGTCTGAAGTGAAAACTGCTGTCGCGCCCCTTGCCCACGAAGTCCCGTCCTCTGCCGGCGACGATGCCCTCGCCGAGCTGCAGGAGATCTACATCGAAAAAGGCACGCCGGCGTTCATGCGCACCGTGCTGGCGCTGTTCTGTGGCGGCTTTGCGACGTTTGCCCTGCTCTACTGCGTGCAACCGATGATGCCGCTGCTCTCCCACGAATACGGGATCAATGCGGCGCAGAGCAGCCTGATCCTCTCGGTGGCGACCGGCATGCTGGCCTTCGGTCTGCTGATCACCGGGCCGATTTCCGACCGCATCGGCCGTAAACCGGTGATGGTCGCGGCATTGTTCGCTGCCGCGTTGTGCACCATCGCCAGTTCGATGATGCCGAGCTGGCACGGCGTGCTGATCATGCGCGCGCTGATCGGCCTGTCGTTGAGCGGTCTGGCCGCAGTGGCGATGACTTATCTGAGCGAGGAAATTCATCCACAGCACATCGGCCTGGCGATGGGTTTGTACATCGGCGGCAACGCGATCGGTGGGATGAGCGGACGTTTGATCACCGGCGTGTTGATCGACTTCGTCAGCTGGCATACGGCGATGTTGGTGATTGGCGGTATGGCAATGATCGCCGCAGCGGTGTTCTGGAAGATCCTCCCGGAGTCGCGCAACTTCCGTTCCCGCTCACTGCACCCGCGCAGTCTGCTCGATGGCTTCACCATGCACTTTCGCGACGCCGGGCTGCCGCTGCTGTTTTTCGAAGCGTTTGTGCTGATGGGCGCGTTTGTCACGCTGTTCAACTACATCGGTTATCGCTTGCTGGCCGCGCCGTACAACCTCGATCAAGTATTTGTCGGTTTGCTCTCGGTGGTCTATCTCTCGGGTATCTACAGCTCGGCGAAGATCGGTTCGCTGGCAGACAAACTGGGCCGGCGCAAAGTGCTCTGGGCGACGATTGCACTGATGTTCGCCGGACTGGCACTGACGATGTTCACGCCTCTGTTGCTGGTGATCATCGGCATGCTGGTGTTCACCTTCGGCTTCTTTGCCGCGCACTCGGTGGCGAGCAGTTGGATCGGCCGGCGGGCGTTGACGGCCAAGGGACAGGCCTCGTCGCTGTACCTGTTCAGTTATTACGCCGGGTCGAGCATTGCCGGGACGGCGGGCGGGGTGTTCTGGCATCTGGGCGGGTGGAACGGGATTGGCTTGTTTATCGGTGCGTTGTTGCTGATCGCGCTGCTGGTGGCACTGAAGCTGGCGAAGCTGCCGCCGTTGCAGGGTGTCAAAGCCTGACATAAAACCCTGTGGGAGCGAGCCTGCTCGCGAATGCACTGTGTCAGGCAACATCAGTGTTGAATGACACACCGCTTTCGCGAGCAGGCTCGCTCCCACAGTTGACTTGGGTACGACATTAGATCGTGCAAAAGAAAACGCCCGGCATAAGCCGGGCGTTTTTTATTGTGCGCTGATCACTCGTGATACTGCGCCGACAGCTCATGCACCGCACGCAGGAACGCGCCGGCATGTTCCGGATCCACCTCAGGGGTGATGCCGTGGCCGAGGTTGAACACGTGGCCACTGCCCTTGCCGTAGCTGGCCAGAATGCGCCCGACTTCAGTGCGGATCGCTTCCGGTTTGGCGTAGAGCACCGTCGGGTCCATGTTGCCTTGCAGTGCGACCTTGTCGCCGACGCGGGCGCGGGCGTTGCCGATGTCGCAGGTCCAGTCCAGGCCGAGGGCGTCAGCGCCGGCTTCGGCGATGCTTTCCAGCCACAGGCCGCCGTTTTTGGTGAAGAGGATCACCGGCACTTTGCGCCCGTCGTTCTCGCGGATCAGGCCGCTGACGATTTTCTTCATGTAGGCCAGCGAGAATTCCTGATACGCCGCTGCCGACAGGTTGCCGCCCCAGGTATCGAAGATCTGCACCGCTTGCGCACCGGCCATGATCTGGCCGTTGAGGTACGCGGTCACCGACTGCGCCAGCTTGTCGAGCAGCAGGTGCATGGCTTGCGGATTGTCGTAGAGCATGGCCTTGGTCTTGCGGAAGTCTTTCGACGAACCGCCTTCAACCATGTAGGTCGCCAGCGTCCATGGGCTGCCGGAGAAGCCGATCAGCGGTACGCGACCGTTGAGTTCACGGCGGATAGTGCTGACCGCGTCCATGACGTAGCCGAGGTCTTTGTGCGGATCGGGGATCGGCAACGCTTCGATGTCAGCGAGGGTGCTGACGACTTTCTTGAAGCGCGGGCCTTCACCGGTCTCGAAGTACAGGCCCTGGCCCATGGCATCGGGGATGGTGAGGATGTCGGAAAACAGGATCGCCGCGTCCAGTTGCGGGTAGCGATCGAGCGGTTGCAGCGTGACTTCGCAGGCGAATTCCGGATTCATGCACAGGCTCATGAAGTCGCCGGCGTGTGCGCGGCTGGCGCGGTACTCCGGCAGGTAGCGACCGGCCTGGCGCATCATCCACACAGGGGTGACGTCAACGGGTTGCTTGAGCAGGGCGCGGAGGAAACGGTCGTTCTTCAGGGCAGTCATGTCGGCATCCGGAAAAAAAGTGCGGGCATTTTCTCAGAGCGCGAGGCAAAAGGCACGGATGCAGGGCAGCCTTTTGTCTATCGAGTCAATTTATTGCGTTGGAATGCGCTATCAGCAACACAGAGAAACAACTGTGGGAGCGAGCCTGCTCGCGAAGAGGCCGGCACATCCAACATTGAAGTTGGCTGACAGACCGCTTTCGCGAGCAGGCTCGCTCCCACAGGGTTATTGCGTTTGGCTCAGGCGCCGGGGTTAGACGCCCAGGTAATCGAGGATCCCTTCAGCGGCATTGCGCCCTTCGAAGATCGCCGTCACCACCAGGTCGGAACCGCGCACCATGTCGCCACCGGCGAAGATTTTCGGGTTGCTGGTCTGGTGCTTGTACTGACCCTGCTCAGGCGCAACAACGCGCCCCTGGCTGTCGGTCTGGATTTCGAACTGTTCGAACCACGGCGCCGGGCTCGGGCGGAAGCCGAAAGCGATGACCACGGCGTCGGCCGGGATGATCTCTTCGGAACCCGGGATCGGCTCGGGGCTGCGACGGCCACGGGCGTCCGGTTCGCCGAGACGGGTCTCGACCACTTTCACGCCTTCGACCTTGTCCTCGCCGACGATGGCGATCGGCTGGCGGTTGTAGAGGAATTTCACGCCTTCTTCCTTGGCGTTCTTCACCTCTTTGCGCGAGCCGGGCATGTTCGCTTCGTCACGACGATAGGCGCAGGTCACCGACTTGGCGCCCTGGCGGATCGAGGTGCGATTGCAGTCCATCGCCGTGTCGCCACCACCAAGGACCACGACCTTCTTGCCTTTCATGTCGACGAAATCTTCCGGCGACTTTTCAAAGCCCAGGTTGCGGTTGACGTTGGCGATGAGGAAATCCAGCGCGTCGTAAACGCCCGGCAGATCCTCACCGGCAAAACCGCCCTTCATGTAGGTGTAGGTGCCCATGCCCATGAACACTGCATCGTACTCGCCGAGCAGTTGTTCCATGGTCACGTCTTTGCCGACTTCGGTGTTGAGACGGAACTCGATGCCCATGCCGGTGAAGACTTCGCGACGATTGCTCAGCACGGTCTTCTCAAGCTTGAACTCCGGGATGCCGAAGGTCAGCAAGCCACCGATTTCCGGGTTCTTGTCGAACACCACCGGGGTCACACCGCCGCGCACCAGCACGTCGGCACAACCGAGGCCCGCCGGGCCCGCGCCGATGATTGCAACACGCTTGCCGGTCGGTTTGACCTTGGACATGTCCGGGCGCCAGCCCATGGCGAACGCGGTGTCGGTAATGTACTTCTCGACCGAACCGATGGTCACCGCGCCGAAGCCGTCGTTGAGGGTGCAGGCGCCCTCGCACAGACGATCCTGCGGGCACACCCGGCCGCAGACTTCCGGCAGGGTGTTGGTCTGGTGCGACAGCTCGGCGGCCTGGAGGATGTTGCCCTCGGCCACCAGTTTCAGCCAGTTGGGAATGAAGTTGTGCACCGGGCACTTCCATTCGCAATACGGGTTGCCGCAACCCAGACAGCGGTGGGCCTGATCGGCCGACTGCTGGGGTTTGAACGGTTCGTAGATTTCGACGAACTCTTTCTTGCGTTGACGCAACAGTTTCTTCTTCGGATCCTTGCGCCCGACATCGATGAACTGGAAGTCGTTATTCAGACGTTCAGCCATTACTAAAACCTCTTACACGACAGCTCCAAGCTACAAGCTTCAAGCTGCAAGAAAATCACATTAGTCCGGTACAACGCGTACTAGCTTCAGCTTGTCGCTTGAAGCTAGTGACTTGCAGCTGCGTCGTTACTGCGGACTCGCACGAGTACTGGAGAGCAGAGATTTCAGACTCGCTGCCTTCGGTTTGACCAGCCAGAAACGACGCACGTAATCATCGAGATTCTCGGCGAGTTCACGACCCCACTCGCTGTCGGTTTCGGCGACGTACTCGTTCAGCACGTTCTGCAGGTGGCTGCGGTAGGCTTCCATCGCCTCGCCGCTGATCCGCTGGATCTCCACCAGTTCGTGGTTGACCCGGTCAACGAAGGTGTTGTCCTGATCGAGCACGTAGGCGAAACCACCGGTCATGCCAGAGCCGAAGTTGTAACCGGTCTTGCCCAGCACACAGACGAAACCACCGGTCATGTACTCGCAGCAGTGATCGCCAGTGCCTTCCACGACGGTGTGGGCACCCGAGTTACGCACGGCGAAGCGCTCGCCCGCGGTGCCGGCGGCGAACAGCTTGCCGCCAGTGGCACCGTACAGGCAGGTGTTGCCGATGATGGCGCTTTCCTGAGTTTTATAGACGCTGCCCTTCGGCGGCACGATGACCAGCTTGCCACCGGTCATGCCTTTGCCGACGTAGTCGTTGGCGTCGCCTTCCAGGTACATGTTCAGACCGCCGGCGTTCCACACACCGAAGCTCTGCCCGGCCGTGCCTTTGAAACGGAAGGTGATCGGCGCCTTGGCCATGCCCTGGTTGCCGTGCTTGCGCGCGATTTCGCCGGAGATCCGCGCGCCGATCGAACGGTCGCAGTTGCAGATGTCCAGCTCGAACTCGGCGCCGCTGAGGTCGTTGATCGCCGACGAGGCCAGCTCGACCATCTTCTCCGCCAGCAGGCCTTTGTCGAACGGCGGGTTGCGCTCAACGCCGCAGAACTGCGGTTTGTCCGCCGGGACGTGATCGCTGCCCAACAGCGGCGTCAGGTCCAGGTGATGTTGCTTGGCGGTCTGGCCTTCGAGGATTTCCAACAGATCGGTGCGACCGATCAGCTCTTCGAGGGAGCGCACGCCAAGCTTGGCCAGCCACTCACGGGTCTCTTCGGCGACATAGGTGAAGAAATTCACCACCATGTCGACGGTGCCGATGTAGTGATCCTTGCGCAGCTTTTCGTTCTGCGTGGCAACGCCGGTGGCGCAGTTGTTCAGGTGGCAGATGCGCAAGTATTTGCAGCCCAGCGCGATCATCGGCGCGGTGCCGAAGCCGAAGCTTTCGGCGCCGAGGATCGCGGCTTTGATCACGTCGAGGCCGGTTTTCAGGCCGCCGTCGGTCTGCACCCGGACCTTGCCGCGCAGGTCATTGCCGCGCAGGGTCTGGTGGGTTTCAGCCAGGCCGAGTTCCCACGGTGCTCCGGCGTACTTGATCGAGGTCAGCGGCGAAGCACCGGTGCCACCGTCGTAACCGGAGATGGTGATCAGGTCCGCATAGGCCTTGGCCACACCGGCGGCGATGGTGCCAACGCCCGCTTCTGCTACGAGCTTCACCGAAACCAGCGCCTGCGGGTTGACCTGTTTCAAGTCAAAGATCAGCTGCGACAAGTCTTCGATCGAATAGATGTCGTGGTGCGGCGGCGGCGAAATCAGGGTCACGCCCGGCACTGCGTAACGCAGCTTGGCGATCAGTCCGTTGACCTTGCCGCCCGGCAGTTGCCCGCCCTCACCCGGTTTGGCACCCTGGGCGACCTTGATCTGCAGCACTTCGGCGTTGACCAGGTATTCCGGGGTTACACCGAAACGGCCAGTGGCGACCTGTTTGATTTTCGAGCTCTTGATGGTGCCGTAACGCGCCGGATCTTCACCACCTTCGCCGGAGTTGGAACGCGCGCCGAGGCGGTTCATGGCTTCGGCCAGGGCTTCGTGAGCTTCCGGCGACAGTGCGCCCAGCGAGATACCGGCGGAGTCGAAGCGCTTGAGCACCGATTCCAGCGGTTCGATTTCACTGATGTCCAGCGGCGTGTCGAGGGTCTTGACCTTGAACAGGTCACGAATCATCGACACCGGCCGGTTGTCCACCAGCGAGGTGTATTCCTTGAACTTGGCGTAGTCGCCCTGCTGCACTGCGGCTTGCAAGGTGTTGACCACGTCCGGGTTGTACGCGTGATATTCGCCACCGTGGACGAACTTCAGCAGACCGCCCTGCTGGATCGGCTTGCGCGGGCTCCAGGCTTCGACGGCGAGGGCCTTCTGCTCGGCTTCGATGTCGACGAAACGCGCGCCCTTGATACGGCTCGGCACGCCGCGGAAGCTCAATTCGCAGACTTCTTCGGACAGGCCAATAGCCTCGAACAGCTGCGCCCCACGGTACGAAGCGATGGTCGAAATACCCATCTTCGAGAGGATCTTCAGCAGACCTTTGGTAATGCCCTTGCGGTAGTTCTTGAACACCTCGTAGAGGTCGCCCAGTACTTCACCGGTACGGATCAGGTCGCCCAGCACTTCGTAGGCCAGGAACGGATAGACAGCCGAGGCGCCGAAACCGATCAGCACGGCGAAGTGATGCGGGTCACGGGCGGTGGCGGTTTCCACAAGGATGTTGGAATCGCAACGCAAGCCTTTTTCGGTCAGACGGTGGTGCACTGCACCAGTCGCCAGGGAAGCGTGGATCGGCAACTTGCCCGGAGCGATATGACGGTCGCTGAGGACGATCTGGGTACGCCCGGCGCGCACGGCTTCTTCAGCCTGATCGGCAACATTGCGGATCGCCGCTTCGAGGCCAACGCTTTCGTCGTAGTTGAGGTCGATGATCGCCCGTTCGAAACCCCGACGGTCGAGGTTCATCAGCGAGCGCCACTTGGCCGGGGAAATAACCGGCGAGCTGAGGATCACGCGCGAGGCGTGTTCCGGCGACTCCTGGAAGATGTTGCGCTCGGCGCCGAGGCAGATTTCCAGCGACATCACGATCGCTTCACGCAGCGGGTCGATCGGCGGGTTGGTCACCTGCGCGAACTGCTGGCGGAAATAGTCGTACGGCGTGCGCACACGCTGGGACAGCACTGCCATCGGCGTGTCGTCGCCCATCGAGCCGACGGCTTCGTAGCCTTGCTCGCCCAGCGGGCGCAGCACCTGATCACGCTCTTCGAACGTGACCTGATACATCTTCATGTATTGCTTGAGCTGATCGACGTCGTAGAAAGCCGAACCGTGGTCGTTGTCTTCCATGGTCGCCTGAATGCGCAGGGCATTCTTGCGCAGCCATTGCTTGTATGGATGACGGGATTTCAGACGGTTGTCGATCGCATCGGTGTCGAGGATCTGCCCGGTTTCGGTGTCCACGGCGAAGATCTGACCCGGCCCGACGCGGCCCTTGGCGAGCACGTCTTCAGGCTGGTAGTTCCACACGCCAATTTCCGAGGCGAGGGTGATGAAACCGTTCTTGGTGGTGACCCAGCGCGCCGGGCGCAGACCGTTACGGTCGAGCAGGCACACCGCGTAGCGACCGTCGGTCATCACCACGCCGGCCGGGCCGTCCCACGGTTCCATGTGCATCGAGTTGTACTCGTAGAACGCACGCAGATCCGGGTCCATGGTTTCGACGTTCTGCCACGCAGGCGGAATGATCATCCGCACGCCACGGAACAGGTCGATGCCGCCGGTGACCATCAGTTCGAGCATGTTGTCCATGCTTGAGGAGTCGGAACCGACACGGTTGACCAGCGGGCCGAGTTCTTCCAGATCCATCAGATCGTTGGTGAACTTGGTCCGACGGGCCTGCGCCCAGTTGCGGTTACCGGTGATGGTGTTGATTTCGCCGTTGTGGGCGAGGAAGCGGAACGGCTGCGCCAGCGGCCATTTCGGTAGGGTGTTGGTGGAGAAGCGCTGGTGGAACACGCAGATTGCGGTTTGCAGGCGCTCGTCACTCAGGTCCGGATAGAACGCGGCCAGATCGGCCGGCATCATCAGGCCCTTATAGATGATGGTCTTGTGCGAAAAGCTGCAGATGTAGTGGTCGGTGTCAGCGGCGTTGGCCACCGACGAACGGCGACGGGCGCTGAACAGCTTCACTGCCATGTCCTGATCGCTCAGGCCTTCGCCGCCAATGTAGACCTGCTCGATCTGCGGCAGGCGCTCAAGGGCCAGGCGGCCGAGGACGCTGGTGTCGATCGGCACTTTGCGCCAGCCGATCAGTTGCAGGCCTTCTGCGAGGATCTCGCGGTTCATGTTCTCGCGAGCAGCTTCGGCCTTGGCCGGATCCTGATTGAAGAACACCATGCCCACTGCATATTGCTTGGGCATTTCGACGCCGAAGCTCTCCTGGGCAATGGCTCGCAGGAAGGCGTCGGGTTTTTGAATCAGCAGACCGCAACCGTCACCGGTCTTGCCGTCGGCATTAATCCCACCGCGGTGGGTCATGCAGGTCAGGGCCTCGATGGCCGTTTGCAAAAGGGTATGACTGGGCTCGCCCTGCATATGAGCTATCAGGCCGAAACCGCAGTTATCCTTGAATTCATCTGGTTGGTACAGACCTGCTTTCATAGACACTTTCTCACCAGGCTGCCTCTACTCGAGGCAAATTTCTTTTCAATTCAACCACTTGCGCTCCGCGCCGAACGTACGCCGGCTTAGCGGGGGCAAAAGGGTGGTCATTGTACACAGCGACACAGAGGCTCACAAATTTGACGACGAACTGTCGCAAATTCATGTCGCATTTGTGAAAGGTTTAAAGCGATCTGCTGTGCTAGTCAAAACTTTTTTAAATTCTGACCGCAACGACTCAAAAACTACTGTGACGCAGACACCACAAGGCACGCGACCTTTTCAGGAAGCGCGCACTCGTGGAGATTTTGAGGTGCCGGGAGAGGCGGCCTGGGTAAGGCCGCCGAATCTTCAGCGAGTTGTTGCCAGTTCCTGTTGGACGCTGGCGACAGTGCGAGGCCAAGGTTTACCAGCCTGAACCTTCGCTGGCAAGGCCTTGATGGCAGAAACGGCCGCATCACGACTGGCGAAGTTGCCGTAGGTGATCACGTAAAGCGGCTTGCCGTTGAGGACTTTCTTGAAATAACGGTACTCGCCGCCCTGCTCCTTGACGAAGTTCTGCGCGGCGGTTTCCGAGCTGGTGCCGAGGATCTGCACGACATAGTTGCTGGTCGGCTGACCGGCGTACCAGCTGCCACCGGCGGCCTTGGCAACCGTGACTGGCTTGTCGGCAGGGTTGGCGGCGGTGGCCGGTTTGGCCGGAGCAGGAGTCGGTGCCGGTTTCGCGGCTGGCGCTGGGGTGGCCGGAGCAGGCTTGGCCGTGGCGATCTGCGTCGGCGCCGGGGTTGGCACCGGCTTGGCCGCTGGAGTCGGAACCGGCGTCGGCGCAGGGCCGGCCGGAACGCCTGCAGGCGGTGCGGAGGTGGTCACGGTTGGCGGGGTATCGCTGGAGCCTTCCAGTGGCACGCCGTCGTCGCCTTCGGTGATGCCACCGGCGGCTTCGGCCAGCGGGCCACGCATGACCGGCTGCGAGTTACCGACCAATGGCAGCGGCATCGGCTGGGTGTTGCCGGCGAATTCGACGGACGGGTTGGCGCCATTCGCTGCACCCTGACCCAATGGCAGTTGCGCCTGTTCATTGGCCGGAGCACCGGTGGTCGGTGCCTTGCTGCGACCCGGCATCAGCCAGGCGGCGGCAACCGCGACCACAACGACGGCGGAAATCGCCAATACGTGTTTCTTCGGCATGTTGAACCCCATACTTGGACGCTTGACCGCAGAGCGGCTGGCAATCATGACTTCGATCAGTGCATCGCGAGCGACCTGGTTGATGTTGCCCGGCCAACCCTCGGAGCTTTCGTGAATATCAGAGATCTGATCTGCAGTGAAAAGTTCGACACCGCGGCCCGCGCCTTCCAGCCGCTGGTCGAGATATTCGCGGGTCTCTTCTTCGGTGTACGGCTGCAATTCGATGACATGGAAACGCTCTTCTTCGAGCTGCAACGCCTCGAGCTGAGCGATCAGCGACGACTCGCCGAACAGGAACACATGCGGACGACCTTCCGGCGTGCCCGCACCCAGCGCCATCAACGCTTCCAGCGCCGACTCGTCGAGCTGCTCGGCGTCGTCCACCAGCAGATAGACTTCCTGCCCGGTCAGACCCAGTTGCACCACCTGCTCGAGAATCGCGCCGACCTCGGCCTGGGCGACATCCAGCGCCTGCGCCACCTGGCGCAGTACGCCGGCCGCATCACCGGCGCCACGGGCGGAAACCACCACGCTTTGCACTGATTGTTTATTGGTGCTGGCCACCAGTGCCTGACGCAGCAGGGTCTTGCCGCTGCCCTGCGGGCCGGTGACCACCAGCAGCAACTGGCTGTAACGCGCCAGATGATGCAGTTGACCCAGCACCGGTTTGCGCTGGGCCGGGAAGAATTTGAAGCCCGGCACCCGTGGCGCGAACGGGTCGTGACTTAACTGGAAATGGCCGAGAAACGCCTCGTCGGCATGCAAACTAGTCATCGGAATCGTTTTAACCTTTAAGCTGAGCCAGGGCGCGGTAATCCGCTCCCAGCGTGGCCTGTAGAACCTCTTTCGGATAATCGTCGGTCACCACCGCTTCGCCCATCCGGCGCAGCAGCACCAGGCGCAGACGACCGTCGATCACTTTTTTATCAATTGCCATGTGTTGGAGAAAATCGGCTTCGGTCATTTCTGTCGGTGGAATGACCGGCAGACCTGCGCGCTGGAACAGACGAATGCCGCGGTCACGCTCCTGCTCGCTGATCCAGCCCAGGCGCGCGGACATTTCCAGCGCCATCACGGTACCTGCCGCCACTGCCTCGCCATGCAGCCAGACACCATAGCCCATGTGGGTTTCGATGGCGTGGCCGAAGGTGTGGCCGAGATTGAGGGTGGCGCGTACGCCGGTTTCCTTTTCATCGGCGCCGACCACCGCAGCCTTGGCCGCGCAGGAACGCTCGATCGCATAGGTCAGCGCGGCTTGATCCAGCGCACGCAGGGCATCGACGTTTTCTTCCAGCCAGGTCAGGAACGGCTCGTCGCAGATCAGGCCGTACTTGATGACTTCCGCCAGGCCCGCCGACAACTCGCGTTCGGGCAGGGTTTTCAGCGATGCGGTATCGATCAGCACCACGTTCGGCTGATAGAACGCGCCGACCATGTTCTTGCCCAGCGGATGGTTAATGCCGGTCTTGCCGCCAACCGATGAATCGACCTGCGACAACAGTGTGGTAGGAATCTGGATGAAATCGACACCGCGCTGATAACAGGCGGCAGCGAAACCGGCCATGTCGCCGATCACCCCGCCGCCCAAGGCGATCACGGTGGTGCGGCGATCATGACGGGCGCTCAGCAGGCCATCGAAAATCAGTTGCAGGGTTTCCCAGTTCTTGAAGGCTTCGCCGTCGGGCAACACCACCGAGATTACCGAGAACTGCGACAGGCTGCGGGTCAGACGTTCGAGATAGAGCGGCGCGACGGTTTCGTTGGAGATGATTGCCACCTGCCGCCCGTGGATATGCGGCGCCAGCAGTTCCGGCTGATCCAACAGACCTTCGCCAATATGAATCGGGTAGCTGCGCTCGCCTAGATCGACCTTGAGTGTCTGCATGTGTCCCCACAGTGAAGATGGAAGCAGGCATCCTGCCCTGAAATTATTGGTGTTCTGCGGCCTGTAGCGGTATGACGCCGCTCGCCCGGCATCCGCCACACCCTCGGCGGGCGCTGACAGGACGCCGAGGATAGCGCATTTCGGGCAACGCTTTAACGGGGTGGCAGCTGCGCGAGGCGGTCAAGAATGTCGAGCACCACCATGCGCGGCGGCCGCTCGTCGGTTTCCACCACCAGATCGGCAATTTCCCGATAGAGCGGATCACGGATCTCGAGCAGGTCACGCAGGGTTTTCGCCGGATCGGCGGTACGCAGCAGCGGCCGATTGCGATCGCGGGAAGTGCGGCCGACCTGCTGCTCGACGGAGGCGTGCAGATACACCACGCGCCCGCCCTCATGCAGGGCCTTGCGATTGGCATCGCGCATCACTGCGCCGCCGCCGGTCGCCAGCACCACGCCATCGAACGCGCAGAGCTCGGCGATCATCGCCTGCTCACGGTCACGAAAGCCGGGCTCGCCTTCCTTGTCGAAGATCCATGGGATATTGGCACCCGTGCGCAGCTCAATTTCCTTGTCGGAATCCTTGAACGGCAGGCGCAGCTCTTTGGCCAGCAATCGGCCGATGGTGCTTTTGCCAGCACCCATCGGTCCTACAAGTATCAAATTTCGCACAGAATCAACGACTCACAGCAATCGCCTGGTTATTCATGATACGCGGAGTGAGAAATACCAGCAGCTCGGATTTTTTCTCCGAAACCACATCACGCCGGAAAAGGCGGCCAAGATACGGCACATCGCCAAGAAATGGCACCTTATCTACGACCTTGCTCTGAGTATTTGAAAAAACACCGCCGATTACGATGGTCTCGCCGTCATTCACCAGCACTTTGGCGTTGACCTCGTTTTTCTTGATCGGCGGCACATCCTGCACTTTGTTCAGGTAGTCGGGCTCATCCTTGGTGACCTTGACCTCCATGATGATGCGGTTGTCCGGGGTGATCTGCGGGGTGACTTCCAGCGACAGCGAAGCCTCCTTGAACGACACCGAGGTCGCGCCACTGGAGCTGGCCTCCTGATACGGTATCTCGGTGCCTTTGAGGATCTTCGCGGTTTCCTTGTCCGAGGTGACCACCTTCGGCTGCGAGACGATCTCGCCGTTGCCGGTCTTTTCCATCGCCGTCAGCTCCAGATCCAGCAACACGTTGTCGGTGATAAACGCGATACCGATCCCGGAGGTGTTGTTGACCGTGCCCATGTCGACGAACGGCGAGTTGGTGCTGGTGCTGCCCGGCGTACCGATGGTGCTCGATGAGCCGTTGACCCCGGAGGCGTTCCAGTTGCCCTTGTTCTGCACCGAGCCGCCCCAGCGTACGCCGAGGCTCTTGTCGTAATCGACGTTGGCCTCGACGATGCGCGCCTCGATCATCACCTGACGTACCGGAATATCCAGCTGCGCGACGATCCGCCGAAGTTCGTCGAGGCGATCCTGGGTCTGGTAGGCAATGATGTTATTGGTCCGTTCATCGACGGTAATCGAACCGCGCTCGTCGACCTTGGCCTCGGCACTGGTCACCGACTGGAACAGCTTGGCAATGTCCGCCGCCTTGGCGTAATTGACCTGCAGCAGCTCGCGACGCAATGGCGCCAGCTCGGCGATCTGCTTCTGCGACTCCAGTTCCTGGCGCTCGCGAGCGGCAATTTCATCAGCTGGCGCGACCAGCAGCACATTGCCGATCTTGCGCTTGTCCAGACCTTTGGTTTTCAGCACCAGATCCAGCGCCTGATCCCACGGCACGTTTTGCAGGCGCAACGTGATACCGCCCTGCACCGTATCGCTCGCCACGAGGTTGAGGTTGGTGAAGTCCGCGATCAGTTGCAGCACGGAGCGTACGTCGATGTCCTGAAAATTCAGCGAGAGCTTGTCGCCGACGTAGGCCTGACGGTCGGCGTTGCGCTTTTGCAGGTCGTCGACGCTCATCGGACGAACGCTCACAGTGAGCTTGTTGTCGGTCTGGAATGTGGAATAGTCGAAGGTGCCGCTGGGCTCGACACTGATCACGGTGCGATCGCCGGTGAGCGCTGCGTTGACGAACTGCACCGGAGTGGCGAAGTCCTTGACATCGAGGCGCACGCGCAGTTTTTCCGGCAATTGGGTGCGAGCGAAGCTGAGAATGATCTTGCCGTCGTGCTCCTGGATATCCGGGGCGATGGTCGGATCAGAGAGGTCGATGACCACGTTGCCTTCGCCCTCGGTGCCGCGCTGGAAATCGACGCCGCGAATCGCCCGGCTGCGCGGCACAGAAGATTTCGCGGGCGCCGCAGCGGCCGAGGCGGCACGTGGTGCAACGGCGGCCGGGCGCGGCGCGGTCGCGGAGGCGCCCTGACCAACCACCACGAACAGATTATTGCCTTCGACCCGCGTGCTGTACGGCGCCAATTGCGTCAGGCTGACAATCAGCCGCGTACGATCCTTGGCTTCGGCTACCGTGGCGGTGCGCGCATTGCCGCTGCCCAGATCAAGATTTCTGTTGGCCAACTGGCTGGTCACCCCCGGCAGATCCAGCGCGATGCGTGCCGGCGACTCGGTTGTGTAGCCCTTGGGCTGCGGTGGCGGGCCGTCGAACGACAGCTTCAGCTCGACACGGTCACCCGGCAGCGCGGCAACATCCAGCGCTTTCAGACTGGTCGCCATTACCATCGGTGACACCAGCGCTATCCATAGCGAAAAACCGAGGGTGGAGAAAATCCTGTTCATTATTCGACTTCCACTATGAGTGCTCTTTCAAAGGAATGGTGCGCGGCCGCTCCAGCCAGGCGCCGGCGCCGTCGGGCACGATCTCGACGACATCGACCTGGGTGGCGCTGATGGCGACGATGCGACCATCGTTGCGGCCCAGATAGTCGCCGACCTTGAGGCGGTGCACTCCGCCCGCGCCGCGCAGCAGCGCAAACGAGCCCGAGGCATTGGCAATCGTGCCGACCATTTCGAACTGCTCGATATTGAACCCTTCAAGGTACTGCTTGACCCGGTTGGGGTCGGGTTTGACGTTGCGCGAGCCGTGCTTCTGCCCGGCCAGATCAACCCGTGCCTGCCGCGAAAACGGACTGCGCAGGTTGGCGGCGCTGTAAGTGAATGTGGGGTAAGACCGGAATGTCGGCGTTGGTTCAATCTTGCCCGCCGGGCGCAGGCGCACTTCATTGAGGTAAGCGTCGAGGTCGCTGAAGTCATCGCCGCCACCGCAGCCGCTCAAGGCCAGCAGCATCGGCAGGACGAGATAACGAATCGGGGTCATTTTTCCAGCCCCTTGTCGTTGTAGCGATACGTCTTGGCGAGGATGCTCATGCGCAGCTTCGTCCCGCCCTCGGGATTGGCCGGCGCCAGTTCGAAATCGTGCAGGGTGACAATTCGCGGCAGCCCGGCGACGCCGCTGACGAAGGTCGCAAGATCGTGATAAGCGCCGGTCACGGTGATCTGGATCGGCAACTCGATGTAGAACGGCTGGGTCACTTCCGGCAGCAGCTTGATTTCTTCGAACTCCAGTCCGCTACCCAGTCCGGTGCGAGTGATGTCCTCGAGCAGGCCCGGCACTTCGGTGTCACTGGGCAATTGCCGCAGCAGCACGCCGAAGGTGTTTTCCATTTCCTTCATCTGCTGGGTGTACAGCTCAAGATTTGCCGATAGCCGCGCCTTGCTCGCGAATTGCTCCTTGAGAGTGACTTCCTCCTCGCGCTTGAGGTCGAGCTGATTTTCCATATCGTTGATGAAAAAGTAATAGCCAAGCGCAAGGATCAGCACCATCACCAGCGCACCGCACAGGGTTTTTACCGCAGGCGGCCACGAGCCGATATTGCTGGTGTCGAGGTCGTTGAAATCGATATTGCGCAGGCTTTGCAGCCACTCGGAGGCTTTCATTGGTCGTCCTCCAGAACCTTGGGCTGGGTCTGACGAACGGTCAGCTGGAAGACGTTGGCCTGCTCGACCTGGTCGGCGCTGGTGGCCTTGACCTCATTCAGGCTTGGCGCGTCGAACCAGTCGGACGCGTCGAGATTGCGCATGAGCTCGGAAACCCGGTTGTTCGACTCCGCCGCGCCACTGATGGACAGGGTCTTGCCGGCCATTTTCACATCGGTGAAATACACGCCGTCCGGCAGCGTCCGCGCCAGTTGATCGAAGACCCGCCCACTGATCTGCCGGTTGCCCTGCAGGTCCTGGATGATGCGCATGCGCTCGACCAGTTGCTGACGGCGCGCCTTGAGTTCACTGATCTGCTTGATGCGCTCGTCGACCACGGCAATCTGTTTGCCGATGTAATCGTTGCGCGCCATCTGCCGCTCGATGGCCGCGCTGATGATCTGATCGGCAATCAGCACCGCACCGATCGAACCGGCCAGCACGCCGATCAACACCAGCAGGAAGCGTTTGCGCCGTTCTTCGCGACGTTCCTCGCGCCAGGGGAGAAGGTTGATTCGCGCCATCAGTCGAAACTCCTGAGCGCGAGCCCGCAGGCGATCATCAATGCGGGCGCATCACTGGCCAGCGCACCGGCGTTGACCTTGCTGCCCAGGGCCATGTCGGCAAACGGATTGGCGACCTGCGTCGGCGTGTTCAGGCGCTGTTCGATCAGGCGGTCCAGGCCGGGTACCGAAGCGGTGCCGCCGGCCAGGAGGATATGGTCGACCGCGTTGTACTGGCCGGAGGCGAAGAAGAACTGCAAAGAACGCGACACCTGCTGCACCAGCGCCTCGCGAAATGGCTGCAAGACCTCACTCACGTAATCATCAGGCAGGCCGCCCTGCTTTTTCGCCAGACCCGCCTGCTCGACAGTGAGGCCGTAGCGGCGCTGGATCTCTTCGGTGAGCTGGCGCCCGCCAAAGAGTTGCTCGCGGGTATAGATGATCTTGCCGTTGTGCAGGACGCTGAGGGTGGTCATGGTCGCGCCGATGTCGACCACCGCCACCGTCAGGCGCTCCTGGGAGGCCGCCAGATGCGTCGCCAGCAGGCCGAACGAGCGCTCAAGTGCGTAGGCCTCGACATCGACCACCCGTGCAGTCAGGCCGGCGAGCGCCAGCGCCGCCTCGCGCACTTCGACATTCTCCTTGCGACAGGCGGCGAGGAGCACGTTGACCCGTTCCGGGTTGCGCGGCGAGACGCCCTGGACCTCGAAGTCGATGGCGACCTCGTCCAGCGGATAGGGAATGTATTGGTCGGCCTCGATCTTGAGCTGGTTTTCCAGTTCATCGTCGGACAGCCCAGCGTCCATCTCGATGACCTTGGTGATCACCGCCGAACCGGCCACCGCCACCGCCACGCTCTTGACTCCGGTGCGCGCCTTGACCAGCAACCGGCTCAGTGCCTGACCGACGCCCTCGAGTTCGGCGATGTTCTTTTCGACCACGGCGTTGGCCGGCAACGGCTCTACCGCGTAGGCCTCGACCCGATAACGCTCGCCCTGACGGCTCAGTTCCAGCAGCTTCACCGACGTGGAGCTGATGTCGATCCCCAGTAACGTATTGGTCTTTTTATTGAAGAGTCCCAGCACTACCAATTCCCTATGACTTTCCGTGAGTTACGGACTCTGTAATACGCATTGCGTTCCTTCACCCCCGTCTTGACAGAAGCGCCAATGACGCCTCCGACGGAAAAGTGCTTATAATGCCCAGCGATTTTTTCCGCTTTTTACTGCCCGCGCGGATGGCTTTGTGTGTAACCGCAGCCCCGTGCCAAATTCATTCTTTGCCCTGGATGTCCAAAAGCCTTGATTCGTCTGCTGAAATTTTTCGGTTGGTCCATCGTCGCCGTTTTCTGCGGACTGCTCTTAGGTCTCAGCGGCGCCTTTCTTTACCTTAGTCCGGGTTTGCCGTCTGTGGAGGCGCTGAGAAGCATTCAGTTGCAGATTCCTCTGCGCGTCTACAGCAGCGACAACAAGTTGATCGCAGAATTTGGCGAAATGCGCCGCACACCGATCCGTTTCGCCGACATTCCGCCCAATTTCATTAATGCGTTACTAAGTGCTGAAGACGATAATTTTGCCAACCACTACGGTGTCGACCCGAGCAGCCTGATGCGCGCGGCGACCCAATTGGTCAAGAGCGGGCACATTCAGTCCGGCGGCAGCACCATCACCATGCAGGTGGCGAAGAACTTCTTCCTCACCAGCGAGCGCAGCTTCTCGCGTAAAACCACGGAAATTCTCCTGGCTCTGCAGATCGAGCGGCAGCTGACCAAGGACGAGATCCTTGAGCTGTACGTCAACAAGATCTATCTGGGTAACCGCGCCTACGGCATCGAAGCCGCGGCGCAGGTGTATTACGGCAAATCGATCCGTGACGTCAGCCTGGCGCAGATGGCGATGATCGCCGGCCTGCCGAAGGCACCGTCGCGCTTCAACCCGCTGGCCAACCCGGCGCGCAGTAAAGAACGCCGCGACTGGATCCTCGGGCGCATGTACAAGCTGGGCAAGATCAGCGAGGCCGACTACACCGCGGCGATCAACGAGCCGCTGAACGCCAGCTACCACGTGCCGACCCCGGAAGTGAACGCACCGTACATCGCCGAAATGGCCCGTGCCGAAATGGTCGGCCGTTATGGCAGCGACGCCTACACCGAAGGTTTCCGCGTCACCACCACGGTGCCGAGCAATCTGCAGGAAATGGCCAACACCGCGCTGCACGAAGGCCTGATGACCTACGACCAGCGCCACGGCTACCGTGGCCCCGAGTCACGCTTGCCAGGCAAGACCCGCGAGGCGTGGGCCAGCGAACTGACCAAACAGCGCACCATCAGCAGCCTCGAACCGGCGATCGTCACCCAGGTCGATAAAACTGGCCTGCAGGTGTTGACCCGCACCGGTGAAGAGCACGTTGCTTGGGACACGATGAAGTGGGCGCGGCCGTTCCTCAATACCAACAGCATGGGCGCCAACCCGCGCCAGCCGTCGGATGTCGCCCAGGTCGGCGATCTGATTCGCGTGCAGCGCCAGCAAGACAATTCGCTGAAATTCAGCCAGATTCCCCAGGCCCAGGGCGCGCTGGTGTCGCTGGATCCGCAGAACGGCGCGATCCGTTCGCTGGTCGGCGGTTTTGCCTTCGAGCAGAGCAACTACAACCGCGCCTTGCAGGCCAAGCGTCAGCCGGGTTCGAGCTTCAAGCCATTCGTTTACAGCGCCGCCCTGGATAACGGCTATACCGCCGCGAGCCTGGTCAACGATGCGCCGATCGTGTTCGTCGACGAGTACCTGGACAAGGTCTGGCGCCCGAAGAACGATACCAACACCTTCCTCGGCCCGATCCGCCTGCGTGAAGCGCTGTACAAGTCGCGCAACCTAGTGTCGATCCGCTTGCTGCAGGCCATGGGCGTGGGCAAGACCATCGACTACATCACCCGTTTCGGCTTCAACAAGCAGGACCTGCCGCCGAACCTGTCGCTGGCACTGGGTACCGCGACGCTGACGCCGATGGAGATCGCCACTGGCTGGAGCACCTTTGCCAACGGCGGCTACAAGATCACCCCGTACATCATCGACAAGATCGAAAGTCGTAACGGTGACACCCTGTTCGTCGCTAACCCACCGACCGTGCCACAGGGTGGATCGGCGACCGACGGCATCGCAGCGCCGGCCACCGAGTCGTTCACGGTCAACGCCACACCGGTTGCCGGTGAAGCGCCGGGCAACCCGGCAGTACCGCAAGCGCCAGCCGTGGCCGAGCGGATTGTCGATGGGCGTACCACCTATATCCTCAACAGCATGCTCCAGGACGTGATCAAACTCGGCACCGGCCGTCGCGCACTGGCCATGGGCCGCAGCGACATCGCCGGCAAGACCGGTACTACCAACGAATCGAAAGATGCCTGGTTCTCCGGCTACAACGCCGATTACGTGACCACGGTGTGGACCGGCTTCGACCAACCGGAAAGCCTCGGTCGCCGTGAGTTCGGCGGCACCGTGGCGCTGCCGATCTGGATGAATTACATGTCCGCCGCGCTGAAAGACAAGCCGCCGCATGTCCAGCCTGAGCCGGAAGGCCTGCTCAGCCTGCGGGTGGATCCGGTCAGTGGCCGCGCCGCGACGCCGAGCACGCCGGGGGCCTACTTCGAACTGTTCAAGGCTGAAGACACGCCGCCGTCGGTGAACGAGCTGGGCAACGGCGCAGTGCCGGGCAGCCCGCTGCCGGCGGATGAACAGGCGCCGATCGATCTGTTCTAGGGGAGCAGCTGCAAGCGCCAAGCTACAAGCGGCAAGCAAAAGCGCGAACGATGCACGCCTGTAGCTTGTAGCTTGTAGCTTGTAGCTTGTGGCTTGTGGCTTGTGGCTTGTAGCTTGCAGCCCATAAAAAAAACCCAGCACCAGGCTGGGTTTTTTTATGGGCGGCTGCTTTTAACCGTTGAACACGTCATCCACGCTTTTCAGCGGGTAGTTCTTCGGATACGGCAGGGTAGCAACGCCGGTCTCGATCGCGGCCTTGGCCACGGCGTCGGAGATCAGGGTGATCAGGCGCTTGTCCATTGGCTTCGGAATGATGTACTCACGGCCGAATTCCAGTTTGATGCCGCCGTAGGCGTCGCAGACTTCCTGGGGCACTGGCAGTTTCGCCAGTTCGCGCAGGGCGTTGGCTGCGGCGACTTTCATTTCTTCGTTGATGCGCTTGGCGCGAACGTCCAGGGCACCACGGAAGATGAACGGGAAGCCCAACACGTTGTTGACCTGGTTCGGATAGTCCGAACGGCCGGTAGCCATGATCACGTCGCTACGGGTAGCGTGCGCCAGTTCCGGGGAGATTTCCGGATCAGGGTTGGAGCAGGCGAACACAATCGGGTTGGCCGCCATCGACAGCAGGCCTTCAGCGCTCAGCAGGTTCGGGCCGGACAGACCGACGAACACGTCAGCGCCTGCCAGTGCGTCAGCCAGGGTGCGCTTCTCGGTAGCGTGGGCGAACACGGCTTTGTACTGGTTCAGGTCGTCACGGCCGGAGTGGATCACGCCGGTACGGTCAACCATGAAGATGTTTTCGATGCGAGCGCCCATGCTCACCAGCAGTTTCATGCAGGAGATGGCGGCAGCGCCGGCGCCGAGGCAGACGATCTTTGCGTCCTGCAGGGTTTTGCCAGCGATTTCCAGGGCGTTGATCATGCCGGCAGCGGTCACGATCGCGGTGCCGTGCTGGTCATCGTGAAACACCGGAATATCGCACTGCTCGATCAGGGCACGTTCGATCTCAAAGCACTCAGGCGCCTTGATGTCTTCCAGGTTGATGCCGCCGAAGGTGATGGAGATGCGCTTGACGGTGTCGATGAAGGCTTGCGGACTTTCCGAGTCGACTTCGATGTCGAATACGTCGATGCCGGCGAAGCGCTTGAACAGCACGCCTTTGCCTTCCATGACCGGCTTGGAAGCCAATGGGCCGAGGTTGCCCAGGCCGAGAATCGCGGTGCCATCGGAAATGACTGCCACCAGGTTGCCCTTGCCGGTGTATTTGTAGGCCAGTTCAGGATCGCGAGCGATCTCGCGCACTGGTTCGGCTACGCCGGGGCTGTAGGCCAGCGACAGGTCGCGGGCGGTAGCAGTGGCCTTGGTGAGCTCGACACTCAGCTTCCCCGGACGAGGATTGGCGTGGTATTCGAGAGCGGCAGTTTTCAGATCAGACATTTTGGCATTCCGCTTTTTTACTGTTGGACAGACTGGTCAGCGAGGATACGCGCCTCGCAAAGTCCCCACAAGACTGGGCAGTCACCGCTGTCAAGCGCCCTGCCCTACGACTTTGGGCCAAGAGCCACGGCGCACAAGGGCTTGACTGTTCACAATCGACAGAAAAAATGTCTACAATTTTCTTCAGCGCGGTACTTGTAACATCGAAGGATCGGTCAGCGGCAGCAACCACCGCGACTGACCGGATTGCAGCCCACCGCGTCGCGAACGATCGACGATCCAGCCGCGAGCCTCGATCTGCTTGCCTTTCAGCGCCTGCAATCGGGTATTGTCGAATTGTCCGACCAGATTGGGTGCAACGCGCAATACAAGCGCATCCTGCAACTCGATCCAGATTCCGCCGCGATTGCGCTGAACCCTGCTCACACGACCACTGATAACGGCGAAACCCGAGCGCTGGATCTGCTCCGCTTTCAATACAGGTGATTGCCGCCAGAGGCCCAAGCCGGCCTGGCGCGCACTGTCTTCGGCGGCTTGCTGGCAGGCAACAAGATCGACGTTCGGTGCGACCGCGACCTGGAAACCGAGGCCATCGGCGAGCATTTGCGCTTCGAGATTGGTGCCGCTGGCGCTGTAAATATGCGCGAGCGTACGCCCGTACTGGTCTTTGGCTTGCTTGCCGGGCAGCAAACCGACGCGTCCGCCGCTGGCATCGACCAGCGCCTGCAAGCGCTTTCTTGCCGCCACTGCAAAGGGTTCGTCGCTGCGGCCCTGCTTGCCCAGCTCTGGCGTATTGAGGCCGATCATGCGCACGCTGCGGCCATCGCTCAGGCGCAGGGTGTCGCCATCAACCACGCGCTGCACGCTGACGCTGGTCAGCCCTGCGGGTGTGGGGCAGAACGCCTGGGCGGCGGACAGCCAAATCGCAGACACAAAAAAGGCGCCCGCAAGGGACGCCTTTTTCATCAGTCTGGAGAAGTCGAAACGACCTTCCAAAATGATCAGCCTCAGGCTTTTTTGCCGACGCCGAAAGTAGCGAAACGGTCTGCGAACTTCTGCACACGGCCGCCGGTGTCCAGAGTCTTCTGCTTACCGGTGTAGAACGGGTGGCATTCGTTGCAAACGTCGATCGCCAGGGCTTTGCCGTAGGTCGAACGAGTTTCGAACTTGTTACCGCAGCTGCAGGTAACAGCAATTTCCGGGTAGTTCGGATGGATATCGGCTTTCATGGTGTCTTCCTCAGGCTAGCGTGCCGCCACCCAACACTATTGTTGAATACCGCACGTAATTAGGCCGCGGATTCTACCAGACCTTTTCAATCACGCAAGCTGTCACCGAGACCGACCGTCTGCTAGGCTCCCGGCCTTGAACGCACTTCCCTGTGGGAGCGAGCCTGCTTGCGAAGACGCCAGGTCAGTCGACACATGTGTTGCCTGACCCACCGCCTTCGCGAGCAGGCTCGCTCCGACAGGTCATGCATATCCGATCATTTTGCGTATCGAGATCCCCCCGCGTGCCCGACGCCATTCTGCGCCTTGCCCTGCCTTCGCCCCTGCGCCGCCTGTTCGATTACCGGGCGCCGGCCGGGGTGCGGCGCGAGCAATTGCAGCCGGGCATGCGCTTACGGGTGCCGTTCGGTCGGCGCGAGATGATCGGGATTCTGGTCGAAGTCACCGACACCAGTGAGGTGCCGGCGGAGAAACTCAAACCGGCGCTGGCCCTGCTCGACACGACTTCGCCGCTGCCGCCGGCGCTGTTCAAGCTGTGCCTGTGGACGGCGCAGTATTACCAGCACAGTCTTGGCGACACTTTGAACTGGGCCTTGCCGGTGCTGCTGCGTCAGGGCGAGCCGGCCGAGGCCCGGCAGGAGCGCTTCTGGTCGATTGCCCCGGGCGCGAGCGTTGACGACCCACGGGTCGCCCGTGCGCCACGCCAGCGCGAGGCGCTGACCACGCTGGCCCAGCACCCGCACGGCGTGGCCCATCAGTTGCTGAGCAAACTGATGCTGAGCAAGGACAGCCTCGACCTGCTGCTGGCCAAGGGTCTGGTGCAAGTCGAGATCCGCCGCCACGCACCCGGCGCGCGCCACGAACACTGGCTGGCGCAACCGGAGCTGCCGCTCAACAGCGAACAACGCGCGGCGTACGAAGCGATTCGCGCCGGCTTCGAAAGCTATCATGCGTTTCTACTGGCCGGGGTCACCGGCAGCGGCAAGACCGAAGTCTATCTGCAACTGATCCGCGAAACCCTCGAAGCCGGCAAGCAAGCCTTGGTACTGATCCCGGAGATCAACCTTGGCCCGCAGACCCTGGCGCGCTTCGAGCAGCGTTTCAATGCGCGCATCGCCCTGCTGCATTCGGCGGTGAATGATCGCGAACGCCTGGAAGCCTGGCTCGCCGCCCGCGATGGCGAGGCCGACATTATTATCGGCACCCGCTCGGCGCTGTTCACGCCGATGAAAAATCCCGGGCTGATCATCATCGACGAAGAGCACGACGGCTCGTATAAACAGCAGGAAGGTCTGCGCTATCACGCCCGCGATCTGGCGCTGGTACGCGCGCGGCAGGAAAACATCCCGATTGTGCTCGGTTCCGCCACGCCGTCGCTGGAAAGTCTGCACAACGCTTACACCGGGCGCTACGGCCTGCTGCGCCTGAACGAGCGCGCCGGCGGCGCCAGGCAACCACGCTTCCTGCGTCTGGACGTGAAAAGCCGTCCGCTCGACAGCGGCATTTCCGGGCCGATGCAGCAAGCCATCGGCCAGACCCTCGCCAACCGCCAGCAGGTGCTGGTGTTCCTCAACCGTCGCGGCTTTGCCCCGACCCTGCTCTGCCACGATTGCGGCTGGATGTCGGAGTGCTCGCGCTGCGATGCGCGCATGACCGTGCATCAACGTTACGGCGAGTTGCGCTGCCACCACTGCGGCAACGTCGAGCGCACGCCGCGCCAGTGTCCGAAATGCAGCAAGGTCGATCTGCGTCCGGTCGGCGCTGGCACCGAACGCGCCGAAGAGCGTCTGGCGATTCTGTTCCCGGATTACCCGGTACTGCGCGTCGATCGCGACAGCACCTCGCGCAAGGACGCGATGAATCAGCTGTTCGCGACGATCCAGAAAGGCCAGCCGTGCATTCTGGTCGGCACGCAGATGTTGGCCAAAGGGCACCATTTTCCGCGGGTGACGCTGGTGTCGATCCTGGATGCCGACGGCGGCCTGTTCTCCGGCGACTTCCGCGCCAGCGAGCGCATGGCGCAGTTGATCGTCCAGGTCGCCGGGCGCGCCGGACGGGCTGAAGAGCCGGGCAGGGTGATCATCCAGACCCACCTCGCCGACCATCCTTTATTGGTGCAACTGACCGAGCAGGGCTATTTCGCCTTCGCCGAGCAGGCCTTGAGCGAACGCCGTGCGGCCGGATTGCCGCCGTTTGCCCATCTGGCGCTGTTGCGCGCCGAAGCGCACAAGCCGGGGCAGGCGGAAGGCTTTCTCGATGAAGCGTGCAGCGAGGCCGATCGCTTGCTGGCCGAATTGAATCTGAGCGGCATCGAATTGCTCGGGCCGGTGCCGGCACCGATGGAGCGCCGTGCCGGGCGTTATCGCGCGCAGCTGTTGTTGCAGGCAACCGCGCGGGCGCCGTTGCATAGGTTGCTGGCCAGCTGGATGCTGGTACTGGAACAGATGCCGAGCGGGCGGGCGGTGCGCTGGTCGCTGGATGTTGATCCGGTGGATTTGTATTGAAGAGCTGAAAGAGCAAAAGATCGCAGCCTTCGGCAGCTCCTACAGATAAATGCCGATTCCACTGTAGGAGCCGCCGAAGGCTGCGATCTTTTGACTTAGATGTCACCACATATCCACATCCTGCCTGCTAAGGTTGGCAAGCCCGTCTTCGCAACGGATAATGCCCAGTTTTTCCACCCGCGCATCGATGCGCCCGCCGCGCTTGCGGTCGAAAGAGAAGACCATGAAAGACACCATTCGCCAGCTGATCCAGCAAGCCCTCACCCAACTCGTCAACGAAGGTGTGTTGCCTGAAGGCCTGACGCCGGCGATCCAGGTGGAGAACGCCCGCGACAAGACCCACGGCGACTTCGCCAGCAACATCGCCATGATGCTGGCCAAGCCGGCCGGCATGAAGCCACGGGATCTGGCGGAGAAAATCATCGCCGCACTGCCCGCTGACGAGAACGTCACCAAGGCCGAAATCGCCGGCCCGGGCTTCATCAATTTTTTCCAGAACACCCAGGCCCTGGCCTCGCGCCTCGATACCGCGCTGGCGGACGCCCATGTCGGCGTGCGCAAGGCCGGCCCGGCGCAGCGCACCGTGGTCGATCTGTCGGCGCCGAACCTGGCCAAAGAGATGCACGTCGGCCACTTGCGCTCGACCATCATCGGTGACGGCGTGGCCCGCGTACTGGAATTTCTCGGCGACGAAGTGATCCGCCAGAACCACGTCGGCGACTGGGGCACCCAGTTCGGCATGCTGATGGCGTACCTGCAGGAAAACCCGATCACCAGCGACGAGCTGTCCGATCTGGAAAACTTCTACCGCGCCGCCAAGCAGCGTTTCGACGAGTCCGAAGAATTCGCCGACCGCGCCCGTGGTCTGGTGGTCAAGTTGCAGGCCGGCGATGCCGAATGCCTGGCGCTGTGGACCAAGTTCAAGGACATCTCGCTGTCGCACTGCCAGAAGATCTACGAACTGCTCAACGTCAAACTGACCATGGCCGACGTCATGGGCGAAAGCGCCTACAACGACGACTTGATCAATGTGGTCAACGACCTCAAGGCTGCCGGCATGCTGGTCGAGAGCAACGGCGCCCAGTGCGTGTTCCTCGACGAGTTCAAGAACGCCGATGGCGACCCGCTGCCGGTGATCATCGTCAAGGCCGACGGCGGTTACCTGTACGCCACCACTGACCTGGCGGCCGTGCGCTACCGCAGCGGCAAGCTCAAGGCTGATCGCGCGCTGTACTTCGTCGACCAGCGTCAGGCGCTGCACTTCCAGCAAGTGTTCGCTGTGGCGCGCAAGGCCGGTTTCGTCACCCATCCGATGGAAATGGAACACATGGGTTTCGGCACCATGAACGGCGCCGATGGCCGTCCGTTCAAGACCCGCGACGGCGGCACCGTGAAGCTGATCGACCTGCTGACCGAAGCTCAGGAACGCGCCTACAGCCTGGTGAAAGAGAAGAACCCGACCCTGGCCGAAGACGAGTTGCGCAACATCGCCAAGGTGGTGGGCATCGGCGCGGTGAAATACGCCGACCTGTCCAAGCATCGCACCAGCGACTACAGCTTCAACTTCGACCTGATGCTCAACTTCGAAGGCAACACCGCGCCGTATCTGCTGTACGCCTACACCCGCGTGGCCGGTGTGTTCCGCAAACTGGGCAAGGATTTCAGCGAAGTCGACGGCCAGATCGTCCTCGAAGCGGCGCACGAGCAAGAGCTGGCGGCGAAGCTGGCGCAGTTCGGCGAAGTGCTGAACAACGTCGCTGAAAAAGGCACGCCGCACATTCTCTGCACCTACCTGTACGACGTCGCCGGCCTGTTCTCCAGCTTCTACGAGAACTGCCCGATCCTCGCCGCCGACACCCCGGCGCAGATGCAGAGCCGTCTGCGTCTTGCCGCACTGACCGGTCGCACCCTCAAGCAAGGCCTGGAGCTGTTGGGTCTGGAAACTCTGGAGCGTATGTAAGTTGGCCGCCAAGAAAAAACCTGCACCCAAACGCGGCGCCAGCCGCTATCAGGCCCCTGCGAAACAACCGATTCCGGGCTGGCTGTGGATGGCCATCGGCCTGACCGTCGGCGCCTTCATCGTATTCCTGATGAAACTGGAACCGGGCAAGGGCAGCGATACGGTCAAGCGTGAGAAGGTCGAACAGCAGCAGAAAGCGTCGAAGATCGCCGAGGCCAACAAGACCCCGCCGAGCCCGACGCAACCGGTGAAGCCGAAGTACGACTTCTACACCTTGCTGCCGGAATCGGAAGTGATCGTGCCGCCGGACGCAGTACCGGAGAAGACCCTGCCGACGCCGCAAGTGCCGGCGATCCCGACCACGCCGGTGACCCCGGCCGAGGCGGCGAAGATCGACACGGCGCGCGCCCAGGCTGCCCTCGCCGGTATCACGCCGCCGCCAGCGCCACCGGTGAGCAAGGCCGCGCCAGTGACCAAGTTCTTCCTCCAGGCCGGTTCGTTCCGCAAAGAGACGGATGCCGACAAGGTTCGTGCACAGATCATTCTGCTCGGTCAGGCGGTAGCGGTTGAGTCCGGCACAGTGAAGGATGAAACCTGGTATCGCGTGCTGGTCGGCCCGTTCAGCAACCGCGAGCAACTGACCACGGCGCAGAAGCAACTGGCCGGCGCCGGCTTCAGCAACCTGTTGTTACAACAACGCCAGAGCCGCTGAGTTCGTCAGAATCACCGCGGCGCCAATATTCGCGAGCAGGCTCGCTCCCACAGGAATTAACGCTGTCCCTGTGGGAGCGAGCCTGCTCGCGAAGGCGTCGGCACAGCCACCGAAGTTCTCGCCTGATAGCTCACCGCTCGTCCCCTCTCCCGCCCTGCGGTTGAAATCCCCTCCAGCACCCCCATATGAATGGGCATAAGGCATTTTCGCCCCGCTGCGTGGAGACTCTTCCCTTGACCACCATCGTTTCAGTCCGCCGCCACGGCAAAGTCGTCATGGGCGGCGACGGCCAGGTTTCTCTCGGCAACACCGTGATGAAAGGCAACGCCAAAAAGGTCCGTCGCCTGTACCACGGCCAGGTCATCGCCGGTTTCGCCGGTGCCACCGCTGACGCCTTCACCCTGTTCGAACGTTTCGAAGGCCAGCTCGAGAAGCATCAGGGCCACTTGGTGCGCGCTGCTGTCGAACTCGCCAAAGAATGGCGTACCGACCGCTCCCTGAGCCGCCTCGAAGCGATGCTTGCGGTCGCCAACAAGGACGCCTCGCTGATCATCACCGGCAACGGTGACGTGGTCGAACCCGAAGATGGCCTGATCGCCATGGGCTCCGGCGGCGCCTATGCCCAAGCCGCAGCCAGCGCCCTGCTGAAAAAGACCGACCTGTCGGCGCGCGAGATCGTCGAAACCGCTCTCGGCATCGCCGGCGACATCTGCGTATTCACCAACCACACCCAGACCATTGAGGAGCAGGATCTCGCTGAATAAGCCTGTTGCGGCCCATGTGCCACGGCTTGTTTCTGCTTGAGGACCGTCAATTATTATGTCCATGACTCCCCGCGAAATCGTCCACGAACTCAACCGCCATATCATCGGCCAGGACGATGCCAAGCGCGCCGTCGCGATTGCCCTGCGCAACCGCTGGCGCCGCATGCAGCTGCCTGAAGAGCTGCGCGTTGAGGTGACCCCGAAGAACATCCTGATGATCGGCCCGACCGGTGTCGGTAAAACCGAGATCGCCCGTCGCCTGGCGAAACTGGCCAACGCGCCTTTCATCAAGGTCGAAGCGACCAAATTCACCGAAGTCGGTTATGTCGGCCGTGACGTCGAGTCGATCATCCGTGACCTGGCCGATGCTGCGATCAAGATGCTCCGCGAGCAGGAAATGACCCGCGTACGCCACCGCGCCGAAGACGCTGCCGAGGACCGCATCCTCGACGCGCTGCTGCCGCCGGCACGCATGGGATTCAGCAATGAAGAAGCCCCGAGCTCCGATTCCAACACGCGTCAGCTGTTCCGCAAGCGCCTGCGCGAGGGTCAGCTGGACGACAAGGAAATCGAAATCGAAGTCGCCGAAGTCTCCGGCATCGAAATCGCCACGCCGCCGGGCATGGAAGAGATGACCAACCAGCTGCAATCGCTGTTTGCCAACATGGGCAAGGGCAAGAAGAAGTCGCGCAAGCTCAAGGTCAAGGAAGCGCTGAAACTGGTGCGTGATGAGGAAGCCGGGCGCCTGGTCAACGAAGAAGAGCTGAAGGCCAAGGCGCTGGAAGCAGTTGAGCAACACGGCATCGTCTTCATCGACGAAATCGACAAGGTCGCCAAGCGCGGCAATGTCGGCGGCGCCGATGTTTCCCGTGAAGGCGTGCAGCGCGACCTGCTGCCGCTGATCGAAGGCTGCACCGTCAACACCAAGCTGGGTATGGTCAAGACCGACCACATCCTGTTCATCGCTTCCGGCGCGTTCCACCTGAGCAAGCCGAGCGATCTGGTGCCGGAGCTGCAAGGTCGCCTGCCGATCCGTGTTGAACTCAAGGCGCTGAGCCCGGAAGATTTCGAGCGCATCCTCAGCGAACCGCACGCATCGCTCACCGAGCAGTACTGCGCGCTGCTGAAAACCGAAGGCCTGAACATCCAGTTCCAGCCCGAAGGCATCAAGCGCCTGGCGGAGATCGCCTGGCAGGTCAACGAGAAGACCGAGAACATCGGTGCCCGTCGCCTGCACACACTGCTTGAGCGCCTGCTTGAAGAGGTCTCGTTCAGCGCTGGCGACCTGGCCAGCGCCCACGATGACAAGGCGATCCTGATCGACGCCGACTACGTCAACAGCCACCTCGGCGAATTGGCGCAGAACGAAGATCTGTCCCGCTACATTCTGTAGAGCTGCAAGCTGCAAGCTACGAGCGGCAAGCTGAGTTAAGCTTGCCGCTTGTAGCTTGCAGCTGAAGGCTGTTTTTCATGATTCCTACCGACATCAAACTGCACAAAGCCTCGAAAACCCTGACGCTCACTTACGCGTCCGGCGAGGAATTCACCCTGCCCGCCGAGTTTCTGCGTGTGCACTCCCCCTCCGCCGAGGTCCAGGGCCATGGCAAACCGATCCTGCAATTCGGCAAGCTCAACGTTGGCCTGAGCAAGCTCGAGCCCGCCGGCAACTATGCACTGAAACTGACCTTCGACGACGGTCACGACAGTGGCCTGTTCACTTGGGAATACCTCTACGAACTCGGCAAACGCCAGACCGAACTCTGGGACGATTATCTCGCCGAGCTGCGCGCCGCCGGAAAATCCCGCGATCCGAACGAGTCGTTCGTCAAGCTGATGCTCTAGCCCGTGGCTCTTGCTCATTAGAGGGCATTTTCTAACTTCATCTGTTTGAATGCTCCGCTCACGCAGCCCAGGACGGGCCGCTTGCGAAAAAAATTAAACTCGGGTAACCAATGGAGCTGGCAAGTTCCCTGCAGTGCTCTACGACTGTAAAGCAGCCATGCAGAATCAACGGTCACCCGAGCAGTAGTACCCGGCATTGGCTGTGGAAGCGACAGCGTGAAACCGGGTACTCGTCTCAGGACAATGGAGCGTCGTAGATGAGTGACAAGAATAACGATGACCTGAAGTACCAAGCCTCGGAAAACACTCTGGGACTGAACCCCGTCGTCGGGCTGCGCGGAAAGGATCTGCTGGCCTCTGCTCGAATGGTGCTGAAACAGGCCATCAGACAACCGATTCACAGCGTCAGGCACGTGACCCATTTCGGCCTTGAGCTGAAGAATGTGCTGCTGGGCAAATCCGCTCTGCAACCGGGCGGCGACGACCGCCGTTTCGCCGACCCGGCGTGGAGCCAGAACCCGCTGTACAAACGCTATCTGCAAACCTACCTGGCCTGGCGCAAGGAATTGCATGCCTGGATCGACGACAGCAGCCTGTCGCCTAAAGACATCGCTCGCGGCCACTTCGTCATCAACCTGATGACCGAAGCCATGGCGCCGACCAATACGGCGGCCAACCCGGCGGCGGTCAAACGCTTCTTCGAAACCGGCGGCAAGAGCCTGCTCGATGGCCTCTCGCATCTGGCCAAGGATCTGGTGCACAACGGCGGCATGCCGAGCCAGGTCAACATGGGCGCGTTCGAGGTCGGCAAGAGCCTCGGTGTCACCGAAGGCGCCGTGGTGTTTCGCAACGACGTACTGGAGCTGATCCAGTACCGGCCGATCACCGAGCAGGTCCACGAGCGTCCGCTGCTGGTAGTGCCGCCGCAGATCAACAAGTTCTACGTCTTCGATCTGAGCCCGGACAAGAGCCTGGCGCGCTTCTGCCTGCGCAATAACGTGCCGACCTTCATCGTCAGTTGGCGCAACCCGACCAAGGCCCAGCGCGAATGGGGTCTGTCGACCTACATCGAAGCGCTGAAAGAAGCCGTCGACGTAGTCACCGCGATCACCGGCAGCAAAGATGTGAACATGCTCGGTGCCTGCTCCGGCGGCATCACCTGCACCGCCCTGCTCGGCCACTACGCCGCGCTCGGCCAGAACAAGGTCAATGCCCTCACCCTGCTGGTCAGCGTGCTCGACACCACCCTGGACAGCGACGTCGCCCTGTTCGTTGATGAACAGACACTTGAGACCGCCAAGCGCCACTCCTACCAGGCCGGCGTGCTCGAAGGCAAGGACATGGCCAAGGTCTTCGCCTGGATGCGCCCCAACGACCTGATCTGGAACTACTGGGTCAACAACTACCTGCTGGGCAACGAGCCGCCGGTGTTCGACATCCTGTTCTGGAACAACGACACCACCCGATTGCCCGCTGCGTTCCACGGCGACCTGATCGAGATGTTCAAAAACAATCCACTGATCCGCCCCAATGCACTGGAAGTGTGCGGCACGCCGATCGACCTCAAGCAAGTAACAGCCGACATTTTCTCGCTGGCCGGGACCAACGACCACATAACACCGTGGAAGTCCTGCTACAAGTCGGCGCAGTTGTTCGGCGGAAAGGTTGAATTCGTGCTGTCGAGCAGCGGCCATATCCAGAGCATTCTCAACCCGCCGGGCAATCCGAAATCGCGCTACATGACCGGCGAAGAGATGGCAGCGACAGCCGATGACTGGCAGGAAAACTCGACCAAACATACCGATTCCTGGTGGCTGTACTGGCAGGCATGGCTGGCCGAGCGCTCGGGCAACCTGAAAAAGGCCCCGACGAAACTGGGCAACAAGGCGTATCCGGCGGGCGAGGCGTCGCCGGGCACCTACGTACATGAAAGATAGCGGCAAGCTTCAAGCTGCAAGCGACAAGCTGAGCGGGTTCTGCTTGAAGCTTGCGGCTTGCAGCTGCTCCCAACTGACCCGAAGGGTTTGACCCATGCCGCAACCGTTCATATTCCGCACCGTCGATCTGGATGGCCAGACCCTCCGCACGGCGGTGCGTCCCGGCAAGCCTCATTTGACGCCTCTGCTGATTTTCAATGGCATCGGCGCCAACCTGGAGCTGGTGTTTCCGTTTGTCGCAGCGCTGGACCCGGATCTGGAAGTGATTGCCTTCGACGTACCCGGGGTCGGCGGTTCTTCGACGCCAAACCGGCCGTATCGCTTTCCCGGTCTGGCCAAACTGACGGCGCGGATGCTCGATTATCTCGACTACGGTCAGGTCAATGTGATCGGTGTGTCGTGGGGCGGAGCGCTGGCGCAGCAGTTCGCCTACGACTACCCCGAGCGCTGCAAGAAACTGGTGCTGGCGGCGACCGCGGCCGGTGCGGTGATGGTGCCGGGCAAACCGAAAGTGCTGTGGATGATGGCCAGCCCGCGCCGCTACATTCAGCCGTCCCACGTGATTCGCATCGCGCCGATGATCTATGGCGGCTCGTTCCGCCGCGACCCGACGCTGGCTGCCAGCCATGCGGCAAAAGTGCGCTCGGCGGGCAAGCTCGGTTACTACTGGCAGCTGTTCGCAGGCCTCGGCTGGACCAGCATCCACTGGCTGCACAAGATTCATCAGCCGACGCTGGTGCTGGCCGGCGATGACGATCCGCTGATCCCGCTGATCAACATGCGCGTGCTTGCCTGGCGTATTCCCAATGCGCAACTGCACATCATCGATGACGGCCATCTGTTCCTGATCACCCGCGCCGAAGCGGTGGCGCCGATCATCATGAAGTTTCTCGAGGAAGAGCGTTTGCGCGCAGTGATGCACCCGCATCCGACGCCGCTGGGCGGCTGATCGCGGCGGCAGGCTTTATGCAGGATTTTTCAATCAAGCGCGCGGCAGGACGCCGCGCAGGCAGCAACCGGTAACAGCGTCTATGGTGTTCTGGTTCGGTGAGTGTGTTTTTGCCCTGAAGACGAAGGAGTGTTGAGTCATGCGCGAAAAACCAGCGACGGGCGTGGTGCCCAGCCCCGCCGTGTTTATCAACGCCCAGAGTGCGATCGCCGGTCTGCGCGGCAGGGATCTGCTGTCGACACTGCGCAGCGTCGCCGCCCACGGCTTGCGCAATCCGTTGCACAGCGCCAGGCACGCACTGAAATTCGGCGGACAGCTGGGCCGCGTGCTGCTCGGCGAAACCCTGCATCCGACCAATCCGCAAGATAGCCGCTTCGCCGATCCGGCGTGGAGCCTCAACCCGTTCTATCGACGCAGTCTGCAGGCGTATCTGGCCTGGCAGAAACAGGTCAAGAGCTGGATCGACGAAGGCGACATGAGCCCCGAAGATCGCGCCCGCGCGCACTTCGCTTTCACCCTGCTCAATGACGCCGTAGCGCCGTCCAATACCCTGCTCAATCCTCTAGCGGTCAAGGAGTTGTTCAACTCTGGGGGACAGAGTCTGGTGCGTGGCTTGAGCCATCTGTTCGATGATCTGTTGCACAACGACGGCCTGCCACGGCAAGTGACCAAGCAAGCGTTCGAGGTCGGCAAGACCGTGGCGACCACCAGCGGAGCGGTGGTGTTTCGCAACGAAATGTTCGAACTGATCCAGTACAAATCGATGAGCGAAAAGCAGTACGCCAAGCCGTTGCTGGTGGTGCCGCCGCAAATCAACAAGTACTACATCTTCGACCTGAGCCCGCAGAACAGCTTCGTCCAGTACGCCCTGAAAAACAGCCTGCAGACTTTCATGATCAGCTGGCGCAACCCCGATGTGCGCCATCGCGAGTGGGGCCTGTCGAGTTATGTCGAAGCGGTCGAAGAAGCGATGAACATCTGCCGGGCGATCACCGGCGCGCGTGAAGTGAACCTGATGGGTGCCTGCGCCGGTGGCCTGACCATCGCCGCCCTGCAAGGGCATTTGCAGGCCAAACGGCAACTGCGTCGGATCGCCAGCGCGACGTATCTGGTCAGTCTGCTCGACAGCCAGATCGACACCCCGGCCACGCTGTTCGCCGACGAGCAAACACTGGAAGCGGCCAAGCGTCGCTCGTATCAGAAAGGCGTGCTCGACGGTCGCGACATGGCCAAGGTCTTCGCCTGGATGCGCCCCAACGATCTGATCTGGAGCTACTTCGTCAACAACTACCTGCTGGGCAAAGAGCCGCCAGCCTTCGACATCCTCTACTGGAACAACGACAACACCCGTCTGCCGGCGGCGCTGCACGGCGATCTGCTGGACTTCTTCAAGCACAACCCACTGACCCACGCTGGCGGCCTCGAAGTGTGCGGCACGCCGATCGATCTGCAGAAGGTCAACGTCGACAGCTTCAGCGTCGCCGGCATGAACGACCACATCACACCGTGGGACGCGGTGTACCGTTCAACCCTGCTGCTCGGTGGCGAGCGACGCTTCGTGCTGTCCAACAGCGGTCATGTGCAAAGCATCCTCAATCCGCCGAGCAACCCGAAAGCGACCTACGTGGAGAACGCCAAACTTAGCAGCGACCCACGCGCCTGGTACTACGACGCCAGACATGTCGAAGGCAGTTGGTGGCCGCAGTGGCTCGAGTGGGTCGCACAGCGTTCCGGCGCCCTGCACGAAACCCGTACCACCCTCGGCAGCCCGAACTATCCACCGATGGAAGCGGCACCGGGCACCTATGTGCATGTGCGCTGACGCTCAACCGAATTTATCTAAGAAGACTGGATGAAAACCCGCGACCGGATTCTCGAATGTGCGCTGCAACTGTTCAACGAAAAGGGTGAGCCGAACGTTTCCACCATGGAGGTGGCCAACGAAATGGGGATCAGCCCCGGCAATCTCTACTACCACTTCCACGGCAAGGAACCGCTGATTCTCGGCCTGTTCGAACGCTTCCAGCATGAACTCGCGCCACTGCTCGACCCACCGCCGGAGGTGGAACTGGCACCGGAGGATTACTGGCTGTTTTTGCATCTGATCGTCGAGCGCCTGGCGCAGTATCGGTTCCTGTTCCAGGATCTGTCGAACCTCGCCGGACGCCTGCCGAAACTGGCCAAGGGGATTCGCAATCTGCTTAACGCGTTGAAGAGAACGCTGGCGTCGCTGCTGGCGCGGTTGAAGGCTGCCGGGCAACTGGTCAGCGATACCCAGGCGCTGGGGCAACTGGTGGAGCAGGTGACGATGACGTTGCTGTTCTCGCTGGATTACCAGCGGATTCTCGATCGTGAGGGCGAGGTTCGGTTGGTGGTTTATCAGATCATGATGCTGGTGGCGCCGCATTTGCTGCCGCCGGTGAAGGTGGCGACAGAGCGAATGGCCCTGCAATACCTTGAGGATCACGACTGATCCGAGCGCTGCGCCTACTCACAATCCAATGTGGGAGCGAGCCTGCTCGCGAAATGCAAACTTTCAGCTGATGCCTGTGTAACTGATCCACCGCTTTCGCGAGCAGGCTCGCTCCCACAGGAACTCACAATGATCGAGATAATCTCCACAAACAAAAACGCCCGACCTTCACAGGCCGGGCGTTTTTGATTTGCCCTGAAATCAGGACTGACTGGATGGCGTCGACGGTGTCGATGCTGCAGTCGGGGTAGCTGCTGCCGTAGGTGCCGCAGCGGAGTTTGCCGCGTTGGCCGGAGCTGTTGGAGCAGTCGATGGCGCGGCGGCCGGTTTCGGCGCAGCGGCTTTCGGCGCGGCCGGTTTTTTCACTGCCGGCTTTTTCGCCGCAGCCGGTTTGGCCGCAGGCTTCGCAGCAGGTTTGGCGGCAGCGGTTTTCGCTGCTGGCTTGGCCGCTGGTTTCGCTGCAGTTTTAGCCGCTGGTTTTGCCGCCGCCTTAGCTGCCGGTTTCGCAGCGGCCTTGGCGGCAACCGGTTTGGCGCCAGCTTTGGTCGCAGGCTTGGCTGCCGCGGTTTTCGCGGCCGGTTTGGCAGCGGCTTTCGCAGCAGGTTTGGCCGCCGCTTTGGCCAGTGGCTTGGCTGCGGTTTTCGCCGCAGGTTTGGCCGCCGCAGTTTTGGTGGCCGGTTTCGCCGCAGCGGTTTTCGCCGCTACAGGCTGAGCCTTCAGACCGGTGAGTTTTTCGATCTGCCTGGTCAGCGTATCGACCTTGGCGTTGAGCGCCTTGACCTCATTGCGGCTCGGCACACCCAAGCGCGAAATCGCGCTGTTCAGGCGCTTGTCGAAAGCCCCCTCCAGCTCGTCCCACTTGCCCAGTGCGCGGTCTTTCACGCCGCTGATGCGCGACTTGGCCGAGGAGGTCGAGTCCTCGACTTTTTTGCCGACCGCAGTCTTGGTGAGCTTCTCGGCTTTCTCGCCGTCTTTGACCAATGCATCGAAGAGTTTGCTGCCGTCAGTGTCGATCTTCGAGTACACGCCTAAACCAGCCAGCCAGATTTTGCGGGAGTAGGACTCGACCTTCCCGACCCACGAGCTGCTTTCTTTATCGGTGTTCTTTTTGCCAGCCATCCCGTTCTCCTTAAGATTTTCGCGCGACGCGTTCGAGCAATGCCGTCAGCTCATCGAGCTTAGCAGAGAGTGCCTCAACGTCATGTTTAGACGGAATGCCGATCCGATTCAAGGCGCTGGCCACACGGTTGTCGAAGGCCTTCTCGACCTTGTCGAGCTGAACTTCAACGCGGCCCTTGAACGAGCTGACCTGAGTGGCCGCGTCATCGATCTCGGCGTTGGCCGCGAGGAGTTTTTCGCTGACGGCTTTTTTGCCTTTCTTTTCAACAGTTTGACCGGCGGCGATGAGCTCTTGAAAGTACTCGCTGCCCTCTTGGCCGACCTTGGTGTAGGCGCCCAGGCCTGCCAGCCAGATCTTGCGGGCATAGGATTTGACGTCGCTCAGAGTGGATGTCGGAGCGTCGATTTTTTTCTTCAAAATGACTTTGGCCATGGTGCACCTCACGCGCAGAAGGTTTGAGGAACTGCCGGACGAGTGTCGGGCTCAGGCACAAAGTAGGTAGAAAAATTAGAAAGGGCACCCTAACAAGCGGGAGCAACTCTAAACAAATGTGGGAGCGAGCCTGCTCGCGAAAGCGGTTTGTCAGTCACTGATAATTTGACTGAAAGACCGCTTTCGCGAGCAGGCTCGCTCCCACAGGGGATTGGATTTCAATCTGGAAATCAGGCCAGGGCTCTGTCGAGGGCCTTCTCGATCTCGGCTTTGATCATGCCGCTCATGGCCGACATCATCAGGCCCAGTTCGACATCGACCCTGATCGAATCGTCCGCCACATGCACTTCACCTTTCACGCCCGAGCGCTTGAGGTTCAGGGTGTCGCCCGACCACTGCGGCTCCAGGCCGTACTGTTCGTTGAGCTTTTTGGCCAGTTTGTCGGCCTTCTCGCGGGCAGCTTCCTTGCCCAGGGTATGGGCGCGCTCAACACTGATTTTGGCCATGGAATGACTCCTGATGATTGAATGGCTGACGTTGAATCTTGACCGCATCTGCGGCAAATCGTCCCGAAGGTTGCCCATCTTACCTTTAGCCATTCCAAGACAAAGCATGGCTTGGGGATTAGAATGTCGCGCATTCTCTTTTGGTGACAGCGATATGACTGATCAGCGCAAAGGCAGCGATGCCGAACCCACCACTCACTTCGGCTTCAAAAACGTTCCGGAAAGCCAGAAAGCGGAAAAAGTCGCTGAGGTTTTCCATTCCGTAGCCGCGAAATACGACCTGATGAACGACCTTCTGTCGGGCGGCATGCACCGTCTGTGGAAGCGTTTCGCGATCGAGCTTTCCGGCGTGCGCAGCGGCAACCGCGTGCTCGACATCGCTGGCGGCACCGGCGACCTGACCCGCAAGTTCTCGCACCTCGTCGGCCCGAGCGGCCAGGTGGTGCTGGCCGACATCAACGAATCGATGCTCAAGGTTGGCCGTGATCGCCTGCTCGATCTGGGCGTTGCCGGTAACGTCGAATTCGTCCAGGCCGACGCGGAAAAATTGCCGTTCCCGGACAACCATTTCGACTGCGTGACGATCGCCTTCGGCCTGCGCAACGTCACGCACAAAGAGGACGCGTTGCGTTCGATGCTGCGCGTGCTCAAGCCCGGCGGACGCCTGCTGGTGCTGGAGTTTTCCAAGCCGACCAACGCGCTGATGTCCAAAGCCTACGACGCCTACTCGTTCGCTTTCATGCCGCTGATGGGCAAGCTGATCACCAATGACTCGGAAAGCTATCGCTATCTGGCCGAATCGATCCGCATGCACCCGAATCAGGAAACCCTGAAGTCGATGATGGTCGAGGCCGGTTTCGACCGCGTGACCTATCACAACATGACCGCAGGCATCGTCGCCCTGCACCGCGGCATCAAACCCTGATGTTGCTCACCGGGCTGCTCGCCAGCGTCGAACTCGGCCTCAACCGGGTGCTGCGTCTCGACAGCACGGCGCTGCCGCGCCTGGCGCATCTGACCGGCAAGGTGATTGCCGTCGATTGCCGCAGCCCGGCACTGCAACTTTTCATCCTGCCCAGTGACGAAGGCCTGATGCTCGCTGCGCAGTGGGCAGCGGACGTCGATTGCACGTTGCGCGCACCGGCCTCGAGCCTGGTGAAACTGGCCCTGAGCAAAGACAAGACCGCCGTGCTGCATGCACCGGAAGTCGAGCTCGATGGCGACAGCGGCGTGTTACTGGAACTGGCCGGCGTGCTGCAAGACCTCGAGCTGGACTGGGAGTACGAACTCTCGCGCTGGCTCGGCCCGGTCGCCACGCAGTTGCTCGGTGGCCATCTGCGCAGCCGCGCGCGCTGGTATCAACAAGGATTTGCCAGCCTCAACCAGAATCTTGCCGAATACCTCGCCGAAGAATCACGCACCCTTGTCGGGCAGCGCGAAGCCGAAGCGCGGTTCAGCGAACTGGACCGGATCAAACTTGATCTGGAACGACTCGAGGCGCGTTTCGAGCGCCTTTCCCGATCCCTCGACCCAAGCGATAACGCATGAAGCTGCTTGCCGTCCGCCGTCTGTTGCGCATCCAGCGCGTCGTGATCCGCTACCGCCTCGATGACCTGCTGTTCGATCTGCCGCTGCCCTGGTTTCTCTTGGCAGTACGCTTTCTGCTGCCGTGGCGCTGGCTGCCGCGCAAGCCGCTGGAGCTCAACCGTGGCGCGCGCTTGCGTCTGGCATTGCAGGATCTGGGGCCGATCTTCATCAAGTTCGGGCAGATTCTTTCGACCCGCCGCGACCTGTTGCCGGAGGACATCGCCGATGAGCTGATGCTGCTCCAGGACCGCGTGCCGCCGTTCGATTCGCAGGTGTCGGTCAAGCTGATCGAAGAACAGCTGGGCAAGAAAATCAGTGAAGTGTTCAGCCGCTTCGACGTTGAGCCGCTGGCCTCGGCCTCGGTGGCGCAGGTGCATGCGGCGCAGCTCAAAAGCGGCGAAGAAGTGGTGGTCAAGGTCATTCGCCCGGGACTGAAGCCGATCATCGCGCAGGATCTAGCGTGGCTGTTCATCCTCGCCCGCGCCGCCGAGAAATTCTCCGCCGACGCGCGCCTGCTGCACCCGGTCGATGTGGTGCAGGACTACGAAAAAACCATTTACGACGAACTCGATCTGTTGCGCGAGGCGGCCAACGCCAGCCAGTTGCGCCGCAACTTCGAGGGCTCGCAGCTGCTTTATGTACCGCAAGTCTATTGGGACTGGTGCCGACCGAAAGTGCTGGTCATGGAGCGCATCTACGGCATCCAGGTCACTGACCTGGCGACCCTCGCTGACCAGCGCACCGACATGAAGATGCTCGCCGAGCGCGGCGTGGAGATCTTCTTCACTCAAGTGTTCCGCGACAGCTTCTTCCACGCCGACATGCACCCGGGCAACATCTTTGTCAGCACGGTCAATCCGTGGAGCCCGCAGTACATTGCGATCGACTGCGGCATCGTCGGCAGCCTGACCCCGGAAGACCAGGATTACCTGGCCCGCAACCTGTTCGCCTTCTTCAAGCGTGACTACCGTCGTGTCGCGCAATTGCACATCGATTCGGGCTGGGTGCCGGCGGAAACCAAACTCAACGAATTCGAAGCGGCGATCCGTACCGTGTGCGAACCGATCTTTGAAAAACCGTTAAAAGATATTTCATTTGGCCAGGTGCTGATGCGCCTGTTCCAGACCGCGCGCCGCTTCAACATGGAAGTGCAGCCGCAACTGGTGCTGTTGCAGAAGACCTTGCTGAACATCGAAGGCCTCGGTCGTCAGCTGTACCCGGATCTGGATCTGTGGAACACCGCGCAGCCGTTCCTCGAGCGCTGGATGCGCGAGCGCGTCAGCCCGAAAGCCCTGCTGGGCAACGTGCAGAGCCAGCTGGAGCAGATTCCGCACCTGTCGAACATGGCCCGCGATCTGCTCGAACGCATGTCACAACCCCATGCCAAAGATCCACCGCCGCCATGGCGCAAACGCAAGGACGACTGGTTCCTGCGCCTGCTCGGTTGCGCGCATCTGGCCGGCGGCGCGATCCTCGCTGCGGGTGGCCCGCTGACCGATTGGGCGCACTGGCCCGCCGGAATCATGCTGGCGGTCGGCTTGTATCTGGTCGTTCGCCGATAGCACGAATCGGCTGCAAGTTATAAGCTGCCAGCTGCAAGCCTGAAGCTACAAGCACACCGCAACTGCTTTTACTTGCAGCTTGAAGCTCGCAACTCGAAGCTGCTTCTGTCAGGAACTGAAGATGAAAAACTGGCTGGACGAGATCAAGTGGGACGCCGACGGCCTGGTGCCGGCGATTGCCCAGGATCACAAGACCGGGCGCGTATTGATGATGGCCTGGATGAACCGCGATGCGCTGGAACTGACCGCAGCGGAGAATCGTGCAATCTACTGGTCACGTTCCCGTGGCAAGCTGTGGCGCAAGGGCGAGGAGTCCGGCCATGTGCAGACCCTGCATGAAATGCGTCTGGACTGTGACGCCGACGTGATCATCCTGATGGTTGAACAGATCGGCGACATCGCTTGCCATACCGGCCGGCAAAGCTGCTTTTACCGGCTCTTCGAAAACGGCGACTGGAAAACGGTCGACCCGGTACTGAAAGATCCGCACGCCATTTATTCCGCAGGACACACACATGAGTGACACCCTGACCCGTCTGGCTGAAGTGCTCGAAGAGCGCAAAGGCGCAGCCGCCGACAGTTCGTATGTCGCCAGCCTGTATCACAAGGGGCTGAACAAGATTCTGGAGAAAGTCGGCGAAGAGTCGGTCGAAACCATTATTGCCGCCAAGGATGCCGCCATCAGCGGCGACTGCAGTGATGTGATCTACGAGACCGCCGACCTGTGGTTCCACAGCATGGTAATGCTCGCCCAACTGGGGCAGCATCCGCAGGCCGTGCTGGATGAACTGGACCGTCGCTTCGGCCTGTCCGGACACGTCGAGAAAGCCTCGCGTCCGTCCGCCTGAACAACTTTTAGAGAGGAATCGCCACATGGGCATTTTTGACTGGAAACACTGGGTCGTCATTCTGATTGTCGTGGTGCTGGTGTTCGGTACCAAGAAACTGAAAAACCTCGGCACCGACGTTGGCGAGTCGATCAAAGGCTTTCGCAAAGCCATGAATGACGACGAAAAACCGACCGAGCCGAACGTGACCCCGCCAGCGCAGCCAGTGCCACCGGTGCAGCCGCAAACCACCGCTCAGGCCAACCCGCCGCACACCATCGACGTGCAGGCGCAGAAAGTCGAAGAGCCGATCCGCAAAGACGTGTGAGCACTGACTAATGTTTGGTATCAGCTTCTCTGAACTGCTGCTCGTCGGCCTCGTTGCCCTGCTGGTGCTCGGCCCCGAGCGTCTGCCGGGCGCTGCGCGCACCGCCGGTCTGTGGGTCGGGCGCCTGAAGCGCAGCTTCAACGCGATCAAGCAGGAAGTTGAACGTGAAATCGGCGCCGACGAGATCCGTCGGCAACTGCACAACGAACATATTCTGTCGCTGGAGCAGGAGGCGCGGAAGATCTTCAATCCGAACCAGCAGGAGCCAACGCCGGTTGAGCCTGTGGGCGAGCAGACAATTCACAGCGCTGCCGCTCCGACTGCACCTGCACCTGCACCTGCACCTGCACCGGTTGTAACACCGCCAGCACCGGTGCCGGTTGCCGCGGACACATCGGTTGAACACGTAGCTCCCACCGCCGCGCCGACTACACCTGCGCCTCACGACACCACTTTGCCGCCGCGAGCCCCATGAGCGATCTTCCGGAAAACGACCAGCACATGCCGCTGGTTTCGCACCTCACCGAGTTGCGCACCCGCCTGCTGCGTTGCGTGGCGGCGATCTTCATTATCTTTGCCGGGCTGTTCGCCTTTACCCAGCAGATCTACACCTTCGTCTCGACGCCGTTGCGCCAGTACCTGCCGGTCGGCGCGACAATGATCGCCACCGACGTGTCGTCGCCGTTCCTGACGCCGCTGAAACTGACGATGATGGTTTCGCTTTTCCTCGCGATTCCGGTGATCCTGCACCAGATCTGGGGCTTTATCGCGCCGGGCCTGTACAAGCATGAAAAACGCGTCGCGGTACCGCTGCTGATCTCCAGCATCCTGCTGTTCTACATCGGCATGGCGTTCGCCTATTACTTCGTCTTTCCGTTGATTTTCAAATTCTTCGCCGCCGCCACCCCGGCCGGCGTGGAGATGATGACCGACATCGCCAGCTACCTCGATTTCGTCATGACGCTGTTCTTCGCCTTCGGCGTGGCGTTCGAGATTCCGGTGGCCGTGGTGCTGCTGGTGTGGATCGGCGTGGTCGATGTCAAATACCTGAAGAAGATCCGCCCGTACGTGATCATCGGCTGCTTCGTGGTTGGCATGATCCTCACCCCGCCGGACATCTTCTCGCAGACTCTGCTGGCCGTGCCGATGTGGATGCTGTTCGAGATCGGCATCCTCTTCGGCGCGCTGGTCAGCAAGCGCGAACGCCCGGACGAAACCCCGGCCGACGACCACAACGACCAGCCGCCAGCGACCCAGGCATGAACCTGCTGCTGCTCGAAGAGGCCGACTTCATTGCGGCCGACCGCGTGGTCCTGCGCGATCGCCGCCTGACCCATATGCAGGAAGTCCATCGCTCGGAAGTCGGTGACAGCCTGCGTGTCGGGCGCATCAACGGGCTGATGGGTTCGGCCGAGTTGCTGCGCCTGGAGGCAGGCGAAGCGGAACTGCGTGTCAGCCTCGATCAGCCACCGCCGGCCAAGCTGCCGCTGACCCTGGTACTGGCCCTGCCCCGGCCGAAAATGCTTCGCCGGGTGTTCCAGACCGTTGCGACCATGGGCGTGGCCAAGGTGATTCTGGTCAACAGCTACCGCGTCGAGAAAAGTTTCTGGCAGACACCGTTTCTGGAGCCGGAAGCGATTCGTGAGCAGCTGATCCTCGGGCTCGAACAGGCTCGCGATACGGTATTGCCGGAGATCGTCATCGAAAAGCGCTTCAAGCCTTTCGTTGAGGATCGACTGCCGGCGATCACCGAAGGCACCCTCGGCCTGGTCGGCCATCCCGGCAACTTCCCGCCCTGCCCCCGCGCCCTCAGCGAACCGGTGACGTTGGCCATCGGCCCCGAGGGTGGCTGGATTCCCTACGAAATCGACCTGCTGGCCAAATCCGGCCTGCAACCGGTGCAACTGGGCGAGCGCATCCTGCGCGTCGAAACCGCCGTCACCGCCCTGCTCGCACGCCTGTTCTGAATGTGGCACCGGTCCCTGTAGGAGCTGCCGAAGGCTGCGATCTTTTGATCTTGTTTTTAAAAGCAAGATCAAGAGATCGCAGCCTCGTTGCACTCGTCAGCTCCTACAAGCTCCCACAATCGCGGACAAGTGGCGTTACAGATTGCCATCACCAAGCCGATACAGCCCCTATAAGTCCAATTTAGTGGTCCGAAGGGAGTGGTCGCATGTACCGTTGGTTAGCCGAGAGTCTTGGAAACGTCAGCGTCAAACGCAAGCTGGGCATCGGTTTCGGCCTGGTGCTGTTGCTGACGCTGTTGATCACTTTCACCGGCTGGACCGGCATGAGCGGCATCATCAGCCGTGGCGACAAGCTCGGCTTCATCTCGAGCCTCAATGAGCTGACCAAAGACCTGCGCCTGGCGCGCATGGACTACGACATGCGCCGTGGCGAACAGGGCCCGGGCGCGGTCAATGGATACCTCAACCAACTTGAAAGCGGCCTGCAATCGGCACGTGGCATGATCGAGCAGCCGTCCGATGTGGCGATGGTCGACCAGCAATTGGCTGCCGTTGCCGAATACAAACGCGCTTTCGGCGAAATGACCCAGGCCACCGTGCAGCGTGAAGATGCGCGCAGCAAGCTGGGCGCCAACGCCGACAATGCCGTGGCCAGGGTCGGCGAAGTCGAAAGTGCACTGCTACAAGGCGACAGCGTCGCGCAATACAACGCGGTAATTGAGCTGAGCAAATTGCTCCAGCAAGCGCGCTATCAGGTGCGCGGCTACACCTACAGCGGCAAGGCCGACGCCGAGCAACCGGCGCTGACCGCCATCGACAACGCCCTGAAAAACCTCGAAAGCCTGCCGACCCGCGTGCCGGAGCAGCACATTGCCAACCTGCAGCAAGCCACCGACTCGCTCAAGGCTTATCGTGCAGCCGTGGCTCAGTTCCGTGACTCGCAGGTGAAAAACACTGCCGCACTGGCCAACATGTCGGCTCAGGGCGACATCCTCATGGCGGTCAGCAAGAAGCTCACCGAATCGCAAACCGTGGTGCGCGACACTGACGCTGCCCACGCCAAGAACATGCTGCTGATCGCGACCGTGCTGGCGCTGGTGTTCGGTTTGCTGGCAGCGTGGATCATCACTCGGCAAATCATCATTCCGCTGACCCAGACCCTGAAAGTGGCCGAACGCGTGGCCGCTGGCGACCTGACCCACAACCTGGTTTCCCTGCGTCGCGACGAACTCGGTCAATTGCAGCGCTCGATGCAGAGCATGACTCAAGGCCTGCGCGAGTTGATCGGCGGCATCAGTGACGGCGTCACGCAGATTGCCAGCGCCGCTGAAGAGCTCTCGGCTGTGACCGAGCAGACCAGCGCCGGGGTCAACAATCAAAAGGTTGAAACCGACCAGGTTGCCACCGCCATGAACGAAATGGCCGCCACCGTGCAGGAAGTGGCGCGCAACGCTGAAGAAGCTTCGGAAGCCGCTGTCGCCGCCGACCAACAGGCCCGTGAAGGCGACAAGGTTGTCGGCGAAGCCATCGCACAGATCGAGCGTCTGGCGATCGAGGTGGGGCATTCCACCGAAGCCATGGGCGACCTCAAGCGCGAGAGCGACAAGATCGGCAGCGTGCTCGACGTGATCAAGTCGGTGGCCCAGCAAACCAACCTGCTGGCCCTCAACGCCGCCATCGAAGCGGCCCGTGCCGGTGAAGCGGGTCGTGGTTTCGCCGTGGTTGCCGACGAGGTGCGCAGCCTCGCCCAGCGCACTCAGAAGTCCACCGAAGAGATCGAAGAGCTGATCGTCGGCCTGCAAAACGGCACCCAGCAAGTGGCGACGATCATGGACAACAGCCGCAGCCTCACCGACAGCAGCGTCGAACTGACCCGGCGTGCCGGCGGCTCACTGGAAAGCATCACCCGCACCGTCTCGGCGATCCAGGCGATGAACCAGCAGATCGCCGCCGCTGCCGAGCAGCAGAGCGCCGTGGCCGAAGAGATCAACCGCAGCGTGCTTAATGTGCGCGATGTGTCGGATCAGACCTCGGCGGCGAGTGAAGAGACCGCGGCCTCCAGCGTTGAGCTGGCGCGGCTGGGCACGCATCTGCAGATGCTGGTGGGGCGCTTCAAGGTTTGAGGTAACTCATCCGCCTCGGTTCGCTTGAGACCGAGGTGATGCCATTCGCGAGCAGGCTCGCTCCCACATTGGATCGCGTCCGCTTGGACAACTCGGTCAACTGTGGGAGCGAGCCTGCTCGCGAAGGCGTCCTGAGAGACGCCGCAGTTACAGGACCTGGCGCAGAAAGGCCTGAGCCCGCGGATCCTTCGGTGCATCGAAGAACTCCGCTGGCGCGGCATCTTCGAGCAATTTGCCGTGATCGAAGAACAGCACCCGATCCGCCACTTCCCGGGCGAAGCCCATCTCATGGGTAACGCAGACCATGGTCATGCCTTCCACGGCCAGGTTTTTCATCACGTCGAGCACTTCGCCGACCATTTCCGGGTCGAGGGCCGAGGTCGGTTCGTCGAACAGCATGACTTTCGGTTCCATCGCCAGCGCCCGGGCAATCGCCACCCGTTGCTGCTGACCACCGGACAGGCGTGACGGAAACTCGTGAGCCTTCTGCGCAATGCCGACCTTATCCAGCAACGCCATCGCCTTGGCCTCGCGCTCTTTCTTGCCGCGCTTGCGCACGACTTTCTGCGCCAGACAGAGGTTTTCCAGCACGGTCATGTGCGGGAACAGGTTGAAATGCTGGAAAACCATGCCGACTTCGCGGCGATAAGCATTGACGTCGGTTTTCGCGTCGGCCAGTTGCAGGCCGTCGATGCTCACCGAGCCCGAGTCGAATTCTTCCAGACCGTTGAGGCAACGCAGGAAGGTCGACTTGCCGGAACCGGACGGGCCGATCACCACCAGCACTTCGCCCTTGGCCACCGTGGTGCTGACGTTGTCCACCGCGCGCACTACTTGCCCGCGGGTGTCGAAGACTTTTACCAGATCGCGGACTTCAATCACTTTGCGCGAGCCTCCGCTCTAGCCGGCTGGCGATTTTCGACAGCGGCAGGTTGATCAACAGGTACAGACCGGCGACGCAGAACAGGATTTCGAACGGCGAGAACGAGGTGGTGATAACTTCCCGACCGCTTTTCAGCAGCTCGGTGATGGCGATCACCGACACCAGCGACGTGTCCTTGACCAGACTGATGAACTGCCCGGCCAGCGGCGGCAGCACCCGCTTGAACGCCTGCGGCAGGACCACGTGGCGCATCGACTGGCCGGCGCTCAGACCGAGCGAGCGCGCCGCCTCGTTCTGACCACGGGCGATCGATTGCACGCCGGAACGGATGATCTCGGCCACGTAAGCGCCGGTGAACAGCGACAACGCAGCGATACCCGCGAATTCGCGGGACAGGTTCATCACCGTGCCGATGAAGAAGTAGAAAATGAAGATCTGCACCAGCAGCGGCGTGCCCCGGACCAGTTCGACGTAGATCGTCGAGAGGTCGCGCAGGGTCGGGTTGTTCGACAGCCGGCACAGGCCGGTGACCAGACCGATCAGCAAGCCGAGGACGCCGGACACCAGCGACAGCCACAACGTCGTCCACAGGCCCCACAACAGCGGCCCTGCCGCCCAATGCCGAGTCACGCCGATGACATCGCCTTCAGCGACATCGTCGCCCTGCGCGAATTGCAGGCTGTTCTCGTCGACGGTCAGGCGCTGCTCGTCACCGGCGTCGTTGCGTAGCGTGACCTCGGCACTGCCGCCCTTGCGCACCAGTTCGGTGATGGTGGAAATATCCGCTGCGCGCTGGGTTTCTTCAGCCTGATAGGCGAAGTACTGCGGCACGCGGTTCCAGCGCCATTCGTAGGACATCAGCGACGTCGCGTAATACAACGCGCCCGCCAGGCCGACCAGCACCAGCACGGTGAGAAGGTGCCAGGGCCATTGGGCTTTTTTCTGTTTCATCAAGAGCTAAATCCATAACGATCAGGGTGCCCGCTGCCTCTGTGGCGAGGGAGCTTGCTCCCGCTGGGTTGCGAAGCAGCCCTGAAATCAGCCACCGCGCAACGTCGGGCAAAAACGAGTCAACCGGTTTACGACTGCTTCGCAGCCGAGCGGGAGCAAGCTCCCTCGCCACAGGCGACCGGCGTTATTCCATGTCCTTGAGCCACTCGGTGCTCTTGAACCACTTGTCATGGATGCGATCGTAGGTGCCGTCTTCGTGGATCTGGTGCAGGAAGTTGTTGATGAAGTTGAGGCTGTCGAAGTCGCCCTTCTTCAGACCGAAGGCCAGCGGCTCGTAGGTGAACGGCTTGTCGAGGAACACCAGTTTGCCGGCGCCCACCTTGTTCAGCGCGACGACGTTGTACGGCGCGTCGTAGATAAAGGCGTCAGCCTTGCCGTTGACCACGTCGAGCACAGCCTCCTGCTCGTTGTCGTAGCCGTGGTACTTGGCTTTGGAGATCAGTTTCTTGGCGACCATTTCGCCAGTCGTGCCGAGCTTGGAGGTGATGCGGTAGTCGGCGGTGTTCAGGTCCTTGTAGGACTTGATGGCGCCTTCCAGCTCCTTGCGGATCAGCAGGGTCTGGCCGACGACGATGAACGGATCGCTGAAGTTCAAGCGCAGATTGCGCTCCTGGGTCAGGGTCATGCCGCTGCCGATCATGTCGAACTTGTCGGTCATCAGCGCCGGGATGATGCCGTCGTAACCGGTGGAGACCAGCTCGAGCTTGACGCCCATGGCCTTGGTCATGGCTTTGAGGATATCGACTTCGAAACCGATGATTTCGCCGCGTTTGTTGGTCATCTCGAACGGCATGTAGGTCGGGTCCATGCCGACTTTCAGCGAGCCGCGCTTGACCGCGTCATCGATAGCGCCGGCCTGCGCCGCATTGACTGCAACCAGTGCCGTGACGCCGACCAGCAGCATCGCCAGATACTTCTTCATCTTCAAGTCCCCAAAACCATTGCGTGTGCGGCGCGAAAACCGACAGAAACGGGCAAAAAGCCCGGGCGCGCCAATTCGGGGACGGATGCTAACGCACTCGTTTTTTTGCACAAGGTTTAATGGACGATTTGTTTTTAACAATCAAGAGTTACCCCCTCACCCCAACCCTCTCCCCCAAGGGGGCGAGGGGGGGAAGGGAGCAGATCGGGGAATGTTCAAAACTCGAGTTCGACCGGATATTTCAGTTCGGTGTAACTCGAATATTCAACGCGGTCGGTCCCCTCTCCCTCTGGGAGAGGGCTAGGGTGAGGGGCTTTTCAGCAGGCCAAAAAAACCCCGCCATATATAGCGGGGTTCCTTTTATCAAGCCGGCTGAGCCTGCAAACTCACCGGTCGCAACGGCAGCAACGGCGCATGCGGATCGGCTTTCACCGAGGCGCGCCAGGCGTCCAGCCACTCGGCGAGACCTTCGGCCCAGACCTGCTCATGCAGGCGTGCCAGTGCGACAGGGTCGCTGAGCAGTTGCAGACGATCATGGTTGTTCAGCCCGGCCGGGCCAACCTTGATCGCGTGACGCACACGCTCCTGACGCAGCCACTCGATCGGTTCGGCCTGGCCGTGGCGCGAGGTCGCCAGCGAGCACGCCAAAGCGTTCTGCTGCGGATCGACCACGGCGCGGACGAAGCCGTCGTTGAGAGCGTGGTAACGGTTCTCGTGGGTGTACTGATCGGTCGCCAGCAGCGCCTGTGGCGGATTGTATTCCTCGGGGATGAGGAACAGGCTCTCGTCACGGGATTTCAGGCCCAGACCAACACGGCTGGAGATCACCGACACCGGGATCGACAGCATCAGCGAACCGACGATCGGCACCAGCCACCAGAGGAAGCTCGGATTCAGCCAGATCACCAGCAGCGCCCAGAAGAAGCCCAGCAAGGTCTGCGGGCCGTGGCGCTTGACCGCTTCGCTCCACGGCGTCGAGTCGTCGTCACGCTGCGGCGAGTTCCAGGTCGCGGCCCAGCCGAGGAACGCGGCGAGGACGAAACGCGTGTGGAAAATCATCCGCACCGGCGCCAGCAGCATGGAGAACAGCATCTCCAGCAGCATCGACAGGGTCACCTTGAACTTGCCGCCGAACTCTTTCGCACCCTTGGCCCAGATCAGGATGATGCTCAACAGCTTCGGCAGGAACAGCAGCACGATGGTCGTCGAGAACAGCGCGATGGCTTTGTCCGGGTGCCATTGAGGCCACAACGGATAGAGCTGGCGCGGTTCGAGGAAGTACTGCGGCTCCATCAACGTGTTCACCGCCAGCAGCGCGGTCGACAACACGAGGAAGAAGAACCACAACGGCGCCGACAGGTAGGACATCACGCCAGTGAGGAACACCGCGCGGTGCACCGGGTGCATGCCCTTGACCAGGAACAGGCGGAAGTTCATCAGGTTGCCGTGGCACCAGCGACGGTCACGCTTGAGTTCGTCGAGCAGGTTCGGCGGCAACTCTTCGTAACTGCCCGGCAGGTCGTAGGCAATCCACACGCCCCAGCCGGCACGGCGCATCAGCGCAGCTTCGACGAAGTCGTGGGAAAGGATCGCACCGGAAAACGCGCCCTTGCCCGGCAACGGCGCCAGGGCGCAGTGGTCGATGAACGGCTTCATGCGGATGATCGCGTTGTGACCCCAGTAGTGGGATTCACCCAACTGCCAGAAGTGCAGGCCGGCAGTAAACAGTGGACCGTACACGCGGGTAGCGAACTGCTGCATGCGCGCATACAGAGTGTCCATGCCCGACGCACGCGGCGCGGTCTGGATGATCCCGGCGTCCGGCGTGGCTTCCATCAAGCGCACCAGACTGGTCAGGCACTCGCCGCTCATCACCGAGTCGGCGTCGAGCACGACCATGTACTTGTAGTCACCGCCCCAACGACGGCAGAAGTCGTCGAGGTTGCCGCTCTTGCGCTTCACACGGCGGCGACGGCGGCGATAGAAGATCTTGCCGAAGCCCTTGGCTTCGCGGCAGACGTCCAGCCAGGCCTGCTGCTCGGCGACGCAGATATCGGTGTCGTTACTGTCGCTGAGGACGAAGAAGTCGAAGCGATCCAGGTCACCGGTGGCGGCGACCGATTCGAACGTGGCACGCAGACCGGCGAATACACGCGGCACGTCTTCGTTGCAGATCGGCATTACCAGCGCAGTACGCGCATCTTTCGGAATCGGCTCGTTACCGGCGCTTTTCCCGGAGATACGGTATTTGTCGTGACCGGTGAGCAGCTCGAGGAAGCCCATCAGCGCGGTCCAGAAACCGGCCGAAACCCAGCAGAACAAAATCCCGAACAGAATCAGGATGCTGGTTTGCAGCGCATACGGCAGCACTTGGGTGGCGGTTTGCAGCAACGGTTGATGCAGGACTTCATCGAGATCGACGAACGACCAGCCCTGGTACGGCATGATGCCTTTCATGTACCAGCCGGCGACGATGGTCTGGCCGAGCATCAGCAGCAATAGAATGTAGCGACGGATCGAGCCGACGGTGCGCCAGCGCGCGGCCGGCAGGACATTGGCGTCCTTCGGCGGCTGCGGCGGGTTGGTGCGCCCGGTCAGGCGACGCCAGCCACGCACCAGGATATTGGTGCGCCACGGCTCCGGCACGACCTTGGTACGGCGGATCGGCGGGGTCGCCTTGAGGCTGACCCGGCCGCTGGCGTCCAGCACCAGCATTTCCGCTTCGGCCAGTTCTTCGGCAGTGCTCAGGGTCAGGCGCTTGCCCACCGAAGCCTGGGCGGCTTCGGCAGGGGCGTCGAATGTCGAGGACGACAGACGTTCATGCAGCTCGCTGAACGACCGGCAACCCGCGAGTTCCGCGCGTTGCTCGTCGGTCATCGGCAGATGCGCCAGGTACTCGGACAGAGTCTCTGGCTGTACTTGTGAGTTACTCATCGGCAGGCAACTGATAGCTCCAGGTCTCGGTCAGGACTTCTTCAGTCGGCGCCGATTCCGGTGTGGCTGGGGCCGCGTCGGCAGCGACTGGCTGCTTGGCGTCTTTGTTGGCCTTGTCCTTGGCATCGGCTGCAGGCTTGGCTTCAGCCTGTTTGGCTTCGGCGGCCTTGGCTTCCTTGTCGAGTTTTTCCTGTTGCTTGGCGGCAACCTTGTCAGCCTTGGCGACCGACGAATTGGAGGCCGGTACCGATTTGGCCAGATCCGCGGTGACCACTGGCTGAACTAGTGCGGCGCGCATCTCGGTCGCCTTGCTGGCGTCCTTGATCTTCATCCGCAGGGTCAAGCGCCAGCCCTTGGTTTCCGGGTTGTAGCGCACGCTGTTCTCGACCAGTTCGGCGTTGTCGCCGACGCTGACCTGACTGCGCACGTCGGCGTCCGGCGTCAGGGCTGCCAGCGACGGGCCTTCGAAGTCGACCAGATAGGCAACGCTGCCATCCGGCTGACGGATCAGGTTCGATTGCTTGACGTCACCGGTCGAACGCAGGGTCTGCGCTACCCAGGCGCTGTCCGGCGCGTGGATCGCTGCTTCGTCCATGGTCCAGTGCATGCGGTAGGCGAAGTCCAGCGGCTGGCCTGGCTCCGGCATTTTTTCCGGGCTCCAGAACGCAACGATGTTGTCGTTGGTTTCGTCAGCGGTCGGAATCTCTACCAGATCGACGGTGCCCTTGCCCCACTCGCCCTTCGGCTCGATCCAGGCGCTTGGGCGCTTGTCGTAGCGATCGTCGAGGTCTTCGTAGTGACTGAAGTCGCGGCCACGCTGCAGCAGACCGAAACCACGCGGGTTCTCGACGCTGAAGTTGCTCACGGCGAGGTGTTTCGGGTTGTTCAGTGGGCGCCAGATCCACTCGCCGTTGCCGGCATGGATCGACAGACCGCTGGAATCGTGCAGTTCACGACGGTAGTTGAGGACTTTCGACGGCTGGTTGGCGCCGAACAGGAACATGCTGGTCAGCGGCGCGATGCCCAGTTTGCCGACCTTGTCACGCAGGAACATCTGCGCCTTGACGTCGACAATGGTGTCGCTGCCCGGACGCAGGATCAGCCGATAGGCACCGGTGGCGCGCGGCGAATCGAGCAGAGCGAAGATCACCAGGTGCTTGTCACCGGGCTTGGGCTGCTGAATCCAGAACTCGCGGAAACGCGGGAATTCCTCGCCGGACGGCAGCGCGGTATCGATCGCCAGACCACGGGCCGAGAGACCATAGGTGTGGCCCTTGCCGACGACGCGGAAGTAGCTCGCGCCGAGCATGGTCATGATCTCGTCTTGCTTGTCGGCCTTGTTGATCGGGTACAGCACACGGAAACCGGCATAGCCCAGTTTTTCGGTGGCTTTCGGATCGAATTTAAGGTCGCCGAAATCGAAGCGGCTCGGATCGTATTTGATCTCCGAGACGGTGTTCGCGGTGATTTCGTTGATTTTCACCGGCGTATCGAAGTGCATACCCTGGTGATAGAAGGAGAGTTTGAACGGCGTCTTCTGATCGGCCCACTCAGCCTTTTCGGTGAGGAAGCGGATCTTCTGGTAGTCCGCGAACTTCATTTCGCGGAATTCGTTCGGCAGGTTGCTGCGCGGGGCTTCGAACTTCTGCCCGGCCAGCTCTTTGGCCTTGGCCGATACGTCGTCAAGATTGAACGCCCAAAGCTGACCGGCGCTGAGCAGGCACAGGAGCGCCGAACCCGCTACCAGAGCACTTCGCATGCGTTTGGCAGACATTTTTGCTGCATTACAGGGACTAACAATCACGAGCAACCCTCGCCGAAAACAGATCAATAAACCAACGGCCAGATGAAGTGCCTGTAGGGTTTTCGGCAGTAAAAAACCGACCTTTCAGGGCACCCTTGCCAAGTTGGCGAGCATTGTTCCGACTCCGCCGGGGCAAAATGATTCCCCAATCGGATCCAGACAAGTCTCTACCTAAGTCAAAACGGATCAACGAATGTCGATCCCCGCAGCGCGCGATTATCTAGTAGCCCGGATGACAACGCATCAGGGGTAACAAAGTATTTATCGCGAAAACAGCCTAAAAACAGCCGAAATTACCGAAAAAGGTGTTTCAGGCACCGTCAGGTCTGTAACAAAAAGGTAACCGGGCCATCGTTGACCAGGTGCACCTGCATATCGGCGCCGAATCTACCTGATGCCACAGTGCCATGCACCTGTTTCGCCTGGCTCAATAAATAGTCGAACAATTCCTCACCCAGTGCCGGCGGTGCGGCCGTGGAAAAGCTCGGACGCAGGCCGCTTTTGGTGTCGGCGGCGAGGGTGAACTGCGAGACCAGCAGCAACCCGCCGCCCACATCCGCCAATGACAGATTCATCTTGCCCTCGGCGTCACTGAATACCCGATAGTTAAGCAGCTTATGCAGAAGTTTGTCGGCGCTGGTACGCGTGTCGTCGGGTTCTACCGCCACCAGCACAAGCAAACCCTGATCGACCGCGCCGACTATTTCGCCGGCGACTTCCACCCGCGCACCGCGTACGCGCTGTAGCAGCGCCTTCATGCTTCTTCGAGCGGCAGGTCGAGCAGGCGCTGGGCCATTTTGCTTGCCGCGCGCACCAGCGCATCGGTGATGCCCGGCTCGGACGCGGCGTGGCCGGCATCGCGGATCACCTGCAATTCGCTGTTCGGCCACGCCTGGTGCAACTCCCAGGCATTGTCGAGCGGGCAGATCACGTCGTAGCGACCGTGAATGATCACCCCGGGCAGATGGGCAATCTTGCCCATGTCGCGGATCAGCTGGTTAGGTTCAAGGAAGGCGTTGTTGGTGAAGTAGTGGCATTCGATCCGCGCGATCGACAGTGCGCGCTGCGGCTCGGAGAAACGATCGACCACCAGCGGATTCGGCCGCAGGGTCGCGGTGCGCCCTTCCCAGGTCGACCACGCCTTTGCCGCGTGCATCTGGGCGATCTGGTCGTTGCCGATCAGGCGTTTGTGGAAAGCGTTGAGCAGGTCGTCGCGCTCGTCCAGCGGGATCGGCGCGATGTAGTCCTGCCAGTAATCGGGAAACAGACGGCTGGCGCCGGCCTGGTAGAACCATTCGATTTCCTGCGGACGGCAGAGAAAGATCCCGCGCAGAATCAGACCATGCACCCGCTCCGGGTGGGTTTGCGCGTAGGCCAGTGCCAGGGTCGAGCCCCAGGAGCCGCCAAACAGCACCCATTTCTCGATGCCCAGGTGTTTGCGGATGCGCTCCAGATCCTCGACCAGATCCCAGGTGGTGTTGTTTTCCAGGCTGGCATGCGGCGTGGAGCGACCGCAGCCGCGCTGGTCGAAGGTGACGATGCGATACAGATTGGGATCGAAATAGCGCCGGCTCTGGGCGTCGCAACCGGCGCCGGGGCCACCGTGGATGAACACCACCGGCAAACCCTCCGGCGAGCCGCTTTCATCGACGTACAGCGTATGGGTGTCATCGACAGCCAGATCGTGCCGGGCGTGGGGTTTGATCTGCGGAAACAAAGTCTGCATTGCGCGCTCCGTAAGGGGTCGAGGTCATCCCTGGGGGGACTCGTATTATTCTGCCGTTGGGCATCATAAACCCGATTTGCGTCAATGAGCATGCCTGTGCGCTGTCACCGTTTGTCAGCCATCACCCTCACGGGCTGAACGCAATCCTGTGGGAGCGAGCCCGCTCGCGAACGCGGTGTGTCATTCGGCCGAGTTGTCGGCTGAACGGAGGTCTTCGCGAGCAGGCTCGCTCCCACAGGGGTTATGCGCTGTAGTGAGATTTTGCCCAGGCCAGATAGCCCTGCAGCAATTCCCTGAGCACCACCCGCGTCGGCTCGGCCAGATCGGCGCGGTAGCGGAACGGTTCGAACTCTTCCATGTAGGTGGACTGGCACAATTCCAGCTGCACGGCGTGGATGTCCTGCGCCGGGTCGCCGTACTGGCGGGTGATGTGGCCGCCCTTGAAGCGACCGTTGAGCACGTGAGTGAACTGCTCGTGGCCGGCGCAGATCGCTTCCAGTTGACTCGCCAGTTGCGGATCACAACTGGCGCCATTGAACGTGCCGAGGTTGAAGTCCGGCAGTTTGCCGTCGAACAGGTGCGGGATGATCGAACGGATCGAGTGCGCATCGAACAGCAGTGCGTAGCCAAATTCAGCCTTCAGCCGCGCCAGCTCTTCCTGCAAAGTGCGATGGTATGGCGTCCAGATCTGCTGCAAATAAGTCGCGCGTTCTTGCTGCGAAGGCTCCAGCCCCTCCTGAAACAACGCAATGCCGTCGAACAACGTCGCCGGATACAACCCCGTGGTCGCCCCTGCGTACAACGGCTTGTCGTCGGACGGCCGGTTGAGGTCGATGACGAAGCGCGAATACTCGGCGGCCAGAGTGCTGGCGCCCAGTTCTTCGGCAAAATCATAGAGCAGCGGGATATGCCAGTCGGTGTCCGGCAGGCTTCTCGCGGCGGGGATCAACCCGGCTTCGACCGCCGGGGTCAGACGCACACCGGCGTGGGGCATGCTGATCAGCAACGGCACGCGGCCTTGTTTGAAATTCAGAACCTTGTCCACAACCGCCCTCCTAAAAATTCGATTCAACGCCGTGACGCACGACGCGCTTGTCCAGATCGCCCCCGAGCCAATAGGCCAGATCCGCCGGACGCTCGATGTCCCATGCGACAAAGTCGGCGACCTTGCCGACTTCCAGCGAGCCGTGGGTGTCAGCCATGCCCAGCGCCTGCGCGGCATGAATGGTTGCCCCGGCCAGGGCTTCTTCCGGTGTCATGCGGAAACAGGTGCAGGCCATGTTCAGCATCAGGCGCAACGACAGTGCCGGCGAGGTGCCGGGGTTGAGGTCACTGGCGATGGCGATCTTCACCTTGTGCTTGCGCAGCGCTTCCATCGGCGGCAATTGGGTCTCGCGCAGGAAGTAGAACGCGCCAGGCAGCAGGACCGCGACGGTGCCGGCGGCGGCCATGGCGATGGCGTCCTCCTCGTCCATGAATTCCAGGTGATCGGCGGACAACGCCTTATAGCGTGCGGCGAGGCTCGAGCCGTGCAGCGAGGACAATTGCTCGGCGTGCAGCTTTACCGGCAGGCCGAGCTGCTGCGCGGCGACGAACACCCGCTCGACCTGTTCCGGCGAGAACGCCAGGTATTCGCAGAACGCATCCACGGCATCCACCAGACCTTCGGCGGCGAGCGCCGGGAGCATCTCGCTGCAGACCAGATCGATGTAATCGTCGGCGCGATCCTTGTACTCCGGCGGCAACGCGTGCGCCGCCAGGCAAGTGCTGCGCACGCTGATCGGCAGCTCTTCGGCCAGGCGCCGGATGACTCGCAGAAGCTTGCGCTCGTTGGCCAGATCGAGACCGTAGCCGGACTTCATTTCGACCGTGGTCACGCCGTCGCGCATCAGGCTTTTCAGGCGTTTGGCGGCGCTGGCGAACAACTCGTCCTCAGTGGCCTCGCGAGTGGCGCGCACGGTGCTGGCGATGCCGCCGCCCTGCGCGGCGATCTCGGCGTAGCTGACGCCTTGCAGACGCTGCTCGAACTCGCCGCTGCGATTGCCGCCGAACACGGTATGGGTGTGGCAATCGATCAGCCCGGGCGTGACCCACGCGTCTTGCAGGTCATTGACCGCCGGGTATTCGCCGGACGGCAGTTGAGTGCGCGGGCCGATCCACTCGATCAGCGTGCCGGACGTCACGATCGCGGCATCCTCGATGATCGAATAGACGCCGTTGGCCATGGTTGCGACGTGGCAGTGTTGCCAGAGGGTTTTCACTGTTGGCCTCCGTTTGGATTGGTATGGTGAGCCGCCTCAAAAGCCCCTCACCCTAGCCCTCTCCCGGAGGGAGAGGGGACTGACCGGGTTGTTCTTTCGAGATACGCCGACCTGAAATTTCTGAGCCGAACTCACATTGCGAAAAGAATGAAGATCGGCTCCCTTCCCCCTCTCCCCCTTGGGGGAGAGGGCTGGGGTGAGGGGGATCGATGTCAGTCACAACAAAGCTCCCCCTGAAAACCCACTTACAAACTAGGCAGCAATTTCGCCGAAACCAGCTCGGTCAAACACCGCGAAGCCAGCAATTCAGTCGCCGCATTGATATCCGGCGCAAAAAACCGGTCCTTCTCATAAAACGGCACTTCCCTGCGCAGGATCGCCCGCGCCTGTTCCAGCTTCGGCGAGGTCTTCAGGCCGTTGCGCAGATCCAGGCCCTGCACCGCCGCCAGCCATTCCACGGCGAGAATCCCGCGGGTGTTCTCGGCCATTTCCCACAGACGCTTGCCGGCGGCCGGGGCCATCGACACGTGGTCTTCCTGGTTGGCCGAGGTCGGCAGGCTGTCCACCGAATGCGGGTGGGACAACGCCTTGTTCTCGCTGGCCAGAGCCGCAGCGGTGACCTGGGCGATCATGAAACCGGAATTCACCCCGCCGTTGGCGACGAGGAACGGCGGCAGTTGCGACATGTGCTTGTCCATCATCAGCGAGATGCGGCGCTCGCTCAGCGAGCCGATTTCAGCGATGGCCAGGGCCATGTTGTCAGCGGCCATGGCCACCGGTTCGGCGTGGAAATTGCCGCCGGAAATCACGTCGCCTTCAGCAGCGAACACCAAAGGATTGTCGGAAACCGCGTTGGCTTCCACCGCCAGTACTTCAGCGGCCTGCCGGAACTGGGTCAGGCAGGCGCCCATGACTTGCGGCTGGCAACGCAGCGAGTACGGGTCCTGAACCTTGTCGCAGTTCTGGTGCGAGGCGGAGACTTCGCTGCGCTCACCGAGCAAATCGCGATAAGCCGCAGCGGCGTCGATCTGCCCTTTCTGCCCACGCGCGGCATGAATGCGTGCGTCGAACGGCGAGCGCGAACCGAGCACGGCTTCTACGGTGAGACTGCCCAGCGCCAAGGCACCGGCGAACAAGTCTTCACCTTCGAACAGACCGCGCAGCGCGAACGCTGTGGAAACCTGAGTGCCGTTGAGCAGCGCCAGACCTTCTTTCGCCGCTAACGTCAGCGGCGTCAGGCCGGCGACTTTCAGCGCCTCGGTCGCCTCCAGCCATTCGCCCTTGTAGCGCGCCTTGCCCTCGCCGAGCAGCACCAGCGACATGTGCGCCAACGGCGCCAGATCGCCCGATGCGCCGACCGAACCTTTCAGCGGAATGTGCGGATAGACCTCGGCATTGATCAGCGCAATCAGCGCATCGATCACCTGCCGGCGAACGCCAGAGAAACCGCGGCTGAGGCTGTTGACCTTGAGCACCATGATCAGTCGCACAAGGTCGTCGCTGATCGGCTGGCCGACGCCGGCAGCGTGGGAAAGCACCAGCGAACGCTGGAGGTTTTCCAGGTCTTCGCTGGCGATGCGCGTCGAGGCCAGCAGGCCGAAACCGGTGTTGATGCCATAGGCGGTGCGGTTCTCGGCGAGGATCTGCTCGACGCAGGCGACGCTGGCCTCGATCTGCGCGCTGGCGCTGTTGTCGAGGGTCAAGGTGACCGGATGCTGGTAGACGTCACGCAGTTGGGCCAGGCTCAGCTGGCCGGGGATCAGGTTCAGCGCAGTCATTAAAATGCTCCTGTTAGGCATTGTTATTAACTACCAGTCGCTCCGGAGCATTCCGTTATCCGTCGTTTCTCGTCTTGTGAACGATCCACGCCTTGGCACGCTGGTATGGGTAGTTGTCAGTGCAAATTCGGTAGAACGTTGTGCGGCAGATTCGGGTCTTTCAATACGGTCGCAGCGGCAGCGATATCCGGCGCCAGCCAGCGATCCTGATCGTAGGCGGGGACCGTTTCGCGCAGCAGTTTCCACGCGCGGTCAGTGCCCACGCCAAAGCGCTGTTCCTTGAGGAATTCAAACGCCTGCGCCGCCAGCAGATATTCAATCGCGAGGATCTGCGTGCAGTTTTCCAGGGCGCGGTGCAGCTTCAGCGCGGCGTTGGTGCCCATGCTCAGGTGATCTTCCTGCAGGCCCGAGGTGATGTAGTTGTCCAGCACCGCCGGTTGCGCCAACTGGCGGTTTTCCGCACACAGCGAAGCGGCGACGTATTGCACGATCATCATCCCCGAGTTGACCCCGGGATTGGCCACCAGAAACGCCGGCAAGCCGCTGACGTGCGGATTCACCAAACGGTCGAGACGACGCTCGGCAATCGAGCCGATTTCAGCCATGGCAATCGCCAGCAGATCGGCGGCCATCGCCACCGACTGGCCGTGCGGGTTGGCCTGCGACATCACCCGGAAATCGTCCGGCGTGCCCAGCAGCAGCGGATTGTCGGTGCAGCCGTTGAGTTCGGCTTCGACCTGTTTGATTGCGTGCTCAAGTTGATCACGCGCAGCGCCGTGCACTTGTGGGATCGAACGGATGCTCAGCGCGTCCTGAGTACGAATGCCTTTGCTCGACGCAATTACTTCACTGCCATCGAGCAATGCACGCAGATTGTTGCCGACCTGCTGCATGCCCGGATGCGGCTTGAGCGCGATGATCTCGGCATCGAAGGCATCGATCTGGCCACGCTGGGCTTCGAAACTCATCGCACCGATGACATCGGCCCATTGCAGCAGGCGCGTGGCATCGGCGATCGCCAGACAGCTGAGGCCGGTCATGCACGGCGTGCCGTTGACCAGACACAAACCGTCCTTCGCGCCCAATTGCACAGGCTTCAAATCCTCTGCAGCCAACGCCTGCTGTGCCGGCATGATCTGCCCGCGATAGCTGACATTGCCAACGCCAAGCAGCGCGATGCCGACGTGCGCCATGTGCGTCAGGTACCCCACCGAACCCTGCGACGGCACTTGCGGGGTGATGCCGCGATTGAGCAGCGCCAGCAGGCCCTCGACCACGCGCCGATGCAGGCCGGATTTGCCGTGGCTGTAGTTGTGGATCGCGGCGCAGATGATGGCGCGGGTCTGCTCATCGCCGAGCACCGGGCCGACACCGCAAGCGTGGCTGAGCAAGGTGTTGCGCGAGAGCTGGCTGAGCTGTTCGTCCTGCAGCGAGACGTTGGACAGACCGCCGAGACCGGTGTTGACGCCATAGGCGCGCTCGCCGCTGGCGACGATGCGCTGGACGATGGCCTGAGCGTTGTCGATGCGCGCCCAGGTCTCGCTGGACAGTTCCAGCGGCGCGCCGTGACGGGCGACCGCGACCACGTCCTGCCAACGCAGAGGCGCGCCGGTGATGATGATTTTTTCAGCCTGGTACATCTGAAGCCTCATACAAATTCTGTTGCTGCATGAATTCCTGTGGCGAGGGAGCTTGCTCCCGCTGGACTGCGAAGCAGGCCCAAAAGTCTGCGACCGCTGCGCGCTCGAGCGGGAGCAAGCTCCCTCGCCACAAAAGCTGTCTCACCGCGAATCTCTCTAAACCACCGCCGCCCGCCGCTGCACGAACCGGTCGACATACTCATCGGCCGGCGAATGCAGGATTTCCCGTGGCGTACCGACCTGAATCAACCGGCCATCCTTGAGAATCGCGATGCGATTGCCGATGCGCACGGCTTCGTCGAGGTCGTGGGTGATGAAGACGATGGTCTTGTGCAGGGTCTTCTGCAGTTCGAGCAACTGGTCCTGCATCTCGGCGCGGATCAGCGGGTCCAGCGCACTGAACGCTTCGTCCATGAGGATGATGTCGGTGTCCGCCGCCAACGCCCGGGCGAGGCCGACGCGCTGACGCATGCCGCCGGAGAGCTGGTGCGGGTATTTGTTTTCGTAGCCTTTGAGGCCGACGGTGTTGATCCAGTGCAGCGCGCGTTCGGCGCAGACCTGCTTGCTCTCGCCACGCACTTTCAGACCGTAGGCGACGTTATCGAGCACGGTCTTGTGCGGCAGCAGGCCGAAGCTCTGGAACACCATGCTGATCTTGTGCCGGCGAAATTCGCGCAGCGCTTCCATGTCGTACTGCAGGATGTCCTCGCCATCGACCAGAATCGCCCCGCTGGTCGGATCGATCAGGCGATTGAAGTGGCGCACCAGGGTGGATTTGCCCGAGCCGGACAGGCCCATGATCACGAAGATCTCGCCGGTACCGATGCTCAGGGACAAGTCATTCACGCCGACCACGCAACCGGTTTCGCTCAGCACCTGATCCTTGCTCTTGCCCTGGCCGACCATGGCCAGCGCATCCTTGGCGCGGTTGCCGAAAATCTTGAAGACGTTGCGCACTTCGATCTTGCTCACGCTTGCGTTGCTCATTTGCTCACCTCGTGGCGTGGCCGACCGTACGCTTGAGTGATGCGGTCGATGACCACCGCGAGAATCACGATCGCCAGCCCGGCTTCGAGGCCACGACCGACGTTGAGGGTCTGAATGCCCACCAGCACGTCTTCACCGAGGCCACGGGCGCCGATCATCGAAGCGATGACCACCATCGACAGGGCCATCATCGTGGTCTGGTTGATGCCAGCCATGATGCTCGGCAGCGCCAGCGGCAGTTGCACGCCGAACAGTTGCTGCCAGCGGTTGGCGCCGAAGGCGTTGATCGCCTCCATGACTTCGCCGTCGACCTGGCGAATGCCCAGATCAGTCAGGCGAATCAGCGGTGGCGCGGCGTAGATCACCGTGGCGAAAATCGCCGGCACCTTGCCCAGGCCGAACAGCATCAGCACCGGAATCAGGTACACGAAACTCGGCATGGTCTGCATGATGTCGAGCAGCGGCATCAGCACCGAACGCAGGCGATTGCTGCGCGCCGAGAGAATCCCCAGCGGGATGCCGATCAGCACCGAAATGATCGTCGCGACCATCATCAGCGCCAGGGTCTGCATGAGTTTGTCCCAGAGGCCAACCGCGCCCACCAGAAATAACAAACCGACAATCACTGCGGTGGTTACCACTTTACGCGTGGCGTGCCAGGCGATTACGCCGACGATTGCCAGCATCAGCCACCACGGCGCCGCACGCAGCAGACCTTCGAGACTGACGATGGCCCACAGCAGCGTGTCGGAGATGTGACGGAACACGTCGCCGTAGTTGGTGACCAGCGAATCGACCCAACCGTTGACCCAGTCGGCGATGGAAAAAGTAAAGCTTTCGGGAAACATAAGGGACTCTCAATCAAGGGGTTGCGATCAAGCGTCCGGCTGCCGTGGCTGGCAGCCGGGGAAACCTGACCTACAAGGCCGCGTCGATTTTCCTGGCTGCGTCGTCGCTCACCCATGCGTGCCAGACTTCAGGATGTTCCTTGAGGAAGATTTTCGCCAGTTTTGCCGACTCGATGCGTTCCTTGGCCATGCGCCCGAGGTTCTGGTTGAGCAGCTCGATCGGCAGGTTGACCTTCTCCAGCACGGCGACCAGTTCCGGGGCTTCGTCGTGGAAAGTTTTCGACAGGCCGACCTTGATGGTCACGGTCTTGTCGACGCCCGGTTTCTCTTCGAGTTTGACCGCGTCGATCTGGCCCATCAGCGGCGTTGGCGACCAGTAGTAGAAGAGGATCGGCTCGCCCCGCTTGTAGCTCGACAGCACCGCCGCATCCAGCGCAGGGCCGGTGCCCGGGCGGAAGTTGGTGTAGCTGTTTTCCAGGCCGTAGCTCTTGAGCATCTCGCTGTTGTCGAGCTCGCAGGTCCAGCCGGCCGGGCAATTGTAGAAGCGGCCCTTGGACGGCTCTTCGGCATCCTTGAACACGGCGGAATACTTGCCCAGATCAGCGATGTTTTTCAGGTCCGGGGCTTTCGCCTCGAGCTTGCGCTTGGCATCGCCTTCGATCACGTAACGCGGCACGTACCAGCCTTCGACAGCGCCCACTACCGGCGCGCCGACACCGACGACCTTGCCGGCCTTCTCGGCCTTGTTCCAGACCTCGCTGCGGCCGACCCACTCTTCGGCGAACACTTGAATGTCGTTGCTGCTCAGGGCGTTTTCCATGGTGATGGAATTGCCCGGCAGGCTGTCGGTCTTGCAGCCGTAACCTTTCTCCAGCACCACTTGCAGCACGTCGGTCAGAAGCATGCCGCTTTCCCAGTTCAGCCCGGCGAATTTCACCGGTTTGCCCGATTCGCACCAGCCGGCGGCTTGCGTCGCACCGGCACTGGCCAACAGGCCCATGGACAGCAATGTGGTCAGCAGGGTCTTGTTCGATTTCATTGTCGTGACGCTCCTAATCATGAATGGGCTTACGGCAGTTCAAGAGGCATCCAGCCTGGTCCACGTCCAGATCAGGCCTGCGCCGCAGCGCGACCGGTCCCGCTGGTTTTTGCTTGTACGACGCTGTTCTGCTCGACCGGCAGAATCAGCTGATCGGGCACTGCGCTGTGCCATTTTTTCGCGCAGAAGTAATAGACGGCGGCCGGCAGCACCAGGCCAATGATCCAGGAAATGTCGACATCACCCAGAGCGGCCACCAGCGGCCCGGTATAGAACTTGGTCGAGATGAATGGCAGCTGCACCAGCACGCCGAATACATAGACGCTGATGCCGAGCAGGTTCCAACGGCCGTAGCGACCGTTCGGATCGGCCAGCGCCGGTACGTCGTAACGCTCGCGGGTGATGCAGTAATAGTCGACCAGATTGATCGCGCTCCACGGGGTGAAGAAGGCGAGCAGAAACAGGATGAACGACTTGAACGCACCGAGGAACGAGTGCTGCCCGAGCAGGGCAATCAGCGTCGCCGCGCCGACGATGAACAGCACGAACACCAGCCGCTGCATACGGGTAACCGTCAGGTGTCCTTTGAAGCCACTGATGATGGTCGCAATGCACATGAAGCTGCCGTAGGAGTTCAGCGTCGAAATAGTCACCTTGCCGAACGCAATGCTGAAATACAGCAGCGCGGCGGTAGCGCCGGTGCCGCCGAGGCCGACGATGTAGGCGACTTCATGACCAGCGAATTGACCGTTGGCCGAAGCGGCGGCGAACACGCCGAGGATCATCGCCACTTGCGCGCCGATCACCGAGCCTGCGCCAGCGGCGAAAAAGGTTTTCACCGATGAAGTAGCGCTCGGCAGGTAGCGCGAGTAGTCCGCCACGTACGGGCCGAAGGCGATCTGCCAGGACGCTGCCAGCGACACCGCGAGGAGAAAACTGCTCCAGCTGAAGTGACGGATTTGCAGGAGTGCGCCGACGTCGGTCTGGCTCATCAGCCGCCAGAACAGGAACACGAAAGCGATCACGCCAATGGCACTGGCGACGCGGCCAATCCAGTGAATCACCCGATAGCCAAGCACCGTAACCAGCACGATGACACTGGCGAAAATCAGAATGCCAACGCTGTCGCTGACGTTGAACAGCTGCCCCAGCGCCTGCCCGGACAGCACCGTCCCGGTGGCGGTGAAGCCGAGGTACATCAGGCACACCAGGACGATCGGAATCGCCGCGCCGTAAACGCCGAACTGCACGCGACTGGAGATCATCTGCGGCAGGCCCAGTTTCGGGCCTTGCGCGGCATGCAGCGCCATCACGCCACCGCCGAGCAACTGACCGATCAACAAACCGATCAACGACCAGAACACATCACCGCCGAGCACCACGGCCAAGGCCCCGGTGACGATCGCAGTAATCTGCAGGTTGGCGCCCATCCACAGGGTGAACTGACTGAACAGACGACCGTGTCTTTCCGCTTCCGGGATGTAGTCGATCGAACGCCTTTCGATCAACGGAGTACTGCCTGCACGTTCGTTGTTAACCGCCATGATTCAACCTCTGTGGATTGTTATTTGGGTTGGTTCGCACACTTGTAGGAGCTGTCGAGTGAAACGAGGCTGCGATCTCTTGATCTTAAAAATCAACATAAAAAGATCGCAGCCTTCGGCAGCTCCTACAGTGCTTTGCGTTATTTACCGGTGACCATCGGCAGATTCAGCCCCTGCTCTTTCGCGCAGTCGATCGCGATCTGGTAACCGGCATCGGCATGGCGCATGACGCCGGTGGCCGGGTCGTTGTGCAGCACGCGGGCGATGCGCTCGGCGGCTTCGTCGGTACCGTCGCAGACGATCACCATCCCCGAATGCTGCGAGAAGCCCATGCCGACACCGCCGCCATGGTGCAAGGAGACCCAGGTCGCGCCGCTCGCGGTGTTCAGCAGTGCGTTGAGCAGTGGCCAGTCGGACACGGCGTCGGAACCGTCCTGCATCGATTCGGTTTCGCGGTTGGGACTGGCGACCGAGCCGGAATCGAGGTGGTCGCGACCGATCACCACCGGTGCCGACAGCTCACCGCTACGGACCATTTCGTTGAACGCCAGACCGAGCCTGGCGCGTTGGCCCAGACCGACCCAGCAGATACGTGCCGGCAGACCCTGGAAGCTGATGCGCTCGCGGGCCATGTCCAGCCAGTTGTGCAGATGCGCGTCATCCGGGATCAGCTCTTTGACCTTGGCGTCGGTTTTATAGATGTCCTGCGGATCACCCGACAGCGCCGCCCAACGGAACGGGCCGATGCCACGGCAGAACAGCGGACGGATGTAGGCCGGTACGAAGCCCGGGAAATCGAAAGCGTTTTCGACGCCTTCTTCCTGCGCCATCTGACGGATATTGTTGCCGTAGTCGAAGGTCGGGATGCCCTGCTTCTGGAATTCCAGCATGGCTTTGACATGCACTGCCATCGACTGCTTGGCGGCTTTGATCACGGCTGCCGGTTCGGTCTTGGCGCGGGCGCGGTATTCGTCCCAGCTCCAGCCGGCCGGCAAGTAGCCGTTGAGCGGGTCGTGGGCGCTGGTCTGGTCGGTGACCATGTCCGGGCGCACGCCACGCTTGACCAGTTCCGGGAGAATTTCGGCAGCATTGCCGAGCAGGGCGATGGAGATTGCCTTGCCTTCCCTGGTGTACTTGTCGATGCGCGCCAGAGCGTCGTCGAGGTCCTTGGCTTGCTCATCGACGTAACGGCTTTTCAGGCGGAAATCGATGCTGACCTGCTGGCATTCGATGTTCAGCGAGCAGGCACCGGCCAGGGTGGCGGCCAGCGGTTGTGCGCCACCCATGCCACCGAGGCCTGCGGTCAACACCCAGCGCCCCTTGAGGTCAGCGTTGTAATGCTGGCGACCGGCTTCAACGAAGGTTTCGTAGGTGCCCTGAACGATGCCCTGGCTGCCGATGTAGATCCAGCTGCCGGCGGTCATCTGGCCGTACATGGCCAGGCCTTTGGCGTCGAGTTCGTTGAAGTGTTCCCAGCTCGCCCAGTGCGGCACCAGGTTGGAGTTGGCGATCAGCACGCGCGGCGCATTGCTATGAGTCTTGAATACGCCGACCGGCTTACCCGATTGCACCAGCAGGGTTTCGTCGTCATTCAGGTTGGTCAGGCTCTCGACGATCTTGTCGTAGCACTCCCAGTTGCGCGCGGCGCGACCGATGCCACCGTAGACCACCAGTTCTTTCGGGTTCTCGGCGACTTCCGGATCGAGGTTGTTCATCAACATGCGCAGCGGCGCTTCGGTCAGCCAGCTCTTGGCGGTCAGTGTGTTACCGCGGGCGGCGCGAATCTGCACGTCACGAAACTTGTTGCTGTTCTGGGTATTGTCAGTCACGAAAAAGACTCCTCAGCGATCAATTCAAACCAACCCTGGCAGTGGGCAGCAGCCTGCGCGCTTTTCTGCGCGACAAGCGAATCAGTGGACGCTGCGGAGAGTCTCGGACGACTCATACGCATACGTCTTTACTTGTACATACAAGCATATGCAATCAAACGGCCAACTTGTTGGAGCGGTGTTCAAGAAAAACCATGGGCGAGGCTGGAGAGCGCCAGAAACAAGGGTTCTGGCGTGGATGAAATATTTCGAGGGTATCAATGGAAGCGGTTGGGGATTGTTGCGAAAGCGAGGTTTTGCGCCACACTGGGGCGTTCGGTAACAAGTTGGTGCGAGGATGGAAACAGGAAGTGTGAATGCAATTGTGGCGAGGGAGCTTGCTCCCGCTGGGCTGCGAAGCGGCCCCAAATCGGTATTTACCGGAATTGGGAGTCCTTCGGCCTCCAGCGGGAGCAAGCTCCCTCGCCACAGGGGGATTGTGTTCAGTTCTGGAGGAGTTCGATGACGCAGCAAGCGGCATTGGTGGCGACTTCAACCAGTCCGGCGTTACCGTCCAGTTGCAGACAATCATGGCGACCGAGTTGATATGCGGTTTCACCGACTTGCACTTGCAGCAACTCACTGACACTGAACACCAGCACCGTCGATGCCGAGCTGAAAAACCGCTGTTCACCGTCCAGCCACTGCAATCGCGCGCTGTAACGTTGTGGCGCGTAGATGAGATTGAAGTCGCGAATCGCACCGCCGAGCAACGTGCAGGACACCTGACTCTCGCCGCTGAAGGCAAACGGGTCGAGGGGTAACAGTGGGCGGGTATCGTCACCGTCAACGCACAGGGTCATGCCATCACCCTGCAACACCGTAATCACTCGCTGGTAACCGGCGAATGTCGAAAAACCGCCCGACTCGGCGATGTCGGCAATCGACAGACGCCAGCCGAAACCGTCCAGGCCAGCGCCCGCATCACGAGTAATTTCCTCGGTGCTGCCGCCGCCGTTTTTCCACGGCATGCGCGGGTAACCTTCGGCGCGTAAAACCTTGATTGCATTCATTTATGGAAACGCCCTTCCAAGCGATGACGGGAACCCGGATGGATCAAACGCGCAGCGGTCACCGGCTGACGCCCCGACCAGGTCCGCCGACGGATCAGCAAGCATGGCTCGCCCTTTTCGATCTGCAGCAACTTGCATTCGGACGGCTCGGCGAGTATCGCTTCGACCACGTGCTCGCCTTCGGTCAGCGGCGCGACCTGGTTGAGATAGGCATAAGGTGTTTGCAGGGTGAAATCCTGCTTGAGGTATTCCGGGGCGACCAGGGCGTTGACGAAACGGTCTTCGATTTGCACCGGAATGTCGTTTTCGTAATGCACGATCAAGGAATGGAAGACTTTCTGCCCTTCGCGCATGTCCAGCGCCAGCGCGCGCTCGGAGCCGGCGGCCTCTTCCTCGAGGGTGATGACCTGGCAGGTGTGGCGATGGCCGCGCGAGGCGATTTCGTCGGCGATGTTGTGCACTTCGAACAGCGCGGACTGGCTCTTCGGTTCGGCGACAAAGGTGCCGACGCCTTGCATGCGCACCAGCAGACCATCGGCGGTCATCTCGCGCAGGGCGCGGTTGATGGTCATGCGGCTGAAGCCGAGCTGGCTGACCAGTTCGCTTTCGGACGGCACGCGGTAGTGCGGCGGCCAGTTACCGCTGTCGATCTGCTGGGTGATCATCTGTTTGACGCGGGCGTACAAGGGCGCCGGACTGTCGCCCATGTTCGCGGCCAACGGAGAGACTGGAGGCGGAGTCGGCACGGTTGATCCCTGTTCATTGGATGAAAGTGACTAGCTTGCCGGAGTTTACCGGGCAGGCAAACGTCTGTATATGTATATACAAATAACACACGAGGGGTGCCGAACGATGTCCGCCTTCTTTGCCGAACGCGCACTGCAGCCTAACGGATGGGCCAACAATGTACGTCTCGAGGTCAGCGCCGATGGCATGTTGACCCGAATCCAGGCCGATTCCAGCGCAGACGGCGCCGAACGGCTGAACGGGCCGTTGCTGCCGGGGATGCCCAATCTGCACTCCCATGCTTTCCAGCGCGCAATGGCTGGATTGGCCGAGGTGGCTGGCAATCCTAACGACAGTTTCTGGACGTGGCGCGATCTGATGTATCGCCTCGTCGGAAAAATCAGCCCGGATCAGCTCGGCATCATCGCCCGTCAGCTGTACATCGAAATGCTCAAGGCCGGTTACACCTCGGTCGCTGAATTCCACTACGTACACCACGACAGCAACGGCCAGCCGTATGCCGATCCGGCCGAACTGGCCTCGCGCATCAGCCAGGCCGCCAGCGAAAGCGGTATCGGTCTGACCCTGCTGCCGGTGCTTTACAGCCATTCCGGTTTCGGTGGCCAAATACCGAACGATGGCCAGCGCCGGTTTATCAACAGCACCGAGAACTATCTGAATCTGCAAGCGCGTCTGCAGCCGTTACTGGCACAGCAAAAGGGGCAATCGCTGGGCCTGTGTTTCCACTCGCTGCGCGCGGTGACGCCGCAGCAGATCAGCGAAGTGTTGGCTGCCAGTGACAAGCAGATCCCGGTGCACATCCACATCGCCGAACAGCAGAAAGAAGTCGACGACTGCCTGAGCTGGAGCGGTCGGCGGCCGCTGCAATGGCTGTATGAACATACCGAAGTCGATCAGCGCTGGTGCCTGGTCCACGCCACCCACGCCAATCCGGAAGAAGTCACGTTGATGGCCAACAGTCGCGCGATCGCCGGGCTGTGTCTGACCACTGAAGCGAATCTGGGTGACGGGATTTTCCCGGCAGTGGATTTTCTCGCCCAGGGCGGGCGCATGGGCATCGGCTCCGACAGCCATGTGTCGCTGAGCGTGGTGGAAGAATTGCGCTGGCTGGAATATGGCCAGCGCCTGCGTGATCAGCGGCGCAATCGCTTGTATGGCGCGGATCAGCCGATGGTCGGACGTACGTTGTACGACGCAGCGCTGGATGGCGGCGCGCAGGCGTTGGGGCAGCCGATTGGTGCACTGGAAGTAGGCAAGCGCGCGGACTGGATTGTCCTGGATGGCAACGATCCGTATCTGGCGACGGCCAGCGGTGACGGGATTCTGAATCGCTGGTTGTTTGCCGGCGGCGATCGCCAGGTGCGCGATGTGCTGGTCAATGGTCAGTGGGTGGTGCGCGATGGCCGGCATGCTGGCGAAGAGCAAAGCGCCCGAGCGTTCACCCAGGTACTGCGTGATCTCTTGGGCTGACGCAAAACAAACTGTGGGAGCGAACCTGCTCGCGAAAGCGGTGTATCAGTCAACATTCATATCGACTGACACGCCCTCTTCGCGAGCAGGCTCGCTCCCACATTTGGGGTTAATTGGAGGTCTTGGCCATCTGCCGATCCGACGCGCGCCAGATCAGGCGTGTGGTGTCGTAACCCTGCTGCCGCGCCTTGCTCAGCAGCTCTTCGCGTACTACGCCGTTAACGGTCGGCGTGCGTGACAGCAGCCACAGGTACTTGCGACTCGGATCGCCGACGATGGCGGTCTTGTAATCGTCGCTGACGTACAACACCCAGTACTCGCCCTTCGCCACACCCGGCACCAGGCGCGAGAACCAGTTATCGAATTCGACCCAGAGCTTGTCGGTCTTGCCCGGCACCTGTGGATAAGCCGTGCCTTTGGCTTCTTCCCACTGCCACTGCGGGGTCAGGCAACGGTTGAGCACGCCGACGTTACCGTCCGGCTTGAGGGTGTAATGGGCTTCGGATTGCGCGCAGTGGCGCTGGAAGTACATCGGCAAGCGCGCCAGTTCATACCAGGTGCCCTGATAACGCTTGAGATTGACGCTGTTGACGGTTTTGGGCGCCAACGGGTCGACGCCGGAAGTGGCGCAGCCAGCCAGTACCAGGCCAGCAAAAAGGATCAGCAATAACCGCTTCATTTTTTTCTCCGTGGGCGCGAAGCCCCGGTTTACTTCAGGCCTTGGCCGGAAAACATCAGCACTTTGTCACCGGCGTATTGCACGCTGATAAAGCTGTTCTTGTCGCCCCAGGTGCAGCTGGACATACCGAGCGCGCCCGAGCAATCCGTGGGCTTGCCGAGGAGGGTTTCCACTTCGGACTTGGCCATGCCGGCCGAGAGCTTGGAGTAGTTTTCCTGATTGACCTTGCTGCATGCGGCCAACAGCACGCAAAACGATAGCAGGGCGATAGATCGCAGCGACATGGTGAAACTCCTGGAACGAGGGGGGATGGCATGGTGCCAACCAGAAGCTTAGAAGAGAAAAGTGTCATCTGGTTCCGTGGCCGAACGCCTATTTATCAGCCCGCCCGTCCGGCTTTTTTCGGTAAATCAAAAACTTTGTGAAGCTGTCGAGCATTTCGTCGACTTTCCACGCAAGCGCCTAATCTTTGGCGCGCCGCTGTCGAAATAAGAGCAGCGCAACGCTGCCGAATATGGCAAATTGCCGCCCTTTCCTGACCAGCCCCTTCGCGGTAGTTCATTCGATGACCAGAAACATGAAATTCAGCCACAAAATCTTGCTGGCTGCTGCCCTTGTGGTGGCCGTTGCGTTCGCCTGTTTCATCTTCTTCAACGACTATCGCCAGCGTCAGGCATTGAGCAGCAGCACCGAAGCGACCATGCAGGAGCTCGGCAGCCTGACCACCAGCAACATTCAGACCTGGCTGGAAAGCCGCATCCAACTGCTGCAATCGCTGTCGCAGCAAGTCGCCGTCGACGGCAACGCACCCGCCAGCCTCAAACGCATCATCGACCTGCCCGCCTACACCGGCAATTTCCAGCTCAGCTACTTCGGTGGCGCTGACGGCGTGATGTTTTCCGTGCCCGCCGGCAACCGCGCGCCGGACTATGACCCGCGTGCCCGCGGCTGGTACAAAGCGGCCAACAGCGCGCAACAGACTATCGTCACCGAACCGTACATCGCCGCTTCGTCGGGCAAACTGGTGATCACTGTGGCCACCCCGGTGCAGCGTCAAGGCCAGATGCTTGGCGTCGCCGGTGCCGATATCGACCTGACCAGTGTCAGCGCGATCATCAACTCGCTGAATTTCGGCGGCCACGGGCACGCGTTCATCGTCAGCGCTGAAGGCAAGATCCTGATTCACCCGGACAGCAAACTGGTGCTCAAGTCCCTCGCCGAGGCTTATCCGAACGGTGCGCCCAAAGTCAGCCCGGGCCTGAAGGAAGTCGAGTTCGACGGCAAGACCCAGTTGATTTCCTTCACCCGCGTCAACGGCGTGCCGTCGGCGGACTGGTACGTGGCGCTGGTGCTCGACAAGGACACCGCGTTCTCGATGCTCAGCGAATTCCGCACCTCGGCGCTGATCGCCATGGTCATCGCCGTGCTGATCATCATCGGCCTGCTGGGCATGCTCATCCGCGTGCTGATGCAGCCGCTGCTGACCATGGGCCGCGCGATGCATGACATCGCTGAAGGCGAAGGCGACCTGACCAAACGTCTGGTGATCCACGGCAACGATGAATTCGGCGCACTGGGCACTTCGTTCAACCGCTTCGTCGAGCGCATTCATACGTCGATCCGCGAAGTGTCTTCGGCCACCGGCCAGGTCAACGAAGTCGCCCTGCGTGTAGTTGCCGCCTCGAACTCGTCGATGTACAACTCCGACCAGCAGGCCAGCCGCACCAACAGCGTCGCCGCCGCGATCAATCAGCTCGGCGCCGCCGCCCAGGAAATCGCCCAGAACGCCGCCCTCGCCTCGCAGCATTCCAGCGATGCGCGCAGCCTCGCGGTCGATGGCCAGCAGGTGGTGGATAAAACCATTCAGGCCATGCAGCAACTGTCGGCGAAGATCAGCGACTCCTGTGGCAACATCGAAACGCTGAACAGCAACACGGTGAACATCGGCCAGATTCTGGAAGTGATCACCAGCATTTCCCAGCAGACCAACCTGCTCGCACTCAACGCCGCCATCGAAGCCGCGCGCGCCGGTGAAGCCGGACGCGGTTTCGCCGTGGTCGCCGACGAAGTGCGCAATCTGGCGCATCGCACCCAGGATTCGGCGCAGCAAGTGCAGAAGATGATCGAAGAACTGCAGGTCGGCGCACGCCAGGCAGTGACCATCATGACCGAGAGCCAGCGCGAGAGCGAAAGCAGCGTCGGCATCGCCAACCAGGCCGGCGAGCGCCTGGGCAGCGTGACCCAGCGCATCGGCGAGATCGACGGCATGAACCAGTCGGTGGCGACCGCCACTGAAGAGCAGACCGCCGTGGTCGAATCGATCAATGTCGATATCAACGAGATCAACACGCTGAATCAGGAAGGCGTGGAGAACTTGCAGGCGACGTTGCGCGCGTGTTCGGATCTTGAGCAGCAGGCGGCGCGGTTGAAGCAGTTGGTCGGCAGCTTCAGGATTTAAGCTGCGGCCTCAGACCTCTTCGCGAGCAGGCTCGCTCCCACAGTGGAATGCAATTGAATTGTGGGAGCGAGCCTGCTCGCGAAAGCGGCATAAGCCGCACTGAAGATTCAGAATCTTGAACCGGGCCTGGACAGAAACTCCAACTCCTCAGCCGTAGACTCCCGCCCCAACACCGCATTGCGGTGCGGAAATCTTCCAAACTGCGCAATCACCTTCTGATGCCGCTCGGCATAATCCAGGTTGTCGGCAAACACCGCCCGCTCCGCCTCCGGCTGTTCAGACACCAATTCGATAAATCTGGAAACCGCCTCGTTCTGCACCGCGAGGTTTTCGCAGTGTTCGAACACCAGATAAATGAACACGCGCTGAATCGGCTTCAACTGCCGATCAAAATCTGCCGCAACGCCCTGCGCGACAAGCTTCTGCGCCCGTAAATCGCCGGAAAATGCTTTGGGAGTGTCGCGATAGATCATGCGCGGCAGTTGATCGAGCAACAGCACCAGCGCCAGCCAACCTTCGGGACGTTGCGTCCACTCGGTCAGTTCACCGGCCAGGGCCTGATCGACAAAGACCCCGAAACGCTCGCGCGCTTCGAGGTCCTGGCTTTTTCGCTTACCGAACCACAACTTGCCCTTGTCAGCCGATATCTCGTCCGGTGATTCGGCGTGTCCGAACCACCAGTCGAGCAACGGCTGCCAGGGCACGTGCATGGTTTATTCCTTGTGGTAGGCCGTGGCGCGGGCGACTTCTTCTTTCGAGCCAAGGAATACCGCAACGCGCTGGTGCAGGCCGTCAGGCTGGATGTCGAGAATGCGCTGGTGACCATCGGTGGACGCGCCGCCGGCCTGTTCGACGAGGAACGACATCGGGTTGGCTTCGTACATCAGGCGCAGCTTGCCCGGTTTGGACGGCTCGCGGCTGTCGCGCGGGTACATGAACAGGCCACCACGGGTCAGGATGCGGTGTACGTCGGCAACCATCGCCGCGACCCAACGCATGTTGTAGTTTTTCTTCAACGGGCCTTCTTCACCGGCCAGCAGCTCGCCGACATAGCGCTGCACCGGGGCTTCCCAGTGACGCTGGTTGGACATGTTGATGGCGAATTCCTGGGTGGTTTCAGGAATGGTGATGTCTTCGTGAGTCAGGACGAAGCTGCCCATTTCACGGTCAAGGGTGAAGCCTTTGACGCCGTCGCCCAAGGTCAGCACCAGCATGGTCTGCGGGCCGTAGATTGCATAACCGGCGGCCACTTGCTGGGTGCCTGGCTGCAGGAAGGCTTTTTCGTTCAGCGGTTCGTTCTGGCTGAGGTATTCGTTCGGGCAACGCAGTACCGAGAAGATCGTGCCGACCGGGGCGTTGATGTCGATGTTCGACGAGCCGTCCAGTGGGTCGAACACCAGCAGATACGCGCCTTTCGGGTACTTGCCGGGGATCTGGTAGGCGTTGTCCATTTCTTCGGACGCCATGCCGGCCAGGTGACCGCCCCATTCGTTGGCTTCGAGCAGGATCTCGTTCGACAGCACGTCGAGCTTCTTCTGCACTTCGCCTTGCACGTTCTCGGTGCCCATGCTGCCCAGAACACCACCCAGGGCGCCTTTGGACACGGCGTGGCTGATCTCCTTGCAGGCACGCGCCACCACTTCGATCAAAAAGCGCAGATCGGCAGGAGTGTTGTTGCTGCGGGTCTGCTCAATCAAATAGCGACTCAAGGTAACGCGGGACATGGACGGCTCCGGTGGAATGGGGGGGCGGAAAACCCGCGCAGTTTACAGGGAGTCTGAAAACCTAGCGAGCGAAGACGCCGGCTAACGTGCGCCTGGGTGTATTTGCCTGTATGAGACGTGATTGTCGGTGGAGAGTTCAGGTGTCGGATTGAGCGTAGTTCGGTTCGGCATGACCGGTTGAGGATTTTCGGTGTCTGCCTGGGCGCTTTCGCGAGCAGGCTCGCTCCACAATGGAATGCATTGCCCTGTGGGAGCGAGCCTGCTCGCGAATGGCGCAAAGCGCCGCCATGCTCAGGTATTGGCAGGCGGCTTGCGCAACAGGCTGAACGCCATCGCCCCGAGAAACACCACACTGAGCAGCAACACCGCCCACAAGCCGAACTTCTTCCAGTTGGTCCCGGCCACCGCGGCCGTCGTCGCCGTCGAGGTTTGCGTGGCCAGCGCTTCGCCCTGCACCGTTGCCTTGCCCAGGCTCGCCAGTTTTTCGGGCTTGAAATCCGGAATCAACGTTGCCAGCGGCAGGTTCGCCGTTTTCACTGTCGGATTACCCAACGCCAGGCTGTACGGGCCTTCGCCGCGGGCAAGGAAAATCACCTGGGTGGCGCGCACCGCGTATTTCAGGTCCGGCGCCTGCTCACCCAACCCGCCGCCACGCTCATCCACGGTCAGCTTGAGTTGCTGCACGGTCTGCCCGGACAGCGGGATCTGGTTCTGCACCACATCCTGATTGTTCTGGGTCAGGCGATAGAGCAACCCGCTGCTCATTGTTTGCCAAGGCAAGTTATTCTCGCGCCGGCCCGCAAGCGTCACTGGCGCAAGACTGTTCGGCTGTTTCAGCTCCACCTGCACCCGCTCGACATTCAGCCCCATCGGCAGCTGCCAGATGTATTCCCCGGATTTGCTGCTGGTGCCGGCCACGCTCGGCGACCAGACCAAGGGCAGCGGCAGGTTGCGTGGGTCGCTGCTTTTCAGTTGCGCCGAGGTGAGGATCGGTGCCGAGCCCGGCGACTCCCACAGCAGGCGCACATAGCGCGCGGTCTGTCGCGGAAGGGTCACTTCGTGCTGTTCGATGCGCTCATCGGAGAAGGTCAGCCGCGCCACTTGGCCTTCGCCCCAGGACTGCCAGTGCTGCAGATCGTCGCTGGCCTCGATGCTGAAACGCTGGAAACCGTCGCGTTCGCTGGTCCAGTCGAGGATCAGTTGCTGCAACGGCGCCTTGATCGCGCTGGCATCGAGCAGCCAGCCGCGCAGCACTTCTTCGCCCGCTTCCAGTTGCGAGGACGGCTGCACTTCCACCAGCGTGCCGTTGGTGGTCGACTGCACGCGCACATTCGGCGCACGCTCGCTGGCGTCGGCGGCGTTGTACAGCGGGAACCACTTGACCTCGTGCAGCTTGCCGTCGTCGCGGGTCTGCGCCGACTCGCGAGCCAAGGCGTAAGCCTGCGCTTCGCCGGCAGCGTTGAATATGCGCAGGTCGCTGAGATCGGTCTGGCGCGCCTGCAATTGCGCGCTCAGCGGCAGGTCGAGTCGATACCACGGGCCATTGCCGCTCACCGACAATGGCACCTGCGTGGCGAAGTCCGCCGGTTTCTCCTGAGCGCCGGCCACCATCACCACGCCCAGCGCCAACCACCCCAGATTCAGCATGCGACTCAAGATGCAACTCCTTCGGTTTCCGGCGCGGGTTTGTCCGCCGCCGGTTCAGCCTCGACGCGTTTCGGTGGCAGCGGCGCAAAGTAGCCGACCACCAGCAGCAACACACCAACGCCGATAAACGAGACGATCCGGGCGAGGCCGCCGCGGTTGCTCAGTTCGACAAAAATCAGTTTGGCCACCACCAGCGCAATCAGGGCCGCGCCGATCAGCCACACTTCGCGGCGATGGCGCAGATGGCCACCGATCATCAGCCCCAGCGCCATCAACGTCCAGACGATCGACAGACCGGCCTGCACCAACATCGAAGCGAGCAGTTGATCAAGCTCGAACGGAATGCCGGCCCAGTGATGCGCAGCGCGAGTGACCAGCGCGGTACAGAAAGCGAACAGCGAGACCCCGGCGATCAGTTGCGTGGCGGTGTCAGCATGATCCTGACGGATCGACAGCCGCGCAACCGCACTGCGCGACCAAACATAAACGCCGAACAACGCGAACAACAGACCCAACTCCAATGGGTTGAGCAGCGGCACGTAAGGCAACGGTTCGGCATTGCCGTCGCTGACGCCATTGGCCAGCCAGAACCACGCCAGCATCAACACCGCCAGCGGTGCCGCCGCATACAAGCGGTACTCGCGGGTGAACGCAGCGACCGGCCACGGCCAGTTGCGCGGTGCAGCCATAAGCAGCAGATAAACGCTCGGCAGAATCGCCCAGCCCAACCAGCGCCAGGCATTGTATTGCTCGGACAACAACAGCAGGCCGTAACGTAACTCCAGCGCCAGCACGCCAATCAACAGCCAGCAACCGAGCACATGTGCCGCGCTCAGCGCGCGCGTCGGCAACATTGACGCCAAGCGCCGCAGGCTGAAGAAATGCACCGCGAACAGCACTGGCCACGCCAGCCAGCCGAAGTCGGCGGCCGGGTGGTAACGCGCATGCCATGCACCGAGCAAAATCAGCGCCGCCGCCGGAATCAGCAAGGTGCAGAGCAAACCCAGGGCCGGCCATTTCAGACGCAGCGACAACAACGTCCAAATCGCCACACTGATCGCCGCGACCAGCAGCAACAATGTGCCTTGCAGGTTCGGCGAAGCGAACCGCAGCACTTCACTGACCCACGCCAGCGTCCACCACCCAGCACCCCAGACCAGCAGCACGTGCGACAAGCGCTGCAAACTCCAGGCATCAAACGCCGAGGCGTGATTGCCCAGTTGCAAGCGCCACGCGCCGACCAGCGCGGCCAGCCCGAGCACCAGCGGCGTCCAGAAGCCGCCATGGCCCAGAGGCCGCAGTCCCTCGCTGGACAACGGCCCGAGCCATTCAGGACCGGCGAGCAAAAACGCGGCGCCGCCGATCACCTGCAACAGCAGCCCGAAAACGAAACTCAGACGCTGTTGCAGGTACAGGCTCAGCCAGATGATCAGCAAGCCGCTGGCCGCCCACACCGCACTCGCGGTCTGCCACGGCAAGACGAAGAGCACCGCCAGATTGATCAGCACCAGCCCGGCCAGCAACACCACGGACAAGCCACGCAGCAGACGGACATCGCCGCGCACCATCTCATCGCGAGCCGCGAGCAACATTCCGCCGATCAAGGCCAGACCGATCAAGGACGCACTGAGCAAGCCGCTCCAGCCAGCGCTGAGCACCGCCGCCGAATTGTCACCGGCACCTTGCAGGCGCAACAGGAACAATGCCCCGCCCAGCAACTGCACAGCGAACGCGGTAAACAGGAATGTGCGCGATTGAATCCGCAGCCCCACGAACAGAGTCGCCAGTCCGGCCAAGGCCCAACTGATCGCCGTGCCCTGGATGTACAGGAACAACGGTGCCAACAGATACAGGAAAGTCAGGCCCAGACACGCCAGCAGCGGCAGTCCTTGCCTTTCCCAGGGCGAAGTCTGTTCCGGCGTTGCTTTGCGCAATTGATAGAAGCTGAACAGCAGCGCAACCCCTAGCATCAGCGCGCCCAACGGTGCGCCGTCTAGCAGGCTGCTCTCGCCGGGCTGCAATTGGCTGAGAAAGGCCAGCGCCGAACCCAGTTGCAGCAACAGCGCAAAGGCCCGAGCGAACGGTCGATGCTGACGCAACCCCAGCCAGAAAATCCCTGCGCCCTCCACGGCCCACGCCGCTGACGTCCAGCGCGCATCCAGCCCCAGCGGAATTGCCAGGCTGGCAAAAATCACCCCCAGCGCCAGGCAGGTTTCGCCCAGCAGCATCGCCCGCCCACCCATCAGCATTTTGGCCAGCGCCATATAGATCATGCCCAGCGCCAGAGCACTGAACGCCGCTGCGAATTCGAGATGCTGGACCAGCGCGAACTGCAAACCGAAGCCAATGATCGGCGGGCCGAACAGCATGGTGCCGTCGACGTAATCGCCCTTGCGCGCCGACCACTGCAGCAGCGCCTCGCGATCAGCCTCAGCCGGAGCGTCCGGCATCTCGCGCAATTTGCGCCGGGCGAACAGCAGGCCGATGGCGAGGTACATGAGGAAAAACACAATCAGGAACGGCTCGGTGCTCCACAGCAGTTCCGGGGTGTACGAACGCAGGCCCCAGGCGAAACCAATACCGAAGGTGCCGACGAAACCAATCAGGTTGAGCAGGCGCCAGGCCTTGAACCAGGCGATGGCGAGAATACCGGCATTGAGCAAGGCGAAATAGCTGAACAGCGCGACGTGATTGCCTTCGCCGGTAGAAGTCAGGATCGGCGCGGCGAAACCACCGAGTGCCGCCGCTGCCGCCAACCCCAGCGCATCCTGAGTGATCGCCAGAATCGCGGAGAACACCGTGACGGCCACCAGCAGGCCGAGTGCAGCAGAAGGATCGAGCAACGGATGCAGACGCATCGCCGCAAACACCGTCAGGTACAACACCGCGATCCCGGTGCCTTGCAACATCAACGCATAATTGCTGTTGCGCCGGCGCAGCCACCAGCCCAGCGCCAGCAGGGCCAATGCCGCTGCCGCGACACCGGCGTAACGCAACTCGATCGGCACCACCATGCCTTCGGTGGCGTAACGCAGCAAAAACGCCAGACCGAAAAACAGCAGCACCACGCCGACGCGCAGCACGGTATTGCCGCCGAACAGCCAGTTGCGCGCCGCGCTGATGCCGCGTTCGATCAGGTTCGGGCCACGGGGTTCGGCTGGTTGTTGTGGAGACGCAACAGGAGCCGGCTCGGCGCGCCAGACATCGGCCGGCAGCGGCTGACTGGTTTCGCGGGCGGCGGCGGAGATCGGTTCGAGCTCGGGAGGCAGTTCCCAGATCAGATCTGGCGCAGAAGCTTGTTCGGCGGTATCGACCGGCTCAACGATTGGCTCAGGCACAGGTTCGACGCTGGATGGTGTCGACGCGTGCGAGGGCGACCCCTCCAGCACAAACAGTCGCTGAGCCACGCCCTGCAGAGCTTCGCGCACCTGCTCGAGCTGGCGCTGCTGCTCCGCCGCCTGCGAGCCAAGGCGCGCGATGCGCAGCATTTGGCCGATGACCAGCCCCAGCAGCGCGCCCAACAACGCACCACTGAACGACTCGTCGAGCAGTCCACCGAGCACCAGCCCGATCAACATGAACATCCATTGCATGGTCGATATCCCTAAGCAGCCCCGGGGCGGGGCGAGTCCGGCGATGGCTTCAGTCTAGGCACAAACCGTGTGGGAGCGAGCCTGCTCGCGAAGGCGGATTGTCAGCCGACATTTCTGTTTAAGTCGACGATCGCTTCGCGAGCAGGCTCGCTCCCACAGGGTACGGCGGTGATTGATGCCTTTTAACCGGCGCTCAGTATATCGATCCGGCCCAACAAACGTTGGGCCTTGCGCAGATTTGTCGGGGAAAGTTACTCCAACGCCTTCCAGATATCCGTGGCGTACTCGCGAATAGTCCGGTCCGAGGAGAACCAGCCCATCCGAGAAGTGTTGAGCACTGCCGAGCGCCACCAGTTCTGCGAGTCATGCCAGTGCGCATCGACGCGCTTCTGCGCTTCCCAGTAGGAGTCGAAGTCGGCGCAGACCAGGAAGCGGTCATAGTCGATCAACGAGTCGATCAGGCCGGTGTAACGCGAGGTGTCATCCGGCGAGAACACACCGCTGCGAATCGCTTGCAGCACATCGTTCAACCGATGCGAGGCGGCGATATCGGGCACGGCGCTGAACTCGTGGTTCTGCTTGCGCGCTTCAACCTGTTGCGCGCTGAGGCCGAAAATGAACATGTGCTCGGCACCGATACGCTCACACATTTCCACGTTGGCACCGTCGAGGGTGCCGATGGTCAGCGCGCCGTTGAGGCCGAACTTCATGTTACTGGTGCCTGACGCCTCGAAACCGGCGGTGGAAATCTGCTCGGACAAGTCTGCCGCCGGGATGATGCTCTCAGCCAGGCTGACGTTGTAATTGGGCAGGAACACCACTTTCAGCAGGCCGCGCACGGTCGGGTCGTTGTTCACCACCCGAGCGATGTCGTTGGTCAGTTTGATGATCAGTTTGGCCTGGTGATAACTCGCCGCCGCTTTACCGGCGAAGATCTTCACCCGTGGCACCCAGTCGACTTCCGGCTCGGCACGAATCGCCTGGTACAACGCCACGGTGTGCAGCAGGTTGAGCAACTGGCGTTTGTATTCGTGGATACGTTTGACCTGCACGTCGAACATCGCCGCCGGGTTGACTGCGATCCCCAGGCGCTCGTGAATCAGATAGGCCAGCGCCTTCTTGCTGTGCAAACGCTGCTCGGCGAAGGCTTTGCGGAACGCGGTTTTCTCGGCGAACGGTTCGAGGTCGAGCAGGCGCTCCTCGGGATGGTCGAGCACGTCCGGGCCGAGGGCATCGACCAGCATCGAGGTCAGTTCCGGGTTGGCCTGATACAGCCAGCGGCGGAAGGTAATACCGTTGGTTTTGTTGTTGATCCGCTCCGGATAGAGCTTGTGCAGTTCGGCGAACACGGTTTTGCGCATCAGCTGCGTATGCAGACCGGACACGCCGTTAACGCTATGCGAGCCGAGGAACGCGAGGTTGCCCATACGCACCCGGCGGCCGTTGTCTTCTTCGATCAGCGACACGGCGCGCAATACATCGAAGTCGTGAATGCCCTTGGCCCGCAACGAATCGATGTGCTGGGCGTTGATCAGATAAATGATCTGCATGTGCCGCGGCAGCATGCGCTCCATCAGCCCCACCGGCCAGGTTTCCAGCGCTTCCGGCAGGAGCGTGTGGTTGGTGTACGACAGTGTATCGACGGTGACTTGCCACGCTGCGTCCCACGCCACGTCATAGACGTCGACGAGTTGGCGCATCAGTTCGGCCACGGCGATCGACGGGTGAGTGTCGTTGAGCTGGATCGCCGCGTGATCACCGAGGGTCAGCACCGAGGTGTGCATGTTGCGGTGACGGCGCAGCAGATCCTGCAGCGAGGCGGCGACGAAGAAGTATTCCTGGCGCAGGCGCAGCTCTTGCCCGGCTTCGGTGCTGTCGGCCGGATAGAGGACGCGGGAGATACTTTCGGCGCGGGCCACTTCCGCCACGGCGCCCAAGTGGTCACCGGCGTTGAAGCGCTCCAGGTGCAGGTCTTCCATGGCGCGGGCACGCCACAGACGCAGGGTGTTGACGCTCGCCCCGCGCCAGCCGACCACTGGCGTGTCGTAGGCAATCGCACGCACGGTTTCCGCCGGCGACCAGACCTGACGGGTTTTGCCATTGGCATCGGTGACGGTTTCGACGCTGCCGCCGAAACCGATCGGGTACACCACTTCCGGCCGCTCGAACTCCCATGGGTTGCCGAAATCCAGCCAGTGTTCGGTCTGTTCCTGTTGCCAGCCATCGACAATCGCCTGACGGAACAAGCCGTGCTCATAACGGATGCCATAGCCATGGCCGGCGATGCCGAGGGTCGACATGCTTTCCATGAAGCACGCCGCCAGACGACCGAGGCCGCCGTTACCAAGCGCCGCGTCAGGCTCCAGCAGGCGGATGCGCTCCAGATCGACGCCCAGTTCGGTCAGCGCTTCACGGGCGACGTCGAGCAGGCCGAGGTTGCTCAGGCTGTCGTAGAGCAGGCGGCCGATGAGAAATTCCAGCGAGAGGTAATAAACGCGCTTCTGGCCTTTGCGGTAGATCTGCCGGGTGTGGTCCATCCAGTGTTCGACCATGTGATCACGCGCCGCCAGGGCAATGGCTTCGAACCAGTCATGGTCGAAGGCATGATCGGGGTCTTTGCCCACGGCATAGGTGAGTTTGGTCAGGACGGCGTCGCGGAATGCGGCCACCTCTGCTTCGCGAACTAGTGGTTCTTGAGTCATCAACAGGACCTCAAGCGAGCGGGAATTTTCTGAGCCTAGACGGTCTGACCGGCGGTTACGGCTCTGGTTCGGCAGTATTTGCCCGGACTGTGCGCCGGTGCGACATAACCTTGGCGGATGAGCCAATGAATGCAGGGGCCGTGCCGTCCTCTCGGGCAAAATGCGGTCGCTGCGAAAATATCCGGCGAAAGGTTGTTCAAAATTCCACCGCTCCCGGTATGATCGCGCGCCCTGATGCACACACGCCTGGTAACTCCCGATGATGAAGCCCAACCTGATCGCCGCCGCCGAGATAGACCGTCTCGATACGTGGGCCAAATACTCGGCGCCGATGTGCGGCTCGTGCATGTCCAGCTGCTGCACGCTGCCGGTCGAGGTCAAGATCAAGGACCTGGTGCGCATCGGTGTGGTCGACGAGTTCGAACTGGGCGATCCGCCGAAGAACATCGCCAAGCGCCTGCAAAAGGAAGGTCTGGTCGAGCGCTTCAATCAGAAGTCGGGGATCTTCACCCTGCAGCGCATGAGCAACAACGACTGCTATTACCTCGATCGTAAAAGCCGCCTGTGCACCATTTATGACAAGCGCCCGGATACCTGCCGCAACCACCCGAAAATCGGCCCGCGGCCGGGGTATTGCGCGTACAAGCCGAAAGAAGTCGAGCGGGTGCAGAATTCCCGGGCGATTGAGAAGTTTTAACAGCAAACCCTCACCCCAGCCCTCTCCCAGAGGGAGAGGGAGCCGACCGAGGTGTCTGGCGCCATACACCGACCTGAAAAAACCAGTCGATTATGGATTCGGTGAAGCCCGCCAAATCGATTCTGCATTTGGCAGGATTCACTCAGGTCGATGCATCTCCTGAGCGTCCCCCAATCAGTCCCCTCCCAGAGGGAGAGGGAGCCGACCGAGGTGTCTGGCGCCATACACCGACCTGAAAAAACCAGTCGATTATGGATTCGGTGAAGCCCGCCAAATCGATTCTGGATTCGGCAGAATTCACTCAGGTCGATGCATCTCCTGAGCGTCCCCCAATCAGTCCCCTCTCCCTCTGGGAGAGGGCTAGGGTGAGGGGCTTTTCAGGCTTCACACATTTCCTTCCCCCCAGACAAACAAAAACGCCCCCGGTCTCGCGACCGGGGGCGTTTTCTATTCCAGGGCTGAATTACGCCTTGGCTTTCTTCGCAGCGCGGGTACGCTCGCTTTCGTCGAGGATCTTCTTGCGAAGACGGATCGACTTAGGAGTAACTTCGCACAGCTCGTCTTCCTGGATGTATTCCAGAGCCTGTTCCAGGGTGAACTTCACCGGTGGTACCAGAGCGATGGTTTCGTCTTTACCCGAAGCACGCATGTTGTCGAGCTTCTTGCCTTTGGTTGGGTTGACGCCCAGGTCGTTGTCACGGCTGTTCTGACCAACGATTTGACCGTTGTAGATCTCCTGGCCGTGTTCTACGAACAGCTTGCCGCGAGCCTGCAGGGTTTCCAGCGAGTAGGTCAGTGCCTTGCCGGTTTCAACCGAAACCAGAACGCCGTTCTGACGGCCGGACATGTGGCCCGACTTGACGGTGTCGTAACGATCGAAGATCGAGGTCAGGATGCCAGCACCGTTGGTCAGGGTCAGGAACTGGTTACGGAAACCGATCAGACCGCGAGCAGGGATATTGTATTCCAGACGTACACGGCCCTTGCCATCCGGCACCATGTTGCTCAGGTCGCCCTTACGCAGGCCCATCTCTTCCATGACCTTGCCCTGGGATTCTTCAGGGATGTCGATGGTCACGTTTTCAAACGGTTCCTGCTTCACGCCGTCAACTTCACGGATGATCACTTCAGGACGGCCCAGGGCCAGTTCGAAGCCTTCGCGACGCATGGTTTCGATCAGTACCGAGAGGTGCAGCTCACCGCGGCCGGAAACCTTGAATTTGTCAGCCGAGTCGCCTTCTTCAACGCGCAGTGCAACGTTGTAGAGCAGCTCTTTGTCCAGACGGTCCTTGATGTTACGGGAGGTCACGAACTTGCCTTCTTTACCGCAGAATGGCGAGTCGTTTACCTGGAAGGTCATGGAAACGGTTGGCTCGTCAACGGTCAGCGGCTTCATCGCCTCGACAGTGTCCGGGTGGCACAGGGTGTCGGAGATGAACAGCGAATCCATACCGCTGATGCAGACGATGTCGCCGGCAGCAGCTTCTTCAACGTCAACGCGGTGCAGACCGTGGTGACCCATCAGTTTCAGGATACGGCCGTTGCGACGCTTGCCATCGGCACCGATCGCGACAACCGGAGTGTTCGGCTTGACGCGACCACGAGCGATACGGCCAACACCGATAACACCCAGGAAGCTGTTGTAGTCCAGAGCGGAGATCTGCATCTGGAACGGACCGTCACGGTCAACGGCCGGAGGCGGAACGTGGTCGACTACCGCTTGGTACAGCGCGGTCATGTCTTCGCCCATGGCGGTGTGGTCCAGACCGGCAATGCCGTTCAGGGCCGAAGCGTAAACAACCTGGAAGTCCAGTTGTTCTTCGGTAGCACCGAGGTTGTCGAACAGGTCGAAGATCTGGTCCAGAACCCAGTCCGGACGCGCGCCCGGACGGTCAACCTTGTTGATCACCACGATTGGACGCAGGCCGGCTTCGAAAGCCTTCTTGGTCACGAAACGGGTTTGCGGCATAGGGCCGTCTTGAGCGTCAACCAGCAGCAGAACGGAGTCGACCATCGACATTACGCGTTCAACTTCGCCGCCGAAGTCGGCGTGGCCCGGGGTGTCCACGATGTTGATGTGGTAGCCGTTCCAGTTAATGGCGGTGTTCTTCGCCAGAATGGTAATACCGCGCTCTTTTTCCTGGTCGTTGGAGTCCATCACGCGCTCGTCGTTGAGCTCGTTGCGCTCCAGGGTGCCGGATTGACGCAGGAGTTTGTCTACCAGGGTGGTTTTACCGTGGTCAACGTGGGCAATGATGGCGATGTTGCGTAGATTTTCGATCACTTGTGTATCTCGATCAGAGGATTCGGTTTGCTGACAAGTCATGGCAGCGATTAGCAGTAGTGTCCGGCATGGCCGTTACAGCTTGACGGCGGTGTCGGGGGGCCGGTGACGCAGGCCACAGGCAAACAGCCCCGGGCACTTAGCTCGGTCGATAAACGCGCACATTGGCATGCCCCTCACTGAGCAAATGGTGGGCATGCAGGCGACTCATCACGCCTTTGTCGCAATACAGCAGGTACTGGCGAGTAGGGTCCAGTTCCTTGAAACGTGCGTTCACTGCATAGAACGGCATCGTCTGTACCTCTATGCCGGCGAGTTCCAGCGGGTCATCCTCGGCGGCATCCGGGTGGCGGATGTCGATGACGATCTGACCGGCCAGCGCTTCGCTGACTTCTTCAATCTGCAAATCCTGGCCCAATTCGTCGATCACCCGATCGATCGGCACCAGTTTGGCGTTGGCGAGCGCACGCTCGAGGACCGCCATGTCGAATTCTTTCTCTTCGTGCTCAACCCGGCCACGCTTGGCGGCGGTCTTCGGGTTGACCGAAATCACCCCGCAGTACTCCGGCATGTGCCGGGCGAAATCGGCGGTGCCGATCTCGTTGGCGGTGTCGATGATGTCTTGCTTGTGCGCGACGATCAGCGGCCGCAGCACCAGCTTGTCGGTGACGCAGTCGATCACCGACAGGTTTGGCAGCGTCTGGCTCGACACCTGGGAGATCGCTTCACCGGTCACCAGCGCATCGATGTGCAGGCGTTCGGCGATCTCGGACGAGGCGCGCAACATCATACGCTTCAAAACCACGCCCATATGACTGTTATCGACTTTGCCGAGAATTTCGCCCAGCACTTCCTCGAACGGCACACTGACAAATAGCACGCGTTGCGAGCTGCCGTACTTCTTCCAGATGAAGTGCGCGACTTCCATCACGCCCAATTCGTGGGCACGCCCGCCGAGATTGAAGAAGCAGAAATGCGCCATCAGGCCGCGGCGCATGATCTGGTAAGCCGCCACGGTCGAATCGAAGCCGCCGGACATCAATACCAACGTCTGCTCCAGCGCACCCAGCGGGTAGCCGCCGATGCCGTTGTGCTGGCTGTGAATCACGAACAACCGTTTGTCGCGAACTTCGATACGGACTTCGATTTCCGGTGCTTTCAGGTCGATTCCGGCTGCACCGCACTCGCGACGCAGCTTGCTGCCGACGTATTTTTCCACGTCCATCGAGCTGAACGCGTGCTTGCCCGCACGCTTGCAGCGCACCGAGAAAATCTTCCCGGCCAGCGCATCGCCGTAGTGCTGTTTGCACTTTTCGGTGATGTCGTCGAAGTCGCCCAGCGGGTACTCGTCGATCTGCAGAAAGTGCGCGATGCCCGGCATGCAGGTCAGACGCTCGCCCATCTCTTTCAAGGCTTTCGGGTCGGTAACGCGGGTTTCCAGTTCGAGGTTGTCCCACACGCCATTCACCACCACGGCCGGGTCCAGGTCACGGAGCACGGTGCGGATGTTCTTGGCCAACTGGCGGATGAATTTCGTCCGGACAGGTCGGCTTTTGATGGTGATCTCGGGGAAGACTTTTACGATAAGTTTCATGAAAACAGCGCGCGAACGGCCAGCCGAAAAAGGGGGGCGCGGATTATAGCGGAAATTGCTCAAGGTTTAACCAGTTAATGTGCAGAAGGTTTTGCGCGCACCAAAACAGGTCATTTGTGAATTCAAACGCAACATTACGGGGCGAGATTTGTCGATTCTGTATCTCGCGCACCTTAATAAGCGTGAATTTGGGGCAAAAAACCCATGCTGGGGCACTGGCATGCAATTTGCTCCCTTGTGAGGCAGGTTGCCTTGGCAGAGTATTCGCGCCGGCATCACCATTATTAAGGGCATCCACTACCCGCCCTAATTCACCCGGAGGACACTATGTCGAAGTCGGTTCAACTCATCAAAGATCATGACGTCAAGTGGATTGATCTGCGCTTCACGGACACCAAAGGCACTCAGCACCACGTGACCATGCCGGCTCGCGATGCGCTGGATGACGACTTCTTCGAAGTCGGCAAGATGTTCGACGGTTCCTCCATTTCCGGCTGGAAAGGCATCGAAGCCTCCGACATGATCCTGATGCCGGTCGACGAAACTGCCGTGCTCGATCCGTTCACCGAAGACCCAACCCTGATTCTGGTGTGCGATATCATCGAGCCTTCGAGCATGCAGGGCTACGACCGCGACCCACGTGCGATCGCCAAGCGCGCCGAAGAGCACCTGAAAGCCACCGGTATCGGTGACACCGTATTCGCCGGTCCAGAGCCAGAATTCTTCATCTTCGACTCGGTGAAGTTCAAGTCGGACATCTCCGGCTCGATGTTCAAGATCTACTCCGAGCAAGGTTCGTGGATGTCCGACCAGGACATCGAAGGCGGCAACAAGGGTCACCGTCCAGGCGTGAAAGGCGGCTACTTCCCGGTGCCACCGTTCGACCACGACCACGAAATCCGTACCGCCATGTGCAACGCACTGGAAGAAATGGGTCAGTCGGTTGAAGTTCACCACCACGAAGTGGCAACTGCCGGCCAGAACGAAATCGGCGTCAAGTTCAACACCCTGGTGAAGAAGGCCGACGAAGTTCAAACCCTGAAATACGTTGTGCACAACGTTGCTGACGCCTACGGCCGCACCGCGACCTTCATGCCGAAGCCACTGTACGGCGACAACGGTTCGGGCATGCACGTACACATGTCGATCTGGAAAGACGGCAAGAACACCTTCGCAGGTGAAGGCTATGCCGGCCTGTCCGATACCGCTCTGTACTTCATCGGCGGCATCATCAAGCACGGTAAGGCCCTGAACGGCTTCACCAACCCGGCGACCAACTCCTACAAGCGTCTGGTGCCAGGCTTCGAAGCTCCGGTAATGCTGGCCTACTCGGCTCGCAACCGTTCCGCTTCGATCCGTATTCCTTACGTGTCGAGCCCGAAAGCCCGCCGTATCGAAGCACGCTTCCCGGATCCGGCTGCCAACCCGTACCTGGCTTTCGCAGCACTGCTGATGGCCGGTCTGGACGGTATCCAGAACAAGATCCACCCAGGCGACGCCGCCGACAAGAACCTGTACGACCTGCCGCCTGAAGAGGCGAAAGAGATCCCGCAGGTTTGCGGCAGCCTGAAAGAAGCCCTGGAAGAGCTGGACAAGGGCCGCGCGTTCCTGACCAAGGGCGGCGTGTTCTCCGACGACTTCATCGACGCTTACATCGCGCTGAAATCGGAAGAGGAAATCAAGGTTCGCACCTTCGTGCACCCACTGGAATATGAGCTGTACTACAGCTGCTGATCCGGTAGCGCTGCGTAAAGTGGCGTGACAAAAGAGGCCTTCTTCGGAAGGCCTTTTTTTATTGCAGATCAAAAGCCCCTCACCCTAACCCTCTCCCAGAGGGAGAGGGAACTGATCTTATGCTCTTCAAAACCTGAGTTCACGGGGGAATTTCAGGTCGCTGTAACTCATGCAAACAACAAGGTCGGTTCCCTCTCCCTCTGGGAGAGGGTTAGGGTGAGGGCGCTTTGGGAACTTGCACCGGGCTGGGCCAACCGCCCCACCTGTCCTATGCTGCTACCCACAGTTTCCAACCCCGGTCGATTTCATGGGTCGCACGCTCCTCTACATTCTGCTGCTGATCGCCCTGCCCGCCGCCGCGCAGATCTACAAGTACACCGACGCCAACGGCAACACCGCGTACAGCAATCAGCCGCCGGATGGCGTGCAGGCGCAACCGGTCGATTTGCCGCCACTCAATCGGGTCGAGCCGCAAGCGCCGAGCGCGCCGCAAGCACCCAGCGCCGAAGCATCGCAACCGCCGCGCAACGCCTACGAAATCCTCGAGCTCGCCGGCCTGCCCACTGACGAGGCCCTGCGCGCCAACAACGGCACCTTCACGGTCAACGTCCTGATCAAGCCGCGCCTGCAACCGCCCCATCAACTGAGACTGGTGCTGGACGATGAGCCCTATGGCCAGCCAAGCAACGTGCCAGTTCTGCAACTGGTCAACATCGATCGCGGCGAGCATCGCCTGGCCGTGCAAGTGATCGACGGTCAGACCGTCATCCAGCAGAGCCCGCCCGCCGTGCTCAACCTGCAACGGGTGCACAAACCATGATCCGCCGCGGACTGCTGCTGATCCTGGCGCTGATGGCGCTGCCCGCCACGGCTGAGGTCTTCACCTATATCGACGCACAGGGCAACCGCGTCTACACCGACCAGCCACGCGCCAACGCCAAGCGAGTGCCGATCGCGAAGAGCAATCGCATGGCCGTCCCTGCCAGCAGCGCCGCGCCTATCACCACGGCGAAAAAATCCGTCGAACCAGCGCCCTTCCGTTACGACATGCTGCGCATCCTGATCCCGGAGCCCGACGCGACTCTGCGCAGCAGCGCTGGCGAGCTGATCGTCAGTGTCACCAGCGAGCCCGGCCTGCAAAGTGGCCATCGTTATCGCCTGCTGCTCGATGGCAAGGCCACTGGTGAGCCCGGCGTCAGTCCGGTATTTGCGCTGAACAATATCGATCGCGGCAGCCACAGCCTTTCGATCGAGATACTCGACGCCGCCGGGCGTACCGTGGAGCGCACCGCCAATCAGCCGTTCCACATGCTGCGCATTTCCCTGGCGCAGAAACGCCAGGTCAAACCCTGTGTCGCCGACGACTATGGCGTGCGCCCGGAATGCCCGCTCAAGGACAAACCTGCAGAGCCGAAAAATCCCTTCCTGCGCTTCTTTTAACGCCGGCCAGCCGCGCGCACTCTATTGGTGCACTAAACTGCATCTCGCCCACAACCCATCCCATTTTGGTTCGAAACTTCCCGTTTGAGCTGGCTTCGTGCCATACAAACGCGCGTCAAACGCCTGTTTCAGGGCTTGAACGCTTCTTTTCGGAGCCTTGGTTTGGTTTTTGCATTTTCCCGTTATCAGCGCTTTGTTCTCGCGCACGCCTTGCTCCAAAAGGGGTCCAGATGACCATAAGCGACGCTATTCACCGTTTGCTGCTCGACAACCTGACCACGGCGACCATCCTGCTCGACGCCGAGTTGCGCCTCGAGTACATGAACCCGGCGGCGGAAATGCTGTTGGCCGTCAGCGGTCAGCGCAGCCATGGCCAGTTCATCAGCGAGCTGTTCACCGAATCCCCCGAGGCGCTCAACTCCCTGCGTCAGGCGGTCGAGCAGGCGCACCCTTTTACCAAGCGCGAAGCGATGCTCACCGCCCTCACCGGCCAGACCCTGACCGTGGATTACGCAGTGACGCCGATCCTCAGTAACGGTGCGACTTTGCTTTTGCTCGAAGTGCATCCGCGGGATCGCCTGCTGCGGATCACCAAGGAAGAGGCGCAACTGTCCAAACAGGAAACCAGCAAGATGCTGGTGCGCGGCCTCGCCCACGAGATCAAGAATCCCCTCGGTGGCATTCGCGGTGCGGCACAGTTGCTGGCGCGCGAGCTGCCGGAAGAAAGCCTGCGTGACTACACCAATGTGATCATCGAAGAGGCTGATCGCCTGCGCAATCTGGTCGATCGCATGCTCGGCTCGAACAAATTGCCGTCGCTGGCGATGTGCAACGTTCACGAGGTGCTCGAACGCGTCTGCCATCTGGTCGAAGCCGAAAGCCAGGGCTGCATCACTCTGGTGCGCGATTACGATCCAAGCATTCCCGATGTGTTGATCGACCGCGAACAAATGATCCAGGCGGTGTTGAACATCGTGCGCAACGCGATGCAGGCGATCAGCAGCCAGAACGAGCTGCGCCTGGGCCGCATCAGCCTGCGCACCCGCGCCATGCGCCAGTTCACCATCGGCCACATCCGCCATCGTCTGGTGACCAAGATCGAGATCATCGACAACGGCCCGGGCATCCCGGCGGAACTGCAGGAAACCATTTTCTTTCCGATGGTCAGCGGTCGCCCGGACGGTACCGGGTTGGGCCTGGCCATTACCCAGAACATCATCAGTCAGCACCAGGGCCTGATCGAGTGTGAGAGCCATCCAGGCCACACCACGTTCTCGATCTTCCTGCCACTGGAACAAGGAGCCACATCGACATGAGCCGTAGTGAAACCGTGTGGATCGTCGATGACGACCGTTCTATCCGTTGGGTTCTGGAAAAGGCCTTGCAGCAGGAAGGCATGACCACCCAGAGCTTCGACAGCGCCGATGGCGTGATGAGTCGTCTGGCCCGGCAGCAGCCGGACGTGATCATTTCCGATATCCGCATGCCCGGTGCCAGTGGCCTGGATCTGCTGGCGCGGATTCGTGAACAGCACCCTCGGCTGCCGGTCATCATCATGACTGCTCACTCCGATCTGGACAGCGCTGTCGCCTCGTATCAGGGCGGCGCTTTCGAGTATCTGCCCAAGCCTTTCGACGTCGATGAAGCGGTGTCGCTGGTCAAGCGCGCCAATCAGCACGCCCAGGAACAGCAAGGCCTGGAAGTCGTTCCGGCGCTGACGCGCACCCCGGAAATCATCGGCGAAGCGCCGGCGATGCAGGAAGTTTTTCGCGCCATCGGTCGCCTGAGCCACTCCAACATCACCGTGCTGATCAACGGCGAATCCGGTACCGGTAAAGAGCTGGTCGCCCACGCCCTGCACCGCCACAGCCCGCGTGCAGCTTCGCCGTTCATCGCGCTGAACATGGCGGCGATCCCCAAGGATCTGATGGAATCGGAACTGTTCGGCCACGAGAAAGGCGCGTTCACCGGCGCGGCGAATTTGCGTCGCGGCCGCTTCGAGCAGGCTGATGGCGGCACGCTGTTCCTCGATGAGATCGGCGATATGCCGGCGGATACCCAGACCCGCCTCTTGCGCGTATTGGCCGATGGCGAGTTCTATCGCGTCGGTGGGCATGTGCCGGTCAAGGTCGATGTGCGCATCATCGCCGCGACGCACCAGAATCTGGAAACCCTGGTCCACGCCGGCAAATTCCGTGAGGACCTGTTCCACCGCCTCAACGTGATCCGTATCCACATACCGCGCCTGTCGGATCGTCGCGAAGACATCCCGACCCTGGCCCGGCACTTCCTCAGCCGCGCCGCGCAGGAATTGGCAGTCGAACCGAAGCTGCTGAAAAGCGAGACCGAGGAATACCTGAAAAACCTGCCGTGGCCGGGCAACGTGCGTCAGTTGGAAAATACCTGCCGCTGGATCACCGTCATGGCCTCCGGCCGTGAAGTGCACATCAGCGATTTGCCGCCGGAACTGCTCAACCTGCCGCAGGATTCGGCGCCCGTGACCAATTGGGAACAGGCCCTGCGCCAATGGGCGGATCAGGCTTTGGCCCGAGGCCAGTCGAGCCTGCTCGACAGCGCGGTGCCGGCGTTCGAGCGGATCATGATCGAGACGGCGCTCAAGCACACGGCGGGCCGTCGACGTGATGCGGCCGTGTTGCTGGGCTGGGGGCGGAACACCCTGACGCGCAAGATCAAGGAACTGGGGATGAAGGTGGATGGTGGCGATGATGATGAGGGGGATGAGGGTTAACGCTTAAGAATTGTGTAGTCAGGAGCTCCCCCTCTCCCCCAAGGGGGAGAGGGAGCGGATCTCGGGTGGTTTCGATGCCTGAGTTCGGCTCGGTATCTCAGGTCGGCGTAACTTGACCGGGCAACTCGGTCAGTCCCCTCTCCCTCTGGGAGAGGGTTAGGGTGAGGGCTACGGTGCACCGCATCAATGCACAATGACCCGCGATCGCGCACAACCGTATCGCCACAATCACTCCTGAAAACACTGAAGAACCCTTTATTCAAAAACGCGAAAGCCCCGAGTCCCGGGGCTTTCACGTCTCTCAGGCGCTTTTTTGTTTCAATAGATTAAAACCTGGCACGCCCCCTGCAACACCTCTGACAGGTGATTCGTTTCACCACCCGTTTCGGGGACCTTGGTACAGGCAGGCCGGGGATTCCCCTCTTTACATCGGGCTCACGGCGCAACGCGGCGAGCCCACCCTTTTGGGATCCTTGGTACAGGCAGGCCGGGGGTTCCCTCTTTATACCGGATCGCCGCTCAAGCGAGGTCCACCCCGTTTTGGGAACCCTGATACAGGCAGGTCAGGGATTCCCGCTTTTACATCATTGCGCACTTCAGTGTTATTCCAACCTCGGGCGCTTGGGCAAATGATGAAGCGGCGGATTCTGCCACCGGGGATCAGACTTGTTTATCTCCTCTTCCAGTCTTTCCAGCATTTTCCCGGGACTGGTTTCAGCGGCCGCAATGTTGCGCAAATGCTCTTGCTCGGCCGCGTGGGTCTTTTGGAAAAACTCAAGAAACGACCAGACCCGACGCTGCAAAAGTTGACGCTCAACCTGAAATTCGGGCGTGCGGACCAGGTTTCTGATTTGTTCCAGCATCGTGGCGTTTTCCTGAACAGCCAATGCTTCCCAAAGAGCAGTCTTTTCAGGGCGCTGCGCCTCTGGAACATCGTGCATCCAATGATTTAACCCCTGATCAGCCGAGACTGCATCCAGCCAGATATCGGTGCCTGTTTCCCGACGAGCAGCAATCAACCGCCGAAGGGAAACCGGATCCGCTATCGGATTACCAGCAAGGTTGAAACCTGTTCTGAGTTCAACGGATTCGGGAATCAACGTAATGCGGTTGTTCGCCAAGTTCAACACTTTCCCGGGAATCTCGTCGGTGATGCCCTCCGGAAATCTGTCTAGCCTTGCATTGGAAAGATCCAGCTCCTGCAGTGCAGTCATTCCTTTGAGTGAAGGTCCAACAGAAAGCGCGTTGTCACCCAGTCTTAACACCTCCAGTCTTGACGGCCCGTTGTCGGCATCAAGCCCGATAGGAATTCGCTGTATTCCGGCTCCTGTCAGATCCAGCACGCGTAACTCGGTCATCCCGGAGATGTCAGGATCCGTTAGCAAAACAACGCTCGGGTGTTGAAGAGACAACCGAGCGCGCAAGTCGTCGGGATAATAATTCAGACTTGCCGCCTGTATTTTACCTAGCCTCAACACCTGCAATCTGGTCATGCCCCTCAGCGAAAAATCATCCTGAAAATCACAATCCGGCAGGTTCAATTCTCGTAAACGGGGGAGCTGCGCTAATTGCTCGGCAAAGCGCGAACCCATATCGAATCTTGAGTAAACATCCTCATACATAGGGACCCCGAAGGTTCTTCTGGTAATTAACTGACTTGTTACCGTCAAACTTTCAATATTGGGAAATTGCGCAAAAAACACTTGGGGGTCCAGCGGTGCATGACCTCTTAACGTAAGAGAAACCACTGACTTGAATTTCAATGAAAGCAGCCTATCGACTGGCCATAGCGTGAGATTAATATCCAGTTTGTAACCCGATAGCCGCCCATTACTATAAACCTGCTGATCAGGCTCACCTTGCCACTTGTACACTCGGCGTAGCGTGTCCCACATGGCAAACGCCTCAATTACCTCATGGGTCTGTACAGTGTGATTCTGATGTTCCGGGATGCTGACGTGTTTGCTGCCCAGTTGAGGAAGCCCAAGCTGAATGTGCTTGAGTTCAAGCTCTGCCACGTCCTTGTCATCGAATCGGGCGGTGAAAGCATCCGCGGCCTGTTCGTTGATTTCCGGTAGGTATTTCCGGATGTGCACCAAGGTGGTTGGTTCAACGACCGCGCGCGGGTACCAGTAACCGGTATCGGGGTTGCGCAGAAGCACCGGTCCGGACGCAAGCAACTCGCTTGGACGCCGGGCACGATACAAACCTGTGACCGGATCCGTTGCGACAGGCACAAGATCGCCGTTGGCCAGGTCAGCGTACATTCGCTTCCCGATCATCCGCAAACCATCACTGTTGACCTGTGGAAGTATCGCTCGGGCGTTGGTGACGTAATTGTCGAGCGAAGCCTGGGACTCGGAAGGGCGGGCGCTCTCCGGCATCGCATGAACCACAACGGCCGCAGAAGGGAGTACGCCGCCGATAGTTGTATCGCTGGATGATCCGGCGCGCGGCTGCGAAATGTCCTGAGCGATACTCACATCGACGCCTGTGCGACCCAAATGGCCGGGAAGCGAAGTGTCCACGTCTGCAGTCCGATGCGGGCTGCCCGCAGCGTCCACGTGGGTGCTGCCACCGCGCGGTGGTTTTACTGGCATGTTTTTTCATCCTTGAATAGTTGCCCGCCACTCATTCAGGCGGGGTTTCGGCATCGTGCCGGGTATTTGGGGAAGTCAACGATAGCCTGCGCAAACGTTGACGCAGAGCGGAAAAGCAAACGGCTCAGGTGGGAAATGACGCTAGCCGGGGTAGGACTGGCCAGGCAGGCTGAAAGCCATCAACCGCCGCTTTCAAGCCACGCCCGACATCCCGTCATTCGAGCCGACGTCGCTTCGGCGGATCATGCCGCGGATCATTTTGCCAGGCAGGATCGAACTTTCTTGTCTCTTCTTCCAGCCTGTCCAACATTTTTCCGGGACTGGACTCAGAGGCAGCGATCTCCCGTAGCGTGCTTTGTTCGTCCGGGCTGGCTGCTCGCAAATGCTCGAGAAAACTCCAGACCCGACGCTGCAGGATGTGACGCTCAACCCTGAATTCCGGCGTGCGGACCAGATTCTGGATTTTTGCCATGAGCGAGGCGTTTGCTTGATCCGTCGCCAGCGTGGTCCACAGGACATTCCTTGGCTGCTGCTGCTCTTGTGGAATGTTGTTCAGCCAATGATTGATACCCAGATTCGTTTCGTTATCTCCCAGCCAGATATCAGTACCGGTTTGTCGCCGGGCAGCGAGCAGCCGCCTCAGAGACGCAGGGTCGTTAATCGGATTACGTGAAAGATGGAATGCTTCTCTGAGCTCAAGCGTTTCAGGGATCGACTCGATCCTGTTCGATTCCAGGCCCAGATGGAATCTGGGAATTCGAGAAGTGACCCCTTCCGGAAATCTGGAAATCTGATTGTTTTGCAGAAAGACCACATGCAAGTCGGGCATTGCTTCGAGAGAGGGCGCTTCGCGCAGCGAGTTATTCGAAAGCATCAATATCTGCATTCGCGAAGGTCCGTTTTCAGTGCCAAGCCCTGCCGGCAACTGCGTAATTCCCGTAAGGGACAGGTTCAGCACTTGTAACTCGGACATCCCCGCCACGGAGGGAGCGACACGTAAACGACGGTTTTGCTCCAGGCTCAGCACCCGCAAGCGAGTCGGCCCGTCCGCCTCAGCCAGTCCGGCGGGCAATGCGGTCAATTCCGACGATGCAATCCTGAGCGTTTCCAGGTCAGCCATTGCACGCACTGATGGAGCAATCGCCAGCGTACAGAAGGAGATGTCCAATTCCTGCAACCGGGTCAGTCGTCCGAGCACGCCTGCATCTTCCGCCGATAAATGGGTGCCTTGTATTTGCAGGACTCTCAAATGAGCAAGCGTCTCGAGTCCAACAGGTAAATGCGCCGCCCTGCGCATATGAAACGCAAGTTTTTCAACACGGGGGAAACTGAGCAGCAGATTGCCAATGGTTTCCACTTGCCCTTCAAGGTGAAGAGAAACGACAGAATCGAGCCGCGTCGAAGCCAGGAATTCGCCAGGCAACTGAGCCTGTCGACTTCCAAGATGCAATTTCAACTCGAAACCGAGAAACTGGCCATCACGATAGATTTTTTCCGAGGGGTCACCTTGCCATTTGTACAGGTGACGAAGCCTGGCCCCGGTTGCCAGACGCTGGTTTTTATCACTCTCGTCATTATGAAGCGCCTCCCAGGCACCGACCTCTCGATCCAGCTGCGGGTATCCCAGCTCGATGCGCTTTAGCTCCGCCTCAGCGACCTGGCTGTCGCCAAAGCGGGAAATAAAATCGTCCGCGTGTTGATCGCTCGCATCCGGCAAATACTGTCTGATCTGCGCTCGAGTAGTTGAGCCTGAAAGCTCATGCAGGTTCCAGAAGCCGCTTTTGCTGTCGCGGGCCAGCGCCGGTCCGGAGGGTAATAACTCACTGGGCAGTCTGGCCCGATAAAAGCCTGTATCGGGATCAAGCGCGACGAGCACCACCCGCCCATCGGACAGCTCAGCGTAGGTTCGCTGCTTTATTACACGCAAACCTTCGTTATTGGCCTGTGAAAATTTTACGGGCGCTTCAGTTACGTAATGATCCAGCGACGGTTCTGATGCAGGAGACCGATGATCAACGGTAGCCGCACGTATGACGACGGCGGGCAGCTGGACCGGGGCAATAACCTCTGGCGAGGCGAAGATCCCGGTCTGCTGCGCCGAATTATCGACAGGGGTTGCCCAATCGGAGTCTCTGCGGCCCGACGGGCCGGGCTGAGACGCGTCTGCATCCAGCGAACGCGGCGGGCTGGTGGTGACATCTACGTGGGTGCCGCGACCGCGCGTTGGTTTTACTGGCATGTTGTCATCCTTGAATAGTTGCCCCTGCATTTGCGCAAGGGCTGATGGTGTTCGGCATCCTGCCGTCTGTTGTTTATATCACCCTAGGCAAGCCGCGGCCGCTTGGGTAAATGATGCGAGGGCTGGTGCTGCCAGCTGGAGTCGAAGTTCTTGATTTCCTCCTCGAGCCTTTCCAGCATCCTTCCGGGACTGGGCTCCGTTAACGCGATATCTCGCAACGCGTCCTGCTCTCCCAGACTCGACTTGTGGAAATGTTCCAGAAACGACCAGACCCGACGCTGCAAAAGTGCACGCTCCACCTGAAACTCGGGCGTGCGAACCAGTTCTCTGATTTTCGCCATCATGGCAATGTTCGTCTGATCGGTTAACGAGTCCCAAAGGGAAGTTCTCGCGGCGCGTTGCGCCTGTGGGACATTGTGCATCCAGTGGTCTATTACCAAATGGTTTGAGGCGCGTGCCAACCAGACGTCCGTACCTGTTTGCCGACGGGCAGCAATCAACCGCCGAAAGGAGGCGGGGTCGGAGATCAGTGTGCCGGACAAGTTGAAGCCTTTTCTGAGTTCAACTGCTTCGGGAATTGAATTGATCCAGGTATAGCTCAGGTCCAAACGTGTTTTGGGCGTTTCGAAAGTCACGCCGGCCGGGAAAGTTGTTACACAAGTGTGGCTGAGATCGACCTCCAGCAACGCTGGCATTCCCCTGAGCGACGGCGCCACAGCCAGTGGCGTATTGGATAAATTCAATACCTGAAGCCGCGAAGGTCCACTCTGCAAACCAAGCCCGAGCGGCGGCGCTGGTATGCGGGTATGGGACAGATCCAATACTCGCAATTGGGACATGAGGCTCACATCAGGCGGATTTCGCAGTTCAGGATTGTGGTACAGATCAAGCACCTGCAACTGTGACGCCACGGGCAAATCATCCAGTCCGAGAGGCAGACGGAGTAAAGCACAGGAGCGGGCGCGCAATACCCGTAGCCCGGTCATCCCTCGCACTGAAAGATCCGGCCAGATACCACAGTTCAACAGGCTCAACTCTTGCAGCCCGGTCAATTTGGCGAAATGTTCGAGGCCGATCGACGACAGCAAAAGACTGCTTTCACGGATTTCCAGCACTCTCAGCTGCGGCAGCTTGTCGAGCTCGACAAGCAGGTTGTGCCCGTTGATTCTTCGTGTTTCGAGGGTGTCCATACGGGGAAACATCGAAAACAGATCTCCCAGATTTTTTGAGGTTCTCCCCTCCAGGCCAAGAGAAACAACAGATCTGAGTCGAGTCGAGAAAGCCGGCAGGGCGAAATTCCCGCGCTCTCCCAAATTCAGTTTCAACTTGAAGCCGATCAGCAGCCCATTCCGGTAGACCTTCTCGGAGCTCTCGCCCTGCCACTTGAACAGTCGACGCACGCTGGCACCGACTGCCAGTCGCCGACCGCGCTCGGCACTGTTGTCGCCCCTGTAGGCCGTCTCCCACGCAGTGACCTCACGGTTCAGTTGAGGATACTCAAGCTGCAGCCGTCTGAGCTCGACCTCTGCTGCACCTGCGTCAGCAAACAGGGCAATGAAATCATCGGCATGCTGATCGGTAGCGTCTGCGAAATAGCGTTTCACCTGCGCCCGTGTGGTTGCGACTACGACCGGTGCCTGCCTTGCCGAAGGGCCAGCGCCGATAAGCCAGGGTCGATGAAAGTTGAAAGGGTTGGCATGTGCCGGATCATTGCGCTCCATGCCGCCGCGCAAACCGGGGAGGATGGAAACCCAGTCATTCTGCTCGTTGCGGGTAATGGCCAGAGTCTCACCGCCGAGGCTGGCGCGATAAATGTTTGCGCTGTCGCTGGCGACGGGAACCCTGGGATCAACCAGACGCCAGATCTTGTATTCCGGGCGCGAGGCATCCAGATCCTGCAGGACCTGATACGCCTGTTCATCAATCACCACGTAGAGCCTGCCGTCGTGGCGAAACACGCCGTCGCTGCCAGGTTCTACGCCGCTGAGATCCAGCCCGCTGCGAAATGCCTGCAAACTCGCATCGGTCAGAGGGTCGGTGCGCGCATTGAAGTCGTTGTGCGGGTGCCAGAGGCCGCTCGGGATATCCCGCAACATCCATGGGCCGGAGGGCAGCAATTCGCTGGTGCGGCGAGCACGATGAAATCCGCTGTCCGGATCCACCCCTACCAGAACGATGCCACCATCAGTCACATCCACATACTGGCGATTTTTGTACAGCCTGAAGCCATCACTGTCAGCCTCCGGCAGCCCGGCCGGTGACTGCATTGCGTAACTCTCCAGCGAGCTGTGGATGACGACAGGGTTTTGAGCCGTGTGCGGCGCAGAGCGAACCTCGACCATCGGCGCCGGCAAGGTCATGTCCGCGCCGATATCATCGCCGGGCAAGGTGCTTCGAAGCTTCGGATCATCGCCACGAACCCGGAGCGCGATGCCATCGAGGTCGGCAATGCGCACCTGTGGGAAATCCTTGTCCAGATGTCGGGTCGTAGCCGTGTGCACATCCGTGTCCATGCGAGTGCTGCCGCGGGGTGGTTTTACTGGCATATTTTTCATCCTTGAAAATCGCCCCTGGCATAAATGCCAGAGACGATGGAGGTTGGCATTTGCGGATACAGGCAGGCCGAGCTTTGCCGTTTTCTACATTGGCATTGCCTGCTCCTGCGAGTTACTCGAATCTGGGGCGCTTGGGCAGTGGAGGCACCGGCTGATTCTGGCGCCCTGCGTCATACTTGCGAATTTCTTCTTCCAGCCTGTCCAGCATCTTCCCGGGACTCGTTTCCGTATGAAGAATGGCGTCGAGCCTGGTCCGCTCGTTGACTTCGGCCCTGTCATACATTTCCAGAAACCACCACACGCGCCGCTGCAGGAGCGGGCGTTCAACGTGGAACTCAGGCGTTCGACTCAGCTTACGAAGGACTCCGGTCACTGGTGGCATTCCGGTGCTATGCCTGTCCCACAGTGCTTGTTTTTCCGCTATCTGTTCCTGCGGCACATTGCGTAACCAGAGATCGACAGAGACATCGCTGCTTTCCTGCCCAAGCCAGATATCGTTGCCTGTCTCTACACGTGCTCGTATCAACCGCCGTAGAGAGGCCGGGTCCATTATCGGATTGCCGATGAGATTGAAGCCCGCTCTGAGTTCGACGGATTCGGGGATCGACCTGATGTGATTGTTCGCAAGATTCAGTTCTTTGGCGGGAATCGTGTCGGTAATGCCCTCGGGAAAACTTTGCAATCGTGTATTGGAAAGATCCAATTCCTGCAGTGCGGTCATGTTTTTGAGTGAGGGGCTGATCGAAAGCGGGTTGCCAGCAAGCCTTAACACTTCCAGCGTCGACGCCACGTCGATGGCATCAAGCCCGGAAGGCAACAGGTGTATTCCGGTGCGGCTCAGATCCAGCACCCGCAGTTCAGTCATTCCTCTGACGTCAGCTGCCACTTGCAAAAGGTTGACTTGCTCCTGATGCCGCATCTGCATGTCCAGGCTATGCACCGGGGCCTCGAATGTATTGCAAAGCCATAATTCATGAAGTCTGGTAAGGCCTCGCAGCGAAAAGTCAGCCGTTAATTCACAGTCCTGCAGGTGCAGCTTCCGCAAGCGCGGAAATTTTTTCAATTGCTCGGCAAAGCGCGAATCCATACTTAATTTTGAATGAACGTTTTCTATTACGTCCCACCCCTGGAACCGGCCTTTTACTCTAATTTCCTGACTGGTAATCGTCAGACTTTCAAGGTTGGGAAATTGCGCGCAAAACACGTCCGGAGCTACCGGACCACCACCTCTTAGCGTCAGAGAAACGACTGAGTTGAATTTCAACGAAAGCGGCTTTTCAACTGGCCATATCGTGAGATCGATTTCCAGCTTGAAGCCCAAAAGCCGCCCACCACTGTAAACCCGCTGATCAGGCTGGCCCTGCCATTTGTACAACTGGCCTAGCGTCGTCCACGCCTTTGCCGCGTCACGGAACTCCTGGTCAGATGTAATGCGGGCTGGACTGAATGGCATGCTGAAACGCGTCGAGTTCAGTTGCGCAAGCCCAAGCTGAATGTTCTTGAGCTCAAGCTCTGCCACATCCTTGTCATCAAACCGGGCGATGAAGGCATCCGCGTCGTCATCAGTCGTGCCCGGAAGGTATTTGCGGATCTGCTCCCGGGTAGTTGGCTCCACGACTTCGCGCGCATACCAGAGTCCGCTGTCTACATCGCGCAGCATCACCGGACCTGATGGGAACAACTCGCTTGGCCGACCGGCTCGATACAAACCCGTGGCTGGATCCACTGCGACAGGCACCAGGTCACCGTTGGCCAGGTCAGCGTATGTTCGCCGACTGATCACCCGTAAACCTTCGCCGTTGACCTGTGGAAGTATCGCTCGGGCGTTGGTGACGTAATTGTCCAGCGAAGGTTGGGTTTCGGGAGGGCCAATACCCTCCTGGATTGCCCGAACCACAACGGCCGCGGCGGGGGGGACGGCACCCAGGGTCGCGTCACTGGATGATCCGGCGCGCGGCTGCGAAATGTCCTGAGCGATACTCACATCGACGCCTGTGCGACCCAAATGGCCGGGAAGCGAAGTGTCCACGTCCGCAGTCCGATGCGGGCTGCCCGGAGCGTCCACGTGGGTACTGCCGCCGCGAGGTGGTTTTACTGGCATATCTTCATCCTTGAAAGCGGTGCCCCTCGCATTCACGCAAGGGACGAAGGGTTTCGGCATCCTGCCGTTTGAAAGGGCGAACGATAGCGTGGACAGGCACTGGATGGAGATGGGAAAGGGGCACGGTCGCAGTGGGAAACGACCTCAAACAGTGTCGGAGGGAACAGCGGGAATGATGACGATCCGCTAGGGCTCGCTCAAACGGATCTCCAGTCGCCAGCGGTCATCAACCTCGCTGCCGACCCAGTCGCCCTGCAACGGGCGCGCCGCCAGCACCGTCAGCAACAATCCGCCGTCACTCTTGCGCGTGCGCCAATTCACATCTTTGCCGTTGAGCTTGAGCTGGCCTTTCTGCGGCCGACCTTCGGCCTGAAACAACAGCGCGACGGTGCCGTCGATGATCTCGCCGTGCAGCTTCGGCTCGTTGTTGAACCACACCACCAGGCCACCATCAGTGACCTCGACCCGCTCCAGCACGCTCGGGTCCGGCGTGGTCAGACGGCCGATCATCAAGCCGATCATCAAGCCGACAATCGCCAGCGAGCCGATGACTCGCGGGAATAGTTTCGAACGGTTGTCCACAGGCGGCGTAGAATGCCGCTCATCTTTACCTTCGGAGCCGTGCATGTTTCACGTCATCCTTTTTCAACCAGAAATTCCGCCGAACACCGGCAACGTTATCAGGCTGTGCGCCAACAGTGGCTGCCACCTGCATTTGATCGAACCGCTGGGTTTCGAGATGGACGACAAGCGCCTGCGCCGTGCCGGTCTCGACTATCACGAATATGCCACGTTGCAACGTCACGCGGACCTGGCCAGTTGCCTGCAAAGCCTGGGCAACCCGCGCGTGTTCGCCTTCACCACCAAGGGCTCACGGCCGTTCCATGATGCCGCATTCGTGCCCGGCGATGCGTTTCTGTTCGGCCCGGAAAGCCGTGGCCTGCCGGCAGACGTGCTCGACGCCCTGCCTGGCGAACAGCGCCTGCGCCTGCCGATGCGCGAAGGCTGCCGCAGCCTGAACCTGTCCAACACCGTGGCCGTTGCTGTATACGAAGCGTGGCGGCAGAACGACTTCAAATAACGCCGCAAAACAAATGTGGGAGCGAGCCTGCTCGCGAAGAGAGCGTATCAGAGGACGGATTTGTCGACTGATACAGCGCTTTCGCGAGCAGGCTCGCTCCCACATGGGTGAGGCTGAACCGTTATTGAACGGTCGGGGTCTCGCCGCTTTCCTGCATGCGCTGCAGCTCTTGCGCGTACAGGGCGTCGAAGTTCACCGGGGCCAGCATCAGCGCCGGGAACGAGCCACGGGTGACCAGGCTGTCGAGGGTTTCGCGAGCGTACGGGAACAGGATGTTCGGGCAGAACGCGCCGAGGGTGTGGCTCATCGAAGCCGCATCCAGGTTTTTGATCAGGAAGATACCGGCCTGTTGCACTTCAGCAATGAACGCGACTTCTTCACCGTTCTTCACGGTCACCGACAGGGTCAGCACGACTTCGTAGAAGTCGCCTTCCAGGGCTGTCTGACGGGTGTTCAGATCCAGACCGACCGCCGGATCCCACTGCTGGCGGAAGATCGCCGGGCTTTTCGGGGCTTCGAAGGACAGGTCGCGTACGTAGATGCGCTGCAAGGAGAATTGCGGTGCGGTTTCTTCTTCGCTGGCTGCAGTGTTCTGTTGGTCAGTCATCTCAGATCCTTATCGATCTTGGGTCTTTTAGGGAGTGCTGTACGTGGGTGCAGCCGTTCAGCCCTTGAGCAGTGCGTCGAGTTTGCCGGCGCGCTCCAGGGCGTATAAATCATCACAACCGCCGACGTGCTTTTCGCCGATCCAGATCTGCGGCACGGACGTACGCCCGGCCTTTTTGGTCATTTCGGCACGCAGCTGCGGCTTGCCATCGACCTTGATCTCTTCGAAGGCCACGCCTTTGTTCTCGAGCAGGTACTTGGCGCGCGAGCAGTAAGGGCAGTAATCGCTGGAGTAGACGATGACCTTGTTCATGTCATTTCACCAGCGGCAGGTTATCGCCCTTCCAGCTGGAAATCCCGCCGGACAGCTTGGCGGCGGTGAAGCCGGATTTCATCAGTTCGCGGGCGTGGGTGCCGGCGGTCTGACCGAGGGCATCGACCAGAATGATGGTCTTGGCCTTGTGCTTTTCCAGCTCACCGACGCGGGCGGCCAGTTTGTCCTGGGGAATGTTCACCGCGCCAACGATGTGGCCAGCGGCGTAATCCTTGGCCGGACGGATGTCCACCACCACGCCTGCATCTTTGTTGACCAGTGCGGTCAGCTCGCCGGTGCTCAGGCTTTTACCGCCGCCCTGCATCGTATGCGCCAGCAACAGAGCCAGCAATACGACGAAGATACCGACAAGAATGTAGTGGTTAGTGGCAAATTCAATCAGGTGAGCAACCATCGAAGGAGGTTCCAGGGCGTTAAAATGTCGGCCAGTATACACAGCCACTATGGTCGGCCAAACCCCGTCCGGCGGTGACGCGGTCGGAACTTCGCTTTAAACTCCAACTCCGTTTTCCATCGCCCTCTTCTTTATCAGCCACGAGTGGATTCCATGACGACTACGCCCAAACCTTTGGTCCTGATGATTCTCGACGGCTTCGGTCACAGCGACAGCCCTGAATCCAATGCCGTGTTTGCGGCGAACAAACCTGTGCTGGATCGTCTGTGGGCCACCGTGCCGAACGGCTTGATCTCGGGCAGCGGCATGGACGTCGGCCTGCCGGACGGCCAGATGGGCAACTCCGAAGTCGGCCACATGAACCTCGGCGCCGGGCGCGTGGTGTATCAGGACTTCACCCGCGTGACCAAAGCCATCCGCGACGGCGAATTCTTCGAAAACCCGACCATCTGCGCCGCTGTCGATAAAGCCGTGGCCGCCGGCAAAGCCGTGCACTTCATGGGCCTGTTGTCCGATGGCGGCGTGCACAGCCACCAGGACCACTTGATCGCCATGGCCGAACTGGCCTTCAAGCGCGGCGCTGAAAAAATCTATCTGCACGCCTTCCTTGATGGCCGCGACACACCGCCAAAAAGCGCTGCTTCGTCGATCGAACTGCTCGACGCGACTTTCCAGGCCCTCGGCAAGGGCCGTATCGCCAGCATCATCGGCCGCTACTTCGCCATGGACCGCGACAATCGTTGGGACCGTGTTGCCCAGGCCTATAACCTGATCGTCGACGGCAACGGCGAATTCAACGCTGCCACTGCTCAGGAAGGCCTCGAAGCCGCCTACGCCCGTGGTGAGAGCGACGAATTCGTCAAAGCCACTTCCATCGGCGAGCCGGTGAAAGTCGAGGACGGCGATGCCGTGGTGTTCATGAACTTCCGTGCCGACCGCGCCCGCGAGCTGACTCGGGTGTTCGTCGAAGACGATTTCAAGGAATTCGAGCGCGCCCGCCAGCCGCAACTGGCCGGTTTCGTCATGCTGACCCAGTACGCTGCCAGCATTCCGGCACCATCGGCCTTCGCCGCCGGCAGCCTGGAAAACGTTCTCGGCGATTACCTGGCGAAAAACGGCAAGACCCAACTGCGCATCGCTGAAACCGAGAAATACGCCCACGTGACCTTTTTCTTTTCCGGTGGTCGTGAAGAACCCTTCCCGGGCGAAGAGCGCATCCTGATCCCGTCGCCGAAAGTCGCTACTTACGATTTGCAGCCGGAAATGAGCGCGCCGGAAGTCACCGACCGCATCGTCGACGCCATTGAAAACCAGCGTTACGACGTGATCGTGGTCAACTACGCCAACGGCGACATGGTCGGACATAGCGGTGTGTTCGACGCCGCAGTGAAAGCGGTCGAGTGTCTGGACACCTGCGTCGGGCGCATCGTTGAGGCGCTGGAAAAAGTCGGCGGCGAAGCGCTGATTACCGCCGACCACGGCAACGTCGAGCAAATGGCCGACGAATCTACTGGCCAGGCGCACACCGCGCACACCACCGAGCCGGTACCGTTCATCTACGTCGGCAAGCGCGACCTGAAAGTGCGCGAAGGCGGCGTGCTGGCGGACGTGGCACCGACCATGCTGATGCTGCTGGGTCTGGAAAAACCGGCGGAGATGACCGGGACTTCGATCCTCGTGTAAACCACACCTAACCTTGTGGGAGCGAGCCTGCTCGCGAATACGGTGGATCAGTCGACAGCGATGTCGCCTGAAACACTGCTTTCGCGAGCAGGCTCGCTCCCACATTGGGTTTGCGGGGTTTTTCTGTCCAGTTATCACACAGCCCCAATTGGGCGTTTTTTTTGCAGCCTCGGGCGGGCATACTAGGCCGTCCCTTACCCTGGTGCCGCCCGCCCCTATGCTTCGCGTCCTGATCGCCCTTGCTCTGACCTGTCTGCTCCAGCCGGCCTTCGCCGACGAGCGCGCGCAAACCCAACAGCAGTTGGACGCCACGCGTCAGGATATTGCCGAGCTGAAGAAGCTCCTGGGCAAGCTGCAGGAAGAAAAATCCGGCGTGCAGAAAGAGCTCAAGGGCACTGAAACCGAGATGGGCAAGCTGCAGAAGCAGGTCGACGCGCTGCAGAAAGAACTGCAGAAGAGCGAATCCGAGCTGCAACGGCTCGATGCAGAGAAAAAAAAACTCCAGAGCGCGCGCACTGAACAGCAGCGACTGATCGCCATTCAGGCCCGCGCGGCCTATCAGAACGGTCGCCAGGAATACCTCAAGTTGCTGCTCAACCAGCAGAACCCAGAGAAATTCGCCCGCACCCTTACCTATTACGACTACCTGAGCCAGGCACGCCTGGAGCAGTTGAAGAACTTCAACGAAACCCTGCGCCAACTGGCCAATGTCGAAAAAGACATCGGCCTGCAGCAAGCGCAATTGCTGGTACAGAAAAGCGACCTCGACACGCAGCGCGAAGCACTCGAGAAAGTCCGCAAGGAGCGCCAGCAGGTTCTCGCCAGACTCAATGACGACGTGAAGGCCCGCGACCAGAAACTGGCCGCCCGCGAGCAGGATCAGGCAGACCTGTCTAAAGTCCTTAAAACCATTGAAGAAACCCTGGCCCGCCAGGCTCGTGAGGCAGAAGAGGCGCGGCAAAAAGCGCTGATCGCCCAGCAGGAAGCAGAAAAAAAGCGTTTGCGTGAGGCGCAGGCTGAAAACAGCGACGCCCCACGAAAACCCGTCAGATCAAGCCCCGGCGCGCTGGTCTCGAGCAGCGGCGAAACGTTTGGCGGGCCTTTTGCTGCAACCCGGGGAAAACTTCCGTGGCCGGTTGATGGTCGATTACTCGCGCGCTTCGGTGAAAGCCGTGGCGATGACGCCCGCACCAAGTGGGATGGCGTGATGATCAGCGCCTCCGCCGGCAGTCAGGTGCACGCCGTACATGGCGGGCGCGTGGTGTTTGCCGATTGGCTGCGCGGTGCCGGGCTGCTGGTGATTCTCGATCACGGCAACGGTTTTCTGAGTCTTTACGGCCACAACCAGACGCTGCTCAAGTCGGCGGGTGATGTGGTCAAGGCTGGCGAGTCGATTTCCACTGTCGGTAACAGTGGCGGTCAGGACACGCCGGCGCTGTATTTCGCAATTCGTCAGCAGGGTCACCCGAGTGATCCGGCGCAATGGTGTCGTGCGCAAGGATAAGCGCACCACCTAATTCAGGAGTTCGTTCGACATGCTGCATTTGTCCCGCCTTACCTCGCTGGCCCTGACGATCGCCCTGGTGATCGGCGCGCCTCTGGCGTTCGCCGCGCAACCGGCCCCGACCGTCGCTCCGGCAGGCACTACTGCGACCGCCAAGGCGCCGTTGCCGCTGGAAGAGCTGCGCACCTTCGCCGAGGTCATGGACCGGATCAAAGCCGCGTACGTCGAGCCTGTGGACGACAAGACCCTGCTGGAAAACGCGATCAAGGGCATGCTGAGCAACCTCGATCCGCATTCGGCCTACCTTGGCCCGGAAGATTTTACCGAGCTGCAGGAAAGCACCAGCGGTGAATTCGGCGGTCTGGGCATCGAAGTCGGCGCCGAAGACGGCTTCATCAAGGTCGTCTCGCCGATCGATGACACCCCGGCGTCGAAGGCTGGCATCCAGGCCGGCGACTTCATCGTCAAGATCAACGGCCAGCCAACCCGCGGCCAGACCATGACCGAAGCCGTCGACAAGATGCGTGGCAAGATCGGCCAGAAAATCACCCTGACCCTGGTTCGCGACGGCGGCACGCCGTTCGACGTGACCCTGGCCCGTGCAGTGATTCAGGTGAAAAGCGTCAAGGCACAGCTGCTGGAATCGGGCTACGGCTATATCCGCATCACCCAGTTCCAGGTCAAGACCGGCGAAGAAGTCTCCAAGGCCCTGGCCAAACTGCGCAAGGACAACGGCAAGAAGCTCAACGGCATCATTCTCGACCTGCGCAACAACCCGGGTGGCGTGCTGCAATCGGCGGTGGAAGTGGTCGACCATTTCATCACCAAAGGCCTGATCGTCTACACCAAGGGCCGTATCGCCAATTCCGAGTTGCGCTTCTCCGCCACCGGCAAGGACGAAAGCGAAGCGGTGCCGATGGTCGTGCTGATCAACGGTGGCAGTGCCTCGGCCTCGGAAATCGTTGCCGGCGCCCTGCAGGATCAGAAACGCGCCGTGGTCATGGGCACCACCAGTTTCGGCAAGGGCTCGGTGCAGACCGTGCTGCCGCTGAACAACGATCGCGCACTGAAGATCACTACCGCGCTGTACTTCACGCCGAATGGCCGCTCGATTCAGGCCCAGGGCATCGTGCCGGACATCGAAGTGCGCCGCGCGAAGATCACCAATGAAGCCGACAGTGAGTACTTCAAGGAAGCGGACCTGCAAGGCCACTTGGGCAACGGCAACGGCGGCGCCGACAAGCCAAGTGGTTCGGCCGGCAAGGCCAAAGCGATGCCACAGGATGACGATTACCAGTTGGCCCAGGCCCTGAGCCTGCTCAAAGGGCTGAGCATTACGTCCGGCCGTTGAGGATGTCTCTGCGTTTCGTCTGCGTCCTGTTGTGCTGTCTGGCGGGTGCTGCTCATGCAGAGCCCGTCAGCTCTGCGCCGCACAGAGCCTACCTGACACTGATCATCGACGACCTGGGGCAGAACCTGCCCCGGGATCGTCGCGTGCTTGCCCTGCCCGGCCCGGTCACGGCGGCGATCATGCCCGACACCCCACACGCCACCGACTTTGCCCGCGAAGCCCATCGCGCCGGCAAGATCGTCATCCTGCACATGCCGATGGACCCGGCCACCGGGCCGTATGCCTGGCACCCCGAACTGCCCATCGAAGAACTGCAGAAACGCCTGAATGCCGCGTTCGAAAAAGTCCCTTTCACCGCTGGCATCAATAACCACATGGGCAGTCGCATGACCGCGCAGCCTGCGGCGATGGCGTGGTTGATGGCTGAGTTGCAGCGTCGGCACAAGTTCTTCGTCGACAGCCGCACCAGCGCCCAAACGGTCGCTGCGCAGCAGGCGCAGAAAATCGACCTGGCCAGCGTTTCGCGGGACGTATTTCTTGATGATGAGCGCACCGAAGCGGCGATTGCCACCCAGCTACAGACCGCGATCGCCTTGGCCCACAAACAGGGCTCAGCGGTGATGATCGGCCATCCGTATCCGCAGACCCTGGCGGTGCTGGAGCGCGAGTTACCCAAGCTGAAAGCGCAGGGCATCGACTGGATCGATATCCGCCAGATGATCAGCGTGCGCAGCAATCGCGCCATGGCCGGGCATGGCAAGGACGGCGTTTACCGGTAACATCCGGTCACGTTGCAATGCACAGTTACCACCGAACGCCTCACCCCGTTCCGGATAGTGAGACCTGCTACAGGTCGCGGCTCCTTTGAGTCGCTTTCAACTATCAGGAGTGCCCATGACAAACAACACCCCGATTATCCCGCCCGTTGGGCGGACTGAACCGATCCGCATCGATAACCTGCTGATCAACTTCACAACAGAATTTCTGCGCATCTGGGATACCGACGGTCTGTCGGCAAAATCTGCGTCGTTCTGGCGCCCGACTCCCGCCCCTGACGCGCTGCCCGGTTATTTCCCCTTGGGCGATATCGTCACCAGAGGCCTGGGCAACGTCAACGGCGAACGCGTGGTGGCGGTTGTTTGCGAGGCAGACATTGCCAGCACAGATCCCACCAAAGGCAGGGCACTGCGACGTCCCGATGATTACGAGCTGGTCTGGAAGGATTCCGGTTCAGGCTCAAAAAGAGATCTTTCGATCTGGCGACCGCTGGCTCCCGCAGGCTACGTAGCGCTGGGGTCGGTGTGCTCGAACGATCATGACAAACCGTCGCTCAACGCGGTGCGCTGCGTTCGCGCAGATTTGGTGATCGCGTCGAATACCACCGATCTTATCTGGGACGACAAGGGAAGCAAGGCCCGACAGCGCGTCAGCACCTGGAGCGCCGTTCCTCCAGCCGCTTTGCCGGGCGAGGTCTACCTGGCTTCGGGCAGTTTTTTCAGCTTGAGTGACTACACCCGACCGGCCAGTTTTCCGGTCTACTGCTTGCGCTTGCAGATTGGCCTGCAGTTGTACACACGCCCATCGCCCCCCGTACTGTGCGGGGAAACGCCGACGCCTTCAGACACCGCGGAGGTTCCTTGTTACACCGCAATTCTTCCGTGGTTCACGATCAAGGATCCGGGCTACACCGCATCTGAACAATTGCGTCATTCACCCTTTTATCTGCTGGAGCGCACGGATCAGTACATCCTCGTCGGGCATGCACGCAACAGTGGCAACGACAGTCAGATATTCAGATGGACTGCGCCTCGTGCTCAGCGTACTGCCGGCTTGCGGACGTTCACCCAGACCACTTGCGTCGAATTCGGCGCCCAATGGCAAACCAATCAGCACAACTCGCTAATGTTTTCCGCACGGCTGGGCCATGATTTCACCCAATGCGAACTGCATTCGAATGAATGGCTCAATACGGCGACCATCGAAGTGGTTGCGGTGGTGGACAAAAACAGGTCCGTGGCCGCCTATCTGGTGCAGAGCGACTACCGTCTGGTACGTGCAGACGGCACCTCAGTGACGGAAGGTTTCAGCTACACCGATGGCAACAGCCTGCACATCAGTCAGTACGCGCCAACCGAGCCTGAAATCATCGTCGCGTCGGAGCCGGAGGCGGTCGAAGATCAGACGGTGCTTGCGTCTGCGACCGAGGGCGAAATCAGCGCCCCGCCGCCAGAGCCCGACGAGACAGCAGCTACAGATAACGCGCCATGATTTCATCGACCACGCCTTCCTTGCGCAACTGATCCAGTGCGGTTTGCAACCTGGCGACGACGTCATCGGAAACGTCCTTGTTCAGCGCCAGGTACAACTCGGCGCTGTTGAAGCGCAGCACAGTCTTCAGACCGGTCACGCCATCCTGCCGCGCCAGATAACGGCCGGCAGGATCGCCGGTGGCCCACAGGTCGATCTGGCCGTTGAGCAGTTTTTTCGCGTTGTCCTGATCGCGCAGCACCACCACCGGTTTGAGGCCTTGCTTGGTCAGTGTTTCGGCAATCGCGTCGCCCTTGTAGGCGCCGATCTTGTATTTGCGTGCATCATTGAGGGTTTCCAGGGTGATCTTGCTGTCAGCCTTGGCCAACAGGATCCAGTCATCGGGTCCGATCGGACCGACCCATTTGAACAGTCTTTCGCGATCCGGCAGGCGCGCCATGACGAAGGCGCCGTAGCCGGGATTTTCCAGGGCGAGCTTGTAGACACGTTCCCAGGGGAACCGCAGGGTCAGACTGTAAGTGAGGCCGGCGCGCTGGAACATCTCGCGAACGATGTCGGTGGCAATGCCGTTGATGTTTTCGCCTTGGGCGAAATTCTTGCCGTTCTTCGCCATGTTGTACGGCGGGAAGTTTTCCGTGAGCAGCACCAGATCGGTGTCGGGACTGGTTTGTGCCCGGGCATTGCTGATGAACAACAATGAGGCGCTGGCGAGAACAACAAGCAGGCGTTTGATCATGTCGGGCTACCGGAATCCATGGCGTGCCCAAGAGTGCCTTGGGCGCGCCATGCTGTCCACTGGCCTGTACGCTTTAGCGCATGACGATGCCGCGATGCGCCATGTAGGCCTTGGCTTCCTGCACGGTGTATTCGCCGAAGTGGAAAATGCTCGCCGCCAGCACCGCGCTGGCGTGCCCTTCGAGAATGCCGTCGGCCAGGTGCTGCAGGTTGCCGACGCCGCCGGAAGCAATGACCGGAATGCCCAGCGCATCGCTGATCGCGCGGGTCACGCCGAGGTCGAAACCGTTTTTCATGCCGTCCTGATCCATGCTGGTCAGCAGGATCTCGCCAGCACCGAGGCCTTCCATTTTCTTCGCCCACTCGACTGCGTCGAGGCCGGTCGGCTTGCGCCCGCCGTGGGTAAAGATCTCCCAACGCGGCGCTTCGCCGGGGCCGGAGACTTTCTTGGCGTCGATCGCAACGACGATGCACTGCGAGCCGAAATGCTGCGCGGCTTCGCCGACAAATTCCGGGTTGAACACGGCAGCGGTGTTGATCGAGACCTTGTCCGCGCCAGCATTGAGCAGATTGCGGATGTCCTGCACGGTGCGCACACCACCACCAACGGTCAGCGGGATGAACACCTGACTGGCCATGCGCTCGACGGTATGCAGCGTGGTGTCGCGGCCATCGACGCTGGCGGTGATGTCGAGGAAGGTAATCTCGTCGGCACCCTGCTCGTCGTAGCGACGGGCGATTTCCACCGGGTCACCGGCGTCACGGATGTTCTCGAACTTCACGCCTTTGACGACCCGGCCGTTGTCCACGTCCAGGCAAGGGATGATGCGCTTGGCTAACGCCATAAGACTTAATCTCCGATTAAGAAGCTTCAAGCTTCAAGCTGCAAGAAAGGGCGGATTGCGGTCGCGCTTCTAACTTGCAGCTCGCAGCTTGCAACTTGAAGCTGCTTTTATCTGGCCGGGTAGCTATCGCAGAAAGCCTGGGCTTCTGCCACATCCAGCGTGCCCTCATAGATCGCGCGGCCCGTGATGGCGCCGATGATGCCCGGCGCCCTGGCGTCGAGCAGCGACTTGATATCACCGAGGTTATGGATACCGCCGGAAGCGATCACCGGAATCTTCGTCGCTGCGGCCAGCGCCGCGGTGAACGGCACGTTGCAGCCCTGCATCATGCCGTCTTTGGCGATGTCGGTATAAACGATCGACGACACGCCGTCGGCTTCAAACTGCTTGGCCAGGTCGATGACCTGCACGGTGCTGATTTCCGCCCAGCCATCGGTAGCGACGAACCCGTCCTTGGCATCCAGACCGACAATGATCTTGCCCGGGAATGCGCGGCAGGCTTCAGCGACGAAAGCCGGATCCTTTACGGCTTTGGTGCCGATGATCACGTAGCTCACGCCGGCCTTCACGTAGTGCTCGATGGTTTCCAGCGAGCGGATGCCGCCACCGATCTGGATCGGCAGGGTCGGGTAACGCTTGGCGATCGCCGTGACCACTTCGCCGTTGACCGGCTGGCCTTCGAACGCGCCGTTCAGGTCGACCAGATGCAGACGGCGGCAACCGCCCTCCACCCACTTGGCAGCCATGCTCACCGGGTCATCGGAGAACACCGTGGAATCTTCCATGCGGCCCTGGCGCAGACGTACGCAGGCACCGTCCTTGAGATCGATAGCGGGAATAATCAGCATGCTTTTTCCTTCGTCAAAAGAGCTGCAAGCTGCAAGCCACAAGCTGCAAGCATGCGTGTGTTCGTTTTACTCTGGCAGCTTGAAGCTTGTAGCTTTCAGCTGCTTTTTTCGAGCGCCCACAGGTCGCTTTCGATGCTTTCAAACCGCTCCTTGAGGTGGGTCTGCACATCGAAAATCGCCCTGTTGTAATAGTGCGGAGCAATTTCGCGGGTAAACAGCTCAAGAATTTCCGCCGCCTCGAACGAACCCAGGTCCAGTTCGAAACGATCCTCCATGAACCGCTGAATCTTGCGATTGGCCTCGCTCTCCTGCTCGGGAGTGAGGGTCAGAATCGGCGGCTTGGACTTCTTGACAGCCATTTACCAGCGACCGTCCCATGCGGCGAAATTCTGCAGCAATTGCAGGCCATGGGTATGGCTTTTCTCCGGGTGGAACTGCACGGCGAAACGCGAGCCATCGGCCAGCGCGGCGGCGAAATCGACACCGTAATGACCGCTGCCCACCACCTGACGCGCATTGGCGGCGGCGATGTAATAGCTGTGCACGAAGTAGAAACGCGCCAGATCAGGGATGTCATGCCACAGCGGGTGACTGATGTTCTGCTTCACCTCGTTCCAGCCCATGTGTGGGACCTTCAGGTGTTCGCCGTCTTCGTGCAGATCCTTGCCGAAGAACTTCACCGCGCCCGGAAACAGGCCGATGCAGTCGACGCCATCGTTCTCTTCGCTGGTGTCGAGCAACGCTTGCATGCCGACGCAGATGCCGAGGAACGGCCGATCCTGGCTGACCTCACGGACCAGCGAATCGAAGCCGAGGCGACGGATCTCCGCCATGCAATCGCGAATCGCGCCAACCCCTGGGAACACCACGCGGTCGGCTTCGCGGATCACCGCAGCATCGCTGGTGATCAGCACTTTACCGGCGCCGACGTGCTCCAGGGCCTTGGCCACCGAGTGCAGGTTGCCCATGCCGTAGTCGATAACTGCAACCGTCTGCATTACAGGACGCCTTTGGTCGATGGCATTTGCCCGGCCATGCGCTCGTCCAGCTCGACGGCCATGCGCAGCGCGCGGCCGAAAGCCTTGAACACGGTTTCGATCTGGTGGTGAGTATTGGTGCCGCGCAGGTTATCGATGTGCACGCTGACCAGCGCGTGATTGACGAAGCCCTGGAAAAATTCCTGGAACAGGTCAACGTCGAAGCCACCAACGGTGGCGCGGGTGTACGGCACGTGCATCTGCAGGCCCGGACGACCGGAGAAATCGATCACCACGCGCGACAGCGCTTCATCGAGCGGCACGTAGGCATGGCCGTAGCGACGGATGCCTTTCTTGTCGCCGATGGCTTTGGCGAAGGCCTGGCCGAGGGTGATACCGACGTCTTCCACCGTATGGTGGTCGTCGATATGCAGATCGCCCTTGCATTCGATATCCAGGTCGATCAACCCGTGACGGGCGATCTGGTCCAGCATGTGCTCAAGAAAAGGAACGCCGATATCGAATCGGGCCTTTCCGGTGCCATCAAGGTTGATCGAGGCTTTGATCTGGGTTTCCAGAGTGTCGCGCTCGACAGACGCCTTACGTTCGGCCATCACCAGCTCCGCAAAATCATTGGGCGAAAAAGGCAGCCATTATAGGCACGCGGGGCGTAAACAGAAACACGAGAGGTGAGATGCCTGACGGATAGAACGCCCGGCTGTCGCGGGTAGACATGTCCATACAAGCAAAAAGATCGCAGCCTCCGGCAGCACCTACTGTTTCAGCATGGGAACACTGAATGTAGGAGCTGCCGAAGGCTGCGATCTTTTCGGCTTGAATCCAATGCACCTGACACTAACTCTCAGGTGCACCAATGCTTAGTGAAACAATACCGCCGTCTTCTGCAGGGTCACCCACACACCCCACGCCAACGGAATACCCACCACCAGCCATGCCGCGATCGCCAAAGGCTTGCTGCCGGGCGCCGCTTTCCACTCCAGAACGGTGCTGGCATCAGCCCCCTTGTCGTGGCCCAGCGCCTGTTCGGCAGCCAGTTCAGCGTCGGTCATGAAGTATTTGTCGGCCACCGGGCGCACCATCAGGTTGCACAGGAAACCCAGCACCAGCAGGCCGGCAAGGATGTACAAGGTGATGTCGTAAGCAGCTGCGCGTTCCACGCCGATACTCAACTGATATTCACGCAGGTAGTTCACCAGCACCGGACCAAGCACACCGGCAGCAGCCCAGGCAGTCAGCAGACGACCGTGGATCGCACCGACCATCTGCGTACCGAACAGGTCGGCCAGATAGGCCGGCACCGTGGCAAAGCCACCGCCGTACATCGACAGAATGATGCAGAACGCCGCCACGAACAGCGCAACGTTGCCCAAGTGACCGAGGTTCGGAATCAGCGCGTACAGGGCAAAACCCAGAGCGAAGAACACGAAGTAGGTGTTTTTGCGGCCCAGGTAATCAGAGAACGAGGCCCAGAAGAAGCGGCCACCGATGTTGAACAGGCTCAGCAGACCGGTGAAGCCCGCTGCGATCGCGGCGATCGAGGCCAGTTGGCCAGCGTCGAGTTGACCGAACGGCACATCAACGCCCAGCAGCTTGCCGCCGAACACTTCCTGCAACAGTGGCGAAGCCATGCCGAGGATGCCGATACCCGCCGAAACGTTCAGGCACAGCACCAGCCAGACCAGACGGAATTGCGGAGTTTTCCACGCTACGTTCACGTGAACGTGACGGTTGGTGATCATCGCGTTCGAAGCTTTCTTCGCCGGAGCGGTCCAGCCTTCAGGCTTCCAGCCGGTTGGCGGCACGCGGTAGGACAATGCGCCACCGATCATGAACACGAAGTAGATGGCCGCCATGGCGACGAAGCTCTGCCATACGCCCACGCCTTCTGGCGAAGCGAAGTGGCTCATCAGCGCAGTCGCCAACGGTGCACCGACCATCGCGCCGCCACCGAAGCCCATGATTGCCATGCCGGTCGCCATGCCGCGCTTGTCCGGGAACCACTTGATCAGGGTCGACACCGGCGAGATATAGCCCAGGCCCAGACCGATGCCGCCGATCACGCCCGAGCCGATCCACATCAGCCAGATCTGGTGGGTATAGATACCCAGCGCGGAAATCAGCAGACCGCCGCACCAGCACAGCGCCGAAACAACGCCAGCCTTGCGCGGGCCAGCATGTTCCAGCCAGCCACCCCAGATCGCTGCCGAGCAGCCGAGGAAGATGAAGAACAGCGTGTAGATCCAGCCGAGCATGGAGATCGGCCAGTCGCAGTTCGACGAAAATACCTGTGCGATGAAGCTCATGTCCGGTGCGCAAGCCACTGGCGCGGTAACGCCGAGTGCCTTGGACAGCGGCAACCAGAACACCGAGAAGCCGTAGGCCATGCCGATGCACAAGTGAATGGCCAAAGCGGCCGGTGGAACCAGCCAGCGGTTGAAACCGGGCTTGGCGATGATGCGTTCCTTGGACAGGAACGCAGGCTGGTCGGCCTTGAGGCCGTCCGCCGTGATGCTCGTGCTCATTGTGTATCCCCCAATTGTCAGTATGGTTCGCCAGCCACTGCTCACCCTCGGCCTTATGCACGCAGGCATGACCGTTTTTTCAGGTGAAGCTCCTTGATGGCGCGACGTTAAGTCGCAGACGGGCGGACGAACTGGCGAAGGTTACCATTCTCAGGTGACAGAAAAACCAAACTGATATCACCTTTTTTCTGTCAGCTGTGTTCGCCCCCTGTAGGAGCTGCGGAACGCTGCGATCTTTTGATCTTTTTGAACGTGCCAAAATCAAAAGATCGCAGCGTTCCGCAGCTTCTACAGTCGGCATTTCAACGGGGTTAGCATGCGGGGCGTTGTTCAGGTGCCTGACGACAGATATGTACATCTGGTGCTTGTCCCATTTATGCGTGCGAAAAGTTACCCGGCGCCTGGCGTGACTGAACGACTGGTGAACCAAGCGCAGAAAATGACGTCGCAAACGGGGGCCGAATTGCGCCTGCTCGCTCCCGCCGGGCATCCTCAAGCGCAGGCACCGGTGGCGTAGTTGCAGGTGCTGTTGCCGACCCTCGGCAGATGACGCCACACCGAACCGGGTGCTTGCAGCGCTATACTCCCCGGCCAAATGACGAATTCGACTAACTACAAAGGACTCGCCCATGAAAGCGTTCGGCAAAATCCTGGGTCTGGTACTTCTCGGGCTGTTGCTGATCATTGTGGCGGCAGGTTTTGCCCTGACCCACCTCTTCGATCCCAACGACTACAAAGACGAGATCCGCCAGATAGCCCGCGACAAGGCCCACATCGAGCTGACGCTCAATGGCGATATCGGCTGGAGCCTGTTCCCGTGGCTCGGCCTGGAACTGCACGAAGCCAGCGTCGCCACCTTGGCCAAGCCTGCCGAACCGTTTGCCGATCTGCAGATGCTCGGCCTGTCCGTGCGCGTGCTGCCGTTGTTGCGCCGTGAAGTGCAGATGAGCGATGTGCGCGTCGAAGGCCTCAACCTGCGCCTGAACCGTGACAAGAACGGCCACGGCAACTGGGAAGATATCGGCAAGGTGCCTGTGGCGCCCGGCTCGACGCCACCCGCCACACCGGGCGCGACTGCCAGCGAGCCGACCGTCGCCGTGGAAAAACCGGCGCAACCGATCCGCCTCGATATCGACAGCCTGACCGTCAACAACGCCCGTGTTGAATACACCGATGAGCTGACCGGCAAGCAGTTCAGCGCCGAAAGCATTCAGCTGAGCACCGGCCCGGTGCACGACTCGACCAATATCCCGGTGAAAGCCACCGCGTTCCTCGGCACCAACCAACCGGTGCTGCGCGTGCGTACCGAGCTCAACGGCGAGTTGCGCTTCGAGCGCGCCCTGCAACGCTACAAGTTCGAAGACCTGAAGCTGACCGGCGAACTCGCTGGCGATCCGCTGCAAGGCAAGACCATGACTTTTTCGGCCCAGGGCCAGTTGTTGCTGGACAAGGCAGCGAACGTCGCCGAATGGACCGGCATCAAGATCTCCGCCAACCAGTTGCGTGCCTTGGGTGAGCTGAAAGCCAACGACCTCGACAAGACGCCGCAGATCAGCGGTGGCATTTCCATCGCCCAGTTCGATCTGGCGAAATTCGTCGACAGCATCGGCCAGACATTGCCGGCGATGGGCGAAGGCAGCCTGAGCAAAGTCGAACTGGTCAGCCGCGTCGCCGCCACGCCGACCAGTCTGTCGTTCGACAACATCAACCTGAAACTCGATGACAGCAGCTTCAGCGGCCGAATCGCCATCGAGGACTTCGCCAAACAATCGCTGCGCGCAATCCTCAAGGCCGACACGTTCAACGCCGACCGTTACCTGCCACCGAAATCGGCCCAGGCCAACAGCGCCACGCAAACGCGTCAGGCCGAAGTCGCCAGCACCGAGGCCGGCGCCGTCGCAGGCAGCACGCCGCTGCCGGACAAACCGAGCAAAACCGCCTGGAGCACTGAGCGCCTGCTGCCGGTCGAGCGCCTGGCGAAACTGGACGTAGATGCCGACCTGACTTTCGGCCAGCTGACTCTCGACAAACTGCCGATCCAGAACGCCGCGCTCAAAGCCACCGGCCAGGGCGGCTTGCTGACGCTGACTAACCTGAGCGGTGATCTGTACAACGGCGGCTTCGTCGCCAACGGCACCCTAGACGTGCGCCCGAGCGCGCCGGTGCTGAACCTGCAGACCCGCCTCAATCGCGTCCCGGCGGAAAAAATCATCGAAAGCCAGGGCAAGAACCCGCCGGTCAAAGGCCTGGTGACGCTGACCAGCAGCCTCACCGGCAGCGGCAACAGCCAACAGGCGCTGATCGATACGCTCAACGGCAACGCCAGTTTCGTCATCAACAACGGCGTGCTGCTCAACGCCAATCTTGAACAGCAATTGTGCAAAGGCATCGCCACGCTCAACCGCAAGCCCCTCAGCGGCGAGCCGCGCGGCAAGGACACACCGTTCGAGGAGCTCAAGGGCAACCTGACCGTGCGCAACGGCGTCGCCAGCAACCCCGACCTGAAAGTGCGCATCCCTGGCATGACCGTCAACGGTGACGGCGACATCGACCTGCGCGTTTTGGGCATGGATTACCGCGTCGGCATCATCGTCGAGGGCGACACCAGCGCCATGCCTGATCCGGCCTGTCAGGTCGGCGACAAATTCGTCGGCATCGAGTGGCCGCTGCGCTGCCGTGGCCCGCTGGAACTGGGCGCCAAGGCCTGCCGCGTCGACAATGACCGTCTCGGTCAGGTCGCCAGCAAAATGGCTGGCAACAAGCTCAGCGAGAAAATCGACGAAAAACTCGGCGACAAAGTCAGCCCGGAATTAAAAGACGCGTTGAAGGGGCTGTTCAAGCGATGACAGCGGAGCAATTTTCCACGGCGGTGCTGGAATGGTTCGACCGCCATGGCCGTCACGATTTGCCGTGGCAGCAGGACATCAATCCGTACCGGGTCTGGGTGTCCGAGATCATGTTGCAGCAGACTCAGGTCAGCACCGTGCTCAATTACTTCGAGCGTTTCATGGCAGCGCTGCCGACGGTCGAAGCGCTGGCTGAAGCGCCGGAAGACGAGGTGCTGCACCTGTGGACCGGGCTGGGTTACTACACTCGCGCGCGCAATCTGCAGAAGACCGCGAAGATCGTCGTCAGCCAGTACGGTGGCGAATTCCCGCGTGACGTGGAGAAGCTCACCGAGTTGCCGGGGATCGGTCTGTCCACCGCCGGCGCGATTGCCAGCATCAGCATGGGCCTGCGCGCGCCGATCCTCGACGGCAACGTCAAACGCGTACTGGCGCGCTTCACCGCGCAAGAGGGCTACCCCGGCGAACCGAAGGTGGCCAAACAGCTATGGGCCAACGCCGAGCGCTTCACTCCACATGATCGGGTCAACGCCTACACCCAGGCGATGATGGATCTTGGCGCCACACTCTGCACGCGCAGCAAGCCGAGCTGTCTGCTGTGCCCGCTCAAGCGTGGCTGTGAAGCGCACATGCTGGGCCTGGAAACCCGTTATCCGATTCCCAAGCCGCGCAAGGCCATCCCGCAGAAACGCACGCTGATGCCAATGCTGGCCAACGGCGAAGGTGCGATTCTGCTTTATCGCCGCCCGTCGACGGGACTGTGGGGCGGTTTGTGGAGCCTGCCGGAACTGGACGACCTCGAAGATCTGCAACATCTGGCCGATCAGCACTCGCTGACCATGGGCCAACAGCAGGCGCTGCCGAGCCTCGTCCATACGTTCAGCCATTTCCAGTTGTCCATCGAACCGTGGCTGGTTCAGGTGCAGGAAGCCAGCCATCACGTGGCCGAGGCCGACTGGCTCTGGTATAACCTCGCCACCCCGCCGCGCCTGGGCCTTGCTGCCCCGGTCAAGACCTTGCTCGAACGCGCGGCCGCCGTCTTGAATGCAGGAGAGTCGCCATGACCCGCACCGTAATGTGCCGCAAATACAAAGAACAACTCGAAGGCCTGGAACGCGCCCCGTTCCCGGGCGCCAAGGGCCAGGATATTTTCGATAATGTCTCGGCCAAGGCCTGGGCGGACTGGCAGAAGCACCAGACCCTGCTGATCAACGAGAAGCGTCTGAACATGATGAACGCCGAAGATCGCAAATACCTGCAGGGCGAAATGGACAAGTACTTCTCCGGCGAGGAATACGCCAAGGCCGAAGGCTACGTGCCGCCAGCCGAATAACCTGCATATTTCGTAAGCGACGGAATTAATTTAAGAAATTTTCAAAAAGTCGTTGACGTAAATTCGAAAAACCCTTTTAATGCGCCCCGTTGCCCAGATAGCTCAGTCGGTAGAGCAGGGGATTGAAAATCCCCGTGTCGGCGGTTCGATTCCGTCTCTGGGCACCAAATACCGAAAACCCTGAATCGCAAGATTCAGGGTTTTTTTATGCCTGCGGGAAAGTGAGGGCTCTCACACCACCCAAACGCGGGCCCTGTTTCTTGCAAGGATGAATCAAGCCTATGGACACGCAGACCCCAAGTAAACCTGCAGAAGATTCCGATGCTCCAGGTAGCGACTTTCAAATACCGCTACTGGACAAAGCTTTCGAATTCATCCAAACGCACAACTGGAAGCTTTTCCGGATAGCCTCACTCGCATTCGGTTTTTTGATATTCCTCATCTATTTTTGCCAAAACCGCTTCTACCCCGATTTCGACCTTTTCAGCTTCCTTTCGCTTCTGACTGCAGCAGCGTTATTTGGCGGCCTGATTGTATTGCTGATCGGCTTCGGTTTTTCAGCACCTGGCTGGATCTGGTCACAATCATTCTTTAGGGACAAACCAGTATGCACAGTTTTGGAGGCAGCATTTTGCAGCAAAGCCTCGAAGGAAGACTTAGATCGTAGGCTGATAAACCACTACTTCTTTGCCCCGGGATTCTGCTGCCTCGCTTTTTTTTGGACTGCACTCTACTTGGGCAAAGGTTTCGACATGTTCATGGCCGGATTGCTGCTTGGCCCGTTGATAGTCGGTTTGTTATTCGGCTCACAGCTGCAGCGAAAGTACGCGCTTCCAAGCTACAGCTGGCTGAAATTTACCCTTACGGCGTTCGTGGTTTTTTCTATCGGTAATTTGATCGCATTTTTTACTGCTCAGGAATTAGTCAAGCAACTCCCTGAGGCTTCTCGAACCCCGTGGGAATTTGTACTCAGAGCATTCTGCTTCACAGCCTCACTGTTCTTGTTCGCCCTTGTCGCTGCGATCATCAGAAGCAACCATCGCTATGTATTGATTGTTGGCCCGTTGGTAGCAATCGTTTTAATGCTATGGAGCAACACGTGGGGAGTGCTACCAGAAAAAATCGTCCGATTGCTGGGTCTAGGTAACTACCAAGCTGAACAGGTTTTGCTGAGTAATGACCTTTGCGAAAAATACAAAGCCATTGAAGGCTATGGCATCAAAAGCAATTGCGCATTGAATGACGTGCACGTGATCTGGTCGATGGGCAGTACCACTGTGATGAAGTGGCAATTTGCGAATCAAGAGCTGAAGGTAAAAATCCCCAGCAGCTCAATCCTTTCTACAAGGATCTTTGTGCCGAAAGCTTCACCCGAACCTAAGCCCCTGGCTTCTTTATCCCCCCGCATCTGACCCAGGCACAACACATATGCCCTGAGGAGATGCCTCACCCTCCATTTACTGGCATCCTAGCGCCCATCAAGTCTTCAGATGGCGCCCGTCATTTGCAGGGCCTTTCTGCATAGGGATGATCGTTCGCCAACTGAGTAACGTCGCCTTACTCTCGCTGCCTGCGGCCGCAGCATTGAGAGAAAGCCTTTTAATCAGCAGAATCTGGCCTGCTTGAGCGTTGCCGACGTACTGCGCGGCGATTTCAAGCAGCCAAGTTCGACCGCATCATCTTGCCATTCACTGCGCTACGGCGATGGAAATGCGTGCTGGAGTCTGAACACCGCCATAGAAGCAATCGGTCAACAATGCGAAAACCCTGAATCGCAAGATTCAGGGTTTTTTATGCCTGCGATTTGATCCCCCTCCTCTCTTCGCCCTTCGATACACCCGGATTCCAGCTGTACTGGAAAAAACCGGAAATCTGTATCTCTCCGCGCAGATGGCGTTTCGCCAATACTTCAAGCAAGCCTTGGCGAGCCAATGACTGGCTCTACTTTGCGCCCCCGCAACACTCTGGGTTCCTGTAGCCCTCAGAGCGCAAAACCTGATTTTTTGAATCGATCGGCGTCGCCTGCAAGGTCACTTCCTGTCCAGCAAAAAATCCGAAACCCAACCCACAGGCGAACTGCAGTTACTGCTTTTCAAACACTCCAGGATGAATGCTGGCGCCCCCGTGCGCCCGGCAAAAGAGCGAAACGGACGACGTATGATCAAGCAACTCATCAATGAAGACAGTTATGTGCAGATCGGCGATCTTTGCAGCGCAACGATCCAGCTGAAAATCGAAGGACTGAACCCCGCCGGCTCGATCAAGCTGAAGACCGCGCACGCGCTGATCACTGATCTTGAAGTCCGCGGCCTGATCAATCACAAGACCCGCCTTATCGAATCCTCATCGGGGAATCTGGGCGTTGCGCTGGCCATGGTCTGCGCCGCCAAGGGTTACAAGTTCGTTTGCGTAATCGACCCGAATATTTCCGCGCCGAACCGCAAGCTTATCCACGCCCTCGGGGCGCAAATGCTCACGGTCGATCAGCGTGACGAGAATGGCGGATACCTGAATTCGCGGATTCGCCTGATCGAACAACTGGTCGCTGACAATGCCGACTACATCTGGCTCAACCAGTACAAGAATCCGACCAACCCTCTCGCCCACTATCAAGCGACTGCCAAGTCCATCGCGCACAAGTTTCCCCAAGTGGATTACCTGTTCGTCGGCGCGGGTACCACCGGCACGCTGATGGGCTGCAAGAACTACTTCGCCGAACATCATCCGCAGACCAAAGTCATTGCCGTCGATACCGTTGGCTCGGTGACGTTCGGCCTGCCGGGCGGCACGCGCCATATTCCGGGGCTCGGCACCAGCCGCCTGCCGGAGATATTCGAGTCGTCGGGCATTCACGACTTCCTGTCGATTCCCGAGGAACAGACGATCAAAGTCTGCCGTTGGCTGGCGCAACGCTACGGCCTGCTCTTCGGCGGTTCCACCGGCACTGTGCTCGCCGGCATCCGCCAGTGGGCGCCGCATATCCGGCCCGACGATGTCGTGGTGGCGATCTCCCCGGACATGGGTGAGCGCTACCTGGAAACCATCTATTGCGACGACTGGGTCACCCAGCGGATCGGCGCAACCGCACTGCAGCCCCTTTTCCCTGAAATCGCTCTGGCACTCTCGGCGTAACCCTCATGACCAAGCAGAATCCGATCCAACCGTTCCACGTCATCCCCGGCGCTGTCGTCAAAGACATTCTCAACGGGCTGCGGCATGCAACCATCGACATGGTCGCGCAGACCTACCTGACCCACGAGCGTGGCGAAACCGTTAACCCCGACAGTTACTTTTTGCGTTTCCCTGCGCAACCGGCGAACCGGATTATTGCGCTGCCGGCGGCCATCGTCGACAGCGAGGGCGATCAATCCGTCTCCGGGATCAAGTGGATTGCCAGTTATCCCGACAACATCAAGTCAGGCATTCCGCGCGCATCTGCCGTGCTGATTCTCAACGATCCCGAGACCGGTTACCCCTACGCCTTGCTCGAAGGTGCACTGATCAGCGCGGTGCGCACGGCAGCGTCGGCAGTGCTGGGCGCCTGGTGGCTGAATGGCCGGAACCGGCATGCGCCGAAGCTATCGATCATCGGTGGCGGGGTGATTTCGAGGAATATCCTCGAGACATTTATCGCCGACGACTGGTCCTTCGACAGCGTGGGTATTCACGATCTCAACGCCGAGTCGGCGCAGGCCCTCGCGGAATTTGGCGAACAACTCGGCCTGCCGGATGTGCGCCTGCTGTCGCTCGAAGAAGCACTGACTGCCGACATCGTGGTGTTCGCCACCAGCGCGGGCGAGCCGTACGTAAAAGGCCAAAGTACGTTCCGCCCGGGGCAGATTGTTCTGAACATCTCGCTGCGGGATATCGGCGCCGAAATCATCGAGGAAAGTTACAACTACTTCGACGACATCACCCATTGCCTGAAGGCCAATACTTCACCGCATCTGGCCGAGCAGCAATACGGCCATCGCGACTTTGTCACTGGCACAGTGGCGCAGCTGATTCGCGGCGACCTGCATGTCGCCCAAGACAAACCGCTGATCTATTCGCCATTCGGCATGGGCATTCTCGATCTCGCGATTGGCCGGATGATTCACGACATTGCGGTCGCGGCCGGTACGGCAATTGCCATCCCGTCATTTTTTGGCGAGGAGCGCAGATGGTGAAGGCGCCTGTGCACATCGGCCTGGTCGGCTGCGGTTCGCGCGGATTGTCGATTTTCGAGCGCCTGTTGAGCCGCGCCGAGGAACGCCCGGAACAAGCGGTCGTCATCGACATCTTTGACCGCAACGGATTTGGCAGCGGCGCGCACTGGCCCGATCAACCGGATTACCTGTTGCTCAATACCGTCGCCGGTCAGCTCGGGGTATTTCCAGACGCAGCAGCGTTCGGGGATCTGAGCGACGCCCGGGAGCGGCCAGGGCCGGACTTTCTCGCGTGGTGCCAAGCACAGCACGTCAAGGTTGACCCCGACAGTGGCCTGCTCGCAGCCAAAGGTCGCGATGTCGAGCCGGAGGATTTTCTGCCGCGGCATCTGCTTGGCGCTTATCTGGCTGACGCTTTTGCGCAAATACTCGCGAGCGCACCCGACTGGGTCACGGTGCATCTGCATCGGCATGAGGTTACGGCGGTCGAGCGCAACGAGAATCTGCAATACATTCTGCAAACCGCCGACGGCGCTGCGGTGACGGTGGATCGTCTGGTGCTGACCGTCGGCCACACCGGGCGCTTGCGCCTGGCAGGGCAAAACCGCGTCGACAACGTCTATCCACTGCCCGGCAGCCTCGCGGCTGTCGAGCCCGGCGAAACGGTGTTGATCGAAGGGCTGGGCCTGGGCGCCATGGACACTTTGGCGGCGCTGACTGCTGGCAGGGGCGGGATCTACAAGCGCATGGCCGATGGCAGTCACACTTATCAGCCGTCAGGTCAGGAGCCGGTTATTTTCATCCAGTCGCGGGACGGGCTGCCGTTTCGTACTCGGCCCAACGGTTTGATCGGCTGCCCGCGCCACACCGCCGTGCTGCTGACCAGCGAGCGCATCGAATCGTTGCGGGTCAACGCCCACAACCGCCGGCTGGATTTCGAACGGGACATTCTGCCGCTGATGCTGCTGGAGATGCGTGCCGCTGCGGTCGCCGTCCTGCATAAACCCTCAGCGCCACAACAGCTGCTTGAGCAGCTCAGAACCGTCAGCGTTGCCGGCCCTGCGGGTGTGGCTGCTTGTGAAGCCTTGCTGCGCGAGTTCGAAGCGATTGCCAGCGCAATCAGTCCGCTGGAGCTGATCAGCCACAAACTGCCCGACAGCGTCACGCCTTACAACTATCACGCATGGATTTACGACACCCTCGAAGCCGACTTGCTGGAAGCGCGTCTGGGACGCGGCGCGTCGCCGATCAAAGCCGCTATCGAAGTCTGGCGCGATTTGCGTGACCGGCTGCGCGAGGCGGTCGATTTCGACGGACTCAGCGAAGATTCGCATCGGCAGTTCTATGGCCGTTGGCACAAAGCGATCAATCGTCTGGTCGCCGGCCCGCAGAAGGAGCGCCACGCCGATCTGCTCGCGCTGTGTGATGCCGGCCTGCTGACCTTCCTCAAGCCCGGCTCACGCCCCGCGATCGAACACTTCAAGCGAGTCGCCGGTTACGTCCAGAGCAGCGGCGTCAGCCACAGCGACTGCGCACCTGTGCGCGACCTCGCGCGCCTGGGCCTTGTGCGCCCGCGCACCGATGTGCCGGGCATCGACGGCATCGATGTCGACGCGGCCTGCCACCCGAAATCGACCGGCGACGAAACGGTGCGTGACATCTGGGTACTGGGTCCGCTCGCTGAAGGCTCTTGCTACTACAACCACTACGTCACCTCGGCGGGCGCACCTTCGCGGCTATTCATGGACGCCCATCGAGTCGCTAGCGCAATCCTTGAGACAGGAGCTCACGCATGAAACTTTACTACCAGACGCATTCGCCCTATGCCCGCAAGGTGTTGGTTCTGGCTCACGAACTCGGCATCGCCTCAAGCCTTGAGGTGATTCATCACGAGACCAGTCCGACTTCGCCAAACGCGACCATCTACCAGGCCAATCCGCTGGGCAAAGTGCCGGTGCTGATGCTGCCCGACGACACCGCACTGTTTGATTCAATCGTGATTTGCGAATACCTCGATGACCTGAGCGACGGCCGCAAATTCATCCCGGCCAGCGGCCCCGAGCGCTACCAGGCGCTGCGCCTGCAGGCATTGGCGCAGGGCATGTGCGACGTCGGCATCAAGCTGCGCTGGGAAGTCGAGCGCCGTCCCGAGGCTTTGCGCTATCCGGCGTATGCCGAGGGGCAGGCGTACAAACTCAAGGAGGCGTACCGCTTCATCGAAGAACACGTCGACCTCAATGGCCCGATCACCGTCGGCCACATCGCCCTGGCGACGGCGCTGGACTGGATCGCTTTCCGTCAACTGTCGGACTTCTCAGCGCAGGCACGCCTGAGCGAGTGGTATCAAACGTTCTGCCAGCGCGCGTCCATGCGGGCCACCGAGTACAGCGGACAGACGCACGATTAAGCCAAGGAAATCGCTATGAGCTCTCTCTTGCTGCAAATGTCACCGATCGCGCTGGTGATCGCGTTGATTCTGATCGTCCGGCGTCCGCCGGTACAGGCGGCGCTGGCCGGTGTGGTGTTGGTGCTGGTGCTGTGGGCACTGGGCGCTGCCGGGCCGGTGTCGGCGGCGATCTCCTCGGCGATTTTTCAAGACACCACGATCCTGTTTCTCAGCACTACGTGCGTAATCGTCCCGGGGCTGGCCTTCGTAATTCTGGTCGAGCGCGGCGGCGCGCCACAGGCCATCGGCGCGTGGGTCAAGGAACTCGGCTGGACACCGCCGGCGCAGGTGATTTTCATCGTGCTGGGGCTGGCACCGCTGCTGGAAGCGATGACCGGCTTCGGCGTTTCGCTGATCGCCACGGTGCCGCTGCTGATGGGGCTTTTCACCCGTCAGTCGGGGATGAAAATCGCTCTCGCCGGCATGGTTATCATGCCGTGGGGCACGCTGGGACTGGCCACGGTGATTGGTGCCTTGCTGGCACATTTGCCGGCGCAAACCCTCGGCAGCCATTCGGCGCTGATCAGCGCGCCGGTATTCCTCTGCCTGGCGTCGCTGGCCCTGTGGCAGGCCGGCATCCGCCGGATTGCACCCTGGCTGGGGCTGATCGTCGTGACCGCCCTGTTCGTTGCCGTGCTGTTTGGCGTCAACCTGTGGCTCGGCCCGGAAGTTTCCGGTGTGCTGGCCGGGCTGGCCGTAGCTTGCGTCGGTCTGGGCATCTCCTGGGCGCAACGAAAAAAACTGGTGCGCTGGCCGAGCGCGGCATGGCCTTATCTGGCCTTGCTGGGAGTGATTGTGGCTTCGCGCGGATTGTTCGTGCTGTCTGGCTGGGATGGCCTGTGGGTGGTGCGGGGCGAACACGTTTCGTGGAAGCCGCTGGCGTCTCCCGGGCTGGCGCTGCTGATCGTGACGTTGCTGATGGCGTTCAGGCAAACCGCAGGCGCCGGTTTCCCTTGGCAAACGCTGTTCAACCGGGCGAAGTTTCCGGTCACGACAATCTTCCTGTTCCTGCTCCTGTCCCAGGTGATGGTCAACGCCGGATTCCTCGTCGAGGCGCAAAGCGCGTTGCAATCCATGTCGGGTATTTCGCTGGCGCCGACGATCGCCCTGCTCGCAGGGATTGCCGGTTATGTCACCGGCTCCAACGTCGGCGGCAACACGCTGGTGATGCCGTCCATTGCCGCGCTGAGCAGCGAACACGGGGCATGGCTGGCGGCAATGGTCAACAGCGCCGCCGGGCATGGCGCACTTGGCTCGCTGTCGATCCTGTCGTTGATCACCGGTCTTGCCGGTGCCAACCGCCAGGAAGAAAACAGCCTGATCCGCTTCGCTTTCGGTCTGGTGGCGCTGAACATCGTCATAGTTGCTGCAACGGGGATCGTTTTGCTCTACTTTCTGTGAATTGTTTCGAATCATCACAGAGAACTTATGGACAGGTTTGATTTGCCGGACAAGCGCTGGCGGATAGTCAAGGACTGGATTATTCGCCAGATCGACAGTGGCGATTGGGCGGCCGGAGCGAAACTGCCGTCGATTCGGGTGCTGGCGCGGATGTTCGAGACCAGCATTACCACGGTGCAACGGGCGCTGGCCGACCTCGAGGCCGACGCCTACGTCTCGACGGTGCCGCGCGTCGGCTACTTCGTCTCGGCATCAGGGCGGACAAAACCGTCCGGCGCCTTCGATTTTTCCAGTGTCACCGTCAACGTCAATCATGCGGTGGTCGCGATGCTCTCCGAAGCGGCCTCGCGCACCACCGCATCGCTGAATTCGGCCGTGCTGCACGGCGATCTCACGCCCAACGTGTTGCTCAACAAATGCCTCTCGGTGTTGGCCGCCAAGACTGACAACGCGCTGAGCGGCCTGGTCGCGCCACCCGGCCTTCCCGCCCTGCGAAGGCGTATTGCCGGCCTGATGCTGACTCGCGGAGTGGTATGCGGGCCGGACGACATTCTGGTGACATCGGGCGACACTATCGCTCTCGAACTGGCCCTCGAAGCCGTCGCGTCGAAAGGCGCTACAGTCGCCATCGAAGCCCCGACCTATTACGGCATTTTGCAGACCATCGAACGCCTGGGCATGCGCGCCCTGCCGATCCGCACCCACGGCCGGACCGGCCTGGATGTCGATCATCTGGAAGAAGCACTGAAACAGAAAAAAGTCGCGGTGATTTTTCTCAACCCGACGTTGCAGAATCCGCGTGGCTTCATCATGCCCGACGAAGCGCGCGCGCGACTTTCACGGATCGCCCGCGAAGCGGATGTGCCGATCATCGAAGACGACATCTTCTTCGACCTGGTACCCGAAGCTGATCGGCCGCGAGCCATCAAGAGCTACGACACCAGCGGCCAGACGATCTACTGCTCGTCCTTTTCCAAAACCATCGCGCCGGGTTATCGCGTCGGCTGGTGTCTGGCCGGAAACTACCGCAATGCCATCCTCGCGCAGATGTTTTCGCGCAACCTGGCCGTGTCCAGCCTTGCGCAAAATGTCCTCAATGAATTCATCGGCCGTGGCTACATGGAAGAACACTGCGCCAGATTGAGATCGCAACTGTCCTCGCTGGCGAGTTTCGTCGAAGCGCTGGTGCGCACGGATTTTCCCACCGGGACCCGCTATGTGCCACCGCGCGGTGGCTTCATCCACTGGATCGAAATGCCCGCAAACACCGACATGCCGGCATTGCAGCAACTGGCCGCGGAGCGCGGTTGCCACGTGGCTGGCAGCGGGATCTTTTTCGCTGACGGCCAGGCTTCCACAGGCGTGCGCATCTGCCTCGGCACCGCACTGACCCCGGCGGTGATCGGGATTCTCAAGGTGATTGCCGAATGCGCCCACCTTGCCGCATGCCCAACCAGCCTGCAGCCGATGCCGATTGAGCAACTTCAAGAGCCGGCAGTTTCCTGACCGGCTTGCGCGAGTCCCGCTTCATGAATCAGAAAAGAACCCGTATTCGCTTGCCGCATCCCCCGCCGTACAGGCCGAGCCGCTGGACATTCTGGCTGACGGTGCTCGCTGGCGTGCTGATCGCCTTTGCCGTGTGTCTTTCGATCTACATGCTCATCGAAAGCTGGATCAGCGGTTCCATTACCACCAGCAATCGCGGGCCGCGCAGCACCTACACCTTGGCACTGCAACCTCGGCGATATTGGTTCGAGTTCGTGTGGCAGAGCTTCTGGACCTCGTTCATGTTGGCCATCGGTGTGTTCGGGCTGTGGGTTTATCGCAAAGGGCGGGTTCGTGAGCAGAGGCCGAAGGGCAAGCGCACAGGTCGATAGTGCATTCCAACTTCACAGGGTGTTGATGTAATCGACGGGCAACAAGATTGTATCCACGGCGGCATCCACTGGCAGGGAAGGGGGTACGTGATTCGTGACGCAGTGCGTCACGAATCATCAAAGTATCGTTCACTCCCAATTCGAGACGCACTGCGCCTCGAATCGTTGCTCGTCGCTAATTTCAGGCTCATTCTCGACCCAGCCTCGCAAAGGCCGAACCCTCATGAACAAATGCTTTTCGACCGACCCGGTAACCATTGGCGAACCGTTCATAGAGGACGCAGCCGACGGCTACGCACTCGGCGGCTTCACCTGGCGCCATAGTGCGCAGGATCCACAGCGCCCGGTGGTCATCATCAATGCCGCCACCTCCGTGCGCTGTCGCCATTACTCAAGGTTCGCAGCCTATCTGTTCCGCCACGGCTTCGACGTGATGACCTACGACTATCGGGGTATCGGCGAATCGCGCGGTGAGTCGATCAGAGGGCTGCGCGCCTCGTGGAGCGACTGGGGCGCGCTGGATTTCGAAGCGATGCTCAAACGGGCGCAGCGGGAGTTTCCTGGTCAGCCAATCGATGTGGTCGGCCACAGTTTCGGCGGCTGCGCGGCGGGTCTGGCCGAGTCGGGCAAGGTGATCCGACGATTGGTAACCGTCGGTGCGCAGTTCGCTTACTGGCGCGATTACGCGCCTGAACAGCGCTGGCGGATGTTCGGCAAGTGGCATGTGGTCATGCCTTTGATGGCGCTGCTCTACGGCTATTTTCCAGGCAAGCGAATTGGCTGGCTGGAGGACACGCCAACCGGCGTTGTCTGCGACTGGTGCACACCCACTGCACGGTACGAGGATCGTCCAAGCGGTCGCGCGCTGATGAAAAAAGCGGGCGCCCTGCCCTTCGCCAACGTCCGCGCCCAGACTCTGGCCATCAGCCTCAGGGACGATCCATACGGCACGATCCCGGCGATCGAACGCCTGCTCGGCTACTTCAGCAACGCGGCAAAAACTCACCTGCGCATCGAGCCGCAGGACATCGGCGAACGACAAGTCGGACATTTCGGCTTTTTTCGCAGCGCATACCAAGCCACACTATGGCCCATCGCTCTGACTTGGCTGCAAACCGGTGCACTGGCCCACGACACACCCGGCCGGCCAGTCCCGCGCAGTTGAGCCCTTTTCCACGCACGACGGAACACATCATGGCCTCCGCCAACAAGCAGCAGAAACGCGCCACCCGGGCCAAAGCCAAGGCCAAGCAGAACCGCACCAAGCGCACCGAAGCGCCGGTCGAGCTGGACCCGAACGACGACCGCATCGATTTCGAATCGGTGGACCTGACCGAGCTGTTCAAGAAAATGATCGACGCCGAGAAGATCAGCCAGCAAGCCATGTGCACGGCGTTCCTCGAAGACCCGCTGCTGGAACTGGTCTATGAGCAGGAAGGCGAAGAAGGCGCGATGGATTTCATCCTCGCCGCGCTGATCGAATATCGCCAGTGGTCGCAGGAAACCGACGAGGCTGGCGCGCTGGCGTGGATCGAATCCCCGGCGTTCCAGGCTGATTATGTAGCGGCATCCGACGCGATCGCTGCACAAACCCAACAGAAGAACTGAGCTCCCATGGCATCCCTGAACAAGCAACAGAAACGCGCCAAACGCGCCAAGGCCAAGGCCAAGCAGATCCGCATGGTCGGGCGCAAACCGTTGGATCAGGATGAAGACCTCGGCCCCCTCGCCGAGCCGATCCCGGAATACACCCTGGCAATGTTCAGCAAAATGCGCGACGCCGAAGCCGTCAGCCGCAACGAAATGCTGCTGACCCTGCTGCGCGAACTGGCCTTCATCATCGTCGACCATCCTGAACTGCTCGACATGGAAAACGCCGACAACGAAGGCATGGCCGCCACCCACCTGGCCGCCGACATGCTCATCGACTACCGCATGTGGGCCGACGGCATGACCATTGAAGAAGCCCAGGCCTGGCTGAGCGAGCCGCAGTTCATCACCGATTTCGGGGTGGCGCTGGATGCTTATGGGAAGTCGGTAGACACCCAGGAAGACAAGAGCGAATAAGCCCTTCTCAGAAACAAAAAACGGCCGCTAGTCATCCCTGACAGCGGCCGTTTTTTTGTTTGGATGGCCTAGCACTCTTTGCCCAATGACAATGTATATCCCGTTGACATATCCCCAGCACAACCTATCCTGAACCAATCACAGGATCAGGCCCGGAGGTCGGATATGGAGCAGACCACAATTTTCATGAGCAATAGAAGTCAGGCAGTCCGCCTGCCAAAGGCAGTTGCGATGCCCGGCGACGTTAAACGCGTGGAAGTTATCGCGATTGGCAGAACACGCGTCATTACGCCTGCTGGAGAAAGCTGGGATAGCTGGTTTGATGGCGACAGCGTCAGCCCTGATTTCATGGCTGACCGTGAGCAACCCACTGATCAGGAGCGCGAGTCGTTCTGATGATCAAATACATGCTGGATACAAACATCTGCATCTTCACCATCAAGAACAAACCACAAATTGTCCGGGAAGCCTTCAATCGACATTCCGGGCAGTTGTGCATCAGCGCTATCACGCTCATGGAGCTTATTTACGGTGCTGAAAAGTCAGCGGTCCCGGAGAAGAATCTGGCGATTGTCGAAGGGTTTGTCGCGCGACTGGATGTCTTGCCTTTCGATAACGACGCAGCCGCACAGGCCGGGATGGTTCGATCTGAACTTGCGCAGGCTGGAACGCCGATCGGGCCATACGACCAAATGATCGCTGGCCACGCGCGGTCACTTGGACTCATTGTAGTGACGAACAACGTACGGGAGTTTGAACGCGTTTCCGGTTTGCGAATCGAGGACTGGGTTCAACCTGACTGAGCAGCTCAGAAACAAAAAACGGCCGCTAGTCATCCCTGACAGCGGCCGTTTTGCATTACTGGTTGCGGATCAGTTCAACACCACCGCACCACGCTTCTCCAGCTTGCGACGGCGCGACACCAGCAAACCAGCGGCTACCACCATCAGACTCAGCAGGCCCGTGGCAAGGATTTCCACGCGGTGGGCTTCCTGGAACAGCATGATGGTCAGCGCGGCGACGATGAAGATGATCACCGCCCAGGTCAGGCCGGGGAACAGCCACACGCTGAAGACAATCTTCTCGCCGCGTGCCATGCGCTGTTTACGCATACGCAGTTGCGAGAACGCGATCACCAGATACACCAGCAGGGCGATGGCGCCGGAGCTGGCCAACAGGAATTCGAACACCGCCGCCGGAGCCACGTAGTTGGCGAAGGTGCAGAGGAACGCGGCGCCGGTGGACAGCATCACTGCCCAGTAAGGCGTGCCGCTTTTGTTGGTGCGGGTCGACATGGCCGGGGCGTCGCCGCGCTTGCCGAGGGAGAACAGCATGCGCGACGAGGTGTAGAGCGCCGAGTTCAGGCAACTGGTCACTGCGACCAGAACGACGATGTCGACGATCATCTTGGCATTGGGAATGCCCATGCGCTCCAGCACGGTCTGGTAGGAACCAAGGTTGGCCAGGGTAGGATCGTTCCACGGCACCAGCGCCACGACGATGAAGATCGAAACCAGATAGAACAGGCCGATCCGCCAGATCACCGAATTGGTCGCCTTGGAAATCTGCTTGCCCGGGTCTTTCGATTCCGCCGCCGCGATGGTGACGATTTCGGTGCCCATGAACGAGAACATGGTAGTCAGGATTGCGCCCAGCACGGCGCCCATGCCATTGGGCAGGAAGCCGCCGCTGTCGAACAAGTGCGAGACACCGCTGACCTGACTGGTCGGCAGAAAGCCGAAAATCGCCGCAAGACCCAAACCGATAAAGCCGATGATCGCCAGCACTTTGATCAGGGCGAACCAGAACTCGAACTCGCCGTAGTTCTTTACGCTGAACAGGTTGGTTACTGTCAGCAGCATGGTGATGACCAGCGCGAAGGCCCAGATGTCCACGCCGGGGAACCAGGCATGCAGGATGGTCGCGGCGGCGTTGGCTTCCAGCGGAATCACCAGCACCCAGAACCACCAGTACAACCAGCCGATGGTGAAACCGGCCCAGTGACCGATCGCGCGGTCGGCATACGTCGAAAACGAACCGGTGTCCGGCGAAGCCACGGCCATCTCGCCGAGCATGCGCATCACCAGCACCACCAGGGTACCGGCAGCGGCGTAGGCCAGCAGCACGGCCGGGCCGGCGGCAGCAATGGCGTGGCCGGAGCCGACAAACAGACCGGCACCGATCACACCGGCGATCGACAACATGGTCACATGACGCGGTTTGAGCCCCTGTTCGAGGCCTGTGGAGCTTGGGGTACTGCTCATAGAGACTACCTTTGCAAGGAAAGCGAGTGCATCCGGCACATCTGAAAATTCTTTCTCGTAAAAAGAATCCAACGGCCTGTTCCTTATTCTGCACGCAATATTTGCGCCAAAATGTTTCAAGTCCTTGAAGGCCGCGGGCTCTGGCATCCGATGCAAGTCCTTGAGTTTACTGGCTATTCGCCAGAACGTTACCCTGCGACTCACTTTGAAGACGAATCCGCGCACCAGAAACACACAGAAAAAGTGTGCGACGCACAGAAAAAGGGCGAATAAGGAACGTTCGGCCGGATAGCGCTTCCAACACCCCGCCAAAGCTGGCAACATCGCGCCTTTTTTTACGCGACACCTACGGGTCTGCATGATCAAACACCCGTTCGGTTGTTGATGGGGCGACAGTCTGCTGCGCCGATGCGACAACCCGCCACAGGCCACCCGTTTACCGCTCGTAGCGCTGTTGGCTGCCATAGAAACGCTATGCTAGCTTGGCCGCCTCGCCAGGAAGGCCCGCCAACAGCAGGAGCGCAACATATATGAGGAACGCACATGGCTGAGGCCACGCCCGCGCTTGAAATCCGCAACTTGCACAAACGCTACGGACAGCTGGAGGTGCTCAAAGGCATCTCGCTGACCGCCCGCGACGGCGACGTGATCTCGATCCTCGGCTCTTCCGGTTCCGGCAAGTCCACGTTCCTGCGTTGCATCAACCTGTTGGAGAACCCGCATCAGGGCCAGATCCTGGTGGCCGGTGAAGAACTCAAGCTCAAAGCCGCCAAGAATGGCGAACTGGTTGCCGCCGACGGCAAGCAGATCAATCGCCTGCGCTCGGAGATTGGTTTTGTATTTCAAAACTTTAATCTGTGGCCGCACATGAGCGTGCTCGACAACATCATCGAAGCCCCGCGCCGGGTGCTCGGCCAGAGCAAGGCCGAGGCCATCGAAGTCGCCGAAGCCCTGCTGGCCAAGGTCGGCATCGCCGACAAGCGCCACGCCTACCCGGCGCAACTGTCCGGCGGCCAGCAACAACGCGCAGCGATCGCCCGCACACTGGCGATGCAGCCGAAAGTGATTCTGTTCGACGAGCCCACCTCCGCGCTTGACCCGGAAATGGTTCAGGAAGTACTTAGTGTCATCCGCGCATTGGCCGAAGAAGGCCGCACCATGCTGCTCGTGACCCACGAAATGGGCTTCGCCCGTCAGGTCTCCAGCGAAGTGGTGTTCCTTCACCAGGGCCTCATAGAAGAGCAAGGATCGCCACAGCAGGTGTTCGACAACCCGCTTTCGGCGCGCTGCAAACAATTCATGTCCAGCAACCGCTAACGGAGCAACATGCATGCAGAATTTCAAGAAGATCTTCCTGGCCGCCGCCGTCACCCTCGCGTTCAGCGCCGGTGCCATGGCTGAAACCCTGAAAATGGGCATCGAAGCCGCTTACCCGCCGTTCAACAATAAAGACGCCAGCGGCCAGGTGGTCGGCTTCGACAAGGAAATCGGCGACGCCCTGTGCGCGAAGATGAAAGCTGAATGCTCGGTCGTCACCTCTGACTGGGACGGCATCATTCCGGCGCTGAACGCGAAGAAGTTCGACTTCCTGATCTCCTCGCTGTCGATCACCGAAGAGCGCAAAGCCGCGGTGGACTTCACCAACCCGTACTACTCGAACAAGCTGCAGTTCATCGCGCCAAAAAACGTCGACTTCAAAACCGACAAGGACTCACTGAAAGGCAAGAAGATCGGCACTCAGCGCGCAACTCTGGCCGGCACCTGGCTGGAAGACACCTACGGTGATGACATCTCGGTGAGCCTCTACGACACCCAGGAAAACGCCTACCTCGACCTGACCTCCGGTCGTGTCGACGCGATCCTCGCCGACAAGTACGCCAACTATGACTGGCTGAAAACCGACGCCGGCAAGAACTACGAGTTCAAAGGCGACCCGGTGGTGGAAAGCGACAAGATCGGCATCGCCGTGCGCAAGGGTGACAACGAACTGCGCAACAAGCTGAACGCCGCACTGAAGGAAATAGTCGCTGACGGCACCTACAAGAAAATCAACGACAAGTACTTCCCGTTCAGCATCTATTGATCTGACCTGTGGGACCGGCGCCGTGATCGAGCGGCGCCGGCTCCCGACTTTGCCTGCCGCAATTTGAACAGAAACCCATGATTATCGACCTCTACGGATTCGGCCCGGCGCTTGCCGCCGGTGCGCTGATGACCGTCCAACTGGCTCTTACCGCCCTGTGCCTGGGCCTGGTGCTCGGCCTGCTTGGCGCCTTGGCCAAGACTTCCCCGTACAAGCCGCTGCAATGGCTTGGCGGTACCTATTCGACGCTGGTGCGCGGCGTTCCGGAATTGCTCTGGGTGCTGTTGATCTACTTCGGTACGGTCAACCTCATGCGCGCACTCGGTGAGTATTTCGGCAATCCCGACCTGCAACTCAACGCCTTCGCCGCCGGTGTGATCGCACTGGGCCTGTGCTTCGGCGCCTACGCCACGGAAGTGTTTCGGGGCGCCCTGCTTGCCATTCCCAAGGGGCACCGTGAGGCCGGCCAGGCCCTGGGCCTGTCGAAGTGGCGGATTTTTACCCGGTTGATCATGCCGCAGATGTGGCGCATCGCCCTGCCCGGCCTGGGCAACCTGTTCATGATCCTGATGAAAGACACCGCGCTGGTATCGGTCATCGGTCTGGAAGAAATCATGCGTCACGCGCAGATCGGCGTGACCGTGTCGAAACAGCCGTTCACCTTCTATATGGTCGCGGCGGTCATGTACCTCGCCCTGACGGTGCTGGCGATGACCGGCATGCACTTCCTGGAAAAACGCGCCGCCCGCGGCTTTGCGAGGAGCGCCTGATGAACTGGGAAGTCATTATCAAGTGGCTGCCGAAACTGGCGCAGGGCGCGACCCTGACTCTGGAACTGGTAGCCATCGCGGTAATCGCTGGCCTGCTGCTGGCAATTCCGCTGGGCATCGCCCGCTCGTCGAAGCTGTGGTACGTGCGTTCGCTGCCCTACGCTTACATCTTCTTTTTCCGTGGCACGCCGTTGCTGGTTCAGCTGTTCCTGGTCTACTACGGCCTTGCGCAGTTCGATGCGGTGCGTGAAAGCGCTTTGTGGCCGTACCTGCGCGATCCGTTCTGGTGTGCCACGGTGACCATGACACTGCACACGGCGGCGTACATCGCCGAGATCTTGCGCGGGGCGATTCAGGCGATTCCACCCGGCGAAATCGAAGCGGCGCGGGCGTTGGGCATGTCCAAGCCCAAAACGATGTTCTACATCATCCTGCCCCGGGCAGCGCGCATCGGCCTGCCGGCCTACAGCAACGAAGTGATCCTGATGCTCAAGGCCAGCGCGCTGGCCAGCACCGTGACTCTGCTGGAACTGACTGGCATGGCTCGTACGATCATCGCCCGCACTTATCTGCCGGTTGAGATCTTCTTCGCCGCCGGTGTGTTCTATCTGGTCATGGCTTACGTGCTGGTACGCGGCTTCAAGCTGCTGGAGCGCTGGCTGCGCGTCGATGCCTGCCAAGGCCGCTGAAATTTCCGACGTGCTGACGGGCGAGAACCTACTCGCCCGCTTCACCGCGCTGGATGCCTTTCTGATTGAGCATCAGGCGCTATGGAAGCCTCGACCGTTCACCCATCTTTCGCTGGACTGGGAAGCGTCCTGGCCGGAATTGGCTTCGTGGCTACGCGGACGGCCGCTGGAAGATGCAGAACGCGCACATAACCATCCCGCTGATCTTGTCGACGCGCCTGAGCCGTTCGCTTCATTGGCGAAGTTATCGGCTGAGTTGAGCGCGGTCGGTGAGTTGCCGGAGCATGCGCTGGAACCTGCGGGCCATCGATTGAATGTCGATGTTCCGGGGCGCAAGTGGCAGCAGATCGAGGCGTTTGCCAGCCGTTTGTCCTTCACCGCGCAACCGACGCATTGGTTGGACTGGTGCTCGGGCAAGGGACATTTGGGGCGGCGCTTGTTGGGCTCGGGGCAACAACTGACTTGCGTTGAATACGATCCTTTATTGGTCGCCAGCGGTCAGGCGTTGAGTCAGCGTCACCACTTGCATGCACTACACATTGAACAGGATGTGCTGGCGGCGGACGCTGCGATCGTTTTAGGCGCTCAGCATACCCCCGTTGCCCTCCATGCCTGCGGTGAGCTGCACGTGCGCCTGATGCAACTGGCCAGCGCTGCTGGATGCCGGCAGATGGCGATCGCCCCCTGCTGCTACAACCGCATCAGTCGCAGCGAGTATCAGGCGTTGTCATCGGCTGGTTCGCGATCGGTCCTACAGCTATCGCTGGAAGATCTGGCGCTACCAATGAGCGAAACCGTCACCGCCGGTGCACGGGTCCGACGCCAGCGTGATACTTCCATGGCCCGTCGTCTGGCCTTCGACCTGCTGCAACGGCAAGTGCGCGGCGTCGACGAATACTTGCCAACCCCATCACTGCCTAGCGCTTGGCTGGAAAAATCCTTCGCTGACTATTGTCGCGATCTGGCAGCGTTTAAAGAGTTATCCACAACCGGCACGCCCGATTGGCAGGCGTTGGAAGCCGCCGGTTGGCAGCGGTTGGCCGAAGTTCGCAACCTGGAATTACTGCGTGGACTCTTCCGTCGACCGCTCGAGCTTCGGCTGAATCTGGATCGGGCGCTGTTTCTTGTCGAGCGAGGCTACAGCGTGCGTCTCGGCACGTTCTGCGAATCACCGCTCACGCCACGCAACCTGCTACTGCTGGCCGAGCGGTGAAAACGCGCAGCAGCCTGTGGATAACTCTGTTGATGAAATCTTTATGGATCCAATCCCCGCGCCTGTTTCAAGCATTTATCACTATTGGTCATTTTTTGTTCACGCTAATAAAGAACTGCGAGAACAGCGATTTGCGTACAACATGAGAACCGGTCTATGGAAATGGATTGCAACGTCGCCTGGGGGTACCGCGTTGTGCATAACCTCCTTGTGAAAAAGGAATAAGGGGCAAATTCCATGATTTCCGAGCCCTGCAGCGCGACATTTCCAACAGCGCAAGGGATCGGACTCATCGATTTCCACGGTATAACCCCTGGCATCGCAACCCGCGTAAAAGCCAATTTGATGTTTGCTCAAAAATAGTCTGAATTCAGGGGTTTACAGAACCAGCCCAATCGCTATAATCGTCGCCCACACGCCGGTATAGCTCAGTTGGTAGAGCAACTGACTTGTAATCAGTAGGTCCCGGGTTCGACTCCTGGTGCCGGCACCATACAAAACGAAGCCCCTGCAGAAATGCAGGGGCTTCGTTGTTTCTGGCGTTTGAATATGGAAGTGCAATAGCCGAGTGGTTACTGCTTTGTCCCTCAGCCTGTGAGCGGTGCCCCCCTCAAGATCTAAAAAGATCTTTGGAGTAGATCGGCAATCCACCACAGGACCGCATGACTTCATCATCCTGCAAAAATCCTCGCCCATAGAGCAACAACGAAAACATGAAGAGACTCCACTCAGTCCCTTGTCAGCCGTTGAGACCTCGAACTGTCCCACCGCCAGTATTCAAGCTTGCTGGGTTACAAGTTGATACGCGAAGTTGGTTTTGACGTGGAAATTTACGCATAAACTCGCCACGGACAACGTCGCCTAGGGAGCAAGTGATGTCAAAACGAAAAAACGCCACGGAAATCCGCAAAGCATTTGAGGAGGCCGGGCACTCACTCTCGTTATTCATCGACTTGTGTACATCCGACGTTCAACTCACCCAACGCAGCAAATTGGCCTTGTCGGCCTATGGCAAAACCTGCATGAAGAGCTTTGAAGACGCCGAAAGCGGGTTGCGAAGTCTAGACGAGACACGAGACGACTTCATTGACCATCGCTGATTTCCTTCTTCAATTGCTTAAGGAAGGCTACGGACAGGTTGCTGACTTTGCCTAAGTAAAAGCGGTCGGCTACCAAATTGAACATTAATGAGTCTGCTGTAAAAAAACACCGGACACCTCGTTTTCCGAACAGATTCTCTGAAGCTGAGGCTATTGCGGCGTTTCCCAACGTTAAATGCGGAACCTACGCTGCTTCAACCGAAAGCGAAATCCTTCGCCCAGGTTGCTGCAGCGCACGCTCAACATTCTCGATCTTGGAGTGGTGCAGAAAATCCACCAATCGATCTACCTGCGGCCGTTGCACGCCGAGACGACGCGCCAGTTCGGCTTTGCTCACACCGGACTCCAAGAGCGTATTCCAAAGCGCAACCTTCGCTGCGGTCAGCGCAGGCAGACGCAACACGACGTCACTTTGCTGTTCTCCCGCCTACCCCGCCTGCCCCGTCGGAATCAATCGACGATCATCGACGTATATCGACAGGGCGGTCTCGATGGCATCGATAGCACTGTCGAGCGCCTGTTCAAAGGTGTCGCCAACAGCGTGCATCTCTGGAATTTCTGCGCAGGACAACCAGACACTGTCCGGCTCTTCGTGAACTTCCAACGCATATTCGAACATCACGATTCCTCTCATGGGTACAGCTGAGGAGAATTGTAGACAGACCACGTTTTTCAGTTAATAGAGAGTCGTAACCTGAATTCTTTTTTACGATTTTAGTGCCGACGCCATACAAAACGAAGCCTCTGCAGAAATGCAGGGGCTTCGTTGTTTTCTGTAGCAGAAGTCAGCCCAAAGGTTTTAAGTGGTATCAAGCAGGATGCAGATCCCGCAACGCTTCCGGATGCTGGCTGGCGACCCTAAGGAGAGTTTGAGCCGCACCCGTCGGCTGCCTACGCCCCTGCTCCCAATCCTGCAAAGTCCGCAGACTCACACCGATCAGTTTGGCAAACGCACTTTGAGAAACGCCCACTTTGGCACGCGCTTCTGCTGCCGCAGAGAGCGGCACTTGAGTCACGCGCGCAGCCTTTCCAGCCTTCATCTGACGTACAGATTCCAGCAAGTCCTGCTGGAATTGCTCCAGTTCATCGACCATCGCTGATTTCCTCCTTCAGTTGCTTAAGGAAGGCTAAGGGCAAATCGTCAAACTTTGCCTTGGTGTAGGCAATGAGTAACCAGATCGAGCCTTCAGAAAGCGTATTGTAATAGATGATCCGTGTGCCACCTCGTTTACCCATGCCGCTACGAGTCCAGCGCACCTTGCGCATACCACCACTGCCAGGCACGACATCACCATCCAACGGATTTGCAGCAAGCCAATTTATGAATTCATCGCGCTCACCATCGCCCCATATGGCGTCGGCATAGCGCTTGAAAATGTCCGTTTCGATAATTGTATACATGAACCGCAATATACGGCCATGCCGTATAAACAAACGATAAACGTTTTCCAGGAAAATGCGACGAAACGTGTAGCGGGAAATGCTGAGAAATTTGCTGTAACGAGAAGCCACACAAAGCCACTACTGGCCACGATTGTGCATCGGCTCTTCCGCAAGCTACCGTCAAACCCGTCGCTGCCAATTCAGCGACCGGGCCTGATAACCCGGGTAAGATACAGGCGCACCAGCGCCCCAATTCTCGTTTGCCGGCGCTTTTTTGTGTCTGCATTACCGTGCAATGGCGGCTGTGCGTGGGAGACCTTCGGGTCTGCCGGGTTCCTGTATCTCCGGTTTATCAGCCCGCGCATAGCTGCCACCTATTCGCCTGATAACGAATCGGCAGCTCTCATTTGATACAGGGAGTTCACAAATGAATGCCAATGATCCATCCGTAATCCGCCTCGCAGTGGCACCGGTCACCTCACTCCACTTCCTTAACCACGGCAGGTGAAGCGAAATGACCAACTACCTCGATCTGAGAACCCCAGGCCTCACGCACTTTTCCTTCCAGGCCAATCAAGCGCTGTTCCGCACCAATCGTGGTGTGCCCGTAATCGCCGCCCTTTCCCATGCCTCACACTTGCTTCACATTTCACGACTGCTCACTGCGGACTCTTCAGTCGCGCGCGATCCTGATCTTCACGCTTATGCCTCGCAGTATTTGCAGGAATTGAGCAAAGCGCTGATCGATGATGTCGTGAAAGTGATGGATACGCCGCCGGACAAGCCGTTGATGTAATCAGCCACGTGAGGCCCTCGTTGATGCGAGGCCTTTTGCGTTTCAGACCTGACTGATCTCAAGTACAAACGAAATCTTCTGCTGACTCGCACTCCACACATAGCGCAAATGCTTGCCCTGCTTCGGAATCGATACCGCTGGAGGTCGAAACGCGGCGACGCATTCATGGCCCGGCAGGCGAACGCTGTTGTAGAGCAGTCCCCACGACTCGGTTTCGCGCAGTTGCCGGGCGAAAACCTGAGACGGCCCATAAGCCTCCGGATCCGGATTGTGCAGCTCGGGGTGATGGTGACGAATATCGTGCAGCGGTTTAACCACACGATTGACGTAAGTGCGCATGGTCAGCTCAAGATCCGCTTCCTGAGTCGCAGCGAGGAATCGCTCTTGGTGATAACAGGTCTCGGCGATGGCCGCAGCCTGGCTGCTGGCGGCGTAATAGACGCCGAAGGTGCCGTCACTGAAACGGCTGCGTTTGCCGACGTGAGTGAACGCGGCCATAACCGGACTGGAACCGGGGCCAGACAGGCGATCTTCGGGACGTACGCGGGCGAGTACACCGGCCTGTTCGATCAGGCGATCATTGGTCAGCGCTTCGATGGCGTACGCAACTTCGAGGTCTTCGGGGTCGAGGACATCTTCAAATAGCGCAATCGGCGGGAAGCTGCTGTTGACGATGCGATAGGCGCGCGGCCATTGCACATCGACCAGCGCCGGCACTTTCAACCGCGGACTCCGTCGAGATAGCGGCGCACATCGGCGATATCGACCACCCTGCCCGCCAGCATGTAATCCAGCGCAGTCTTGCCATTGAACGGTGCCGCGGTGTTCGGGCTGCTGACCCAAGCGTAGGCGCGGTCGCGGCTGTTGCTGAAGATGATGCTCAACGCCTTGTGAATGCCCATCAGATAAGAGATGCGCTCGAGGGTGTCATGGGGCAGGCGTATGTTTGGCAGGTGTTTGTATTTATAGAACGTGGTGTTGCCGACTCCACCGAGCAGGGTGCGTTGTTGCTCGGCGCTACAGCCCCAATGCTCCATGAGGCTGAAGAAGAACTTCAGCGCAACGCGGCCGGCTTCGGGGGCGTCGAGTTGTTCGCGTGGGTTTAACGCAGTAGATGAAGTTGGCATGTGGCCGCCTCCAGAGAAATCATCATGCTTTGAGGTTAGTACATATCTGTACATTTAATCAAAATTAATACACTGATGAACAACCGTGCAGACTTAAAAATCCATGCTTCTCGCACGCATTTTTTGATCTCCATCATCCCCACCCCAGCAAAAACCCCGATCCTCTGTCAGCCTCCAGCCATCGGCGGGGAAATCAATTCGCTACTAAATCCGCGACAACTATGCTCAGGTGCAGGAATATAGCCGGCATATGGCGCCGTTTCGGTCGTCTCGTAAACAACAATACCCAGCCCACTTCAGAGGGCATTACCCATGGATAGCAGAACCTTACGCAACCTCATGCGCATCGTGCAGACCGGCTCGTTGTCGGCTGCAGCCGAGCATTCGTGCCTGACCGTGCAGGCGTTGGCTGCACAGTTGAACAAGGTCGAAGAGCAGTTCGGTTTCCGCTTGTTTCGCCGTTCCAACAAGGGCCTGACGCTGACGCCACAAGGCACGGAGCTCACGCCCTACATCGACAAAGTGTTGATCGCCACGCGACAGATGGAGGAAAAGGTCGAAGCGCTGAAAGTGCCCGGGCAGCGGACGTTGAAGGTGGCGTTGAACAATACGCTGTCGCCTGACTTCAACCGGCGAATGATCGGACGCCTGATCGAGGTGTTTCCCGATTATCAGATGGAATTCAGCTACGCCGAGTCGATGGAAAATCTCAGCAAGTTGAAGAACGAAGATTTCGATCTCGCCGTGCTGATCGGCCCGCAGCGTCCCGGCTTGCCGAGCATCGTGTTGCCGGATGTGCAGGTGCAGGTGGTCGGTGCGCATTGCGGTCAGGAGAATGATCCGCTGACATTGCTGGGCAACAAGTTTCAGGTGCGTCCTGCGGAAGACTGTCCGTATTCCCACAGCTTTTTGCGTTTTCTCGACGCCGGACTGGGCAATCACGAGAACGGCCAGCGCATGGTCTATTCGTGCAGTGAAACGTTGACGCTGTCGCTGATCACACAGATGGATGCGGTCGGTATGGTCTCGCGTGAAGCGGCGCAGAAGAACGGCCTGACGATCTTCCCCGGTTTCGAGGATTTTCTCGAAGTGCGCCTGGCGGTGAACAATCCGGAGTTGTCGCACCAGGCCCTGAGCGATGTTGTCGATCTGCCGTTACATGAGCGAGCCGAGCGCAATGTACGCAGCCGTCCCCACCGCCACACTGAGAAAGAGGTTTTTGCTGAAATACGCACATAGCAACGTCGGAATCGCGGCATAGAATTCCGGGCGATCGAGCTGAATCTGCCGATCCTTGATCAACAAGGGCGTGAGGCTGATCGCAGCGACGATCGCCACCGGCAGATATTCCAGCGCCCGCGCTACGAACGGCGGCCAGTGTTCGGTGTTGATCTGCAATGGCAAGGCGCGTGGCAGGAAGGTCACGGCCATCATCAGCACCACCACCAGAATCAGGAACGTTTGGTCAGGCATACACCCACTCCGCAGCCCACAAACGTGGCGATAAAGACATTGAAGGGTGAACTGCCGATCAGGCTCAGCGCGCCCATGCAGATCACGGCGGCAGCGGCGGCGATCAGCTTGTTGCGCGTGTTGCACAGCGAGACCAGCACGTAGAGCATCATCGCCGTCAGTGCGTAGTCGAGCTGATATTTGATCAGGTGCGCCGCGTACTGCGCGCAGACCGCGCCGAGTAGACCGCCGAGTACCCACGAGGTGTGGCAGAACAGGTTGAAACCGATCAGATAACGCACATTGACCGGTGCGCCCGTGCCGAGCTTGACGCTGTGGAACGCGAAGGACTCATCGGTCAGGCCACCGGCGTAAGCCCAACGCTCCATGCGGCTCAAACCCAGCGCGCGCAAGGCCTTGGCCATGTACACCGACATGAGCATGTGCCGCGCATTGATCAGGAAAGTGGTCAGCACAATGGTGGTCAGCGACGCGCCGCTGGAGATCAGCGCCAGCGCGGCGAACTGCGAAGCGCCGGCATAGACGAACAAGCACATCGCCACCGGCAGCCACATCGGCAGGCCGGCATTGACCGCCATCAGCCCGAAGACAAACGACACAGTGAAATACCCGGCGACCACCGGGCTGGCTTCGGCAAACGTGCGCGACGGCTGATGAGTCGCCATCAGCGGTGCACTGCCGGACCTTTCATTCATAGATCCCTCTCAAATGTCCGTTCGCCGTGAGGTTCGCAAAAACCCTGGGCGGTCCAGAATCGCTTGCCCGCGAGGTTAGCATCGTCGACGAATAGAAACATCCGCAGCACCCCGACCCGTTTCATGTCGGACGATGCCGCTTCGACCAGGCGCTGGCCAACGCCCTGGCTGCGGTAGCGCGGACTGACCGCCAGATGGTTGATCGTGCCGCGACTGCCGAGCATGCCGCCGAGCACCGCGCCGACGATCTCGCCATCGACATCGAACGCCAGGTACGCCGTGGTGGTTTTCTGGATCAACACGCCGCGCAGGCACTTGGCGTCCTGCCATTCGCAGAACGACACTTCGTCGAACTGGCGAAAGAAGCGTTCCATGCGTTGCGCATCCTTGGCGGTGGCGCGGCGCAATACCACTGGCGTCGAGCACTCGACGCCGTCGATTGGGGTGATCTGATTAGCGAACAATGTCGAAAGCGGTCCCGGGCCGCGAGAAGGAAATTGCCAGAATCTGCCGGTATGCCATGGCATGGGTGTGAGTATTGCGCGCCGGGGTCACGTAATGGCGCATGTCGCGATCCAGGAAGTATGTGGTGTCGAGAATTTCCTCGTAGGTGGTCGCCGCCAGTTGCTGCTTATGGATGTCGTACAGACGACTCTCCGCGCCCTCGACGTTATTGCGCCCCCAGAAGTGCACGCCGCTGAACGGATAGCCGTCGCAGTGAATGCCTTCAGGGGTGATTTCCAGCTGCTTGCCGGGTTTGATCTCGATGCGGATCTGATGGATCTGGCACTGCCAGATTTCATCATGCAACTCTTCCGGCAGCACGCTTTTGTACACTTCGAAATCGGTGTCGATCAGGCTGCGCATCACCGGCGATGTAATCACTTCCTCGGAAAAGTCCTGAAAGTGCCGTACCACGCCGCCGACATAGGCGTTGTTCTGTTTCGATTGCACGTAGGCGCGATGCTCAAGTTGCTTGAGCTCACGGGTTTTCGGGTTGTATTCAAAGTCGCTGTAACGACGGTAGCGCATGCCGGCTTCGGCCTGACCGTAGTAGCTGTCAGGCTCCATGTTTTCCCAACTCTTGGTCAGTCTGACGAAGTCGGCAAAATGACCGTAGAGATTGAAGTCACCACCCTGGACGTTGACAAACTTGTCGCGCCGAAGCGATTCGCCCACTTCTCTGTTCAAAACGATCATTACCAGATTCTCCGCTGCGTTGAACGCCCTAATCTATTAGGTGGAGAATTTGCGTCCATGAGAAAGAATTTCAGGCATTTGAAGTGTTGTTTGAAACGAAACCTGCAGGGCATCGAAAGCAACTTTTACATGACAAAAACACGGGTTTTTTCCGGTTTCGGCTGAGAAACCGTCGAAAAAAAACCCCGAACGAATCGGGGTTTTCTCATTTTTCTTACAGCATTTCGATCATCAGAAGATATTGATCGGATAGTCCACGAATACTCGCACTTCGTTACCGCTGACGTTGTACTCGCTGGATTTCTGCGAGACACGCAGGATCGAACTGCGCAGCTTCACGCTCAGATCTTTGGCCGGGCCACTTTGCACCACGTACTTGAACTGGTTGAAGATCTCGCGCTCGGTGCCGCCTTCGCTGGTGGACGTGGTGATGTTGTCGCCACGCACGTAAGCGAAGTTGTAGCTCAGACCCGGTACGCCGAACGAGCCGAAGTCCAGGCCGTAGCCCAGCTGCCAGCTGCGTTCGTCTTCGGCGTTGAAGTCGGACCAGTAGGAGTTGGCCAGGTAGATGGAGTTGCCACCGTCGCCGACGCGGTGCTGGTCTTTCTGATAACCGCCATAGGCGTAACCAAGGTTGCTGTCGCCAGTGGAACGCTGGTGCGCCACGGTGAACGAGTGCGGGCCGGTGGCGAAGGTGGCTGCCAGGCTCCAGATCTTGTTGTCGCGACCAGTGACGATGCTTTCGCCCGGTATGGTGTTTTCGCGCACGTACGAGCTGTCGAGCTTGGTGCGGTAGCCATTGAAGTCCAGGGTAAGCGACTGGTCCTTGTTGAACGGGATCACGTAGTTGGCGTTCACGTATTGTTTCTTCAAGACGTCTTCAACGTCGGACGCGTACAGTGCGCCTTTGAAGTGTTCGGTGAACTGATAGCTGCCGCCCAGCACGTTGATCGACTTCAGGCCGCCGCTGTCACGGCCTTCATCGCTCTTGCGCGACTCGGCGGTGAAACGACCGGCGTTCAATTCCAGGCCTTCGATCTCACGGGAGGTGATCAAAGTCCCGGTATAGCTTTCCGGCAGCAGACGTACGTTGTCGTAGCTCAGCACCGGCAGGGCCGGCATCTGGTCGCCGTAGGTCAGTACGGTGTTGGACACACGGAACTTGACCGCAGCGCCGCCCTTGGCGATGTCGTGGTTCGCGCGACCGTCGTTTTCCTGCTTGAAGAAGTCGATGCCCTGCGCGCCGGTACGACCCTTGCCGCCGTCCAGACGCAGCGCGTATAGACCAAAGGCGTCAACACCGACACCGACGGTGCCCTGGGTGAAGCCGGACGAGAACGTGCCGATCGCCGCTTGGCCCCACTCGGCTTTGTCCGGGCGACCGTCTTTGTAATCACGATTGATGTAGGCGTTGCGCAACAGCACTTTCAGGCTGCTGTCTTCAACGAAACCCTTGGATTCGGCCTGGTCGTTAGCCATGCCCTGTGTAGCACTCAACATCCCCAGTGCGATCAGACTGATTCGCTTGTTCAACATTTTGTTTTCCTTATTACGGGTTGAAACGCGCTGTGTCGAACGGCTGAAACGGCGCTTTTGCACTCTTGTATTCACCCCGAAACAAAAAGACCCGCCAACGAAAACGTCATGGCGGGCCTGCTCCTTGTTTTGAGTCATGGCGGTTAGCCACAGGCGCTGGGCCGAATCGTAGCCGCGCCCTGAACAGTGTGTCAATTTCAAGAATCGTCTTTAAATAGGCGAAAAACGTCTAAGAAACGTAAATTCCTAGCGGGCGGATTGCAGAAAAATGGAGTTGAGCAGGGAGTTTTGGTCTGTGGGAGCGAGCCTGCTCGCGAAAGCGGTGGCCAGTCAACAAGGCAGTGAAAGTGCTGACGCCTTCGCGAGCAGGCTCGCTCCCACATTGAACCGAAGTGTACAAATGTCAGTGCAAAAAAAAGCGCCGCCATCCCGGCAGCGCTTTTACCAATCCCTATTGTTCTTATCCTTCCATCACATCCCACAAGGCTTCCAGCTCGGCCTCGCTGAACAGGCCAGCGGGGTAGCGCTCGATCATCATCCGGCGCGGATCAGGTTCTCTGATCTGACGCGTTCCATTGGACTTCAACCAGTGCGCGACAAGCTGGAGCGATTCGCCGTTGACGGCCATGGGATGCACAGTCCGCTCGCTGACTACGTTCACTTCGGCGTTCATTTCAGCGCTCTCCCCCGTTCATGAGCGGCTACGTTATCCAAGGTTTGTGACAGAACTGTTGAAGTTCCCCTCCCTCCCTAGTGCATCAGGAGCAATACAAGAGCTATGCCAAAGCGATTTGAATGTCGACCGGCGGATACAAACAAGCCCGCGGTCCTGACGGGCCGCGGGCTTGCTTTCATGCGTAGCGAGCTAATCATTGCCTGGTTGTTTTGCTAACCAACTCAAGCTGTTACGACTCAACTCACTCTTTGTGCGGCGCTGGCTGTTGTTGGGTAAGGCAGTGAATATTGCCGCCACCCAGTAACAGTTCGCGCCCCGGCACCATCACCACTTCGTGTTGTGGGAACAGCTTCTGCAGGATTTCCCTGGCTGGGGCATCCATCGGGTCGTCGAAACTTGGCGCGATGATGCCGCCGTTGACGATCAGGAAGTTTACGTAGGAACCGGCCAGACGCACGGAAGGGTTGCGCTCCTGCGAACCGTCCACCGGATCAACTCCGGCGCATTCTTCTTCGGTCGCATACAGCGGCCCCGGAATCGGCATTTTGTGCACCGTGAACGGGCGGCCCTTGGCGTCGGTGCTGTTTTGCAGCACTTGCATCGCGGCCTGACAGCGCGGGTAGTTCGGATCCTGCGGATCATCGGTCCACGCCAGCAACACTTCGCCCGGACGCACGTAGCAACAGAAGTTATCCACATGGCCGTCGGTTTCGTCGTTGAACAAGCCATCCGGCAGCCAGATGACTTTGTCCACGGACAGTTTGTCGCTGAGCACCGCTTCGATTTCTTCGCGGCTCAGGTGCGGGTTGCGATTGCGGTTGAGCAGGCATTCTTCGGTGGTGATCAGCGTGCCTTCGCCGTCGACATGAATCGAGCCGCCTTCGAGCACGAAACCTTGGGTGCGGTAACGCGGGCTGCGCTCGATCTCGAGGATCTTGCCGCCGACCTGCGAATCACGGTTCCACGGTGCATACAGGCCGCCATCGAAACCACCCCAGGCGTTGAAATCCCAGTTCACACCGCGCACTTCGCCTTGGTTGTTGATGACGAAGGTCGGGCCGCTGTCGCGAACCCAGGCGTCGTCACTGGACATTTCCACCACGCGGATATTCGGCACATCGAGGCGCGCGCGGGCGTTTTCGTATTGGCCGGCGGAGACCGCAACGGTCACTGGCTCGAAACGGGCGATGGCTTTGGCTACCGCGACGTGCGCGGCCTGCGCCGGTTTGCCACCCAGACGCCAGTTGTCCGGGCGCTCGGGCCAGATCATCCAGGTCTGGGTTTGAGGCGCCCACTCGGCCGGCATGTAGAAGCCGTCGGCGCGTGGGGTACTTTTCAATGTGGTCATCAGGACTCCAGGGAACCGTCGAGGGTTTTCAACGCGCCGTACAGATTCGGCCGGCGGTCGCGAAATGAACCCCACGCGCTGCGAATATGTTCCAGCTCGTCGAGGTTGAACGTGTGCACAAGAATACCTTCTTCGGTTTTATTCAGCTCCTGCACTTTTTCGCCGAACTGGTTGGCGATGAACGAAGACCCATAGAAGGTGATGTCGTAGCCGTCCTGTTCTTCGTTGCCGATGCGGTTACTGGCGATCAGTGGCATCAGGTTGGCGCCGGCATGGCCCTGCTGCACACGTTGCCAGTGATCGCGCGAAGAAATGCTCTTGTCGTGCGGCTCGCTGCCGATCGCGGTTGGATAAAAGAGAATCTCCGCACCTTGCAGGGCCATGCTGCGCGACGCTTCCGGGAACCACTGATCCCAGCAGATGCCGACGCCGATTTTCGCGTAACGGGTGTTCCACACCTTGAAGCCAGTGTCGCCCGGGTTGAAGTAATACTTTTCGTGATAGCCCGGGCCGTCGGGGATGTGGCTCTTGCGGTAAATCCCGAGGTTGCTGCCGTCGGCGTCGATGATCGCGATGCTGTTGAAACGCGCCCGGCCGGCCAGTTCGTAGACGCTAACCGGCAGCACTACTTGCAACTCTTTGGCGATTTTCTGGAAATGCTTGATGGCCACGTTCTCTTCAACCGTCGTCGCCAGTTGCAGGTAATCCGGATTCGGCTTCTGGCAAAAGTACGGCGCCTCGAACAGTTCCTGGATGAGGATGATCTGCGCGCCTTTGGCGGCGGCTTCGCGCACCAGCCTTTCAGCGGTTTCGAGGTTGGCTTCAAGGTCCCACGAACAGGCCATCTGCGTGGCGGCGACGGTAACGATACGGCTCATGAATCATCTCCGGGCTTGTGCTTTGACGGTCAAGAAATTCGACCGAAAAGAAAACGCGCGCACCGGACAAGAGATCGCCATGCCGGGGCAATGGCGACTTTATAGCCGATAAATATCGACTTTAAAAGCTATAGATCCGGAAATATTCTATTTAAACGTTTAGTAAACCGATACAAATCGAATTTAAGGCCGAAAACAAATGTGGGAGCGAGCCTGCTCGCGAATGCGCTGTGTCAGTCACGGCATGTGGTGACTGATACACAGCTTTCGCGAGCAGGCTCGCTCCCACAGGGGATGTGCCTTGCTTACACGCCTTCGGTAAGCACCCGATCCAGCATGTCGACGAAGAAATCCACACTCTGGCGCGACGTCACCATCGGTGGCTTGATCTTGAGAATATTCAGGTAATCACCGGTCGGCTGCATGAAGATCCCCAGATCACGCAGACGATCACACAGCAACGCAGTCTCGGCGGTCGCCGGCTCCAGCTTCTGCCGATTGCGGATCAACTCAAGCCCCAGATAAAACCCGGAGCCGTGCACCGCGCCTACCAGCGGATGTTTATCGATCAACGCTTCAAGCCGCGCCTTGAAGTGGCCTCCGACCACCTGCGCGTTTCCCCATAGCTTTTCTTCTTCCATGACATCGAGCACTGCCATGCCGATCTGACAACTCACCGGGCTGCCGCCCGCTGAGGAAAAGAAATAGCCCTCGGCCTCCAGCGCCTCGGCGATCTCCCGGCGGGTGATCACCGCGCCAAGTGGCTGACCGTTGCCCATGCCTTTGGCCATGGTGATGATGTCCGGCACCACGCCCTGATCCTCGAAACCCCAGAAAAAATGGCCCATGCGCCCGTAACCGACCTGCACTTCGTCAGCGATGCACAGCCCGCCCTGCGCGCGCACCCGTGCATACACCTGTTGCAGATAACCCGGCGGCAAAGAAATACCACCGGCATTGCCATACACCGGCTCGCAGATGAAGCCGGCCAGTTGGCGCTTCTGCTCGGCCAGTTTTTGCAGATGATGTTCGACGCTGCGCACGTAATCCGGCGCCGAATCGGGGCCGCGGAATTCGCCGCGATAGGTGTTCGGTGCGGTCACTGGATGCACCCAGTCCGGGCGACTTTCCAAGGCCTTCGGGTTGTCGGCAATCGACGTCGACACCGCATCGGCGCCGACCGTCCAGCCGTGATAGGCCTCGAGCACGCTGATCATGTCGCGCCCGCCGCTGTAGGCCCAGGCCAGGCGAATCGCCAGGTCATTGGCCTCGCTGCCGCTGTTGACCAGAAACACTCGATCCATGCCCTTCGGTGCGAGCTTGAGCAAGCGCTCGGAAAACTCAGCGACCGCCGCATAGTTGAAGCGCGAGTTGGTATTGAGCAGCGACCACTGCCGTGCTGCGACCGCCGCCATCCGAGGGTGGCCGTGGCCAAGCACGGCGACGTTATTGAGCATGTCCAGATACGAACGGCCCTGCATGTCGATCAGGTGATTGCGCCAGCCGCGTTCAATGCGCGGCGGGTCGACGTAGTAGTGTTTTTGCGTGCGGGCGAAACTGGCATCGCGGCGTTCGAGCAGGGTTTGCGAGTCCAGCTCCGGTTCGGCGTCGCAGGCCAGCCCGAGCAACGTCGCCGGCGACGGGCATAACGCCTGCCAGGCCGGTGCACGGCACGGCGTGCAGAACAGCGGCGCGTCGAGTTCTGCTCCTCGGCACAATTGCACAATCAGCGGCCCAGTGACTCCACCGAGTTTCTGGCCTTTATCCAGTGTCGCGCCATGCTCAAGGATTGCCGTCACGCCCCAGAGACGAACATTGAACAGCGGGCCACAGAGTTGCAGCGCACCGTCCGCCGTTTGACTCAGGACGCCCGCGAACGGTGCTTGCACTTCGCTTCCAGTCGGCACGCGTAATTCGACATGCAACGGCAACGTATCCGGTTCAGTCGCGCTGTCCGGCCGCGTGCGTGACAAGCGGTATTGGCCATAACGCGTCGCCGCCAGCCCATGCACCGCTGCGGCTTCTGACAGCAAGCGTTGATCGATGCCCTGCTGCTCCCAGTTGCCCGCCTCGAAGTGCGGGCTCAACACGCCCAAGTCGATCAGGGCAAATTCGCGCCCGACCAGTCCGGGCAACAGCGGCGCAAATTCTGCCTGTTCGTCCTTCGCCAAGGTCTGGCCCACGGCGGTGATAATTGCCGCCTCCATCAGCGCCAGTGGCACCGAGGTAGCGACGCGGAAGATTTCCCACTCATGACTGAGGTTGTCGCGGCTGTAGGTATTGCCCGGATCGATGCTCACTTGCTGCTCGCCACTGAGCACCAGCACCGCCGCTCGCGCGACGATCAACGGCCACAGCGCTTGCAGTTCTGCGTAGTGCAACGGATTGACCGCGTGATAAGCCTTGATGGCCGGCAGGATGACAAACGGATCGCCATCGGCGTGATGCAGCAAAGCCGCACAGGTTACCGACAGATCGGTGATGCGCCAGGTGCGTACGAGATCCCCGAAATCGATCACGCCCTGCAACTGCCAATGGCGCTGGGCGTCGCGCGCCCAGACGACGTTGTCATCGGTGATATCCATGTGAATCGCCTGCATTGGCAGCGTGTCCAGCAACGGCCGCAAACGGCGCTCGGCCTGCTCGGCAGCCACGCTGATCGCCGCACGCTGCTGCTCGTCTCTGATCACCGGCAACAGATGACCGATCAAAGCGTTGGCGTGACGCGCATCCCATTGCAAGGTGCGCTCAAGGCCCGAGTGATCGAAGCCTGCCAGCGCCAGATCCATCTCGCCACAGAGCCGGCCAAAACCGGCGACCACGTCCTGACCAAGATGATCGAAATCAGTCAGTGGCTGCCCGTCGATGTACTCCAGCAACCGAACATGTACCGCTTCGCCATTGGCTTGCAGCGACAACAGGTCTTCACCGTTATTGGCAGCGATCACGCGAGGCACTTTGATCGCCGAGTGCTCGGCCAGATACTTGAGGCCGGCGTGCTGGGCTTGCAGCTCCACAAGCGCGTAGTCGCCACGACAGACTTTCAATACGAAGCGCCCACGCTCGCTGTCGACGCGATAATTCAGATCCTGCTGGCTGCCCAGCGCCTGCAACGTGCCGACAAGCCCGTAATATTCGGCCAGCCATTGCAGCGCCTGCGCCTCTGAAACCTGCGGACCGGGCAAACTGGCGCGATGAATCAACGTGGCGAGCGGCATGAAACGACCCCTGAAATTTTATTAGGCACTTATATCGCCATTGCCTTGGCGGTTACGCAAGCCCCAGCGCCACTGAATGGCCCAATTCCAACCGAACACTCGCGCCCCGCAGCGCTTTGCGCAAGAATGTCGGCCATTCACACCTGTCTATGGAAATCCTCATGAATGTCATCACCACCGATCTGCCCGGTGTTCTGATCATCGAACCCAAGGTGTTCGGCGACGAGCGCGGTTTTTTCTACGAGAGTTTCAATGCCAAGGCGTTTAAGGACGCCACCGGTCTGGAAACGCAGTTTGTGCAGGACAACCATTCGCGCTCGCAAAAAGGCGTGCTGCGTGGCCTGCATTACCAGTTGCAGAACACCCAGGGCAAACTGGTTCGCGTGACCGTTGGTGAAGTGCTCGATGTGGCGGTGGACATCCGTCGCAGTTCGCCGCATTTCGGCAAATCGGTGGCGGTGCGCCTGTCGGCGGAAAACCATCGTCAGTTGTGGGTACCGGAAGGTTTCGCCCACGGTTTCGTGGTGATGAGCGAGTTCGCCGAATTTCTCTACAAGACCACCAACTACTACGACCCGTCTTCCGAGCGCAGCATTCGCTGGGACGACCCGGCGCTGGGCATCGACTGGCAACTGGACGAAGCACCGAAACTGTCGGCCAAGGATCAGACCGCCGCGCTGCTCAAGGACGCTGACGTCTTCGACTGAGGCCGGGCATAATGCGCCTGTCTCTACAGGCGCATTCGGCTTATGAAACCAACACTTCCCCGCAGACCTCGCTGGCGCAGCCTCGCGCTGTTGGCCCTGTGCCTGGCGCCGCTGCTGTGGCCGCTGGAACATCTCGCCGAACGCTATTACCGCAGCGAACTTGCCGGGCAGAATCGCCAGACCCTCGACCTCTACGTCGCCAACCTGCTCGGCACTCTGCATCGTTATGAGGTGTTGCCGCAGATCCTCGGTGACCTGCCGGCCCTGCGTGCGGTACTTGGCGCGCCGGACGACGGCGTCACCCAAGGCAACGCCAATCGCCTGCTGAAAAACATCGCCGCGCAGACCGGCGCCGAAGTCATGTACCTGATGGACACGTCCGGCCAGACTCTGGCAGCGTCGAACTGGGACAAACGCGACAGTTTCGTCGGCCGCAATTTCGCTTTCCGTCCGTATTTCAGCGAAGCCATGGCCGGACGCCTCGGACGCTTCTTCGGCCTCGGCACCACTTCGGCCAAACGCGGTTACTTCTTCGCCGCGGCTGTGCGCAACGGCGAAAAAATCATCGGCGTGCTGGTAATCAAGGTCGATCTCGACCACACCGAAAGCCTGTGGGGCAAAACCCCGGAACAACTGCTGGTGACCGACCATAACGGCGTGGTCATCCTGACTTCGCGCCCGGAATGGCGTTTTCGCGCCACCCGTGAGCTGAGCGAAACGGAGCGCGCCGCGATCACCGCGATCCAGCCCTACCCAACCCGCGAACCCCGACCGCTGAATCTCAGTCCCGACGCCTGGCTCACGCAGACCCACGACATCGCCGAAACCGGCTGGAGCGTGAGCATCCTCGCCCCGCGCACGTTGATCGACCGCCCGGTGCGCACGGTGGTCGCGATCGGTGGCGCCACGCTGTTGGTGGTCATGCTGCTGGTGGGTTTGATGATGCAGCGTCGCCGGCATTATCTGGAGCGCATCGCCTTCGAGGCCAAGGCCCGCCGCGAGCTGGAAGGCCGGGTTGCCGAGCGCACCAGCGATCTGGAAGGCCTCAACCGCCGTTTGAAACAGGAAGTGCTTGAGCGCGAGCACGCGCAGCAGGAGCTGGTGCGCGCCCAGGACGATCTGGTTCAGGCCGGCAAACTGTCGGCGCTGGGCACCATGTCGGCGAGCATCAGCCATGAACTCAACCAGCCGCTGGCGGCGATTCGCAGCTATGCGGAAAACGCCGAAGTGCTGCTCGATCATCAGCGCACCGAGGATGCGCGCGGCAACCTCAAGCTGATCAGCGAACTGACCGGGCGCATGGCCTCGATCATCGCCCACCTGCGCGCCTTCGCCCGCCGCGATCGCCACGCACCGGAAAGCGTTGCCCTGCAACCGGCGCTGGACGATGCGTTGGCGTTGCTGGCCAAACGTCGGCGCAGCATGGAAGTTGAACTGATCCGCGATTTGCCCGCCGCGACGCTGTGGGTCGAGGCCGGCGAAACCCGATTGCGTCAGGTCCTTGGCAATCTGCTGGCCAACGCCCTTGATGCCCTCACCGAAAAAGGCCCGCCGCGCAAACTGTGGCTGAGTGCCGAAGCCACTGCCGACGGCGTCAATCTGTACATTCGCGATAACGGCCCCGGGTTCTGCATGGAAGCCCTTGGCCGCGCCAGCGAGCCCTTCTACACCACCAAGACCCGCACACAGGGTCTGGGTCTGGGGCTGGCCATTTGTGAAACGCTGATGCGCGCCTTTGGCGGCGAGCTGTCGTTCGCCAACCACAAGCAGGGCGGCGCCCTGATTACCCTGCGCCTGCGCGCCGGCGCGCCCGGAGTCAGCCTGCAACCGTCCGAGGACCGAAGTGCATGACCATCGACAATCGCATCCAGGTAGTGTTGATCGACGACGATCCGCACCTGCGCCAGGCCCTCGGCCAGACACTGGACCTGGCCGGCCTGAAAATCCTGCCACTGTCCGAAGCCAAGGGGCTGGCCGCGCAACTTGAGCGTGACTGGCCGGGTGTAGTGGTCAGCGACATCCGCATGCCGGGCATGGACGGCCTCGAACTGCTCAGTGAATTGCACGCACAGGATCCCGAGCTGCCGGTGCTGCTGATCACCGGTCATGGCGACGTACCGCTGGCAGTGCAGGCGATGCGCGCCGGCGCGTATGACTTTCTGGAAAAACCATTTGCCAGCGATGCGCTGCTCGACAGTGTCCGTCGCGCCCTCTCGCTACGGCGACTGGTGCTGGACAACCGCAGCCTGCGTCTGGCCCTGAGTGATCGCAACGAACTGAGCGCGCGACTGGTCGGCCACTCGACACCGATGCTGCGCCTGCGGGAGCAGATCGGTGCGCTGGCGGCGACCAAGGCTGACGTGCTGATCCTCGGCGAGACCGGCGCTGGCAAAGAGGTGGTCGCCCGTGCGCTGCACGACTTGTCGAGCCGGCGCAACGGCCCGTTCGTGGCGATCAACGCCGGCGCACTCGCCGAATCGGTGGTGGAAAGCGAGTTGTTCGGCCACGAGCCCGGCGCCTTCACCGGCGCGCAGAAGCGCCGCATCGGTAAATTCGAATTTGCCAACGGCGGCACGCTGTTTCTCGACGAAATCGAAAGCATGAGCATGGACGTGCAAGTGAAACTGCTGCGCATGCTGCAAGAGCGCGTCGTTGAACGCCTGGGCGGCAATCAGTTGATCCCGCTGGACATCCGCGTCATCGCCGCGACCAAGGAAGATTTGCGCCAGGCGGCCGATCAGGGTCGCTTCCGCGCCGACTTGTATTACCGCCTCAACGTCGCGCCGCTGCGCATCCCGCCCCTGCGCGAACGTGGTGAAGACGCCTTGGTGCTGTTCCAGCACTACGCCGACGAAGCCAGCGCCCGCCACGGCTTGCCGCCCCATGAACTGCAACCGGCGCAACGCGCCCTGCTGCTGCGCCACACCTGGCCGGGCAATGTGCGTGAACTGCAAAATGCCGCCGAGCGCTTTGCGCTGGGTCTGGAGCTGGCTCTGGACAACAGCGCCGATGGCAGCGGCGGTACGCCTGTCGAAATGGTCAGCGGCGGCCTCAGCGAGCAAGTGGAAAACTTCGAAAAATCGTTGATCGCCGCCGAACTGGCGCGCTCGCACAGCTCGGTGCGCAGCCTCGCAGAGGCGTTGGGTATTCCGCGCAAGACTCTGCATGACAAGTTGCGCAAACATGGCCTGAATTTCGGCGACAGCAGCCACGGAGAAGAGAACGAATGAGCAGCGCGAGCGAATACCTGCAAACGGTGCTGCATCACGACATTCCGCTGACCGCTGAAATGGGCCTCGAGGTGCTCGAGTGGCACGAGCAGCAATTGAGCCTGCACCTGCCGCTTGCGCCCAACGTCAATCACAAGAGCACCATGTTTGGCGGCAGCCTCTACTGCGGCGCGGTGCTGGCCGGTTGGGGCTGGTTGCATTTGCGTTTGAAAGAAGAAGGGATTGCCGACGGACACATCGTCATCCAGGAAGGGCAGATCAGTTATCCGCTGCCGGTAACCGGGGACGCCGTGGCGATTTGTCCGGCGCCGGATGCGGCGGTGTGGAAGCGGTTTGTGGCGATGTATCGGCGTTATGGACGGGCGCGGTTGACGCTGAATACGCGGATCCTGAATGCGGGAAGTGAGGACGAGGCGGTGAGATTTACCGGGCAGTACGTTTTGCACAGCTGAAGATCAAAAGCCCCACTAGCCCTCTCCCGAGGGAGAGGGCACCGATACGGGGATGCTGCAGATTTACGTCGACGTGAAACTGCTTCGCCGAATCCACAATCGACTCGATTCTCCAGGTCGATGCATAGCGCCAGACAACTCGGTCGGCTCCCTCTCCTGGGGGAGAGGGCTGGGGTGAGGGGGATTCCGGATCAGGCAGTTAGCCTCGAGCCAACTCCAACAACCGCGCGCGCCAGGCAGCCTTCGCCGGCAACGCCAGAAAGAATTCATTCAACAGCGATTCCCGCGGCGGATAACTGAACGCCTCGCCGTTCAGATCCAGCACCTCGCCCCCCGCCCCTTCCAGTACGCCCTGCGCTGCCGCCGTGTCCCACTGTGAAGTGGGCGCAAGACGTGGATAGCAATCGGCAGCACCTTCGGCCAGCAGGCAAAACTTCAAGGAACTGCCGATATTGGCCAGTTGCAACTCACCAAGACTCGCGCTCAACCCGGCCAGCAAACGCTCTTGCTCGGGACTTGAATGGCGACGGCTGGCGACCACGGTAAACGCCTCGCCTGGCGCAGGCACATCGCGCACCTGAATCGGCACCGGCGTTGCACCCTTGTCGCCACGCCACGCACCGAGTCCGCCACCGCCGACGTAAAAGCGACCGTTGGTCGGCATAGTTACCACGCCAAACACCACCCGGCCGTGTTCGACCAGCGCGATGTTAACGGTGAACTCTTCGCTGCCACTGATGAACTCCTTGGTGCCGTCCAGCGGATCCACCAGCCACCAGCGCTGCCAACCGGCGCGCACGCTCTGCGGGATATCGGCGTCCTCTTCGGACAGCACTGGAATGCTCGGATCAAGCGCCTTCAGCCCGGCAACGATAAGGTGATGCGCAGCCAGGTCGGCGGCTGTCACCGGTGAATCATCGGACTTGGCGGTGACTTCAACGCCGACACGCCAGAACGGCAGAATCGCCTCGCCGGCCTGCAACGCCAGCTCAACCACCGGTGCCATCAACGGATGGGGGAAATTCATCAACGTCTCACTCATAGCTGAACACCCCGCGCTGGCTCAGCAGATCACGAGTCAAATACAGCGCCGCCAATGCGCGGCCTTCGGTGAATTGCGGATTGAGCGCCAGCGCCGACAGTTCGCGCAGATTGACCTTGTCGACCCGCATCGGCTCGGGCTCATCGCCTTCCAGCCGTTCTTCGTAGAGCTCGGTGGCCAGCACCACTTGGATCTTCTGGCTCATGTAACCGGGCGACAGCGACAGCTCGGTCAGATGTTCCAACTGGCGTGCGCCATAACCGGCCTCTTCCTTGAGTTCCCGCTCGGCCGCTGCCAGCACATCTTCGCCCGGCTCGATCAGGCCTTTGGGCAGAGACAGTTCGTACTCGTCGGTGCCGCCGCAATATTCCTCGATCAGCACCGCGTGTTCAGCATCAAGCATCGCGACGATCATCACCGCGCCGTAGCCCGCACCCTTGCCGACCAGACGCTCGTAAGTGCGCTCCACGCCATTGGAAAATCGCAGCTTGAGTTCTTCGACGCGAAACAGGCGACTGGTGGCGACGATCTCGCGGGCGAGTACGGTGGGTTTCTGGCGCATGCAAAGCTCCTTGGCGTGAACGCGCTACTATAACGCGGCTTTCCCGATTGTTTGCGTCGGATATCCTTTCACCGTTCGAGACGTTGCCATGCCTTCTTTACCGTGGTCCGAGATCGATACCGTCCTGCTCGACATGGACGGCACACTTTTGGATCTGCACTTCGACAACCACTTCTGGCTCGAGCATCTGCCCCAGCGCTACGCCGAACTGCACGGCATCAGCCGGGCCATGGCCGAGCTGGAGTTGCAGCCATTGTTCGAACGCCACGCCGGCCAGTTGCAATGGTATTGCCTGGATTTCTGGAGCGCGGAACTGAAATTGTCGGTGCGCGAATTGAAACAGGAAACCGCGCACTTGATCGCCCTGCGCGCGGACGCCGATACCTTTCTCGACGCAATCAAACGCGCCGGCAAACGGGTGATCATGATCACCAATGCCCACCGCGATTCGCTGTCGTTGAAACTGGAACGGATCGAACTGGCGCCCTACTTCGAGCGGCTGATCAGCTCGCATGACTATGGTTATCCCAAGGAGAACCCGCAGTTCTGGGATGCCTTGCAGGCCGACATCGGTTTTGATCCGGCGCGCAGCCTGTTCATCGACGACACCTTGCCGATCCTGCGCAGTGCGCGGGATTTTGGCGTGGCGCATTTGCTCGCAGTGAAAGAACCGGACAGCCGCAAGGGGCCGAAGGACACGGCTGAGTTTGCGGCAGTTGAGGATTATCGCGATCTCATTGCCGGGTTGTGATCCCGCGTTGCGTCCTTCGCGAGCAGGCTCGCTCCCACACTGGAATGCGTTTCAAATGTGGGAGCGAGCCTGCTCGCGAAAGCGGTTTCGCAAGTTATTCAGGAATACGCAGAGTCTGCCCCGGATAGATCTTGTCCGGATGCGACAGCAGCGGCTTGTTCGCCTCAAAGATCTTGTTGTACTGGTTGGCATTGCCATACACAGCGAGGGAAATCGCGCTGAGGGTGTCGCCTTTTTTCACCACGACAAACTTTGCTGCAGCCACCACCGGCCCGGTCACGGTGATATGATCATCCACACTGCCTACGCCCGCAATGTTGCCGACTGCGAGCAAAATCTTTTCCTTTTCTTCCTGGCTCGCCACTTCACCGGTGACCGTCACCTTGTCGCCATCCACGGTCGCCTGCACGTTGGGATTGCCCAGCCCGACCTTGCTGATATGTTCCTTCAACTGCTCACTGGCGTTGGCATTGCCCGGGGTCAGCAGATCAATCAGCTTCTCCCCGGCCTCTTTCACAAAGCTCAACAGACTCATAGCGCACACTCCTTGATTTAGGTTCCAGTCGTCCAAGACTAGACCACCCCAGCCAAACCCGGTTCCAGTCCGACCAATGACGCTGCCGCGCCGCAGGCGGTAGAATCGCCACACCCCGCCAACCGCCCGGAGCGAAGATGGACATCAAGCAGCTGAAATTCCTCATCGCCCTCGACGAAACCCGCCATTTCGGCCAGGCCGCCGCGCGCTGCCACATCACCCAGCCGACCCTGTCGATGCGTTTGCGCAGCCTTGAAGAAGAACTTGATCTGCCATTGGTCAACCGTGGCCAGCGCTTCGAAGGCTTCACCGCGCCGGGCGAGCGCGTGCTGGCGTGGGCGCGCACGGTGCTGGCGGCGTATGACGGCTTGCAGGCGGAAGCGGCGGCCTGTCGTGGCAACCTGATCGGTACGCTGCGCCTGGGTGTGGTGCCGCTGTCGAGTTTCGATCCGTTGCCGCTGATGCAACGCCTGCACGCGGCGCATCCGGAACTGCGCTTCGAGCTGTCATCGCTGAGCTCCGAACAGGTGCTCGAACATCTGGCGAACAACCGCATCGACATCGGCGTGTCGTATCTGGAGCGTCTGGACAGCGAGCGCTTCGATTCGCTGGCCTTCAACGAGACGCGCATGGGCTTGCTCTATGACGAGCGCTCGTTCAACTTCGGCCAAGAACCACTGAGCTGGGAATCGCTGATCGAACTGCCGCTGTGCATGCTCACCAGCGGCATGCACTTTCGCCAGTCCATCGACCACAACTTCCACAGTCGGGGCCTGACGCCGCAGCCGCTGCTGCAAACCGATGCCGTGCATCAATTGCTGCAAGCGGTACATGGCGGCTTCTGCTGCGCGATCATGCCGCTCGACGGCGGCGCGGAAAACCTTGCCGATCATCTGCGCCTGCAACCCATCGAGAATGCCCACACCCTCGCGCCGCTGGGGCTGATCATGCGCCGTGGCGCACCGCGTTCGGCGCTGGCAGAAGCCTGTTTCGCGCTCTATCAGAAATCGCCAAACGACACTTGATCGACGGCATCTATCGGTAGATCGGTAATAGCGATTAGACGTGACAACTTGCCGCGCCTAGTCTTGACCTAGATCAAACCGTCGGTGATGCCATGAACGCCAAGCGCCCAGCCTGCGCGGCGCCAGCAAATGAAGCGCCTGCGCCTGCCGCCAGCCAGACCTATAGCTACAGCGATCTACCCCTTGAGGCATCGGCCAGCACCGCGCTGGCCGAAGAAGTTGCGTTGGCGATCGCCTACAACGGCATCAGCCAGGCAGTGATGCTCGTGACGCCGACCGACCTTGAGGATTTCATCGTCGGTTTCAGCCTCGGCAGCGGCATCATCGAAGACGCCAGCGATATTTACGATCTGCAACTGACAGGCTCAGGCTCGGCGCAATACGCGCAAGTGACCATCGCCAACCGGGCATTCTGGAACCTCAAGCAGCAACGTCGGCATTTGGCCGGCACCAGTGGTTGCGGACTGTGCGGCGTCGAAGCGGTGGAACAGGCGCTGCCCGATCTCAAGGTGTTGCCGGGCGCGGCGTTGCCACCGATCGAGTGGCTTGAGGGTCTGCGCCAGCGCATCGGCGCATTTCAGCCACTTGGCCAGCACTGCGGCGCGGTGCACGCGGCGGTGTTCATGAACGCCCACGGAGAATTGCTGCTTGGCCGTGAAGACATCGGCCGGCACAACGCTCTCGACAAGTTGATCGGCGGGCTGATCCGCCAGAAGATTTCCACCGAGGGTGGGCTGGCGATCGTCACCAGCCGTTGCAGCCTCGAATTGATCCAGAAAGTCTTGCGTGCCGGCATCCAGACCCTGGTCAGCCTGTCGGCACCCACCGGCCTGGCCGTGCAATGGGCCCGGCGCCACAACCTCAATCTCATCCACCTGCCGCAGAAAAGTGCGCCGCGGGTGTACAGCCCCGCGATGGAGAATCAAGCGTGAGCCAACATCATCAAGCCGACCAGAAACCTGTCCCGCGCTACAAGCCTTACAAAGGTGCCGCCGGCGGCTGGGGTGCCCTGATCAGTGTGGCCCAGGCCTGGTTGACCAGCGACAACGCCCTGAAAAACCTGCGCATGATGCTCAAGACCAACCAGAACGGCGGCTTCGACTGCCCGGGTTGCGCCTGGGGTGATTCGCCGGAAAGCGGCATGGTCAAGTTCTGCGAGAACGGCGCCAAAGCGGTGAACTGGGAAGCCACCAAACGCCGTGTCGATGCCAAATTCTTCGCCAAGCACAGCGTTACTTCCCTGCTGGAACAAAGCGATTACTGGTTGGAATATCAGGGTCGCCTGACCGAGCCGATGGTCTACGACGCCGAGTCCGATCGCTACAAGCCGATCAGTTGGGAAGATGCCTTCGCCCTGATCGGCAAGCACCTGCGCAATCTGCCGAGCCCGGATCAGGCCGAGTTCTACACCTCGGGCCGCGCCAGCAACGAAGCGGCGTATCTGTATCAACTGTTCGTGCGGGCTTACGGCACCAACAATTTCCCTGACTGCTCGAACATGTGCCACGAGGCCAGCGGCGTGGCGTTGGCGCAGAGCGTCGGGGTCGGCAAAGGCACGGTGACGTTCGACGACTTCGAACACGCCGACGCGATTTTCGTCTGGGGCCAGAACCCCGGCACCAACCATCCGCGCATGCTCGAACCGTTACGTGAAGCGGTCAAACGCGGCGCTCAGGTGGTGTGTATCAACCCGCTGAAAGAGCGCGGCCTGGAGCGTTTCCAGCATCCCCAGCACCCGATCGAAATGCTCACCAATGGCGACAAGCCAACCAACACCGCATATTTCCGCCCGGCACTCGGCGGCGACATGGCGGTGCTGCGCGGCATGGCCAAGTTCCTCCTGCAATGGGAACGCGATGCGCAAAAGGCTGGCGAACCGGCGGTGTTCGACCATGACTTCCTCAATGCCCACAGCACCAACGTGCTGGAGTATCTGGCCATCGTCGACGACACCTCATGGGAGCAGATCGTCGAGCAGTCGGGCCTGACGCTGGTCGAGATCGAGCAGGCCGCGCGCATGTACGCCAAAGGCAAGAACGTGATCATGTGCTGGGCCATGGGCATCACCCAGCACCGTCATTCGGTGCCGACCATTCAGGAAATCGCCAACCTGATGCTGCTGCGCGGCAACATCGGCAAACCAGGCGCCGGCCTGTGCCCGGTGCGCGGCCACAGCAACGTGCAGGGCGATCGCACCATGGGCATCAACGAGCGTCCGCCGGTGGCGTTCCTCGATTCGCTGGAGCGCCGCTTCCAGTTCAAGGTGCCGCGTCATAACGGTCACAACGTGGTCGAGGCGATTCATGCGATGGCCGAAGGTCGCGCCAAGGTCTTCATCGGTCTGGGCGGCAACTTTGCCCAGGCCACGCCCGACAGCTCACGCACCTTCGAAGCGCTGCGCAACTGCGATCTGACCGTGCAGATCAGCACCAAGCTCAACCGCAGCCACCTGGCTCACGGTAAAGATGCGCTGATCCTGCCGTGCCTGGGCCGCACCGACATCGACATCCAGAGCGAAGGCCCGCAAGCGGTGACCGTGGAGGACTCGTTCAGCATGGTCCACGCCTCCAACGGCCAGTTGCAGCCGCTGTCGAACCAGATGCGCTCGGAGCCGTCGATCATTGCCGGGATCGCTGCTGCGACGCTGGGCAGCCAACCGGTGGACTGGAACTGGCTGGTGGCCGATTACGGGCGCATTCGCGAACTGATCGCCGACACCATCCCGAATTTCAAGGACTTCAACGACAAGATCAAAAACCCGGGCGGCTTCTATCTGGGCAACTCGGCGGGCGCACGCAAGTGGAACACGCCCTCGGGCCGTGCCAACTTCCGCGCTAACCAGTTGCCGAAAGATCTGGTTCACGAGCGCACTCGCGCCACTGGGCAAGTGCCTGATCTGATCCTGCAATCGATGCGTTCTCACGATCAGTACAACACGACGATTTATGGTCTCGATGATCGTTATCGCGGCGTGAAGGGCCAGCGCGACGTGTTGTTCGTCAACGAGGCCGACATCATTCGTCTGGGCTTCCGTCCGGGACAGAAGGCCGACATCGTCTCGTTGTGGGACGACGGTCGCGAGCGCCGGGTGAAAGGTTTTACATTGTTGGCGTTCGATATTCCTGCGGGGCAGGCGGCGGCGTACTATCCGGAAGTCAATCCGCTGGTGCCGCTGGAGAGCACTGGCGATGGCAGCCACACGCCGACGTCGAAGTTCATTGCGATCCGGCTGGAAGCGGCGAGTGAGACGGGGTTGATCATGGCTGAATCCGCTTAACCGCGGAGCCAGATCCGGTCCCTTCGCGAGCAGGCTCGCTCCCACAGTTGGAATGCGTTTCAAATGTGGGAGCGAGCCTGCTCGCGAAGGCGATCAACCAATCAACAGATCTGCGGCGGCGAAAATTTCCGACCGCCCACAAAAAAGGCCGTTTTTGCATAAAAACGGCCTGTCCGAAGTAACTAAAGACCGGCGAAAATCGGTTAAGTTCCGGTGAAAAAACAGTAACTTGCAATCTTGTATACAAGTCGTGCTATTCGTCGGATTTTGATTGTCACGCCCATTGCAGAGCCTCAGGATCGGCGCCGTCATCCCTTTGAGGCTCATCCTCTATGAAGTTCTCCTCGATTCTCTTGTTGTCCCTTGGCCTGGTCAGTGGCTTCGCTTCTGCCGGAGGCACCACCGAAGCAGGTGTGGGCGGCGCATTGGGCGGGGTTCTTGGCTCGGTCGTCGGTCAATCGTTAGGCGGCAATACAGGTTCCACCATCGGCGCAGCCCTGGGCGGCGCGGGTGGTAGTGCGGTCGGCGCAGACAAGCGCAGCCGTGGCGAAGCGGCCATCGGCGGTGCACTGGGTGCAGCCGGCGGTAACGTGGTTGGCCGCAGTCTGGGCGGCACCACCGGCAGCCTGATCGGCTCTGCCGCAGGTGGCGGCGCGGGCGGCGCGCTGGGTAACTACATGGGCAACAAGAGCGACGACGATGATCGTCGTTACGACCGTCGCCATGATGACCGTCGCTACTACCGCGACCGTGGTCATCCAGGTCGTGGTCACGCCTATGGCCACCGCAAGCATCACAAGTACTATCGCCACCACTAAGGCGAAGGCTTGAAGGAAAATCGCAGCCCTTGGGGCTGCGATTTTTTTTGCACGATCAAATGACCAACCGCTCCAGTGCCCGGCGCAAACCCGCAGGAATCGGCACCGGCTGATTGCTCGCGCGATCGACAAACACATGCACGAACCGCCCCGCCGCACATGCCTCGCTTTCGCCGACCTTGAACACAGCCAGTTCGTATTGCACCGAGCTGTTGCCCAGCTTGCCGACCCGCAGTCCGATCTCAATCAGATCGGGGAAAGCGATCGAGGCAAAATAATCGCAGGCCGAACTGACCACGAATCCCACCACTTCGCCGTCATGGATATCCAGGCCACCGACCTGAATCAGGTAAGTGTTCACCGCCGTGTCGAAGAAGCTGTAGTAGGTGACATTGTTGACGTGACCGTAGACGTCGTTGTCGTGCCAGCGTGTGGTGATCGGCTGGAAGTGGGGGTAGTCGGTGCGCTGAGGGGTGGACATGGTTGTGCTGGTTCTCTTGTTTTTCAGTGAGGGCGCTTGCCCTCACCCTAGCCCTCTCCCAGAGGTAGAGGGGACTGACCGAGGTGTTCTCTCGAAATACACCGACCTGAACTGTCGAGTCGAGCTCACATTCGAAAATCACGAAGATCGGCTCCCTTTCCCCTCTCTCCTTGGGGGAGATGGCCGGGGTGAGGGGGATAGATTTTCGCCGTAACACTAAGCCTGAGCAAACCCCTTGCCCTGCGCCGCCAGTTCGCCAATCAGCCGCGCCGGCTTCCACTGATCGCCCTGGCGCGTCTCCAGCGCCAGCAAGCGCTGATGAATATCCGCGAGCCCTTGCTGATCCGCCCAGGCCATCGGCCCGCCCTTGTCCGCTGGAAAACCATATCCGTTCAAGTACACCAGATCGATGTCATGGGCCGAGCCGGCAATGCCTTCCTGCAGGATCTTCGCGCCCTCATTGACCAGCGCCAGCAAACAGCGCTCAAGGATTTCGTCAGGACCGATGTCGCGACGCTGGAAACCCAATTCTTCACTGACCCGCAGCACCAGTGCATCGACCTCGGGATCATGCTCGGCCTGTCGACTGCCCGGTTCATAGTGGTAGTAACCGTTACCGGACTTCTGCCCGAACCGATCCATTTCGCACAAGCGGTTATCCACCTGAACCTCCGGTGCATCCTGCCCTTTACCAGCGAGCTCCCGAGCACGCCACTCCAGATCGATGCCGACCACGTCGTACATGCGAAACGGCCCCATGGCAAAACCGAAGCCTTGCAGCGCGGCGTCAACATGGTGTGGATAAGCGCCTTCGAGGAGCATCTTGCGCGCTTCAAGTACATACGGATGCAGCATGCGGTTGCCGATGAAACCGTGGCAATTGCCCGACACCACGCTGACCTTGCCCATGCGCTTGCCGAGCGCCAACGCCGCGTCCAGCGCCGCTGGTGAGGTCTGCGCCCCACGCACGATCTCCAGCAGTTTCATGATGTGCGCCGGGCTGAAGAAATGCAGGCCCAGTACCTGTGCCGGGCGCCGGGTCGCAGCGGCAATCGCGTCGATATCCAGCGCCGAGGTGTTGCTCGCCAGCAGAGCCTCGGGCTTGAGCAGGCCATCGAGCTCGCGAAAAATCTTCTGCTTCAGCTCAAGGTTTTCGTACACCGCTTCGATCACCAGATCGACATTGCGGATCGCCGCGTAATCCGCCGCCGCAGACACGCGAGCAATTCGCGCATCCGCCTCGGCCTGATCGATGCGGCCCTGACGCACGTTGTGTGCATAAGTCTCGGCGACCGCCGTCAGCGCCTGCTCGAGCATCTGTGGATTGTTGTCCACCCATTGCACGTTCACGCCGGCATTGGCCAGGCACATGACAATGCCGCGGCCCATGGTGCCCGCGCCGATGACGGCAGCCTGCTGGATATCGAAGGATGTCTGGCTCATGTTGTTCTCTTGTGGGCGATCCGAAGACAGATTCCAACCTTAGTCAGGCAACGGCGCTTTTTGAAGTTTATTCGCGTGATGATCGACATTCAGCGGATGGATAGAGCGCCTGCCTTGATGACCCCTGGGGCTGCCGAAGGCTGCGAACTTTCGATCTTGAAGAATCAACACCAAAAGATCGCAGCCTTCGGCAGCTCCTACAGGGGTCAAAGGTGCTCTTGCGCCCACGCGCGGACCTCGGCGTAGGGATACTCTTCCAGCGCTGCGAATCCTGGAATTGCGCGCGCCTTGAGCTTGGTGAACAACGGCACGCTGATACCGCACAGGAACCGCGTCAGGCGTTCGGCCGATGGAATGCGCCCTGTGTGCTGCTCATGTCTGTGGATAAACTCACCACACAGCTGCGCGAAGTTTTTATCCACAAGCGCCGGCAACGCTGGCGGCTCGGGCAACCGGGCGACATGGCCGTGACACACCGAACAATGGCCACAACGCTCCGGAGCATTGTGATCACCGAAATACTCGGCCAGGCGATAACCCAGGCAGCGTTCGGTGGCAAACACCTCAAGCATGGCGTGAATCCGCGCCACTTCAGTCTGTTCGTGGCGGGTGAAATACTCGTGCAGCTCAGCGCTCAGGGCATCGCTGGCAAAATCACTGTGCAGCAGGCTGTAGACCTCGGTCATCTGCTTGCTCTCCAGCTCGACCCAACCCTTTTCCTGGAAGTAATCCAGCGCTGTCACTACGCGATTGCGCTCGGCGGAATACTGCGAGTACATCGCCTCGAAATTCACCGTTGCCCAAGTTCGCGCGCGGGTCGAGGTCTGAATAATTGCAGCGACGAAATCCCTGCGCTCACCCTCAAAACGCTCGAGCAGTGCCTCCGGCTCGAGCAAATATTTGAAGCGATACTCGGCGTAATAGGCGTAACGCGGAGCAATCAGACCGCGCAGTTCCAGCTGCACCAGCAACGTTTTCACTGGCAACGAGCGAATATTGCTCTGATCCGCCAATGGCCCGAGCAGAAACTCCCACTGTCCCTCAGGCACCGAAGCTTTCAGTTCATCGAGTACATAACGAATGCCATCACACTCGGGTGTGTCGCCATAAACGAAGTTCTCGAGCACATTGAGGCTGTCGCGATTGGCCAGCACCAGGCAGTCAGAGGGCTGACCGTCACGGCCGGCGCGACCGATTTCCTGGCTGTAGTTTTCGATGGATTTGGGCAGATCGAAATGCACGACGTTGCGAATGTCGCTCTTGTCGATCCCCATCCCGAAAGCGATGGTGGCGACGATGCAATTGGACTGCCCGGCCATGAAGCGGCGTTGAATGTCCTCACGCTGATCGTGGGGCAAACCTGCGTGGTAAGCCTCGGCCTGAATACCGTTGCGCTCGAGATGCTCGGCAACGTGCTCGGCGGTCTTCTGCAACGTGACGTAGACAATGCTCGGTTGTCCGGGGCGCTCGGCCATCCATTCCACCAGCCGCCGGCGCTTGTCGTGGCCGCGCACAGGCTCAACGAGCAGGTTGAGGTTGGGTCGGTAAAAACCAGTGGTCACCACATCTGCCGGGGCGATGGCGAATTTGGCCTGCATGTCGGCGATGACTTTCGGTGTGGCCGTAGCGGTAAGCAGCAGGGCCTGGGGGATGTTGAACTGGCGCTGGTAGTCCGGCAGTTTCAGGTAGTCGGGACGAAAGTTGTGGCCCCACTCGGAAATGCAGTGTGCTTCATCGACCACCAGCAACGAGATCGGCACCTGTTGCAGAAAATTGCGGAAGCGCTCGTTTTTCAGGCGCTCGACGGAAATCATCAGAATTTTCAGCTCGCCCGAACGCGCACGGGCCATGACGTCGTTGGCATCCTCGCGGCTCTGCGCCGAATCGATACTGCCTGCCGAGATGCCGTGGCGCTTGAGAAACGCCAGTTGATCCTGCATCAACGCCAGCAGCGGCGAGACCACCAATGTCAGATGTGGTAGCAGCAGGGCCGGCAGTTGGTAGCACAGCGATTTGCCGGAGCCCGTGGGAAAGATCGCCGCCGCCGAGCGCCCCGCCAGCACCGCGCTGATGGCGGCCTCCTGACCGGGTCGAAACTGTGGATAACCAAAAACCTGTTCCAGGGTGTTGTGCATTCGCTGTCACTCCTTTGACTGCTGCCATGCCCAAAGCCTAGCGGGCGATCGCAGCGAGTCGAGAAAAGGTTGGGGGCTAAATCGATACGGAATAATACAGCGGATGCCACGAGTACCGCGGCACGCTGTGAGAGCGAGCCTGCTCGCCAAGAGGCCAGCCGTCACACCACAACGCTCAAGAATCAGGGACTCAACACCGCTGCAACGGCGTGTCGTTCTCGGCAGTCAAAGGCACGATCTACCGGCCGGCGACCGGTCTGAGCACAAGTTTGCTGGATATTTTCTTGCTACCAGCATTGCGTTGAAAAGCGTTGAAGAATCGTTAGCAACGTCTGGCACATTGTTCGTCTCGTTCCTACTTCACGCGATGCCTTGTCGGCTATCGCGAGCGGGTGGTACGAACCTATAGTCGTGGGCGTCGCTGCCTTGGTCAGCGACACCCACATCGCCCAGGCTCTGTACCTGCTGACACAGGACGGCTGCGACCTGCTGCAAGTCGCGCAGACAAGAAAGCCCCGGCCCAGTAACAAACGAAACATCATCGCTGCACACGCCGTGTCCAGCACCAGGAGTCGAATTTTGCAAACTACTATTGATTGCGTACGATGGGAGCCATTATTCAGCGAAGGGCTCGCTTTTATGACCAGCACTGAAACCATCGATCACAGCACTCTTGTTCGCCTGGTTGAAAACGGTTCTGTCAGCGGCACGAATATCGTCGCCAAATCGGGTGGCTGGTCGATCGAAATTCATCAAGGCAGGAACATATATAAGCTGACCGCTCAGCGTAGCGGTCAAGTGCGGCTGTTCAAAAAAATGGAGACGCTGGTGACCTATTTGCAAGGCTTGGGCATTAGCCAATTCAACGTGGATGCCTCCGCTTATGATCCGCTGCAACTGAAAACTTACGCCCGCCCCGATCGCTCCGAAGCGTTGAAGCAAGCGCATGAAGCCGCCGCTTATGAAGAATGGTTCAAACGCCAGGTCCAGATCAGCATCGATGACCCAAGACCTAGTGTCAGCGATGCAGACGCTCGCCGAATATTCGCCGCCAAGCGTGATGCCCTGCGTCAACGAGGGCGCTGATGAGGTTGGTCTGGCGCCCGGAAGCGCTTGCTGACCGAGACCGGATAATGAACCGCATCAGCCAGGACAACCCCGACGCGGCTGCGGACCTCGATGAAATGTTCGAATCAAAAGGGGAAATCGCAAGACAGCGCCCAACCTTGTACAAAAAGGGCAAGGTCGACGGCACACGTGAAATCATTGCAGCCTCCAACTACGTCATCGTCTACGCAATCAAAAAAGACTGTGTTGAAGTGCTTCGTGTCCTGCATGCACGGCGGCAATGGCCATAGTTAAGAGGGGCAAGCTGCTGTAGCGATTCTGGTCGTAGTACGCAGAAACTGAAGGAATACTGATACATGGCTGGGGCAAGCAGAGAACAGCCCCGGGAATGAGCTGACTCGGATTCTTCGCTCATAAAAAAACCGCCCCAAAGGGCGGTTTTTTTTATTCACTGCAAACCAATACTTACAACTTCGGCCCAGCAGCCTTGATCGCGTCGCTCACTTCGAACTTCTTGAAGTTCTCGATGAACAGACCGGCCAGTGCTTTCGCTGCCTCGTCGTACGCAGCCTTGTCAGCCCAGGTGTTGCGTGGGTTGAGCAGGTTGGTGTCGACGCCCGGAACGGCCAGTGGCACGTCGAGGTTGATGGTGTCGAGGTGCTCGGTGGCTGCACCGATCAGAGCGCCGCTCTGGATCGCGGCGATCACTGCGCGGGTGGTCGGGATGTTGAAGCGTTGGCCGACGCCGTAGCCACCGCCGGTCCAGCCGGTGTTGACCAGGTAGACCTTGGAGCCGAAGCCGCGGATGCGCTTGATCAGCAGCTCGGCGTATTCACCAGCCGGACGCGGGAAGAACGGTGCGCCGAAGCAGGTCGAGAAGGTCGACTTGATGCCGCTGCCCGAACCCATTTCAGTCGAGCCCACCAGTGCGGTGTAGCCGGACAGGAAGTGGTAGGCCGCTTGTTCTTCGTTGAGGATCGACACTGGCGGCAGTACGCCGGTCAGGTCGCAGGTCAGGAAGATCACCGCGTTTGGCTCGCCACCCAGGTTCTTCTCGGAACGCTTGGCAACGTGCTCCAGCGGATACGCCGCTCGGCTGTTCTGGGTGAGGCTGACATCGGCGTAGTCGGCGTGCTTGGCATCGTCAATGACGACGTTTTCCAGCACCGCGCCGTGCTTGATGGCTTTCCAGATGACCGGCTCGTTCTTCTCGGAGAGGTCGATGCACTTGGCATAGCAACCGCCTTCGATGTTGAAGACCACGCCTTCGCCCCAGCCGTGTTCGTCGTCACCGATCAGGTAACGGCTTTCGTCGGCCGACAGGGTGGTTTTACCGGTGCCCGACAGACCGAAGAACAGGGTCACGTCGCCGTCTTCGCCGATGTTGGCAGCGCAGTGCATTGGCAGCACGTCAGCGGCCGGCAGCAGGAAGTTCTGCACCGAGAACATGGCTTTCTTCATCTCACCGGCGTAACGCATGCCGGCGATCAGCACTTTTTTCTGCGCGAAGTTGATGATCACGCAGCCGTCGGAGTTGGTGCCGTCACGCTCAGGCACGCACTCGAAGTTGGCGACGTTGAGCACTTGCCATTCTTCACGGCCAGCCGGGTTGTACTGGGCCGGGTTGATGAACAGGCAACGACCGAACAGGTTCTGCCAGGCAGTCTGCGTGGTCATTTTCACGGCCAGGTAGTGATCCTCCGCCGCGCCTACATGCACGTGGGAAACGAAGTGCTCTTGCGCATTGTTGAAGGCCTCGACGCGAGCCCACAGGGCATCGAACTTGTCGGCCGGGAACTTGCGGTTGATCGGGCCCCAGGCGATAGCGGCCTGGGTGGAAGGCTCTTCAACGATGAAACGGTCGACTGGCGAACGGCCGGTGCGGTGACCGGTGCGAACAACCAGAGCGCCGGTATCGGCAAGCTCGCCTTCACCGCGATTCAGGGCTTCTTTTACCAGATCATCAACACTCAGATCGGTGTACACGGCGTTATTGGCTTGCGTCATGAGGTTCCCCGTCGGCCAGTGGCCGAGTGTGCTCCAAACGTTTTGTAGTAGAAAGTCGTGCACTACTACCGCGAAAAAAGTGGGCCGGATTATGCCAGAAAAGCCCAAAAAGAGTAGGGTCCTCCCGTCGTAACGGCGATATTCCGTCATTACGCAGTGAATTTACCTGCGCTGAACCGTTTTAGTGACGGGTATCTGACGGCGTATCGACGCCCGCGCCAGCGAACAATTGAGCGATATCGGCCGCGTCGAATAGGTACTGCTGATTGCAGAACTGGCAATCGATCTCGACTTTGCCGCCCTGCTCGGCTGCCAGCGCCAGCGCATCTTCCAGCCCAAGACTGACCAGCGCATTGCCGGAGCGTTCCCGAGAGCAGCTGCAGCTGAAGCGCAGATGCTGCACATCGAACAGGCGCACCTGCTCTTCGTGATACAGACGATGCAGCACGGTTTCGTTGTCCAGGCTGAGCAGTTCATCGGCGCTCAGAGTGCTGGCCAACGCGGTGAGGTGCTGCCAGCTGGCGGCGCGATCCTCTTCGTCTTTCAAGCGATCGGCGGGGAGTTGTTGCAGCAGCATGCCGCGTGCACGACGACCATCGGCGAACAGCTTGAAGCGCGTGCCGACCTGTTGCGACATGACGAAATAGTTGGTGAAGCAATCCGACAGGGTTTCGCCGTCGAGATCGACAATCCCCTGATAGCGCTGGCCGACAGTCGGATCGACGGTCAGGGCCAGAACGCCGTTCGGCATCAGGTCGCCGAGGGTGGCGTCTGCGGCGATCTGCTCGGCGTCATAGCGCGCCAGGCCACGGATTTCGCGCTCGCTGGAGCACTCGATCATCAGCAGCGGAATCGGCCCTTCCGAACGCGCCTGCAAGATCAGCAAGCCGTCGAACTTGAGCGTGCCAACCAGCAACGATGCGGCCGCCATCAATTCGCCAAGCAACTGCGCGACCGGCTCCGGGTACGGGTGTTTGGCGAGGACTTCGGCGTAGCTGCGCTCCAGCGCTACCAGCTCGCCGCGAGTGTCGCTGTCATCAAAGATGAAGCGTTGAGTGAAATCGGTATCCGCTAGATCGGTCATAGGTCTGGGTATCTGAATGTGATGACAAAATGGTTACAAAACGTGAAAATTTGCGCTTGCTGGCACTTTTTTTGGTGCCGGCGCTTTTTCGCCATGGGAGGCATTTTATGAACAATCCGGGTTTGTTCCAATCAAGGTGGAACCTCGGCCGGCTGGTTCTGTGTAACGTAGTGCCGTTGGCGCTACTGGCTTTCTGGTTATGGCCTACCGGCCAGATGCTGTGTGTGATTTTCGACGAGTGGCTGTTCCGCTCGCTGAATGCACCGCTGGCCAGCAATCCGATATGGCTCCACATCTGGGCAATTGCAAGTCTGCGCCCGTTCGACATTGTCGTCGGACTGATTCTGCTGACGCTGCTGATCAAGGGCGACTGGGTCTTCCGGGCAATCGATGTGCGCCGCGCATTCTTCGGTTTTTTCTCGATCCTGCTGTTGATGGTGGTGATCCGTGCGCTGTTTTCCAAATTAGCCGATCACATGGGCTGGCAGCACAGCAGCCCGTCGATGGTGATCGAGGGCGCCGTGCACATCAGCGATTACTTTCCGCACCTGGAAAAAACCTGGGAGCTGAAGGATCGTTCGGGCCAGAGCTTCCCAGGTGATCACGCTTCGGTATTGTTGATCTGGGCGTTGTTCATGGGCGTGTTCAGCCGCACCATCGGGCAGTTTTTTACGGTCTGGGGCTTGGCGGTGCTGTTCATGTTGCCGCGCCTGGTGGCTGGCGCGCATTGGGGGCAGGACGATTACATCGGCGGCGTGTTGTTGGCGGTGTGGGCGTTGGGCTGGGGTTACTACACGCCATTTGCCTTTCACGCAGCGAACTTCTGGTTGAAGCTGACCGCGCCGGTGTTTGCATTGCTGGGCAAGTTGCCGCTGGTGTCGCGGATGAGTGTCATACGTAGCGCCTGATACCGCGTCGTACTCGATTCGCGAGCAGGCTCGCTCCCACAGACAGCTCGATCAAATGTGGGAGCGAGCCTGCTCGCGAAGAGGCCGGCATAACGTTTCAATCTTCGTTGCTGCTACCGCGAAACTTGAACAGATCGCGCCGCTGCTTCTTGCTCGGCTTGCCATCGGTGCTCACGCCCAACGACCCTGCCTTGCGCATTGCCGCAGCCGCCTCACGCTTGGCGATACTCGCCTCGGTCTCGGCGTACAAGGTCTGCGCCTCGGGTGCGCCTCGACGCACGATCGACAAGGCCTCGACCCTCACGGTGCGCACTTCGAAGCCGGTGCGAATCTCAAACTCATCGCCTATGCGTGGTTCCTTGCCCGGTTTGCAGCGCTCGCCGCGACAATGCACCTTGCCACTTTCAATGGCCGCTTTGGCCAAGGCACGGGTTTTATAGAAACGTGCCGCCCATAGCCATTTATCGAGACGGACCTTGTCGTCCTCCTCCTGTTTCTGCGCCATATGAATTCCTCGTTCAGCCAGTAGTCGGAACTGTACTACCGTTTCTGTCGGGCGCAAGAACTCGGCCCACCAGATAGACTGTGATCTTCGCCGCATGACCGGCCTGGAGTGACCGAGTGACAAAATTCCCGACTTCATTGACCTCGCCCAAGGGCGGTTGCCAGGGCTGCCAGCAAAGCGAGCCGCTGGAATTCGATTTTGCCTTCGCCTACCAGCCGATCGTCGACCTGCGCGATCAGTCCGTGTTTGCCCACGAAGCACTGGTGCGAGGCATCGCAGGAGAAGGCGCACTGTCCGTGTTAAATCAGGTTACAGAAGACAACCGCTACCGTTTCGACCAGCTCTGCCGGACCCGCGCCATCGAAGGTGCGGCCAGTCTTAATATGCAGACACACTTGTCGATCAACTTTTTGCCCAACGCCGTCTACCGTCCAGAGTTATGCATTCGCAGCACGCTGGAGGCCGCACGAAAACACAACTTCCCGATTGACCGACTGATTTTCGAAACCCTGGAAATCGAGCACGTAGATAATTATCGCCATTTGACCAATATTCTGCGTGAATACCGCGAATTCGGCTTCAAGACCGCCATCGACGATTTCGGTGCCGGCTATTCGGGGCTCAATCTGCTGGCTGATTTCCAACCGGACCTGATCAAACTCGACATGGCGCTGATCCGCGATGTCGATCAAGACCGTGTCCGTCAGGTGATCGTGCGGGGGATTGTCACAATGTGTGCGGAGTTGGGCGTTACAGTCATTGCCGAAGGCATCGAAAGCGTTGGGGAACGGGATTTCCTCGCGGACTGTGGAATATTTCTGATGCAGGGCTACTGGTTCGCCAAACCTGCGTTCAAAGCGTTGCCCCAGGTGCCGGACGAGGCCTGGAAGCGTTAACCCTTGGTTTTTTTCATTGAAGACATTTGATCATCTGACCGTTGTCGGTCTGCGCGAGTGGGTGGCGCTCCCTGGCTTGGGAGTCGCCGGCCTGCGCGCGAAAATCGACACCGGCGCCAGCACTTCCAGCCTGCATGCCACCGATATCGAACCGTTCGAACGCGACGGCGAGAAATGGGTGCGCTTCACCGCGCATCTGGGCACGGTGGTGCAATTGCGGCACCGGCGCTGTGAAGCCCCGCTGGTCACGCGCAAAACCATCAAAAGCTCCAATGGCCATGCGCAGGTGCGCTACGTGATCAGCACCACGCTGGCCCTGGGGGATCGGGTCTGGCCGGTGGAATTCACCCTCGCCTGCCGCAAGTCCATGCGCTATCGCCTGTTGCTCGGTTCCAAAGCCCTGATCGATGGCCAGCTGGTGGTCAATCCGGGCATCAAATATGTACAAGACAAGCCGGTGTTCCCGGTATCTACCTCCTCCACAGGTGTTGCATGAAGATCGCTGTGCTGTCGCGTAATCCGCGTCTGTATTCCACCCGCCGTCTGGTCGAAGCCGGAATCGAGCGCGGGCATGAAATGGTGGTGATCGACACCTTGCGCGCCTACATGAACATTGCCAGCCACAAGCCGCAGATCCACTACCGCGGCAAACCGCTGGAAGGTTTTGATGCGGTGATCCCGCGGATCGGCGCGTCTGTGACGTTCTACGGCTGCGCGGTGTTGCGTCAGTTCGAAATGATGGGCGTGTTCCCGCTCAACGAGTCGGTGGCGATTGCCCGTTCGCGGGACAAATTACGCTCGCTGCAGTTGCTGTCGCGGCGCGGGATCGGTTTGCCGGTCACCGGTTTTGCTCACTCGCCGGATGACATTCCCGATCTGATCGCCATGGTCAACGGCGCACCGCTGGTGATCAAGGTGCTCGAAGGCACTCAGGGCATCGGCGTGGTGCTGTGCGAAACAGCCACGGCGGCAGAATCGGTGATCGAGGCGTTCATGGGCCTGAAGCAGAACATCATGGTCCAGGAATACATCAAGGAAGCCGGCGGCGCGGATATACGCTGTTTCGTGGTCGGCGACAAAGTGATCGCGGCGATGAAGCGGCAGGCCAAACCGGGCGAGTTCCGTTCCAACCTGCATCGCGGCGGCAGCGCCAGCCTGATCAAGATCACCCCGGAAGAACGCATGACCGCGTTACGCGCCGCCAAGGTGATGGGGCTGGCGGTGGCAGGTGTGGATATCCTGCGTTCCAATCACGGGCCGCTGGTGATGGAAGTAAATTCGTCGCCGGGACTGGAAGGAATCGAGACTACCACCGGCAAGAACGTGGCCGGGATCATCATCGAGCATCTTGAAAAGAATGGCGGACCGAATATGACCCGCACCAAGGGCAAGGGCTAGAAAAGCAGCTGCTAGCGGCAAGCTCCAAGCTGCAAGGGGAAAGCGCTCTTGCTTGCAGCTTGTAGCTTGTAGCTTGTAGCTTGCAGCTTGCAGCTTGCAGCTTGCAGCTTGCAGCTGCTTCTAGACTGCATCTCGGGGCAACATCAATCCAAGCGGCAATCGCACCCGCGCTTCAAGCCCACCTCCGGAGCGGTTGCGCAATTCGACGTTGCCGCCATGCATCGCCGCAATCCTTTTCACGATCGCCAGTCCCAACCCGGTGCCCTTGCCACCGCGAGCCCGGTCGCCTCGGGTGAACGGATTGAAAATCGCCTCCAGCTCGGACGGATCGATTCCTGCGCCACGGTCCATCACGCTCAGGACCACATACGGCGCACTGGTGTCGCCGGACACATAAGCCGCCACTTCAACGCCTGTACCGGCATGGTTCAAAGCGTTGCCGATCAGGTTGTTGAGCAGGCGCTTCATTGACACGCGACGCAGCGGGAACGGCTGGATCGGTTCCAGGCGCAGGCGCACTTTTTCTTCGTTCTGGTTATACGGCGCGGCCACTTCACGCACCAGATCGCTAAGATCGACTTCTTCCACCGACTCGTCGCGACCGTCGCGAATGAATGCGAGGAACTGATCGAGAATCGCGTCCATGTCTTCGATGTCGCGGACCATATCGTCGGTGAGGTCGGTGTGATCGCCCATCAGTTCCAGCGACAGGCGCAAGCGCGTCAGCGGCGTGCGCAAATCGTGGGACACCCCCGCCAGCATCAGTTCGCGCTCGCGCCCGGCCTGTTCGACGTCCTCGGCCATCTGGTTGAAGGCGCGGTAAACCTCGGTCATTTCGCTGGGCGTGTCGCTGATCGGCAGGCGCACGCTGCGGCCTTGGCCAAGTTGCCTTGCGGCATAGACGAGTCGCTTCAACGGCTGGTTGAGCTGGCTGACGAAAATCCATGCCGACGCTGTCGACAACAGGCCGATGGCGAGGAACCAGCCGAGCACGTTCCAGATCTTCTGCCCGCGCAACGGATGTGGATACAACGGCACTTTCAGCCAGCCATCGCCCAGGCTTGGCGCCCTCACCCACAGCGCCGGCGGCGAGTGCATGCGCAACCGCACCTCGGTGTCGGCGCCCAGTTCCGCCTGCATCTGACGCTGATAGATTTCGCTGTACGGCCAGTGCTGTTCGCCCTCCGGCACACCGGCGCCGACCACACGGATCAGGGTCGCGGCATCGGCGATTTTTGCGCGGTTTTCTTCATCGGCGGCCCAGTAGGCGCGCAGCGTCAGAGCGACGCCGTGACTGTATTGACGATCCACCAGCACATCCTCGTTCATCAACAGATAAACCAGGGTCAGCGCCTTGGAAAACAGCACGACGATAAGCACCAGCCAGAGGGTGCGGGAGAAAAAGCTTTGGGGGAACCAGACGGGGGTTTTCATCTTTAACCGCTACACACTTGCAGGAGCGAGCAATGCTCGCATATTGCGGATTGCGAGTCTGTGGCAATGGCCGAGCGGCCAGAGCCTTGCAGACCCGCTCCTACAAATCACCGATCACTTGGTGGCGGTGCCATCCGGTACGAACACGTAACCCACGCCCCAGACAGTCTGGATGTAGCGCGGTTTCGACGGATCGGGTTCGATCATCCGGCGCAGACGCGAGATCTGCACGTCGATGGAACGCTCCAGCGCATCCCACTCACGGCCACGGGCGAGGTTCATCAGTTTGTCGCGGGTCAGCGGCTGACGCGCGTTCATCACCAGTGCCTTGAGTACAGCGAACTCACCGGTGGTGAGCATGTGCACTTCGTCGCCACGCTTGAGCTCACGGGTGGCCAGCGACAACACGTAATCACCGAAGGTGACGTTTTCGTCTTCACTGCCCGGCGCGCCGGGTACCGGTGCAGCCTGACGGCGCAATACCGCTTTGACCCGCGCCATCAGCTCGTCCGGGTTGAACGGCTTGGCCAGGTAATCGTCGGCGCCCAGTTCAAGGCCCTTGATACGGCTCAGCTCATCGCCCTTGGCGGTGAGCATGATGATCGGAATCTGGTTGTTCGCGCCACGCAGGCGGCGGCACGCGGTCAGGCCGTCCTCGCCCGGTAGCATCAGGTCGAGAACGACCAGATTGAACACTTCACGCGCCAGCAGACGATCCATTTGCTCGGTGTTCGGAACGGTACGGGCACGGTAGCCCTTGCTGACGAAGAAACGCTCCAGCAGGCTGCTCAGCCCCGGATCGTCATCAACGATAAGAATTTTTTCGCCTTCAGCCGTTTGTGCAGTGCTGCTCATTGGATGCTCCTTTTAGCTCGGCGCGCATTATGGCGTAGCTGCCGTTATACGCACCGTGTGCATTGTTAGCAGATTTTTCCTTCACTGCCAGAAAACCGGGGTTTATGCCTACAGCCTGCAACGCCCCCGAATGACAGAACGCTGGTTATAATGCGCGGCGTTTTGCGCCAGGCAACGTCTGAATCGTTACCGTAAGTGGCCGGTATTTTTCCCGGCCCTGTGCAGCAACTGTTCGATTTCACGGGTCAATGGGCAGCCTCTTGATCCAGGCAGCGGCAATTTTCCAGCCGCTCAATCAGCCTCCAGGCCTTTATCTGCGTGCCTGTGAGCCTGCTTTCAAACTATGTCAGGTGGTTTTATGGACAGCATCAACAGCCGCATTGCCGAGGAACTCGGCGTACGCCCACAGCAGGTCGAAGCGGCCGTCGCGCTACTCGATGAAGGATCTACCGTTCCCTTCATCGCCCGTTACCGGAAAGAAGTCACCGGCAGCCTCGATGACACCCAGCTGCGTCATCTGGAAGAGCGCCTGCGCTACCTGCGAGAACTCGACGAACGGCGCATCAGCATCCTCGCCAGCATCGAAGAGCAAGGCAAACTCACCCCGGCCCTTGAGCGCGACATCAAGCTCGCCGACACCAAGACGCGCCTCGAAGACTTGTACCTGCCATACAAGCAGAAGCGCCGCACCAAGGGCCAGATCGCCCTCGAGGCCGGTCTCGGCGAACTGGCCGACGGCCTGTTCAACGACCCGAACCTGGCGCCGGAAACCGAAGCCGCGCGCTTCGTTGACGCCGAAAAAGGCGTGGCCGACGTCAAGGCTGCGCTGGAAGGCGCCAAGTACATCCTCATGGAGCGTTTCGCCGAAGACGCCGCCCTGCTGGAAAAGCTGCGTAACTTCCTCAAGCAGGAAGCGATCCTCAGTGCCCGCGTCATCGCCGGCAAGGAAGAGGAAGGCGCCAAGTTCCGCGATTACTTCGAACACGACGAGCCGCTGAAAAGCATGCCGTCGCACCGCGCCCTGGCGATTTTCCGCGGCCGCAACGAAGGCATTCTCAGCTCCGCGCTGAAAGTCGGCGATGAGCTGCCCGGCACCATGCACCCGTGCGAAGGCATGATCGCCCAGCAGTTCGGCATTCAGAATCAGAACCGCCCGGCGGACAAATGGCTGAGCGAAGTGGTGCGCTGGACCTGGAAAGTCAAGCTTTACACCCACCTGGAAACCGACCTGCTCGGTGAGTTGCGCGACGGCGCCGAAACCGAAGCGATCAACGTCTTCGCGCACAACCTGCACGACCTGCTGCTGGCCGCTCCGGCCGGCCCGCGCGCCACCCTGGGCCTCGACCCGGGTCTGCGCACCGGCTGCAAGGTTGCCGTAGTCGACTCCACCGGCAAGCTGCTCGATCACGCCACGGTTTACCCGCACGTGCCCCACAACAAATGGGATCAGACCATCGCCATTCTTGCCGCCCTGTGCGCCAAGCACTCGGTGGACCTGATCGCCATCGGCAACGGCACTGCCAGCCGCGAGACCGACAAGCTGGCGATCGAGCTGATCAAAAAATATCCAGCGATGAAGATGACCAAGGTCATGGTGTCCGAAGCCGGCGCCTCGGTGTACTCGGCCTCGGAACTGGCAGCCAGGGAATTCCCGGACCTCGACGTGTCGATCCGTGGTGCCGTGTCGATCGCCCGTCGTCTGCAGGACCCGCTCGCCGAGCTGGTGAAGATCGATCCGAAATCCATCGGTGTCGGCCAGTACCAGCACGATGTCTCGCAGCTGAAACTGGCGCGCGGTCTTGACGCGGTGGTCGAGGACTGCGTGAACGCCGTGGGCGTGGATGTGAACACCGCCTCCGTGGCATTGCTGGCGCGGATCTCCGGCCTCAACGCGACGCTGGCGCAGAACATCGTTGCTCACCGTGACGAACACGGTGCGTTCAAGACTCGTGCAGCGCTGAAGAAAGTCGCGCGTCTGGGCGAAAAGACCTTCGAACAGGCCGCCGGTTTCTTGCGCGTAATGAACGGCGACAACCCGCTGGATTCCTCGGCGGTGCACCCGGAAGCCTATCCGCTGGTGCAGCGCATTGCTGCTGAAACCGACCGCGACATCCGTTCGCTGATCGGCGATGCCGCGTTCCTCAAGCGTCTCGACCCGAAGAAATTCACTGACGAAACCTTCGGTCTGCCGACCGTCACCGACATCCTGCAAGAACTGGAAAAACCCGGTCGCGACCCACGTCCGGAGTTCAAGACTGCCGAATTCCAGGAAGGCGTCGAGGATCTCAAGGACCTGCAACTGGGGATGATCCTTGAGGGCGTGGTGACCAACGTGACGGCGTTCGGTGCGTTCGTCGACATCGGCGTGCATCAGGACGGTCTGGTGCACATCTCGGCGCTGTCGGAGAAATTCATCAAGGACCCACGCGAAGCGGTGAAGGCCGGCGACGTGGTGAAAGTCAAGGTCATGGAAGTCGACATCCCGCGCAAACGCGTCGGCCTGTCGATGCGCATGAGCGACACTCCGGGCGAGAAGATCGACGGCGCCCGTGGCTCGCGTCCGGGCTCGGCACCGCGCCAGTCTTCGGGCAACGCGCCGCGCAAGGAAACCGCTACCGCCGCGCCGGTGAACAACGCGATGGCCTCGCTGTTCGCTAACGCCAAACAGCTGAAGAAACGCTGATGGAAATGCCGACCGGGCTCGTTGAGAGCGCGTTTTTCAAGCTGTTGGGCTGCCGCCTGCACAGCCTCGAAACCGGGGTGGCGCAAGTCGCCCTGGCGCTTGAGCCCGAACTGCGCAATCGCGGCGGCAAACTGCATGGCGGCGCGCTGTTCAGCCTGGTCGACATTGCCATGGGCCTGGCTTGTTCCAGCAGCCATGGCTTCGATCAGCAGAGCGCGACCATCGAGTGCAAGATCAACTACATCCGCGCCGTTTCCGACGGCGAGGTGCTGTGCACGGCGCGGGTGATCCATCCGGGCCGGCGCACGCTGGTGGTCGAAGCCGAGGTGATGCAGGGCGACAAACTGGTCGCAAAAGCGCAAGGCACCTTCGCTGTCCTGTAGATGTTGCTCATCATTTTGAGTTAATTTCGGCGCAACGAATCCTGTGGGAGCGAGCCTGCTCGCGAAGACGGTGTGTCAGTCGACGGTGATATTGACTGCAAAACCCTCTTCGCGAGCAGGCTCGCTCCCACAGGGATTGTGCAGTTCTTGACTGACCGGCAAATGGCCTGCCGCTACAAACCAGGCGATCACGCCAGTTTCAACTTCACCCTTGTAGACCGTCCTGCCCACCCCCATATTGGGGCGACTGACGCGTGAAGGAATCCAAATTGAGCGAACTTCTCAACCGCCGCCTGGCTCTGCTCGGCGAGCGCGCCAACCTCTCTCTGCTCAAGCAGTGCCTGCACGGTATCGAACGTGAATGCCTGCGCGTGACCAGTGAAGGTCGCCTGGCGCAAACGCCGCACCCCGAAGCCCTGGGTTCCGCGCTGACCAACGAACAGATCACCACCGACTACTCCGAATCGCTGCTGGAATTCATCACGCCTGCCCTGCCGGATCCTGCCGACACGCTGGCAAGCCTGGACAGGATTCACCGCTTTGCCTACAGCAAACTCGGCAACGAGTACCTGTGGAGTCCATCGATGCCGTGCCCGTTGCCGGCCGAGGAAGACATCCCGATCGCCTATTACGGCACCTCCAACATCGGTCAGCTCAAGTACGTCTATCGCAAGGGCCTGGCCCTGCGCTACGGCAAGACCATGCAGTGCATCGCCGGGATTCACTACAATTTTTCCCTGCCGGAACAGCTCTGGCCATTGCTGCGCGAGGCCGAAGGCTTCGTCGGCACTGATCGCGATTTCCAGTCGGTGTCCTATATCGCCCTGATTCGCAACTTCCGCCGCTACAGCTGGCTGCTGATGTACCTGTTCGGTGCCTCGCCGGCGCTGGACGCCGGTTTCCTGCGCGGGCGTTCGCATCAGCTCGAGCAACTTGATCCGGACACGCTGTATCTGCCGTACGCCACCAGCCTGCGCATGAGCGATCTCGGTTATCAGAGCAACGCCCAGGCCGGCCTGACGCCTTGCTACAACGATCTGGCCAGTTACACCGACAGCCTGCGTGAAGCGGTGGCCACACCGTACGCGCCGTACGTGGAAGTCGGTACGCACAAGGATGGCGAGTGGGTGCAGCTCAACACCAACATCCTGCAGATCGAAAACGAGTACTACTCCAACATCCGCCCGAAACGCGTGACCTACACCGGCGAGCGGCCGATCCAGGCGCTGATGGCGCGCGGCATTCAATACGTCGAAGTGCGCTGCCTGGACATCAACCCGTTTCTGCCGATGGGTATCGATATCACCGAATCGCGCTTCATCGACGCCTTCCTGCTGTACTGCGCGCTGAACGACAGCCCGCTGCTGACCAACACTTCGTGCGGCAACGCCACCTCGAACTTCCTCAGCGTGGTCAAGGAAGGCCGCCGTCCGGGCCTGCAATTGCAGCGTGACGGTCAGCCGGTCCAGATGAAACAGTGGGCGACCGAGTTGCTGGAACAGATTGCCCCGCTGGCGGCGATGCTCGATCAGAGCGTCGGCGGCGATGCCCACAGCAAGGCGCTGGATGCGCAACTGGCCAAGGTCAACGACCCATCCCTGACGCCATCGGCGCAGGTGCTTGCCGCCATGGCCGAGCACAAGGAAAGCTTTGCGCAGTTCTCCCTGCGCCAGAGCCAGGCCCATGCCGAGTTCTTCCGCAGCGAGCCGCTGGCTGCTGTCGAGCAAGCGAAGTTTGAAGAATTGGCGCGGGCGTCGCTGGCGCAGCAGACCGAGCTTGAGCAGAACGAGGTCGGCGATTTCGATGTGTTCGTTGGCGCGTATCAGGCGAGCATCCTGGCGATCAGTAACTGATCAAATTTCTCTGTGGCGAGGGAGCTTGCTCCCGCTCGGCTGCGCAGCAGTCGCAAATTATCCAATGCGGCGCATCAGATGAAATGCGTTAACGGATTTGGGAGTCCTTCGGACTCCAGCGGGAGCAAGCTCCCTCGCCACAAGTCCCAACCGCCCGCTGTGCTTAGATTTTTCCGCTCATAAGCTCATTCGAAAAAGTTATTTATTTCTCGATTCTTAGATCATTTAGTCTCCGTTCACGCCGACATTCGGTCGCCTGATCTGGAGCTCCCAATTGAAACTGAATTTCCCGCTTCGCCTGCTCGCCGCCGCCTCGCTGGCCGCCGCAAGCTTCCTGGCCCAGGCGACCGATCTCACTGTCGCCTACCAGACCACCGTCGATCCGGCGAAAGTCGCTCAGGCCGACGGTGCCTACGAGAAGGCCACCAAGGCCGATATCAGCTGGCGCAAGTTCGATAACGGTGCCGACATCATCGCCGCCATCGCGTCCGGCGATGTGCAGATCGGCTATCTCGGTTCGAGCCCGCTGACCGCCGCGATTACCCGCAAAGTACCGGTGGAAACCTTCCTGATTGCCACGCAGATCGGCGCCGCTGAAGCACTGGTCGCGCGCGACGGCTCGGGCATCAAAACTCCGCAGGATCTGATCGGCAAGAAAATCGCCGTGCCGTTCGTGTCCACCGGGCACTACAGCCTGCTCGCCGCGCTGAAGCACTGGAACATCGATCCGTCGAAAGTCACGGTGCTCAACCTCGCGCCGCCAGCGATCATCGCCGCTTGGAAACGCGGCGACATCGACGCCACTTACGTGTGGGATCCGGCACTGGGTGTGGCCAAGGAAAACGGCAAGGTATTGATCACCTCCGGCGAGCTGGCCAAATTCGGCGCGCCGACCTTCGATGCGTGGATCGTGCGCAAAGACTTCGCCGAGAAGCATCCGGAAATCGTCACCGCGTTCGCCAAGGTCACCCTCGACGCCTACGCCGACTACCGCAAGGACCCGAAAGCGTGGCTGGCGAATCAGTCCAACGTCGACAAGCTGGTCAAACTGTCCGGCGCCAAGGCCAGCGACATTCCGTTGCTGCTGCAAGGCAACGTCTATCCGCTGGCGGCGGATCAGGTCAGTGACCTCGGTGCGCCGACCACCAAAGCGATCACCGACACCGCCGCGTTCCTCAAGGAGCAAGGCAAGGTCGAAGCCGTGCTGCCGGACTACGCGCCGTACGTCAGCGCCAAATACATCACCAACTGATCGGGAGATAACAGCGATGGCCTTGCTACAGCTGGAGCGCATCAGCGCACAGTACCCGGGCAGCCCGGAGCCGGTGCTGGCGGATATTTCTCTGACCCTGGGGCCGCAGCAGTTGCTGGTCGCCCTCGGCCCGTCCGGCAGTGGCAAGACTTCGCTGTTGAACCTGATTGCCGGTTTCGTCGAACCGAGTGCCGGGCGCATCACCCTCGACGGCGTGCCGGTCAAAGGCCCGAGCGCCGAGCGCGGCGTAGTGTTCCAGGACGACGCCTTGCTGCCCTGGCAGGACGTGCTCGCCAACGTCGCCTTCGGCCTCGAACTGGCCGGTGTCGGCAAGGACAAGCGGGAAAAAATCGCCCGGGAAATGCTTGCGCTGGTCGATCTCGCCGGCTTCGAAGACCGGCGCATCTGGCAATTGTCCGGGGGCCAGAAACAACGCGTCGGCCTCGCCCGCGCCCTCGCCGCCGACCCGCGCGTGCTGCTGATGGACGAGCCTTTCGGCGCCCTCGACGCGTTCACTCGCGAGCAGATGCAGGAGCTGTTGCTGCAAGTCTGGCAGCGCACCGCCAAACCGGTTTTCCTGATTACCCACGACATTGAAGAAGCGGTGTTCCTCGCCACGGACCTGATTCTGCTGGCGCCGAATCCGGGACAAATCGTCGAGCGCCTGCAGCTGGATTTCGGTCAGCGTTACGCCGCCGGCGAGTCGGCCCGCGCGATCAAATCCGATCCGCGTTTTATCGAAACCCGCGAACACGTGTTGAGCAAAGTCTTCTCGCAACGCAGCGCCGTACCCCGGCAGGAGCGCGCATGAGCAGTTACGACGTTTCCGCTGCGGCGGTAAAAACCCCTTCGGTGAGCATCCCGGTACGCCGTAGCCTCAGCACGCGCTGGATCAGCCTGCTGACCCTGTTCGGCCTGTTGGCGATCTGGTGGGCGGTGACCGCTAGCGGCGTGATCGAACCGCTGTTCCTGCCGTCACCTTCTGCCGTGTTGCAAAAGGGCTGGCTGCTGGCGACTTCCGGATACATGGATTCAACGTTGTGGCAGCACCTCGGCGCCAGCCTCAGCCGCATTGGCCTGGGGCTCGCTTTTGCCATCCTGACTGCCGTGCCGGTGGGCATTGCCATCGGCGCCAACCGCATCGCCCGCGGTGTGCTCGATCCACTGATCGAGTTCTACCGTCCTATCCCGCCGTTGGCCTATCTGCCGCTGATCGTGATCTGGTGCGGCATCGGCGAGTTGTCGAAAGTGCTGCTGATCTATCTGGCGATTTTTGCGCCGATTGCGATTGCCACCGCGACGGGTGTGCGCACGGTTGATCCGGCAAAACTGCGCGCGGCGCAGTCGTTGGGCGCGACGCGCGTGCAGCTGATTCGCCATGTAATTCTGCCCAGCGCCCTGCCGGACATTCTCACTGGCGTGCGCATTGGTCTGGGCGTCGGCTGGTCAACTTTGGTCGCCGCTGAGCTGATCGCGGCCACCAGCGGCCTCGGCTTCATGGTGCAGTCGGCCGCGCAATTTCTGGTCACCGATGTGGTGGTGCTGGGGATTCTGGTCATCGCCCTGATCGCCTTCGCCATGGAGATGGGCCTGCGCGCGTTGCAGCGCAAACTGGTGCCGTGGCACGGCCAGGCGCACTGAATAATTGCTATGTAAAGAACCCTGTGGGAGCGAGCCTGCTCGCGAATGCTGACTTTCTGTCGACATCTTTGCTGCCTGACACTCCGCTTTCGCGAGCAGGCTCGCTCCCACAAAAGCTAAATCTCGAATTCTAGAGAACCACCATGAGCAGCCTCCACATCACCCCGTTAAGCTCGGCCCTCGGCGCGCAGATCAGCGGCGTCGACATCAGCCAGCCGCTGAGCCTGGAACACCGCGACGCCATCGAACAGGCGCTGCTCAAGTATCAGGTGCTGTTCTTCCGTAACCAGCCGATCGAGCCGGCGCAGCAGGCACGTTTCGCGCATTATTTCGGCGACCTGCACATTCACCCGATCTACCCGAACGTGCCGGAGCAACCGGAAGTTCTGATCCTCGACACCGCCGTCACCGACGTGCGCGATAACGCGATCTGGCACACCGACGTGACCTTCCTGCCGACGCCGGCGATGGGCGCAGTGCTCAGCGCCAAGTTGCTGCCGGAGTTTGGTGGCGACACTTTGTGGGCGAGCGGTATCGCCGCGTATGAAGCGTTGTCGGCACCGATGAAAACCCTGCTCGAAGGGCTGACGGCGACTCACGATTTCACCCGTTCGTTTCCACTGGAGCGCTACGGCAACACGCCCGAGGCGCTGGCGCAGTGGGAAGAGGCGCGGCGCAAGAATCCACCGCTGTCGCACCCGGTGATTCGCACGCACCCGGTGAGCGGACGGCGCTCGCTGTTCGTCAGTGAGGGGTTTACCTCGAAGATCAACGAGCTCTCGGAAACCGAGAGCGAGGCGATCCTGAAGTTTCTGTTTGCCCATGCCACACGGCCGGAGTTCACCATTCGCTGGCGCTGGCAAAAAGACGACATCGCCTTCTGGGATAACCGCGTGACCCAGCATTACGCGGTGGATGATTACCGCCCGGCGCGGCGAGTGATGCAGCGGGCGACGGTGTTGGGGGATGTGCCGTTTTTTCGGTAATTACCGACATCTTCATTACCTGAACCGGCTCCTTCGCGAGCAGGCTCGCTCCCACATTGGAACGCATTTCCCTGTGGGAGCGAGCCTGCTCGCGAAAGCTTTTTGAGCTTGAAACTTATTCCGCCGTCGAAGGCTTCTCCCACAGATTGATCCCGCCTTCCTGAGCAAACCGGTCAATTTCCGCCAGCTCTTCAGCGCTGAAATTCAGATTTTTCAACGCCCCAACGTTCTCGATAATCTGCTCCGGCCGGCTCGCGCCGATCAGCGCTGAAGTCACCCGTGGATCACGCAGCGTCCACGCCAGTGCCAGTTGCGCCAGGCTCTGGCCGCGACGCTGGGCGATCTCGTTCAACGCCCGCACGTGAGCGATGTTGGCCTCGGACAAATGCGAAGCCTGCAACGAACCGCCACCCGGGCGATTGACTCGCGCATCGGCCGGCACGCCGTTGAGGTATTTGTCGGTGAGCAAGCCCTGCGCCAGCGGCGTGAAGGCGATGACGCCCGTGCCGAGTTCATCGGTGGTGTCGAGCAGATCTTTTTCCACCCAGCGATTGAGCAGGTTGTACGCCGGTTGATGAATCAACAGCGGCACCTTCCACTCTTTCAGCAGCTCAGCCATTTCGCGGGTTTTCACGCCTGAGTAAGACGAGATACCGATGTACAACGCCTTGCCTTGCTGCACGGCAGTGGCGAGGGCGCTGGCGGTTTCTTCCAGCGGGGTGTCCGGGTCGAAGCGATGCGAATAGAAGATATCCACATAGTCCAGACCGAGGCGTTGCAGGCTCTGGTCGAGGCTCGCCAGCACATATTTGCGCGATCCGCCGCCTTGGCCGTACGGGCCAGGCCACATGTCCCAGCCAGCCTTGCTGGAAATGATCAGTTCGTCACGGTAATGCTTGAAGTCTTCGCGCAGCAGGCGCCCGAAATTGATCTCGGCGCTGCCGTACGGCGGGCCGTAGTTGTTGGCCAGATCGAAATGGTTGATGCCCAGATCGAACGCGGTGCGCAGCAAGGCGCGCTGGGTGTCGATCGGTGTGCTGTCACCAAAGTTGTGCCACAGGCCCAGCGACAAGGCCGGCAGCACCAGACCGCTGCGGCCGACGCGGCGGTAGGGAATGGAGTCGTAGCGGTTTTCGGCAGCGGTGTAGGTCATCGAATCCTCTCTTGTCTGTCTTGAAATGGGTGTCGATTGCTCGTGTGGGAGCGAGCCTGCTCGCGAAGGCTGTTACGCAAATCTATTGCCGGGTCGAGTCAGGCCCAGGTTCTGCCGCAACGTGCGGCCTTCATATTCAGTTCTGAACAAGCCACGCCGTTGCAGTTCCGGCACCACGCCGTTGACGAAATCCTCGAGCCCGCCCGGCAGGTGCGGTACCAGCACGTTGAAGCCGTCCGCCGCGCCTTGCTCGAACCACTCCTGCAGGCGATCGGCAATCTGCAACGGCGTACCGACCAGGCTGTAATGCCCCCGCCCGCCAGCAATCCTGCGACCGAGTTCGGCAAGGGTCAGGTTCTCCCGACCCGCCAGCTCGGTCAGCAGCTTCTGTCGACTCTGCTGACCGCTGTCAGTCAGCGGCAACTCTGGCAATGGCCCGTCCAGCGGGTACTTCGATAAATCGAAGTTGCCCAGCATACGCCCAAGCAGCTCGACGCCCACCTCGGGTTCGACCAATTGCTGAAACGTTTCACACTTTTCCTGCGCTTCGGCCTCACTGGCACCGACCACCACAAAAACCCCAGGCATGATTTTCAGCGAATCGGCACTGCGTCCGAACCTGGGCAAGCGTCCCTTGATATCGGCGTAAAACGCCTGAGCGGCGGCCAGCGAAGTCTGTGCGGTGAACACCACTTCAGCGGTTTGCGCGGCCAGCTCACGCCCGGCTTCGGAAGATCCGGCCTGGACAATTACCGGCTGCCCCTGTGGCGAGCGCGCCACGTTCAGCGGGCCTTTGACCCGGAAATGTTCACCCTCATGATCGAGCACATGCAGCTTCTGCGGGTCGTAATAGGCGCCGCTGGCCTTGTCGCGGTGGAAGGCATCGTCCTCCCAACTGTCCCAGAGCCCGGTGACCACTTGATGAAATTCGCGGGCGCGGCTGTAGCGTTCGGCATGGCCGATGTGAGCGTCGCGGCCGAAATTCAGCGCCTCGGCGGCGTTGTCCGAAGTCACCAGATTCCATCCGGCACGTCCGCCCGACAAATGATCGAGCGAGGCGAACTTGCGCGCCACGTGGTACGGCTCGTTGTAACTGGTGGTGGCCGTGGCGATCAGGCCGATGTGCTCGGTCACCGCGCTCAGGGCCGAGAGCAACGTCAGCGGCTCGAAGTGATCGGAGCGCGCCATGCGGCTAGCGATGTCCTGGGTCGGCGCAGCAACGCTGTCGGCGACAAACAGCGCGTCGAACTTTGCCGCTTCGGCGATCTGCGCCAGGCGTTTGTAATGGGCGAAATCCAGCCCCGCATCCGCCGGCACATCCGGGTGCCGCCAGGCCGCTACGTGATGCCCGGTGGCCATGAGAAACGCACCGAGTTTCATCTGTCTGCTCATCTCAGAAATCCTTGCGCAGTTGCACGCCGAAGTAGCGTTCGTCATCGCGCGGCACGGCGCGATAGATGTAGCTGCCGCCACTGGCCAGCAACGGCGAATAGGATTTGTCGGCGAGGTTCTTGCCGAGCAGGGCGACGCGCCAGCCGTTGCTGTAATCGGCCAGGGCGACGCTGGCGTTCCACAGCCCATAGGCGCCCTGTTTGGTATCGGGGTTCTGGCTGATGTCGTACTGCACTTCGCTCTGCCAGCTGTAGTCGGTGCCCAATTCAATATCGAGGCCATTGTCCAGCGGGATGGTGTAGTCGGCGCGCACGTAGCTTTTCCAGTCCGGGCTGAACGGCAATGGTTTGCCGTTGACGTTGCAAGACGCCGCCGCGCCGGCCGGGCAGGCGAATTCGTCGATGCGTGCGCGGGTGTAGGCCAGTGCGCCGGAAAATTTCAGCTGCTGGGTGGCTTGCAGGGCGTAATCGAGTTCGACGCCTTCGCTGGTGACGCTGCCGGCGTTGATCAACCGCGTCACCACTTGCCCGGCGACGGTGTCGAAAAAGTTCGCCTGATAGTTGTCGTACTCGCTGTGGAAGATCGCCAGGTTGGTGGTCAGGCGATTGTTCCACGAAGTGGCTTTGATCCCCGCCTCCCAGGTGTTGGAAGTCTCCGGTTTCAGGGCTTCGGTATCGCGCGGTTGCATGTTGAAGAACACGTTGTAGGCCGGGCCTTTGTAACCGCGCGAATAGGTCAGGTAAGTGGTGACGGTATCGCTCAGGTCGTACTGCAAGCCGAGGCGACCGGACCAGCCGTCTTCGTCCACCGAGCCTGAGCTGCTGGTTGCCGGTTGAATGCCGCTGACCGTGGTGGCCGAGGTTGAAACGCGCCGGTGATCGTATTCGAGATCATCGTGGGTATAGCGCAGGCCGGCGATGCCGCGAAAGTCCGAAGTGAAGTTCAGCGTGCTCTCGCCAAACACCGCGTAGCTGTCGCTTGTGGTGCTGTAGTCGGCTACGCCACGGTCGGTGCTAGTAGTGGTGGTCAGGGTGCGCTGATAGGTCTCGTCGTCCTTGCCGTGCATGTAGAACAGGCCGCCGACGTACTCGAGAAACTCGCCTTTTGGTGAGGCCAGACGCAGCTCTTGCGAATACTGGTCGAAAGTCAGATCACCCTTGTCTGCGGTGCCGGGGAACGCGGCGGTGACGGTGCCGAGGCGATCGCCATCCTGATACTGGGTGTTGTCCCAGCCGCGCCATGCGGTGATCGACGTCAGGGTGTAATCGCCCAGTTGCCAGTCGAGCTGGCCGGACAGGCCTTTGTTGATGTCCTCGATGTGAGAGCGGGTGTCGGTGTTGATATCGCGGTTGTGGCTGGTCGCATTCACCGGGCTCAGCGCGTTGGCGAAGGCCGGCGTCAGCGCTTGGCTGACGACGCCATTGGGCGCGTCGTCGTGTGACTGCATGTAGTCAGCGATCAGGGTGAAGGTGATGTCGTCGTTCGGGGTGAATTGGAGTTTGCCGCGCACGCCGCGATGGTTGTAGCCGTTGACCTCATGGCCGTTGTGTTGGTTGTCGACGTTACCGTCGTAGGTGCCGAACAATGTGCTGATCGAGCCCTTCAATGTGTCCGGAACCAGACTGCCGCCGAGGCCGAATCGGGTACGGCTTTCGTTGCCGCTGTAGTACGCCTGATCGATGTAGCCGTGGGTCTCGGCGGTCGGTGCTTTGCTGGTGATGTTGAGTACACCGGCCGAGGCGTTCTTGCCGAACAGCGTGCCTTGCGGACCGCGCAGCACTTCGACGCGCTCGAGATCAAGCAGATCCAGCGTGGCCTGGCCGGGCCGCGCATACACCACACCATCGATCACCGTCGCCACGGTCGGCTCAACGCCGGGCGAGGTGGAAATCGTGCCGACACCGCGCACGAATAACGAGGTGTCCTTGTTCGAGGCGCCGGTGCGGAAATTCAACGACGGCACTTGCTGAACGATGCTCGCCACGCTATTGCGGTTGTCGCGTTCGAGCTGTTCGCCGTCGAGCACCGAAACCGCCACCGGCACTTTTTGCAGGGACTCTTCGCGGCGAGTCGCGGTCACCGTGACGGATTTCAGCGTCGGTTCCTGATCGCTGCTGTCAGCGGCAAACGCGGTGGGCAGCGGCAGCGCCGCCAGCCCGGTGAAAATCCAGCCCGCCGCACGAATCGACTGCGTCAGTGTGTGTGGTGCCCCAGGAAAATTGCGCATAGGTATCCGCTCGAAAAATGGCCCTGAACCGCTGCCGTTCTGCGACGACAACGCCTGAATCTGTCTTGGGCATTCGCTCGAGCGAGTAGCAGACAACGCGCCTTGTTAGCGCTAACATCGCCAATATTGGCCATCGAGCCATAGAGCGTCCAATACTGAAAAATTACTTTTATATACGATTCGGTTTTAGAAAGGATCGAGCCTTGAACGACGAAAAGCCGCGTAAACGCAGGGGCGCCGGCCGTGTAACGTTGAATGCCGTGGCGCGGGCGGCCGGGGTGTCGGCGATTACCGTCTCGCGGTATTTCAATCAGCCCGAACAGGTTTCGCCTGAGCGTCGCGAGCGCATTGCGGCAGTGGTCGCAGAGTTGGGCTACGTGCCGAATCTGGTGGCAGGAGGCCTGGCCTCGGCGCGCGGGAAAATCGTTGGCATGATCATTCCGAACATTTCCGGGCCGATCTTCGCCAACACCATCCAGGGCTTCAGCGACACCCTCAGTCGTCACGGTTATCAGCTGTTGCTGGCGTCCAGTTATTTCGATATCGAGCAGGAAGAGAATGCCGTGCGCGCGTTTCTCGGCTGGTCGCCGGCGGCATTGGTGCTGACCAGCCACTTCCACAGCGCAGGCACCGAGAAGATGCTCGCCGAGGCGGATATCCCAGTGATCGAAACCTGGGATTACCAGCCGGAACGCGGACCGATACAGATCGGCTTTTCGCACTTCGAAGTGGGCGTGACAGCGGCAAGGCATCTGTTAGAGAAAGGCTATCAACGCATTGCCTTCGTACAGAACAGCGCGCCGGGGGACTTCAGCGCACTGGAACGCCGCGATGGTTACGCCGCCACTATGCGTGACGCAGGACGTGAGCCATGGGTCTTCGCCCCGGACGCCGACCGCGCACCGTTCGAGGCCGGCAAGCAAGCGATGGAGGCCCTGATGACCGCCTCACCGCGCCCCGACGCGATCATCTTCGCCAACGACAACCTCGCCGCCGGCGGCCTCCTCGCCGGGCAACGCGCGGGCATCCGCATCCCCGCAGACTGCGCCGTGCTCGGCTTCGGTGATTACCCGTTTGCCGAGATGCTGCTGCCGAGCCTGAGTACGATCAAACCGCCGGCGCTGGAGATTGGCGTACTGGCGGCAACACGGGTGCTGGAAAGCCTTGGCGTCTTGCCAAACGACGCAGTGCAACGGCTGAACCTGCTGCGATGCCAAGTGATCGAGCGCGAAAGCACCTGATGAATATGGCGGGGGCTGGATTGGCTATGCTCTAAAGGACACTGAGGTGGCCCCTTCGCGAGCAGGCTCGCTCCCACATGGATTTCCTGTGTACATGAAATTTATGTCCAGCCGAGATCCAATGTGGGAGCGAGCCTGCTCGCGAAGGGGCTCCTCCCGGCACTGCACCTTCATCGGGCAGAACGCCCCATGCACACCGCCATCACCATCTTCTTCGGCCTGGTCCTGCTCGCGCTGATGCTCTACATCGGCGAGCGCATCGGCTTCAGTCGCCAGACCATGGCCTACGGCTTCGCCGCCCTGTGGCTGGCTTTGACGGTGATCAATGGTGCGGTGGGGGTAGTGCATGCCGGCCATTCCGCAGGAGCGGAAATAGCCATTGGCAGTGCGGTATTCGGCGTGCCGGTGGCGGCGATGGTGTTGTTCATGGTGCTGAGCGCCGAGGCGTGAAACGTCCCGGCGCTCAGGGGCCATTCAACGCACCAGATGCAGGAACTGCATGTGCCGTTCGTACTGATCAAGGATGTCGTTGATGATCTGCTCTTTGGTGTAGCCGACCAGATCGTAGTCCTGACTGCCCTCGCTCAAATGCACTTCGGCGCGGTAGTAGCGACGATTGTTGAGTTGCTTGGAACCCATGCCGCCGCGCGCGAACGATGGCGTGAAGTAGCCGCGCATCTGCACCTGATAGATGAACGGATGCTGCTCGCCATGGCCGATTTCCAGGCTGACGTTGTCATGCGCCGGATCCGGCTGGGTGACCACGTGCAGGCCTTTTTCGACGAACACGGCGGTCACTTCCTCGATTGCCGGGCGCACCGTGCTTTCCATGAAGCGGTACACCTCATCGCGGGACGGGAAGTGCACGGCCTGACTCAGACGCTGGCGCCAGCCGCCGGTGCCGCGCCGTGAGCCGGACACCGGCGCCAGCGAATGCAGCTGCGCGATCTGCTTCTGCGATTCCAGATAGAACGCCTTGTGCAGCCCCCACATCATCAGCAGCAGAATCAACGAGAACGGCAACGAGGTCAGCACCACTGCCGACTTCAGCGCATCGATGCTGCCGGAGAACAGCAGCGCACTGGTGATCAGCGCGGTCATCGCGCCCCAGAACACCCGCAGCCACTTCGGCCCGTCTTCGTCCGGATTGCCGCCCTTGGCCGACAGCGTCGAGAGCACCACGGTGCCGGAGTCTGCCGAGGTGACGAAGAACACGAAGCTGATGAACACCGTCACGGCGATGACGGTTTTGCTCCACGGATAGGTTTCCAGCAACAGATAAATGCTCATCGACGGGTTGTCGATGGCCGACATGCCCAGCGCGCTCATGCCGTGATTGAGCACCTGGTCGAGAGCGCTATTGCCGAAAATCGACATCCAAGCGAGGGTGAACCCGAGCGGGATCAACAGCACGCCGAAGACGAATTCACGGATGGTACGACCACGGGAAATCCGCGCGATGAACAGGCCCACGAACGGCGACCATGCGATCCACCAGGCCCAGTAGAACACTGTCCAGCCGCCCAGCCAGTCGCTCGGTTTATCGTAGGCGTAGAGGTCGAAACTCTTCATCGGCAACGCGCCGAGATAGTCGCCGACGTTCTGGATCAGGGTGTTGAGCAGGTGCTGTGTCGGCCCGGCAAACAACACGAACAGCAGCAGCCCGCAGGCGAGCAGCATGTTGATGTCGGACATCACCCGCACGCCTTTATCGACGCCGGAGACCGCAACGATGATCGCCGCGCCCATCATCAGCGTGATCAGGCCGACCTGAATCCACTGGGTGTGCGCGATGCCGAACAGATAGTCCAGACCGGAATTGAGATGCAGCACGCCGAAGCCCATGTCCGCACCGAGGCCGAACACCGTGGCGATAATGCCGAAGCCGTCCACTGCGTAGCCGATCGGGCCGTTGATGCGTTTGCCGATCAGCGGATAAAGCGCCGAACGCAGCGCCAGCGGCAAGTTGTGCCGATAGGCGAAGTAGGCCAGCGCCATGCCGACAAAGGCAAACACGCCCCAGCCATGCAGGCCCCAGTGCAGGAACAGAATCTGCATCGCCTGGCGCGCAGCATCGGCGGTACCGGCCTCGCCCTGCGGCGGCTGGAGCATGTGCGTCAGCGGTTCGGAGACGCAGAAGAAGAACAGCGTGATGCTGATCCCGGCGGCGAACAGCATGCCGGCCCAGGACAGGTAACTGAATTCGGGCTCGTCGTGGTCGGCACCGAGTTTTATCTTGCCGTAGCCGGATAACGCGGTGACCACCACGAAGACCAGATACAGAGTCATCGCGAGCATGTAGTACCAGCCGACCGTATTGGCCGCCCAGTTTTGCGCTTCCAGCAACCAGGCGCCGGCCCGTTCAGGGATGGCGATGACGACAAGACCAAACAGCAGGATGACCGTCGCGGCGAAGTAGAACACCGGCGGATTCATGCGTACCAGACCGCTGGCGGGGGTAGACGATGCACTCATGAAACGTGCACCTCAAGGGGTTGAAACGTGGCTGAAATGATCGGACTCAGCAAAGGCAAGCCTCCTGTTGTGAGCGGGCAGCGAACCACCGGTTTAACTTGAATGAACGTTCAAGTTAAACATGGATAGGGTGGTAAGGACTAATCGCCGGGCTGGGCGGTAGGTTTCCTACAGCGCCCGAGGAGCTGTATGACGCGGGTTTTGTGAGATTCGTTCAACGGCAAGATCTCATGGCTAACCCCTGTAGGAGCTGCCGAAGGCTGCGATCTTTTGATCTTGATTTAAGTGCCAGATCAAAAGATCGCAGCCTCGTTTCACTCGTCAGCTCAGGTCGGCAATCTTGAAGTCTCGACCAGACTCACTTCTGCGTCCCATCATCATGCTGCAGATTCGCCTGGGTCAGATTCGCCCCCGCCGGTACGCTGCGCGTCAGCCACACGTTGCCGCCGATGGTCGATCCCTTGCCGATAGTGATCCGCCCGAGAATCGTCGCCCCGGCGTAAATCACTACGTCATCCTCAACGATTGGGTGACGCGGGTGGCCCTTCTGCAACTGGCCGTCCTCATCCGCCGGGAAGCGCTTGGCCCCCAGGGTCACCGCCTGATAAATGCGCACTCGCTCACCAATAATCGCGGTTTCGCCAATCACCACACCGGTGCCGTGATCGATAAAGAAGCTGCGGCCGATCTGCGCGCCCGGGTGGATATCGATGCCCGTCGCCGAATGGGCAATTTCCGCACTGATTCTCGCCAGCAGCGGCAGCCCGGCACGATACAGATGGTGCGCGAGACGATGGTGAATGACCGCTAGAATGCCCGGATAGCACAACAACACCTCATCAACGCTGCGTGCCGCCGGGTCGCCGTGGTAAGCCGCCAGCACGTCGGTGTCGAGCAGCGTGCGCAGCCCCGGCAACGCGAGAGCGAAATCCTGCACGATCTGAATCGCCCGAGCCTCGACTTCACTGTCATCCTGCGCGCTGTGACGGGCGACGTAGCGCAGTTCCAGCCGCGTCTGCGCCAGCAAGGCATTCAGTGCCACATCCAGGGTGTGACCGACGTAGAAATCCTCACTTTCCTCACGCAGATCCACGGGCCCCAAGCGCATCGGGAACAGCGCGCCACATAGCGCCTCAAGGATCTCCGCCATCGCCGCTCGCGATGGCAATTCGCGGCCGCCCTGCTCTCCTGAAGCCCGACCATTCTGTGCGCGCCACTGATCCCGCGCGCTGCGCAGCTGGCTGACGATGGTGTGCAATTGCCAATGGCTGGAACGCTCGCTCACGGTGAAGACTCCTCACGGGCGGCCGGACTGTCTGGCCGCGTCATCGGCGCCTACTTTACGGCATGGCTTTGCCGACGAATTAAGAACCGATAGTGCTGGTCTCAGTCCATTTGGCTATAAGCGATTGGCGGTTGCCCGGGCAAAAGCGCGTGCCTATAGTCCTTTCATTCTTCTGCGCCAGTACGGACTCATGATCAAACAACAGCTGCAACGCTTTCCCCGTCTCGACCTGCTGAGCCATCCCACGCCGCTGGAAAAACTTGAACGCTTGTCCGCCTGGCTCGGCCGCGAGGTGTACGTCAAGCGCGATGACCTGACGCCGCTGGCGATGGGCGGCAACAAACTGCGCAAACTCGAATACCTGGCCGCCGATGCGCTGGCACAAGGCGCCGACACGCTGATCACCGCAGGCGCGCTGCAATCGAACCACGTGCGCCAGACCGCTGCCCTCGCTGCCAGACTTGGACTCGGTTGTGTGGCGCTGCTGGAAAACCCGCTGGGCACTGACGACAGCAATTACACCGGCAACGGCAACCGCTTGCTGCTCGATCTGTTCGACACCAAGGTCGAGCTGGTCGACAACCTCGACAATGCCGACGAACAACTGGCCGCCCTGGCCGTGCGCCTGCGCAGCAACGGCAAAAAGCCGTACCTGGTGCCGATTGGCGGCTCCAATGCGCTCGGTGCCTTGGGTTATGTACGTGCCGGGCTGGAACTGGCTGAGCAGATCAAGGACAGCGGCGTCGACTTCGCCGCAGTCGTGCTGGCCTCCGGCAGCGCCGGAACTCACAGCGGTCTGGGGCTGGCGCTGAGTGAGGCGCTGCCGCAACTGCCGGTGATCGGCGTAACGGTTTCGCGCAGTGAAGAAGATCAGCGGCCGAAGGTGCAGGGTCTGGCCGAACGCACGGCAGAATTGCTGGGCGTCGAGTTGCCGGCCAGTTTCAAGGTCGAGCTGTGGGACGAATATTTCGGCCCGCGTTATGGCGAGCCGAATGCCGGCACACTGGCGGCGGTGAAACTGTTGGCCAGTCAGGAAGGTCTGTTGCTCGACCCGGTCTACACCGGCAAGGCCATGGCCGGGCTGCTCGACGGGATTGGCCGGCAGCGCTTCGATGAAGGCCCGATAATCTTTCTGCACACCGGTGGCGCGCCGGCGCTATTTGCGTACAAAGATTTTTTGTAAGAGCGGATCAAGAGATCGCAGCCTTCAGCGGCTCCCGCGTGAGATCACCCGTAGGAGCTGCCGAAGGCTGCGATCTTTGAAGAAGCCACACATATTCCTTAAATGAATAACAGTTTCCATATTAAGTATTTTCAAGTCTAAAACAGACATCTTATAGTCTCGCCGCAGGCGAATTTCGGGCGAGACGCTTAAGCTGCATTAAGGCAGGATAGCGCTGTCGTCCAAATCACAAATTTGCCTACATTCCTTAAGCGTCTTCCATAAGAAAACACAGGGGCTTGTCATGAATTTTTCCGCACTACGTCGCACTCTGCTGGTCGGTTCGCTGGGTCTTGCGCTCAGCGCCGGTCTGATTGGCCAGGCAGTGGCCGGTGAGCAGTTGCAACAGATCAAGGACAAAGGCGTTCTCAACGTCGGCCTGGAAGGCACTTATCCTCCATTCAGCTTCGTCGACGAGAACGGCAAGCTGTCCGGTTTCGAAGTCGAGCTGTCCGAAGCCCTGGCGCAGAAACTCGGGGTCAAGGCCAAGATCCAGCCGACCAAATGGGACGGCATCCTCGCTGCGCTGGAATCCAAGCGTCTGGATCTGGTAGTCAATCAGGTGACCATCTCCGACGAGCGCAAGAAGAAGTATGACTTCTCCGAACCGTACACTGTCTCCGGCATTCAGGCCCTCGTGCTCAAAAGCAAAGAGTCGGCCCTGAATATCAAGACCGCCGCTGACCTGTCCGGCAAGAAAGTCGGTGTCGGCCTGGGCACCAACTACGAGCAGTGGGTTCGTGCCAACGTGCCGGGTGCTGACGTGCGCACCTACGACGATGATCCGACCAAGTTCGCCGACCTCAACAACGGCCGCACCGATGCCATCCTGATCGACCGTCTGGCTGCACTTGAATACGCCAAGAAAGCGCCGAAAACCGTCGCTGCCGGTGAAGCCTTCTCCCGTCAGGAATCCGGTATCGCCCTGCGCAAAGGCGAGCCGGAACTGCTGGCTGCGGTGAACAAGGCTCTGGACGAACTGCGCGCCGACGGCACCCTTGAGAAACTGTCGAAGAAGTACTTCAACGCAGACGTCACTAAATAATGGAAGAGGCTTTCCAACTCGCGCTGGATTCCGCGCCCTTCCTGTTGAAAGGCGCGTATTACACGGTAGTCCTCAGCCTCGGCGGGATGTTCTTCGGTCTGCTGCTGGGCTTCGGCCTGGCACTGATGCGCCTGTCGCGCTTCAGATCGGTCAGTTGGCTGGCTCGCATCTACGTGTCGTTCTTTCGCGGCACGCCGTTGCTGGTGCAGCTGTTCGTGATCTACTACGGCCTGCCGCAACTCGGCATGGAGCTGGATCCGCTGCCAGCGGCGCTGATCGGTTTCTCGCTGAACATGGCCGCCTACGCCTGTGAAATCCTGCGTGCCGCGATCGGTTCGATCGAGCGCGGTCAGTGGGAAGCTGCTGCGAGCATCGGCATGACCCGCGCGCAGACCCTGCGCCGGGCCATCCTGCCGCAAGCGATGCGCACAGCACTGCCGCCGCTGGGCAACAGCTTCATTTCGCTGGTCAAGGACACCGCGCTCGCCGCGACTATTCAGGTGCCGGAACTGTTCCGCCAGGCGCAGTTGATTACCGCCCGGACTTTCGAAGTCTTCACCATGTATCTTGCCGCCGCGCTGATCTACTGGATTCTGGCTACGGTGCTTTCGCACTTCCAGAACAAGCTGGAAGAGCGGGTCAATCGGCATGACCAGGAGTCCTGACGCGATGATTGTCGTGGAAAAACTGACCAAGCAATTCAAGGATCAGGTCGTGCTCAACGGCATTGACCTTGAGGTTAAGGAAGGCGAAGTCGTCGCGATCATCGGCCCCAGTGGCTCGGGGAAAACGACGTTCCTGCGTTGCCTGAATTTCCTCGAAGAACCCACCAGTGGCCGGATCAAGGTCGGCGAAATCGAGGTCGATACCAGCCGCCCGCTGAACCAGCAGCAGAGTCTGGTGCGCAACCTGCGCCAGCATGTCGGCTTCGTGTTCCAGAACTTCAACCTATTCCCCCATCGCACCGCATTGGAAAACGTCATCGAAGGCCCGATCGTGGTCAAGAAGATGCCGCGCGACCAGGCGGTTGCCCTGGGCAAAAAGCTCCTGACCAAAGTTGGTCTCGCCGGCAAGGAGGACGCTTATCCGCGTCGTCTTTCCGGTGGTCAGCAACAGCGCGTGGCGATTGCCCGGGCGTTGGCGATGGAGCCGGAAGTGATTCTGTTCGACGAACCGACCTCGGCGCTCGACCCGGAACTGGTCGGCGAAGTGCTGGCGACCATTCGCGGCCTTGCCGAAGAAAATCGCACCATGGTGATAGTCACCCACGAAATGGGTTTTGCCCGTGACGTGGCCAATCGCGTGGTGTTTTTTGATAAGGGCGTAATTGTCGAACAGGGTGAAGCAAAAGCACTGTTTGCCAATCCGAAAGAAGAACGCACCCAACAGTTTCTCAGCAAGTTTCTGAATCACGCCTGAGAACTTTCTCTGCAATAGCTCTTAACTTCCACGGATGGAAGTTAGCTTTTCTCTCCCGCACTTATACCTTTCACATATTTATTATCCACGCACGCAAGATACATTGCGCAACGCATGCATTCATCCTTGAGTAATCGCACTCCTACACGTTTGCTCGAGCATAAACCCGCACAAAACGCAACGGAATCGGCGTTTTTCTGTAGCTGCTTTCGCCACTCCGCCGAGGCACAGTGCCTCAATGGCGTAGGAGATTTCTGATTAACTTGTAATTCACGGATTAACTAACCCCGTCTATTGACACCCCTCTCTGCAGACTTTTATCTAGTCGGCAACCGGCGCCACTTAGTTCAAAAAAACCAAATCAATACTGAGCAAAATACTTGTCACTTTATTGCCAGTTGATTCGCGCCTTTTGTTTTCCAGAAACGGATTTCGCTGCAAGACTTCAAGGAGAGAAACCGATGACCCGCACTTCGCACACCCCCGAACTTGCAGCGCCAACGCTGGCATGCGCACAGACAACCGGCGTCAACCTGGCGACAGCCGCTCACCTGCTGGTCAATGTGCCGCCCTACCCTGGCATGGACGATGGCGACCTGATCGAGCTGTTCTGGAACAAGTGTTATGTCGCTTCCAAAGTCCTCAGCGCGGCCGATGTCGGCGCGCCCGTCAGCCTGCGGGTGCCTGAGAGTTTCATCGCCAACGGTACCGCCCGCATTCACTACCGCGTGATGCAGGTCGGCCAAGGCCCCGCCCTGTCCTCGGCGACCCGGGTGCAGGTCAAACTTGATTGCCCCGGTGGCCAGCCCACTGGGCAGTGCGACGACGAAAATCAGCAGCTGGCACCGGTGATCATCCCGGAGGCGATTCGCCGTCAGGGCGTAAACCCCAACCAGATCAAACGCGGCGTGCCGCTGACCATCGAACCCTACCTGAACATGGCTGAAGACGACGCCATCACCCTGCGCTGGGGCGATGTGCGCATGGATCTGGCGCCGGTCACGGCGGCCGATGTCGGGCTGCCGATTCAGGTGTGGGTGCCACCGGCAGTCATCGTCGAAGCGGGCGAAGATCTGCGATTGGACGTGACCTATTGCATCCTCGACCGGGTCGGTAACAACTCGCGCTGGGCGCCGCCGCGCACATTGAAAATCGGCTGCGTGAATCCGTATGTGAAAGTCCCGTTGAAGCCCGAATTCAAGGCCGCCGAATCGCGCACCAAGTGAGCGCCGCTCAGGATGGGAGGTACGGTACCTCTCACCTGAAAATCGGCAACCAACGCTGACATTCCCCCTTCTATGCATATTCCTAAAAGTTAGTTTATTTAATTTTTATACGCGCTTAGGGTATATGCACCGGACCACCGGACATTCTTTCAATCGTCGCACTTCGCGGCGTTTTTCATGAGATGTGAGGTAGGTATGGTCCGGAACACAATCACCCCAGTGCAGATCGCCAGGGCATTGCGTGCAGCCAGGGAGCGGCACTGATGTCCAGTCTTGCAGATGCCGACGTGCAGTCCGATCTGGACATCGCCCCGCTGTTGTTGCCCGCGCAAGTACTGCGCAACGATGCTCAAGCGATCAAGGCCGCCCAAGACCTGGCGCAGGTCGCCCGTGTCCAGGCGGCCAAACGCGACCGCCAGCGCAAGCTGCCCTGGTCGGAAATCGAACAGTTCACCCGCAGCGGTCTGGGCAGCATTGCCATACCCCGTGAATACGGTGGCCCGCAGGTTTCCTTCGTCACGCTGGCCGAAGTATTCGCGATCATTTCCGCCGCCGACCCGGCGCTCGGGCAGATCCCGCAGAACCAGTTCGGCATCATCAATCTGGTCCTCGGCAGCGCCACCGAAGCGCAGAAAAAACAGCTGTTCCAGAGTGTCCTGGAAGGCTGGCGCATCGGCAACGCCGGCCCGGAACGCGGTACGAAAAACACCCTGGAACTGAAGGCGCGAATCAGCGCCGATGGCGACGATTACGTGATCAACGGTCAGAAGTTCTATTCCACCGGCGCCCTGTTCGCGCACTGGGTCGCGGTGAAAGCGCTCAACGATGAGGGCAAGCAAGTGCTGGCCTTCGTCCGTCGCGGCACGCCGGGTTTGCGCATCGTCGATGACTGGTCGGGCTTCGGCCAGCGCACCACCGCCAGCGGCACGATTTTGCTGAACAACGTGCGCGTCGAGTCGAGCCTGGTCATCGACAACTGGAAGATCAACGAGAAGCCGAACACCCAAGGCGCAGTGTCGCAGTTGATTCAAGCGGCCATCGACGCCGGCATCGCCCGTGGCGCCATCGACGATGCCATCGAGTTCGTCAAAACCCGCGCACGGCCATGGATCGACGCCAAAGTCGAGCGCGCCAGCGATGACCTCTACGTGATCGCCGACATCGGCAAACTGAAAATCGAACTGCACGCCGCCGAAGCGCTGCTGCGCAAGGCCGGGCAAGTGCTTGATCAGGTTCATGCGGCACCGCTGACTGCCGAATCCGCTGCTCGTGCTTCGATTGCCGTGGCCGAAGCGAAAGTGCTGACCACCGAGATCTCGCTGCTGGCCAGCGAAAAGCTCTTCGAACTGGCCGGCAGCCGCGCGACCCTCGCCGAATTCAATCTCGATCGCCACTGGCGCAATGCCCGCGTGCACACCCTGCACGACCCGGTGCGCTGGAAGTATCACGCGGTGGGCGCCTATCGCCTCAACGGCACTTTACCGGCTCGCCATTCCTGGATCTGAGACGACCAGACATCTGGAGGAAAAACATGACGCTTTCCCATCACGTCGCGGTCATCACCAGCGATGAGCAAGCCCTGATTGTCGCCAGCGATCTGGCCGAAGATTTCAAACGCGACAGCGCCCTGCGCGACCGCGAACGCCGCCTGCCATTGGCAGAGCTCGAAGTGTTTTCCCGCTCAGGCCTGTGGGGCATCAGCGTGCCGAAAGAATATGGCGGCGCCGGCGTATCGAACGTCACCCTGGCCAGAGTCATCGCCCTGATCGCCCAGGCCGACGGCTCGCTGGGACAGATTCCGCAGAACCATTTCTACGCACTGGAAGTGCTGCGCGTGAATGGCAGCGAAGAACAGAAACAGCGCCTGTACGCCGAGGTCCTCGCCGGCCAACGCTTCGGCAATGCGCTGGCAGAACTGGGCACCAAAACCGCTCACGACCGCGTTACCAGCCTGACCCGCGACGGCGCTGGTTATCGCATCAACGGGCGCAAGTTCTACTCGACCGGGGCGATTTACGCGCAGCGCATCCCGACGTCGGTGGTCGATGAAAACGGCGTACAGCAACTGGCCTTCGTCCAGCGCGAGAGCAAAGGCCTGACGGTGATCGACGACTGGAGCGGCTTCGGCCAGCGCACCACCGGCAGCGGCTCAGTGGTGTTCGAAGATGTGTATGTAGCGGCCGAAGACGTGCTGCCGTTCCAGAGTGCTTTCGAACGCCCGACCACGGTTGGGCCGCTGGCGCAGATTCTCCACGCCGCCATCGACACCGGCATTGCTCGCGCCGCTTACGAAGATGCGCTGCATTTCGTGCGCAGCAAGACCCGGCCGTGGATCGATTCCGGCCACGACAAGGCCACCGAAGATCCGTTGACGCTGAAGAGCTTTGGCCACTTGAGCATTCGTCTGAACGCCACCGAAGCCTTGCTCGAACGCGCCGGCGAATTCCTTGATGCCGCGCAAGCTGAAACCAATGCTGACACTGTCGCTGCCGCATCGATCGCGGTGGCCGAAGCCCGCGCAATCAGCACGGAAATTTCCCTCGCCGCGGGCAGTACGCTGTTCGAACTGGCCGGCAGCCAAGCCACCTTGAGTGAACACAGCCTTGACCGGCACTGGCGCAACGCCCGGGTGCACACTCTGCATGATCCGGTGCGCTGGAAATATCATGCGGTGGGCAACTACTACCTCAACGATGAAAAGCCGCCACTGCGGGGGACCATCTGATGGCTGCTGCGAAAAAGAAGATTCTGCTCAATGCGTTCAACATGAACTGCATCGGCCATATCAACCATGGCTTGTGGACGCATCCGCGCGACACCTCGACCCGTTACAACACTATCGAGTACTGGACCGAACTCGCGCAGTTGCTTGAGCGCGGGCTGTTCGACGGCTTGTTCATCGCTGACATCGTCGGTGTCTACGACGTCTATCAGAACTCGGTCGACGTGACGCTGAAAGAGTCGATCCAGTTGCCGGTCAACGATCCGCTGCTGCTGGTTTCGGCGATGGCCGCGGTGACGAAAAACCTTGGCTTCGGCCTCACCGCCAACCTTACTTACGAGCCGCCGTATCTGTTCGCGCGGCGCATGTCGACGCTCGATCATCTGAGTCGCGGTCGCGTTGGCTGGAACATCGTCACCGGTTATCTGGACAGTGCCGCCAAAGCCATGGGCCTGCGCGAACAGGTCGAACATGACCGCCGCTACGACCAGGCCGAAGAATACCTGCAGGTCTTGTACAAGCTCTGGGAAGGCAGCTGGGAGAACGGCGCGGTGCTCAATGACCGGGAGCAGCGCATCTACGCCAACCCGGAAAAAGTGCACAAGGTCGAGCACAGGGGCGAGTTCTATCAGGTCGAGGGCTATCACCTCTGCGAACCTTCACCGCAGCGCACGCCGGTGCTGTTTCAGGCCGGCAGCTCCGATCGCGGACTGCTCTTCGCCGGGCGTCATGCCGAATGCGTGTTCATCAGCGGCCAGAATAAACCGTCGACCAAAGTGCAGGTCGACAAGGTCCGTGCCAGCGCGGTCGAAGCCGGACGCAATCCTGAAGACATCAAGGTGTTCATGGGCCTCAACGTGATCGTTGGCGCCACTGAAGAAGCGGCGTGGGCCAAACATGCCGAGTACCTCAGCTATGCCAGTGCCGAGGCCGGTGTGGCGCACTTTTCCGCGTCCACCGGCATCGACTTTGCCCAGTACGAAATCGACGAACCGATCCAGTACGTGAAGAGCAACGCGATTCAGTCGGCGACGAAAAACCTGCAAAACAACGACTGGACCCGGCGCAAATTGCTCGACCAGCACGCCCTCGGTGGTCGTTACATCACCGTGGTCGGTTCGCCCGAGCAAGTGGCGGATGAGCTGGAAGCGTGGATCGCCGAAACCGGGCTGGACGGTTTCAACCTGACCCGCATCGTCACCCCGGAAAGCTATGTCGATTTCATCGAACTGGTGATTCCCGAGTTGCAGCGGCGCGGCTCGTACAAGACCGCGTACGACGACGGCACCTTGCGCGAAAAGCTGTTTCACGGGGAGGCGCAGTTGCCCGAGCAACACACCGGTTCCGAGTATCGCCACTAAAAGCATCGCGAGCAGGCTCGCTCCCACATTTGAAATGCGTACCCCTGTGGGAGCGAGCCTGCTCGCGAAGAGGCCCTCCCCGGCACAACAAATTCATGCACTGACTGGAAAAACCACCATGACCAAAAAAATCCTGACCCACCCAGTCAAAGCACTGGCCCTGGCCTTCGGCCTGTTCAGCTCGGCGGTATTCGCTGCCGATGCGCCGCTGAAAATCGGCACCACCGCCGCGTTTGCGATTCCGCTGGAAGCCGCCGTCGAAGAGGCCTCCAAACAGGGCCTGAAAGTCGAGCTGGTGGAATTCACCGACTGGATCGCGCCCAACGTCAGCCTCGCCGCTGGTGATATCGACGTGAATTACTTCCAGCACATCCCGTTCCTGGAAAATGCCAAAGCCGCGTCCGGTTTCGACCTGGTGCCGTTCGCACCGGGGATCATCAACAACGTCGGTCTGTACTCGAAGAAGTACAAAAGCTTCGATGAGCTGCCCGAAGGCGCCAGCGTCGCCATCGCCAACGACCCGATCAACAGCGGTCGCGGCCTGCAATTGCTCGCCAAGGCCGGGTTGATCACCTTGAAACCGGGGGTCGGCTACAAGGCCACCGAAGACGACATCGTCGCCAACCCGAAGAAGATCAAGATCCTTCAGGTCGAAGCCGTGCAACTGGTGCGCGCGTACGATGACGCAGACCTGGTCCAGGGATACCCGGCCTATATCCGACTGGCGAAGACCTTCGATGCCGGCTCGGCGCTGCTGTTCGACGGTCTCGATCACAAGGAATACGTGATCCAGTTCGTCATCCAGCCGAAGAGCAAAACCGACCCGCGCCTGATCAAGTTCGTCGACATTTACCAGCATTCGCCGGCCGTCCGCGCGGCACTGGATAAAGCCCACGGCAAGCTCTATCAGGCCGGTTGGGAAAGCTGAGCATGAGCGCCGCGATCCAACGGCGACTGGAGCTTCCAGAGCCACACAATGCCGAGAAAACCGAGCTGCATCCCGAGTTGAATCGCGCCCATGTACGCTTTATCAGCGTGGGCAAAACCTACAACGGCCGGCAAGGCCCGGTCGCGGCGTTGCAGGGCATCGACCTGGCCATTCAGCGCGGGGAAGTGTTCGGCATCATCGGCCGCAGCGGCGCCGGCAAGTCGTCGCTGATCCGCACGATCAATCGCCTGGAACAGCCAACGTCGGGGCGGGTGCTGATCGATCAGGTCGACATTGGCGAGTTCGATGAAGACCGCCTCGTCGCTCTGCGCCGGCGTATCGGCATGATTTTCCAGCACTTCAATCTGATGTCGGCCAAGACCGTCTGGCAGAACGTCGAATTGCCGCTGAAAGTCGCCGGCGTGCCGAAAGAACAACGCGACAACAAGGTTCGCGAACTGCTCGAACTGGTCGGCCTGCAAGGCAAGCACAAGGCCTACCCGGCGCAACTCTCCGGCGGGCAGAAACAGCGTGTCGGCATCGCCCGCGCCCTGGTGCATGACCCGGACATTCTGCTCTGCGATGAAGCGACGTCGGCGCTGGACCCGGAGACCACGCAGTCGATCCTCGGCCTGCTGCGCGAGATCAACAAACGCCTCGGCTTGACCATCGTGCTGATCACTCACGAGATGGCGGTGATCCGCGAGGTCTGCGACCGCGTCGTCGTCCTCGAACACGGCCATGTGGTCGAGCAAGGGCCGGTGTGGCAAGTGTTCGGCAATCCGCAACACGCAGTCAGCCAGACCTTGCTCGCTCCGCTGCAGCACGCCCTGCCGGAAGACTTGCAAAGCCGTTTGCAGACGCAATCGACGACTGCTGATGCGGCGGTGGTGTTGCGTTTGCAGTTCACCGGCAGTGCGGCAGACGAGCCGGATCTGGCCGCGTTATTCGCTGCATTGGGTGGCCGGGTGAAGCTGCTTCAGGGCGGTGTCGAACGGATCCAGGGTCATGCGCTGGGGCAGCTGTTGCTGGCCGTCAGCGGCTCGACTTTCAGCGCCGAACAATTGCGTGAACGCGCCGGGCACTGGGCGCAACGGGTGGAGGTATTGGGTTATGTGGTTTGATCGCTTGCTGCAAGGTTTTATCGACACCTTCCTGATGGTCGGCGTGTCGTCACTGATCGCGCTGCTGGTGGGCATTCCCATGGCGGTGATTCTGGTAACCAGCGACAAGGGCGGGATCTATCAAGCGCCGCTGCTGAACCGCGCCTTGGGCGCCTTCGTCAATCTGTTCCGCTCGATTCCATTCCTGATTCTGATGGTCGCGCTGATTCCGTTCACCCGCCTGATCGTCGGCACCACCTACGGCGTGTGGGCCGCTGTGGTGCCGCTGACAATCGCCGCAACGCCCTTCTTCGCGCGGATCGCCGAGGTCAGTCTGCGCGAGGTCGATCATGGTCTGATTGAAGCCGCGCAGGCCATGGGTTGCAGACGCTGGCATATCGTCTGGCATGTGCTGCTGCCCGAGGCGCTGCCGGGGATCGTCGGGGGGTTCACCATCACGCTGGTGACAATGATCAATTCGTCGGCCATGGCTGGGGCAATTGGCGCTGGCGGACTGGGGGATATCGCTTATCGGTACGGCTATCAGCGCTTCGACAGCCAGATCATGTTGACGGTGATTGTCTTGCTGGTGGCGTTGGTGGCGGTGATTCAGTTGGGTGGGGATCGGTTGGCGCGGGGGTTGAACAAGCGGTGAAAATCGGTATCGAAAAATTGATTGCCGAAAACATGGACTTCTAGCCGCGTAGGCGTGAATTGAAAGTCTTTCACGCGGGCTAACCTGCAGCAAGTTGCGATAGTCATCGAATGGAGATTTTTAATTCCGGGTTGGCGCGCCTAATACTCTCTACTGCAAGATTCAAATATTCGGGAAGTTCCGGTCGTCCATTTACCAATCGCAATTCACCTAACGGCAATATAACAATTTCTTTTACCGTTATATCCCGCGATGCGGGCATGAATTGATGCATGGTCACACCACCTCTGCCCATAACAATAACTTCGTTATATGGGCGTATATTTTCCATTTCTTTTTGCTTTTCTATCAGCTGCTTTGGAGTGATAATTTTGTAATGGGTATCCACGTCGTCTTTGGCGCCAGGCACGGTCAACTGTCCGGAAAACACGGCTTTTGCCAGCGCCCCTTTGCCTTCAATGGATTTTTCGCCAGCACCGATATGATTAGGGAAAAAAGCGTCAACTGGCGAGGTTCCAATAATATTGGAAGGACTGACATTCAGCACAAACGCTATTTCTCCGCGAGTAATTTTTTTGGATGAAGAATATATTTGTAGCTCATCGACTACTTGAGTTTCTCCTCCGACACCAACGCGTTCTATGATTTTTGTATCACGGTCTCTGAAATCAACCAACGAGGTGCTTATCGCGTCCCAAGAAGAAAAAAGCGTATTTGCACTTTCGCTTAATAAAATGCTGGGCTTTGGATAGTAAGGATCATTTAATCTGAGAGTGTGAACAATGGCTAAATTAGGCTCGATACTGCTCCACTCTTTAAGAGCACTAACGTTATCTGAGTAAAACGCATGCATCACCGGTTCTGCAGCTTCAGGACTGCTGATCTTGGGCTTGTCACGCGACCTTCCGTCCAAATCCGAATAACTGATCGGATGATTGCCGACGTACCGGTAAATATTTAATCCATCAACGACGCCTAAAGGATCTGGTCCAGCCCACCGCTGTAACCACGGCGCGTAATAACGATAGCCATAATAGTAAAGACCGGTCGCATCCCGTTCTTTGCCTGAGTAACGAATCGTTTTGTTTTTCGCCGCCAATGCATTTTTACCCGCCCAGCACGCGGTGCCACCAAACGGGTAATAGTGCTCCTGAGTCAAAATCCCCACACCATCATCTAATTCCAGCGTGCTGGAACCAAGATGATCACTGAGGCTGTAACGCAGTTGGTCGCCTTCCACCCCGTTTGGCCAGTGCAGCAGTCGTACCCGATTGCGCCCGGTGTCGACACTGACGACATGTCGCTCGACACCATCGACTTCGCGATGAATCTCGAGCCCCGGCAGATAACGAACTTCTACCGTCAGCGTCTGACCGGACGCTTGGCTGACAGTCGTTTTACGCAACCGATGGCCCGGCTCGTCGTAGCCATAACACTCGTAGTCATCGCTTTCATTCGCACGCTTCACCAACACAACCCGGCTTAACTCATTGCGTACGTTCCAGTACATGGCCTGACCGCGTTGCAACTCCAACTGATTGCCCGCCGCATCAAATCCCAGCGCTATCTCCGCTTCCCCGGGCAAGGAACCATCGTCGCGCTGCATCAGGCTTCGGTTGCTGCGATGGGAGGTGTACATCGAGAAACCCGGCGCACCGCTGTGATGGTGAGTGATGAGGTTGCCCGCTGCGTCGTAGTCGAATTTCTGCGTGTAGTTGCGCCGTTGATTGGGGTCCAGCGGTGTTGGCAGCAGATCCGGCAAGGCCGGGCCATGGCTGGGCTGGCTGACCTCCCAACCACTGGCCTCGACCAGTTGATAAAGGCTGTCGTAGCGATATCGACTGAGCGGATCGATGCGCTGGTTGTTGAACCAGGACACGACTTGAGTCTTGTCTTGCAGGCTGATGATGTTGCCCACCGGATCGTAGGCGTAATTCAGATCCTGCAGCGGAGGATGCGTGCCGACACTGGCCACGAGTCTGAGCAATCGGCCGTCATCACGGCTGTATTGGGCACGGGCGATGACGCCGTTGCCGGCCGTTTCACTTTCGACTTGACCCTGCGCGTTGTAGCGAATGGCGCTGACCAGGCACTTCGGCTGCCTGCCCTCGCCGGTCTGCAACAGCCAGGTCGCGCAGGATTGCCCGGCGACGTTGTAATGCTGCGTTCTGAGGTTTCCAACCGCGTCGGTGTGATGCTGCAAGTCGCCGGTTGGAGTGAAAGTCTGTCGGGTGACGTAGGTGGTTTCCTCGAGATAGTCATCCCGCCGGTCGGGATCGAGTGGCCAGTCGGGCGTCTCAAGCTCGGTCAAAAAGCTTCGCGACTCCACCAGAACTGCACCGCCGAGACCATAGTCATCGAAGTGCCGATTGCCGGCCGGGTCGTCGTGGCGGATCGGTCGACCGCACTGGTTGTGCAGCGCGCGATCATCGGTGGCTTTTCCATGGATCCAGCGCTCGACCACGCGAGACTGCCCGTCGTGCGCCTGCTCGGTGAGGGCTAGCGGTCGCTGCAGATCATCGTATTGGCGATGACTCTGACTGCCCCGCGCATCCCAGCCAGAACATATCGAACCCGCCTCATTCAACAGCCGCACCTGCCAACCGGCGTCGACGCTGTCGGTAAGCAGCGCCTGGCCGCCCATCGCATAAGTCGTGGCTAGATTCGATTTCGGCGCAACGGCCCACAAGCGCGGATCCCACGACGCTACCTGGCGCCCTGCCTCATCGAAGACCTGCCGGGTGATGCGCGATTCGATGTCGGCTTTATCCGGGTGTCGGTAATAGGCAACGCTGCGAACCGCCAGTGCGCGCGGGTCAATGACCGATAAGGTCGGAGTGGCGGTGTCATGGTGGGTGTTCACGGCTAGGCGAGTCCCTGGTGTCAATACTCCAAGCCTGAACCCGTTTTCTCTGTTCCGATACTGTAAGAACTACCAGTTGCATTCAGGTTTGCGCCCCCATGCGGTCATTCAGACGGGCTAGCGCTAGGGCTGAATAAACGCTAAGGTCGATGGCGGCAGGTGGCCATCAACCAGACCCATCTGATCGCGATATCTTGGGCAACGCCCTTCGCAATAATCAGACACTTCCTACGAAGAATTTATCGTTTCGCCATCCCCAACCACGCGGGTTTGCAGGACGATTCCTAGAATATTTTGCCCGCTTGTACCCGAAATATCCTGTAGCTAATCTCCGGTCGTCACTGTTTTGCGGTGACTGGATTCAGTTGTCCGGCCGGCGACTGATCCTCGTGCAGCTGCCGTCCTGCTCGTTTAGTCGCGAAATGGTTGGCTCCCACTTGAAGTCAGGAGTTTACCCATGGAAAAAAATCTTGCCGATCCGCCACTCAGCCTTACCTCCAGCAAGCGGTTCACCGAGGATTTGCTCAAGGATCGCTCTGCACTGTGCCGCGCCGTCGACTCGCACCTGGCCGGCAATCAGGTCACGTTGGCGGGACAGAAACGCGTCTACAGCATCAGCGAAGATGTGACGCTGGAGGACGCCCAGTTGTATGTTGCCGATCTGCTGCGCTGCGCTTCGGTGACCGTCCATCAATGCGGTGACCAGCTCGGGGGCGCGGATCGAGCCATGGTGTTCTCGGTCTGGCATCTGCTGGAGATGGCCAAGGCGATGATGGACCGTTCGATCGATTGTCTGGGCGCGAAGCAGCACTGAAGCCTGGCATTCATCGCCGCCTGCACTGTCCCCAGCGCAGGCGGCGTTTTTTTGCCGGTGAAAAAGCTTATAGTCCGCTCTCTCATCGCCCACACAGCATCGATCATGAAGCAAACGCCCAGCGACCTCGAACAGATCACCGCCACTACTCTCGGTCACTACAACTCGGTGGCCGAGGATTTCCGTGAAGGCACTCGCGACCACGATGTCAGCCAGAATATCGAAGCCCTGTTGCGCCACATTCAGGCTGAGCCGCCGTTGACGATTCTCGATTTCGGCTGCGGTCCGGGACGGGATTTGCGGACCTTCACGCGCATGGGCCACATCGCGATCGGCCTCGATGGCTCGCAGGAATTCGCGCGCATGGCCCGCGAGGACAGCGGTTGCGAAGTCTGGCAGCAGGACTTTCTCAAACTTGATCTGCCGGCGGAGCGCTTCGACGGGATCTTCGCCAATGCCGTGCTGTTTCATGTGCCATTGCAGGTGTTGCCGCAAGTGCTAGGGCAACTGCACGGCACCTTGAAACCGGGTGGTGTGCTGTTCAGCTCCAATCCGCGCGGGGACAACCGGGAAGGCTGGAACGGCCCGCGCTACGGCTCTTATCACGATCTGGAGGCCTGGCGCGGGCTGCTGACGGCGGCGGGTTTTGTCGAGCTTGAGCATTACTACCGTCCCGCCGGGTTGCCGCGTGAGCAGCAGCCGTGGCTGGCGAGCGTGTGGCGCAAAGCCTGAGTCAGGGCGCCGCCTGGACCTGATACTGGCTGTCGCTGCCGTCGGGTAACAGCGCAGTCAGGCTGTGTCCCGATAACGTCCGGCCCTGCCAATTGCGTGGAGCGGCGTCGAAATTGGCCAGAAGCCGCGTGCCGTCGGCAAACGTCGTCTGCTGTAGCAGGCGGTCCTCGCTCAACCAGTCAAAAGCGGTCAGCGCCTGCGTCGCCAGACGTTCGTGCAGCGGACGAAAGAGTTGGTTCTGACGCACAATCAACGGCAAGCGCTGATCAAGGCTGGCTGCGCTCAGGTGGTACAGCGGCGGCACGTTGTAGAGCAACTGGGTGAGCTCGTTTTCCACCCGCACGTCGCTCAATTTCAGGTTATCGAACAACCAGTGGTGACTTGTAATGACCGAGCCGTGGAATACCGCCTGATAAAGCGGTAAACGGTTGACGGGGGAGAAGTGCACGCGTCGGTAGCCAGCCTTCAACCGGGTCGGTTTGAAGAACACCGCCGGCTGCTCCGGTGGGTACCACTGGCCGACGAAAAAGTCCGCTGTGCCCGGCTCAAGCATGTCCGGATCGCCCCAACCGATCACCGGCGTCTGCATGCCATGGGCAAACAAGACTCCCTGAGCGGTGGTGGCATTGCCATCCTCGGAGCCGCTCGGCAGTTGCAACACCTCGTTGATCCAGCGCGACGCTGCGATGTTGCCCGCGGCATTTTGCGCCTGGGTCATCGGCGCGCCGGGGCGATAACTGTCGAACAGCATGCCAGCGGCGTAAGCGTCGACAAACCAGCTGTTGAAGCCGGCGAACTTCTGGATTGCATCGATGCGCCGCTCAAGCAACGGCCGTACACAACGCGGATCGGTGTAGTGGCCGGACTGCTGAAACCCGCTTTTCAGCGCACCGTTTTCCTCCACAATCGCACACTCGGTATTGGCCCGATCGCCGAGATGTGCAGTGGTCCAGTCCGGATTTTCGTCCCGGCGCAGCGCGGTTTCGTAGGAGTCATAAGGAGCAATCAGATACCCCGCCGAGACGGCGGCGCGCACCGCCTCCGGATGCCAGAGTCCACCTTCCCAGCCCTCGCCGAGCCCAAGCCATAATCGCGATAGCCCGGCGCTCTGCAATCGTTCGATGGTCCGGCGCGACAAGGTGCGTCCCCAGCGCGAAGGATCAGCGGTCAGCGCATCAGTCATGACAGCGGCCAGTTGCGCGCGGACCTCGGCATAACCGGCGACCAGCACCTGCATGTCCGCAGCCGCGCCGGTCTGCCAGTTTTTGCGCGCCTGAGTGTTCAGCGCCCGGTTGAGGCTGCGCAACAGCGCCGTTTGTTGATACTGATTGAGTACGGTCTCGCTGGCGATCGACCGAAGCACCTCACTATCCATCGCCGCACGTAACTCACTGACAAGTGATCCCGAGCCGCGCAACCGGGCAACCAGCAGTGGCCAGTTGCGCACGTCGTCGGGACCGAGCAGATCGTTGCCCCACAGATAGACATGCGCGGCACCGATCAGCTTCGCGGCCTGCGGGGTCTTCATCAACTTGTCCGGCAAAGGTTCATATCGGCCGCTATCGACGAGCCACTGCTTGTAGCGCCGGGCGCCAGCCAAGGGATCGACAGCACCGAGAAACAGGCTGAAGGTCAGTGGCTTCGAGGGTTCAAGCGAGGTGAATCGATGCCGCGCCGACAGCCCCAGCGCATCGTCACTGGCCTTGAAGCGCAGTTGATTGTGGTAAGGGTTGGTCAGTAGCCAGTGCAGGCTGAAATTCTCGTACTCCATCCCCCAAAGCGGCAGGCTCAAGTCCTGGGTGGTATCGAGCGCGCCCTGCGCGAGGAGGAATTTTTGCCACACCCGGTCACCGCGCGGCACGTAGCGACCTTCGGCAAGCGGCCAGATCAGCGCCTGACCCATTGCACTGGCGGGCTGATGAATAAACTCGATTTCCGAGGGCGCGTTGGCGGTGATCGAAAACCTCAGGTCACGCTGATCAAGGTCAACGCTGAGGACCCAGCGCCCATCGTCCCATTGCCAATCGATGCGATTGCCGCGCCTGACCATCCCGCTGACCTTGTGCCGCAGCACGCCTGCCGAAGCTTGCACTGGTGGAGCGCCGGCCGATTCAACCCGCACAGCCAGCGTCGCAGGATCGACCTGCACCCGCCACAGCTGATTTTCCAGCAGCACTTCGGCCAGTCCTGCCGGCGACAGGCTCAAGCCAGCGAGCAGCAACCATCCGCGTAACCAGCCGGAAACAGTCGACATGGCACGTCCCTCCTCGAATGAAGAAGGGACGTTAGCGCAGTCCGCTCACCCTGTAAGTCAGACCTTTCCCAAAGATCGCAGGCGCTGTCTCACTGCGCCGGCTTCTCATCCTTCTGTGGCTCGCGAATCTTGTACCAGGCCACATACAGCGCCGGCAGGAACAGCAGCGTCAGTAGCGTCGCCACGACAATCCCGCCAATCATCGCGTAGGCCATCGGCCCCCAGAACACTTCCCGGGCAATCGGGATCATGCCCATGCTCGCCGCCGCCGCGGTCAGCAGGATTGGTCGGCGCCGGTGTTCGGTCGCTTCCACGACCGCGTCCCACGGTGCATAGCCTTTCTGCTCGAACTCATCGATCTGCGTCACCAGAATCACCGAGTTGCGGATGATGATGCCGATCAGCGCGAGAATCCCGAGGATCGCCACAAAGCCCATCGGCGTACCGGTCGGCACTAGCGCCAGCACTACGCCGATCAGCCCCAGCGGCGCGACACTGGCGACCAGGAACATCTTCTGCACGCTGTGCAACTGGATCATCAGGAACGTCGCCATCAGAAACAGCATCAGCGGCAGCACCTTGGCAATCGGCCCCTGGGCCTTGCCGCTTTCCTCGACCGTACCGCCGGTGGCGACCTTGTAGCCGACCGGCAGTTTCGAGGCAAAAGCGTCGATCGACGGCTTGAGCAGTTTCACCAGATCGGTCGGCTGAATCTCGTCGCGCACCGAGGCCTTGATGGTAATGGTCGGCAAGCGGTCACGACGCCACACCAGCGGCTGCTCCAGCTCATAGCGCACGGTGGCGAACGCCAGCAGCGGAATCGAGGTGCCGCTCGGCGTGACGATCTGCAGGTTCTGCAGGGTTTCCGGGGTACCGCGCTCGGAGTCCACCGCGCGACCGACCACGTTGATCAGGTAGATATCGTCATCGACCTGGGTCAATGGCGAGCCGCTGACGATACTGTTCATCAGGTTGGCGACGTCTTCGGATGACAGCCCGAGTTGCCGCGCCTTGTCTTGGGCGATGTCGATGCGCAGGACTTTGCCCGGTTCGTTCCAGTCGTAAATGATCTCGCCGATGTGCGGGTTCTTGTCCAGTTCGGTGGCCAGATCGATGGCGTGTTTGCGCACCTGATCGACGTCCTTGCCGCTGACTCGATACTGGATCGGACGCCCCACTGGAGGGCCCATTTCCAGGGCCTGCACGTAGCTGCCGATGCCGACGAAGTCTTTGTGCAGGCGCTCGCGCAAGCGCTGGCTGAGGGCCTCGCGGGCTTCGAAATCCTTGCTGACGATCACCAGTTGCGCGTAGTACGGGTTCTGCAATTGCTGATCGAGGGGCAGGTAGAAACGGATCGCGCCCTGACCGATGTAAGTGCTCCAGCGCACGATGTCCGGATCGCCCTTGAGCGTTGCTTCGAGCTTGTCCACCGCTTTGCGGGTTTCATCGATCGAGGCGTTTTGCGGCAGGTTCAGGTCGACGAGTATTTCCGGGCGATCCGAAGCCGGGAAAAACTGGTTCTGCACGAAACGCATGCAGAACACCGCCAGCACGAACAACAGCACGGTGACGCCGATCGCCCACCAGCGATTGCGCATGGCCCACAACAGACCGCCGTTGAAGGCCCGGCCCACGCGACCCGGCTCGGCATCATGGGCCTTCACCTTGTCGCTGAGGATGTGCACGCCAATCACCGGCGCGAAGAACACCGCCACTACCCACGAGACGATCATCGCCACCGCAATCACCGCGAACAGCGTGAAGGTATATTCACCGGCAGAGCTGGCGTTGAGGCCGATAGGCACGAAACCGGCGACGGTCACCAGCGTACCGGTGAGCATCGGGAAGGCCGTCGAGGTGTAGGCGAACGTCGCCGCCTGCTCCTTGCTCTCGCCCATCTCCAGGCGCGTGACCATCATCTCCACGGTGATCATCGCGTCGTCCACCAGCAGACCGAGGGCGATGATCAGCGCGCCGAGGGAAATCCGCTGCATTGTGATGCCGCTGTATTCCATGAACACAAAGACCATCGCCAGCACCAGCGGAATCGAGCAGGCCACCACCAGACCGGCGCGCACGCCGAGGCTGATGAAACTCACCACCAGCACGATGATGACCGCTTCGAACAGGGCGCTGGTGAAACCGCCAACGGCCTCTTCCACCACCACAGCCTGATCGGAAACCGTGTGCACGCCAACGCCAACCGGCAAGTCGGCGGTGAGCTGGTCGATGCGCTCGTGCAGCGCTTTGCCGAACTCCTGCACGTTGCCGCCCTTCTGCATGGCAATCGCCAGGCCGATCGCCGGTTTGCCGTCGAAGCGGAATTGCGGTGTCGCCGGGTCGACGTAACCACGGCTGATTTCGGCGATATCGGCCAGACGATAGAAGCGATCGTTGAGCTTGAGGTTGACCTCGGCCAGATCTTTCTCCGACTCGAACTGGCCCGAGGTGCGCACGGAGATCCGCTCCGGCCCCGCCTCGATCACCCCGGCCGGTGTTACCGCGTTCTGCGATTGCAGGCTCTGCACAACCTGGCGCTGGTCGATACCCAGCGCTGCGAGTTTGCGCGTGGAGAAATTCAGGTAAATCGTCTCGTCCTGCTGGCCGACCATTTCGATCTTGCCCAGCCCCGGCACGTTGCGGATTTCGGCACGTGCCTGTTCCACGTAATCGCGCAACTGGCGCATGGTCAGGCCGTCGGCGGTGAAGGCGTAGACCGAGCCATACACATCACCGAATTCATCGTTGAAGCCCGGGCCCTGAATGCCTTGGGGGAACTGGCCGCGAATGTCGTCGATCTTCTTGCGCACCTGGTACCAGATTTCCGGGATGTCCTTGGCACTGGTGGTGTCGCGCAGGTACACGTACACCGTCGATTCGCCGGGGCGTGTGTAGCTTTTCACGTAGTCGAGGGAATCGAGCTCTTCGAGTTTTTTCTCGATGCGGTCGGTCACCTGCTTGAGGGTTTCTTCCTGGGTCGCGCCCGGCCATTTGGTCTGGATCACCATGGTCTTGATGGTGAACGACGGGTCTTCCTCGCGGCCCAGATTGAAGTAGGAGAAAACACCCATCAGCAACCCGACGAACATCAGGTACCACACGAAAGACTGGTGCTTGAGGGCCCATTCGGAGAGGTTGAAAGAGCCTTTCATTGACTGTCCTCGTCAAGTTTTACCGATTGTCCGGGTTTGAGACTGTGGACGCCGGCGCTGACCACGCGCTCGCCGTTTTGCACGCCGCCAGCGAGCACTACGCTGTGGTCGCCACGGCTGACCACGCTGACCTCACGCGGGTTGACGGTTTTGTTTTGCGTATCGATCACCCAGATGCGGGTTTTGCCATCGACTTCCTGCAAGGCAGTGAGCGGCAGTTCGATGCGTGGTTTGATTGCCGAACTGAGGGTTACGCTGATCGCGGTGCCGAGGCGGAAACCGTCCGGCGTATCCGACAACGTCAGACGGGCGCGACGAGTGCGCGTAGCGCTTTGTGCCTGGGGCTCGATCTCGCGGATGATCGCTGTGGTGTTGATGCTCGGGTCGAGTTGCGCGGCCACCGAGAACACCACGTCGCTGGGCAACTGATCGACCAGCGTATCGGGCAGATCGATTACCGCTTCTTTGATGTCCGGTTGGGCCAGCGTCACCACTTGTTGCCCGGCAGTTACCACTTGCCCGGCTTCGGCGTTCCACGCGGTGACCACGGCTTTGTGATCGGAGCGCAGCTCGGTGTAGCTCAATTGATCCTTGCTCTGGCTGACCGCCGCACGCGCCTGATCGAGCGAGGCCTGGGTGGTTTTCAGGTCGGTGTTGGCGACGTCCAGTTGCGCCTGGGCACCGACGCCGCGATCGAACAGCGCTTGCTGACGGCGTGCGTTGGCCTGGGCGTTGATCAGTTGCGCCTGGATTCTCGCCAGATCGCCTTGGGCCGAACGCAACTGATTCTGCTGGTCGGACGGGTCGAGGGTGGCGAGCAAAGTGCCCTTCTGCACCTCGGCGCCGACATCGACGTTACGCCGGGCGATCCGGCCGCCGACGCGGAAACCGGTGTTGCTCTCGTAGCGCGCCTGAATGCTCCCGGCAAAGCGCCCGAGGCTTTCTTCGTTCAGCGCTTTGACCGTGACCGACAGCACCGGGCGTACCGGTTCCGGTGGTTTTTCCTTTTCCGAGCAGGCGCCCAGCAGCAGCGCCATGCACAACAGGCCGAGACGCTTCATGGCTGCGCTCCCGGTTGCAGATCCTTGTAGGTGTTTTCGGCAATCTCGACTTTCATGCCGGGGTGCAGCAACTGGCCGCCGGCGACAATGACTTTCTCGCCGCCCTTGAGGCCTTCGCTGATGATCACTTTGCCGGTCAGGTAACGACCGACCGTGACCGTATGCAACTGCGCTTCGCCCTTGTCATCGACCAGCCACACCGCCGGGTCGCTGATGTTTTTCGTCAGCGCCGACCAGGGCAGCTCCACCGCCGATTTGCCGGTGCCTTTGGCGGTGGCACTGACCACTGAACCGAGCTGCATGCCCGGCGGCAGTTTGTCGAGGCTGACCTTGACCTGTACGGTGCCCGATTGCGCCGACACCGAAGGGGTGATTTCGCGCACGGTGCCGGTGGTCTTGATCTCGGGGTTGTCGAGCAGGCTGACCACGATCGAGCGATCGGACGGCCGCTCGGCCAGCAGCGACTCGTAGACATTGAACACCGCGTCGCGGTCGCCATCGCGGGCAAGACTGAAAATCGGCGCGGTGGCCTGCACTACCTGGCCGACTTCGGCCTGGCGCTCGGTGATCACGCCCGGAGCATCGGCGATCAGCGAGGTGTAGCTGAGCTGGTCCGTGGCGTTGGCCAACTGCGCTTGCGCCGCGCTCAATGCGCTCTGGCTGCTGCGCAGCGCCGCTTGCGCCGAATCGTATTCGCTCTGACTGGTGTAGCCCTTGGGCAGGAGTTTCTGCTGACGGACGAACGCCGCTGCTGCCTGCTTCACGCGGGCCTGTTCGGCGACGACTTGGGCCCGAGCGGAATCGACGTTGGTCTGCAGATCTTTCGGATCGAGTCTGGCCAGCACCTGCTTGGCGCTGACACGGTCGCCGACATCGACCATGCGCTGGATGATTTTGCCGCCGACGCGGAATGACAGCTGTGTCTGCACCCGCGCCTGCACATCACCGGTGAGGGTCACCGCTGCGGCGTAGTTGGCCGGTTCGACTTCTTGCACAAAGACCCGTGGCAGATATTCCTGAGCAGGTTTCTTGTCGCCGCAAGCGCTGAGCAAAGTGAACAGACTCAGCATGACTGCTGTTTTCATTCCGGGACTTGCCATGCAGACTCCTTCCTGTGTACGAACGTGCAAGTGACGATACGACTGTGAGCTTAGAACAGGGTTCAACGTTCGCTCGCACGATCCTGACATTTCCATGTAGGAGCTGCCGAAGGCTGCGATCTTTGCTTTTTCAAGATCAAAAGATCGCAGCCTTCGGCAGCTCCTACAAGGGCCGCCCGCAGAGAAGGAATTCCATGCTTAATACCCTGGCCGTGGCCAATTACCGCTCGATCAACAAACTGGTGATTCCGCTCGGGCGCCTGAACCTGATTACCGGGCCCAACGGCAGCGGCAAGTCCAATCTTTACCGCGCCCTGCGCCTGCTGGCGGAAACCGCCCAGGGCGGCGTGGTCAATGCGCTGGCGCGTGAGGGTGGGCTGGAATCGACTTTCTGGGCCGGGCCGGAAACCATCAGCCGGCGCATGCACAAGGGTGAGGTGGCCATCGAAGGCACTGTGTGGAAGGCGCCGGTGCGTTTGCGACTGGGGTTTGCCGGGGAAGATTTCAGCTACTCGATAGCCTTGGGCCTGCCCACCCCGACCCGTTCGTTTTTTGCTCTGGATCCGGAAATCAAACGTGAATGCATCTGGGCCGGCCCGGTGTTTCGCCCGGCGAGCCTGCTGGTCGATCGCAACGGTCCGATGATCCGCGCCCGCGAGGGCCGTTCCTGGGATGTGGTGGCACAACACACGCCGAACTTCGACAGTCTGTTCGATCAGGTCGGCAGCCTGCGCAGCTCGCCGGAGGTGTTCCAGATGCGCGAGTTCATCCGCCGCTGGCGTTTCTATGATCACTTTCGCAGCGATGCCGATGCGCCCGCACGCCAGCCACAACTGGGCACGCGTACGCCGGTGCTGCACCACGACGGTCGCGACCTGGCGGCAGCCTTGCAGACGATTATCGAAATCGGCGACCCGCAGGCATTAAGCGCGGCGATCAGCGATGCATTTCCCGGGGCGCGGCTGACCATTGAACCGCTGGCCGGTGGCCGTTTCGCTATCGAGTTTTATCAGGAAGGCTTGCTGCGGCCGTTGTCGGCGGCGGAATTGTCGGACGGGACCTTGCGCTATCTGCTGTTGATCGCGGCGTTGCTGACCCCGCGACCGCCATCGCTGATGGTGCTCAACGAACCGGAAACCAGCCTGCACCCGGACCTGCTGCCGGCGCTGGCGCGACTGATCATCCGCGCTTCGGAGCAGTGTCAGGTGTGGGTGGTGTCCCATGCACGGCGATTGATCTCGGCATTGCAGGAAGATCCGCAGTGCAATTGCATCGTGCTGGAGAAGACGCTGGGGCAGACCGGGATTGTCGGCCAGCGGGTGCTGGATGAGCCGGCGTGGCACTGGCCGGATTGAGGGGTGCCTTAAGAATTCGCGAGCAGGCTCGCTCCCACAATCGTACGCGGTTGAATGTGGGAGCGAGCCTGCTCGCGAAAGCGATTCAAGCGTCACCGCTGAATCCAATAACTAGCCCTGCCACTTGCCCCCTTCAACAATCACACTCTCAGGCCGGGTGTCATCGCTCAGCTCCTTGCGCACATATTGGTCATACAGCTTGAGCAGGTATTTCTCCTCGCCCAATTTGGCCAGCTCGCTGTTGACCCAGTCACGCAACTCGAGATTGCCCTTCTTCACTGCTGGCGCAATTGGCGCTTCGGCTCCGAGCTTTTCTTCGAGCACCCGATAGCCCGGGTTCTGCTTGGCCCAGCTGAACAACACCAGATTGTCCTGCGCATAGGCATCGCCACGGCCATTGGCCAAGGCTTGCAGCGATTCGGAGTTTTTCTCGAACTTGAGCAGTTTCCAGTCCGGGTGGTTCTTGGTCAGCCAGATATCCGCGGTGGTGCCGGTGGTGACAATCGTGGTGCGCGTGGCCAGGTCATCAAGTTTCTTCACCGAACTGCCCTGCGGCACCAGCGCCTGCACGGCCACCTTGAGGTTCGGGTTGGTGAATTCCACCGCTTCCTTGCGCTCCGGAGTAACGGTCATGTTGGCGAGGATCAGGTCGACCTTGTCGCTTTGCAGAAACGGAATGCGGCTCGCGGGTTCGACGGCGACGAACTCGACCTTGTTTTCATCGCCGAGCAGATCCTTGGCGAAGCGCCGACCGATGTCGGTATCGAAGCCAACGTAGCGTCCGGCCTCATCGACGAAACCGAACGGTGGCTTGTCGGTGAAGACGCCGACAATCAGTTTGTCGCGGGCCTTGATCTTGTCCAGATAACCGGCCGGCGCGGTGCTTTCGCTGGCGACTTTCGGCTTTGGCGGCTCTTCGGTTTTACCGCAACCGGCGAGCAAGGCGAGGCTGAGCAGAGGCATTAACAAAGCGGCAGTTTTCATAGCGGTTCCAGTTCCTTTATCGGATTCGTTTCTGGCAGTGTGGCAACGAAGGAGAACTTCTCCAGGAACTGCTGCGCGCGTGCGGTTTGCGGGTTCGTAAAGAAAATCTCGGGCGGGGATTGTTCGAGGATGCGCCCGGCATCCATGAACACGATGCGGTCGGCCACCGCGCGGGCGAAGGCCATTTCGTGGGTGACGATCAACAGGGTCATGCCTTCGCGGGCCAGACCCTGAATGACTTGCAGCACTTCCTTGACCATTTCCGGGTCGAGGGCGGCGGTGACTTCGTCGAAGAGCATGACCCGCGGGTTCATGCACAGCGACCGAACAATGGCGATGCGTTGCTGCTGGCCGCCGGAGAGCTGACGCGGAAAGGCATCGCGCTTGTCCAGCAGGCCAACACGCTCAAGCAAGGCTTCGGCCTGCTGTTGCGCTTCGCGGCGCTGACGCTTCTGCACCTTGAGCGGACCGAGCAGCAGATTGTCGAACACGCTCATGTGCGGGAACAGGTGATAACTCTGGAAGACCATGCCGATCTGCTGACGGATTTCGCGCCAGTCAGTGGCTTTGTCCAGCAGCTCCCGGCCGACGAATTTCAGGCTGCCGCTGTGCGCCTCTTCCAGACCATTGAGGCAACGCAGCAAGGTGCTTTTGCCGCAACCGCTGGGGCCGAGGATGACGATCACCTCGCCAATCTGCACCCGCAGATCGATGCCATTGAGCACCTGCTGTTCGCCATAGAATTTGTTGAAGCCATGAAACTCGATCAATGCGCTCATGCTTGCGTCCAGCGCCGCTCCAGCACGCGCGAAGCGGCCGACAGCGGGTAGCAGATGAAAAAGAAAAACAGAAACAGCGCGCCGTAGATCAGTACTGATTCGTAGGTGCGCTCGATGATCTGTTGGCCGACCTTAATCACATCGACCACGCCAATGAGCACCGCTAGCGAGCTGGTCTTGATAATCCGCGTGTAGACGTTGATGGTCGGCGGCGTCATGCGTTTCAGCGCTTGCGGCAGCAACACGTAGCCGTAGAGTTGCGCGGCGTTCAGACCAATCGACAGCCCCGCTTCACGTTGCCCGCGCGGTAACGAATGCAGCGCCCCGCGCGCCACTTCACCGACCTCGCTGGCGCCCCACAGCGACAGCACCAGCACCGCGCACCAGAAGCTCGGCAGGCTCAGGCCGAAGAAAATCGGCAAACCGAAGAACAGCAGATACAACCAGACCAGCACCGGAATCGCCCGGAACAGCTCCAGATAGACGCGCAAAATCGCGTTCAGCCACGTTACGTTCAACGTGCGCAAAACGCCGTAAAGCACGCCGCCGACCGTGCTGATGGCGATGCTCAGAAACGAGATCGACAAAGTCTGCCCGGCGCCTCTGGCCAGTTGTGGCAACGACACCCAGAGCAGCTCAAGACCCGAACTGGCCATGCTGGAGCCTCCTTTCCAGGCGGCTGAGCAACAGCGACAGCGGCAGGAACAGCAGCACGCAGATCAGCGTCAGCACCGCGAGCATTTCGTAGGTTTTGTAGTAGAGCGCGATGTAGCTCTTGGTGGTGTAGAGGATTTCCGGCACCGCCACCGCCGAGACCACGGTGGTTTCCTTGAGCAGAAAAATGAAATTGGCGAACAGCGACGGCAAGCTGAGAATCCCCGCCTGCGGCAGGATCACATAACGCAGCAATTGCCCGTGAGACAGACCAATCGAACGCCCGGATTCCAGCTGCGCCTGGGGGATTGCATCGACACCGGCGCGCAGCACTTCGGTGAGGTAGGCACCGCCAAGGAAGGTCATGGTGATGATTGCCGCAGTGAAACCGGAAACCTGAATCCCCACCGCCGGCAGAGCGAAATAAACGAAGAACAGCTGGATCAGCAGCGGCGTGTTGCGCGCCAGCTCTACATAGAGGCCGACCAGTTTGCGCAGGTACGGAGTACGAAAAACCAGAATTGTCGCATTGAGCAGCGCCACCAGCAGCGAAGTGCCGATCGCGATCAATCCGACCTGCAGGGTCACACCGACGGCCTTGAGAAAGGCCGGCAGGGTGCTGAGGATAAAGGCGTAGTCGAAAGTCATGAAGCGTCCTGACGCCGCTCGGTAAGCAGCGGTAATGCAATCCATGGACGGCGGGCGGCTGTCCGGCAGGCACTGACTTTATAGGTATAAAAACAAGAATTTAAATACCGTTAAAGCATATTGATATCACCCAAAAAACTATCCTGTGGGTTTGCCGGGAAAGAATAAGAAGGCTATTTTTCTTTGCGCTGTAGGACGGATCTTTTTTTCACGAAAGACCTCCAAGGAGCCACAGCTTTTGGCCAGACTCTCCGGCCCATTCACCACAAGGAAGAAAGACATGGACGTAAAAGTGCCGCAGCGGCTGGATCCGCAGGACATTGTGAAATTGTTGGTGGCGTTGCGCCGGGCGTTGAAGACCACAGCGTAAATCAAAAGCCCCTCACCCCAGCCCTCTCCCGGAGGGAGAGGGGGCCGACCGCAGTGTCTTTCGTCGTACATCGACCTGAAGGACCGAGTCGATTATGGATTCAGCGACGCGCGATCAGGTCGGCGGACCTCTACAGCATCCCCCATTCAGTCCCCTCTCCCTCCGGGAGAGGGTTAGGGTGAGGGGCTTTTCAACGCACACACAAAAACGCCGATGACCATCACAGGCCATCGGCGTTTCTACATCTGAAGCAGATTCACTCAAGTCAAATCAGAACGCCGGCAACACCGCGCCGCTGTACTTCTTCTCGATGAACGCTTTGACTTCCGGGCTGGTCAGGGCCTTGGCCAGTTTCTGGATCGCGTCGCTGTTCTTGTTGTCCTCACGGGCCACCAGGAAGTTCACGTACGGCGAGTCGGCACCTTCGATCACCAGCGCATCCTTGGTCGGGTTCAGCTTGGCTTCCAGGGCGTAGTTGGTGTTGATCATGTCCAGATCAACTTCTTTCAGAACGCGTGGCAGCAGAGCCGATTCCAGTTCCTTGAACTTGAAGTTGTGCGGGTTCTTGGCGATGTCTTTTGGCGTTGCCAAAGCGTTTTTCGGATCTTTCAGTTCGATCAGACCCGCCTTTTGCAGCAGGATCAGGGCACGGCCGCTGTTGCTGCCTTCGTTGGGGATGGCGATGGTCGCGCCGTCCGGCAGTTCAGCCAGGGTCTTGTACTTGCTCGAGTAACCACCGAACGGTTCAACGTGCACACCCTGCACGGTCACCAGGTACTTGGATTTGTCGTCCTTGTATTTGCCCTGGTTGAAGCTGTTCAGGTACGGCAGGGTCTGGAAGTAGTTGGCGTCCAGACGCTTCTCGCCAACCTGTACGTTCGGTTGCACGTAGTCGGTGAAGACCTTGATTTCCAGATCCACGCCTTCTTTGGCCAGGGTCGGCTTGATCAGCTCGAGGATTTCAGCGTGTGGCACCGGCGTTGCGGCAACCACCAGTTTCTCGCCGGCGTTGGCGAAAGAAACCGTGAGCGCAGCCGCCAATGCGGTAAACAACAGAACCTTTTTCATGCAGTGTCCTTATCGAAAATCACGGTCGTCATCGACGACGGCATTAATACGTGTGCCAGTGAAGTGATATCGCTGGCGTGGAGCGGACAATACCCGGATTTTTTATTCCCGGACAATAACGTTTATTCAGCTTCATATTCCATTTTGTTCATGTTGGAGAAAACGGTTAAACCGTCTCGCTCAACTGAATCAGCCAATCTTTCAATGCCTTACGTTCTGCACTGCTACCGCCGATGTGGGTCTGCCTCACCAGTCGTTCGATCTGAACCTGCGGCGCAGACGCTTCGGGCAGGTTCAGATGCTCCGGCAGAATCTCGTCGCCTGTACTGACCAGCAGAGCGAAGTGAATGACGTTTTCCAGCTCGCGGGTGTTGCCCGGCCAGCTGTGTTGTTCGAGTACACGCTGCGCCGCTTCGCTGATCAGCGGCACCGGCAGGTCGAGACGCTGGCTGTAGATGCCGAGGAAATACTCGGCCAGCGAGAGGATGTCGCCGGTGCGCGCGCGCAACGCCGGCAGCTCCAGATGACCCTCGCTGAGATAGTGATAGAGCCGCTCGTGGAATTTTCCGGCGTCCACCGCCTGGGCCAGATCGATACTGGTCGCGGCGACCAGGCGCACATCCACCGGGCTCGGCTGATGCGCACCGACACGGGTGACTTCGTGGTTTTCCAACGCGGCGAGCAACTTGATCTGGATCGGCAGTGGCAGGTCGCCGATTTCATCCAGATACAAGGTGCCGCCGTTGGCCGAACCGAACCAGCCGGCGCGACTGCTGGCCGCGCCGCTGTAGCTGCCGGCGGCGTAGCCGAACAGTTCGGCATCGGCGTAGGTCGGGCTGATCGCGCCGCAATTCACCGAAACGAACAGGCCGCTGCGGTCGCTCGCGCGGTGAATGTGACGAGCGAGCAGCTCTTTACCGGTACCGGTCTCACCGCGAATCAACACCGAGATCGAACGTGGTGCCAGTTGTTCGAGTTCTTCACGCAATTGCCGCGAGCGCGGATCGACAAACACCAGCGCCTTGGCGCGAATGCTCAGGGGGCTTTTTTCCGCATCGGGAAAGGTCAGCAAGGGCTGACCGAAGGTTTCGAAACTCATGGCAGGCTCCCGCCCAAAACCGCCAGCCGACGGGGGCGTTGAAAAATAAGGTCAGGCGCGACGGCGGGCGTGGTGTTCAAGGCGGTTTTGCAGGCGATAGAGATAGGCAAAACCCTGCTCCCAACGCTGATGCCCGGACTTGACGTTGATGTGCCCGGCCCCGGCGAGAATCCCCGCCTCCGCACCCCAATTGCGCGCCAGCTCCAAAGCGCGCGGCGCACTGACGGCGGCGTCGTTGTCGGAGCTGACGACCTGGCTGGGGAACGGCAACAGATCCGTCGGAATCGGAGCGAAGTTGCGCAGTGCCGGCGCGCACGCAGGACGCTCGACATCGGCCGGCGCGACCAGCAATGCCCCGCGCACCTGACGCAGGTATTGCAGCGGCGCAGTCGCCGCCCAATGGGCAACGGTGATGCAGCCCAGGCTATGAGCGATGAGGATCACCGGCGTGCTGTCGGCAGCAATCGCTTCGGCCAGCGCCGCGACCCAATCTTCACGACGCGGCGTCAGCCAATCGGCCTGCTCGACCCGCGCGCTGTTCGGCAGGCTGTTCTGCCAATGGCTTTGCCAATGATCTTCTGGCGATCCTTGCCAGCCCGGCACAATCAGGTAACGGATTGATTCATTGCGCATGGGGAAGCTCTCCTGCGTCGTGTCTGTTCTGGGTCGAGTATAGGGAGAGGAGTTATATTCGTTAAGGAATAAGAAGCTATTTATTAATATCTGTATCGAATATGTAATTTACGTACGGCTTGAGATTCTTCCCCCTCACCCCAGCCCTCTCCCCCAAGGGGGCGAGGGGGAAAGGGAGCCGATCTTCATGCCGTTCAAATCCTGAGTTCGACTGGAATTTTCATGTCGGTGTATAGCACCCAAACAACGCGGCCAGTTCCCTCTCCCTCCGGGAGAGGGCTAGGGTGAGGGGCTTTCCAAAACCGAACTCAAAAAAAAGGGCCGCACCCTGCCAAGGAGACGGCCCCGGAAAAGCAAAAACCTGTCACCGCGCAGTAATCACCGACAACTTGGTAATCCCTGCCCGTTCGATCGAAGCCATGGCCCGCGCCACTTCGCCGTAGTTCACCCCGTCATCGGCCTGCAATTGCACGCGCACTTCCGGGTCCTTGGCCTTGGCCGACTTGAGGTTGAATTCGAGCAAGTCGGGCTGAATCTCGTCCTTGTTGATAAACAGCTTGCCGGCGCCGTCGATGCTCACCACCAGTGGGTCCTTCTGCTCGACCGGCGCCACCGCTTCGGTCTTCGGCAGGTTGATCGGTATCGCGTTGGTCAGCAGTGGAGCGGTAACGATGAACACCACCAGCAGCACCAGCATCACGTCCACCAGCGGCGTCACGTTGATCTCGCTGAGCACCTCATCCGTGTCTTGCGTGGAGAACGCCATATCAGGACGCCTCCTTCACTTTTGCCGCGTTGCCCGGCGTTGCCACCTTGTGCGCGGTCGGGTGAATCAGTACGCGGAACGCACTCTTCTGCGCCAGGCTGTAGAAGTCGTGAGCGAAGTCGTCCAGATCCGCTGCGGTCAACTTCAGACGGCGCAAAAAGTAGTTGTAGACCAGCACCGCCGGCACCGCGACGGCGATACCCACGCCGGTCGCAACGAGCGCCGCACCGATTGGGCCGGCCACCGTTTCCAGGCTCGCCGAACCGGCGGCGCTGATGCCTTTCAAGGCCTCCATGATTCCCCACACCGTGCCGAACAGACCAATGAACGGCGAGGTGCTGCCAATACTTGCAACCACCGCCAGACCGGTTTCCAGCGAGCGCCGTTCACGCACGATTTGCTGGCGCAGGGCGCGCTCGAGACGATCCTGATGGTTGATCGCCTGGCTCAAATCATTCGCCTGCGGCGCCTCGCCCACCTGGATTGCCGCGTAACCGGCCTGCGCAACTCGCGCTGCGGCGCCGGGCTGGGTTTCGCTCAGCTCGGCGGCGGCATCCAGACTCGACGCCGCCCAGAAACGTTTATGAAAGCGCCGATCCTGCGCCTTCAGACGGCCGAACTGCACAGCCTTGAGCAGAGCCAGGCCCCAGGTGGCGACGGAAAAAACCACCAGCAGCCAGATCACCGCGCTTTCGATGGATTCCAGTGGAGAAGCCATTAACGTCATGATGTGTTCCCTCGTGTAAACATTTCGCGCGAATTTGGTTTCGGTTTAATGAATCTTGAATTCGATGGGCACGCTGACCCAGCCGTCCTGAGCGACATCACCCTGCTTGGCCGGAACGAAACTCCAGCGCTTCACGGCATTGAGCGCAGCGTCGTCGAGCTGCTGGCGGCCGCTGCTTTTGGCAATCTGGATCTCACCCGGCTTGCCGCTGGCCAACACATGCACCCGCAGCAACACCGTGCCTTCCCAACCGCGACGCTGGGCCAGCGACGGATATTCCGGTGCCGGGTTTTTCAGGTACGCAGCGTTGGCTGACGCCGGGGTAACAGGCGCCGGTGCCGGTGGCGCAGGAGGCGCTGGCGCGGCGACCGGGGCCGCCGGTTTCGCTGGAGCTGGCGCTTGCTCCACCGGTTTGGGCGCGGGTTTGGGCGGCGCCTTGACCACCGGTTTGGGTTTGGCAATCGGCTTGGGTGGAGGGGGTTTCACTGCCAACTCGTCCTCCACTGGCGGTGGCGGTTCTACCACCGGTGCCGGTGGTGGCGGCACCACAACCGGTGGCGCTGGCGGAGCCGGACGCGAAAACTCGATGGTCATCGGCGGAATTTCCGGCGGTACCACCGGCAGCACCGGCGTCGGTTTCTGGCTGACCCAATAAATCACCGCGCCGTGCACGACCAACGCGAGCACACCGAGCAGAAGGGTTTCGCGCCGGCTCAAAATGCCCTTGGGTGCACGCTGCAAACGCAACTGCCCCAACGGCACCCGATGCGGCCGGCCAAGATCGACCAGTTCGCCACTCGGCGTGTGCCGCCACAGCAATTCCCCTGCGCTGGCGGCGGTCTGGACATTGCCCATTGTTCAACTCCCTGCGGTCTCTTTCGTTCTACTAGCCAAAGCGATCGACCCGCCATTCGTGAAGCCCCCACGGCGTAGTCGACGGGGCAATCATTGGGCCTGAACGCTTATCACCGAAAGTAATCTTTAAAGTTATGCATAGATCTGCATGGAATATACAAATCGGCCTTTTCCACCGAGGCCGCGCGCCACAAGGGCTACAGCGATCAGCGATAAACCCCATGCTTTTGCGGCATGAAAAGTATTCGCCCACGGCATCCGCCAGCGCCTCTCAACGACTGGCATTGGCTTGCTGAACGCCGATCGCGGGGGCGATTACCGCCGTCTCCGACCGTGGCGTACCGACCGGCACCCAGTCGTAGCTCACCGGCAGCGCTCGATACACCCAATTGCTGATCGCGTCCCCACCCGGCGCCTTGCCCAAATACGGGCTGACGTACTCCCAGACGTTTTCACCGCTGGCGGTTACCTGGAAAAACCGTCCGTTCATGCCTTCGTCGATCAACGTGTTGCCATTGGGCAACCGCCGCGCACTGCTGATGAACGAGCTGTAGAACGCCCAGCCCGGCTGTTTCGAATTGGCGGCGCTGTACTGCCAGACGATTTGATTTTTCTGCGGGTCGATTTCCAGCACCCGCGAGCCGGAGATCAAGCCAAGGGTGACGTTGGGATAGCCCGCCGAACCCTGGTTATCGAACACCAGCAGATTGCCGGCCCCAGGCAACCCGGCAGGGATGATGTGCGCATCGTGCTGGCCGACAAACTGATCGACCGGACGCGGTAGTTTCTGCGCGGTTTTCGGATTGATCAGCGGCAGATTCGGCCCGAGGCGCCAGACCACTTTGCCGCTGCTTTTGTCGATGATGGCGATGAAGTTGGCGTTGCGTGAATCGATCAACAGATTGTCCGGGCTGAAGCGCTTGTCACCGGCGTCAAACCACTTGTTCGGCCCGACCAGACTGAGGTTGTTGATGTGCAGGTAATCCGGATTGTCACTCGCGCGCACCAGTTTCAATTGCTCGGCAGTAAAGCCGAATTCGTTCAGATGATCCGAGGCCAGCCACTGCCATTTCACCGCGCCGTCGGGGCTGACTTCGTAGATCACATCATCGATGACTTCCGGCGACTTGAAGCCTTTGACCTTGTGCACCTTGTTCGCCAGCACCACGGTGTTGCCATTGCTCAAGCGGCGCTGATCGTGATGCTGCTGCGCCGCTCCACCCGGCGCTTTGTCGCCCCACTGCCAGACGACTTTGCCGTCCCAGTCGAGTTCGCCGACGCTCTGGTTGCCCAGACCATTGCCCGCCGAGCCGAGCTTGCCGGGGTCCTTGTCACTCAATTGCAGCAGCACATGGCCGCGTTTACCGCCGACCAGTTGCGGGTCGATGATCGCAGACGGGAAACCTGCCTGCGGCCAGGTCTTCACTTCGTTGCCGTTCATGTCGATCAGGTGCGTCTGTTTGTCGGCACCGCTGAAGATCACGTACTGGTTGAACGCCTTGTCCGGGTCATAACGGGTGACGCCAGTCGGGTACACGCTGGGCGCGGCGAAGGCGCCGCTGCTCAGGACTGCGCCGGATAACAGCAGGGGTATAGCGCTTTTGATGGGCAACATGGTGCAGCTCCTTGAAGGCAAATCAGAAGTCGTAGCGACCGGTAACGCCGAGGGTCCGTGGCGTGCCGAGCAGGCCCTCATAGCCGCCGTTGCCGCCGGTCCAGAGGGTCGTGTAGTAGGTCTTGTCGAAAGCGTTTTTCAGCCACAGCGAGACGTCCCACTGGCCTTGATTGAAATCGCCGCGCAGGCCGGTGGAGAAGTTGACCACCGCGTAGCTGGGGATCTGCCCGTAGTCGGAGTCCTCGACCGTGCCCACCGCTTTGGAGCGGAACGCATAGCTGCCGGTGACGTAGGGTTCGAAGCCGTTAGCCAGATTCCATTTGTATTCGCCGTTGGCGTTGCCGATCCATTTCGACGCGCCGACCACTTGATGGCCGCTGAGGTCGCAGGAGGCCGGTGCACCCGGGGCCTGGCTGACTTCCGGCGGGCACGGCGCATCCTTGTAGGACAGGTAGCTGACATCGTTGTACGAGCCGTTGAAATTCAGCGTCAGGCCACGCAGCGGCACCACGGTGCTTTCGAACTCGATGCCGCGTGAGCGTACCGAGCCGGCGTTGGTCAGGTATTGCACGCGGTTGGCGGCGTCATAGGCGTTGGTCTGGTAGGCGTTGACCTGGGTCCAGAACACGTTGGCGTTGAGTTGCAGGCGGTGATCCCACAAGGTGCTTTTGAAACCGAGTTCGGCGTTGTTCGCTCGCTCGGTGCCGATCAATAGCGAGTCGGCACCCGCGGTGGGCGCAGAGCCGACCGCGAGGTTGACCCCGCCGGATTTTTCGCCGTGGGAAAGGGTGGCGTAACCGAGCACGTCGTCGGTGACGCGGTAGCTCAGGTTGAGCAGTCCGGAGGGGCTGGAGCTGTACTGATTCAAGTCTCCGGAATCGTAGGCGCCGGCACGCCCGCGGCGCGCATTGGCTGCCGCGCCCGCCACCGCCACACCGCCGAGCGGCGCGTTGCGGCTGACCGAGGCGTTTTTCTCTTCGTAGGTGCCACGCACCCCGGCGGTGAAATCCAGGCGCTCGCTCAGGTGCCAGGTGCCTTGGGCAAACAGGGCGAAACTGTCGGTCCTGATATGCCCCTTGCCGACGCTGGTGACGTTGGCCAGGGCGCCGGCCGGCGTGCCGTTCCAGATGTCCGCTTGCGGGCCGTAGTAGGCGAAGGATTTGTTGTCCAGGTCCGAGCCGAAATAGTAGGCACCGACCACGTAATCGAAGAACTCGCCCTTGGGCGAGGCCAGGCGAAATTCCTGTGAATACTGTTTGTCTTCCACCGACACGCCGGCGTTGTAACTGGCCGGCACGTTGAGGCCGTCGTCATTGCGCGGGGTGAAATTCCAGAAGCGGTACGAGCTGATCGAAGTCAGGGTGAAGTCGCTCGGCAACGTCCAATTGGCCTCCACCGAAGTGCCGCCCTGATGCACGGTGACGTGCTGGTCGTTGTCGAGATTGACCTTGCGGTGCCGGCCGTTGACCAGCGTCGCCCCGGCCGCACTGGCCCGCGATTCATACAGATTGACGCCGTTGATGGTCGGCCCGGTGTTGTACAGCACGCGGGTGCCGGCGCTGGAATCTTCTTCGTTGTAATCGCCGATCCAGCGCAGATTGAAATCTTCGTTGGGCTTGAACAACAGCTGCGCGCGGAAGCCCTCGCGGGAGCCACCGTTGAGGTCGTGGCCGTCGTATTCGTTCTTGATGTCGCCGTCACTGCGCGTGCGGTAAGCAGAAAAGCGCCCGGCCAACTGATCATTGAGCGGCCCGGAAATGGTGCCCTTGGTCTGGAAATAACCGTCCTCGCCGACCGAAGTTTCGATGCTGCGCTCAGGCGTGAACGTTGGCGCGCGGGTACTGATGTTGATGACCCCGGCGGTGGTGTTCTTGCCGAACAGCGTGCCCTGCGGACCGCGCAGAACTTCGAGCTGCTCGATGTCCATCAGATCGAACACCGCCATCCCCGGACGGCCCAGATAGACGTTGTCGATGTACAGACCTACGCTGCCTTCCAGACCATCACTGGCCGGGTTGTTGCCCAGGCCACGGATCGACACGCTGGACTGGCGCGCATGCATGTAGGCGACGTTGACGCTGGGCACCAGTTGCTGCAGATCCTGAATCCGATAAACCCGTTGCGTCTCCAGATTCTGCCCACTGACCACACTCATCGGCGTCGGCACATCTTGCGAGCTTTCTTCACGACGGCGGGTGGTGACGGTCACCGTTTCCAGCTGCGAACCATTGGCCGCCGCTGTGCCTGCCGGGACCGGCGCCGGGGCTTCCGATTCGGCGGCATAACCGTGAGTCCAACTGGCGCTGCCTGCCAGCAAAAGCGCCAAAGGCAGGCGTTTGAGCCATCGGGGTGATGGGGGGGACGCAAGGTTCAACGGACTCATGGCGCGGCTCCTGGTCAAAAAACACACAGACATCTACAGCGCTGCATATTCTTTTAAGTTATTTATTTATGGATTTACGAATATTTACTGCATAAGAGATTGCCTTTATAAGGAGTCGACCTAATGCATATCCAATGCATTTCCCGGATATTTTTTATGTGAAAAATGCATATCGACTTGCGCCAACTTCGTCACTTCATCGCTCTGGCTGAACAACGCAGCTTCGTCGCTGGCGCGCAGGCGGTGAACCTGTCGCAGTCAGCATTCAGCCGTAGCATTCAGGCGCTGGAACACAGCGTCGGCTGCCAGTTGGTCGATCGTGGGCGCAAGGAATTGCCGCCGACCAAACAGGGCCAGGTCCTGCTCGAACATGCGCGGCGACTGGTCAGCGGTGCGCAGCAGATGGCCAACGAGATCAGCCAGTTCAACGGCCTCGAAGCCGGGGAGTTGCGCTTTGGTTGCGGGCCGGCACCGGCGGCCGGATTGATCCCGCGCGCAATCGGCGCCTTCATTGGCCGCTACCCGAAAGCACGGGTGCAGTTTCAGGTCGATGACTGGCAGAGCCTGAGCAAACGCCTGCTCAGCGAAGAGTTCGAATTCTTCGTCGCCGACACCCGGCAGTTCGAGGCGGATCCGGATTACCAGACCCACCGCTTGCGGGCGCGCAAATGGCATTTCTGCTGCCGCGCCGGGCATCCATTGACGGCGTTTGAACGAATCACCGCCGAACAGTTGATGAGTTATCCACTGGCGGTGAGCATCCGCCCGCCGAATCTGCGCAAGGTCATCGTCGACCTCAGCGGTCGCCCGGATTTCACCCCGAATGTGGAGTGCGAAAACGGCTCTAGTCTGTTGAGTGTGGTGTTGCGATCAGAGGCAATCGGGATTGTCGGCGCGTATTCCGATGCGCTGCATCTGGCCAAGGGTGAGCTGGTCTGCTTGAAGATCGAAGGCCTGGCCGATGATCTCGAGGAGCTGTACACCCGCTATGGGATTGTCAGCCGCGCCGGGTATCGGCTGTCACCGTTGGCCGAAGCGATGATCGAGCAGATCAAGGCGATCGATGCGGTGGATGATGAGGTGTGCTCGCTGGAGAATTTTGCTGTCTGAGCTGCCCCTTCGCGAGCAGGCTCGCTCCCACAGAATTACGCATTTCAAATGTGGGAGCGAGCCTGCTCGCGAAGAGGCTGATGCAATCCCTGCATAAACCCCATTCCCCAAATGCACTTGCCGAACACCCCACGCGACAGCGAAAACCCTCACCTGTCCCACTGACCGGTGAACCCCATGTCCACTCCTCCCAACCCCGTGCGCAACGTGCTGTACATCATGTGCGATCAACTGCGCCGCGATTACCTGTCCTGCTATGGCCACCCGCATCTGCACACGCCGAACATCGATCGTCTCGCTGCCGAAGGCGTTCGTTTCAGCCGTGCCTACACCCAAGGCACGATCTGCGGCCCGTCGCGGATGTCGGCCTATACCGGGCGTTATGTCAGCAGCCATCAAGTGGCCTGGAACGCCGTGCCCTTGCCGCTGGATGAACTGACGATCGGCGATTACCTGCGGCCTCACGGCATCCGCACCGCGCTGGTCGGCAAGACCCACGCCACGGCCAATGTCGACGCCTTGCAGCGCCTGGAGATCAACCCGCAAAGCGCGCAAGCCGAGTTGCTCAACGAGGTCGGATTCGAACCGTACCTGCGCCACGACGGCATCTACCCCGACGATCCTTTATTCGACGACAAGCGCGAATCCGCGCCCTACACCCACTATCTGCGCGAACACGGCTTCGACGGCCGCAATCCCTGGCACGACTGGGCGAACGCCGCCGAAGGCGAGCACGGTGAAATCCTCAGCGGCTGGAAAATGCGTCATGCGAATTTGCCAGCACGAATTCCCGAGCAACACTCCGAGACTGTCTACACTACAAATCGCGCCATCGACTTCATCGCTGAGCAAGGCGAAAAAGCCTGGTGTTTGCACCTCTCGTACATCAAACCGCACTGGCCCTACATCGTACCGTCGCCATACCACGCCTTGTACAGTACGAAATCGGTTCTTCAACCGGTCCGCGCGACGCCCTCTGAAGCCAGCAAACACCCCGTATATGCTGCCTTTCGCCAGCATGAGGAAAGCCTCAACTTTTCCAGCGACTCAGTACGATTGAATGTAATCCCCACCTACATGGGGCTGATCAAGCAAGTGGATGATCAGTTGGGGCGGTTGTTCGACTTTTTGCAGAGCGTCGGGCGCTGGGATGACACGTTGATCGTTTTCACCAGCGATCACGGCGACTTCCTTGGCGATCATTGGCTGGGCGAGAAGGAGTTTTTGCTCGAGCAGGCAGTGGGCGTGCCGTTGATCGTGCGCGACCCTCGGCCGGCGGCGGACGTCACCCGTGGCACTGTCGATGCTCGGCTCGCGGAGACCATCGATGCGTTGCCGACGCTTCTTCAAGCGCTGGGATTACCGGGTGCGGAACACCGGCTCGAAGGGCGCTCACTGATCCCGCTGCTGCACGGGGAAAATCCCGATTGGCGCCGTTATGCGATCAGCGAGTACGACTACGCCTTTCAGGCCCCGGCGCGGGAACGATTGGCCCAGCCGATCGACCGTTGCCGCATGACCATGGTGCGCAGCGAGCGCTGGAAATACCTGGCGTACGATGGCTTTCGACCGCAGCTGTTTGATCTGTTGAATGACCCGCAGGAGCTGCGCGATCTGGGTGAAGATCCGGCTTGTGCGGCGGTGCGCGAGGAGCACGCGGGGTATCTGTTTGAGTGGGTGCGGGGGTTGAAGCGGCGTACGACGATCAGCCATCAGGAGATCGACTTGCGCGGGCAGCGGTTTCGTTATGGAGAGCCTGAAAGCGAGAAGATCGTTCAGATCGGAGTGTGGTGAAAGCTCTTCGCGAGCAGGCTCGCTCCCACAGGGATTGGCGTCGATCACATCCGTTGTGTCCGGCACTAACCCATTGTGGGAGCGAGCCTGCTCGCGAAGAGGCCCGATCAGACGCCGACGATATCCGCGCCTTTGATGGTCTGGCTGCGCTGCCCATTCACCCCCACCGGCACCTCGCCCCTGAGCGTCACTCGACGCACCACGCGATCCTGGGTGCCGTAATCATCAATCGCGTAATGCTGCGTCGAGCGGTTGTCCCAGATCGCCACATCACCGGCCTGCCAGCGCCAGCGCACGGTGTTTTCCTGGCGGATCACGTGGCTTTGCAACAAGCCGAACAGGTGCGCCGAGTCCGCCTGCGAATAACCTTTGATGCGTTTGACGAAATGCCCCAGCAGCAGGCTCTTTTCGCCGCTGATCGGGTGCACGCGCACCACCGGATGCTCGGTCTCGTAAACCGTCGAAGTGAAAACTTTACGGTAGCGCTCCAGCTTCTCCGCCGAGACGTCCGGCTTCGCCCCGGCATAGTCGTACTCGTTGCTATGCACGGCGGTGAGTTTGTCGGCGAGTTCACGCAGCTCGGCCGGCAAGCCGCTGTACGCCGTCGCGGTGTTGGCCCACAGCGTATCGCCGCCGTATGCCGGGGCGACCACCGAGCGCAGGATCGAGGCTTTCGGGTAGGCGTCGACGAACGTCACGTCGGTGTGCCAGGAATTGGCGCGCTGACCTTCGGCGCCGTCCAGCTCGAGCAGATAACGGGTGCCTTCGCGCGACGGCACGGTCGGGTGCGCCACCGGTTCGCCGAGGAGATGGGCGAAGGCTTCCTGACGCTGATCGTCGAGTTGCGTCTGCTCGCGGAAGAACAGCACTTTGTATTCGACCAGCGCTTGTTGAATCGCTTCGACAGTCGCGGCGTCCAGCTCACCGGACAGGTGCACGCCGCGGATTTCGGCACCGATACGCCCGGCTACAGGGTGAATTTGCAACGCGTGAGAAACGGCTTTTACGGCGAGTGCGGCATTGCTCATGGGAAGACCCTCATCGACTGCTTGCGGTTTTGACGGCAGCGAAACAACGCTCTATCTATATTCCATTTACATCTAATAGATATTCACATGCTTCGTTGACGGAATAAGAGCTTGCATTTAAAACCTCAAGCAACCCTCGTCGCAAATGCCTTCGAGCTATTTTTAGGATGCCGGAAAAGCATATGGATCTTCGCCAGTTGCGCTACTTCATTGCCCTCAACGAACACCGCAGTTTTGTCCGCGCGGCAGACGCCATGGGCATCACTCAACCGGCGTTCAGCCGCAGCATTCAGGGGCTGGAGCAGGAGTTCGGCTGCGTGCTGGTCGATCGCGGCAACAAGGATCTGCGCCCGACTCCCGAAGGCCAGGTAGTGCTGCAACACGCCCTGAGCCTGGTGCAGGGCGCGGCGTTGCTCAGCGCCGAAGTGACGCAGATGACCAAGCTCGACGCCGGTGAAGTGCACTTCGGCTGCGGTCCGGCGCCGGCGGTGAAACTGGTGCCGGATGCAGTGGCGCAATTCATCAATGCGCACCCGAAAGTGCGTACCTGTTTTCAGGTGGATAACTGGGAAAAACTCAGCCGTGCGCTGAGCCGCGAAGAGATCGAATTCTTCATCGCCGACATTCGTCATTTCGAGTCCGACCCGAATTTCCAGACCCAACCGCTGACGCCCAAGCGCGGCGTATTTTTCTGCCGGCCAGGGCATCCGTTGCTGGCCAAGGAAAGCCTGTCGACCAACGACATGTTCGACTACCCGCTGGCCGCCACGCTGATCCCGCCGGGCATTCGCAAGCTGCTGGCGAACCTCAGCGGGCGCATCGATTTCTCGCCGACCATCGAGACCGAGCACTTTCCGGCGCTGGTCAAAGTGGTGCTGCAATCCAATGCGATCGGCGTCGGTACGCAAGAGGCGTTTGTCGAGGATGTCGCCAAGGGTTCGCTAGCGTTGTTGCACTGGCGCAACCTGCCGCAGAACCTCGAAAGCATGAACGCGCGTTGCGGCATCGTCAGCCGTACCGGGTTCCGGCTGTCGCCAGCGGCCAGGGCGATGATCGAGACGCTGGTGGCGGTGGATCGGCAGGACGTTAGCGTCGCTGTCTGAAACCCCTTCGCGAGCAGGCTCGCTCCCACACTGGAACTGTGCACATATCCAAATGTGGGAGCGAGCCTGCTCGCGAAGAGGTCAGCGAAGACGCTGGAGATCTAAAGCTTGGCGGCTGAGAGCCCAGGCGCCACCCAATCGCTGACCTTGAACGGTTTGCGAATCAGCTTCTGCTGCGCCGCCAGGTCGACCTTTTCCTGCAAACCGCTCAAGAACACCGGATCCAGCGTCGATGGGAAAATTTCGCTCAGATTCTGGTCCTTCAGATCCTGAGCAAGAATCACCGGCGGATAACTCGCCAGCCCCGACACCAACTGCACATAGGCGTCCTTGTTGCTGTCCTGAGTCAGCCACTCGACCGCCTGCTGCTGCGCCTTGAGCAGCTTCGCGATGACCTCAGGATGGGTGTCGACGAACTTGCCATTGCCCAGCAAAACCGCCTGCACGCTGCCGGCGCCGCCAAGGTCCTTGGTGTTCAGCGGCAACTCGGCAAGGCCTTTGGCTTGCAAGGCACTCAGGGCGGAGCTGCCCCACGAGGCATCGATCTGCCTGGCCGCGAGTGCCGAGACTGCGGCGTTGAAATCCAGGTTGATGACCTTCACGTCCTTCTCGCTGAGGCCCTGACTGGCCAGCGCCGCATCGAACGACAGCTGCGTCGCCGTACCGCGGAAGATCGCCACGCGCTTGCCCTTGAGATCCTGCAGGGCCTTGATCCCCGAGCCCGGCACCACGCCGAGGTATTGCTTGACCCCGCGCGCCGTGGCGCTGAGCAGGCGTGTGTCGAGACCGTTGGACTTGCCGATGATCGCGGCAAGGTCACCCAGATACGCCAGATCGACCTGACCGTTGGCAAACGCCTCATTGATCACCGGCCCGGCGCCCTTGAAGAAACTCCACTGAATCTTGATGCCCTGCTCGGCAAAGGCCTTTTCGAAAATCTGCTGGTCGCGCAGCACATCGACGATACCGCCGCCGCTGTGCTGCGTACCGGCGCTGAGGTCGGGCACGGCGATGCGGATTTCCTTGAGCTCTTCGGCTTGGGCATTGAGCGCGAGAACGCCTGCAAGCGCAGGGACGGCCAACAGGCTGAGGATTCGTTTGAAGGGAAGGTTCATGGGTGCGGCTCCTTGATCGCTGAGGAGCCGAAGGTAGGCTGGTTGGCTACATTCGCTTAAATACTAAAAATGCACATTTTTATATCTGTATGAGCTAAGCAAGGGGTTGTGCGGCTTGCAGCGCGATATGCATTACCAGCATCGAAAATATTCTTCGAATGCATTGGATGCGCGTAAGCAGGCAAGCCTTAAATGGATTCGCTTATCTCCCGATAGCATCTAACGCAACTCTGTTAGATCAGTTTCATATATGACGAAACCCAATGAGGGAGCGAGCCTGCTCGCGAAGAGGCCACGCCAGCCGCCATCAATGCTGCCTAAAACAGCCATTTCGCGAGCAGGCTCGCTCCCACATGAAAAGCGGTTCGCCATGCAACCCGACAACGGAGGTCACCCATGGCCCGTCAATCCCTGCTCAGCCTGCCGCTGGCCGCGCCGCCGCTGAAAAGCCGCCGCTCCTGGCCAAGTCTGAGCCAACGCCTGCTGCCTTGGCTGCTGCCCGTCAGCCTGTTCGCCCTGTGGTGGCTGGCCGCGCGCAATCAGTGGATGAGCGAGCAGATCCTGCCGGCACCATCGCTAGTGTTGAGCAGTGCCGTGGAACTGGCGCAAGGCGAGTTGTGGAGCCATTTGTGGATCAGCCTGCAACGGTTGTTCTGGGGCTTGCTGGCAGGCGTTTCGGCCGGCGCTGTACTCGGCGCCGCACTGGGTTTCAGCCGACGTCTGGAGCGATTGGTTTTTCCGACTTTCGCCGGGTTGGCGCAGGTGCCGACGCTGGCATGGATTCCGCTGTTCATGGTGTTCTTCGGCATCGGCGAAGTGCTGAAACTGGTAGTGCTGATCAAGGCCATTGTGGTGCCGGTAACCCTGCACACGCTGGTAGGTGTGCGCGACGCGCAACCGAAACTGCGCGAAGCCGCCGCCGTGTTGCGCCTGCCGCCGCTTCTGCTGATTCGGCGTCTGGTGCTCCCAGCGGCGCTGCCGGCGTTCATGGCCGGTGTACGCCTGGCACTTGCCGCCGGCTGGACCTCGTTGCTGGCGGTCGAGCTGCTGGCCTCCAGTGAAGGCATCGGCTATCTGATGGTCTGGGCGCGGCAGCTGTTCATGCTCGACATCGTGTTCGTGTGCATCGTGATCATCGGTCTGCTCGGCGTGGCGATGGATCGCGGCATCGGCCTGCTCGACCGCAAACTGGCGCACTGGCCGCACCCGGCCACCGCGCAAATCACTCGCGGCCCGCGCTATCAGGGCTGGCAACGTCTGCAACCGTGGCTGCTGCCGCTGGGCTTGTTGGCGCTTTGGCAATTGGCCAATGATCAACAGTGGGTCGACGCAAATATTCTGGTCAGCCCTGCGGCTGTGCTGAGCACGACATGGGACGGACTGCTCGACGGCACGCTGGTCAGCGGCATGGCACTGAGCCTGAGCCGCACCCTCGGTGGCCTGCTGATCGGTGGCGGCCTCGGTTTCGCCCTGGGCTTGCTCCTCGGCCTGTCGCGTTTCAGCGAACGCCTGCTCGGCCCGACGCTCGCCGCACTGCGGCAGATCGCGATTTTCGCCTGGGTGCCGCTGCTCACTGCATGGTTCGGCCTCGGCGAACTCGCCAAGTGGGTGTTCGTCGCGCTTGCCGCGTTCTTCCCGCTGTTCATTGCCACCCAGCGCAGCGTCGCCAACCTGTCGCCGCAACTCAACGAGGCCGCGCAAGTGCTGCGCCTGAACCTCGGCCAGCGTCTGCGTCGACTGGTGCTGCCGGGCGCTGCGCCGGGGATTTTCGCCGGGCTGCGACTGAGCCTGATCTACGCCTGGCTCGGCACCATCGGCGCTGAATATTTCATGCCGTCCAATGGCGGCATCGGCAGCCAGATGATCGGCGCGCAACAGTTGCTGCGCATGGATCTGATCATGGCCGGCATGCTGCTGGTCGGCCTCACTGGCGCCCTGCTCAACCTGATCGGCCAACGCCTGGAAATTCGCGCGACCCGCTGGAGACACGCATGAACGCACCGATTGTCAGCTTCAATCACGTAGGCAAATCCTTCGCCGTCAACGGCTTCGAACTGGAGGCGATCCGTGAATTCAACCTCGACATCGCCGAGGGCGAATTCGTCGCCATTGTCGGTTCCAGCGGCTGTGGCAAATCCACCCTGCTGCGTTTGCTGGTCGGCCTCGACACCGAGTTTCGCGGGCAGATCAGCGTCGATGGCAAAGCCGTCAGCGGCATCGGCGGCGAGCGCGGCATCGTCTTTCAGGAACATCGTCTGTTCCCTTGGCTGACGGTCGCCGACAACATCGGCCTGGGCCTGGTCAATGAACCCCTGAGCGGAGCGCAGAAACAACAACGCATCAAGGATTTCATCGAACTGGTCGGCCTCAGCGATTTCACCGAGGCCTATCCGCATCAGCTTTCTGGCGGCATGGCGCAGCGCGTGGCGATCGCTCGCGGCCTCGTCGCCAGCCCACGCATCCTGCTGCTCGACGAACCCTTCGGCGCCCTCGATGCACTGACTCGCCAGCAGATGCAGGACGAGCTGCTGGCGATCCGCGAACGGGCAAAGATCACCACGATTCTAGTGACCCACGATGTCGAGGAAGCGATTTTTCTCGCCGACAGGGTGGTGGTGATGGAGCCGCGTCCGGGGCGGATCAAGCAAGTGGTCGACATCGCCTTGCCGCACCCGCGTCAGCGCAGCGGTTACGACTTCCATCAGTTGCGCGAAGAACTGCTGCACGAATTGACCAGTGATGACCATTACCAACCGAGCGCAGCGGTGCAGATCCGCGATCTGCCGCTGACGTTCATTGCCTGCTGAACAGGAGTTTCGCGATGCCGCAACGTCCCAACTTTCTGCTGATCCTCGCCGACGATCTAGGCTTTTCCGACATCGGTGCGTTCGGCGGTGAAATCGCTACGCCGAACCTCGATGCGCTGGCTCACAACGGCCTGCGTCTGACCGATTTTCACACCGCACCGACCTGCTCGCCGACGCGCTCGATGTTGCTGACCGGCACCGACCACCACATCGCCGGCATCGGCACCATGGCCGAAGCGTTGACCCCGGAACTGATCGGCAAGCCCGGTTACGAGGGCTACCTCAATGACCGCGTCGTCGCCCTGCCCGAGCTGCTGCGCGAGGCCGGTTATCAAACCTTGATGTGCGGCAAATGGCACCTCGGCCTGAAGGCCGAACTGGCGCCCCATGCGCGCGGCTTCGAGCGCTCGTTTTCACTGTTGCCGGGCGCTGCAAACCACTATGGTTTCGAGCCGACCTACGATGAGCAGACGCCGGGGCTGCTGAAATCCACCCCGGCGCTGTACATCGAGGACGATCAGTTTGTTGAAGAGTTGCCCAAGGACTTCTATTCCTCCGACGGCTTCGGCGACAAGCTGCTGCAGTACCTCAAGGAACGCGATCAGACCCGGCCGTTCTTCGCCTATCTGCCCTTCTCCGCGCCGCACTGGCCGTTGCAAGCGCCTGCCGACATCGTTGAAAAATACCGTGGCCGTTACGACGCCGGCCCGGAAGTGCTGCGCCTCGAGCGCCTGGAAAAACTCAAGGCACTGGGCCTGATCGAGGCAGACGTCGAGCCGCATCCGCTGATTCAACTCAGCGCACAGTGGGACGCCTTGAGCGACGAGCAAAAGCAGATTTCCGCACGTGCCATGGAGGTCTACGCGGCGATGGTCGAGCGCATGGACTGGAACATCGGCCGTGTGGTCGATTATTTGCGCCAGCAGGGCCAACTCGATAACACCTTCATCCTGTTCATGTCCGATAACGGTGCAGAAGGCGCGCTGCTGGAAGCGTTCCCCAAGTTCGGTCCGGAGCTGATGACCTACCTGAACCAGCATTACGACAACAGCCTCGACAACATTGGCCGGGCCAATTCCTACGTCTGGTACGGGCCGAACTGGGCGCAGGTGGCGACCGCGCCATCGCGCTTGTTCAAAGCCTTCACCACTGAAGGCGGGATCCGCGTGCCGGCGCTGCTGCACTATCCGCAGCTGCCGCTCAAAGGGCAGATCAGCCATGGTTTCGGCACGGTGATGGACATCACCCCGACCATCCTCGATCTGGCTGGCGTGCGGCATCCGGGCAAACAGTGGAAAGGCAAAGCGGTGGCTCCACTGCGGGGTAAATCGTGGCTGGGCTTTTTGTCCGGCGAGACTGCGCAGGTGCATGACGAGAACACGGTGACAGGGTGGGAATTGTTCGGACGGCGGGCGATTCGTCAGGGCTCATGGAAAGCGGTGTTCATTCCCGGGCCGGTCGGGCCGGCGACTTGGCAGCTTTATGATCTGGCGAGCGATCCGGGGGAGATTCATGACCTGGCGTCCAGTCAGCCGGACAAGCTCAGTGCGTTGATCGGGCATTGGCAGCGGTATGTCGAGGAGACCGGAGTGATCCTCAGTGCTTCGCCGTTTCAGCCGGATTGAAGCAAGATCAAAAGCACCCCTCACCCCAGCCCTCTCCCTAAGGGAGAGGGGGAAAGGGAGCAGATCTGCATGTTATTCAAACCTGAGTTCGGCTCGAATTTTCAGGTCGATGAATGAAGCATGAACACCTCGGTCAGTCCCCTCTCCCTTGGGAGAGGGTTAGGGTGAGGGGCATCTGTCAGGCCTCCACCACTTTCCCGGACACCACCTCTTCGTCCCTGCGAACAAACCGGTTCGCCCGGCCAAACGTGCCGAAATCATTGAAGCGCACGCCCATCTCGCGCATCACCTTGTGCGCAACCGGCACAGTCATCTGACGAATGTAAAACGGCTCCTTGACCACGAAATGATGAATCCCGTGACTGCTGCCGAAGTTGAAGCAGAACGCCTGCAATGGCCACAACCACCACGGGTTCAGCACCTGGCATTGCTGCAGCACATTGCCCGGTTCGACGTCACCGTAGTAATGCATGTTCGAGCTGATGAAATGCAGGCAAAAAGTGCGCAGCACGTTCGGGCCGATGATCACCACGGCGGCGATATCGATCACCTGCATTACCGCCAGCGTAGTGGCCGACCACTCGATTGGCGAGCCCAGCAAATAGGCGATGCCGTTGGCCGCCTGAAAGCCGAGAAACACATACCACGCGCCCCAGTGCAGCAGCGCCAACGGTGCGTAGACCTTGAGCACGCGTTTGCCGATGCTCAGCTTGTGCGCCCAGGTTTTGGCCCGCAGCAGGCGGATGAACGCCGACATGAGGTTGTCGCCCACCATCAACAGCCGCGCAAAACCCCAAGGCTCGCCGTTGGTGATCGCGCGCTCTTCCATGTCGGCTTCGGTGCCGGACACCTTGTGATGGTTGAGGTGCAGATGACGACGGATCCACGGGTTGATCGTGCTCGGCCGCGCCAGCCAGACCAGGCCCATCATCAGGTTGTGCGGCACGCGCTGCTTGCGGAAATACATGCTGTGGATCAGGTCGTGCTCAAGCTCATGCGTCAGCGAGGCGAAAAACCCGTTGAGCAGCAGGCACACCCACCAGGCCATATGGCCGCTGATGTACAGCGCCGCCGACCCGATCATCCCAGCCAGCGCGAACGCCAGAATCCCCGCACCCAGTGCATCCTGATACTGAAGAATCGGATAGCGCTTACGCAATTGCGCGCCTTTGGCCAGCACCACCTGGCGAATATGCGCCGAGCGCTGCGCCGCATTCAGTCGTTCAGGGCTTGCAGAAGTACCGTCCATGCTTCCATCCTCCGGTCTAAGATGTGTGCATCGTGCCTCGCCGGGGCTTGAACCGCGCTAGCCAAGAACGCCAACCTGTTGACCGGACGCGCCAATCAGCATGAAGGAACCGACCTCCCTCGCCAGCTGGACCCGTGCCCTGCGCAAGCAACTCGACGCGCTGGGGCTGGACAGCCTCGCCCTGTGCCAACAGGCCGGGCTCGACCCGACGCTGATGGACGACCCCAACGCGCGCTATCCATTGTCCGCCACCACGCGTCTGTGGGCACTCGCCGTTGAGGCCAGCGGCGATCCGGCGCTGGGCTTGCGCGTGTCGCGGTTCGTCAGCCCGACCACCTTCCACGCGCTCGGTTATGCACTGGTGGCCAGCGGCAGTTTGCGTGAGGTGTTCGAGCGCATCGTGCGTTATCACCCGGTGGTCAGCGATGCGCTGGAGCTGGAACTGAGCCGCCGCGACGACCGCTATCAATTCCGCCTGAAAATCCCGCCCGGCAACCCGGCGCCGGCCTTCGAAGCCATCGACGCCTTCGCAGCGATCTACGTGCGCACCTGCCGCAATCGCCTCGGCCGAGACTATGCACCGCTGGCGGTGTACTTGCGTCGCCCGGAACCGAATGACGCCCAGCAATGGCACAAAGTCCTCCGCGCGCCGGTGTATTTTTCCGCCGCCGAAGACCGCCTGGAATTCGCCCTCAGCGACTTCGACAGCCACCTCGATGACGCCAACCCGGAACTGGCCGAACACAACGAAGCCGTACTCAAACGCACCCTCGCCCAGCTCAAACCGCTGACCTGGGAACGCAAAGTGCGCGATGCCATTGAAGAACAATTGCCCGAAGGCGAACCGAGTGCCGAACGCATCGCCCAAGCCTTGCACCTGAGCCTGCGCAGCCTGCAACGGCATCTGGCGGATGAGGGTTGCCGCTTCGACACCCTGCTCAACGAAAGCCGCGAAAACCTCGCGCTGCTGCACCTGCGTGATCCGCAGTGTTCGTTGAGTGAAGTCAGCTATCTGCTGGGCTTCGCCGACACCAGCAGCTTCAGCCGCGCGTTCAAGCGCTGGACGGGGATGACCCCGGGGCAGTTTCGGGATGGCTTGCGTTGAGCTGAAATCACCGTTGTTTGATCCGGCGCCATCGCGAGCAGGCTCGCTCCCACAGTTGGAATGCGTTTTCCTTGTGGGAGCGAGCCTGCTCGCGAAGAGGCCTGTCAACTCACCACAAACCCCAACTCAAACACCGTCTCCGCCACATCACTCCTCACCCGCACCCGCCCGCCATGCAACTGCATGATCGATTGCACAATCGCCAGACCCAGCCCCCCCGAATCCCCCGGTTCAGCACGCGAGGGATCGACGCGATAAAAGCGGTCGAACAGTTTGCCCAGATGCTCAGGCGCGATGACCGGGCCGTGGTTGTGCACTTGCAGCCAGCACAGTCCAGGTTCATCGCGGCGTTGCAGGCTGATCAGGGTGCCGGGGTCGGCGTGGCGCACGGCGTTGGCCAGCAGGTTGCCGAGGGCGCGTTGCAGCAGTTGCTGGTCGGCGGGCAATTCGCCGTGCATGCGGTTTTCGAGTCGAAGGTCGCGATCATCGGCCAAGGCTTCAAAGTAATCGCAGAGCTCGTCGCCGACGTTGCGCAAGTCCAGTGTTTGCAGATTGAGCGCGCGTTCGGCCTGTTCGGCGCGGGCGAGGAACATCAGGTTCTCGGCCATGCGCTTGAGTCGTTCGAACTCTTCCATGTTCGAGGCCAGCACTTCCTGATATTCGGCCGTGCTGCGCGGATGGTTCAGGGCCTGGCCGTTGCTGGCGAGCAAGGTGTGCAGAGGGGTGCGGATTTCGTGGGCGAGGTCGGCGGAGAATTGCGACAGGCGCTGCACGCTGTCGTCCAGCCGCGCGAGCATGGCGTTGAGCGCGTACACCGGCTCACGCAATTCGGTCGGCGTGCCCTCGATAGGCAGGCGTCGATCGAGGCTGCGCAGATCGATGCTGCGCACCGCTTCGCTCAACTGATGCAACGGTTGCAGGCCCCGACGCAGCAACAACAGGCCCAGCGCAAAAGCGAGCAATGCGCCGAGGCCGACAGCCAGATACAGGCGCAGGCGATAACTGCCGAGCATCTGCTCGCGCTCGCTGAGCACTTTGCCGGCGATCACCGTGAGGGTTTCACCGTTGGGGCCTTGGGCCTGTCCGGACAGCACTGCCAGTTCGGCGCCGTCGCTGGCCTGCCAGGTGAGCACGTCGCGGCGCTGCGGCATTTGTTCTCGCGGTAATGCATTGAGCGCCGGCAATTCGCGCTGACGCGGGTTGATCGCGATCACGCTGGAGCCGTCGGCCCGGCGCACCAGCAGCAGGCTGTCGAGATTGCCGAGCATGTTTTGGTACAGCCGTGGCCGCGCCTGCAAGGCGTCGAGACTGTCGCTGTCGGCGAGCAAGGCGCGAACCTGTTCCAGGCGCCCGAGCAGGGCCATGTCGTCACGAAAGGCCAATTCGGAGGCCAGCGAGCGGTAGAGAAAAACGCCAATTGCGCTCAGCACCAGCGCGCACACGACGGCGAAAGCCAGCGCCAATCGCCAGGCGATCGACTTACTCCACATCGTCCGGCGCTTCCAGTTGATAACCGACGCCACGCACGGTGTGGATAAGTTTCGGCATGTACGGGTCGTCGACCTTGGCGCGCAGGCGACGCACGGCGACTTCGACCATGTTGGTGTCGCTGTCGAAATTCAGGTTCCACACCTGCGAAGCGATCAGCGTGCGCGAGAGCACTTCGCCCTGGCGGCTGGCGAGCAATTGCAACAGGGCGAACTCTTTGTTGGTCAGGGCAATGCGCTGGCCGCCGCGACTGACCCGGCGGCGCAACACGTCGATCTCCAGGTCGGCGATGTTGTACGACTCGGCTTCGCGCATCGGCCCGCGCCGCAGCAACGTGCGCACCCGCGCGAGCAATTCGGCGAAGGCGAAGGGTTTGAGCAGGTAATCATCGGCGCCCAGTTCCAGCCCACGGACGCGGTCTTCAATGGCGTCCTTGGCAGTGAGAAACAGCACCGGCGTGGCGCCGCGCTGGCGGATCAGCTGGAGCAATTGCCAGCCGTTGAGGCCGGGCAGCATCACGTCGAGGATGATCAGGTCGTATTCCTGCTGCTCGATAAAGTAGCGGCCGTCGAGGCCATTGAGCGCCACATCCACGGCGAAACCCGACTCGCCCAGGCCCTTGGCGAGGAAATTGGCGGTTTTGGCTTCATCTTCTACGACCAGCAAACGCATGGCACACCTCGATTGATCAGGTACACAGGCTAGGCGTGTTCGGCGCCGTTGCCCATTACAAACTTGTAATCCGCCTGACGGGGTTCTGACGAAGTGCGCCGGTTAAGGTGCAGACCTTCCCATTCGGAGCCTGCACATGACCGTCAAATACCTTGTCGCCAGCCTGATCCTGGGCCTCAGCGGCGTTGCCAGCGCCACGCCAGAGCTGCCGCGCCACGCCGATCTCGACCTGAAAACCGCACGCTGGCTGGCGGACAAGGCGATGAGCGCTTGCACCGGCACGGTGTCGGTGCTCGACCGTGGCGGCAACCTGCTGGTGACATTGCGCGGTGACGGCGTCGGCCCACACAACACCGCCGCCAGTCAGCGCAAGGCCTACACCGCGCTATCGACCAAGACGCCGACGCGGCTGTTCGCCGAGCGCGCCCGCAGCAACCCGGAAACCGCCAACCTCAACACCCTCGACGAATTGCTCTTGCTCGGCGGCGGCATTCCGCTGTTCGCCGGCAGCGAACTGGTCGGCGCCATGGGCGTGGCCGGTTCCGGCGGTGGTGAGCAAGACGAAAACTGCGCCCGCGCCGCCGCCGACAAGGCCGGCCTGAGCATCACCCGTTCCCAATAAGGAGATCCACCATGACCACCCTGCGCATGACCCTCGCCGCGCTCGGCCTGAGCGCTGTTTCCAGCCTGGCGCTGGCCGCCGGCAATCCGTTGAGCGTGCACGTGCTCAACCTGGAAAACGGCCTGCCATCACCGGGCATCAACGTCACCCTGGAAAAACACGTCGGAGAAAACTGGCAGCCACTGGCCCAGGGTACCACCAACGAGCAAGGGCGGATTGCCGAACTGTTCCCGGCAAAACAGCCATTCGAGGCCGGTGAGTATCGCGTGGTGTTCAAGACCGGCGAGTACTACCAGAAGATCAAGCACGAAACGTTCTTCCCGGAAATTCCAGTGATCTTTCAGGTCAAGCAGACCGATCAGCATTACCACATCCCGCTGCTGCTGAGCCCGTACGGTTTCTCGACCTATCGTGGGTCGTAATCCAGGCCCCGATTCTCTGTGGGAGCGAGCCTGCTCGCGAAGGCGTTGAATCAGTCGACATCATCGTTGAATGACCCATCGCTTTCGCGAGCAGGCTCGCTTCCACATTGGGATTTCAGGCGCCCGTTAGATCGTGGCCAGGGCGCGCAATCGCGCCGCATCGAGGATTTCGATCTCGCCGTAAGCCAGACCGATAATCCCCTGCCCCTGCAAGTCCTTGAGGATCTGATTGGTAGTCTGCCGCGACAGCGACAGCATCGCCGCCAACTGCTCCTGCGGCAGTTGCAGCGTCCGGCGTGGTGCGTCGAGTTCGCCGTAGCCTTCGGCGATCATCAGCAAGCGATGAGCCAAGCGTGCCGGGGCCGGCAGCAGGCTCAGTTGTTCAAGATTGATAAAGGCCAGACGCAACTTGTGGCTCATCAGCAGCGCCAGATGCCGCCAATATTGCGGCTGTTCGTCGAGCAGTTTGAGCAATGCTGCTTGTGGAATATTCAGCAAGGTACACGGCCCGACCGCATAGGCATCGTGCGTACGTGGCTGGCCATCGAACAGGCAGATTTCGCCGAACCAGTGCGGCGCCTCCACCAGACTCAACAGCGCCTCCTTGCCCTGCTCGCTGACTGCGCCGATGCGCACGGCGCCATCGACCACCGCGTACAGCCCGCACGGCGCATCGCCGCGCTGGAACAGCCGTTGTCCCGCTGTCAGCCGCCGCTCGCGGGCCAGCGTCAGCAGGCTATCCTGAAAGGACGCCGGCAGATGACTGAACCACTGGCCGCTGAGCAACCGTGCACGAATTTGCATAACCACTCCTGGAGTGTCGCCTGCCCGACAGAACGAACGCCGATCCCGAGGGATGATGCGTTCAACCCTACTGGAGGAACAACAATGAAAAGCCTCGTCGACCACCTCAGTCAATACGCCGCCTACCACCGCGACCCACGCAACATCGTCAGCCACTTTATCGGCATTCCGCTGATCGTGGTGGCGGTGGCTGTTCTGCTGTCGCGGCCGCAATGGTCGCTGGACGGGCTGTGGATATCTCCAGCCGTTGTCGTGGCGCTGGCCTCGGCGTGGTTTTACCTGCGTCTGGAGTTGAAGCTCGGCGTGTTGATGACGCTGCTGATGGGCCTGTCGGTGTGGGCCGGGCATGCACTGGCGCAGCAAAGCACCCTGGTCTGGCTGAGCAGCGGCTTGGCGATGTTTGTGATCGGCTGGGTGATCCAGTTTGTCGGGCATCACTATGAAGGGCGCAAACCGGCGTTTGTCGATGACATCAGCGGGCTGATTGTCGGGCCGTTGTTTGTCGTGGCTGAGTTGGCGTTTCTGCTGGGGATGCGCCAGGAGTTGAAAGCGCAGATCGAGGCGCGGGCGGGGGTGGTGCGGGTCAATCCGCATCGTGCGGCTGTTTAGACCGCTTTCGCGAGCAGGCTCGCTCCCACAGAAAAACGCATTCCAAATGTGGGAGCGAGCCTGCTCGCGAAGCTTTTGCCTTTAAATATTGGCGACTTTCTGCCAGACCTTGGGCTTGAAGAACAAGGTCTCACCTTTGGCCAGGCCGATCAGGCTGTCGTGATCTTTCACCACCTCGGCTTCAATCAAATCCGTCTGCCCTTCGACCTTCAGCGTCACCCGCGTAGTCGCACCCAGTGGGCGGATATCGCGCACTTCAGCGGCATGGTGATCTTCCAGCTCATGTCTGGACAACGACACTTCGTGCGGGCGGAACAGCACGTGGTTGTCGTCGCTCAGCAGCAAGCGGTTCGAGTCGCCGAGGAAGTGATAGACGAAATCACTGGCCGGGTTTTCGTAGACGTCGCCCGGTGAGCCGATCTGCTCGATCACACCCTTGTTCATCACCACGATACGGTCGGCGACTTCCATCGCTTCTTCCTGGTCGTGGGTCACAAACACCGACGTCAGGTTGATGTCTTCGTGCAGCCGCGCCAGCCAACGGCGCAGTTCCTTGCGCACCTTGGCGTCGAGGGCGCCGAACGGCTCGTCGAGCAGCAGCACTTTCGGCTCCACCGCCAGGGCACGGGCCAGGGCGATGCGCTGACGCTGACCACCGGACAACTGCTCCGGATAACGATCCGACAACCAGTCCAGTTGCACCATGTTCAGCAGTTCGTGAACCTTGGTCGCGATCTGGCTTTCGCTCGGGCGCTGGTTTTTCGGCTTCATGCGCAGGCCGAACGCGACGTTGTCGAACACCGTCATGTGGCGGAACAAGGCGTAATGCTGGAACACGAAACCGACGTTGCGATCGCGCACGTCGTGGCCGGAGACGTCCTCGCCGTGAAAGACGATGTTGCCCTGATCCGGGGTTTCCAGACCGGCAATAATGCGCAGCAAGGTGGTCTTGCCGCAGCCCGACGGGCCGAGCAATGCGACCAGCTCACCGCTGTGGATATCCAGGCTGATGTTGTCCAGCGCCTTGAACGCATTGAAATTCTTGCTGACGTTACGCACTTCGATCGACATGAATTATTCCTCCGCGGCGCTGGCGCGCAGGCGGTTGATACGGTTTTCGCTCCACTGCTTGAGCAGCAGGATGAAGAGCGCCAGGATCAGCAACAGGCTCGCCACGGCGAACGCGGCCACGTGGTTGTATTCGTTGTAGAGGATCTCGACGTGCAGCGGCAAGGTGTTGGTCACCCCGCGAATGTGCCCGGAAACCACCGACACCGCACCGAACTCGCCCATGGCCCGCGCGGTGCACAGCACCACGCCATAAATCAGGCCCCATTTGATGTTGGGCACCGTGACGTGCCAGAACATCTGCCAGCCATTGGCACCGAGCAGGCGCGCGGCTTCCTCTTCCTGCGTGCCTTGTTCCTGCATCAGTGGGATCAGTTCACGGGCCACGAACGGCACGGTGACAAAAATCGTCGCCAGGACAATGCCCGGCAGGGCGAAGACAATCTGGATGTCGTGATCCTGCAACCACGGCCCGAACAGGCCCTGGGCGCCGAACATCAGCACGTAGACCAGACCGGCGATCACCGGTGATACCGAGAACGGCAGATCGATCAGGGTCACCAGCATGCTCTTGCCACGGAACGAGTATTTGCTCACGCACCACGCCGCGCTGACGCCGAACACCAGATTCAACGGCACCGAGATCAGCACGGCGATTACCGTCAGTTTCAGCGCCGACAGCGCATCCGGTTCAAAGATCGCAGTGAAGAACGCGCCGAGGCCGTTTTTCAAACCTTGGGATACGACGATGAACAGCGGCAGCAGCAGAAACAGGAAAAAGATCAGCCAGCCAAGACCGATCAGGATTCGGCGCGAAGTGGCGCTGCCACGCCGCGCAGCGTTGGCCGAGGACGCGGCCGCAATAGACGATTGGGACATGTTCGCGCCTCCTTATGGGGTTTCGATACGCCGCTGCAGCAAGTTGATCAGCAGCAACAGGACGAAGGAAACCACCAGCATCAGCACGCCGATGGAAGTGGCGCCGGTGTAATCGTACTGGTCGAGTTTGACCATGATCAGCAGCGGCAGAATCTCGGTTTTCATCGGCATGTTGCCGGCGATGAAAATCACCGAACCGTACTCGCCGACACCACGGGCAAACGCCAGGGCGAAACCGGTCAGCCAGGCGGGCAGCAATGCCGGCAGCAGAATGTGCCGGAACACCTGCAACGGCTTGGCACCAAGGCAGGCGGCCGCTTCTTCGACTTCACGGGGAATATCGGCCAGCACCGGCTGCACCGTGCGCACCACGAAGGGCAAGGTCACGAAAGTCAGGGCAAGGGTGATGCCCAGCGGCGTGTAGGCAATCTTGAAACCAAGGTCGGCGGCGAACTGGCCGACCAGACCGGTCGGCGTGTACAGCGCCGTCAGCGCGATACCTGCCACGGCGGTGGGCAAGGCGAACGGCAGATCGATCATCGCGTCGATCACCTTGCGCCCCGGGAACGTGTAGCGCACCAGCACCCAGGCCAGCAACGTGCCGATGATGCCGTTGATGATTGCCGCACACAGCGCGGTACCGAAGCTCAGCTTCAATGCTGCCAGCACCCGCGGCGCGGAAATGATCGTCCAGAACTGATCCCAGGTGAGTTGGGCGGCGTGGACGAACATCGCCGCCAGCGGGATAAGCACAATCAGGCTGAGGTACACCAAGGTGTAGCCCAGCGTCAGCCCGAAGCCGGGTATGACGGGGGAGATACGACGCGACATAAAAGTCCCTGGTTGAAAACGCATCAATGTGGGAGCGAGCCGGCTCGCGAAGAGGGAGTATCAGTCAACATCCCTGTCGCTGATAGACCGCCTTCGCGAGCAGGCTCGCTCCCACATGGTTTGTGCCTGAACTCCAGGCTCGTTTCGAGTGAGATTACTGCGCCTGATAAATCTGGTCGAACACGCCACCGTCGTTGAAGAATTTCGGCTGCGCGGATTTCCAGCCGCCGAAGTCCTTGTCGATGGTCACCAGTTCCAGTTTCGGGAACTGCTGGGCGTACTTGGCCGCCACGTCCTTGTCACGTGGACGATAGAAGTTTTTCGCAGCGATTTCCTGGCCGGCCGGGCTGTACAGGTGCTTGAGGTAGGCTTCGGCGATCTGCGCGTTGCCCTTCTTCTCGGCATTCTTGTCGACCACCGCCACTGGCGGTTCGGCGAGGATCGACAGCGAAGGTACGACGATATCGAACTTGTCGGCGCCGCCGTCTTCTTTCAGCGCCAGGAACGCTTCGTTTTCCCAGGCCAGCAACACGTCGCCCTGACCGTTGTTGACGAAGGTGATGGTCGAACCACGGGCGCCGGTGTCGAGGATCGGCACATGCTTGAACAGGGTTTGTACGTATTGCTTGGCCTTGGCTTCATCACCGCCGTTGGCTTTCAGGCCATAGGCCCACGCGGCGAGGAAGTTCCAGCGCGCGCCACCCGAGGTTTTCGGGTTTGGCGTAATCACCGAAACGTCGTTCTTGACCAGATCGCCCCAGTCCTTGATGCCTTTCGGGTTGCCCTTGCGCACCAGAAACACAATGGTCGAGGTGTAAGGCGTGCTCGCTTCCGGCAGACGCTTCTGCCAGTCGGCCGGCAGGCTCTTGCCGAGCTTGGCGATTTCATCGATGTCGCCGGCCAGGGCCAGGGTCACCACGTCAGCACGCAGACCGTCGATCACCGCACGACCCTGCTTGCCCGAACCGCCATGGGATTGCTGGATTTTCACCGTGTCTCCGGCATGATCCTTCTGCCAGAACTTGATGAATTCGGCGTTGTATTCCTGATACAGCTCGCGCGTCGGGTCATACGACACGTTGAGCAGCTCGTAATCCTTGGCAACGGCGGAACCGGCAAACACGGCACTGGCCAGCGCGGCCAAAGCGTAACGGCGAATCGACGACATGGTGAAAGCTCCTGGAATTCCTGGTGGTGGCTTTTCTTATGTATTGCGGAAATTGTGGTGCCGTTTCAAAGATCGCAGCCTGCGGCAGCTCCTACGCACAGCCCCCTGTAGGAGCTGCCGCAGGCTGCGATCTCTTGACCTTCAGCTCAGCCCGGTTGTTTACCGGGTTGCTGCAAACGGAATTTCTCTTTGCGTTCGATCTGTACGACTTGCGCGTTGTGCACAGTGATCTCCACCGCGCCGAACCGCAGATCGCGCAGGGCGCTCTGGATTTCACGCAAGATGGTGCTTTCGTCCTGACCGTCAACGCTGCGAAGGGATGCGCTCATGGTGCTGCTCCTTTGAAGGGATTTTGCCTGGCAGTGGGCGGCACTGCGATCGGCGTGGGAGCAATATAAGAGAGGCACGGATATTCTTAAAAAGACTATTTAAGAATGTTTATATAACTAGAAAACATTATGTGGCGGGCCAAGGGTTTGCGCGGTGGTCCCGGTTTAAAAGAACACCACAACCCCTTGTGGCGAGGGAGCTTGCTCCCGCTCGAGTGCGCAGCGCTCGCAGTTTTTTGGGCCTGCTGCGCAGTCCAGCGGAGCAAGCTCCCTCGCCACAGGAACAGGTTTCAATAGAAGGATGGTGCTTTCGTCCAGTCAATTTCGGTCGCCGGAACCGGCCGCCCAAACCAATACCCCTGCCCCAGATCACACGCCTGCTCAAGCAAAAACGCCGCCTGCTCAACCTGTTCGATCCCTTCGGCATGCACCTGCATGCCCATGCTCCGCGCCAGCGCGACGATCACCCGGACAATCGCCGCATCATCTTCATCCCACGGCAACCCGGCAACGAAGCCCTGATCGATCTTGAGTTTCTGCACCGGCAGACGCTTGAGCCGCAGCAGCGACGAATAACCGGTGCCGAAATCATCGATGGCCAGGCGCACACCCAGTTCACGCAAACGATGCATCTGTTCCAGGGCCACTTCCGGATCGTCCATCACCGCGCTTTCGGTGACTTCCAGTTCCAGATGGGCCGGATCCAGCCCGGTGTCGTGCAGCACCTGCGCCACCTGCTGGTAAAGCTCACGCCGGGCAAACAGCCGCGACGAGACATTCACCGCGACGAACGCCAGCACCACGCCGCTCTGCTGCCATTGGCACATCTGCCGGCAGGCCTGCTGCATCACCCAGGCATCGATGTCGGCGATCAGACCGGTGCGCTCGGCAATCGGAATGAATTCTGCCGGCGACACCAGCCCGCGCTGCGGATGCTGCCAGCGCACCAGTGCCTCGACGCCGATCAGACGGCTGCTTTGCAGTTCGTGCACCGGTTGGTAATAGACACGCAGTTCCTGCTGCTCCAGTGCGCGCCGCAGCTCAAAGGCGATTTCGACCCGTTCCTGGGCGTGCGCGGTCAGCTCTTCGGTGTACAGCGCGTAGCCGTTGCGCCCGCTGCTTTTGGCCTTGAACAACGCACTGTCGGCGTTGCGCAACAACTGCTCGGCGCTCAAGGCATCGCTGGGAAACAGGCTGATGCCGATGCTGGCGTCGATGAACAGTTGATTGCCATCGATCGGCAGCGGCTCCTTCAATGCGTCCAGAATCCGTTGCGCCAATGCCGCTGCCTGGGCGGGCTGTGGACAACTTTCCGCGAGCACCGCGAACTCGTCCCCGCCTAGCCGCGCCAGGGTGATGCCGGGGCCGGACAGCTCCTGCAAACGCGTGGCCACCGCTTTGAGCAAGCGGTCACCAACGTTATGCCCGAGGCTGTCGTTGATCAGCTTGAAGTGATCCAGATCAAGCATCAGCAGCGCGCAGCCACGCTTGTGCGTCTGCGCCGACGCCAGCGCCTGCTCGGCGCGGTCGCTGAACAGCAGGCGATTGGGCAGATCGGTCAACGGATCGTGATGCGCCAGGTGTTTGAGCTCGGACTCGGAATCCTTGATCGCACTGATGTCGGAGAACACCGCCACGTAATGGCTGAGCCGGCCGAAATCATCGTGAATCACCCGGATGGTCTGCCACTGTGGATAAATCTCGCCGGTCTTGCGCCGGTTCCAGATCTCGCCGCTCCACTCACCTTCGGCCTCAAGGGTGGCGAACATTGCCTGATAGAACCCCGGCGGATGGTGTCCGGACTTGAACAGGCTGGGCTGCTGGCCGAGCACCTCATCGCGCCGATAACCAGTGATCTCGATAAAAGCGCGGTTGACGTGGACGATCAGCCCTCGATGGTCGGTGACCAGTACGCCTTCGCGAGTGCAGTCGAACACTGCCGCTGCCTGACGCAGGCGCTCGCGGTCGGTGTTGCGCTCACGCAAACGCGCACCAAGGCCGAAAAACCGGCCAAGACGCGCCCGCGCGAGGAAAATCAACCCGGCGCTGACCACGGCCAGCAGATAACCGTTGATCAGTTGCCAATGGGCCAGCTCAATGGAGTCATCGAAGAACTTGCTTGATAAATGATCAGTCGCTTGCAGCCACACGGCGGCCAGTACCAGGTAGAGCAGCGCTGCACGCCAGGCATCGCGGTAAGTCGCAGACATTCGGTCGTCCATGTCCCTACAAAAAGGTTGGGATTATAGGTCAAGAAACATTCAGCGACTTCTTATCTGAAAGGGCGACTGGTTTTATCTGTGTGCTTAGTGATAATGCAACGGCTGTTTTTATCTTTATCGAGGGCCCTATAGCCTATGTGGTACGAAGGTTTTCTTGGCTTGTCGGCCTGGTCACTGGTCGCGGTCACCCTGCTGATGACCCATGTGACGATTGTTGCCGTCACGGTCTATCTGCACCGTTATTCGGCCCACCGCTCGCTGGAGCTCAATGCGGGTCTGAAGCACTTTTTCCGTTTCTGGCTGTGGCTGACCACGGCGCAGAACACCCGCGAGTGGACCGCCATCCACCGCAAACACCACGCCAAATGCGAAACCGAAGATGACCCGCACAGCCCGGTGATCAAGGGCCTGTCCACGGTGCTGCGCACCGGTGCCGAGCTGTACCGCAGCGAAGCGCAGAACCCGGAAACCCTGCGCATCTACGGCAAGAACTGCCCGGAAGACTGGATCGAACGCAACCTGTACAGCCGCTATCCGCTGCTGGGCGTGGCGATCATGGGCGTGATCGACCTGCTGCTGTTCGGCACCATCGGCATCACCATCTGGGCCATCCAGATGATGTGGATTCCGGTGTGGGCCGCCGGCGTCATCAATGGTCTGGGCCATGCTGTCGGCTACCGCAACTTCGAATGCCGCGACGCGGCGACCAATCTCGTGCCGTGGGGCATCCTGATCGGCGGCGAAGAACTGCACAACAACCATCACACCTACCCCAACTCGGCCAAGCTGTCGGTGAAGAAGTGGGAATTCGACCTCGGCTGGGCGTGGATCAAGGTCTTCTGCTTCCTGCGCCTGGCCAAGGTGCAGCGAATCGCGCCAATCGCCCACCGCGTCGAAGGCAAAGGCAGCCTCGACATGGACACTGCCATGGCGATCCTCAACAACCGCTTCCAGATCATGGCCCAGTACCGCAAATTGGTGATCGGCCCGCTGGTCAAGCAGGAGCTGGCCAAGGTCGATCACTCGGTGCGCCACCAGTTCCACCGGGCCAAACGCCTGCTGTCGCGGGAAACCAGCCTGCTGGAAGACCGTCATCACCTGCGCATCCAGACCATGCTCGAACACAGCCAGGCGCTGAAAGTCATTTACGAAAAACGCCTGGCCCTGCAGCAGATCTGGGTCAAGACCAGCTCCAATGGCCACGACATGCTCGCTGCCATCAAGGAATGGATTCACGAGGCCGAGGCCAGTGGCATTCAGTCGTTGCGTGATTTTGCTGATCAGCTGAAAACCTACTCGCTGCGTCCTGCGGCTGTCTGACCCGGCACTGGCTGCGATCTTTTGATTCTGAGGATCAAGAGATCGCAGCCTCGTTGCACTCGTCAGCTCCTACATCTCGCCGCTTGGCGGGACTCGGTAATGGCCGGGAACTTCGCCGAAAATCCCCTATCTCAAAGACACTTCGCCATCTCCGGCGGGTTGTCCTGTGGCCGTTGTCGACATTGCGGCGTGCCCTTTGAGATCTGTGCCGATGGTCAACAACAACCAGAAAGACACATCCTTCACCCAATGGCCCGAGGCCGCGCAAACGCTGATGGCGCTGATGCACGCGCAAGGCGAAGTCGCGCGTCTGAGCGAGCGCGAACAGTTGATCAGCTCATTGCTGGTCAGCGTCAATGCCGTGCTCTGGGCTTTCAACTGGGAAACCCGGCAAGTGCTGTATGTCAGCCCGGCCTATGAACGGATCTTCGGCCGTTCCGCCGCGCTTCTGCTGGCTGACTACAACCAATGGCGCGACAGCATTTATCCCGATGATCTGGAGTACGCCGAGCAGAGCCTCGCCGAAGTCCTGCACCGAGGTGCGGTGGAAGATCGCGAGTACCGCATCATCGCGGCCGATGGCCAGGTGCGCTGGCTCAGCGACAAATGCTTTATCAATCGCCAGGACGAGCCCGGGCAGCCGGTGATCATCGTCGGCATCGCCGAAGACATCACCGACAAAAAACACATGGAAACCGAGCTGCAACGCTTGGCCACCACCGATGTGCTGACGCAAAGCAGCAACCGCCGCCACTTCTTCGAATGTGCCCACCGCGAGTTCGCCGAGGCGCGCCGCCAGGGCACACCGCTGGCCTTCCTGCTGCTGGACATCGACGACTTCAAGGTGATCAACGACAGCTATGGCCACCCCGAAGGCGACAATGTGCTGCAACGGATCGCCGAGTGCGGACGTGGATCATTGCGCCGTGGCGATCTGTTCGGGCGGATTGGCGGTGAGGAGTTCGCTGCGGTATTCCCCGGCTGTGCGCCAGACATGGCCGTGCAGGTGGCGGAACGACTGCAAACGGAAATTCAACGGCTGCGCTTCAACCACGACGGTCAGCCGTTCAGCATCACCGTGAGCCAGGGCCTGACCAATCTCACCGACGACGACAGGAGCCTCGACAGCCTGTTCGCCCGCGCGGATGCGGCAATGTACGAGGCGAAGCGGCAGGGCAAGAACCGGATTATTGCGGCCTGACCCGGTCTCCGCGCCTGTTGCTGCACCTGTGGGAGCGAGCCTGCTCGCGAAAGCATTCTGTCAATGCACTCAAAGCTGAATGACACACCGCCTTCGCGAGCAGGCTCGCTCCCACATTGACTGGCGGTGACATCTGTTTATTTGCGCATCCGCAGCAACTCCGGCAAGCCGATCTTGAGCAACCGCGCCGTCCGGCTCTGCGCCAGTTCCTCAACACCCTCATGCTCGGTCAGCCGCGCCATTTGCGCCGCCATGTGCATCACCAGCGCCTCACGACTGTAAACGCCACCACCGAGCTGATAGACCGAAGCAATCAACTCGCGCAGCTCCAGCGGCAGCCGCCAACGAGTTCTCAATGCCGAGCCGTAAGAAGCGGCAAACTTTGCCAACGCTTCACCGACCTCTTCCAGTTCGTCCAGCTCGCCGCCGGCCTGCTGCCATTCCTGCAAGCAGCGCAGCAGCGCCAGATCGCCGAGTCGATGCAGCATGCCCGCGCAATAGCAGCGCTCCTGATCCAGATCGAGCAAGCGCGCCAGCGTGCGCGCATATTCCGCCGTGTGCAGGGACAATCCCCAGTAGCGCTCGGCGTAATCCGCCAGGCATGGATCGCTGAGCCGTGCGCTGCGTTTGAGCGCCAGCCCGAGGATCAGGTTCATGCTTTGCCCGGTGCCGAGTCGATGCAGCGCCTGCGCCAAAGTCTGCACAGGTGCACCGTGATGCTGCGCAGCACTGTTGGCGGCCGCGATCAGCACAGCGGTGATCTGCGGATCGGTGCGGATCTCTTCCTCCAGCAGTTTGAGGTCCAGCCCCTCGGGATTGAGGCTGCGCTTGACCGCCACTTGCACGTCGGTCATCAGCGGCGCGCCATCGGCCTGCTCGCGACGCCGCTCCAGAAACACCGACAAGGTCATGCCCGGCGCCAGTGCCGGCACTTCGCAAACCACGGCCTCGCCGGGATTGAGCAGCAACCCCTGCAAGCGCTCGGTCAGGCCTTCCATGTTCAACGGTTTGGTCAGGTACGCCGTCGGCGCCAGCGGAATCGCTTCGCGCACGCTGGCGCTGTCGTTGCGGCTGCTCAGGAGAATGAACGGCAGCGGCGGATTGCGTTTGCGCTGGCGGACGCTGCGCAGCACATGCAAGCCATCGATACCTGGCAGTTCCCAATCAACGATGGCCAGGTCATAGGGCACCTCGCCGAGCAACGACATTGCCTGCTGACCATCGGCACACAGATCCAGCCGCGCATCGCAGCGCACGTTGAGCAGCACTTGTTTGAGCAGGTCGCGGGCCCAGGGATCCGCCTCGGCAATCAACACCCGGGGTACGGCGGGTAAATCAACGGCAATCATGCGCGCTCTCCTTGCAATGCCTGAACCTTAGCCAATGCCGGCCATTCGTTACAGCGCAAACACCGCCGATGTGTTTCAAGGGGCGTAAAAAAACCCGCCGAAGCGGGTTTTTGTCGAGCAGGTCACACCGACGAATCAGAGTTCAGAGAAGCACTCTTCGATGATCGCCAGACCTTTGTCCAGTTGCTCGTCCGGCGAAGTCAGCGGGACCAGCACGCGCAGCACGTTACCGTGAGTTCCGCAGGACAGCAGGATCAGGCCCTTGTCACGTGCCTTGGCCACTACAGCTGCCACCGCAGTCGGGTTTGGCTTGTGGCTGTCGCCGTTTTCGAACAGCTCGACCGCGATCATCGCGCCCAGCGCACGCACTTCACCGATCACCGGGTACTTGGCCTGAATGGCCTTGAGGCCGGTAACCAGGCGCTCGCCGACAGCCTTGCAGCGATCCAGCAATTGCTCTTCTTCAAACACTTCCATCACCGCCAGCGCAGCGGCGCAAGCGATCGGGCTACCGGCGTAGGTGCCGCCGAGGCCGCCCGGGGCGATGGCGTCCATGTATTCGGCCTTGCCACACACGCCGGCCAGCGGAAAGCCGCCTGCGATGGACTTGGCGAAGGTGGTCAGGTCGGCGGCAACGCCCATCTGCTCCATGGCGAAGAAGGTGCCGGTACGGCCAGCGCCGGTCTGCACTTCGTCAGCGATCAGCAGAATGCCGTGCTGGTCGCACAGCGCGCGCAGACGCTTCATGAAGTCTTTCGGCGCGACGTAGAAACCACCTTCGCCTTGCACCGGTTCGATGATGATCGCGGCGATGTCTTTCGGCTCGGCGTCGTTCTTGAAAATGCGTTCGATGGAAGCGATCGAATCGTCGATGCTCACGCCGTGCAGTTCGTTCGGGTACAGCGCGCGGAAGATGCCGCCTGGCATCAGGCCCATGCCCGCCGAGTACGGCACGACTTTACCGGTCAGGCCGAGGGTCATCATCGTGCGACCATGGTAAGCGCCGGTGAAAGCGATCACGCCGGCGCGGCCGGTGGCGGCACGGGCGATCTTCACGGCGTTTTCTACCGCTTCGGAACCGGTGGTGACCAGCAGGGTTTTCTTGGCGAAATCACCTGGCACCTTGGCGTTGATTTTTTCGCACAGCTCAACGTACGGCTCATACGCCAGCACCTGGAAGCAGGTGTGGGTCAGCTTGTTCAGCTGCTCGGTCACGGCGGCAATGATTTTCGGGTGCACGTGGCCGGTGTTCAGTACAGCGATGCCGCCAGCGAAGTCGATGAACTCACGACCTTCAACGTCAGTCACGGTAGCGTTCTTTGCCGACTCGGCGAAGATCGGGTGAATCTGGCCAACACCACGTGGAACAGCTGCGGTACGACGGGCCATCAGTTCAGCGTTAGTCTTGCTCATTACAGTCCTCATTCGCCGCTCATCGGGCGGCGTGGTTCAAGGATGAAGCGGGAGGAATCGGCGGTGGCAGCATGCGATGATCGACTGCCACGGCGTTCCCGGCCGCAGAGAAAATTCCTGTTTGAAACGACGCAAAGGGACAGCGCTCTCGTGCCCTTTGCGTTTGCAGCGATCCCTTTCTCGGCTTAGATGCCCAGGCAGAGGTATTTGATTTCCAGGTAATCTTCGATGCCGTACTTGGAGCCTTCACGGCCCAGGCCCGAGGCCTTGATACCGCCGAACGGCGCGACTTCGTTGGAGATCAGCCCGGTGTTGACGCCGACCATGCCGTATTCCAGCGCTTCGGCGACACGGAACACACGGCCGAGGTCACGTGCGTAGAAATACGAGGCCAGACCGAACTCGGTGTCGTTGGACATGGCGATCACTTCGGCTTCGTCTTTGAAGCGGAACAGCGGCGCCAGCGGACCGAAGGTTTCTTCCTTGGCCACGGCAGCGTTTTTCGGCACGTTGGTGAGAATGGTCGGCTCGAAGAAATTGCCTTCCATCGCCTTGCCGCCAGCCAAAACGGTGGCGCCTTTGCTCACGGCGTCAGCGATGTGTTCCTGAACCTTGGCCACGGCTTTTTCGTCGATCAGCGGGCCGGTGGTGGTACCGTCTTCCAGACCGTTGCCGATTTTCAGTTTGGCCACGGCCACTTTCAGCTTCTCGGCGAACGCATCGTAGACCGCGTCCTGAATGTACAGACGGTTGGCGCAGACGCAGGTCTGGCCGTTGTTGCGGTACTTGGAGATGATCGCGCCTTCGACGGCCTTATCCAGGTCCGCGTCGTCGAACACGATGAACGGCGCGTTGCCGCCCAGTTCCAGCGAGACTTTCTTGATGTCCTTGGCGCATTCGGCCATCAACTGGCGACCGATTTCGGTCGAGCCGGTGAAGGACAGTTTGCGCACGATCGGGTTGCTGGTCAGCTCGCTGCCGATGTCGCCAGCGCTGCCGGAGACCACGCTGAACACGCCCGCCGGAATGCCCGCGCGCTGGGCCAGTTCGGCCAGGGCGAAAAAGGAAAATGGAGTTTGCGAAGCCGGCTTGAGCACCATGGTGCAACCGGCGGCCAGTGCTGGGCCGGCCTTGCGAGTGATCATTGCTGCCGGGAAGTTCCACGGAGTGATCGCAGCGGTGACGCCGATCGGCTGCTTGATCACGATCAGGCGCTTGTCCGGCTGATGGCCCGGGATCACGTCACCGTAGATGCGCTTGGCTTCTTCAGCGAACCATTCGATGAACGAAGCGGCGTAAACGATTTCGCCCTTGGCTTCGGCCAGCGGCTTGCCCTGCTCGAGGGTCATCAGGCGTGCGAGATCGTCCTGATTCTCGATCATCAGCTCGAACCAGCGACGCAGCTTGCCGGCACGCTCTTTGGCGGTCAGCGCACGCCAAGCCGGCAGCGCCTTATCAGCGGCCTCGATGGCACGGCGGGTTTCAGCGGCGCCCATCTTCGGCACGGTGCCGAGGATTTCGCCGGTGGCCGGGTTGTTGACCTTGATCGTCTGACCGTTGTCGGCATCGACCCAAGCGCCATCGATGAAGGCTTGCTGGCGGAACAACTGGGTGTCTTTAAGCTGCATGTCGGCTTTCCTTAACAGCACCGCGGCCTGCGCGGAGCAAATTATGATTGTAGAAAGGCGCCTCGCAAGGCTGCCGTCAGGGAAATCAGTGAGCGGATTGTGGCGCATCTACAGTGCACGACCGGGCGCACCTGCGCTGCAACATCCCGTCAACGAGCGTTTGAAATCTCAAACGGATCGTAGGTTCAAAGGGGGTAAAGGACAATAGGTCGTTCGAAAAAAAGAACAAAAATGCCGCTTTTCAGATCAACGCACCGAAAATCCGTGCCGCAGGAAAAACCTTAGATCAACCCCGGCAAAGCGCCAAGCGAGGGTTTTGCAGGACGTTACCGCTTTAAGGAATGCAGCGATTTTGCGCCGACACGCACACTGACAAAACCCGCCAAACCCGGCATGGACGCCCCGAGCCGACCTAGGTATGATGTCGCCCGCTGCACCAGTAGCTCAGCTGGATAGAGTACTGCCCTCCGAAGGCAGGGGTCGTGGGTTCGAATCCCGCCTGGTGCACCATGAATCAAACGAGAAAGCCCCGGACTGTGATGGTCCGGGGCTTTTTTGTGGGTAACGATATATGAGACTTACTGAGGCTGATCCGTGGTGGGGGTATCAAATAGCCGCGTTATATCCCGCGCGCCATGTAGTACCCGCTCTATCAGCACATCACTTTTCAATATTGAGTAGAAAATCAGGTATCTGCCGTGAGTGATCATTTTCAGACCTTTGGCGCAATCCTCCCGGGCAATTCCTTGATTTGGCAAACTGGTCAACTGAGCACATCGCATATGTAATTCGGCGACGAAAGAACGAGCACGTCCAGGATTGTCACGAGCGATATAGCGGGCAATCTGCAACAGATCATCTCGGGAAATTTCTGAAAATAATAATCGCCTCATCCGTGATTTTGCTCAGCTTCGATGCCATCTATAAGCGCATCAAGCTCTGCAAATACCGTATCGGCTGCAACAGGTGGACGAGGATCATTTCGACTTGCAGCAATCGCTTCACGCAATTCAGCCGCTCGAAGACGATCTAATAGTTCTTGATATGTCGCATGGGCTAATAAATAGGCAGCCGGACGATTATGGTTGAGAACGGCGATGGGTTCTGTCCCAGCTTGGTCAATCACCGTACTGGGACTGCGTTTCAATTCGGTAATACTCACCGAGCGATTAGCAAGCAGCTGCTCCATAACGACTCCAAAGGTACGTAAAAAAGTACCTAATAGTGCTCTTTTAAGAAGTCTTGGGTCAATCAGCAAATAGTCCACGGCGCGCAGGCGTCAGCTATTCGCGGTCAAGGGTAAACGCATCCATCGCATATGGAGGTAGGATTTCAAAGCACGTCACTCCGTCGTCCAGTCGAACTCATCATATTCATCGTCATCCCCCTCCTCCTCAACCTCGTCAAACTCCTCGTCTTCTTCAACGAGGTCTTCTTCCGGCTGATTCAGCAGAAATTCCTTACGTGTCTCGGTTACTGCACGCCGCATTTGTTCGCCCTTCTCCGGGCAGTTGAGTAGCTGGGCGATGCGGTCGATTTTTGCTGCCACGGTGTCCTCCAGCGCATTGGCAATGGCTCGATAGTGCGCGTTTTCGCGGGGCAATGCCAAATGGCTGGGGGATTGGCGCGGTCAGCCGCTGCTGAGCGGCACAACCTCAGCGGTGATAACGCCGCACGGCGCTGCTGTTGCGCAGCACGTGGCCTTTGATTTTCTCCATCAACTCGGTGCGGGTCAGGCCGGCCGGCAAAGCGTCCGGGGCGAGGTCGAGGGCGTAGATCTGGATGATGTAATGGTGCGCGCTGTCACCCACTGGCGGGCACGGGCCCATGTAATGGGTGTTGCCTTTGCTGTTGGTGCCGCCGACGCCTTCGAGGGCGGATTTGGCGCCGACGCCGGCCGCGATCTGGTGGGTGGTGGGTTTGATCCCATAGTGAATCCAGTGATCGACGCCCAGGCCTTTCTGGCCGTCCGGGTCGTGCATGACGATGGCGTAGCTCTGGGTTCCGGCGGGGCCGGCGTTCCAGCTCAGCGCCGGCGACTGGTTCTTGCCGCCGCAGCCGGGCGCGTCACTGGCGGCTGCCGAGGTGAACAGACGGTTGTCCGATACGCCTGGGATGCTCAGGGTGAAGCGCTCCTGGGCCTGCGCCGGGAACTGCACGCAAAGGGTCACGGCGATGGCCGCCAGCCATGGGTTGAGAGAGGTCAATCGGGTCATTCCGGGAGCACCTTGTGCAGTGAGGCCGTCGTCGGCCCGCAGACTATAGCTGTACCGTTCATGCCTTGGCAGTAGCAAATGGCTGAACCTCGCGCGGCGGCCTCAACTCACAAGAGAAATGCCTGCGAGGAAGCCGAAGATGTCCCTGCACCGTGTCGCCCGTTTCGCCGATGTCCCGCAAGACCGTGGCCTGCAAGTCGAGATAGGCGACTGCAAGATCGTCCTGCTGCGTGCCAACGCAGAGTTGCGGGCGTTTCAAGGCCTGTGCCCGCATGCTGGTGCGCCCTTGGCCGAGGGTGCTTTGTGCCACGGCAGGTTGATTTGCCCTTGGCACAAAGCCGCGTACCGCGCCGAGGACGGTGGCCTGTGCGAGCCGCCGTCGCTGGACAGTCTCAGGCGCTATCCGCTGGAGTTGCGCGGCGAGGAGATCTGGGTCGATGACCAGCCCCTGCCCGATCCGCACACCCCGCCGGCCGACGATCCAAGAACCTTCGTGGTGGTCGGCGCAGGCGCCGCAGGTACGGCGTGCGCGGCAGCGTTGCGGGAAAAAGGTTTCGGCGGGCGCGTTGTGCTCGTCGACGGCGAATCGGATGCCGGCTACGACCGCACGGTGTTGAGCAAATTTGTGCTCGCCGGGGAGATGTCGCCGAAAGAGGTCCCGCCCCTGCGCGATGAAGCCTTCTATCAAGCGCAACGCATCGAACGCGTACAAAGCGAAGTCAGCGCACTCGACGCTCCAGGCAAAACCCTTCATTTGGATAACGGCGCAATACTGCGTTACGACGCCGCGGTACTCGCCACGGGTGGCGCGCCCAATCCGCTGAAACTGCCCGGCGCTGAGCTGGCCAATGTCTTCGTCCTGCGTTCGAAAGCCCAGGCTGAACAGATCATCAACGCCGCTCAGCCCGGTCAACGTGCGGTGATCATCGGCGACAGCTTCATTGCCCTGGAATGCGCATCGGCGCTGCGCGAGTACGGTCTCGACGTCACCGTGCTCGCGCGTCACGCAATCGCCTTCGCCAAGCAGTTCGGCGAAGCGGTGGGCAAGGCGATTCGCGCACTGCACGAAGAGCACGGGGTGAAGTTCATCAGCGAGCACGAGGCTACCGAGATCTTTGGCGAAGACAAGGTCGAGGGCGTGCTGCTCGACAACGGTCTGCGCCTGGCGGCGGATCTTGTTCTCGCCGGCGTCGGCGTCCACCCGGCTACCGAGGCGTTCGAATCATTGCCGAAAGAGGAGGACCAATCGCTGCGCGTGGATGACGGCATGCGCGTGACTGATGGCTTGTGGGCCATCGGCGATATCGCCACGTTCCCGTTGAGCGGCCAGCCGACCCGCATCGAACACTGGCGCCTGGCCCAGCAACACGCGCGCATCGCCGCCGCCAACATGCTCGGTGGCGAGGAGCACTATCTGGATGTGCCGTTTTTCTGGACCTATCACTTTGGCAAGAACTACGACTATCTCGGCCACGCTGCCGAATGGGACGAGGTCGAGTTCAGCGGCGAGCCGGAAAAGCCGCCATTCATTGGCCTGTTCGCAAAAGGCGGCATCGTTGTCGCGGCGGTAGCCTGCGACAAGCAACGCGCGATGGCGTTGCTGGCCGAGCGGATGAAGCAACCTTTGCGGATGAAAGAAGCCTGGACGCTGATTCAGGCCTGACACCGATCCTGCAGGAGCTGACGAGTGCAACGAGGCTGCGATCTCTTGATCTTGTTTTACATAAGCAAAATCAAAAGATCGCAGCCTTCGGCAGCTCTACAGTGGAGTTCACGTGAGGCGCTTCACCGGCTCGCGATTGTCATCTTCTTCGGCATGCAGAAAGATCACCCGTGGATGCTCCAGGGGTGCCAGCGGCGCGGGTAGAGCCTGCTGCTGCACCGGCCAGAAATGCGTTTCCACGTGGCTGATATCGCCGTCCTGATCGTTGTGAATGGTCATCACCCCGGGCGTGCGCAGTTTCTGGAAACGCTCATCGCAGAGTTTGAAGCTCTTGCTCAGCCCTTCATCGCCGATTACCGGCGAGGGTAAACGGCGCTGAGCGAAGCTGCGGCTTTTGCGTTGCTGGTAACGCGCCCAACCGATCAGGATCACGGCGTTGACCAGCGCCACCCACAGATAAACCTGCAAAGTGCCCAAGGCGTCGAACGCCGAATGATCGATGCGCGGGCCGCCGCTGGTTTCGATCAATGGCCATAACCCGCGTACCAGCAGGAACAGCAGGCCAACCCATGCCAGGACGGTGAGGATGACGTCGATCACCACCAGAATGGGCCGCTGGCGGGTGCGGATAATTTTCATTTGATGACTTCCTCCTGGTCGTCGCCCAGCGGTTTGATACCCCGATCAGGACTGACCCAGCGCGCGCGTTTTTTGTGTTGGCTGAACAACACCTTGGGGAAACTGACCAGGGTGGTCAGCAGACTGACGAGCCAGAACACCAACGGATACCAGACCACCCAGAACATGGTCTTGCCCAGACCCGGCTCATAGCGGCGATCGATGACGATGCTGACCGCGAACTGCACCAGGCAGACCACTGCCAGCAACAGACCGGTGAAGGCCGGCGGCATCAAGTGATCCACGGCGATCGCGTCCGGCATGACCATGAACTTGCCCATGCCCCAGAAAATCACCGACAGCAGGAAGGTGAACGCCCAACCGGTGGACAGGCAGTATTCGAACAACAGCGGCCACAGGTAGCGATGGCGGTACTGCCAGATGCCGCGAATGTTCTTGAACAGCACTTCGGCGCCGCCCTGAGCCCAGCGCAGACGCTGCTTCCACAGACCACCGATGGTTTCCGGCATGAGGATCCAGCACAGCGCGCGCGGTTCGTAGAAGATGCTCCAGTGATCGAGTTGCAGCTTCCAGCTGATGTCGATGTCTTCGGTGATCATGTCCGGACTCCAGTAACCCACCCGGTTCAGCGCGGTGCGGCGGAACGCGACGATCACACCGGAGACGGTGAAGATGCGTCCGAACACCCGTTGCGTGCGTTTGATCAAGCCGATGATCGAAGAGAACTCGCCAACCTGCACCCGCCCGATCAAGGTCGAACGCGTACGGATACGCGGGTTGCCAGTCACCGCGCCGAGACGTGCGTTATCCAGCATCGGCGCGACCAGATAAGCTGCCGTATTCGGCGCAAGCAAGGCGTCACCATCGATGCACACCAGATACTCACTGCGCGCAGCGATAGCGCCCATGCGCAGGGCCACCGCCTTGCCCTGGTTTTCCGCCAGATGCAGAACCCGCAGTCGCGGATCTTCCTTGGCCAGCGCATCGAGGACCGCGGCGGTGTTGTCCTTGGAGCCGTCGTTGATCGCGATGACTTCGATGTTCGGGTAATGCTGCGCCAGCGCCGCGTGGATAGTGTCGGCAGCGTTGTCGCCTTCGTTGTAGCAAGGGATCAGGATCGAAATCAGTGGCTCGCCTTCCAGCGGTGGCGGCAGGGTGTCGTCCTGCCACGGCCAGTGGCGCTCCCAGTGCAGCCAGAAATACAGGCCGCCGGCGATCCACAACCCGGACATGAACAGCGGGTAGAAGAACACGAACGACATCAGGAACTGGCCGGTCACCAGGAAAATCAGCCCCAGCGGAACGCCAAGAACGATCGCCAGAACAAGCAGGGCTAACAGTCTATCCAGCATGTTATGGATTCCATTTGTTGGAGAGTGCAGGCCTTACGGTTTTCAGGTCCGGCAAGTTGTCGAGGAAGTTGTCCGGGTAGTAACCGAAACTGGTCGCGCCCTGGCGCTTGAGCCGGCCCATCCAGTCCGCCAGTTGTGCGGCATCGATGTCGGCCTGATCCTTCTGGTTCCAGTCCCGCGCCTGCAATTCGAACACCGTGCGATTCAGCGCACCGGGGCGTTTCTTCACCGTGGCAACCAGTTCTTCCAGCCACGGCCCGGACTCGGCCACCGTCTGTTTTTCCATCAGCGGCATGGCCATCGGCGCCGTCCAGTCGTAGGTGGCGAGGAAGTCGTCGAGATTCTGTGCGAACCACGCTTCGCTCTCGGGATTGAGCATCGGCTCGGCGAAGATATTGCGCGCGGTCAGCACCTGCGGGCCGCGAATTACGCGGACCCTGGCAGTGAGTTCGTTGGTGAAGTCGATCAGGTAGCGGCTCTTGAAGCGGGTCCAGCGTTGCATCGCCGCCGGGTCGTCGCGCAGCGCGGCAATCGAGCCGGGCAATCCTTGTGCGGCGTAGGCCTTCAACGCTTCTGGAGTCGCATCTTCGAAATCCGACAGCACCGCATCGTCATGGTAAAGAACGCCATCGACCGAGGTCAGGCGCGCCAGATCTTCGTAGATTTCACCGATGATCTTGCGCACTTCAGGGTTGAACGGCGACAGGCGCTTGTACTGTTTGGGATCGACCGAGGTGGTCCCGGTTTTCGGGTCCCAACGGGTCACACGCGGCAGTCTAGAGTCCAGCTCGAAACTCAGCACCGGCATCCACGCATAGACCTTCACGTGAGCGCGGGTGCGCAGTTGCCAGGCGACGCGGTCGAACAGGTCGGCGCGCACCGGCAAGTGGCGGTTGGGGAAGTACAGCGAGTGCACCAGGCCATCGCCCTTGGGATCGGCGAAGGCCTGCAGGAACACCGTGCTGGCGCCCAGGTCAGCCATGCGCTGCACCAGTTTGCCGAGGTTGATGTCCTGTTGCGCCGGGTCCGGGTCGTAGACGTTATCCAGATCGACGTGCACCACGCGCATCGGCGCTTCGGCCTGCACCGAGACGATGCTGTTGGCGAAATGTTCGCCATCAGGGTCGGAGGCTACGAGGAAGCGCGGCCCGCTCATCAGGTTATCGAGCGTGTCGAGACCGTCGTCCAGCGTCAGGGCCATTTCGTAGCCCTCTTCATCCACCACGCTCAGCGACGTGCCGTCAGCAGCGCCGTACGGCCAGACCCAGACCCGCGGTTTGTAGCCGGTGACTTTGCGGATCTTCTCGGAAATGTTTTTCACGTCGGTACGAATGCGTGCCTGAAAATCGGCTTCGGATTCGTAGCGCTTGGTCACCGGATCATAACGCCGGGTCGCCGCCGCCGGTTGCAGGTTGCCCTGCGGGTTGGCGAGGATGCCTTTGTGGCTGGCGTCAGTGTGGGCGGCGATTTCCACCAGCCCGGACCTGGAGATTTCGCGTATCTGCTCCCAGGTCAGGAAGTCCGAACGCTTGCGCGGCGTGCCGGCGAAGTCCACCGGCTGGTTCAGCGGTGTGTCGATCCAGATGCCGACCGGAGCCAGCAAGGCGTGCCAGTTGTAGGCACGCAACACTGGCAGCACGCGGGTATAGAAGCTGGCATAACCGTCGTCGAAGCTGAGTAGCACCGCTTTCGCCGGCAGCTCCGGCCCACCCTTGCGTGCGGCCATGATCTGGTCGACGGTCACCGGTTTGTAGCCGTTTTCACGCAGCCAGGCGAGTTGCTCGATCATGCGTTCGGTGCGCACTGCCACCACGGCCTGATCGGGATCACGGTCTTCAACGTCGTGATAGGCGATGCCGAGCACATGGTTTTTTGGCCACGGTTGTTCACTGGCCGCGACCGGGCGCTCGGAGGGCGGCGCGAAGGCCGGGGCTTGCTGGGCGCAGGCGCTGACCAGCAGCGCTCCCAGCAGAAGGATGAAACGCGAGATAAAAGGCATCTTCAAACTCTTCTAGAAGCGGAAAGTGAGGTCGACGAGCAGACGCAGATCAGTTTCCCGATCACCGTCGTAAGGCCGGTTGATCACACTGAACATGCCGCCCACATCGAACACGTCGTTCCAGGCGTAGCGTTGGCCATAACCGAGCAACGCCATGCCGCCGGTGCCGTGGTCGCGCTGGCTGTAGGTGCCGGCGCCGGCCTGGAATTGCTGGCTCCAGTAAGTCTCGTAGCGGTGGTAAAGCACGTGGTTGACGTTGACCAGCGGCATCACGCTGAAGTCCGACTTGGGGTTGAAGTACGGCACGTCGTCGGATTTCGAGTTGTGGCTGGTGCCGACTTCCAGACCAGCGTCGACCTGGATGTTCGGCGCGCTGTAGATACCTTCACGTCCGGTCACCAACGCTTCGACACGGTTGTTGCCATCGCTGAAGTGCGACGGGCTGACCGAGACGCGCCACTCGCGGCTTTCGTTGGCGCGCCAGCGCAGGAATGCGCTGCCGCCATTGGCCTTGATGTCGCTGTTGAGTGCACGCAGCGGCGTTTCCGCCGAGAGGTATTCGAGGCTGCCGCCGTACTGCCAGTGATCGTTGATGTCGCGGGCGATCGCCAGACGCGCGCCCTGTTTGTCACCGAAGCCGTAATCGTGATTCGAGACTTCTGCTTCGAGGGTCATGTCACGGGTGCGCCGCTCCAGGCCGACGCGCTGGAAGCGATGGTGGCCGGTGCCCTCGGCGAAATCACCGGTGGCATAACCGGCGCCGGCGAACACGCGCCAGTCTTCGTTGATCGGCGGGCTGTACAGCGTGCTCTGGATACCGAAATCACGGCTGCCGCTGACCGCACCGGCATCGCCGCTGCCGCCACCGTTGGCCTTGCCGCCGTAGGCTTCGACGCGCAGTTCGGCCATGTCATGCACTTCGCGCTCGCGGGCCAGACGCTGCACCTGGCGGTTGTCCGGGTAACGCGCGACCACGTCGTCGACCAGCGCATCGTTCTGCCGCCACTCCTGCAACTCCATCGCGGTGCGGGCCTGAGCAACCTCCAGGCCCGCATCGCGCGGTGCAGCGCTTTCGGCTTCCTTGAGCTGGCTTTCCGCGCGGCGCGGCATCTGGCGGGCGAGGTAGAGATCGGCCAGGGCCAGACGCAAGCCAAGGTTGCCTGGCGCCTGCTCGATCAGAGTCTGCAAACGTTCTTCGCCGTGAGGCAGATCGGAACTGTAGATACCTGCCTGCGCCGCAAGTTGCTGGGCATCCATCCACTCATCGTTGGGGTTGCCGATCGGCAGACCCTTGAGTTCGACCCGCGGACGCTGGGTTTTCGCCGCGTCTTCGGCGACCTTGCGTGCTTCGTCGGCGCGGTCGCTTTCCAGCAGCGAGTAGTACAGCGCAGTGGTGTCTTCGAGACGATCACCGACATCGGCATCCGGCGCCGACAGCACCTGGCGATACAGGTCGGTGGCGATCTCAGGCTCGCGCTGATCGAGATAAGACGCCGCCACCCAGCGCAGGGCGTAGGTCGGAATCTGCACGCCCTCGGCTTGCAGCTTTTGATATTCGCTGATGACGTCGGCAGTGCGCGCCCGGGCCTTGAGCGCGCCCATACGGTCGATGCGCCAGCGCGTCACGTCGTCATGGGCAGTCGCATCGGGCGTCCAGGTGGCGAGCAATTTGTCGTAATCGGCCAGCGCGCGGTCGGCAATGACGTAGCGTTCTTTTTCGCTGCGGGTGGCCAGTTCGGCGAGGCGCACGCGCTCGGCGGCGAGATCACCTTCCAGGCGGCGCAGGGTTACCGGATCAATCAGACCGGGACGCTGACTGGCCAGGCGCAGCGCCGGCTCAGGCAGACGGGCCTTTTGCAGCGCGACCACGTATTCGCGGGCGACTTCCGGTTTGTTGCCGGCGCGGATAAAGGCCTGATCGAATTCAAAGAGAGCGTCGTACTGTTTGCCGGCGCGGCCGAGGGCGTAGCCCAGGGCGAGGCGGCGTGACGGATCGTCGGGTTTGGCGGCGACCAGCGCCTGGGCGCGGGTGACGGCCTGATCGGGTTTGCCGGAATCAGCCTGGGTCAGCGCGAGACCCAGTTGCAGGTCAGCGTTGTCCGGCTCCAGCGCCAGCGCCTGGTTATACACCTGGATAGCCTGGTCCCAGCGCTTGAGGTTGCGATAGGCACGCGCAGCGGCGGTCAGCGCCTGCACCGGCAGGACGCGGTCGCGACCCTGGGTTTCATAGACCTTGACCACTTCGGCATCGAGCCCGGCCCAACTGGCGATTTGCAGGTGGTCGCTGATCTGGCCATCGCTGGCCTGACCCGGCGGCACCTGGCGCAATACCGTCAGCGCAGGCGTGTAGTGCCCGGCTCGGGCATCGCGCACCATCTCGTCGTACGGTGTGTCAGCCAACGCCAGCAGCGGCCAGAGCAACTGGCTGCACAGGGCGAGTCGGAACAAAGGGCGCAAACCACGATGTAATACAGGACCATCAATACGCGGCATTCGTCAGCATCCTTACATGGCCAGCCGGGTCGCAATGCCCTCCTTGCCCATTCGTAACGGTGGCCGACAGTGACAACCTTCGGCCAAGCTTGGTGAAGCAGTCTGCACGCAAGCGAGAGCGAATTTTCACAGCGCAATAATTGTTCAGAATCGGCCCTTCTATACAAAACCCGTACAGCAAAACGCCCGGCGCCTGTTCACACAGGGGCCGGGCGTTCGGGTGGCGCGCGGTGGATTTATTGCACTTGGGTGACGCCGGCAAACTTGCTCATCAGGAAGCCGATGAACTGCTCGACGGTCATCTTCTGGCCGTTGAATTCGACCTGATTGGCTGCGTAATGCAGCTTGGTCACCACGTTGGTGCCGTCGATGACGGCCAATTGCGAGCCGACCGCCATGCCAGCGAACATGTCCGCCGCTTCCTTGGACTGATCGACGATGGCTTTGGCGTCAGTCTGGCCATCGAGTTGCGCCTGCACGCTGAGCAGATCGACCAGCATCGGCTTGGACACCTGAATGTTCAGGTCGAGCAATGCGATCAGCTGCTTGCCGAGTTGATCCGGTGGCAGGTCCATCGATTGCGGCTTGGTCAGGTCGATCACCAGATTGGCGCGGCTTTCACCGTTGGCGGTGTTGAACGACAGGTTCTCCAGCGCCAGTTGCGGGCCGGCGGCCAGCAGCTTCTGCAGATCGGCTTTGACCTGAACATTTTCCGCTTCGGTCAGATTCAGCTCAGGTGCCGGCAGACCCTGTGCGGCGGCTTCGGCGGCGGCTTTTTCGTACGGCTGCAACTTGGTCTGGTAGATCTGCATCAGCGACATGGTCGACGGGATGTCGAGGTTCTTCAGGCTCATGGCCATGGCTGCCGAACCGACTTTCTTGTCGTTGAGGGTCACTTCGCCGATTTTGTAATCGGCACGGCCCGAGGCGTTGCTGCCGTTTTCTTCGGTGCGGTTCTTCATTTCGAAGTTCTTCACGCCCAGCACCATCGGCTTGGCGCCAAAGGTGGTTTTGCTGCTGGTCACTTCCAGGGTGTTTTCCCCGGTGTAGTAGCCGTAGCTGCTCTTGGCGAGGTTGCTCGCCAGCGTCAAGCCGTTGAGCTCGACCTGCACCGGCGCCTGGTCTTCCGACACGGTGACCAGTTTCAGGTTGTCCATGTAACCGTCGGCCTTGACCTTCTGCGCCTGGGCGCTGGCGGCGATGTCCATGCTCAGCCCGGAGAACTTCAGGCTCGATTGTTCATCCAGCGCGGTTTCGAACGGCACCAGGTTCAGAGTGCTGGTGGTCGATTCGTCGTAGCCGATGTTGGTCACGCCCTTGAGCGGCGCGGCGCCATTGGTAGCGGCGAACCATTTTTCCGTGGACGGGCTCTTTTCCAGTTCGTAGTTGCTGGTGGCCATGACCGGCAGCCACTTCAACGAAACCAGACGCGAGAACGGCAGCGGGCCGTGTTCGATGTGGTCAACGAACAGCAACTCGACCGGCGCATCGCCGAACATCTCGCCTTCGCCCTTGAGGCGATAGTGCGCGGTGCTGGTGAAGGTGTGACGCTCCAGCGACACCAGCTCCAGCGATGCGGTGCCGTTGGAGCCGGCCATGGCGGTCTGCAGCTCTTTGTTGGCGTTGGTCACGGCGTTGTTCAGAACGCCTTCGATTTTGGTCCCGGTGTACCAGGCCCCGCCTGCGCTGATCGCGCCGATGGCAACAACAATTCCGAGGAGCACGCCTGCTGATTTATTCATGAATGACCTGATCGATTTCCGTGGCTGTGGATGAAGTCGTCTTCCTTGAACCCGGGATCGGGTCGCGGCGCGACTGTGCGCAATAAGCGGTGGAGATTAGCACCGGGCGCGGGGGACGGCCCACTGTTTAGAGGTTTAAGAGTGTCTGTGGGGGGAATGGACAGTCGGCAGGAGCAAAGAGTTTCGGTGTTTTTGCGGGCCTCTTCGCGAGCAGGCTCGCTCCCACAAGGACAGCGCTGCACCTGTGGGAGCGAGCCTGCTCGCGAAGAGGCCGGTGGATTCACAACAGATCAGGAATACTGAACCTCGATTTCATCCAGCTGATGATCAAAGCTCTTCAGCCGCGCGGTCCAGGTATACACCAGCACTTCAAAGTCCCGATCAATCACCGCTCCGCCAGTCGTATCCGCCCGCACATCGCAGAAATCCAGCTGATAGCGTTCGCGGGCCATGGCCGTGGCGACATCTGACAGCTCGCGAGCATTGTTCAGCCAGTGCCAGCCTTCGTCGGCGATCTGCTTGTCGAGTTCCAGGCATTGCTTCTTCAGCGCTTCGAGGCTTTTTTCCAGCGGGGTGCCGGTGAGCTCGCCCATGACTTCGGCGAAGGTTCGCCCGGGCTGCCAGTAGCTGCCCCAGAAGTAGCGGTCGAACACGGTTTCGACCCGGCGCAAGGCGACTTTGGTGTCCCAGATCAACACGAGCATCTTGCCGCGCTCAAGCTGGCGCTTCTTGACCCGCTGCAGCTGAATCGAGGTCCAGGCGACGACGACGATCGCCATCACCGCAATCAGCGCAACGGCGCTATCGAGAAAAACCATTGCCGTATCGATCTGGTGGGCCAGCATGATCCCGTAGAAATACGTGGCCGAGAGCAGCACCAGTGCGACCAGAGCGCACCAGAAGCCGAGAGCGTAAGGGTTTTTCATTATTGGTTTCCCCTGGGCCAGCACGAGCAATGTGCATTGCAGGAGCGCTTGGCATGGGGCGCCCCTCCAACACTTCAAAGCATAGCAACGGCCTCAGGGTTTGCTGGCGTCCGAGGTGTTCGTTCGTCCGCTTTCCCAGCCACCGCCCAGGGCGAGGAACAAATCGATCTGGCTCATTGCGACCTGGGTGTTGGCGGCGGCCAGTTGCGCGGTGACATCGGTGTAGGTGCGGGTCGCTTGCAGGTCGGCGAGAAACGACTCGCGGCCGGCCTGGAAGAAGCGGTGCGTCTGCTCGGCGGCGAGCTTCGCCGACTGCTCGGCTTCGGCCAGCGCATCGCGGCGCTGCAGCAAGGCGCTGTACTGGGCCAGACCGGTCTGGGTCTCGCGGATGGCGTTGAGCACCACACCGTCGAAATGCGCCAGCGCGCCCTGGGTGTTGGCCTCGGCTTCACGGATGCGCGCGCGGGCGCCGTTGGTCGGCACCTTCCAACTCAGCGACGGGCCGAAACCCCAGCGGTTGGTCGATGGGTCACCCAGATCGTCGATGAGACCGACGGTGCCAATCGTCGCGCCGATGCTGATGTCCGGGTACAGCTCACCGGTGGCGATACCGATGCCCGCCGTTGCCGCCGCGAGACGGCGTTCAGCCTGACGAATATCCGGGCGACGCTTGAGCAGCGCAGCACCGTCCCCCACCGGCAGCCGTTGAGCGATCTTCGGCAACTCGGCGCAACTGGCCGTGCCCGCCGGCAATTGCTCGACCGGTTTGGCCAGCAGCATCGACAAACGGAACAGCCCGGCCTTCCGCGCCGCTTCATAACGCGGCAAGTCGGCGCGCAGGGATTTGAATTGGGTCTGCGAACGGGTGACTTGGGTTTCGTCGCCACGCCCGGCGTCACGCAGACGCTGGATCAGCGTGGTGCTCTGCGATTGCAGATCGAGCGAATGCTCGGCGATTTCCCGCTCTTCATTGGCGGCGCAGACCTGGGTGTAAGCACGAACCACGTCCGCCACCAGCGTGATGCGTGCGGTATCGGCAGCGGCCTGGGTCGCGTCGGCATTGGCCTTGGCCGCTTCGATGCCGCGCTGCAGGGTGCCCCACAGGTCGAACTGATACGAAGCGCTGATGCCGATGTCGCCGACGTTATCCACCGGCACTTTCTCCGGCAGCAGGAACGCCTGACCGGATTCCTGCAGACGCTGGGCGCCCATTTTCACGCCGCCACTCCAACCGCCAGCGGCCTCGGCTTCATCCACCTGAGCACGTGCCCGCGACAGGTTCGCCGCCGCTACACGCAAATCGGTGTTGGACGCCATGGCCTGCTGCACCAGTTGATCGAGGCGCGGGTCTTTATAAAGTCGCCACCAGTGCGCCGGTACCGGCGCCGAGACCACCGGTTTGCCAGCGACTGCCAACTCGCCCTGAATATCCTTGCGCTGCACCGCCGCGTCGGCGGGCACCTGATAATCCGGGCCGACCATCTGACAGGCCGAGAGCATCACGCCCAAACCGGCGATCAACCAGGCCCTGCTCATGGCTGCGGCTCCTGCGCCTGATCGTCGATGATCGACACAGTGGCGGTACGCCCGGCGATCATGCGGAAGTCGGCCGGTACATCATCGAAGGCGATGCGCACTGGAATCCGCTGCGCCAGACGCACCCAACTGAACGCCGGGTTGACGTTCGGCAGCAGGTTGCTGCCACTGGTGCGGTCGCGGTCTTCGATGCCGGCGACGATGCTTTCGACATGCCCGCGCAACCGTGCGCGGTCGCCGATCACGCGGATATCCACCGACTGCCCGACGTGAATGCCGTCGAGTTTGGTTTCTTCAAAATAGCCGTCGATGTGGAAGGAATTGCTGTCGACCACCGACAACACCGGGCGCCCGGCGGTGACGAACTCCTGCGGACGCGGCGCGCGGTCGTTGACGTAACCGTCGACCGGGCTGCGGATCACCGAGCGATCGAGGTTGAGCTGCGCACTGTCGACCGCCACCAACGCTTCGGCCAGCGCCGATTGCGCACGGGCCACCCGCGACTGGCTTTCTTCCAGTTGCTCGGCCGGCACCAGGTTGCCGAGGCCACGATTACGCTTGGCTTCACGCTGGGCCTGGGCGAGGGTTTCTTCGCGATCGGCGACGGCGGCCTTGGCTTGGCGCAGGGCCAGTTTGAAGCGGTCCTGGTCGATGCTGAACAGCACCTGGCCACGCTTGATCAACTGGTTGTCCTTCACTTCGACCTGCTGGATCAACCCGGATACGTCCGGGGCGATCTGGATGATGTCGGCGCGAATGTGGCCGTCGCGGGTCCACGGCGCGAACATGTAATACATCACCATGCGCCAGACGAGGACCACGGCGAAAGTCACGATCAGCAGGGTCAGGACCACGCGACCGATAGTCAGAAACGGTTTTTTCATGTCATCAGGTATCGACTGAGTGAGTCCACGCCGTACAGCAGCACGGCGTAGAGCGCCACGTTGAACAATGCCCGGTGCCAGACCAGACGGTAAAAGTGCAGGCGTTGCAGCACGCCATGCACCAACAAAAACAGCACATAAGTGATGCCCATCAGCACCAGCAGGGTCGGCAGGAAGATGCCGCTGATATCCAGATCACCGATCATAGGGGCGCTCCATCGGGCAGCGGTTCTTCGGGCTCGGCGCTGGAGACGAATTCGACGCCGGGCAGCAAGGCCAGACGCAGACCGCTCAAGGCGTGCAACAGATGCAGACGGGTTTCATCGTCGCCCTGGCCGTTCAGCGCACGGCGCGTGCGATCCAGAGTCATCAGCAGACCGCTCGGCGCCGGCAGGCGTTCGTCGGCTTTAAGGCAGGCCCGAAAATACTCACCAACTTCGCCCACCACCTGTCGCAACAAGACGTTGGGCACGCCAGTGACGCGGGGGGTGTAAGCAAGCAAGTCGAGCATGTTCAAACCCACGCGCACTTCGCGCATGGCAATGCCGGTGTCCTGACCGGTCAGGGCCAGCCGCGGCAGGTGTTGCATCAGCCGATCGAGCAATTGCACGCCCAACTGCCGATGCTCGGCGAGACTCGCCGGCTCGGTCATGCTGACGATGTCTTTCCAGCTGAACCGGGTCAGGCGCTTGGCCGCCAGCTCGGCACCGAACGGTCGCGCCACCAGCGTCCAGATAAATGCGAACAACAGACCCAGCGGCCCGGCGAGGTTGGAGTTGGCGAAGGCGAAAAAGTCCGCGTCGTAGGCACCCTGAATACTGATGAACGAGGAAGTGTTGACCAGCGTCAGCAGCATGCCGAGGTAGAAACGCGGTTGCACCGTCAGCGTGCCGATGCAAATGAACGGCACGGCAAATGCCAGCACCAGCATCGGGAAATCGTGCAGGTTGGGCAGAATCAGAAACAGATAAAGGCTGGCGAACAGTACCGACATCCCGGTCCAGAAAAAGAACCGGTAAATCTGCGGCGCCGGGTCGTCCATCGAGGCGAAGAAGCTGCACGCCACCGCCGCCAGGATCACCGCACTGCCGCCATCCGGCCAGCCGAGCAGAATCCACAACACCGAAGCGACGATGATCGCCAGAATGGTCGAGGCCACCGAGTACAGCATCAACCCGCGATCGATGAACGGCGTCAACCGGCCGAGGCGCCAGTGCCGGTACACCGCGCGCCAGCTGTCTTGGCGCTCGCAGAGAATCGCGTCCTGCAGACTGCGGCAGTCCTGCCACAGATCGATGAATTCACCGAGGCGGTAGATCGCGTTGGAGAACAGCAACTGTTTGCGCTCCTCCAGCGCTTCGGCGCTGGGTTGCAGTGCGTCGAGTTGATCTCTCAGTGCTTGCCAGCGCTCGAGGTTGGCGTCTGCGTGGTCGAGCCATTCACGGGTCGCGGTCAGCAGCGGCTGAAATTTTTCCACCAGTTCCGGCGTGCGGCGTTCGAGTGCATACAACGAATCCTCGAGCGCATCGATCACCGGCAACAGATGGATCATGCGCCCGCGCAATTCCTTGGTATTGCGCACGGTTTGCGGGCGCGCGCCTTCGTGGGGCAACTGGCCGATCATCAATTCAAGGCTGTTGAAATTGGCGACCATGGCCATGCGCAGGACGGTGACTTCCTCCGGCTGCACATCGCGGCTGAGAAACTTCAGGCTGTAGCTCGTCGCATCGGCGAACCACTTGCTCACCGCATCGTTGAACACCGGCGCCAGCCGTCGCGGCCAGAACATCGCGCCGACCACCGCAGCAACGGCGATGCCAAGGAAAATCTCTTCGGTACGCGCCTCGGCCACATCCCACACCGCCAGCGGATTATCGACCACCGGCAGGGCAATCAGCGGCAAGGTGTAACCGGCCAGCATCAGTGCGTAGCTGTTGGCCGTGCGCAGATGCAGGGACATGAACAGCAGAATGCCGGTCCACAGCGCGATGACCACCACCAGCACATAGGGGCTCTGCACGAACATCGGCACAAACAGCACCGCTGCCGCCGCGCCGAGAAAAGTACCCGCCGCGCGGTACAGCGCCTTGGAACTGGTCGGGCCGAGAAACGGGCTGGAGACGATGTAAACCGTAGCCATCGCCCAATACGGACGCGGCATTTGCATGAGCAAGGCGATGTACAGCGCAATCATCGACGCCGCAAAAGTACGCACCCCGTAAAACCAGTCACGGGCCGGCGGCATGCCAGTGAAAAAACCGTTCAAGAATTGACCACCACAGGCGAGCTCGCCGCCTCAAAAGCCCTGAGTACCCGAAGCGTAGCTTCCAGATCGCTGCGTTCGATGCCTTCCAGCACCTCATGCCGCAATCGCACCAGCTCGGCCTCCACCGCCTGCACCAGTTCGCGACCGGTGTCGGTCAGGCTAAGACACTTGGCGCGACGATCCTGGGCATCTTCGGTGCGGCAGACGTAACCGGCATGGCACAGCTGATCGAGCAAGCGCACCAGCGACGGACTCTCCATCCCCGCAGCCTGGGCGACTTGCACCTGGCGCACGCCCTCGCCCAAGCGGCCGATCATCAACAAGGGCACGGCGCAGGCTTCGGAAATTCCATAGTTGACCAGCGTGGTCTGGCAGATCTTCCGCCAATGCCGGGCGGCCACCACCATGGCGCTGCTGATGTTCATCTGGAGACTGTCGAGGGAATCGGACACGGGATAACGGACACTGTTAGTTTGCTAACTATCAATATCGCATTGGAGGGGAATTTCAGTCAAGTTTTGAAACAAATCTTTGAAATACTCGCGGCGAATACCCTGATCAAGCGCCTGCCACAACATCCGGCATGGCCCAAGCGCTTGGTCAAAGCAGAATAGTCAGCCACCATAGCCTGAGGACATTTCCTCGATGTAGTCGAACACCTCCTCCGGCACGCTGTACTGAAATTGCTTGCGGCGATGCTTTGAAACCTTGTCAGCGTTGTCCAGGCACATCATTACCAACTTCGAAAGATCGCTTCCCCGAACATCGAAACGGTCATTCACCGCTTTGATGACGAAATCGTATTTTTCAAGAAACGCGGTCTCCTCGCGTAGCTCCACTTCCAGTGCCCGCAAGGCCATCTGCAAAGTAAATTCTGCGCATTGAGTAGCATCCCAGAATCGGTAGATAGCGTCGTGACCGACGAAATCGAACGTCATCTCATCGGAATCCAGCCAAGTGACATTCCAGAACTCTCTAGCTGGTTTGGAGAACTCCTTCAGCGCTTCCAGATAGCTGGATTCCTCATGCTTCATCGCCACGGAGACGGGTAACAACAAACCGTTTTGCAGAGCACCGGACTGGCAAAGAGTCTGGTGAATCAGAAAGCGTGAGAGCCGACCGTTGCCATCCATGAACGGGTGAAGAAAAACGAATCCAAACGCCACAACCGCAGCTGCTATGAGCGGATCCACCTGCTTCGCCGAGTGATTGGCGAAAGCCATCAAATCCTCCATCAACTCACGACACAATTGCGGAGCTGGCGGCACATAACTGACTCCGGCGGCGCCTCTCAAGCCATTGTGCAAATGATTCTGTTGATGACGGAAGAGCACTGCTTTATCGAAGGGATTCGAGACCGTGCTGTTTTGCAACTCGACCAGATAGTCTTCGCTCAGCTCTGTACGCTCGTGAGCTTGACGCAGAAGTCGAACAAAGCGCCGCGACTTTTCTTCGCTGGGCTCTTCTTTTTCTATAGCGAAGGAATCGCGAGTCTCATGCAGGTAGGCCCAATTGATTGCCCGATCCATCATCTCCGGCGGCAACGTCGCCATGAAAACCTGGGCTCGTCCAATGATGTCCCGATCGATCAGCTCCTGTAGCTTCACCGTTCGCTCAACGGTGGCGCAGTAATGCAATGACCCCAATCCATTGAAATCGACTCGCCAGCGACTATTCCGAACAGCTGGTCCGGTCACGTAGCGCTTGGGATCGAACAAGGCGACGACGCTACCTCGAACCGGAACGGAGTAATCCAACTGTTTGCCAGTGAAGTTTTCCCATAGAAAACAGGCTTTACGGATGTATACCCCGTTCGGGGATCTGCCAAGCTCACTTAACAGATCGCTCGCTTCAACAGATTCCAAGGCCTGGGCAAGAATGCACAGGTTTATTCCTTCATGTTTTAGCGCAAACAGAATGTGCTCGAGCGTTGATCCCTGTGCAGGCGCGACGGCGGCTGGAACAGCAAGACAATCACCGATCAAGGTAATTCGGGTGACCGGTTTGATCATCGCAACGCGCTTGGGAGCAAACGCCTTGAGCTTTAAAGCGTCCCGCAGGTTGGCATATCCAACAGTTGGCATCGTCATCTTCCACAGAAAAAATCTACTGCGACGATTAAAGCTCAGTTTTTTTTACAGTAGGCATGTTTTTTTTACATTTCGGCCTTTTCCTACAATTTTTTTTACACGGCAAGTCTCTTCGAGTATTGCTCGGGCGACCAATGACGCAGTTTGTTTCCAGACGACAGAAACTCAAGCTTATAAGTCATGCAGATTTACCGGCATGGGTGTTTCGTGATCTCGATAACGCGCAATCTGCATAAGCTCAAGATCATCAAGCCGCTCGACCAACGCTTCGTAAACGTCGGCAGACACCATATAGCCCATGACCCGGTTGTGATTGAGTATTGCCACAGCACCGGCGTTTGCGCCTCTAAGAACGGCAGAAGGATTTTTCTTCAGTTCGGAAATACTGACAGCCATATCGGCGAAAACTCTTTGCACGGTAAGGACCTCGAATGCGATCGAAATTTCGGTCGATATCGAAGCTTATCAATTGCTGCCGTGACAGAGTCGCAAAGGTTCAGCCTGATCATCCCACCCGCCCCTTCCGCAACATCACATTCAACTGATCCACCACCTCCGCCCAATCCGCATCATCCAGAATCTCCTCGCGCAAGAACTGCGCCTGACTTTTCGTCCAGAAAAACGCGTCGGCCAGATGCAGATCCGGCTTGAGCGGGGAATGGCTGGCGATGAATTGGTCGATGCTGATCGGGTCGTCAGCGAGGCCGAGTTGTTTGAACAGCGCCGGTAGGCTGTGCTGCGGATTTTCCATGATGCAACTCCTCTGCAATTCAGATCCGGCGTTGCGCCGTTTGCTGCCGTGGAGTTGATCATAGCTGTCGCGGTGGGTTCAGGGTTTGGCGACGTCCGGCGAGCCTGCGGCCAGTTGCGCTGCCGGATAGACCGACTGCCATCCGCCGCCGAGCGCCTTGTACAAGCCGACCATTGCGAGGGAAACGCCGGTTGAGCTTTCTACCCATTGCTCCTGCGTGGCGAGCAAGGCGCTCTGCACGGTGAGGACGTTGACGAAATCGACTACGCCCTCGACGTATTGCTGTTGCGCGGTGCGCAGGGCGATCTGGTTCTGGCGCACGGCTTCGGCGAGGCTGTCGCGCCGGCGCTGGCTGGCGTTGTACGCGGTCAGTTGATCGTCGATTTCATGCCAGGCGCGCAACACGGTCTGTTGGTAGGCGATAGCCGCTTCCTGTTGTTGGGCTTCGCGCAGCTGCAGCATGCCGCGCAGACGTCCGCCGTCGAACAGCGGCAAGCTGAATTGCGGGCCGATGGCAAAGGCGCGCGAGCCCCATGAACCGAAATCGCTGAGTTGCATCGCTTGCGAACCGAGGTTGCCCGATAGGGTGATGCGCGGATAGAAATCGCCCTTGGCCACGCCGATATTGGCAGTGGCGGCGTGCAGACGCGCTTCGGCCTGGCGGATATCCGGGCGGCGCTCGGCCAGTTCCGACGGCAGGCCAATCGCGACTTGCAGTGGCGACTGCGGCACTGCCGCGTCTATCGACAACTCACGAGCGAGGGCTTGCGGTGGTTCGCCCATCAGCAGACTGATCGCGTTGATCAGTTGCGCCTGACGCTGCTCGAGCGCTGGCAGCCGTGCTTCGATGGCGGCGACTTGCGCGGCGGCTTCGGCGACGTCGAGATCGGTGGCCACGCCATCGGCCAGCCGCAGTTGCGAAAGCTTCAGGCTGTGCCGGGCGACGTCGAGGTTCTGCTCGGTGACGGCGCGAGTATTCTGCACCCCGCGCAGCTGAATGTAGTTTTGCGCGGTGTCGGCCAGTACGGTGAGCAGCACACCGCGACGATCGTTTTCCGCCACCTCCAGGTTGGCATCCGCGGCCTCGGTTTCACGACGCACGCGGCCCCAGAAATCCAGCTCCCATGAAGCCGAGAAACCGGCGTCCCACAGGTTGAAGGCCGAATCACCGTTATTCCCCGATGGATCGTTCAGACCCTTGCCGCTGTTGCGTTTGCGTGCGTAGCTGCCGGTGGCGGTGCTGTTCGGATAACGTTCGGCGGTGATTACCTGGCGTGCGGCGCGGCTTTGTTGCAGTCGGCTGCTGGCCAGCTTGAGGTCGAGGTTGCTGTTGAGCGCGCGCTGGGTCAGCGCGGAAAGCTGCGGGTCCTGAAAGGTTTCCCACCAGCGTTCGTTCAAGGGTTCGCTGACGGCCTGGCTCGGGGCGGACTGGGCGGGTTTGGCCCAGTCGGCAGGCTGCCTGGTTTCGGGTTTCTGGAAGTCCGGGCCGACGGTGCAGGCGGTGAGACTGATTGTGAGCAAGGCACTGAAGGTTAGCTGCTGCCACTGGCGTTTTCGCGAGCAGGCTCGCTCCCACAGGGAGAACGCATTACACGATGTGGGAGCGAGCCTGCTCGCGAAGGCGACAGCCGATTCAACACCGATCATCGCTGCGTCACCTCGCGCTCGGACGCCTTTGAGCTGGCGGTATCGATACTCGCCTCGACCGACATCCCCACCCGCAACCGCTCGGCCAGTGGCTGGCCCGGCTCCAGCACAATCTTCACCGGAATCCGCTGCACAACCTTGGTGAAATTGCCCGTCGCGTTGTCCGGTTTCACCGCTGCGAAGGTCACGCCCGTTGCCGGCGCAATGCTCTCGACGCGGCCGGTCAGGGCTTCGCCGCCCAAGCTGTCGACCCGCACTTGCACATCCTGCCCCGGCTGCACATCGGTCAATTGGGTTTCCTGAAAATTGGCGACCACATACGCCTGCTGCAACGGCACCACCGCCAACAGTTTGCTGCCCGGGGTGACGTAGGCGCCGACACGCACCGCGCGCTCGCCGATCATGCCGTCCTGCGGCGCGGTGATCCGCGTATAGGACAGGTTGAAACTGGCGATCTCCAGCGCCGCCTGCGCGTGTTTCAGAGTGCCTTCGGCGGCGTTGCGCTGGGCGGTGAGAATTTCGACCTGCTTGCGTTCGGCCGCCAGCTTCGCCGTCGCGGTGTCAAGGCGCGCCGAGGCCTGATCGATGCGCGTGCGCGCCTGTTGCGCGTTCTGCACGGTGCCGGCGCCGACACCGGCGAGGTGGTTATAGCGGTTCAGTTCCTGCTGCGCGAAGGCCATTTGCGCTTTGGCCGAGACCACTGCAGCCTGCGCCTGAGCAATCAGCGAAGCCTGCCGCTCAAGGGTCGCGTTGGCGTTCTGCAACTGCGCCCGCGCGACCAGGGTTTGCGCATCCGCCGCTTCCGCTGCGGCGCGCAAATCGCGGTCATCGATCAACGCCAGCAACTGCCCGGCCTTGACCTGCTGGTTGTCTTCGACCAGCACCTGTTTGATGAAGCCGGCCACGCGCGGCACCACTAGCGTGTAGTCGGCGGAGACGAACGCGTCGTTGGTGGTTTGCTCGGTGCGGTTTCCGAACAGTCCTGGCATTGCCAGGTACACCAGCACGCCCACCGCCAATGCGGCAGCCACGGCTACCGCGAGTTTTTGCTTGGATTGAGTCATAAAAAACCTTCAGTTTCAGTACAGCTGTCAGGTTGGCGCACGCGGTGGATAAATCCGCGTCGGCAGCCAGAAAATCAGCAGAATCAGCGCCACGGCGACACCGGCCATGCACACGTAGAGGTCGGACGAAGTCAGCACCACGGCCTGCTCGTGCAAGCGATGGGCGAGGCCCGGATCGCTGTGATCGGCCAGCGGCGAATTGCCGAGGCTGTCGACCAACATGGTCGAATGGAAATTCAGACGCGATGTGGTCAGCGCTTCGATCACGCCGGTGGCAACCACTGCGGCGAGGCCTTTGACGGTGTTGAACCACGCTGACGCGAAGGGACCTTCCATCGGCGTGATGCTGCCGGTCGACAACATCAGCAGCGGCAACACCGCCATCGGCTGGCCAAAAATCTGCAGCCATTGCAGGACGTAGAAATCGTCGCGAATCCACGCCGAAGTCAGGTGCGAACCGCCGAGGCAGGACAGCGCGAGCATGCCAAGACCAATGCCAAGCACCCAGCGGCAATCGACCCAGCGTAAATTGCACAACGCCGCCACCAGCGGCAGCGCGATCAACTGCGGCAACGCGGCGATGAGCATGATCGGCGCGGTTTGCGCCGGACGATAACCCTGCACCTGCGCCAGATAACTCGACGGAATCAGCACCACCGCCAACAGCACGATCAACACCCCGGCGAGGGTGATCAAGGCGAACAGCAGGTTGCGGATGCCGAGCATCTGTAGCTTGAAAAACGGAATCGGCTGCGACCATTCATTGATCATGAACGCCACCAGCAGCAGCGAACCGGCGCCGAGCAAAGCGCAGATCAGGTTCGATTCGAACCAGTCCAGCCGATTGCCCTGCAACAGGCCTATGACCAACATGCAGATCGCCGGAAAGCCCAGCAGCAAGCCTTTCCAGTTGAATGACTTGAGCCGCTCCAGGCGCAGCGGATCCTGCGGCAAGCCGTAGGCCACAGCAGCCATGGCGATCAGGCACGGCACGATGATCTGCCAGAAGGTCCATTGCCAGCCGACGTATTCAGTCCACAGACCGGCCAGCGGCGTGCCGAGTCCCGGGCCGAAAGTTGCGGTAAGTGCGTAGCCGGCCAGTCCGTACAGCTTGATGTTTGCTGGCAGAAAGCGCAGCGCGACGGTCATCAGCATCGGAGGCAACGCGCCCCCCGCCAGGCCCTGAAGGATGCGCATCAACAACAGACTTTCGTAATTCGGGGCGAACGGGCACAGCACACCGAGCAACGTAAACAGGCCAATGGCGCAGAGGGTGAAACGGCGCAGCGAGAAGGTCACCGCACACCACGGTGCGAAAGCCATGGCCGCGACCGACGTGGCGGTGTAGCTGGCGACCAGCCAAGTGCCTTCGTCATAGCCGATGTGCAGCGCGCCGCGAATATCGGCGAGTGCGACTTTGGTGACCATCTCGTTGAGGCCCGAGACCAGCACGGCCAACAGCACGCCGACCAGACCAATGATGATCCGCGCCCCGAACACCGGTGGCGCAGCCGCCGTCGCCGGGCTGGCCGCGGCGAGGGGCGCCGTGACCGTCAGGGAAGTCATGAATGAAAAGCTCCGGGGGTGAAATACCGGAGCATTTTAGTGAGGCATGATGCTGACGAAAATTGACTTATTGGCAGGTTATAAGTGCATCAGACACAACGGTGGATGCCTATGTGGGAGCGAGCCTGCTCGCGAAAGCGGTGGAACAGTCGCTATTGAGGTGACTGACTCGGCGCCTTCGCGAGCAGGCTAGCTCCCACAGGATTCGATGGTGTCTGATGATTTAGGGCTGTGCCGCCAGCCACGTTTCATCGCAGCAGGTCTTGAGGGTTTCGCGCAGCCAGCGGTGGGCCGGGTCCTTGTCGAAGCGCGGGTGCCAGGCCTGGGTCAGCATCAGCATCGGCAGCGGAATCGGCAGGTCGAACGAGCGCAGTTTCAGCCCCAGCCGCCGTACGCTGAGCAGGGCCTCTTTGGGCACCGGCAGGATCAGGTCGGAGTCAGGCAAGGCAAACATCGCCGCATGAAAACTCGGCGCGATGACCGCCACCCGGCGCTCCAGCCCCAGTGCGTTCAACGCCGTATCGATCGGGCCGCGAGCGATGCCCCGGCGCGACATGCTGATGTGGGAAAACCCGGCGTAGCGCTCGGCAGTGATTTCGCCATCGAGCAACGGATGGTTCTCGCGCACCAGGCCGACGAAGTGGGTGGAGAACAGGTTCTGCACTTTCACTTCCGGCGTGAGCGGACGGGTATTGCTCACGCTCAGATCGATGCGCCCTTCGCGCAGCGCCTCATCGTCGCCGTCACCTTCCGGGACGAAGCGCAATTCGCAATGCGGGGCGAGCTGGTCGAGGGTGTCGAACAGCTTGCCGCCGTAGACGCCGACGAAGAAATCATTGGCACGGATGCTGAAACGCCGGCGCAAGGTGCCCAGCTCGACGCTGTCGGCGGAGCGGAACAACAGCGCTGCCTGCTCGACCACGTCGCGCACCTGTTCGCGCAGCTCAAGAGCTTTGGGTGTCGGCACCAGACCGCGTCCGGCGCGGACCAGAATCGGATCGCCGATGGCTTCGCGGATCCGCGTCAGCGTGCGGCTCATGGCCGCCGGGCTGAGGTTCATCCGCCGCGCTGCGCCGACCACACTGCCCTCGTCGAGCAAGGCATCGAGGGCGACCAGAAGGTTCATGTCCGGGAGTTGCATGCTGAGCACTCATTGCTGATCTGGATTGATCTGTGCGCAATGCTAGCAAACATTCTTCAAGAGTGGCGGAGCCAGCGCTGGCCTCTTCGCGAGCAGGCTCGCTCCCACCTTGGAATGCGTTCTCATGTGGGAGCGAGCCTGCTCGCGAAGAGGCCAGCCCAGCCAACGAAGATCTCAGCGCTGCATACCCCAACGCTTGACGGTCACACGCTCGAGGCTGTCAAACACCAGATTCTCCACCAGCAGACCAATCAAAATCACCACCGCCAACCCGGCAAACACCTTGTCGGTGTACAGCTCATTGCGATTCTGAAAGATGTACCAGCCCAGCCCGCCCTTGCCGCTGGTGGCGCCAAAGACCAATTCGGCGGCGATCAATGTGCGCCAGGCGAACGCCCAGCCAATTTTCAGGCCCGCGAGAATCGACGGCAGCGCCGCCGGAATGAGGATGAACAACACCAGGCGCAAGCCCTTCAAGCCATAATTGCGACCAGCCATGCGCAAGGTCTCGGAGACGCCAAGGAATCCGGCATAAGTGTTCAGCGCCAGCGCCCACAACACCGAATGCACCAGCACGAAAATCAGGCTGTTCTGCCCCAACCCGAACCAGAGCAGCGCCAGCGGCAGCAGGGCAATCGCCGGCAACGGGTTGAACATCGAAGTCATCGTGCTGAGCAGATCGCGCCCCAACTGGGTCGAGACCGCCAATGTCGTCAGGGCAAAGGCGAGGACAATGCCGATCAGGTATCCCTTGATCAGCACCACCAAGGATATCCACACCTTGGCCAGCAACTCGCCACTGAGCACACCGTCAAACAGGGCCTGTGCGGTTTGCAGAAAGCTCGGCAGCATCAGGTCGTTGTTCTGAATCCGCGCGACCACTTCCCAGATGATCGCCAGCACGATCAGGATCAGGCTTTTACGCAGCCAGCCCTGTTGCCACAGGCGCGTGCCAAGCGGCAATTCACGCTCGACCGGCACTGCGGTCAGCGGCTCGAGCACGGTTTCGAATTCTTCACGCACGGATGATGAATGGCTCATCGGGTAGTCCTCCTGGCCGCTCAATAGGCGATGCGAATGTCGTTGAAGTCATGCTCACGTTCGGTCTCCGGCGCCTGGCCTTCATCGAACAGCAGACGATGAATGCGCCGTGCCGATTCCTGAAACGCCACGCCACCGAGGCTGTGCAAATCGTATTGATGGCTATGCACTTCGGCGCACACCCGCCCCGGATGCGGCGACAGCAACAGAATGCGATTGCCCACCACCAGCGCCTCTTCGATCGAGTGGGTGACGAACAACAGGGTGAAGCGCACCTCTTCCCAGAGCAGCAGCAATTCCTCCTGCATCTTGCGGCGGGTCAGCGCATCGAGTGCAGCGAAGGGTTCGTCCATCAAGAGGATTTTCGGCTGCATGGCCAACGCCCGGGCGATCGCCACCCGTGCCTTCATGCCGCCGGACAAGGTGTGCGGATAGGCGTCGGCGAACGCCGCCAGGCCGACCTTTTGCAGATAGTGCAGCGCGCGTTCTTCCGCGTCTTTCTTGTTCAAGGTGCGCGAGGCGAGCAGCGGGAACATCACGTTCTGCTTCACGGTTTTCCACGGCGGCAACTGATCGAATTCCTGGAACACCACAATGCGGTCCGGCCCCGGCGCATCGACGCGCTGGCCTTGCAGACGGATCTCGCCTTCGCAGGGCTGGATGAACCCTGCGACCGCTTTGAGCAAGGTAGATTTCCCACAACCGGACGGGCCGAGCAGGACGAAACGATCAGCCGGGTCGACGGCGAAACTGACCTGGTGGGTGGCGCGCACCACGCGTTGCGGCGTGCGGTATTCGAGGCTGACGTGATCGACGGCCAGCAACGCTTCGCTGTGGGCGATCGGGTTGCTGGCCGCGTGGCCTGGCAATGGGGCGTTCATGGTCGATCTCCGGCAAATCAGAAAGGCGCGTCGCCCTGGATGGTCGTGCGATACAGCTTGCGGCGCAGATGCGCGGGGCAGCCGGCGGCAAGATGGATCAGCGAACGGTTGTCCCAGAACACCAGGTCGTGGGGTTCCCACTGATGGCGGTAGATGTTTTGCGGCAGCACGCTGTGGGCGAAGAGCTCGGCGAGCAGCTGGCGACTTTCGTCTTCCGGCAGACCGACAATGCGCGTGGTGAAGCCTTCGCTGACGAACAAGGCCTTGCGGCCGTTTTCCGGATGAGTGCGCACCACCGGATGCACCACTTCGGCGACCTGGGCCAGTTGTTCCGGGGTCAGGGTCGGGCGCCAGTTGCCTTCGAATTTGGTTTCGCTGTAGCGCGCGGTGTAGGAATGCGCGGCGGAACGTCCTTCGACCGCATTGCGCAACGCAGCGGGCAGGTTGTCCCAGGCTTTGTGCATGTCGGCAAACAGCGTGTCGCCGCCCTCGGAGGGCAGCTCTTGGGCGTGCAGCATCGAGCCGAGACTTGGCAGCTCTTTATAGGAAAGATCGGAATGCCAGAACTTGCCGGCGTCACCGAGACCGATGTTCTGGCCGTTCTCGATGATATTGGAAACGATGAGAATTTCCGGATGATTGGCCAGCAGGAACTGCTTGAGCACGTGGATCTGCAACACGCCAAAGCGACGGCTGAAATCGATTTGCTGTTGCGGGGTGATCTGCTGATCGCGAAAGACCACGACGTGGTGATCCAGGTGCGCGCGGTGAATACGCGCGAAGTCCTGATCATTGACCGGTCGGCTGAGGTCGAGGCCAACGATCTCGGCGCCGACGGCGCCGCTGAATGGACGAATTTCGAAAACCTGGGGCGCGGCAGTTGCGGCGCTTTCGGTGGCAGTAGCGGCGGACATCAATCATCTCCCACGCACGGCGCGCTCACGGACGCGCACGTCGATCAGACACTCACGCTGGATTGCGTGTCGGTTCAGGTCGTGCGGCGCGCCGATTGGTCGGCAGGTACGCAGGTGGGTGACTTTATAGCTATAAGAATTGGAAATTAAATACCGTTAATGAATAACGATATGGCAATTGATGAGGGGTGGGGTGACGATTTGTGTCACTTCCCGACAGATATGTAGAGTCTGAGCGGACGCCTTCGCGAGCAGGCTCGCTCCCACAGTTGAAATGCGATCTCCTGTGGGAGCGAGCCTGCTCGCGAAGGGGCCGTCAGCAGCGCTGAAGATCAGCGCTCGTGCAACGCTTCAGCCCGCGCCCGGATGATCGGCTTGAGCAAATAGCTCAACACCGATTTCTTGCCAGTGATGATATCCACCGAAGCAACCATCCCCGGGATGATCAGCAATGGCTTTTCATCGGTGCCCAAGTGGCTGCGCTCGGTGCGCACCTTGATCACGTAGTAGGTGGTTTTCTTGTCTTCGTCGGTGATTGTATCCGCGCCGATCTGCTCCAACTGCGCCTTCAGTCCGCCGTAAATGGTGTAGTCATACGCAGTGAATTTGACGATCGCTTCCTGCCCCGGGTGCAGGAACGCGATGTCCTGCGGGCGGATCTTGGCTTCGACCAGCAAGGTGTCGTCCAGCGGCACGATTTCGACCATATCGCTGCCCGGCTGGATCACGCCGCCGATAGTGTTGACCAGCAACTTGTTGACGATACCGCGCACTGGGGAGGTGACCAGCGTACGGCTGACGCGGTCTTCCAGCGCCTTGCCGGTGGCCTGGGCCTTGTTCAGATCGGTGCGTGCTTCGTTGAGCTGGGTCAGCGCTTCGCTGCGGAATTTGCCGCGGGTTTCGTCGATCTTGCGCTGCACTTCCTTGATCGCCGATTCCGCGCGCGGGATGGCCAGCGTGGTCGCGTCGAGCTGACCACGGGTTTCCACTTCGGCACGCTTGAGGCGCAACACTTCCACCGGCGAGACCGCGCCCTGCGCCACCAGCGGCTCGGACATGTTGATTTCCTGACGCTGCAAACCGAGCTGCTGACGGTACTGCGCCTGCTTGGAGCTGAACTCACGCAGCTCTTGCTGACGCTGGATCAACTGCTCCTGCAAGCCACCGATTTCGTCGTGCAATTGCTGACGGCGGCTGATGTAGAGGGATTCTTCGCTCTTGGCCTGACCCGGCACGGCTTTGAGTACGTCCTCGGGGAAATTCAGCGGACGATCATCGACTTCCGCGCTCAGACGCTCGACCCGCAGCAGCATCGACAGGCGATCAGCCTCGGTCTCGCCGACATTGGAGGCAAAACGCGTGTCGTCGAGACGAATCAGCGGCGCGCCGGCCTCGACGATCTGGCCTTCCTTGACGAACAGCTCGGAGACGATACCGCCCTCCAGGTTCTGGATTTTCTGGATCTTGGAAGACGGAATCGCCTTGCCGTCGCCCTTGGTCACTTCGTCGATCACCGCGAAGTTGGCCCAGAGCATAAGGAACACGAAGAAGCCGATGATCGCCCAGATGGTCAGGCGCACGACGCGCGGGGCGTCTTCGATCAGCGCCTTGTTGACCTCCGGCAGCGGCTGGCCCTGCAGCGAGGCAGAGCCCTTGAAGTAGCGACGGATCGACTCCTTGACACCGGACTTAAGCAACACTGATCTGCCCCTTCTTCAACGCTTCCATCACGGCGGCTTTCGGCCCGTCGGCGAGAATCTGCCCGCGATCGATCACCAGCAGGCGGTCGACCAGCGACAACAGCGATGCCCGGTGCGTAACCAGCACCACGGTCTTGTTTTCAACCACCGCCGCGAGGCGTTGCTTGAGGCGTTCTTCGCCGGTGTTGTCCATCGCACTGGTCGGCTCGTCCATCAGCAGAATCGGCGGATTGAGCAACAGCGCCCGGGCCAGGGCGACGTTCTGCCGTTGGCCGCCGGAGAGGTTCTGCCCGCGCTCGCCGACTTGCAATTCATAGCCTTGCGGGTGCAGACGAGCGAACTCGTGCACGCCGGCCAGTTCGGCGGCTTGCAGCACCAGCTCGTCTTCGACGTAACGCGCGCCGGACACCAGGTTGTCGCGCAGGGTGCCGGACAGCAGCTGAATGTCCTGCGGCACGTAACCGATGTTGTAGCGCAGTTCGCTGACGTCGATCTGGCGGATGTCCACGCCGTCGACCAGCAAGGCACCATCGTCCGGTTGATAGAGGCCGACCAGCAATTTGGCAAGCGAGCTTTTGCCCGAGCCGCTGCGACCGATGATGCCGATCTTCTCGCCGGGACGGATCACCAGGTTGATGTTCTTCAGCGCGGGGTTCTGTTGATCCGGGTAGGTGAAACTGAGCTGACGGCATTCGATCGCACCCTGCAAAACCTTGCGGCTCAGCGGACGCTCTTCGAAATTGCGCTCCTGCGGCAGCTCCATCATCTGGTCGACGGAGGTCATGGTCACCCGCGCCTGCTGATAGCGCGTGAGCAGACCGGACAGCGACGCCAGCGGGCTCAGCGCGCGGCCACTGAGCATGTAGCAGGCAATCAGCCCGCCCATGCTCAGGTTACCGGCGATGATCTGGTACACGCCGAAGACGATCATGATCACCCCGGCCAATTGCTGGATGAGCAAGGTGATGTTCATCGCCAGACCGGAGAGCATTTTCACTCGCAGCTCGAGGCGGCTGAGGGTGCCGATAGTCTGCTCCCACTGATACTGGCGCTCGCTTTCGGCGTTGTTGACCTTGACCGCGTCGAGGCCGGCAAGGGTTTCGATCAGGCTCGACTGCCGTTCGGCGCCCAACGCCATGGTGCGCTCCATGGTCGCGATCAGCGGCTTCTGCAAGGCATAGCCGATCAACAGCGCAATCGGGAACGCCAGCACCGGAATCCACACCAGATGCCCGCCGAGGATGGCAATGACGATGAAAATCAGAATGGTGAACGGCAGGTCGATCAGGCTGGTCAGGGTCAGCGAGGCGAGAAAGTCGCGCAGGCTCTGAAATTCATGGATGTTCTGCGCAAAACTGCCGACCCGCGCCGGACGGTACTTCATCGCCATGCCGACGATGCGCTCGAACAGTGTGGCGGAGATGATCAGGTCGGTTTTCTTCCCGGCCAGATCCAGGCACAGGCTGCGCAGGCTCTTGAGGATCAGGTCGAAGATGTAGGCGCCGGTGATGCCCAGCGCCAGCACCCACAGGGTTGCTTCGGCCTGGTTCGGTACCACGCGGTCGTAGACGTTCATCACGAACAGCGGCGCGGCCATGGCGATGATGTTGATCAGAAAACTCGCGGCGATCGCATCGGCGTACAGCCAGCGCGAACGCTTGAGGGTGTCGCGAAACCACGAACGTGCCCGCGGGATCAGCGTGCCGTGGTTGACGTCAAATTTGTGCTGCGGCTGAGCGAAGAAGACTTTGCCGGTGTAATCGTCGGTCAGCAGTTCACGGCTGACCACCGATTCGCCGCCATCGCTTTCGCTGAGCAGCACCCGCGCATCGTTGTCGCCCTGCCAGCCGAGCAGAACGGCACTGCGGTCATCCTTGAGCAACAACAGCGCGGGCATGGCGATCGCCGGAATCTCTTCGAGCTTGCGCTGCAACACCCGCCCCTGCAGGCCGGCGCGAGCCGCTGCGCGCGGCAGCAACTCGACACTCAAACGTTGTTTGGGCAGCGGCAGGCCGGTGGTCAGCATCGCCGCGCTGGCAGGTTTCTGATGCAGCATGCACAGGGCAAGCAGACCATCCAGCAACGGATCGTCATGCAACGCGCGTGGATCATGGCTGAGTTGAACTCGACTGACTTCTGATTCCACGCTCGACACTCTTTAGCAGTTGAAAGGGATAACTCAGTTCATCCCAGGCAGCTGGACCTTGGGCTTCACGTCGTTCTGCACAACGGATGCCAACGGTGCGACCACTCCCTGGCTTTTGAGCAATTGGCCCATGGTCGCCTTGATTCGGTACTGAGTAAATAACTGAATGTTCTTGATTTCTGCCAAACGCCGCGAGGCGGTGAACAACTCGTTTTCGCTGTCGAGCAAGTCCAGCAGGGTGCGTTCGCCGAGGCTGAATTGACGCTGGTAGGCGGTACGCACCGAGGTGCTGTGATCGACGTACTGCTGAGCGATCGGCACCTGGGCGTTGGCGTTGTTCAGCGCGTTCCAGGCCAGGCCGAGCTCCTCGTTCAATTGACGCAAGGCGTTATTGCGGATATCCAGCGCCTGGTTGGCCAGGTACGACTTGGATTCCAGATCGGCCTTGTTGCTGCCACCGGAATACAGGTTGAAACGCATGCGCAGCATGGCCTGCCATTCGTTGTTGTGGCCGTTCTGGCCGTCGAGATCGTTATCGGCGGTGCGGCCAAGTTCGGCGTCGAAGCGCGGGTAGAAGGTCGATTTGGCGGTGGCGAACTGCTTTTCGGCAGCGGCGATGTCGGACTCGGCGGAGCGCAGGATCGGGCTGTTTTCCAGCATCTGCGCGCGGGCCTCATTGAGGTTGGCCGGCATCATCGCCATGAACGGCGCCGGACGCTCGAGCTGGTCTGGCATCTGGCCGACGGCGCTGAGAAAGTTGGTTTGCGCATCGGCGAGATTGGTCTGTTCGGTGATCAGGTTGTTGCGGGCCTGGGCCATGCGCGCTTCGGCCTGATCAAGGTCGGCACCGCTGCCGACGCCGCGTTGGGTGCGCAGCTGAATCTGGTCGTAGATGCGCTGGTGGCTCTTGAGGTTCTCCTCGGCCAAACGGACGAATTCGCGGCGGGTCAACACGTCCAGATACACCTGGGCGACGGTCAGCGCGGTGCGCTCGGAAGTGCCGAGCAGGGAATAAGCACGGGAGCTGACGTTGGCTTGTTGACGCGCGACTTCGTTGGATGTCGCAAAACCGTCAAAAACCATTTGCGAGAGACGTAAACTTGACTCGCTGCGGTTCAAAGTCTCCCAATGATTGCCGCCACCGTTCGCTCGGGTCGTCACACTGTCAGTGCCTTCACGGCCATAACCGCCCAGCAGATCGACCTTGGGCAGGTATCCCCCTTTCGCCGCCTTTAATTGATAATCCGCCGCCAATCGACTGTTGACCCCCGCCTGAATCTCCGGATGGACATCCAGCGCCTGTTGCATGGCTTCTGGTAAGGATTGTGCTTGTACAAAAGAGGCGGCGAGAGCGAAGGGAGCAGCAAGGAGCAAAAGCGAACGCATGGTTGGAATTTTCCCGGAACTTCTTGTCTTGAATCACAGCAAAAACGTGGCGCTGCGTCGGATGATGGCAACCCGAAAGACCGTATGTCGGAAAGTTCAAAAGAGGAACTGGATGACAGGCTGAAGGACAGGTCGCCGCGGAAATATCAATGTGACATTAGTGGGGCGATTGTTTAGGATGGCTCCCAGAAGGTCAATAGTTTGGCATAAAGTTAATCGCGATAATTTATAGCCAGATTATTGACGGAAATCCAGCGTCAATAAGTTATCCATTTATAGAAAGTACGTCCAGACTGAAGTGGCGCCGACGCCCGTCAGGTCCATGGAAGTCAACTGAATGTGACACCCCGGAGAGTCTTCAATGAGCAGTGTTGTTGCCATCGTCAAAAGCATTGTCGGTCAGGTTTTCGTGGTGTCCCCAGAGGGCGTGCGTCGCGTACTCGTTGAAGGCGATCGCCTGTATGTCGGCGATCAGATCGATACCGGGCTGTCCGGCGCGGTGTCGCTGGAACTGGCCGATGGCCGCACGCTCGATCTGGGCCGCGACACCCAGTGGAGCGCCAGCTCGCCTGACTCCAGCACTGACCTGGCCGAAGCCACCGCGCAGGCGGCACCTTCGGTAGAGGAACTGCAGCAAGCCATCGCCGCCGGTGTCGACCCGACCACCGCACTCGAATCCACCGCGGCCGGCCCGACCGCCGCAGGTACCGGCGGTGCTGCCGGTGGCGGCCACAGCTTCGTCATGCTCGACGCCACCGCTGGCCGCGTCGATCCGACCATTGGCTTCCCAACGGCGGGCATCAATTCTGCCGGGCAAGTCGCGCAGGACACCACGGGCGGCCTGACCACCGACACCACCACCAACGCGCTGCGTGATTCGACCCTGAGCCTCAGCGCCACGCCGACTATCACCGAAGCCGGCGGTGTGCTGGTGTATACCGCGACCCTGACCCAGGCACCGCTGACCGACCTGACCATCACCTTGTCCAATGGCGCAGTGATCGTCATCCCGGCCGGTGCCACCACCGGCACCGTCAACGTACCGTTGGCACCGAACGACACGGTCTATAACGACCCGACCCAGATCGACGTGACCGTCACCGGCACCAGCGGCGGAAACGGCATCACCGTGACCCCGCCGACCGCCCCGGCGACCACGCAAGTCACCGACACTGTCGACACCACTACTGTTACCTTGACGGCCGCCTCGAGCGTCACCGAAGGCGGGCAGATTACCTATACGGCGACGTTGACCAACCCGGCTCAAACCCCGGTAACCGTAACCCTGTCCAATGGCTCGACTATTACTATCGGCGCTGGCCAGACTACCGGCACCGTCAACGTGCCGACCCCGACCAATGACGTCTATAACAATGGCAGCACCGTTACGACGACGATCACCGGGGCTACCGGCGGCAACTTTGAAAACCTGGTGCCGAACCCGACGCCAGCCGTTACCACCATCACCGATTCGGTCGATAACACCGGCCTGACCCTGACCGCGACCAACAACATCGTTGAAGGCGGTCAGATCACCTATACCGCGACCCTGACCAACCCGGCGCAAACCCCGGTAACTGTCACTCTGTCCAACGGCTCGACCATCACCATTGCGGCCGGCGAAACCGTCGGCACCGTCAACGTGCCGACTGCGGCCAATGACGTGTACAACAACGGCAGCACCGTCAGCACGACCATCACTGGCGCAACTGGCGGCAATTTCGAAAATCTGGTGCCGAATCCGACCCCAGCCGTTACCACCATCACAGATTCGGTCGACAACACCGGTCTGACGCTGACCGCGACCAACAACATTGTTGAAGGCGGACAGATCACCTACACCGCGACCTTGACCAACCCGGCGCAAACCCCGGTTACCGTCACCCTGTCGAACGGCTCGACCATCACCATTGCTGCTGGCGAAACCGTTGGCACCGTCAACGTGCCGACCGCGGCCAATGACGTCTACAACAATGGCAGCACCGTCAGCACCACGATCACTGGCGCTACCGGTGGCAACTTCGAAAACCTGGTGCCAAGCACCACGCCTGCGGTCACCACGATTACCGATTCGGTCGACAACACCGGCCTGACCCTGACTGCGACCAACAATATCGTTGAAGGCGGTCAGATCACTTACACCGCGACACTGACCAACCCGGCGCAAACCCCGGTAACCGTCACTCTGTCCAACGGCTCGACCATCACCATTGCGGCCGGCGAAACCATCGGCACCGTCAACGTGCCGACTGCGGCCAATGACGTTTACAACAATGGCAGCACTGTCAGCACTACGATTACTGGCGCTACCGGTGGCAACTTCGAAAACCTGGTGCCGAACACCACGCCTGCGGTCACCACCATCACCGATTCGGTCGACGACACCGGCCTGACCCTGACCGCGACCAACAACATCGTTGAAGGCGGTCAGATCACCTACACCGCAACCCTGACCAACCCGGCGCAGACGCCGGTTACCGTCACTCTGTCCAACGGTTCGACCATCACCATTGCGGCCGGCGAAACCATCGGCACCGTCAACGTGCCGACTGCGGCCAATGACGTGTACAACAACGGCAGCACCGTCAGCACCACGATCACTGGCGCAACTGGCGGCAATTTCGAAAATCTGGTGCCGAGCACCACGCCTGCGGTCACCACCATCACCGACTCGGTCGACGACACCGGTCTGAGCCTCAGCGCTACCGGTTCCGTGGCCGAAGGCGGCCAGATTACTTACACCGCTACGCTGACGAATCCGGCTGGCACTCCGGTAAGCGTGACCCTGAGCAACGGTTCGGTGATCACCATCGATGCCGGCAAAACCACCGGCACCGTCACCGTTCCAGCACCTGCCGATGACGTTTACAAAGACGCCGGCCAGGTCGAAGTCAGCATCAAGGACGCCACCGGCGGCAACTTCGAGAATCTGGTGCCGAACACCACCCCGGCGGTGACCGAAATCACCGATACCGTCGATACCTCGACGGTGAAGCTGACCGCAGACACCTCGGTTGCCGAAGGCGGCACGGTGACTTACACCGCCACCGTCGGCGCGCCAGTCACCGGCTCGCCTGTCGTCGTGACTTTGGCTAATGGTCAAAACATCACCATCGCTGTTGGCCAGACCTCCGGCACCGCAACCTACACCGCACCGAACGATGCCTTGACCGGCAACGCTCCGCTGACCAACTCGATCACTGGCGTAACCGGCGGCAACTTCGAAAATCTGGTTGCCGATAAAACTCCGGTATCGACCGCCGTTACGGATGTTGCCGACACTACCAATCTGTCCTTGAGCGCCACCAATTCGGTTGCTGAAGGTGGTTCGATTGTTTACACCGCGACCCTGACCAATGCGGCTGGTTCGCCAGTAACCGTGACCTTGTCGAACGGCGCTGTCATCACCATCAAGGCTGGCGAAACCAGCGGTAATGTGACCGTTGCTGCACCATCCGACGACGTCTACAAAGACGCCGGTTCCGTGCAGGCCACAATCACCAGCGCCACCGGTGGCAACTTCGAGAACCTGCTTCCGAGCACTGCTCCAGCCGTGACGACAGTCACCGACACCATTGATACCTCGATGGTCAAACTGACCGCAGATACCTCGGTCGCTGAAGGCGGCACCGTCACCTACACCGCCACTGTCGGTGCGCCAGTCACCGGCTCGCCTGTTGTCGTGACCCTGGCGAACGGCCAGAACATCACCATCGCCGTCGGTCAGACCACTGGCAGCGTTACCGCCCCGGTATCGAATGACGTGCAGATCGGTCACGCACCGCTGACCAACTCGATCACCAATGTCAGCGGTGGTAACTACGAGAATCTGGTCGCCGACAAGACCCCGGTCAGCACCACCGTGACCGACACCGTCGACACCACCAGCGTCGCGCTGACTGCCACTGGCAACGTCAACGAAGGCGGGCAGATCACCTATACCGCAACCTTGAGCAACCCGGCCGGCACCCCGGTTACCGTGAATCTGAGCAACGGTTCGGTCATCACTATTGAAGCCGGCAAGACCACCGGCACCGTGACCGTTCCGGCTCCTGCCGATGACGTCTACAAAGACGCCGGTAAAGTCGAAGTAACCATCAAGGACGCCACCGGTGGCAACTTCGAAAACCTGGTGCCCAATCCGACGCCAGCGGTGACCAACGTTGCCGACACCGTCAACACCACGCACCTGACCCTCAGTGCCGAGAGCTATGTGCTCGAAGGCGCTTCGATCACTTACACCGCAACGCTGACCAACGCCGCGCAGACCCCGGTCACCGTCAACCTGAGCAATGGCCAGACCATCACCATTGAAGCAGGCAAGACCAGCGGTTCGGTGACAATTGCCGCACCGAGCGATGACGTCTACAAGGACGTCAGCAAGCTCACCGTGACCATGACCGATGCCAGCGGCGGCAACTTCGAAAAGCTCGACGTCAGCAAGACTCCGGTCAGCACCACAGTCAACGATACCGTCGACACAACCGCGCTGACGCTGACTGCCAGCGATACCGTCAGCGAAGGTGGCCAGATCACCTATACCGCGACCCTGAGCAACCCGGCCGGCACCGCCATGACCGTGACCCTGGCCAACGGCGCAGTGATCAATATCGCAGCCGGCGCCACCAGCGGTTCGGTGAATTTCCCGGCACCCGCCAACACCCCGTATATCGATGGCAGCAACGTGCGGACGGCAATCGCCAGCCACAGCGGCGGCAATTTCGAGCGAGTCGAGGCCGATCGTTCGGCTGTGGTAACCAAAGTCACCGACGCCGTCGACACCACCGATATCAGCCTGAGCGCCACCGGCAGCGTCGCCGAGGGCGGCTCGATCGTCTACACCGCAACCCTGAGCAACCCAGCCGGCTCCGCCATGACCGTGACCCTGAGCAACGGCGCGGTGATCAACATTGCCAAGGGTGCGAGCACTGGCTCTGCGACCGTCGCTGCGCCCGCCGATGATGTGTACAAGGACGCCGGCAAGGTCGATGCGAGCATCACCAAGACCAGCGGCGGCAACTTCGAAAACCTGGTGGTCGACAAGACCCCGGCAGTGACCAACGTTACTGACACCATCGACAACAGCACTGTTTCGCTGATTGCCAGCGCCAGCGCGGTCGAAGGCGGCGTGGTCGTCTACACCGCTTCGGTGACCGCACCGGTCACCGGTTCGCCGGTAGTCGTCACCCTGTCCAACGGCCAGACCATCACCATTCCGGTCGGCGCCAGCAGCGGCAGCGTCAACTTCACCGCGCCGAACGATGCACAGGCCGGCGGCAACACCTTGAGCGTGAAAATCGACGGCGCCAGCGGTGGCAATTACGAAAATCTCGTGGCCGACCAGACCCCGGCGGTGACCTCGGTGACTGACGTCGCCGACACCACCAACCTGGCGTTGTCCGCGACCGGCTCTGTGGCCGAGGGCGGTTCGATTGTCTACACCGCGACCCTGAGCAACCCGGCCGGTACTCCGGTCACCGTCAACCTGAGCAACGGCGCGGTGATCACCATCGAGGCTGGGAAAACTACTGGCACCGTCACCGTTCCGGCACCTGCCGATGACGTCTACAAAGACGCCGGCAAAGTTGAAGTCACGATCAAGGACGCCACCGGCGGCAACTTTGAAAACCTGGTGCCAAGCACCACGCCAGCGGTCACCGATGTCACCGATACCGTCGACACCTCGACGGTCAAACTGACCGCCACCGAAACCGCAGCCGAAGGCGGCACTGTCACCTACACCGCCACGGTTGGCGCACCGGTCACCGGTTCGCCTGTGGTCGTGACCCTGGCCAGCGGTCAGAACATCACCATCGAAGTCGGTAAGACCAGCGGCAGTATCAGCACCACCGCGCCGAACGACGTCCTCGCCGGCCACGCGCCGCTGACCAACTCGATCACCAATGTCAGCGGCGGCAACTTCGAAAACCTCGTCGCCGACCAGACCCCGGTCAGCACCACCGTGACCGATACCGTCGACACCACCAACCTGTCGCTCAGCGCCACCGGTGCGGTGAACGAAGGCGGGCAGATCACCTACACCGCGACGCTGACCAACCCGGCCGGCACACCGGTGACCGTGACCTTGAGCAATGGCGCGACGATCACCATCGAGGCCGGCAAAACCAGCGGCACCGTGACTGTCGACGCACCGAAAGACGACGTCTACAAAGACGCAGGCAGCGTTGAAGCAACCATCCAGAGCGCAACGGGCGGCAACTTCGAAAACCTCGTCACCAGCACAGCGCCGGCGGTGACCACAGTCAACGACACCATCGACACCTCCACCGTGTCCTTGAGCGCCACCGCGAACGTCGCCGAAGGCGAAACCGTGGTCTACACCGCGACCGTAGGCGCGCCAGTGACCGGTTCACCGGTGATCGTCAGCCTGTCCAACGGCCAGACCATCACCATCGCGGTCGGCGAAACCACCGGCAGCGTCAACTACGTCGCGCCGAACAGCCCATTGGCGGGCGGCAGCTCGTTGAGCGTGACCATCGATGGCGCCACGGGCGGCAATTACGAAAAACTGCTGGTCGACGGCAAGTCCGCTGACACCGTGGTTTCCGACACCACCGACACCACCAATCTGAACCTGACCGCCAGCGATTCGGTCGCCGAAGGCGGTCAGATCACCTACACCGCAACCCTGACCAACCCGGCCGGCACACCGGTGACCGTGACCCTGTCGAACGGCGCCACGATCACTATCGACGCGGGTAAAACCACCGGCACCGTGACCGTCGATGCACCGCAAGACGACGTCTATAAAGATGCCGGCAAAGTCGAAGTAACCATCGAGGGTGCGACCGGCGGCAACTTCGAAAACCTGGTGCCGAGCTCGGTTCCAGCCGTGACCAATGTCACCGATACCATCGACACTTCGACGGTCAAACTGACCGCTGATACTTCGGTGGCTGAAGGCGGTACCGTTACTTACACCGCCACCGTCGGCGCGCCTGTTACTGGCTCGCCTGTGGTTGTGACTCTGGCGAACGGTCAGAACATCACGATCGCGGTAGGTCAGACTTCCGGCACTGCGACCTTCACCGCACCGAACGATGCGTTGGCTGGAAACGCTCCGCTGACCAACTCGATCACTGGCGTAACCGGCGGTAATTTCGAGAATCTGGTGGCGGACAAAACCCCGGTTTCGACTTCCGTCACAGACGTTGCCGACACTACCAATCTGTCGCTGAGCGCGACCGGTTCTGTGGCTGAGGGCGGTCAGATTACGTACACCGCGACACTGACCAACGCTGCAGGCTCGCCTGTTACCGTGACCTTGTCGAACGGCGCCGTGATTACCATCAAGGCTGGGGAAACCACCGGCACTGCGACTGTTCCTGCCCCGTCCGATGACGTCTACAAAGACGCCGGCTCCGTCCAGGCAACGATCACCAGCGCTACCGGTGGCAACTTCGAGAACCTGGTACCAAGCACTGCTCCGGCCGTAACGACAGTCACCGACACCATCGACACGTCGACCGTCAAACTGACCGCCGATACGTCGGTGGCTGAGGGCGGCACCGTTACCTACACCGCCACCGTCGGCGCACCAGTTACCGGTTCGCCTGTGGTCGTGACCCTGGCGAACGGTCAGAACATCACCATCGCTGTCGGCCAGACTACTGGCACTGCAACTGCTGTTGCTCCGAACGATGCGCTGGCCGGCCACGCGCCGATCACCAACTCGATCACTGGCGTAACCGGCGGTAATTTCGAAAATCTGGTTGCCGACAAGACCCCGGTTTCGACCACTGTCACCGACGTTACCGACACTACCAATCTGTCGCTCAGCGCCACCAACTCTGTTGCCGAAGGTGGCCAGATCACCTACACCGCGACATTGACCAACGCCGCTGGCTCGCCAGTGACCGTGACCTTGTCGAACGGCGCTGTGATCACCATCAAGACTGGCGAAACCACCGGCACCGCAACTGTTCCTGCACCGTCCGACGACGTCTACAAAGACGCCGGCTCTGTT
>NZ_JAADJI010000002.1:0-607518 GCF_036283065.1 Pseudomonas moraviensis subsp. stanleyae
ACGACTGCGTCGTACGGTCGCTGCGCTCCCACGCCCGGATCAATCCCTCCGCTCAGCCTTCCGACGTCGCCCGTGGATCAAGATCAAGATCAAAAGCACTCGAGCTAACGCTCATTGTTGAGTGGGGCGGCTTCGCCGCGGGCAGCTGCGCTGCTTTGCTTTTTGCTTTTGTGGGAGCGAGCCTGCTCGCGAAGGCGGCCTGACAGCCGACCTGATCTTGAGGTTGTGCTCAATCCAACAGTAGGAGCTGCCAAAGGCTGCGATCTTTTGCTTTTGCTTTTCCGTGGGAGCGAGCCTGCTCGCGATGTCGATCTGAAGGTCACCGAATTTCTGTCGAATTCACCCGATCCAACTGTAGGAGCTGCCGAAGGCTGCGATCTTTTGCTTTTGCTTTTGCTTTTCCGTGGAAGCGAACCTGCTCGCGATGTCGACGTGAAGGTCGACGAATTTCTGTCGAATTCACGCGATCCACTGTAGGAGCTGCCGAAGGCTGCGATCTTTTACTTTTGCTTTTCTGTGGGAGCGAGCCTGCTCGCGATGTCGATCTGAAGGTCAACGAATTTCTGTCGAATTCACGCGATCCAACTGTAGGAGCTGCCAAAGGCTGCGATCTTTTGCTTTTGCTTTTCCGTGGAAGCGAGCCTGCTCGCCATGTCGACCTGAAGGTCACAGAATTTCTGTCGAATTCACCCGATCCAACTGTAGGAGCTGCCGAAGGCTGCGATCTTTTGCTTTTGCTTTTGCTTTTCCGTGGAAGCGAGCCTGCTCGCGATGTCGACCTGAAGGTCACCGAATTTCTATCGAATTCACGCGATCCAACTGTAGGAGCTGCCGAAGGCTGCGATCTTTTGCTTTTGCTTTTGCTTTTCCGTGGAAGCGAGCCTGCTCGCGATGTCGATCTGAAGGTCACCGAATTCCTGTCGAATTCACGCGATCCAACTGTAGGAGCTGCCGAAGGCTGCGATCTTTTGATCTTGATTTTGCTTCTCTGTGGGAGCGAGCCTGCTCGCGATGGCGGAGGCACATTCAAATTCAATTTGACAGATATACCGCTACCGCGAGCAGGCTCACTCCTCCAAGGTTTTGTGCATTAACCGTCCATCCGTCGTCTGCCCTGAACCTCTGCCGCACTGATTTTTCTACCGGGTAAGTCCCTCAGGAGATACCCGTATGTTCGATCAGCAAAAAAAGGCATCACTGGCGACCTGGCGCAAGATGGCGGAGCAGACCGAGGCCGCTCTGGATCCGGAACAACAATATGACAAACTGCTCAAGGCTGCCGACGAGATGGAGGAGCAAGGCCTGATCACCAGTGCGGAGTGGCGCCAGTTGGTGCGCGACGCCGGTAACCTGTTTACCCAGAACCAGGAAGAAACGCACGGCTGAAAACTGCCATCGGAGGAAATCCCATGCTCAGTTATCTGTTTGTCGGCGCCAACGATGTCGAGCGCTCGGCGGCTTTTTACAAGGCGATCCTGACGCCGCTTGGCTACCGGCATGATCGCGAGGAACACTATTGTTTTTACCTGCCGGATTGCATCGACAAGTCCAACGGTCCCGGCAGCGTGCACATTTCAAAGCCTTTCAATGGCGAGCCGGCAACTCCGGGCAACGGCATGATGCCGGCGTTTCGCGCCGACTCACGGCAAAAGGTTGATCAAGTGCACCAGGCTGGGGTGGACAATGGCGGCAGCGACGAAGGCGCGCCGGGTACGCGCGAGGACTATACGCCGGACTTTTATGTCGCCTATCTGCGCGACCCCGAAGGCAACAAGCTTGCTGTGTTCTACAGCGGATGATGGATGGAGGCTGTCGATTCGGCCCTGATGGCGGCCCGTGCCCAGTTCGCAATCACGATCAGTTTCCACATCGTGCTGGCGGCGTTCAGCATTGGTCTGGCGAATTTCCTCATGGTGCTGGAAGCGTTGTGGTTGAGGACCGGGCGCCAGGTTTATCTGGATGTCTATCGCTACTGGCTCAAAGTGTTTGCCCTCAACGTTGTAGTGGGCACGGCGTCGGGGTTGATTCTGGAGTATCAGTTCGGCCTTAACTGGTCGCGGCTGTCGGTGCAGGCCGGTGACGTCCTCGGTCCGCTGATGTTCTACGAGGTGATGGCGGCGTTTTTCATCGAAGCGGGTTTCCTCGGCATCATGCTGTTCGGCCTGAAGAAGGTCGGTCCGCGTCTGCATTTTTTCGCCACTTGTGCGGTGGCCGTGGGCTCGATAATCAGCGCGTTCTGGATTCTCTCCGCCAACTCGTGGATGCAAACCCCCGCCGGCTATTCGATTGGCGCCGACGGGCGTTTCCTCGCCGAAGACTGGTGGGCGATCATCTTCAATCCCTCGTTTCCCTATCGCCTGGCGCACATGCTGCTCGCCGTGTTCATCGGCAGTGCGACGCTGGTTGCCGGCATCAGCGCTTGGCAGTTGCGCAAGGCCCCAAACAACCCACGCGCTCGGCTGCAATTTTCCATGGCGCTGTGGGTGATTGCGCTGCTGATGCCGGTGCAGATTGTTGTCGGTGATCTGCATGGCCGGCACAGTCTCTACGCCCAGCCGCAAAAAGTCGCGGCGGTCGAAGGCTCCTGGACGCGGCCGGAGCAGGGCGCAGGCGAGCCACTGCGGCTGTTCGCCTGGCCGGATAGCGACGAGCAACGCAATCATTGGGAAGTCGCCATTCCACGCATCGGCTCCGTGTATCTGCATCACGACTTGACCAGCACCATCGCCGCGCTTGATGAATTCCCGGCTGAGGACATTCCGCCCGTGGCGCCAGTGTTTTTCGCGTTCCGGCTGATGGTCGGGCTGGGCCTGTTGATGCTCGGGCAGGGCGTGGTCAGCCTGATCCTGCGTCGGCGCCATCGTCTGTACACGGCGCGCCGGTGGCTGGGCGCTTGCGTGCTGCTGGCGCCGGCCGGGTTTCTGGCCATGCTCAGTGGCTGGGTGGTTACTGAAGTGGGGCGACAGCCGTTTACGGTCTATGGACTGATGCGTACGGCCGACAGTCTGTCGTCAGTGTCCAGGGCGCAAGTCGTGGGATCGACGTGGCTGATCCTGCTGTTTTACCTGTTGATCTTCGGCATCGGCCTGTGGGTGTTGCTGCGCCTGCTGCGTGAGCCGCCGCAGCAGGATCAACCGGGTCCGCAGCCAACCCTTGCCGACGAAACCGGGCACTGAGGAGTCGCAGACATGGACACGGACTGGCTGACGCTGTTGTGCGCCGCCGCATTGGCGTTCTCGGTGATGAACTATGTGTTACTCGACGGCACCGATCTGGGCGTCGGCATGCTGATGGGCTTGACGCGTTGCAGCCAGCAGCGCCGGGCCATGGCGGTGACGATTCTGCCGGTATGGGACGCCAACGAAACCTGGCTGGTGCTTGGCGGCGGCGGGCTGCTGGCATTGTTTCCGCTGGCGTACGCAGTTCTGCTGCCGGCGCTGTATCTGCCGTTTATCGTGATGTTTCTGGCATTGATCGCGCGGGCCATGGCGCTGGAGTTTCGCGACTACGCAGCGACCCAGAAGCGCAAGCGCATCGTCGATAGTGTGATGGCGCTGGCTTCGTTGCTGACCGGGTTTGTCCAGGGCATGGTGCTCGGCACCTTGGTTCAAGGCGTCGCCCATCAGGGCGGTCAGTACATCGGTGATGGCCGCGACTGGCTGAACCCGTTCCCGGTGTTTTGCGGTCTGGTGCTGGTGCTGGGTTACGTCTGGCTGGGAACGTGCTGGTTGTACTGGCGCACCCTGGATGAACTGCAACGACGCTCGGCACGTCAGGCTCGCTTGCTGGCGCTGGTTGTCGCGGCGTTACTGCTGGTGTTGATCGCGTGGACAGCAACGTTGCAGCCGCAATACGCCCGGCGGCTTGCCAGTATCTGGCTGTGGTTGCCAGCGGGGATGTTCGTCAGCGCTTTAGCGATGGTCTTTATCAACGGTTTCCGCAGCCGCTTCGATTGCCTGCCACTGTTCGCCGCATTGGGAGTCTTCGTCCTCGCCTTCGCAGTGATGCTGGTCGCGCTGTATCCCTTCATCATTCCGCCGGATCTGACCCTGAGCGACGCCGCCTCCAGTCCGAACAGCCAGATCTTCATGCTGTCCGGTTTCGCCGTGCTCATACCGATCACCCTGGCCTACAACACCTTCGGTTTCCGCGTGTTCAGCGGCAAGGTGCGCGTTGCCAACGACGGCTGAGCTTCAGGTAACCCGGCGCTTTTTGCTGACCGGCGACAGCCTCGAAGCCCGCAGCAGGTCGGCAAAAGCCGCCTTGTCGATCGGCCGACTCATGAAGTAGCCCTGCACTTCGTTGCATTGATCCTTGCCGAGAATCGCCAGTTGCTCCTCGGTCTCGACGCCTTCGGCAGTCACCGTCAAACCCATGGCCTTGCCCAGGCCAATGATCGCCTGAACCACGGCACGATCATTGGTGCCGCTGCTGATCGAGGCGATTAAACGTTTGTCGATCTTGATCCCGTCGAATGGGTAGGCGCGCAGATAACCGAGCGACGAATAGCCGGTACCGAAGTCGTCCATGTTCAGGCGCACGCCGAGTTCCTTGAGCTGGTTCATGGTGGCCAGCGCTCCATCGGTATCGTTGAGCATCACGTTCTCGGTGATTTCCAGTTCCAGGCGGCTCGCCGGGAAACGCGTTTCCACCAGCACTTCGCGAACATCCTCGACCACATCGCTGAGGGCAAACTGTGCAGGCGAGAGGTTGACCGACAACAGAATGTCAGACGGCCAGTCCAGAGCGGTTTCGCAGGCTTCGCGCAGGACCCAGCGCCCCAGCGGCACGATCAGGTCGGTCTGCTCGGCCAGCGGAATGAACACGTCCGGCCCGAGCAAACCTTGGGTCGGATGCTGCCAGCGCACCAGCGCTTCGACCGAAACAATCTGTTTGCCATCGACTTTGTAACGCGGCTGATAGTGCAGAACGAACTCGTTGTGCTTGAGCGCACGGCGCAGGTCATCTTCCATTTGCCGCCGCGTCTGGATCTGGTCGCTCATGTGCGCTTCGAAATAGCACCAGGTGTTCTTGCCGTCGGACTTGGCCTGATACAGCGCGATGTCGGCATAGCGAATCAGGTCGCTGGCGACGAAGCCGTGACGACGGCTCAGAGCGATGCCGATGCTGGCGCCGATGTGCAGAGGATGCTGCTCGTAATTGATCGGTTGATGCAGGCTGCCGATCAGGCGTGTGCAGAACTTGTCGATCTCGTGATGGCTGTCCATGCCGTTGAGCACCACGACGAATTCATCACCGCCCAGCCGGGCGACGATGTCGTTTTCGCGAGTGCATTCGCGCAGACGTGTGGCGACTTCTTGCAGCACCGCGTCACCGGCCGGGTGACCGAGGGAATCGTTGATCGGTTTGAAGTTGTCCAGATCGATCATCAGCAGCGACAGTGGCGGCGCATGTTCTTTCAATAGCAGCACTTCATCCAGATAGCGCGCCAGCTTGTTGCGGTTGGGCAGACCGGTAAGGGCGTCGTGCATCGACAGGTGCTGGATTTGCGCATGAGCGGCGACCTCGTCGGTGATGTCGCTGGCGGTACCGCGATAGCCGACGACGTTTTCCTTGTCGAAAATCGGTCGTGCGGACAGGCGACAATGACGCGGCTGCCCGGATTCATCGCGGTAGGTGCAGCGCAGGTCGCCGGCGCTGTTTTCGTCGCTGAGTTTGCGCAGCCACAGTTCCAGCGGCGTGGTATCGCAGGTTAGGAGCTCACCAATTTCCTGCCCCAGCCAGAAGGCCTGTGGGTAGCCGGTCACCTCGCTGAACCGCGCCGACAGGTACGTCAGCGCCAACTGCCCATCGACCTCCCAGATCCAGTCCGATGCCGCCTCGGCCACGGCGCGAAAGCGTTCTTCACTGGCTTCGAGTGCATGGTTGGCCGTTTCGAGTGCCTGATTCGACGCCTGCATCGCATGGATGCTGTTGTCGACGTATTGCGACGAGCGCAAGGCGTGGCGAAAGAAATAGGCGGTCAGCAGCATCAGGACCAGGAACGTTGCGCCGAGCGGTGGCACCAGCGACCACAACAGTTGCTGGCCGGGTCGTTGCAGGTCGGCGACGAGGCTGTAGCCGGTACTGTCGAGGGGTACGCGTGGCTGACCGGTTTGAATGGTTTCATCCGGGGCGAGGGTCAAATTGGTCAGGCCATAACCGCTGCCGATCTTGCGCAGTTTGGTCGGCGTCAGCTTGTCGACGAACACCAGCACCGAGGTGTTTCGCAGTTCATCCAGCGGGCGCTCGTCGTTGGGAATGATCGCCGCAGCGGTGATCAGCGCCGGCCAGCCTTCGAACAATGAATAGCTGCTGATCGGCTTGGTCAGATCAGGCTGACTGAGCACTTGCTCGACCAGCATCGAGGCGGGCGCTTGCAGCACCGTGGCCACGTCGGTTTCGACCATCTGCCCGCGAATCACTGCGTACTTGGTGCGCTGGCGATCAAGGACGAACACGCCGTCGTAGCCATCGCTGGTGAACAGGGTCTTGCCCATGTTCTGTTCGGTGTACGCCCATTCGGTGTCGATCGGCCCGCTCAAGGCCTCATAGGCGCGGGTCCAGTAGGCGTAACTGGTGATGTAGTTTTTCGAAGCGGTGATGCGGTTTTCCACGGCGCGCACGGAGTAGAACTGGTTCTGTTCCAGATCTTTGGCATCCAGGGTATTGGCGATGCCTAGCAATGTGCTGATCGCGGCTATGACGCCAGCAACGAACAACGCCCCAACCGCGATCGCCAGGCGCCGGGTTACGGCGCGTTGCGGGGTAGGGATCGGCTGCGTAGCGAGGGTAACGGCCATGTGCTCGTCCTTGATCCGGTGTCTTGTGAATCTAGAACAATGGCGCGGGCACAATGTTCAGATTGTTGTTCTATGACATCGCCTGATTTGTTCAAAGTGTAGCGAATCCCACGGAATGTCCAGCATCGCCGGCCAGCGGCGAATCCCGAAAGGGCGAGACTTCCCGCACAAAAACCGGATAATGGCCGCCATTCGTTTAGCCGTATTCTGGTAATCCTGCATGGAAATCAAGGTCAACTTTCTCGACAACCTTCGACTTGAAGCCAAGTTCGACGACTTCACGGTGATCGCCGATCAGCCTATCCGCTACAAGGGCGACGGCTCGGCACCGGGGCCGTTCGACTACTTCCTGGCGTCGTCGGCCTTGTGCGCGGCTTACTTCGTCAAGCTGTACTGCGACACGCGCAATATTCCGACAGAGAACATTCGCCTGTCGCAGAACAACATCGTCGACCCGGAAAACCGCTACAACCAGATCTTCAAGATTCAGGTCGAATTGCCCGCCGACATCTCCGACAAGGATCGCCAGGGCATCCTCCGTTCGATCGACCGCTGCACGGTGAAGAAAGTGGTGCAGACCGGCCCCGAGTTCATCATCGAAGAAGTCGACAACCTCGACGCCGATGCCCAGGCCTTGTTGATGCCGCAGGCCGGTTCGCAGGCGGGCACCTACATCGCCGGCAAGGACCTGCCGCTGGAACAGACCATTGCCAACATGTCGAAGATCCTTGCCGACCTCGGCATGAAGATCGAAATCGCCTCGTGGCGCAACATCGTGCCCAACGTCTGGTCGCTGCACATCCGCGACGCGCATTCGCCGATGTGCTTCACCAACGGCAAGGGCGCCACCAAGGAAGGCGCACTCGCCTCGGCGCTGGGCGAGTTCATCGAGCGCCTGAACTGCAACTTCTTCTACAACGATCAGTTCTGGGGCGAAGACATCGCCAATGCCGAGTTTGTGCATTACCCGGAGGAGAAATGGTTCAAACCGGGTCCGAAAGACGAGTTGCCAAGCGAAATTCTCGATGACTACACCCTCGGCATTTACAACCGCGACGGCGAGCTGCGCGGTTCGCACCTGTACGACACCAACTCCGGCAACACCCAGCGCGGCATCTGCTCGCTGCCGTTCGTGCGCCAGTCGGACGGCGAAGTGGTGTACTTCCCGTCCAACCTGATCGAAAACCTCTACCTGAGCAACGGCATGAGCGCCGGCAACACCTTGGCCGAAGCGCAGGTGCAGTGCCTGTCGGAAATTTTCGAGCGCGCGGTCAAACGCGAGATTCTAGAAGGCGAAATGGCCCTGCCGGATGTGCCGCAGCAAGTGCTGGAGAAATACCCGAGCATCCTCGCCGGCATCAAAGGCCTGGAAGAGCAGGGCTTCCCGGTGCTGGTCAAGGATGCCTCGCTGGGCGGTGAGTTCCCGGTGATGTGCGTGACCCTGATGAACCCGCGCACCGGCGGCGTCTTCGCCTCGTTCGGCGCGCACCCGAGCCTGGAAGTCGCGCTGGAACGCAGCCTGACCGAACTGTTGCAGGGCCGCAGCTTCGAAGGCCTGAACGACTTGCCGCAGCCGACGTTCTCCGGGCAGGCGGTGACCGAGCCGAACAACTTTGTCGAGCACTTCATCGACTCCAGCGGCGTGGTGTCGTGGCGCTTCTTCAGTGCCAAACCAGACTTCGAGTTCGTCGAGTGGGACTTCTCCGGCCAAGGCGAAAACTCCAACGCCGAAGAAGCCGCAACCCTGTTCGGCATCCTTGAAGACATGGGCAAGGAAGTCTACATGGCGGTCTACGAGCACATCGGCGCCAAGGCCTGCCGCATCCTCGTGCCGGATTACTCGGAGATCTACCCGATCGAAGACCTGATCTGGGACAACACTAACAAAGCCCTGCAATTTCGCGCCGACATCCTCAACCTGCACAATCTCAGCAAGGTCGGCTTGCGCAATCTGGTCCAGGGCCTGGAACGCAGCGAGCAGGACGACTACACCGATATCACCACGCTGATCGGCATCGAGTTCGACGACAACACGCCGTGGGGCAAGCTGACGATTCTCGAGCTGCGCTTGCTGATCTACCTCGCGCTGCAGAAGTTTGACGAGGCCAAGGATCTGGTCGAGGCGTTCCTGCAATACAACGACAACACCGTTGAGCGCGGCTTGTTCTATCAGGCTGTGAATGTGGTGCTGGAGATGGAATTGGATGAAGACCTGGAGCTGGAAGACTACGAAGCGAATTTCCGCCGTATGTTCGGTGACGAGCGTATGGATGCGGCGATTGGTTCGGTGAATGGCAGCGTGCGGTTTTACGGTTTGACGCCGACGAGCATGAAGCTGGAAGGGCTGGATCGGCATTTGCGCTTGATCGAGAGCTACAAGAAGCTGCATGCGGCGCGGGCGGGTGTGGCGGCTTTGGGGCTTTGAAGAGCGGGCTTTGATGTTTCGCTTTCGGCTTGGATGTGGCTGCGTGACGTAAACCGCAGCCCCTCACCCCAGCCCTCTCCCGAGGGAGAGGGGGCCGATATTCGGGCTTCTCAAGATTTGAGTTCGACTCGGTTTCCCAAGTCGGCGTAGTTCGACCAAACCCCGCGGTCAGTTCCCTCTCCCTTGGGAGAGGGTTAGGGTGAGGGGTTTTTGCGGCCATGGGCCGCATCCGCCAACTGCCCCGTATCCACCCGCACAAACACTGAATCACCCACCGCCGTCAGCACTTGCCCCGCATACACCTCGCAAATCACCCGGGTCTTGCGCCCGACCTCACCCTCAATCCGCGCGCGCAAGAGCAGCGATACGCCCATTGGCGTTGGCTTGATGAACTTGATCCCGAGATTGCCAGTCACGCAATCGATGCGCGGCAGGCTGCCGGCTTCGCGGCTTTCTGCGCGGTAGTGCCAGGCCATGGCGGTCCAGTTCGAGTGACAGTCGACCAGCATGGCGATCAGCCCGCCGTAAACCAGATCCGGCCAGCCGCAGTATTGGGCTTCAGGCAGGTGTTCGGCGATCACATGGCGGCCGTCTTCGTCCCAGCGACTTTTGACGTGCAGGCCGTGCGGGTTGCGGCCGCCGCAGCCGTAGCAAACGCCTTCGGGGGCGGCGAGGTCTTGCAGTGGGGTGTCATGGCTGGACATGGCGTGGGTCATCCTGGAGTGGCGAGGCCGGACAGGCGCAAGCGGTTGCGTCCTCCGCGTTTGGACTCGTAAAGCGCGGCGTCGCCCAGTTCGATCAGCGCATCCAGACTGGCCGGCGGTTTGTCGAACAGGGTGGCGCCGATGCTCAAGGTCACCGCAGCGGACGTGGGATAGGTGTGCGACGCCATGGCCAGAAACTGTTCGCGCAAGGCATTGCCCAGTTCAAGAATAGCTTCGGCTGGGGCGTTGTTGAGCAGCATCAGAAACTCATCGCCGCCCAGTCGTGCGGTCAGCGCATGGGCCGGCAGATGAGCGCGGATCATTTCGCTCAGGGCAATCAGCAAGCGGTCGCCGGCGATGTGCCCGTACTGATCGTTGACCAGTTTGAAGTTGTCGATATCGATCAACAGCAGCGCACCCGGGCGTTGCGCGCAAACTCCGGCCAGCAGGCGTGGCGTGCGTTTTTCCAGGGCGCGGCGGTTATAAAGGGCGGTGAGCGGATCGCGTTCGGCGAGGCGGGCGATCTGCTTTTCCCGGCGATAACGCTCGGTACCGGTCATCGACAGGGCGATCAACATGATTGCCATTGCGCCTTCGACCAGCGAGATCTGAATGATCTCGCCGCGAAACGCTGCCAGATCGATCAGCGTGCCGGGGATCACCACGGTCAGGGCCTTGGCCACATAAAAGATGCCGTGGCCGAGCAGCACATAACGCAATTGCACCGCGCCGACGCTCAACGACTTGCCGTGTGGACGCAGCAGCGAACTGGCTTTGAGCGTCGGAATCGCGACCAGCAGCGAGTTGGCCACCAGCATGGCTTTCGACCATAGCGGCCCGTCCGGCAAGAGCAGCATGATCAGCCACGTCGCGAAAATCAGGTACCACGCCGGCGACAGTCGGGTCTGGGTGAAGCGCGCCACACCGAGCAGGAAAAAGAAGTGCGCGGTCACCAGCAGGCCGTTGGCGAACCAGATGCCCAGCAGCAGAAAACCACTGCTGCGCAGCAGGGCGAGGGTGGAACCGATGGTGATGGTGGCGAAACCGGCGCTCCAGAACAGTAGCGAAGGCTCACGGATGCTGCGCCACTCGACCGCCAGGTACATCGCGGCAGCGGCTGCGAGGGCGATCGTGATGGTCAGCATCGTTGGCGGATCGAGCGGCATTCCGGGCAGGCCTGTCTGTATGGCAATAGGCCTGCGATTGTAAGCGTTTGGTCAGGTTTTTCGCAGGGGGCACGTTGCCGGGCAGACCACTGGCGCTCCAGCATTCACTCTTGCGGGCTTAGCCAAGTGTCGACAACGCGGCGGTCGAGCTCTTCCCAATAGGCCATGCCCAGCACTCGAGTGGTGTTGAGCCCGCGCAGGTAACCGCGCAGTTGCTGGGCGGTGTCGCGGATCAATTGTGCATCGCGGCTGTTTTTGTCCAGCAGGATGCTTTCGTACTGCATCAGGTATTCGGCTACGCGGTCGCGATATTCGGGCAGCACGGCGTCACGGATCAGATCAAACGTTCTCAAGGCGAGACCCTCATCATTTTTCTTGGGTTTGTGCAGTGTGCATCAGTCTGCGCGGCACGCAACTATTGCTGGAAGTAATAGTGACCATCAAGAAACGCAAGTTCTGCTTTGCCGGCGATCGGCGGAAAATCGCCTCCATCGAAGACGCAGCTCAAGGAAATTGCGCGATGAACATTCTGACTCGACTGGCAATGATCGCCCTGCTGATGGGCGGGTTGGTTACCGCACCGGCTTATGCAGACGACGCCCGGTCGTGTCACCTGCAACCCATCACCGCCAGCGCCTCGGCGTTGCAGCACACGCAGACCGTGGGTGTGCTGTTGAGTGAGAACACCTTGCAGAACCTGCAATACCTGGAGCGCTACCACGACATGGCGCTGAACGGCGCGAAATACGCGCTGGACTCGCGAATCCGCGACGCCTTTGTCGGCAGCTCCGATCCGGAACTGGCCCTCGACTGGCTGGTGAGTTCGCTGCAGCAGCAGTTCGTCTCGGTGACTGTTTACGACAATCTCGATGCGCTGGTGCAGGCCCATCCGGATGTGGTGGTCAAGCTCGACACCTTCAATCGCTTGCTGACCCAGCGCAACAGTCTGGTCGAGGCGCGCTTTTCTGCGCGGTTCTACGACGCCGATCTGCAATACATCGGCAAGGCGCAAGGGGCGATCGAGCGAGAGCTGCCGTCGGTCTGGGTGCACAACCAGGCGGCGCCGCAAATCGCTGCACAGATCAATCAGCAGCGTGACCTGCAACTCGACGCGCTGAAGCAATTCGATGTGTCGCTCAAGGCCCTGGTGGCGTCGAGCTGATTCTCAAAAACGTAAATGGCAACGGCGGCGCCGTGAAGTCGAACCGTTGCCGGTTGAACCGAACCTTTATTTTCAGGATTACCCCGATGCGTCCTTTATTCGTGCCTGTCATGGCTTTTGTTTCCCTGTTGCTCGCCGGTTGTGCTTCGGCGCCGAACGATCCGACTTTGACGTTGCAGACGAGCAAGACGCCGGCGCAGTACGCCGAGTGCGTGGTGCCGAAGTTGCAGGGCAGTGCGTTGAATCCGACGGTTTCGCAGAGTCAGCGCAGTTATCGGATTGTGGTGCCGAGCAAGGTGTCGGCGGATAACGTGCTGGAGGCCTACAAGGCGGGGAAGGGCGGCAAGGTGTTCATTTATGAGCGGCATTTGCTGGCGTCGAATTTGCTGCCTTCGAGTTTTGAGCGGGCGGCTCAGGATTGCATTTGATCTGAGCGCTTGGGTGGTTTTTTACAGAGCTCCTTTGGTTGGCCGCAACCAACCAATTTTTTGGCCCCACACTGGGTTTCCGGTTGTGGGGTTTTTTTTGTGTTCTTGGCGGCCTTTGGGCCGACCATGCTCTTCGGGTTTTGGGTGCATATCTGTTTCTTGCGGTGTTGCGGCTGGCGGTTTCGCCCTTACGGCGAGGCACTTTTTCCAGACGCCGAAAAAGTACCCAAAAAGGCTTCGCCCTGACGTTCGGCCCGCTCGCTGGGGCTCGGGGTTCCTTCGCTGCGGGATCGATCCGGGCGCAGCGTTTCCGGTTTGCTTCGCTGCACCTCCTTCCGCTGTGTACGACTGCGTCGTACGGTCGCTGCGCTCCCACGCCCGGATCAATCCCTCCGCTCAGCCTGCCAACTGGCTCCAGGATCAAAAGCGGAACTCGAGCTAACGCTCATCGTATTGGGTGGCGGGGCGGCCTGCTTGGTTTGATTTTGCTTTTCTGTGGGAGCGAGCCTGCTCGCGAAGGCGGCCTGACAGCCGACCTGTTTTTGAGTGGAGCGCGATCCACTGTAGGAGCTGCCGAAGGCTGCGATCTTTTGATCTGGCCTTTGCTTTTGCTTTTCTGTGAGAGCAAGCGTGCTCCCGAAGGCGGCCTGACAGCCGATCTGGATGTTACTGAATGCACTCGATCAAAACTGTAGGAGCGAGCCTGCTCGCGATAGCGGTGTATCAGGCAAACATGATGATGATTGGGGAGTGTTCGTTTGCCTTGCGATCCGGTTGCTCCAGGGCCAGCCCTCACCCTGACCCTCTCCCAGAGGGAGAGGGGGAATTGATCGATGTGTTTGTTGAAGATACGTCGACCTAAGACTCCGCGTCGAACTCGGTCTCGAATTCAACGAAGATCGGCTCCCTTTCCCCCTCGCCCCCTGGGGGGAGAGGGCTGGGGTGAGGGGGGGCTGGGTTTCACTGACACAACCGCGATCTGCAGCCTGTCCCAAACAACCATTCACCCCGTCACACACACCCAACCGGCACTTTCCCCGCAAACGTATCGACCAGACTCGCCACCACCATTTCCCCCATCCGCGTGCGTGTCTGAAGCGTGGCGCTGGCCCGATGTGGTTGCAGCACCACCTGTTCGTTACCAAACAACGCTTCCGGCACATTCGGTTCATCGACAAACACATCCAGCCCAGCCCCGGCAATCTCGCCAGCGGCAAGCGCGGCAACCAGATCCGCCTCATTCACCAGTTTGCCTCTGGCGACGTTGACCAGGTAACCGTCCTTGCCCAGCGCTTGCAGCACTTGCGCATCAATGATCGCTTCGCCCTTGTCCGCCGCGGCGGCGAGGATCAGGGCGTCGCTGTCGCGGGCCAGTTGTTTGAGGTCGGCGACGAAGGTGTGGGGGACGTCGCTCATGGGGCGCAGATCGGTGTAGCTGATCGGGCAGCCGAAGGCGGCGGCTCGGACGGCGATGGCGCGGCCGACGCGGCCCATGCCGACGATGCCGATGCGCATGCCGGAGACTTGTCGGGCCAGCGGCAGCGGGGCGAGTGGGGTTGGGCTTTGCGGCCATTGGCCGGAACGGACGTAGCGGTCGCTGGTGCACAGGCCGCGGCAGACCGAGATGAGCAGGCCGATGGCGAGGTCGGCGACGTCTTCGGTGAGGGCGCCGATGGTGGCGGTGACGCGGATGCCGCGGTCGCGGGCGTAGGCGAGGTCGACGGCGTCGGTGCCAACGCCGTTGACCGCGACGACTTCCAGGTTCGTCAGTTGCGCCATCAGCGCCTGGCTGATGCCGGTGTGGCCGCCGGTGATGACGCCGCGAATGTTGGCGCCGTGTTCCTTTATATAGGCGGCTTTGTCCGCTTGTTGAAAGTAGCGGCGTACGGTGAACAGTTCTTCCAGGCGCGCGTTGATTTGCGGGATCAGGATCGGGCTCAGTTGCAGGATTTCTGGCTTCATGGCTACCTCGTTACGCAATAAAAAGGCCGGCTCAACCGCGGCCGGCAAACGGCATGGCGCTGGCCATGACGGTCATGTTCAGGACGTTGGCCGACAGCGGCAGGCCGGCGATGTAGCGCACGGCGTCGGCGACGTGTTTGACGTCGACCATCGGCTCGACGGCGATGCTGCCGTTGGCCTGCCGTACACCTTTGGTCATGCGCACCGACATTTCCGTGAGCGCATTGCCGATGTCGATCTGGCTGCAGGCGATGTTGAATTCGCGGCCGTCCAGCGCGAGGGATTTGGTCAGGCCGAGCACGGCGTGTTTGCTCGCGGTGTAGGCGCTGCTGAACGGCCGTGGTGTGTGTGCGGAAATCGACCCGTTGTTGATGATCCGCCCGCCCTGTGGCTGTTGTTTGCGCATCAGCCCGAACGCGCCGCGGGCGCAGAGGAAGACGCCGTTGAGGTTGGTGTCGATCACGTTGCGCCATTGCTCGAACGTCAGTTCATCCAGCGGCACGGCGGGGGCGTTGACCCCGGCGTTGTTGAAGACCACGTCGAGACGCCCGTAGGCCTCGGCAATCGTCGCGAACAGCACGTCGACACTGGCCGGATCACGCACGTCAGTGGGCACCGCCAAGGCTTGATGACCTTGGCTCTGCGCCTGCTCGACCAGCGCCTGCAGGGGCTCGGGCCGGCGGCCGGCGAGCACCAGGGTGAAACCATCGGCCATCAGGCCCAGCGCCACGGCGAGGCCGATGCCACTGCCGGCGCCGGTGACCAGCGCGACTTTCAAAGGGGTGGTCATATTGTTGTTCTCCTTGTCTCAGAATTCGCCGGATCAGGGCCGTGGGCTGACGCGCATTTCCAGTTGGCCGATGCCGTCGATGCCAGCGCTGATCACGTCGCCCGGTTGCAGACTGTCGACGCCGGCGGGGCTGCCGGTCATGATCAGGTCGCCGGCGCGCAGGGCCACGGATTGAGATATGCGGGCGATCACTTCACTGACTGACCAGATCTGGCTATCGAGGTTGTCACGCTGGCGTTCTTCGCCGTTGACGTTCAGCCACAACTCGCCTTCGGGATGGCCGCAGCGGCTGACCGGGACGACGGCGGTCATCGGCGCGGCGCCGTCGAAGACCTTGGCGCCTTCCCAGGGCAAGCCGTTGCTTTTCGCTGCGCGTTGCACATCGCGGCGGGTCAGGTCGAGGCCGGCGGCGTAGCCCCAGACGTAGGCCAGAGCCTGATCTTCGGGGATATTGGCGCCGCCTTCGCCAATGGCGACAACCAGTTCGATTTCATGGACGAAGTCCTCGCACACCGAGGGGAAGGCGACGTCGCCGACGGCATCGACCACGCAGCTTGCCGGTTTCATGAAGAACACCGGTGGCTGGCGCGACTGGCCTTGAGTGTCCGGCCATGGGTAGTTGCGGCCGACACAGAACACCCGGCCAACGGGGAAGCGTTGCTCGCTGCCGAGTACCGGCAGGGTTACGGGCAGATCCGGGGTAAAGACGTATTCGGTCATGTTCATCCTGCGGGTCATCCTGTTTGAAAGGGCAGCGTACGGCGGCTCGCGTCGGTGAAGTTGGACGAAAGCCGCCTGCGTTTGGACAAATCCGGTTTTTTCCGTTCAGCGCACCTTCAGTTCGATGCGATACAGGCGCCCCAGCAGCAACGAATAGGAGAGGGTGCCGATCAGCGCCACGCCGCCAATGAACCAGAAGGCATAGGCGAAGGTCCCGGTGGCGTGGACGATGGCGCCGATCACGATCGGCGTGACGATGCCGCCGATGTTCGCCGCCAGACTGGTGATCCCGCCGGTCAGGCCGATCAGCTCTTTCGGCGCCACTTCCGAAACCGCCGCCCACGACGAAGACGCAATGCCTTGGGCGAAGAAGGCGATGGTCAGCACGGCAATGCAGATCACATTGGAGTCGGTGAAATTCACCAGCACGATCGACATGCCCAGCATCGAACCGACCACCAGCGGCAACTTGCGTGCAAACGACATCGAGTAGCCGCGACGGATCAGCAGATCGGAAACGATGCCGGCCAAAAGGATCCCCACCGTCGCACCGACGAAGGGCAGCACGGCGAAGATCCCGGCCTTGATCATGGTCAGTTTGCGTTCTTCGATCAGGTACGTCGGGAACCAGGTGAGGAAGAAGTACAGCGCCGAGGTGCTGGCGAACTTGCCGATGCAGATCGCCCAGATCTGCCGATAGCTGAACAGTTCGGCAATCTGCCGCCAGTTGAAACGGGTGCGCTCCTGGCTGCTCTTGACCAGACCGCCGCCGGTTTCGATGTACTTCAATTCCTCTTGGCTGACCTTCTTGCAGTTCAGCGGATCGCGATACAGGTACAGCCACAGCACGCCGAAAACGATGCCGAGTGCACCGGTGCTGTAGAACACGTGGCGCCAGTCGAAGGTGGTCGCCAGCCACAGCAGCGCGCCGGTGAACAGCGCCGTGCCGAGGTACTGGCCGCACACGTAGATGCTGCTGGCCAGCCCGCGTTCCCGCGCCGGGAACCACACCGTCACCGCGCGGCTGTTGGCCGGAAAGGCCGGCGCTTCCATGGCACCGACCGCCAGACGCAGGCCGAACAGCGAGGCAAATCCGGTGGCGAAACCCTGGCACACGGTGACGGTCGACCAACTGATCAGCGAAACGCCGTAGGTGAAGCGCGAGCCAAACCGGTCAGCGATGAATCCGGCCGGCACCAGCGCCAGGGCATAGGTCCAGGCGAAGGCAGAAAAGATCAGGCCCATTTCGATCTTGTCCAGGCCCAGGTCCTTGGCCATGAACGGCGCGGCGATCGAGATGTTCACCCGGTCGATGTAATTGATGATCGTCGCAATCAGCAGCAACGACAGCATGAACCAGCGCCGCCGGGTGGGCAGGCGCTGCGACGAGACGGCATCACGTGTGCCGGCAATCACCGGCGGCACCGTGGCACTGGAAGAGTGGGAGTTGGACATGCGGAGACCTCGTTATTGTTAGAAGAATCGAGATTTTTTGGGCAGCCGATGCCGTTGCCCGCAAGGTGTGGGGCAAGGCAATCGAACGTGAAACAGGCGCGATGAGCCGATGGATTCAGACGGTCAGCGACAGCTGTCCGCTGCGGTTATCGGGGCAGGATCGGGCGGGGCGGCGAGGGGCAATAGCAGGATCATGACGTGCGCACCTTTGATTGTTTTTGAAAGAGGTTGGGCTGCGTTGTCATTACAGTGGTCGTACAACGGTTCTAAATCAACCGATCGGTTAGAACGTTTTTTCTTTAAAAAAGTGGATTCGGTGAACCTGTCCAAAAAGATAAATACGATTTGTCTTGATAAGAAAGATCAGATAGCAAAGCTAAGTAATTGAAAAACCGCGATTACTTATATTTCGATGGCAATCAGGTTTTTGGACAGCCGCGTCGCGAGGCCTCCTTCAAAAAAGCCTAGGTCATCGTATGACTCATTGCCGCACACCGCTCAACCCTGCAAGATGACAAGCGCCACCTCACTACCCGGAGGACTTCCCGCCCATGTCCGTACCCAGCCGTATTCCGACCTACGTCATGCAGCAACGCAGCGAATTGACCGATTTCTACATTCGCGACAAAAAGGGTCGGCGCGCCGAAACTGCGCCTCACCGGCATGAGTACTTCCAGATTCAGATCAACCTCGGTGGCGACACCGTGCAGCACATCGGCAGCGTGCAGCGACCGTTCCCGCGCAACACCCTGGCGTTCATCCTGCCGCATCGCGTGCATGTGATTCCGCATCCCGAGGACAGCAACTTCATCGTGATCAATTTTTCCCAGACGTTCCTCTTGCCGCATCTGCAATGCGACCCGATGGATCTGGAAGAAGTGTCGATCCTGCTCGCGCCCGAGCTGTCGCCGTTCCGCTTTCAGGAGCATCTGGATTTCATTCTGAGTGATGAGGATTTTGCTCAGGTCTGCGGCTTGATCGAGCAGATGCGCGCACTCGATGAGAACCGTCAGTTCGGCACGCGGGAAATGCTCAAGGGCCTGTTGCTGCAGATGATTGGCAGCGTGTGTTTTCTCTATGCCGAGCCGCTCAAGCACCTGGCGGAAGAGAATGCCGCCGAGAACAGTCGTCGCGACGCCTTGAGCCGTATGTTCGAATACTTGCGCAAGAACATCGCCGATCCTGATCTGAACCTGATCAAGGTCGCCGCTGCGACCTATCTGTCACCGACCTACCTGACGCACTGGCTGCGCAAGGAGATCGGCAAGACCTTTACCGAGCTGGTGCTCGAGCGGCGCATGCACGCCGCGCGCAATTTTCTGCTCAACAGCACGCGCTCGGTGGGCGAGGTGGCGCGGTTGTGCGGGTTCGCCGATGAGGCTTATTTCTCCCGACGTTTTCGGCAGATCCATGGCCAGCCGCCGGGGCAGTTCCGTCGACGCCAGCTCAATCCGGACACGCCGCAGACACCTCTCAATACCTGAGCCGAAGCTCAGACCCACTTGAAGCGGGCAGGGAAGCGCGCGACAAAACAGGTGCCCGTTTCACTGTCGGACGTCACGCTCAAGGTGCCGTTGTGCGCATTGGCAATTTGCCCGGCAATGTACAAGCCCAGCCCCAGCCCTTCATTGCGCTGTCCGGCTTCGGAACGCGAGAACGGTTCGAACAGCAGCGGCATCAGCGCGGGCGGAATCGGCGCGCCCTGGTTAGTCAGCGAAATGACCATCTCATCGCCCTCGGCAAACGCCTTGAGCACGATCGGCTCTTCCGTCGAGCCATGGGTCACGGCGTTACCCAGCAGATTCGACAACAGCTGGCTGATGCGCAGCGGGTCGCAATACACGCCGGTCGGCACCTCCAGCACATCAATGAACTGCGCCTGCGGGTACGCCACCTTGATTTCGTCCAGGGTCTGGCGCAGCGTTTGCTGCAAGTCGTCCACCAGTTTGCGCTGCACCGGAATTCCGCTGCCGAGTCGGCCGCGGGCGAAGTCAAGGATGTTTTCGATCAACACGCCCATGCGCACCGAGCTGGTGCGGATCGCCGACAACAGCGTACGCGAGCGCTTGTCCTCGGCCTTGCTTTCGAGCAGGTCGGCACTCATGCGAATGGCGCTCAGTGGCGTGCGCAAATCGTGGCCCAGCACCGCAATGAATTGCTCGCGCAGACGGCCCATCTCGTTGGCATCGGCCAGCGCGGTTCTGGTTGCGTGCAGATGACCTTGGGTGTCCAGGCTCATTGCGATCAACTGGGCGAAGAGGGTGAGGGTCTTTTCGATGGCCGAATCATCGAGATTCGCCGGCACCGAATCGATGGCGCACAGCGTGCCGAAGAATTCGCCATCGGCCTTGATGATTGGGATGGAGATGTAGCTTTCCAGACCGTAGGTTTTCGGTGTGTGGTGCGTGGAGAACAGCGGATGCTGGCTGGCGTGGCCGAAAATCACCGGCTGATGATGCTGGCGGATTTCATGGCAAATCGTCGACTCGAGCACCAGTTCGCCGCCGGGCAATAGTCCGAAATCGATCGAGTCATCCACGGCGCAGGCGATCCACTTGCTCTCGGTAACCCGCGCTACGGCGGCGAAACGCATGCCGGTCATGTGCTTGACCATGCTCAGGATCACCGGCACCGCATCAATGCTGCCGATGGCTTCGAGGTCGGAGGAGAAATCTGTCTGGGGCATGGCCGGCGCTTCGCGAAAGTGTCGCCAAAGACTATCGGTAATTGCCGGCCATGCCTAATGAGCCTGCGAAAAAAAAGGCCGCCGGAAAATTTTCCGGCAGCCCGTTGTGCTGCTCGCTGAATCTATCGAATCAGAACTTGTACTTCGCCGTCATCATGTAGCTGCGTGGCGTGCCGTAGTTGTCGGTCGAGCCCCAGGTCACGTCGGTACCGATCGAGGAGTAGTACTTGCGATCGAAGATGTTGTTGGCGTTGACCTGCAGGTCGAGGTGCTTGTTGACCTCGTAACCGGCCATCAGATCGGTGACTGCGTAGCCGCCCTGTTGCAGGCGATAGCTGCTGCCGTTGGCCAGGGCGATGTCGTTGTACATGCGGCTCTGCCAGTAGACGTTGCCGCCCACCCGCAGTTTTTCCAGCGGGCCCTGGAAGCGGTAGACAGTGGAGACCTTGAACAGGTGCTCGGGCATGTCGGTGTCGAATTTCTGATTGTTGTTGGCCGGGTTTTCGTCCTTGAGGTAGTGGGCGCGGGTGTAGGTGTAGCCGGCGCCGACTTGCCAATGCTCGGTCAGCGCGCCTTGCAGTTCCATGTCTACGCCCTGCGCGCGAACCTTGCCGGAGGTTTCGTAGCAGGTCAGTTCCGGGCAGCCGAGCTGCGTCGCCGCTTGGGTCGCGCGGTTGGTCTGGTCCATCTGGAACACCGCCACGCTGCCGTTCAGCGCGCCGTCGAAATATTCGCCCTTGATGCCGATTTCGTAGTTTTCCCCGACGATGGGCTCAAGCACTTTGCCGCCGAGATCCTTCTGGGTCTGAGGAGTGAAAATGTCGGTGTAGCTGGCGTAGACCGAGTGATGGTCGTCGAGTTTGTAGATCAGGCCGGCGTATCGGGTCAGGTTGCGCGTGACCTTGAAGTCGCCGTCAGCGGTGCGATCGTCGTAGTCATACCAGTCCAGACGACTGCCGAGGATCAGCGTCAGCGGATCGGCCAGGCTCAAGCGCGTGGTCAGGTAAACCGCGTCCTGGGTGGTGACGTTGCGCGACTTGCCACTGCGCACGAAGTCAGGCTTGGGCGCGCCGATCGGCAGGCCGGTGTCGTAGGGCGAGTATTCCTTGGTGGTGGCGTCGTACACGCGGTTGCTCGCGCCGACCACCAATTCGTGAGTACGGCCGAACGCTTCGAACGGGCCGCTGGCAAAACCGTCGAACGCGCGTTGCTTGTCGGTGTGGTGCGATTGGTAGGCGGTGGTTTCCAGCGGGCCGTCGTAGCGCGACAGATACGTGCCGGAGAATTCGCCCTCGGTGGTCGAAGTCGAACCGCCGAGATGCAGTTTCCAGTCGTTGTCGAAACGGTGTTCGACTTCACCGAACACGGTGTCGACCTGCAGCTTGCGGTTTTCCCAATCCGTGCCCGGGTACGTGGAGCGGGGCAGGTCGAGGTGGTGGCCGTTTTCGCCAATCGGCAGGCCACCCCAGAAATAGTTGGTCTGATCGTTCTGCCGCGAGAAGCCGAGGGTCGCGGTAGTGCTGTCGCTCAAGTCCGCCTCGCCGATGGCGTAGAACAGGCCGTGATCATTTTCTTCCTTGTCGCGGAAGCTGTCGGCGCCCTGATACGACGTCACCACGCGGCCACGCAGGGTGCCGCTTTCGTTCAGCGGGCTGGAGGCGTCGACTTCGCCACGATAGTCATCCCAGCTGCCGGCGGCGCCGGTGAGGGTCACGCGTTGGTCAGCAGTCGGACGCTTGCGCACCATGTTGATCGCCGCCGATGGGTTGCCGGCACCGGTGACCAGACCGGTCGCACCACGGACGATTTCCACTCGGTCGAACATCGCCAGGTTCGGTTGCACCGCCAGGGTGTACGGCGAATAGGAGCTGGGCAGGCCGTCGTACATGATGTTGTCGATGTCGAAACCGCGTGCCTTGTAAGTCTGCCGGCCCGGGCCGCTGGCCTCGCTGAGGAACAGCCCCGGCGTGCCACGCACCACGTCGTTGACGCTGGTCATGTTCTGGTCGTCCATGCGCTGGCGAGTGATCACCGTCACCGCCTGCGGCGTTTCGCGCATGGTCAGCGACAGCTTGGTCGCGGTCTGCATCGGGCCGGTGGTGTAGGACTGCGTGTCTTCGGTGGTGCTGCTCATCTGCGTAGCGCCGATCTCGGTCGCTTGCAGTTCCAGCGGGCCATTGGCTGGCGCGGTGGAGGCGGTTTCTTCGGCGAAGGCAGGTGCGATGGTGGCCATGCCGATGGCAATTGCGAGGAGGTTAGGTGAAAGGTTCGAACGGCGGTGAATGGTGTGAAACGACATCTATCTGCTTCCCCAGGATTGCCCAAACAGTACTGATACGAGTGCGTGTAAGAATTATTCGCATTAGTATGTCGGAAGTTTCCGAGGGGTTAAACCCGTACGGGTCAGTTAGTTAATGATTTTTTCACAATTGGATTTGATCGCGTCCACAAGCAAATGTGGGAGCGAGCCTGCTCGCGAAGGCGGTGTGTCATTCAACAGATGCGTTGTCTGATACTCCGCTTTCGCGAGCAGGCTCGCTCCCACAGGGTTAGACGGTTTTTGCAATCAGTCCAGATCCTTCGCCCCATGCCGCTCCGGCACCTGACTGTCTTCATCACCCCAAGTGCGGTTCACCCGTTGCCCACGCACGACCGCCGACCGCTTGGCGATGTCTTCCGCCCAGCGCTGCACATGGGTGTACTCATGCGCGGCGAGAAATTCCGCCGCCGAGTAGACGTTGTTGCGCACCAGTTGCCCGTACCAGGGCCACACGGCGATGTCGGCGATGGTGTAGTCGTCGCCGGCCAGATAGGTGCTGTCGGCAAGACGGCGGTTGAGTACATCCAGCTGCCGCTTGGCTTCCATGGTGAAGCGGTTGATCGGGTATTCGAGCTTCTCCGGCGCATAAGCGTAGAAATGCCCGAAGCCACCGCCCAGATACGGCGCTGAGCCCATTTGCCAGAACAGCCAGTTGAGGGTTTCGGTGCGACCGGCCGGGTCTTTCGGCAGGAAGGCGCCGAACTTTTCCGCCAGATAGAGCAGGATCGAACCAGACTCGAACACCCGGATCGGCGGCTCGGCACTGCGGTCCAGCAGCGCCGGGATCTTCGAATTCGGGTTGACCTCGACAAAGCCGCTGGAGAACTGATCGCCCTCGCCAATGCGGATCAGCCACGCATCGTACTCGGCCTCGCTGTGCCCGAGCGCGAGCAGCTCTTCGAGCATGATGGTGACTTTCACTCCGTTGGGCGTGGCCAGCGAGTACAGCTGCAACGGATGCTTGCCGACTGGCAGTTCCTTGTCGTGGGTCGGCCCGGCGATCGGGCGGTTGATACTGGCGAAGTGGCCGCCGGACGGGGCTTCGTGTTTCCAGACCTTGGGCGGAACGTAAGACGCATTGCTCATGAAACGGACCTCGTCGATGCTGGGAGAGAACAGGTAGACACCGTAGGGAAAATTTCCGGCGGGTGCCAGCCCCCACAGATTTATCTGCCAACCCAAATCCGCTGTAGGAGTGAGCCTGCTCGCGATAGCGGTGTATCAGGTAGAGAAGTAGTGACTGACACACCGCATCGCGAGCAGGCTCACTCCTACAGGGTTATGTGGTGAATCATCAAATCCAATACTGTCCAACAGCACCACCGGTTCCCTGCACCGGATCACTCTCAGGAAACCCAAGCCCTGCAATCCGCGCCAACTGCGCATCACTCGGCGCGGCCCGGCAGATATCCGCCTGCTGCCCCGGCGGATACGCCCCCACCACCAGAAAATCCTCACTCGATCCCAGGTTGCAATGCCCGGTCCCGGCCGGCAGCAACAACACATCCCCGGCGCTGACGTCGACCTCCTGCCCATTCGGCCCGCCCAGCATCAACCGCGCCTGACCCGCCGCCACGCCAAGCACTTCATGACCTTCGGTGTGGTAGTGGTGATAGTCATAGATCCCGTAGCGCCATTGCGCAGGCCAGCCGTTGGCGCCGAAGGTCTGCTCGAAGCGCGCCGCCGGATCATTGCCCTCGATGGGCACCGCGCTGCGATAGATCAGCACCGGCAGACGCGGATTGTTCGGCACCCAGTCATTGCGTTCGAGCAGCAGGGTTTGTACTTCAGTCATGGCCAATCCTCCTTCGATCATTTTTCAATCGACCACAGGGCAGGGCGCACGCCTCAAAAAATCATTGCCGCGCAAACACGGCGCCGAAGTTCAAGTCCGCACAATCCAGCGAAACTTCATCGCGCAGCGGGCTGTCCAGACCCTTACATGTCCATGCAGCGATAAATGGCGAGGGTCAAGATGACGATGACAGTAGGGGATTTTCTGGTTGAGCGGCTCAGCGAGTGGGGCGTGACGCGGATTTTTGGTTACCCGGGGGATGGCATCAACGGCGTGTTCGGTGCCATGAGCCGGGCCAAAGGCAAGATCGAATTCGTCCAGGCGCGGCACGAGGAGATGGCTGCATTCATGGCCTCGGCCCATGCCAAGTTCACCGGCGAGCTGGGCGTGTGCATTGCCACCTCCGGCCCCGGCGCCTCGCACCTGATCACCGGCCTCTACGATGCACGCATGGACCACATGCCGGTGCTGGCCATCGTTGGGCAGCAGGCGCGCACGGCGCTGGGCAGCCATTACCAGCAAGAGCTGGATCTGGTGTCGATGTTCAAGGATGTCGCCGGGGCATTTGTGCAGCAGGCCTCGGCGCCGTCGCAGGTGCGCCATCTGCTCGATCGCGCGGTACGTACCGCCGTCGGCGAGCGCCGCGTCACCGCGCTGATCCTGCCCAATGATTTGCAGGATCTGCCTTACGAACAACCGGCGCGCGCGCATGGCACCGCGCATTCCGGCGTCGGTTACAGCAAGCCCAAAGTCGTGCCTTATGAAAGCGATCTGCAACGCGCCGCCGAAGTGCTCAACAGTGGCGAGAAAGTTGCGATTCTGGTCGGTGCCGGTGCACTGGAAGCGACTGATCAAGTGATCGCCGTGGCGGAAAAACTCGGCGCGGGTGTCGCTAAAGCGCTGTTGGGCAAAGCGGTGTTACCCGACGATTTGCAATGGGTCACCGGCAGCATCGGCCTGCTCGGCACCGAGCCCAGCTACAAGCTGATGAGTGAGTGCGACACCTTGTTGATGATCGGTTCGGGCTTCCCGTATTCCGAATTTTTGCCCAAGGAGGGTCAGGCGCGCGGCGTGCAGATCGATCTGCAACCGGACATGCTCAGCCTGCGTTATCCGATGGAGGTCAATCTGGTCGGTGACTCTGCAGAAACCCTCGCCGCGCTGCTGCCGCTGCTGGAACAGAAAACCTCGAACAAATGGCGCAAGAAGATCGAAGGCTGGCGCGGCAGCTGGGAGAAAACCCTGGAAAAACGCGCGATGGCCAAAGCCGATCCGGTCAACCCGCAACGGGTGGTCTATGAGCTGTCACCGCGCTTGCCTGAGCAGGCAATCATCACCAGCGATTCCGGCTCTTGCGCCAATTGGTATGCCCGCGACCTGAAAATCCGTCGCGGCATGAAATGCTCCTTGTCCGGTGGCCTGGCCTCGATGGGGGCTGCGGTGCCGTATGCGATTGCAGCGAAATTCGCTTTCCCCGAGCGCCCGGTCATCGCACTGGTCGGCGACGGAGCGATGCAGATGAACAACATGGCCGAGCTGATCACCGTCGCCAAATACTGGCGGCAATGGCAGAGCCCGAAGTGGATCTGTGCGGTGTTCAACAACGAAGACCTCAACCAGGTCACCTGGGAGCAGCGAGTGATGGAGGGCGATCCCAAGTTCGAGGCGTCGCAGAGCATTCCCGACGTGCCGTATCACCTGTTCGCGATTTCCATCGGCCTCAAGGGCATCTTTGTCGATCGCGAAGAAGACGTGGCGGCTGCATGGGAGCAAGCGCTCGCCTCGGAAGTGCCGGTGCTGATCGAGTTCAAGACCGACCCCAACGTGCCGCCGCTGCCGCCGCACATCAAGCTTGAACAGGCGAAGAAATTTGCCACGACGTTGCTCAAGGGCGATCCGGACGAGGCCGGGGTGATCATGCAGACCGCCAAGCAGGTACTTGGCGCCGTGTTGCCCGGCAAGAGATGACGGTGTGCGCTTGAACGAGCCAGCGATATTCATCGGTTGTGCCGGCTGGAGTCTCGGTCGCGAGCACTGGCCGGCATTCCCCGCCGATGGCACGCACCTGCAACGCTACGCCGCGCGCTGCAACTGTGTGGAGATCAACAGCTCGTTCTACCGCCCGCATCGGCGCCAGACCTACGAGCGCTGGGCCGAGTCAGTTGCACCGGACTTTCGCTTCGCAGTCAAAGTGCCGAAGCTCATCACCCACGAGCAGCGGCTGGCGGACAGCGCGGCCGCGCTCGATGAGTTTCTCGGACAGTGCCAAGGCTTGGGTGATCGATTGGGCTGCCTGCTGGTGCAACTGCCACCGAAACTGGCGTTTGAGGCGCCGGTGGCCGAGGCGTTTTTTCGTGCGCTGCGCGAGCGGTTCCAAGGCAGTGTGGTGCTGGAGCCACGACACGAATCATGGACTGGCGCTGAGGCAATGCTGGTGGATTTGCAGATTGCCCAAGCAGTGGTCGATCCCTCGCGGATCAGCACCGACACCGCGCCGGGCGGCTGGCAGGGCGTGCAGTATTGGCGTCTGCACGGCTCGCCGCGGATTTACCACAGCGCTTACGACGCGGCTTATCTGCAACAGCTTGCTCAGAAGCTGCTGAGCGCGAACGCCAAGGGCAAAGACGTCTGGTGCATCTTCGACAACACCGCCAGCGGCGCCGCCACGGCAGATGCGCTGGCAATGAAGGCGTTGATCGAAGGCCGTTCACGCTGAAACAACCACGCTCTCGCCACCCACACAAACCCTCCGGCTACAGGTAAACTCCGCGCACTTTTTCAAGGAGTTCACATGAGTTACTACCAGCCGGGCATTCTCGCCACCCCTGTTCCTGCGCAAGCACGTCATCTGTTCTTCGCCCTGGCGTCGGTTGAAGCCTTGCCGCAAGCGATCGACAACCTGCTGATGCTGGTGGATGGCAAGTCGGCGGTGGTTGGCTTTGGTGAGTCTTTGACCAAGGCGCTGAATGTGCAGATCGAGGGCCTGCGCAGCTTCCCGGCGCTGACCGGCGTCGGTGTGAACAACCCGTCGACCCAACATGGCCTGTGGATCTGGCTGCACGGTGTCGACCGGGGTGAGCTGCTCAACCGTTGCAACGCTATCGAAGCCGCGCTGGCTCCGGCCTTGCGTCTGGTAGAGATGCAGGAAGCCTTCCGCCACATGGACGGCCACGACCTCACCGGTTACGAAGATGGCACGGAAAACCCCCATGATGACGCCGCTGTCGCCGCCGCGCTGCTGAGCTCCGGCGCTGACGGACTGGTCGGCGGCAGCTTCGCCGCGATCCAGCAGTGGCAGCACGACCTCAAGGGTTTTCATCGTCTGTCGGCCGGCGCCAAGGACGACATCATGGGCCGGCGCTTGAGCGATAACGAAGAAATCGACGACGCGCCGATATCCGCCCACGTCAAACGCACCGCGCAGGAAAGCTTCGCCCCGGAAGCATTCGTCGTGCGCCGCTCGATGCCATGGATCGAGGGCGATCGCGCCGGTTTGATGTTCCTCGCTTTCGGTTTCTCCCTCGATGCCTTCGAGGCACAGCTGCGGCGCATGAGCGGTCTGGAAGACGGTATCGCCGACGGCTTGTATCAGATCAGCCGGCCGATCACCGGTGGCTACTACTGGTGCCCGCCGCTCAAGGACGGACGCCTCGATTTGCGCGCGCTGCGTATCGGCTGAGGACTGCCTATGAACGTGGTGCGCTGGGGCATGATCGGTTGCGGCAGTGTCGCTGAACGCAAGAGCGGGCCGGCCTTCTACAAAGCGCCCGGTTCGGCGCTGGTCGCGGTGATGGGCCGTCGCCTCGATGCGGTGACCGACTACGCCGCGCGCCACGGCATCGGTCGCATCTATACGGATGTCGATGCGCTGATCAACGATCCCGAAGTGGACGCGGTGTACATCGCCACACCGCCCGACAGCCACCACGCCTATAGCCTGAAAGTCGCCGCCGCCGGCAAGCATTGCTGCGTGGAAAAACCCATGGCGCTCAACGCCGGGCAAAGCCGCGAGATGCAGCAGGCGTTCGCCGCTGCCGGTCTGCATCTGTTCGTCTCCTACTACCGCCGTTCGCTGCCGCGCTTTGCCCAGGTGCGGCAATGGCTGGAGGCGGGGCGCATCGGCGAGGTCCGCCATCTGAGCTGGACGCTGACTAAAGCGCCGTCGCCGGCGGATCTCGACGGCCGCGATAATTGGCGCACCGATCCGGCGGTGGCTGGCGGCGGCTACTTTGCCGACCTGGCCAGCCATGGACTGGACCTGTTTCAGTATCTGCTCGGCGACATCGTTGAAGTCGCCGGTTTCACTGCGCGTCAGGCGGGTTTGTACGCCGCGGAAGATGCGGTCAGCGCCAGTTGGCGATTCGCCTCTGGAGCGCTGGGCATGGGCTGCTGGAATTTTGTCGCTGACCGGCGTGAAGATCGTGTCGAGATTATCGGCAGTCAGGGGCGCATCGGCTTTTCGGTTTTTGATGAGCATCCGGTGCAGCTGTTTGCCGACGAGCAGATCAGCCTGGAAATTGCCTATCCCGAGCATATTCAGTGGCACCACGTACTGGGGATGAATGCGCATATTCGCGGCGAATCCCGGCATCCTGCCGTGGCCGAGCAAGCCATCAAGACCGACTGGCTCATGGATCAGATTCTCAAACGCTGAGTAGACCACGACCCCTTGTGGGAGCGAGCCTGCTCGCGAAAGCATCCTTTCAGTCAGTATTTTGGTGACTGACACACCGCTTTCGCGAGCAGGCTCGCTCCCACAGGTCTCCCACAGGTTTTGCCGGCCCAACACGCATCTAAGGTTATGCCCAAACAATATTTCTCAACCTCGTCATAACATCTCTAAGATCACGTCATAACTCGTTATAACAAGTGATGCGTGATGACCGATAACGTTCTCTCCTTGAGCAGCGTCCCGCTGCACACCCAATTGCGCGACGTGCTGCGTGCGCGGATTCTCGACGGTGAGTATCCGCAAGACAGCCAGATGCCTTCCGAAAGCGAGCTCGGTGCGCTGTTCAAAGTCAGCCGCATCACCGTGCGCCAGGCGTTGGGTGATCTGCAGAAAGAAGGGCTGATCTTCAAGATCCACGGCAAGGGCACCTTCGTTGCCAAGCCGAAAACCTTTCAAAACGTCAGCAGCCTGCAAGGCCTTGCCGAGTCGATGACCGGGCGCGGCTATGAGGTGATCAACCGCCTGCGCAGCTTCAAATTCATTGCCGCCGACAAGCGCGTCGCCGAGCGTTTGCAAGTGGCCGAAGGCGAGATCGTTGCGCAGATCAAACGCGTACGGCTGATCAACCGCGAGCCGATCTCACTGGAGATCACCTACCTGCCCAAAGCGGTCGGCGAGCGGCTGGAGAAGGCTGATCTGGTCACGCGCGACATCTTCCTGATCCTGGAAAACGACTGCGGCATCGCCCTCGGCCACGCCGATCTGGCCATCGACGCAGTGCTGGCCGACAGCGACCTGACCCAGGCGCTCAACGTCGAAGCCGGCTCGCCGATCATGCGCATCGAGCGCTTGACCCACGACGCCCAAGGCCAGCCGCTGGACTTCGAACACCTTTATTACCGTGGCGATGCGTTCCAGTACCGCCTGCGGATCGACCGGCAGAAAGGGGAGCAGGCATGACCCGCAACGTTCTAGAACAGGAATACGACATCGTCGTGATTGGCGGCGGGACGGCCGGGCCGATGGCCGCGATCAAGGCCAAAGAGAAGAACCGCGATTTGCGTGTGTTGCTGGTCGACAAGGCCAACGTCAAACGCAGCGGTGCGATCAGCATGGGCATGGACGGCCTCAATAACGCGATCATTCCCGGGCATTCGACGCCGGAGCAGTACACCAAGGAAATCACCATCGCCAACGACGGCATCGTCAATCAGGCAGCGGTCTACGCCTATGCGACGCACAGCTTCGAAACCATCGAACAGCTCGACCGCTGGGGCGTGAAATTCGAGAAGGACGAAACCGGCGACTACGCGGTGAAAAAGGTTCACCACATGGGCGCCTATGTACTGCCGATGCCGGAAGGGCACGACATCAAGAAAGTTCTGTATCGGCAGTTGAAACGTGCGCGGGTGAGCATCACCAATCGCCTGGTCTGCACGCGTTTGCTCACCGACGAGGAGGGTGCGGTCAATGGTGTGATGGGCTTCGACTGCCGCACCGCCGACTTCCATGTGATCAAGGCGAAAGCGGTGATTCTTGCCTGCGGCGCGGCCGGACGCCTTGGTCTGCCAGCGTCGGGCTACTTGATGGGCACTTACGAAAACCCGACCAATGCCGGTGACGGCTACGCGATGGCCTATCACGCCGGCGCCGAACTGGCCAATCTCGAGTGCTTCCAGATCAACCCGTTGATCAAGGATTACAACGGCCCGGCCTGCGCCTACGTCACCGGCCCGCTGGGTGGCTACACCGCCAACAACAAGGGCGAACGCTTCATCGAGTGCGACTACTGGAGCGGACAGATGATGTGGGAATTCCATCAGGAACTGGAGAGCGGCAACGGCCCGGTGTTCCTCAAGCTCGATCACCTCGCCGAGGAAACCATTCAGAACATCGAGGAAATCCTGCACAGCAACGAGCGCCCGAGTCGCGGCCAGTTTCACGCCAATCGCGGCACTGACTACCGCACGCAGATGGTCGAAATGCACATCTCGGAAATCGGTTTTTGCAGCGGCCACTCGGCGTCCGGCGTGTGGGTCAATGAGCGCGCAGAAACTTCGGTGAAAGGTTTGTACTCGGCCGGCGACATGGCCGCCGTGCCGCACAATTACATGCTCGGCGCATTCACTTATGGCTGGTTCGCCGGGCACAACGCCGCAGACTTTGTCGCCGGCCGCGAATTTTCCGCACTGGACGCCGAGCAGATCGCCAGGGAAAAAGCCCGGGTCTACGCGCCGCTGGATCGCGAACACGGTCTGCCGCCGGCGCAGGTCGAGTACAAGCTGCGGCGCTTCGTCAACGACTATCTGCAACCGCCGAAAGTGACCAAGAAGATGCAGATCGGCCTGCAACGCTTCAGCGATATCGAGCGCGATCTCGAACAGATGAAGGCCAACAACGCTCATGAATTGATGCGCGCGATGGAAACCAGCGTGATTCGCGACTGCGCCGAAATGGCCGCCCGCGCTTCGTTGTTCCGCGCCGAAAGCCGCTGGGGCCTGTACCACTACCGCGTCGACCATCCGCAACGCAACGATGCCGAATGGTTCTGCCATTGCCACCTGAAGAAGGGCGAGGACGGCCGCATGACCAGTTTCAAGAAAGCCGTCGAGCCTTACATCATCCCGCTCGATGCCGAGGAAATGCAGGCTTACGACCGTCTGCGGGTCGGCGCTTTCGCCGCTTGATGCATCACTGAAAAGAGAGTCCGAACCATGGCTTATCAAGCTCAGGAAATCTTTTTCCGCTCCAACGCCCCGGTCACCGTGGACGAGGATAAATGCATCGCCGAAAAGGGCTGCACCGTGTGTGTCGACGTCTGCCCGATGGACCTGCTGGCGATCAACCCGGCGACGCAAAAAGCGTATATGGCGTTCGACGAATGCTGGTACTGCATGCCGTGCGAGAAGGATTGCCCGACGGGCGCGGTGAAAGTGGAAATCCCTTATCTCCTGCGTTGACCCCAAATCCATTGTGGGAGCGAGCCTGCTCGCGAAAGCAATCGCTCATTCAACAATGATGGTGACTGACCCGCCGCCTTCGCGAGCAGGCTCGCTCCCACATTGCAGTTGTGATTATCCAATAGCCATCCGGTGAACCCCGGACGCTGAATGCAAAACACCCCTCGTTTCCCACCGCGCCCCGATCGCGGCGGAGACGAACTTCAAACCAATGATTCGAGGGGAAACACTCATGTTGCGTGCAGCACTTGCCGGTCTGGTACTGGCTTCATTGACCTTGTCGGCCTCGGCCGAAACCATCCGCATCGCCATCGGCACTCAGGACACCACCATCAACTGCGCCGCCGGCGGGCTGTTGATCCGGGAACTGGGTCTGCTGGAAAAATACCTGCCCCATGACGGCGCCTATAAAGACGCGAAGTACGACGTGCAGTGGAAAAACTTCACCAGTGGCGCGCCGCTGACCAACGAGATGGTCGCCGGCAAGCTCGACTTCGGCGCCATGGCCGATTTTCCCGGTGCGTTCAACGGTGTGGCGTTCGAAACGGCGGGCAAGCACAGCCTGTTCATCAGCGTGTTGTCGGGCAGCATCAAGGGCAGCGGTAACGGCATCGTCGTGCCGAGCGCCTCGGCCGTGCAGAGCCTGAGTGAACTCAAGGGCAAGACCATTTCCGTGCCATTCGCCTCCACCGCCCACGGCATGTTGTTGCGCGCCGTGGCGGAGCAGGGCTGGGATCCGCTCAAGGATGTCAACATCATCGCCCAGCCACCGGAAGTCGCCGGCTCCGCTTTGCAGGCCGGAAAAATCGACGCCCACGCCGATTTCGTGCCGTTCGCCGAGCTGTTCCCGAGCCGTGGTTTCGCCCGCAAGATCTACGACGGCGCCCAGGCCAACGCGCCGACCTTCCACGGCGCGCTGGTGGATCAGGCCTATGCGAAGAAGTACCCGGAGATCGTCGTCGCCTATCTGCGCGCCAGCATCGAAGCCAACCAACTGCTCGCCGCCGAACCGGAGAAGTACAGCGAGCTGATCGCCAAAGTCACCGGAGTCGATGCCGAGGTCAACTACCTGTTCCACGGCCCGCTCGGCGTGCAGACCCGCGACCTGAGCTGGAAGCCGGAATACCGTCAGGCTGTCGGCACTGCGATCGACACCTTGAAGCTGCTGAAGAAAGCCGATCGCGGGCTCGATCTGAATACCTTCATCGACGAACAGTACATCCGCGCCGCCTTCAAGGCTTCGAACCTTGATTACACCGCGCAACTGGCCAACTACGCGCAGACGCCATTGCCGGGCGTGGATGCGGTGACAGGCAAGGCCATTACGGACTTCAGCCATGTTGCGGAAATCTGGGTGCGCGGTGAGGAAAAAGTCCGCCGTTATGGTTCGGCTGAGTCGGCATTCGCCGCGCTGGCGGCGTTGAAGCAGGAGGGCAAGAACATTCGTGCGGTGTATGCGCAGGCCAGTGACAGCGGAATCAAGTTGCTCGCTGAACAGGCGTGGTTTGCCAGCGATGCCAAGGGCCGCCTCAGCGCATTTCTGCTCAAGGGCCAGGCCCTGCAATACGCCACAGCGCAGGGTGGCAAGGTGTTCGATTTCAGCGATGCCACTGCGCAAGCCGTTGCCGCGCGCTGAAGATCAAAAGCCCCTCACCCTAACCCTCTCCCGGAGGGAGAGGGGACTGACCGAGTTGTTTGTGAGAGGTACGCCGACGTGAAATACCGAGTCGAACTCAGGTCTGCCAGCGCTGAAGATCAAAAGCCCCTCACCTTGGCCCTCTCCCGGAGGGAGAGGGGACTGACCGAGTTGTTCGTGAGAGATACGCCGACGTGAAATATCGAGTCGAACTCAGGTCTGCCAGCGCTGAAGATCAAAAGCCCCTCACCCTAACCCTCTCCCGGAGGGAGAGGGGACTGACCGAGTTGTTCGTGAGAGATACGCCGACATGAAATACCGAGTCGAACTCAGGTTTTGAAAAGCACGCAGGTCGGCTCCCTTTCCCCCTCGCCCCCTTGGGGGAGAGGGCTGGGGTGAGGGGGTAGATCTCAGCCATCACACAGCAAACGAACTGGAAACCCGCTCCATGAAAACACCTTTGCGCTGGACATCAAGAGCCGCCTCACTGCTGCTCTGCCTGCTCTTCTGGCAACTCGCCGCCAGCCATCACTGGAACCTCGGCCTGGTGACCTTTGCCAACGTGCCGACGCCACTGGCGGTGATCGAAGCCGCACTGGGCCTGGGCGACTCCGGCAAACTCTGGCAGCACTTGAGCAGCAGTCTCGGCCGCGTCTTCGCCGGCTACCTTGCGGCGCTGATCATCGGCATCGCTCTGGGCCTGGCCATCGGCCGTTCGAAATGGGCCGAAGACATCCTGTTGCCGCCACTGGAAGTGCTGCGCCCGATCCCCGCCGTCGCGTGGATTCCGCTGGCGATCCTGATGTTTCCGTCTTCGGAATTGTCGATGGTCTTCATCACATTCACCGGCGCGCTGTTCCCGATCCTGCTCAACACCGTGCACGGCGTCGAAGGCGTCGATCCGCGCCTGATCGCCTCGGCGAAAAGCCTCGGGGCCGGGCGCCGGGCGATCCTGCTGGAAGTGATTCTGCCGGGCGCTGCGCCGAGCATCATCACCGGGTTGGCGATCGGCATGGGCACTTCGTGGTTTTGTCTGGTGACGGCGGAAATGATTTCCGGCCAGTTCGGCATCGGTTACTACACCTGGGAGTCCTACACCATTCAGAACTACGCCGACATTGTCGTCGGCATGCTCCTGATCGGGGTGTTGGGCATGGGCAGCAGTTGGCTGATCAAACGCCTGGGCGGCTTGTTCACGCCCTGGCATCGACCGCGAGGCAAAGCCTGATGAGCGTGATGCAAACTCCGGAAGGGCGGATCGACATCCGCCAATTGTCCATCGTCCTCGGCCAGGGCCGCGAAGCCTTCGAAGCGGTGCAGGGCCTCGATTGCCAGATCGAACCCGGCCAGTTCGTGTGCATCCTCGGCCCGTCCGGTTGCGGCAAGTCGACCTTGCTCGGCGCTCTGGCCGGACATTTGAATGCCAATACCGGCAGCCTGAAAGTCGACGGCAGCGAAGTGGCCGGCCCGTCACCGCAGCGCGGCATGGTGTTCCAGCATCACACGCTGTTCCCGTGGCGCACCGTGCGCGACAACGTCGCTTTTGGCCTGAAGATGCGCGGCGTCGGCAAGGCTGAGCGACATCGCGCCGCTGACGAAATCCTCAAACTGGTCGGCCTCGAAGGCTTTGCCGAGCGCTGGCCGGATCAGCTCTCCGGTGGCATGCAGCAACGTGTCGAGATCGCCCGAGTGCTGGTCAATCGCCCGCGACTGTTGCTGATGGACGAGCCATTCGGCGCGCTGGATGCGCTGACCCGGCTGAACATGCAGGAACTGCTGCTGGACATCTGGACGCGCATTCGCACCACCGTGGTCTTCGTCACCCATGACATCGACGAGGCGCTGTTTCTTGCCGATCGCTTGCTGGTGATGAGCGCGCGACCGGGGCGGATCATCGAAGACCTGCGTCTGGACTTTCCCCGCCCGCGCACCAGTGAACTGGTGACCAGCCCCGAGTTCGCCCGCCTCAAACGCCACTGCCTCGACCTGCTGCGCCACGACAACGACCGACCGCTGCCGCGCCTCAATCCGCTCGGCCTGCCTCCCGAAAACCCTTTGCCGCGATTTGCCCTATGACCTCCATTTTTGCTGTGACCGATAACGAAGACATCCTCGCCCTGCAACCACGCCTGACGGCGGAAGACGCCGGCGTGCGGCGCATTGCCCTGATTGATCTGGCCGATCTGGAGGAGCCGGATGGCTTGCTCTGGCTGGTCGATCGGCTGCGCCAGGATCCCGCCGAGGACGTTCGCGCTGAGGCCGCGCGATTGCTCGAAGCGTGGGAGGACGAAGCGGTCGTACACGCCTTGTGCGAAGCGCTGACGGATCCGGCGCCCGCCGTGCAATCGGCGGCGGCACAAAGCCTGAGTCTGCTCAAGACTGCACAAGCGGGGCGGGTGATTCTGCCGTGGACCGCACATGCCGAGGTCAGTGTGCGCATCGCCGCCTTTCGGGCATTACGCGAATTGCGCTTCACCGAGGCCGCGCCGGCCGCCGTCGCAGCGTTGGAGGATACCGATGCCAATGTCCGTCGCGAAGCGGTTGGCGTGCTCGGCTGGCTCAAACAGCTCGACGCACTGCCAGCCCTGGCGCGACTGGCCAGCGACGACCCCGACACCGAAGTACGCCGCGCCGCGACCGGTGCGCTCGGCCTGGCCAGCGACGCCGAAGTGCTGCCGGCGCTGCGCCAGGCTTTGCACGACCATGCCTGGCAAGTGCGCGAAGAGGCCGCAACCACTCTGGGCAAGGTCGGCCACAGCGACGCCGGCCCGGCCTTGGTCGAAGCGCTGGGCGATGACTATTGGCAAGTGCGCCTGCGCGCCACCCGCAGCCTCGGCCGCCTGCGCTTCGTCCCGGCGCTGGATGCGCTGATCGACACCCTCGGCCACCGCATCAGCAACCTGCGCAAGGAAGCTGCGCTGGCCCTTGGTGAATTGAACGATCGTGGTGCCGTGGCCGCGTTGCAGGCAGCGCAGGACGACGGCGACCCGGAAGTGCGCAAAGCCGTGCGCATCGCTTTGAGTCAGTTGCAATGAACCCGCTGTCGGTGGGCAACTCGCAGAGTGAGCGGACGTTGCGCCTGAGCTGGCCGGACGGGCGCGAATCGCTGCTCAGGCATGCCGATCTGCGCCGGCAATGCCCGTGCTCGCAATGCCGCGCGTTTCGCCTGCGCGGCGTAACGCCGCTGGTCGATGAGCGCGTGCGCCTGATCGAACTCAATCCGCAGGGTTATGGTGTGCAACTGGTGTTCAGCGATGGTCATCAACGCGGGATTTACCCGTGGGAGTATCTGGCGCAACTTGATTCTTCGCATCTCCCCATTCTTACAGAGACATGAGGATTCTGTAGGAGCTGACGAGTGAATCGAGGCTGCGATCTTGATCGTTCCCACGCTCCGCGTGGGAATGCCTCAAGGGACGCTCCGCGTCCAGTGACGCGGAGCGTCACGGGCTGCATTCCCACGCAGAGCGTGGGAACGATCAGATCGCAGCCTTCGGCAGCTCCTGCGCCGACTGGCGGTTCTTGTCAGGAATTTCCCACAGGAGTACAAATGTACTCCATGACAAACCTGACTCCCCGCCGTACCGCCATCCTGACCTTTATCCGCGATCGCATCGCCGAACACGGTCAGCCCCCAAGCCTCGCTGAAATCAGCGAGGCTTTTGGTTTTGCCTCGCGCAGCGTGGCGCGCAAGCATGTGCTGGCGCTCACCGAAGCCGGTTTCATCGAGGTCAACCCGCATCAGGCCCGGGGCATTCGCCTGCTCGGCCAGCCGCCGCGTCCAGAGCTGCTGGAGATTCCGGTGCTCGGCCGCGTGGCCGCCGGTGCGCCGATCGGCGCCGATGCCGACATCCATAACCGTCTGATGCTCGACCCGGCACTATTCTCCCGCACCCCGGATTACATGCTGCGGGTGCAGGGTGACTCGATGATCGAAGATGGCATCCTCGACGGCGATCTGGTCGGCGTACGGCGCAATCCCGAGGCGCTCAACGGCCAGATCGTCGTTGCGCGTCTGGACGGTGAGGTGACCATCAAACGTTTCGAGCGGGTCGGTGCAGAAGTGCGCCTGCTGCCGCGCAACCCGGCCTATCAGCCGATTGTCGTGCGTGATGATCAGGACCTGGCCATCGAAGGCGTGTTCTGTGGCCTGGTGAGGCAAGGCTGATGGGCGCCGTCGTTGCACTGGATACGCTGTTCAATGGCGGCCAGGTCTGGCGCGGCCGGCCTGCGCCACCAGCGGCGAGCCCGCAGCCGACCGGGCATGCGGCACTGGACGCAGCGCTGCCCAGCGGCGGCTGGCCGGAGGCGGCGTTGAGCGAAATTCTCTTGGCCGGCCCCGGTGTCGGTGAACTGCAACTGGTCTGGCCGACCCTGGCGCGATTGTCGGCGGCGGGCGAACGTATCGTGCTGGTGGCACCGCCATTTGTGCCGTACCCGCAGGCCTGGGCCAATGCCGGGGTCGATCTGCGCCAGTTGTCGGTGATTCAGGCCAGCGAGCGGGATGCCTTGTGGGCGGCGGAGCAGTGCCTGCGTTCGGGCAGTTGCGGCGCAGTGCTGTGCTGGCCGAACAAGGCCGATGACCGAGCCTTGCGGCGTTTGCAGGTGGCGGCGGAAACCGGCCAGACCCTGGCCTTTGCCTGGCGCCCGTTGAGCGAAGCGGTCAACCCGTCACCGGCAGCGTTACGGATTGCCATCGATGCCAGACCGGCGCAGCTGCGCGTGCTCAAGTGCCGTGGCGGGCTGGCACGTGCGGCGCCGATTGCCTTTGCCGTGGGGCACTGATCGTCATGCGCTGGGTATGCATCCTGTTTCCGCAATTGGCCCTCGATGCCGTGCTGCGTCAGCGTCCCGATCCTGAGGAGCCGCTGGTACTGCTCAGCGGCCCGGCCCAGCGCCGGGTGCTGCAAGCGGTGAATCCGGCGGCGCGCAAACTCGGCCTGCGTCCCGGCATGTCGATGACCGCCGCGCAAGCCATGAGCAAAGGTTTTGCCACCGCCGATTATGAAGTGGCCGAGGTTGAGCACTGGCAGCAGTTTCTTGCCGCGTGGGCCTATCGTTTCAGTGCTCAGGTCAGCGTGCATTACCCGCGCACCGTGGTCTTCGAGATTGAATCGAGCCTCGGCCTGTTCGGCACCTGGCCGCAATTCGAAGCCCGCCTGCGCCAGGAGTTGCAAGGCCTCGGCTTTCGGCACCGTATCGTCGCCGCGCCGAACCCGGTGGCGGCGCGAGTGCTGGCCAATGCCTACGATGGCTTGGTGGTGCCGGACGGCGAAGCCTTGCAGCATCATCTCGGGCAATTGCCGGTGGATCGAGTCGGGCTGGAGCCGAATGTCGCTACGGCGTTGTCGCGCATGGGCCTGCGCAATCTCAGTCAGGTGCAAAGCCTGCCACGCCAGGCATTGGCGCGACGTTTCGAAGCACAAATGCTCAAACACCTCGACACGCTGTTCGGCGCACGCCCTCTGGCGCTGGCGTTCTATCTGCCGCCTGACCGTTTCGATATCCGCATCGAACTGAATTTCGACGTGCAGTCCCATCAGGCCTTGCTGTTCCCGTTACGCCGCCTGACCGGCGACCTGTCGGCGTTCCTCTGCGGGCGCGACAGCGGTGTGCAGCGTTTCGACCTGCATCTGGAACACGCCGGGCTGGCGGACACGGTGATCAAGGTCGGCCTGCTCAGTGCCGAGCGTGATCCGGCGATGCTCTTTGAACTGGCCCGTGGGCGCCTCGAACAAGTCCAGGTCGCAGCGCCGGTGCGTGGTTTTCGCTTGCGCGCCGAAGACCTGCCGAGTTTCGTTCCGCAATATCAGGAGCTGTTTGACGACCGCCCGCAGCAGACCTTGCCCTGGGAGCAATTGCGCGAACGGCTGCGCGCACGTCTGGGCGATGACGCCGTGCAAGGGCTGCGCTTTCAGGCCGATCATCGCCCCGAGTGCGCTTGGCAGAACGCCGTCGACAAACACCCTTGCACGGGGTTGCCCAGCGTCCAGCGCCCGGGCTGGCTGCTCAACGAACCGCAGAGCGTGCCGGAAGGTTCGGCGCGGATTCTCATGGGGCCGGAGCGCATCGAATCCGGCTGGTGGGATGGTGGTGACGTGCGGCGTGATTATTACCTGATCCAGAACCGCGCCGGTCAACAGGGCTGGGCCTGGCGCGCAGTAGGTGAGGGCGGTCCGTTGTGGCTGCAGGGCTGGTTCGCATGAACGGCGGATATGCCGAACTGCATTGCCTGTCGAACTTCAGTTTCCAGCGCGGCGCCTCCAGCGCGCTGGAACTGTTTCAACGAGCGAAAAAACACGCTTACCAGGCGCTGGCGATCACCGACGAATGCACCCTGGCCGGGATCGTCCGTGCGTGGCAAGCGGCAAAGTCCGTCGAGCTACCCCTGATCATCGGCAGCGAGGTGCGCATCGACAACGGCCCGAAACTTGTACTACTGGTGGAAAACCTTGCCGGTTATCAGGCCCTTTGCGGCCTGATCACCCAGGCCCGGCGGCGTACGCAGAAAGGCCAGTATCAGGTACTGCGCGAAGACTTCGCCGAAGCGCTGCCGGGTTTGCTGGTGTTGTGGGTGCCCGATTCAGTGGATGATCGGGAGGAAGGGCGCTGGCTGAAACAGACCTTCGGCGAACGCCTGTGGCTCGCCGTGCAACTGCATCGCGGGCAGAACGATCAGCAGCGCCTGGCGGCATTGTTGGCTCTGGCGGCTGAGTTGCAGATACCAGCAGTGGCCAGCGGCGATGTGCACATGCACGCCCGGGGCCGCCGCGCCTTGCAGGACACCATGACCGCGATCCGTCATCACGTCCCCGTAGCCGAAGCGGGTCTGCGCCTGCACCCCAATGGCGAGCGGCATTTGCGCGGTCTCGATGTGCTGCGCGAGTTGTATCCGCCGGCCTTGCTCGAGGAATCGGTCGCACTGGCCCGACGCTGCACCTTCGATCTGAGCGAACTGCGCTATCAGTATCCGAAAGAACTGGTGCCCGAGGGTCACAGTGCCAGTTCCTGGTTGCGGCACCTGACCAAACAGGGCATTGCCTGGCGCTGGAAAAAAGGCGCGCCTTTCAAAGTTCTAAGGCAGATCAATAAAGAACTGAAGCTGATCGCCGAGCTCGGCTACGAAAGCTACTTCCTCACCGTGCACGACGTAGTGCGCTTTGCCCGCGAACAGCAAATCCTCTGTCAGGGGCGCGGCTCGGCGGCAAACTCGGCGGTGTGTTTTGCCTTGGGCATCACCGAGATCGACCCCGATCAAACCACGCTGTTGTTCGAACGCTTCATGTCCAGGGAACGCAACGAGCCGCCGGACATCGACGTCGATTTCGAGCACGAGCGCCGCGAAGAAGTCCTGCAATATGTGTTCAGCCGTTACGGCCGGCGGCGCGCTGCGTTGACGGCGGTGGTCAGCACCTATCACGCCACCGGTGCCGTGCGCGATGTGGCCAAGGCCCTCGGCCTGCCGCCGGATCAGATCAACGCACTGGCCGATTGCTGCGGCCGCTGGAGCGATGAAACCCCGCCGCTGGAGCGTTTGCGCGAAGGGGGCTTCGACCCCGATAGTCCGGTGCTGCGTCGGGTGCTGAGCCTGACGGGGCAACTGATCGGCTTCCCCCGGCACTTGTCGCAGCATCCCGGCGGTTTCGTGATTTCCGAGCAGCCGCTGGACACCCTGGTGCCGGTCGAGAACGCGGCAATGGCCGATCGCACCATCATTCAGTGGGACAAGGACGACCTCGATGCGGTTGGCCTGCTTAAAGTGGATATCCTCGCCTTGGGCATGCTCAGTGCGATCCGCCGCTGCTTCGATCTGCTGCGCCGGCATCGCGATCTGGACCTGACGCTCGCGACGATCCCCCCCGAAGACAAACCGACCTACGCAATGATCAGCCGCGCCGATACCGTCGGCGTGTTCCAGATCGAGTCGCGCGCGCAGATGTCGATGCTGCCGCGTCTGAAGCCGCAGACGTTCTACGATCTGGTCATTGAAGTGGCGATCGTCCGGCCGGGGCCGATTCAGGGCGGCATGGTCCATCCGTATCTGCGCCGACGTAACAAGGAAGAGGCGGAAACCTATCCGTCGCCAGCGCTCGAAGTCGTGCTGAAAAGAACCCTGGGCGTGCCGCTGTTCCAGGAGCAGGTCATGCAGATCGCTATCGTCGCTGCCGACTACAGCCCCGGCGAGGCCGATCAATTGCGCCGTTCCATGGCTGCGTGGAAACGCCATGGCGGACTGGAGCCGCACAAGGAGCGTCTGGCCGCCGGCATGAAAAAGAACGGCTACACCCCGGAATTCGCCGCGCAGATCTTCGAACAGATCAAGGGTTTCGGCAGTTACGGATTCCCCGAATCCCACGCCGCCAGTTTTGCCTTGCTGACCTACGCCAGTTGTTGGCTGAAATGTCACGAGCCGGCGGCGTTCGCCTGTGCGCTGATCAACAGTTGGCCGATGGGCTTCTACAGCCCCGATCAGATTCTGCAGGACGCGCGTCGGCACCAATTGCAGATCCGTCCGGTGGACGTGCGCGCCAGCGACTGGGATTGCAGCCTCGAACCGCTGAGTGCCGGGCAGCCGGCGATTCGCATGGGCCTGCGGATGATCAAGGGTTTTCGCGAAGAGGACGCGCGACGCATCGAAGCCGCGCGGCGCCACGGAGCCTTTGCCGATGTTGCCGATCTGGGCGAACGCGCCGCCCTCGACAGCCGGGCGCAGGCCCTGCTGGCAGACTCCGGCGCCTTGCGCGGTCTGGCCGGGCACCGCCATCGCGCGCGCTGGGAAGTGGCCGGAGTGCAAAAACAGCTAGGCCTGTTCGCCGGCCTGCCCAACGAGGAAGAAGTCAAGACCGTCCTGCCCAAACCCAGCGTTGGCGAGGATCTGCATGCCGATTACGCGACAGTAGGCACCACGCTGGGGCCGCATCCGCTGGCGTTGTTGCGTGGCGAGTTGCAGGCCCGGCGCTGCCGCAGCTCGCGGGAATTGATGGATGTTGAACATGGCCGGCCCGTGAGCGTGGCCGGCCTGGTCACCGGCCGACAGCGCCCCGGTACGGCCAGCGGTGTGACATTCGTGACGCTGGAAGACGAGTTCGGCAACGTCAACGTGGTGGTCTGGCGTGACCTGGCCGAGCGTCAGCGACAAGTGCTGGTCGGTTCGCAATTGCTCAAGGTCGACGGCCGCTGGGAACGCGAAGGCGATGTGCGCCACCTGATCGCCGGGCGCATGAGCGACCTGAGCCCGCTGCTCAATGGCATTCACGTACAGAGCCGGGACTTCCACTGAGCCCTGTAGGATCGACTCTGCTCGCGAAGCGGTGCATCAGTCCCAACTGAATTGCCTGACCTGACGCCTTCGGAGCAAGCTCGCTCCCACAGGGGTTTCGGTAGCGATAATGATTGTCGATTTGCCCTCGATCTGTAGGAGCTGCCGAAGGCTGCGATCTTTTGGGGATCTCGAAAACACCACACTGTATGATCAGAAATCCTGTTCGAGTCGGCCTCGTTGCGCTTGGGAATTACCTTTGTGAGATGCCATTGGCTTTGAAGATCAAAAGATCGCAGCCTTCGGCAGCTCCTACGGTTGCACCCTATTCCCAATGTAGGAGTGAGCCTGCTCGCGAAGCGGTGCATCAGTCCCAACTGAATTGCCTGACCTGACGCCTTCGCGAGCAAGCTCGCTTCCACAGGGGTTTCGGTAGCGATAATGATTGTCGATTTGCCCTCGACCTGTAGGAGCTGCCGAAGGCTGCGATCTTTTGGGGATCTCGAAAACACCACACTATATGATCAGAAATCCTGTTCGAGTCGGCCTCGTTGCGCTTGGGAATTACCTTTGTGAGATGCCATTGGCTTTGAAGATCAAAAGATCGCAGCCTTCGGCAGCTCCTACGGTTGCACCGTATTCCCAATGTAGGAGCGAGCCTGCTCGCGAAAGCGGTGCATCAGTCGATGGCGATGCTGACTGTGCCGACGCCTTCGCGAGCAGGCTCGCTCCCACAGGGTTTGGCTGTGTATTGAAAATGGAGGCGCAGCAAAAGGCTGCACCTTTGGGCCGAAGGCAGATATTCTGCGCTTCACACCGGTACGGGAACCCGATCAATCTCCATGGCCAGTCACCGCCAGGACGAATCGCCCGACGCCAAAGGAGTGTTCGAATGAGCGAAAAGAAACTGGAAACCACGGTCGACCGCGTCTACCAAGGGGTTTACGCGGCGATCAGCAAGCGTTCGTTGCGCCCGGGCATGAAGCTGGGTGAGGCCTCGCTGGCCGAGCTGTTCAATGTCAGTCGCACTTCGGTGCGTGCTGCGCTCAAGCAATTGGAGGCCGATGGCCTGGTCACCACCGAGCCCAACAAAGGCGCGTCGGTGTCGCTGCCCAGTGACGCGGAGCTGCGTTCGTTGTTCGAAACCCGGCGGCTGATCGAGATCGGCATCGTCACCGAACTGTGCCGGCGCAAAGACACCGTTGCCATGCAGGACCTGCGCGAGCACTTGCTGCTGGAAGACGCCGCCCATGCAGCCGGCGACCACGAACGGCTGATTCACCTGCTCGGCGAGTTTCACCTGAAACTGGCGCGCAGCCTGAACAATCCGGTGCTGCTCGACTGGTTCCAGAAACTGATCTCGCGCGCCTCGCTGTATGCCGCCGCCCTCGACGACGACAGCCACCAGGCGTGCCGCGATGATGAACACCTGCAGTTGCTCGAATACATCGAGGCCGGCAATCAGAGCGCCGCGATCGAGCTGACCTGCACGCACCTCAACGGAATCGAGAAAGCGATTCTCGACGTTGCTGCGAAAATGAAAACCGGCTATCACCCGCTCAAACACTTGATCGGGGTCTGAATGGCCCGGCGTCGCAAATCGGCTATACCTCCAATGAAACCAATGCGTTTCCAGAGCCTCGAAACACACGGGCGTCGCGTCGTTGAAGCGTTGCGATAGATCGGAAAACCGCAAAAAAGGACACTGAGTCAGGCGATGCAGTTTTTATCCGAAAGCCACGGCTGTGAGGGCTGGAAAGGCGAAATGGCCGAACGTATCCGTGCGTTCGACTGGAGCCACACGGAACTGGGCGCGCTCGCCGAATGGCCGGCCAGCCTGTGCAACACCGTGCAACTGATGCTGGCTTCGCCGTTGCCGATGGTGATGCTCTGGGGCCACGCCGGCTACATGATCTACAACGACGCCTATTCCGAATTCGCCGGCGGCCGCCATCCCTATCTGCTCGGTGTGCCGGTAGAGCTGGGCTGGCCGGAGGTCGCCGAATTCAACCGTCACGTTGTCGACACTTGCCTGGCCGGCGGCACCTTGTCCTATCGCAACAAAGAGCTGGTGTTGCTGCGCGACGGCGTGCCCGAAGACGTCTGGATGGATTTGTATTACAGCCCGGTGGCCAACGACGATGGCGTGCCCGGCGGGGTCATGGCGATGGTCGTCGAAACCACCGAACTGGTGCATTCCGAGCGCCTGCGCCAGGCCGCGGAGGATGCGTACCGCGCCGACAACGAACGCGTGCGTCTGGCGTTGAATGCCGGCGCACTGCTTGGCTCGTTTGTCTGGGACATAAAAAACAATCGCTTCTCTGCTGACGAACGTTTCGCCCGCACCTTTTCCTACCCGCCGGAACAGGACCTGAGCGATCTGCAACAAGAGATCGCCGAATCACGCATCCATCCTGACGACCATCCCTGGGTGCAGGGCCGTGTTGCCCATTGCGTACGCACCGGCGAACCGTACAACGCCGAATACCGTGTGCAGCGCGCCGACGGCCAGTATCTGTGGGTGCTGGCCAGTGGCGCCTGCGAGTTCGATGAGCAGGGCAAACCGTTTCGCTTTCCCGGTGTGCTGATCGACATCCATGAGCGCAAGAACGCTGAAGAATCACTGCTCAAATTTACCCGCAACCTGGAACAGCGCGTGGCTGCCGAAGTGGATGCGCGGCTGGCTGCAGAAGAACAATTGCGTCAATCGCAAAAACTCGAAGCCATCGGCGGCCTGACCGGCGGCGTGGCCCACGACTTCAACAACCTGCTGCAAGTGATCGCCGGCAATCTGCACCTGCTGGCCCGGCATGAGCCGAACAATGCCAACGTACAGCGCCGGGTCGGGGCTTCGCTGGCGGCGGTCGAACGCGGTGCCAAACTGTCTTCGCAGCTGCTGGCGTTTGCCCGGCGGCAACCGCTGTCACCTGCCGTGTGCAACCCCGAGCAGATTTTCGAAGGCGTCGGCGAATTGCTGCAGCGCGCCTTGGGCGAAACCATCCAGATCGACGTGCAGTTGCCGTCGCAGCCGTGGCACATCAACGTCGACCGCAATCAGCTGGAAAACGCCATTCTCAATCTGGCCATCAACGCCCGCGACGCGATGAAGGGCGAGGGCGTTATCGGCCTCAGCGCGGCCAATGTGCGTTTGGACAATGAATTCTGTGCCGGCAAAGGCATTTCCGCTGGCGAGTATGTACGTGTGGCGGTCAGCGACACCGGCGTGGGCATTGCCCCGCAGATGCTCGAACAGGTCTTCGAACCGTTCTTCACCACCAAGGCCGACGGGCAGGGCACTGGCCTGGGTTTGAGCATGGTGTTCGGTTTCGTCAAACAGAGCGGCGGCCACGTCGAAATCGACAGCCAGCTCGGCGAAGGTACGCGAGTGCAGCTGTATTTCCCCCGCAGTCTGCGCCCGGTTCGCGAAGAGACAGCCAGTGTCGGCGAACGCAAAGGTGGCGGCCACGAAACCATTCTGGTGGTGGAAGACAACGACGCGGTACGCGCCTCAGCGGTGGAGTTGCTGCGGGAAGAAGGCTATCGGGTGATGACGGCCGGCAATGGCGACATGGCCATGCAGATGTTGCTGGAAGGTATCGAAATCGATCTGATCTTCACTGACGTGGTCATGCCCGGCCTGATCAAGAGTTCCGATCTGGCGGCGTGGGCCAAGGTGCAGACGCCGCCAGTACCGGTGCTGTTCACCTCCGGGCATACCCGCGACATCATTTCCCGCGACCACCAGCTCAGCCCCGATACGCATCTGCTCGGCAAACCGTACAGCCCGCAAGCTTTACTGCAGATGATTTGCGAGGTGCTCGGCACCTGAGGCCGAGCGCTGCCCCGGTTTTTCAAAAAAGGCAGGCCGATGATTTCCAAGCGCAATTCCAAAGCACTCGCCGGCATGGTTCGCGTGCGCGGCGCTCGCGAACACAACCTGAAGAACGTTGACGTCGATATTCCCCGTGATGCACTGGTGGTGTTCACCGGTGTCTCCGGTTCGGGCAAGTCGTCGCTGGCGTTTTCTACGCTGTATGCCGAGGCCCAGCGGCGTTATTTCGAATCGGTGGCGCCGTACGCGCGGCGGTTGATCGATCAGGTCGGCGTGCCGGATGTCGATTCCATCGAAGGACTGCCGCCCGCCGTCGCTCTGCAACAGCAGCGTGGCACGCCGAGCGCGCGTTCGTCGGTCGGCAGCGTGACGACGTTGTCGAGCCTGATCCGCATGCTTTATTCCCGCGCCGGCAGTTACCCGCCGGGGCAGCCGATGCTGTATGCCGAGGATTTTTCACCGAACACGCCGCAGGGCGCCTGCCCGGAGTGTCACGGACTTGGCCGAGTCTATGAAGTGACCGAAGCGCTGATGGTGCCGGACCCGAACCTGACCATCCGCCAGCGCGCCGTGGCGTCGTGGCCCTTGGCGTGGCAGGGGCAGAACCTGCGCGACATCCTGGTGACCATGGGCATCGATGTCGACATCCCCTGGAAGAAACTGCCGAAAAAACAGCGCGACTGGATTCTCTTCACTGAAGAAACGCCAACGGTGCCGGTATACGCAGGGCTGACCCCGGAAGAAACCCGCGTCGCCCTCAAACGCAAAATGGAACCGAGTTATCAGGGCACTTTTACCGGCGCCCGGCGCTACATCCTGCACACCTTTACCCACTCGCAAAGTGCGCTGATGAAGAAGCGTGTTTCGCAGTTCATGCGTGGCAGCCCGTGTCCGTTGTGCGAGGGCAAGCGGCTCAAACGCGAGGCGTTGTCGGTGACCTTTGCCGGCTACGACATTGGTGAGCTGTCGCAGATGCCGTTGCTGCAAGTGGCCGAAGTGCTGCGGCCAGTGGCAGCGGCGAATTATCTGGAACAGGCCGAGGAGAGCGGCGACACCCTCAGCCATGCGCAAACCCGTGAGGCTCGCCAGCAGCGGGTCGCCCATGGCGCCAGTGGTCATGCCAGCGCGCCGGACGTGCGCCACACGCCGAACCTGTCGCTGGAAAAACGCTTGGCGGCGCAACGCATCGCTGAAGATCTGTTGGAGCGGGTGAGCACCCTGACCGATCTCGGCCTGGGTTATCTGGCGCTGGAACGCAGTACGCCGACTTTGTCGTCTGGCGAGTTGCAGCGTTTGCGCCTGGCCACGCAATTGGGTTCGCAGCTGTTCGGCGTCATCTACGTGCTGGATGAGCCGTCTGCCGGTCTGCATCCGGCGGATGGCGAGGCGCTGTTCGAGGCGTTGCAGCGGTTGAAGGCTGACGGCAATACGCTGTTTGTGGTCGAGCACGATGTCGAGACCATGCGCCGTGCTGACTGGCTGATCGACGTTGGTCCGGCCGCGGGCGAAAAGGGTGGGCGCGTGTTGTACAGCGGTCCGCCTGCGGGACTTGCTGATATTGGAGATTCGCAGACCCGCGCTTATCTGTTCGCCGAAAACCAGCGCGCTGAGCGCGCCGCGCGTAAGCCGAGCGGGTGGCTGAAACTCGACGGCGTCACCCGCAACAACCTGAATAATCTCAGCGCCGAATTTCCTTTGGGCTGTTTCACCTCGGTGACCGGGGTGTCTGGCTCTGGCAAGTCGAGTCTGGTCAGTCAGGCGCTGCTGGAACTGGTCGGCGCGCAGTTGGGCCGGCCGGTGGCCGAAGCCGAGTCGGAAGAACCGAGCCTGGAAGATGACGCGCCGCCGCCCAGCACCGGCCAGATCAGCGCCGGTCTGGAGTCGATCAAACGGCTGGTGCAGGTGGATCAGAAACCGATCGGGCGTACACCGCGTTCCAATCTGGCCACCTATACGGGGCTGTTCGACAACGTGCGCAAGCTGTTCGCCGCGACACCCGACGCGCAAGCGGCGGGCTATGACGCCGGACAGTTTTCCTTCAACGTCGCCAAGGGCCGTTGCGCCACTTGCGAGGGCGAGGGCTTCGTCAGCGTGGAATTGCTGTTCATGCCCAGCGTTTATGCGCCGTGCCCGACCTGCCATGGCGCGCGCTACAACCCGCAGACCCTGGCGATTCTCTGGCAGGGCTTGAGCATCGCCCAGGTGCTGCAATTGACCGTCGATGAAGCGGTGGTGGTGTTCGCCGAGCAGGCAGGGATTCGACGGTCGCTGGAGGTGCTGCGCGATATTGGTCTGGGTTATCTGCGTCTGGGGCAGCCGGCCACGGAACTGTCCGGGGGTGAGGCGCAGCGGATCAAACTGGCGACCGAGTTGCAGCGCAGTCAGCGTGGCGCGACCTTGTATGTGCTGGATGAACCGACTACCGGATTGCATCCGCGGGACGTCGATCGACTGCTGGAGCAACTCGACACGCTGGTCACGGCGGGGCATACGGTGATCGTGGTCGAGCACGAAATGCGTGTAGTCGCGCAGAGCGACTGGGTGATCGACATCGGCCCCGGCGCTGGTGATCAGGGCGGCAGGATCGTCGCCGCTGGCACGCCGCAAAAAGTCGCTGCGAGCAAGAAGAGCAAGACTGCGCCGTTTCTGGCTCGGGTATTAAGCCGATAATGGCGGCGCCCCGCCAGACGCCTTCGCGAGCAGGCTCGCTCCCACAGTTTTGCAAGGTGCACCCGGAAAAGGTGGGTACACCCGGATCCCCTGTGGGAGCGAGCCTGCTCGCGAAAGCGGAGTGCCAGTCGCAGAAGAATTGACTGGATGGACGCCTTCGCGAGCAGGCTCGCTCCCACAGTTTTGCAAGGTGCACCCGGAAAAGGTGGTTACACCCGGATCCCCCTGTGGGAGCGAGCCTGCTCGCGAAAGCGGAGTGTCAGTAACAGATGTGTTCACTGACCCAGCGCTATCGCGAGCAGGCTCACTCCTACAGGGGGACGTGCGTTAGGTCAGGCCCCATCGATTGTGCGGCGGACCTTGTCGAGCAGTTCGCTGATCTGGAACGGTTTGACCAGCATTTCCATCCCTGTGCCGAGGAAAACCTGGCGGTTGAGGGCGGTTTCGGCGTAGCCGGTCATGAACAGAATCGGCAGCCCTGCGTGCCAGCCACGGGCAACATCTGCCAACTCACGGCCACTCATGCGCGGCAGGCCGACGTCGGTCAGCAGCAGGTTGATCGACGGGTCATTCTGCAAGCGCTCCAGTGCCGACTCGATATCCGCCGCTTGCGTGCAGCGATAACCGGCATCCTCCAGCACTTCGGTGACAAACAAACGCACCGTGGCCATGTCCTCGACGATCAGCACATGCTCGCCACTGCCTTTGGCGTCAGGCACCGGCACAGGCGCGTCGGCTCCGGTCGGGTCGTTGGTGCCGGGCAGCATGATGGTCACTTCGGTGCCTCGCCGGGCGACGCTGCGAATGTGCGCGTCACCGCCGGACTGACGGGCGAAGCCGTAAATCGTCGACAGGCCGAGACCGGTGCCCTGGCCCAATGGCTTGGTGGTGAAAAACGGTTCGAACACTTTGTCGATCACGTTGTGTTCGATGCCGGTGCCGTCGTCGCGTACCGACAGCGCCACATAGGCGCCATCGGCCAGATTCGGATCGCCATGGGAATAGGCGGCGTAAGTGTTGACCCATATATTGCCGCCGGAGGGCAGGGCATCGCGGGCGTTGATCACCAGGTTGAGCACAGCGCTTTCCAGCTGCACCGGATCCACCAGCGCAATCGCCGGTTTGTTGGTCAGCTCCAGCTTGAGGGTGATGCGCTCACCGATGGTGCGCACCAGTAATTCTTCCAGCGAGCGGATATGCTCGTTGATGTCCACCGGCCGCGTATCCAGCGGCTGCTGACGAGCGAACGCGAGCAGACGATGGGTCAGCGAAGCCGCGCTCATTGCCGAGTTCAGCGCTGCTTCGGTGTAGAACTGCACCTTGTCCAGACGCTCATCGGCGACGCGTTTCTGAATCAGTTCAAGACTGGTGATGATCCCGGTCAGCAGGTTGTTGAAGTCGTGGGCGATACCGCCGGTGAGCTTGCCCAAAGCATCCATTTTCTGCACTTGCAGCAACTGCGCTTCGGCGTGCACGCGTTCGGCAACCTCCTTGGCCAGCTGCGTGGTGGTGTCGTCCAGCCGCGCCAAATGCGAGCGCTCGCGGTGGCGGTGTTCGGTGACGTCCTCGACGAACACCAGACTCAGTTCCGGGGTGCGATAGGGTGAAATCTGCCATTGCGTCTCGCGAATCTCGCCCTGCACGCGCATGTTCAGCGTGCCTTTCCAGCGCTCGCCGTCGACCAGACGCAGACGCAGTTCATCGAGGATCGATCTTTGATCCTCGGCGAAGCATTCACGCAGCGCCTGCGGGTCGCGGTTATCGACAATCAACTGGGCGAAGGCATGGTTGCATTCATGCACTTTGAGATTGGCATCGAGCACCGCGATCGGCGCTGAAACGTTGGCGAAAATCTCGCGAAAACGTGCCTCGCTTTCGCGCAGGGCATTTTCCGTGTCACGCACCCGCAGCAGGGTACGCAGCGTTGCCAAGAGTACATCGGGGTCAACCGGGTGAATCAGATAGGCATCGGCGCCGGCGTTGAGACCGGTGATGATGTCGCCGGTCTGGATCGACGCCGCTGACACATGAATCACTGGCAGCAGCGCGGTGCCCGGGTCGGCGCGCAGCAGGCGGACGATATCGAAACCGCTCATGTCCGGCAGGTTGACGTCGAGGATCAACGCATCAAGGGCTTCGCTCTCGATCAGGGCCAGACCGTCACTGCCAGTGCCGGCTTCGAGCACAGTGTAGCCGTGGCGTTCGAGGCGCCGGCGCAAGGCGTAACGGGTGGCGACGTTGTCATCGACAATCAGCAGGCGGATGTCACGATTCATCGACGTTCTCCAGAGCGATTGCCAGCGGGATGATGACAAAGAACGTCGAGCCGACGCCCGGCGTACTCTCAACCCCGACTTCACCGCCCAGCAACGCGGCGAATCGCTTGCACAGTGACAGACCCAGGCCGGTGCCGCGCAGGCGCTTCTGCAGCGGCGAATCGACCTGGGAGAAATCTTCGAACAGCGTGTCATGCAGTTCGGCCGCAATGCCGATGCCGGTGTCGCTGACGGCAAAGCGCACCTTGTCTTCACCTTGCATCCGCGCCGACACGCGCACTTCGCCACGGGTGGTGAATTTCAGCGAGTTGGAAATGAAGTTGCGCAGGATCTGCCCGAGCTTCTTGTCATCGGTATACAGGCGCGGCAGGCCCAGCGGCTCCTCGAAAATCAGATCCACCGCCGTTGCATCGACGATAGGCCGGAACATCCCGCGCAGGGCCGAGAAGAGGTCGAACATGTCGAACCAGGCCGGAGAAATGCTGATGCGCCCGGCCTCGATCTTCGCCAGGTCGAGGAGGTCATCGACCATGTCGCTGAGCTCGCGGGCAGCAGTGCTGACGAACGCCACTTGCTTGTGCTGTTCAGGGCTGAGCGGGCCGTCGAGTTCGTCGGCGAGCAGACTGTTGATGCTCAGGATCGAGCCCAGCGGCGTGCGGAATTCATGGCTCATGTACGACAGGAAACGGCTTTTCAGATCCGACGCCTGACGCAATTCTTCGGCCTGATTGTCGAGTTCGGCGTACAGCGCCAGTACACCCTGGTTGGTTTCATCGAGTTCTTCGCGCAGGGCAGTGGTTTCGCGCTGCAACTGAGCGATGAGCGCCGCCTGTTCGGCGTGGCTCAAGGTAGTCGATTCAGCCATGGGTGGCCTCCAGAGCAACGACCAGCACCGTCACGTCATCGCGGCCGCGACAGAAATCGCGGTGCAGGACGCTGGCTATCACGGCGGGATGGCGATGCACCAGACCGGGGTAGTCTTTGAGATTCCAACGGGACTGTAAGCCGTCGCTGTACATGATCAATAAATGTCCGTTCACGTGAGCATAGTCAAAGGGTTTGGCTTTACGGTACTGGCCGCCAACGATACCGGGGTGCGAGGCCAGTCCGCGGGATCTGCCGGCCTCCAGCAGACTGGCGCCGATGTTGCCGACACCGGCGAACGTCAGGCCATCGCGCTGGCTGTCGAACTGCGCGAACGCGACGGCGCCGCCACGGGTGCCGAGCATTTCCCGATGCAGGTCTTCCATCAATGCCACAGGATCGGCAAACGGCGCGCGGGCGAATGCCTGTGCACCGGCCAGGCCGGCGCGCTCGGCATCTTCGCCATGACCGAGGCCATCAACGATCAGCGCGCTGATCCGTGACCCTTCATACGACAAATGCCAGACGTCACCGCAGGCGGGATCGGCATGCAGCGAATGCTGGCTGACCCCGAAACGGATATCGGCCAGGCGATCGCTGCGGGCAAAAATCCGCGCCAGCAGCACGGCGCCACGGTGGTCGGCGTAGACATCAAACACATCCGTCTGCCGCGAAACCGCGCCGAGCCCGATGCCCTGCGTACCGCCAGTGGAAAAGCCATCCGTCAGACACGCATCCAGATCAAAGCCTTGCGCGCGATCCACGGTCTGCATCTCGATGCCGAACGTGTTGCCCGGTCTTGGCAGCACACGCAGGTGAAATTCACCGCGCTGGGCATGCTTGAGCACATTGCTGGCCAGTTCCGTCGCGACCAGCGCCACGCGGCCGGCATCGTTTTCGTCGAAGCCATGCTGCTCGGCAAGTTTCTGCGCGGTGCGCCGGGCGTGACCGATCTGGCTGCTGTCCTCGATCGGCAGAACCTGGGTCAACGACCCGGTGATATTCATGTCCATCGTGTGATCGTAATGCGCGTGCCTTTGCCGGGCTCAGTGTCGAGTTCGAATTCGTTGACCAGGCGTTTGGCGCCGGTCAGGCCCAGGCCGAGACCGCTGCCGGAGGTCCAGCCGTCGGTCATCGCCAGTTTGATGTCGGGAATGCCCGGGCCTTCGTCGCGGAAAGTGATACGCAAACCGACACGGCCGTTCTCCTCGAGGATCTGCCAGTCCATGTCGCCACCACCGCCATAGACCATGGTGTTGCGCGCCAGCTCGCTGACGGCGGTCACCAGTTTGGTCAGGTCGATCAGGCGCATGCCGCATTCGGTAGCGAGCTTGCGCGTGGTCTGGCGGGCCAGGACCACGTCCTGTTCAATGAGAATGGGTTGAGTACCGCTGCTGCGCACGGTCATTGTGCAAGTACTCGTTCCCGCAGCAGTTTCATTCCGCGTTCGACGTTGAGCGCGGTGCTGACACCCGGCAACGTCATGCCCAGCTCAACCAGGGTGATCGCCACCGCCGGTTGCATGCCGACCAGCACGGTTTCGGCGTCCATGATTTTAGATAGACCGGAAATCGTGCCGATCATGCGCCCGATGAACGAATCGACCATGTCCAGCGCCGAAATGTCGATCAACACCCCACGGGCCGAGGTCTTGCTGATGCGCTCGGACAGATCGTCCTGCAGGGTCATCGCGAGTTGATCATGCATGTCGACCTGAATGGTCACCAGCAGGAATTCGCCCATTTGGAGAATCGGAATACGTTCCATGGTCAAACCGTCTTGACGAGGCTGACACCCAAGCGGGTCAGGGCCAGTTTCAAGGCGTCGGCCAGGTTGGCCTTGGTCACTACGCCTTGCAGATCCAGGCCCAGGTGAACGATGGTTTGGGCAATCTGCGGACGCACGCCGCTGATGATGCAATCAGCGCCCATCAGGCGAATCGCGGTCACGGTTTTCAGCAGGTGCTGGGCGACCAGGGTGTCGACGGTCGGCACGCCGGTGATGTCGATGATGGCGATTTCCGAACCGGTGTCGACGATGCGTTGCAGCAGCGATTCCATCACCACTTGCGTGCGCTGCGAATCGAGGGTGCCGATCATTGGCAGAGCGAGGACGCCGTCCCACAGCTTGACCACCGGCGTCGACAGTTCCAGCAGTTCTTCCTGCTGACGCTTGATTACCGCTTCACGGGATTTCTGGAAGGTGCCGATGGTGTGCATGCCGACCGTGTCGAGCAGTTCGGAGACTTCCAGCAATTGCTCGGCGAGCAGTGCCGGCTGGTCTTGATAATGGTTTTGCAGCAGGGCGAACAACGGGCCCTTCAGGGCGAAGATGAAGTTGGCGGTTTGCTGGGAATCCTGGCCGAGCAGGGCGCGGCTCTGCGACAGCTTTTCAAGGAACTGGCGGGTATCTTCCCAGCCTGCGGCGGCAATCTTGCTGCCGTTGCCGTTTTCCAGACCGGCCAGCAGCAGGCTTAGCAGATCGCGGGTTTGCTGAGTGACATCGTGTTCCTTGAGGTTGCGCGTGGCGCCACTGGCTTCGAGGCGTTTGGTCCATTCGCTCAGCAGTTGCGTCTGGTTGTTCTTGATTGCTTCGACTGTGCTGTTCTGCAGTGCTGCCATGTGCGTGTCGCTCCGATACGTAAGGGGGCCGGTTCAGCGAAATGACCGGCGCGAATTGACTGACATTTGCCGCTTGAAATAGTTGTTCATCCAGCGCTGTATTTTTCTGCCTGCCGCGTCGAACGCCCCGGTAACTCTAGTCGGCGTGGCAGCAGGCAACGATCTTTTGAACGAATCTACGGCGCCGGGCTTCGAATCTGCATGCCCGACGTTTTCCAGTCGTGCTGGAAGAAGGAGGCAGGACTATGAATGAGGTGGATATGAACGAGCAAGCGCCGCAACAGCAAAATCAGTCCGCAGAGTCGATTAACCGCAACGATCCGGCAATCGACCCGCAAACACCGGGGCAAACCAAGCCTGCACCGGCCGAAAAAGGACAGGCGGACAGCGCTGCTGCCGAGGTCGATCAGAAGCAGCATCACAATGACAACAGCAACGACTTCAGCCCCGGCTTCAAGCCTGACCCTGACCGCCCTGAACCCGGCGAGAGCACTGATGCCGATATCGACACCGATGGCGGTTGATCGGCAGAACGCAAAAAGGCCGCATCGACGGATGCGGCCTTTTTACTGCCCGACGTTTTATTTGCTCGGGTGTTTGGCTTGCAGCTCTTTGGCATGGGCCAGATGTTTTTCCAGCGCCGGCAGCATTTTCTGCGCGAACGCTTTCAACTCAGTGGCGCCTTTGGTCTTGTCATCGGTCACGGTATTCGCCTGTTTCTTGAACAGCTCGATGGTCTCTTCGTGAGCCTTGACCTGATTGTTGGCGTAGGCCGCATCGAAGGATTCATCGCGCATATCGAGAATCTTTTCCTTGGCCTGCTTGACCAGGGTGGTGGTGTCCGGGACTTCGATGTCGTTGGCTTTGGCAATCGCCGCCAGCTCATCGTTGGCCTTGCTGTGATCAGTGATCATCTGGTTGGCAAAGGCTTTGATGTCGGCAGACTGGCTTTTTTCCAGAGCCAGGCGACTGGTTTCGATTTCAGCGATGCCACCGGCGGCGGCGTGATCGACAAAGTCGTTGTCGGTCGCGGCAAAGGCGCTGCCCATGCCGGCAGACAGTGCAACAGCCAGAGCGAGATGACGCAGGTTGAATCCGTCCATTGGGTATCTCCACGCAGGTTTTTGTGAGCGTTATCCAATGGAGCGAGCGCGGGCGCCAAAGGTTTTATCGCATTTACGACAGGGCGACGAACGGCAACCGCTGGTCTGACAGGGAGTCGACAGAAGCCATCGCCCAAGGCCATGCTGATAACGAGTCAGCGCATCGGTCGCGCTGGTTGTCGATCAAACTGATGGAGGTGTTTCATGCCGGTTTCACATGATCTGTATCAGGACCTGGGTTGCAGGAAGGAAGAGATCGAGCAAAAACGCTCCGAGGATCCGAAGCTGGATTCGCTGCTCAACAAGTATTTCGATGTCGATAAAGCGGTCGTCGAGGCCGAGAACGCCCAGTCAGATGCCCCCACTGACGACGAGCTGAAAAAGCTCAAAGAGAAGCGTGTGATCGTCAAGGAACAGATCGTCGCCCAACTGGCCGGGCAGCCGCTGACGGGACAGTAATCACCCGACCCGTGGTCATTTTCTCAAGGGAACGGCTACGGCCCACGGCACCTCCAATGTGCAGAGTCTGCAAACCATCGACTCGTTGCGAGGTGCCTCATGAATGACCCCAAATTCCCCAGCGAAGAGCAGGGCGGCTTCGATCCGATTCCAACCCGACCTGAACCGAACAGCCCGGCGCATACCACTGCGCATCCTGAAAAGACCGTGAAAGAACTGCCGGAGGATGAAGATCCGGACAAGTTCGACAGATCCAGCAACTGACAGACCGCGTTCGCGAGCAGGCTCGCTCCCACCTTGAAATACGTTTTCCCTGTGGGAGCGAGCCTGCTCGCGAACGCGTCAGTCCATTACATGCAAATCCCCCAGGTTCACTTCAGGGCCGAATCCAACCCCAACCTCCCCATATGTCTCGCCTTCAACGATCCAAAATACAACCACTGCCCATACTCGCGCACAGTGGTAATCGGCGAGTAATTGCCATCGCTCGCATCCTGCAGATTGGCAATCACCTTGCCGTCCAGATCGAGCCCGAGGACAAAGCCGCGCTTCTCCACAGGCTTGGGCAAGACCGTCAACGCCCGCACGATCATCTTGCGCAAAAACGGATGTTCAGCCGTGCCGTCGAGTAATGCACTGCGCGGCGCATACAGCGCTACCCAGAAACGATTGCTGCCATTGAACGAGAGGTTGTCCGGCAGCCCCGGCAAGTTGTCGATGAACACGTCATTGGTGCCTGCCTTCGGCCCGCTCAGCCAGTAGCGGCTGATGCGGTAAGCGCCGGTTTCATTGACCAGCACATAGGCCTCGTCCGGGCCAAGAGCGACGCCGTTGGCGAATTGCAGCTTGTCGAGCAGCACGCTGGTCTTGCCGGTCTGGAAGTCGTAGCGCAGCAAACGCCCGTCGGCGCCGTGTTCGATGATTGCCTCACCGTCCTGACCATAGCCCCAGCGGCTCGAGGCATCACTGAAATAGGCGTAGTGGCCTGACTTGTCTATCGCGACATCATCCGTGAATCCAAACGGCACGCCGTTGGCCTCGGTGGTCAAAGGAATCATTTGCCCCTGCGCATCCAGCGACAGCAAACCCTTGACCGCATCGGCAATCACCAGCATGCCGTTCGGATGACGGGCCAGGCCCAAGGGCCGGCCACCGGTGTCGGCCAGGACCTTACGCTGCGTGCCGTCGAGGCTGCTGCGAATCAGCCTGCCGTCATGTAACCCGGTGATAAGAAAATCGTCCTCCAGCAGCAAAGCTTCTGGACCCTCGATGTCGCTCGGCCCAACCTTCACCAGACCTTTCAAGCGCTGGTTATCCGCGTAGATGCCGTCTCGCAACGAGGGCGCCGGTGGCGGTGTCCAGGCCACCGGTTCGACTTTGGTCGGCAGCAATAACAGCAACGCAATAACAACGATGATCAGCAGGAACAGCCCGTGGCGTAATTTCACGCGCTGGCCCTCGCCGCGCCAATAAACTGCGCAGCCATGTCGCGCAGGGCGAGCATGGACGCGGCAGATTCGCGCTCAATGCGCCGCTTGAGCAACAGGCGATTGGCGAGACGCATGAGCAAGCCGTCGAAGCGATATTCCAGCGTACGCACGAAGCGCGTACCGCCAGCCTCCGCGGAGCACTCGTAAGTCAAGCGCAGGGCCAAACCCTGATCACTTTGCGCACGTGCGCACCAGCGCCGGCCCGGCAGATATTCAGTGACCTCCCAGCGCAAATGGCCGGCACGTCCGCCGGCACGGATGTCTTCTTCAAAGCGCGCACCGGCATGCAGCGGGCCTTGCGCGCCGTCAATCTTCAATGAAGAGGGATGCCACTCCGGCCAGTGCGTGACGCTGGCGGCATAGGCCAGCACGGCGACCGGTTCGCCGGCGATGTCGATCTCGTGCTGCATGCGCGTCATGGGCATTTTCGAATATCTCAAAGGGGCGGGTTCCGGCTCGCGATAAAGCGTGCCGAACAGGTAGTCCATCAAGGGCAGAACGATGTTGAAATTGCGTTCCTGCATGCGCTCGCGGCGGTGATGCAATTCATGCAGACGGCGCATCTGGCGAATCCACGGCAAACGGCTCAACGGGTTTTGCGGCGGCAGATGTTCGCAGGCGTGGAACACTTCGTAGAGCAGATAACCAAGCACCATGCACCCGGCGAACAGCCCGGCGACATTGGCGTTGACCTGCGCGAGCAGCCACCACAGAGGCAGGGTGATCAGCAGCGTGTGAATGACGATCAGCCAGGCTGGAAACAGAATCACCCGCCAGTCCCGCGCGCTGTCGTAGGTCATGTGGCCGGGAGTGAAAAAGCTGTGATGGTCGCCGGCATGCCGGGCATAGAACATCTTCGCGAAGGACTTTTTCTGATGACCGAGATGGCGATGGACCATGTACACGCCGAAGTTGAACAACAGTAGGGTCAGCGGCACGGTCAGCCATTCCAGCCAGTTCACTGACTGCACCGTGCGCCAGAATGCGGCGATAGCGAGAATGCCGAACAGCAATACAAACGCGCCGTGCAGCCACGGGTTGTACAACGGATGAATGGCCGCGCGGTAGCGGCTGCGAAATGCCTCGGTGGTCTGCCTCAACGCTTTCACCTGCGGGTATTGTTGTTATACCCGGCAGATTAGCCGATCCGCTGACTTGTGCAGAGCGAACCTTGAGGTCACAAGCGCCATGCTCTGGACTGGCGCTGTCAGGTCAGCTCAACGGGTTCCAGCGTTGCGACCAGTCATCATCGGTGCGGATCACTTCGCGCAACAGATCGAAGGCCTGTTGCAGCACTGTCGAGTCGCGATCACGGGAATACACCAGGTAGGTCGGATAGCCGAATTCCGGCGCTTTGGTGACGGCTTCCAGCGCACCGGTCTCCAGATACGTGCGCACAACGCGGGTGCGGAAATAGCCGCTGCCGCCATGCTCAAGGATGTATTGCAGGGCCAGCGGGCCAAGGTTGAAACTCAGCGCGGCTTTGGCTTTTTCCGGCAGGGCGGCGTCGTGCTGGCGGCGGAAATCCGGGCCCCAGTCGATGTAGACGTAAGGTTCGGGACGCTCGGGCGCACGAACCAGAATCAGCTTTTCTTCCAGCACTTGCTCGACCTGCAAACCTGGCCAGTATTCGGGTTGATAGACCAGCGCGGCATCGAGCACACCGAGTTCGAGCTGCCGCAACAGATTTTCGCCGTCGCGAATTTCCATGCGCAATGCGTGCCCGGGAATTTTCTCGCGCAGTTGCGCCGCCCAACTGAGCATCAACGGGTTGCACAGGCTGACCTCGCCACCGATGTGCAGAACGTTGTGATAACCCTCGGGCAGCGGCAAGTCGCGGCGCGCGGCTTCCCAGGTCTGTACCAGTTGATTGGCGTAGATCACGAACGCTTCGCCATTGGCCGTCAACTTCGCCCCGGCACGATTGCGCACGAACAGCGTGCTGCCCAACTGGCTCTCGAGTTTCTGCACCCGCGCGGTAATTGCCGTCTGCGTGACGAACAGCTTCTGCGCAGCGGCGGCGAGACTGCCGTGACGAACGATTTCGAGGAAGGTGCGGGCGAGGTCGATGTCCATGGGGGCAAGGCCGGTTTCTGGAGGTGGCGCACATTGTAAGTCAAAAGCCCCTCACGCTAGCCCTCTCCCAGAGGCTGATCGGGTTTTCTCTTGTAATGCATCACCTGGGGAAATCGTGTCAGTTATGGATTCACCGCTTGAATTCATGTCGCTGAAAATCCCGAATATCCCCCATTCAGTTCCCTCTCCCTGGGGAGAGGGCCAGGGTGAGGGGCAAACAGTCACCATAAATTCAACTGGCCAACTCGGTCCGCTCCACCAACCCAACCCGCGCCCAATCCTCTACCAAGCGCGCCGGCGTGCTACACACTCTGCGCTTGTAAACGAAATGGCTGCATTTCTCGGCAAAGCGATTGCGGTCATGCAGCATGTCTTCCTGCATTTGCTCCAGCTCAGCTTCCCGGCATCGACGGATCAGCGCCTGATCGATCCGCGACTTGCGCTCAAGTACCGCTGCATACGTTGGGTCAGTCAACACACCGTTGGCTCGTTGTAACAGCCACAGGGAAAACTCGTCCGGGCAGCGTGGGCCGATCTCCTGAACCATCCCCAGTTGCCAGGCTTCAACCGCACTGATTGGCAAGCAGGCCTGGGTCAATTGCTCGGCCAGTGCCGGGCCGACGGCGCGGGGCAGGCTGTAGGTCCAGTATTCGGAGCCATACAGGCCCATGCTCTTGTAGTGAGGATTGAGGACGATATCGGCCCGGGCAAACACGATGTCCGCCGCCAATGCCAGCATCACACCGCCCGCACCGGCGTTGCCGGTCACGCCGCTGACCACCAGTTGCCGCGCGCTGAGCAATTCTGCGCAGACGTCGTCGATTGCCTGAATATTTGCCCAGGCTTCGGCGCCGGGATCCTGCGCGGCTTGAATCACGTTCAGGTGCACGCCATTGGAAAAGCTACCGCGGCCGCCCCTGATCAGCAGCACTCGGGTGTCCCGAGCCTTGGCCCAACGCAGCGCCGCGACCAGACGCTGGCACTGCTCGGTGCTCATCGCGCCGTTGTAGAACTCGAACGTCAGTTCCCCGACATGCCCGGACTCACTGTAGCGAATCGGCTGATACGCTTCGTCGCTGAACGGCTGTGTGGCGATCGACCAGTCCAGCACTGGCACAGGGTTGAGCTGTCCGGCCAGCACATGCCGCGCCGGTTGCTTGAAGGTTTCCTCACCGGGTTGAGGTTTGCGCCGCAGCGCGCCGATCCACAGGCTCTGGTCGCCAGCGGCCACCAGCACGGCGTCGTCATGTACCGCAAGGATCTCGCCGGGCAACCCGCTGCGCGAATCAAGGTGCGCGTCATACAGGTAATACTGCCCGCCAGCCAGGCTGGCCAACACGCCCGGCTGGCCGTCTGCCGCGTCGATACAGCGCTTGATGAAGCGCGCGCAGTCGTGCCAGCTGAAGCTGCGATCAGCCTGTTTCATGTTCGGTTGCAGACGGCCACGCACGCTGGGGTGGGTGTAATCCAGCTCGACCGGCTGAAACCCTTCGACGAATTTTTCCACCACCTCGCGGATGCACACCATCGCCGCATCGCTGACCCGGCCGTTGTACAGCTCGGATTTGCGCAAGCCCACCGGCAGATTGAATTCGCAGGTGGCCCACACTGGGCCGGCGTCCATTTCCTCGACTGCTTGCAGCGCGGTGACACCCCAGACCGAGAGTTCGTTAGTGATCGCCCAGTCCAGCGCACTCGCGCCGCGGTCGCCAACGATGCCGGGATGAATGATTACCACCGGACGCCGGGAATCGCTCCACAGCGCCTGTGGCACTCGGTCCTTGAGAAACGGGCAGATCACCAGGTCGGCGCCGCTGTGCTCGATCTGTTCACATACTGCAGCTGCGTCGGTAAACAGCACCACGCTGGGCGAGTGTCCGGCCTGGCGCAGTTCCAGCCAGGCCCTTTGCGTCAGGCCGTTGAACGCTGACGCCAGCAAAATGATCTTGAGCGATTGCATGAGGATTCCTCCTTGAATGAGATCGGCCGCAGGCTCCCGGTGAGCCTTCCGTGGCTGTCGATGGAGCGGGGAGAGTACGCAGTGCTTGCACGTACACAGCTGACCGAGGTCAAGGTTGTGTCAGGCAAGGCGTCAATTCAGGCGCTGAAATTTCCGTTTAAGTCCTACGGAAACAGGCGTGTTTTGATCAGATGCGTGGATATTTCTGACGACTTTTTCAGGTTGGTCGTCGGACGCTGGGTCTATAGCATCAGTCGTGACATTGAAGTCATCGAGCGCACAGATCGCTCTGGACCCGGACAAAGGATGGAATATGCGAATCCCGCTGATTGAAAGCCATACACCTGCTTACTCCCCTCGCCACTACTGGCGCGACGATCGCGCCAGATGCCCCTCGGAGGACGTCGCCATGCCGACCGTCAAACCGCCGCGGCTCACGGGTTTGAAGAAGCTCGAGGGCAAGCCTCTGGAGTTGCTGTTGCGCGGGCAGGACACCGGCGACGACCCGATGCTCGTCCTGCGCTGTACAAACGAAGGGTTTGAGCTGCCCGATGTGGTCAACATGATTGCCTCCTCCGAGCTGTACCAGCAGGGCGAGATGGTCAAACGCATCACCGGCAGATCCGTGAGAACCGTGCGCCGTCTGCTCAAGGAAGGCGCGCCGGTGCGCCTGGACACTCAGCAGAGCATCATCGCCTGGCAATATGCCGCGGCCCTGGAACTGGCCATCGAAGTGTTCGGGCGCCAGGCCAAGGCCGAATCCTGGCTGGAGCAGCGCGCTACGTATTTCTACGGTTATGTGCCACTCGATCTGGTTGGACATGCGTTGGGGTTCAGGATGGTGGAGGAGTATCTGAACCAGATCAAATACGGGGTTTATCAATGAATCCCTTGCCCTGGGATGATCGCTGGTACGCCTGGCGGCTGGATCGCGCGGTGTACAGCGAAACCTGGGACAGCGGTCTGGGTTCGAAACGGGACGGCGGCCGCTGGAATACGCCTGGACGGCGAGTCGTGTACGCGTCAGTCGATCCATCCACGGCGATTCTTGAAGTAGCCGCCCATGGCAGTTTCGATGCGCTTGATCAGGAACCTTATGTGTTGACCTGTTTTGAAATTGCCCACCAGGCTCGCGTCAGAATCGTGCAGCCGGAAGACGTGCCCAATCCGCATTGGCTGAACCCGATAAAAACCTCACCCAACCAGCGAAAGTTTGCCGACGCGCTGTTGGCCGAACACCCATTTATTCTGGTGCCTTCGGTGGCAACACGGCACTCGTGGAATTTACTGGTGAGCTGCGATCTGGCGGAGGGTCAGTTTCGAATGGTTTCGCAAGAGCGGTTTGGGCTTGATACGCGGTTGTTGCAGGAGGTTTGATCGCACGCTCAGGGAGTGAGGATTAGAGCGGACACCATCACTGCTGTCAGTTGCTTGAACGACAAATCCCGCCACACGGGCGGGATTTGTGTTTTACCAGGCTGCTTCTTACGAAGGGAACAGCTCGGACAGTTTCATCGACAGCATCATGTCGCCTTCAACGCGCAGCTTGCCGCCCATGAAGGCCTGCATGCCGTCGGTTTCGCCGCTGACGATGTCTTTCAGGGTCTGGCTGTCCAGCACCAGCGTGCAGTTGGCATCCGGATTTTCACCTTCCTGGATGTCGCAGGTGCCGTCTTTGACGATCAGTGCGTATTGCTTGTCTTCGTCGGTGATGTTGAAACCGAAGACCAGGTCCAGACCGGCAGCGGCGGCTGGGTTGAACTTGGCTTGCATTGCTTTTACGGCATCAGCTACGGAGGTCATGGTTCGATCCTTTCTTGGTCATGGGAGCTGGGTGGTTACAGCCAGGGTCACAGTAAGCCGGACTCAGCGAAAAGTGATGAGTTCCGGGGCCTTCAGCAGTTGCAGGTGTGCGTGACTGTTGAAGGAAGCCAGAGCCACCTCGCGACCGCGGAACTTCAGTTGGTTGAGCGAGGTGTTGACGATTTGCCAATTCAGTTCAAAGGCCTGTCTGGCAGGCATTTGCGTGATCAGGTGGAGCAGGGCCGTAATGGTGCCGCCGGAGGTGAACACGGCGATTTTCTGGTTTTTTTCTGCCAGATCGAGAATACGGTGCAGGCCGGCCTGGACCCGTTCGACGAAACCCAGCCAGCTTTCCAGCCCCGGGGTGTCGTAAGTGCCGGCGAGCCAGCGTTCGACGATCAGGGCAAAGATGCGCTGGAATTCACCGCGGTTCTGCGCGGCGTTGCGCAGGATGTCGAGGGCTTCCGGCTCTTGCGGCAACATGGCCGGGAGCAGGGCGCGGATCACCGCGTCGGCATCGAACTCGTTGAAGGCGGAATCGGTTTCGAGGACAGGGACCGGCAGGCCTCGGGCACTGAATTGTTCCAGTGCACTGGTGGCGGTGTGCTGCTGGCGGCGCAGATCACCGGCAATGCAGCGATCAAAACGGATGTCGAGGTCGGCGAGGTGCTGGCCGAGGATTTCTGCCTGACGCACGCCGGTCGGCGACAGGACGTCGTAATCGTCCGCACCAAAGGAGGCCTGGCCATGTCGTATCAAGTAGATGCTGCCCACGTCCGCGTCATCCCGGTACGTTGAAGGTCAGGCGAGGTTATGGGGATGGCGGAGAGCTGTCAATGAAAAAACATACGCTTGTTTGAAATGCCCGTTACAGGCGTGTTGCCAGAGGTTTCACGGCTGGCCGACGAGCCGGCGCATGGGTATGCTGGAGCCATTCCGCGTGTATTACATGATCACGCATTGCTTTGAGGAGTCTCTGTGGATTTTTTCACCGAATACGCCAGCTTTCTGGCCAAGACCGTCACTTTGGTGATCGCCATTCTGGTGGTGCTCGCCAGTTTCGCCGCGTTGCGCAGCAAGGGCCGACGCAAATCGGCCGGTCAGTTGCAGGTCAGCAAGCTCAACGATTTCTACAAGGGGCTACGTGAACGCCTTGAGCAGACCCTGCTCGACAAGGATCAGCTCAAGGCATTGCGCAAGGGCGAAGCGAAAACCGAAAAAAGCGCGAAAAAGCAGAAGAGCAAGCCTGAGTCCAAGTCTCGGGTATTCGTGCTCGACTTCGACGGCGATATCAAGGCTTCCGCCACCGAGAGCCTGCGTCATGAGATCACCGCACTGCTGACGCTGGCCACGCCGAAGGACGAAGTGGTTCTGCGTCTGGAAAGTGGCGGCGGCATGGTGCACAGCTACGGTCTGGCGTCATCACAGCTGGCGCGAATCCGCGACGCCGGCGTGCCATTGACCGTGTGTATCGACAAGGTAGCGGCCAGCGGCGGCTACATGATGGCGTGCATCGGCGACAAGATCATCAGTGCGCCGTTTGCCATCCTTGGGTCGATCGGCGTGGTTGCGCAGTTGCCTAACGTCAACCGCCTGCTGAAGAAGCACGATATCGATTTTGAAGTGCTGACCGCCGGTGAATACAAACGCACTCTGACCGTGTTTGGCGAAAACACCGAAAAGGGCCGCGAGAAGTTCCAGGAAGACCTCGACATCACCCATCGGTTGTTCAAGAACTTCGTCGCCCGTTATCGCCCGCAACTGGCGATCGATGAGGTGGCTACCGGTGAGGTGTGGCTCGGTATCGCTGCGCTGGAAAACCAACTGGTGGATGAGCTGAAGACCAGCGACGAATACCTGGCGCAGAAGGCCAGACAGGCCGAGGTTTATCATCTGCACTACGCCGAGCGCAAAAGTCTGCAGGAACGCATCGGCATGGCCGCCAGCGGTTCGGTGGATCGTGTGCTGTTGAGCTGGTGGAGCCGCCTCACCCAGCAACGCTTCTGGTAAATGAGCAGGCATAAAAAAACGCCGGTCAATGACCGGCGTTTTTATGTCCGCAATAAACCCGCAGGCTTAGCGCCGACGAAACAATGGCAGCGGTTCGTCACTGGCGGCCTGGTATGTCACCGAGAAGTCCTTGAGACCTTCCAGTGCTTCGTACGGGTCTTTATCCGCGCGAATGGCAAAGGCGTCGAAACCGCAGCGATGCATGTAGAACAACTGGTCCCGCAGTACATCGCCAATCGCGCGTAGCTCGCCTTTGAAACCATAACGGTCACGCAGCAGACGGGCATTGGAGTAACTGCGGCCATCGGTGAACGCCGGGAAATTCAGCGCGATCACTTGAAACTCACCTACGTCTTCACCGATTTCTTCGGCTTCTTCGTCAGCATCCAGCCACACGCCCAGACCGCCGTCGCGGGCCTTGAGCATGCGGCTGTGCTCGCGCCACAACTGCAGAGGAACGATCAGATCGTCGCAGTTGCTGATCTCATCGATGTTGAAATCCTTCGGCAGCAGGTGCCAGGTCTCGTCGACGACTTCGTTGTTCTTAATGATTCGCTGCATAGACGCGTTCCTTGAAGAGGTCGATGCCAATACGCTGATAAGTGTCGATGAAGCGCTCGTCTTCGGTACGTTGTTCGACGTACACGTCAATCAGCTTCGAGATCACGTCAGGCATGGCTTCCTGTGCGAAGGACGGGCCGAGGATCTTGCCCAGGCTCGCATCACGGCTGGCGCTGCCGCCGAGTGAGACCTGATAGAACTCTTCGCCTTTCTTGTCCACGCCGAGGATGCCGATGTGGCCGACGTGGTGGTGACCGCAGGCGTTCATGCAGCCGGAGATGTTCAGGTCCAGCTCACCGATGTCGAACAGATAATCCAGGTCATCGAAGCGACGCTGGATCGATTCGGCAATCGGAATCGATTTGGCGTTGGCCAGCGAGCAGAAGTCACCGCCCGGGCAGCAGATGATGTCGGTCAGCAGGCCGATATTCGGCGTGGCGAAACCTTGCTCGCGCAACTCGCCCCACAGGCTGAACAATTGGCTCTGCTCGACGTCGGCGAGAATGATGTTCTGCTCGTGGGATGTACGCAGTTGACCGAAGCTGTAGCGGTCGGCCAGATCGGCGACGGCGTCGAGCTGCTTGTCGGTGATGTCGCCCGGGGCAACACCGGTCGGCTTCAACGACAGCGTCACGGCAACATAACCCGGCTTTTTGTGCGCCAGGGTGTTGCGGCTGCGCCAGCGGGCGAAACCTGGGTGCTCCTTGTCCAGATCGGCGAGTTGCGCGGTCTGGTTGTCGAGGACCTTGTAGTCCGGATCGACAAAGTGCTTGGCGACGCGATGCAATTCGGCTTCGGTCAGCGTGGTCTGGCCACCGCGCAGGTGCTCCATTTCCGCATCGACTTTCTGCGCGAACACTTCCGGCGTGAGGGCCTTGACGAGGATCTTGATCCGCGCCTTGTATTTGTTGTCGCGACGGCCATAGCGGTTGTACACACGCAGAATGGCGTCGAGGTAGCTCAACAGGTCCTGCCATGGCAGGAATTCGTTGATGAAGGCGCCGACCACCGGGGTACGACCGAGGCCACCGCCGACCAATACACGGAAACCCAGTTCGCCAGCGGCGTTATAGACAGGTTCCAGACCGATGTCATGCACTTCAATGGCAGCGCGGTCACTGGTCGAACCGTTGACGGCGATCTTGAACTTGCGCGGCAGGTAGGCGAATTCCGGGTGGAACGTGGTCCATTGACGGACGATTTCGCACCATGGCCGCGGGTCGATCACTTCATCGGCAGCGACGCCGGCGAACTGATCGGTGGTGACGTTGCGCAGGCAGTTGCCGCTGGTCTGGATGGCGTGCATCTGCACGGTCGCGAGTTCGGCGAGGATGTCCGGGATGTCTTCAACCGCCGGCCAGTTGAACTGCACGTTCTGCCGCGTACTGATGTGGGCGTAGCCCTTGTCGTAGTCGCGGGCGATCTTGGCCATCATGCGCACCTGGCGCGAAGTCAGCTGACCGTAAGGCACGGCCACGCGCAGCATCGGCGCGAAACGCTGGATGTACAGGCCATTTTGCAGGCGCAGGGGGCGGAATTCTTCTTCGCTCAGCTCACCTGCCAGATAGCGTCGGGTCTGATCACGGAACTGCTTGACGCGGTCCTCGATGATCCGCTGATCGTACTCGTCGTATACGTACATATAAGTCCTGTTCTCAGGCTTGGGCTTCTCGGAAAACGCTGCGTTTTCGCTTGCTGGAGTCCGATGGTGCCTCTGCAATTCTGCGCGCACGGCCGCGCACTCCGTCACGGAGCCGGGGCAATATACCCGTTTGCAGTTATGCGCAAAAGTGATGTTTGAGTATATGTAAAGAACCAAATCGCCTAACGCGAATGCCGGTCATCTAATCCACATTTGTCGTGCGGACAATCATCGTCTTAACTGTGATCGAGTCTTTGTGCAATCACCGATAAAACCGACAAGAGGCGATGCAATGAGCAACCCGACCAAAGCCAGGAAAAGCGACAGCAGCGTCGACGCGTGGGCCATTTTGTTCCTGATCATTCTCGTTGTAGGAACAGCGGTCTTCTGGGTCAGCCATCAGTAAATCAGCGTTCCGGGCCTTTGTTCCAGGGCCCGGATAGCTTGAGTCAGCGCCTTGCCTGGTGCCATCACACCCCGGCCAGATACAACACCAGTTTGACGATGGCAAACAATGTCAGGCCGAACACGGCTGTAAACAACACGCCGAGAATCACGAAGTGGCTGGGTTTGCCGTGGGTAAAATCCCTTTCCCGGTTCTTGCCGCTTTGCACGCCGAACGCTGCTGCCATGACGCTGTGCACCATTTGCCAGAAAGTCGGGGGGTTGTTGTCGACTGGATCGTCCATAAATCCCTCTGCGAAAAATCGTCCCCCCAAGCATAGTCAATCAGTGTGGTCGCGGATGCCACGTTACAACTTTTGCGCATGGGATATATCCATGTACCGCCGGACAGCTCGGCGTCAGTGATGTGCTGTCGCTCCACTAACAGGAGCGATGTATGTCCACCGATTCAGACATTTCGACAGTTACCGAACGCCCCCTCAAACCGGCGGCGTCCGAGAGCCTCCACGCACCTTGGCTCGAGTCAGTGATGCCGCGTTGGCTGATCCAGGCGCCGGTGCGCAGGAAGGCTGAGCTCAAGCAGGCGCAGACAGCATTCCCCCACTGGTACACGAAAGCGACGCCGGCCCAGCGTCGGCTGGTGAATACCAGCTACAGGATGAGTTTCATTGCTCAGACGAGGCTGGACCGATCGATGTCGACCTTCAAAGACATCGAGACCTTTGCCCGGCCGCTACTGGCGCAGGCGCTGCAACAGCGCTACGAGGTCGCCGTGGATCTGGACAACACCCTGTTGTGCCTCAGGCGGCCGATACGAGCTGGCGTGCTGGGTGAGGAAATCGGTTCCTTCGAGGCATTGACGCTGCCGATGCTCCAGGCCGCTTTGCACAATTTCGAAAGTGATGAATGTGCTTACGGCGCGTTTCACAGCAGCTCTGGTTTCGCAACCGCAACCGCCGTAAACGGTGCTCTCAAGGCTGTTCCGGTGAATGTGTCGGTCAGGAACTACCTCAACCTCTGCCGGGAACTGGACATCGGTGCCCAATACCAGGCTTATCTGACACGGTTCTTCCATCCGGTCGACCCGGCTGCGGAAGCGAAGTTGCGTCGGCATTTCATCGCCAGTCAGAAAACGGCCATGCGCGCGGCAGCCGAACGCGCACTGTTGACCAAGGATATTCAACCTGAAGATCACGCGATGATCCTTTCGGTAATCAACGGCAACAGGCACCCCCGAATCGGCGACAAGCAGGTATGGTTTCAAGACCTTGGCTTGATGCGGCACAGGCTGGTCGGTTGTGTGGTGTTCAAGATCGCGCAAAAGTATCACCCGGTGGACGCGGTAATCCTGTATGTGCCCAACGATCCGGAACACCCGCTCAAGCGCTATACCGGGACGCAAATGCAGGACACCTTCAAGCGCCTGCTGAGTGCGCGCGATGCGCAACAGGCGGACAGCACGGCACCCACGTCCTATCAGCGTTTCTTCAGTCAGTTTTTCCCTTATGAGAAGCGTCCGTATTACTTCAGTCAATTCGTAAAGTCTGCTGATGGCGCATCGGATTGGCTATCGTCACCGTGGCGCAAAATTCTGCAGACAACGTTGATTTTCGTGGAGATATGGAAGACTTCACCCAAAAACCAGAAAATGGTGGCGGATACCGACCCTTATGTGGCTGTTTCGTTGATGCCGCACCTGCAGGTATATCCATGGGCGCGAAATAACGATCTATGGGCGTACTTGTACGAAAAACACCGTGACAAGGTAATCAATGATGCTCGTGGTCACGCAGTGCCCACCGCGGACGTTGATGCCAAGGCGCGCGATGCCAAGCTGTCGGGGCTGCTGCAATTCGGTCTGCTGGCGCTGAACATGGCGTCCATGTTCGTTCCGGTACTGGGCGAAATCATGCTGGTTGTCATGACGGCCCAGTTGCTCTACGAAACTGTCGAAGGCGTGATCGAGTGGAGCGAGGGGGACAAACACGCCGCCAGGGCGCATCTCGTGGATGTTGCTGAAAACCTTGCGCAGATCGGCGTGATGGCCGCCGCAGGAGCAACGTTCAACCGGGTGACAGCCGTTAAACCGGAGCCGGTGATCGACGATCTGCATCCGGTGACTCTGCCCACTGGCGAGAGGCGCCTGTGGAGGCCTGCCTTGCGCGGTTATGAGCAAGAGCTGATGCCTGGCAAGTTGTCGCGGCCCGATACGCTGGGGCAGTACCGGGTCGACGGCAAAACCTGGATGCGCCAGGGCGACAAGCTATATGAGCAGATGTTTGACCGCTCGACCGGCCAATGGCGGCTGAAACATCCCACCGATTCTCTCGCTTACCAGCCCATGCTCAGCCATAACGGCCACGGTGCCTGGCGCCTGAGCCTGGAGCAGCCCATGGCGTGGGATCGCTTGACCCTGCTGCGGCGCATCGGGCACCTCACCGATGGTTACTCCGATGACACATTGCTGGCGCTGGCCGATATCAGCGGTATCAGCGATGGCGCCCTGCGCAAGATGCATATGGATCAGTTGCCACCGCCCCCTGAACTGCGAGATGCCATGCGCCTGTTCGATGCCGATGCGCAGGCGCGGCAAATGGTCGAGCAATTGCGCGGCGCCAGGCCCATTGACGAGCACTACCTGTATGCAGTCCCGCTGATCACCGAGATGCCCGGATGGCCGTCCGATCGGGTTCTGGAGATGTCAGCTGATTCACATGGCGCAGGGCCGGTTATCCGCTATGGTGCGCAGAATACGCTGCCCGGCTCCAGCCACAAGCCCGCTATCCGCCTGACACGTACGCAGGTGTTGAACGGGGAAATGCCGGCGCGGATTCTGGCGGCATTGCAAGAGCAGGAAATCAACTATCTGCTGGGGCGAACGGCTGCGCAATTTCGCCCGGCGCGGCCCGATGAGTTCGGCAAACAACTCGCCGAGTACGCCTATACGCGTCAACCGGCGATTTTTGACAGTCTTTATCGGGGCACGGAATCGTTGCCTGCGCCCGCGCGCATTTTGCAGCGCGAATGTCCCGGTCTCAGCGATGTGGCTGCCCAGGATGTAATCGAGCATGCTTCGGCGCACGAGCTGGCCCGAATGGATGCGACCGGGCGTTCCCCTTTGAGAATGCTTGAAGAGGCTCGCTGGCATGCCCGCCATGGTCGCCAGGCCCGCGCATTCGCCGGTTTGCACAGCGAAAACCTGGCGTCGGCGGACAGTCGGCGCCTGGCCTTGCACGCTCTGGAACAGCTGTCTGGCTGGCCGCACTCGTTGCGTCTGGAGATTCGTGAGGGGAGCGTGACCGGCACTTTGCTCGACAGCATCGGCGAGCCGATCGCCCCGGTGACACGCTACCTGGTGAAAAACGGACCTTACTATCAAGCGTTCAATGATCACGCCCAAGCATTGAACAGAGTATCGAGGGTGCAGGACAGCTTTTACAGTTCGCTCATGCACGCGTTGCCAGAGGACACACGCTCATCAATCGGGTTGCCTGTGGGCAGCGTCCATGGTCAGCTGCAACAGAAAATAATCGAATCGGCTCACCTCCATCGAGCCGAAGCTGCGCGATTGCTGTCACCGCGTGCAAAGTGGTTCAAACCGCCGGTGCGCGTCGGGGCGCGATTGCTGGGTTATTACGCCAGTGGCCGTGGTACCGGCCTCAATCCATCCCTCGAATCACGCATTGCGCATCTATACCCCGACACACGCCAGGCGCGGGCATTCCTCGCTCGGCAACGCGGCCAGAGTGAAGCGCAGATTCACATCGAACTGGAATCTCGCCGCCAGGACTGGGACGCATTGAACGTTGCACTTGAGCGATGGCAGGCGGCGCCGAGTGATAGCCGCACTGCAACGCACAGGGCGCAACTGGCGCAGACACTTCGAGAGACATGGCGTAATGGTCCGCTGGACGGGCAGGCGGCGGGGGCGTCTCGCCTGACAATCCATTGCGACACGCCATTGCCCGAGCTGGGGACAAGCTTTCCCCACGTGCGCGAATTGTCCATCACCGGCATCGGCATCACCGACGCCAATGCGGATGGGTTTCTGGCGGCGTTCCCGAATGTCACCGATTTAAGGATCGGTGAATTGCGGCGCTATGGTCAGCCCCCCGTGACCCGACCGCTTACCACATTGCCAGAGGCCGTTGAGCGGCTGTCTGGCCTGAGACGTCTGCGTTTCTCTACCGATGCGCCATTGCTGGCGGAGAGCTTTGCGCGAAGGCTTGGTGCACTGACTTCGCTGGAGGAACTGCGCATCGACTACGGCGGATTCGATTCCACCACCTTGCATGGTCTTGACCTGGAACCGTTGACACGACTGCGCGGATTACGCATCGATGCGCCCCACGCGTTGTGGCGATGGCCGGCATACGTTGAACGACTTCAACAGCTCAGACGCCTTGACCTGACACACACCTTGATTGAAACCTTGCCCGACTCGCTCTACAGCGGTCATGAAAGACTCTGGGCCGGGCTTTCGCTGGATTGGTCACGTGTCACCCCAGCAACGTTCCGTCGGGCCTATGAGTATGTCAGCCGCCACTCCGGCCCGCGCGGCCATCTGCTCGATGTGCATCAGATGGTCAGTGATTATTGCCGGGCCGAGCTCGATACCATGGCCGTCGTGCCGGATAGCACCGACCCTTTGCCGCAGGCATTCAACGCGGCCTGGTCAACACCGTCGGCAAGGGTCGCGGCGATCGAGCTGCTTCGGGCCGAACATGAGGCCATCTTCGCCGCGTTTTATCCACCGTCCCTGCGGCAGGGATCACGCTATGCAGCGCCTGCGCGGCGCTGGTCGACAGGGGCCAATGCGGAAATATTGCGTGCTCTGAAAAGCAACTGGCACGGGGCGATTCGTCAGCGCTATGGCCTGGCAGCCAGCGTAGAGCGCTTTGCCTTCGTCGAGCTGCCCGGGGCCACCACCCGCGTCGAGCTTCCGTCGTTGCCGGCCGGCAGTTTCGCCCATGTGCGCACGCTGCGTCTGGGGGGGCTGAACGTGCCCTCCGGCCAGGCGCGCTATTTTATTCGCGCCTTCAGTCATATCGAAACCCTCGAACTGGGGGGAAGTACCTTCACCGAGCTACCTTTTGCGGCGCAGGAGCTGCCCGCGCTGCGTCGGCTCGATGTATCGAGTAACAGAATCACGGTGACGGCGATGGTCCAGCGCCAACTCGATGCCCTGCCACATCTGCTACGACTGAACCTGAGCCATAACCCGCTGGGGCGTTTCGATGCCACGGCCTTGAGCGGGCTCGAGGCCTTGAATCTGCGATCGACGGATCTGCAGGCCTGGCCCACGGGGGCGGAACGTCTGCCACGGCTGTCATGGCTCGATTTGCGAGACAACCGTATCGCGTCCCTGGCATCGCAAGCGCTGGCGCATCCTGACGCGTTGATGAGGACAAATCTGTCGGGCAACGCCTTCAGTGCTGAAGGTGAAGCAGCCTTCCACGCGGCGCTGCAGCGCATCGAGCAGCAGAGGGGGTTGGGCCAGGGCACATTGGCGCGCTTCGCCGCAGAGCCGGTACCTGAGCATTTTCCGCCTTTGGAAACCGGTGCTTCGTTCAGTGAACTGCTCTTGCCACTTCCGCAGCCGGCGCCCATTACTGCCGGCCGCTCAGGCGCTTCTGGGCATCTGCAGCGGTTGGCGGTGATCCTGAACCGCGAACGGGCGCAACGTAGTCTGCTGGTGCTGCGGACACGGGCGTTGAATGACACGCAGATCGATGCGCAGATCAGCGAGTGGCACTTGAGCTGCGAGGCGCTGACCCGTCAGTTGAACGACTGGCTCTACACGCGAGAGGTACGTACGAACACGCTCCTGGTCAGCGCGCAGGTTCGTTCGCTGGTGGCCCGGCGGATCAGCGAGACATGGCTGGATACATTGACGGTGCACCCAGGCAGCGTTGGTCTTGAGCTCGAACTGGCAGGGTTGCAGACCGGAGAACTGCCGACGCTTGTTGTGCAGTTTCCGGGGGTCACGACCTGGATCTGAGCGGTGCAGGGATCACGGCGCGAGGGAGCGCGGGATTTCTCGACGGTTTCCCCGACCTCGATACGTTGTTTCTGAGTGGTAACGAATTGGCAGCGGTACCCGCGCCGGTGCTGCGCATGCGTCAGTTGACGCGTCTGCAAATGCAGTATTGCAGCTTGCGCAGTGCGACGAGTATTTACCCTTTGCTGGGCAATGCGCGGCTGCGCACGCTCGATTTGAGTTACAACGAACTTCGCGTATTCAATCCGCCCGACTATGGCGTGATCGAGTCTCTGGATCTGCGTTACAACCAACTGAGCGAATGGCCTGACGGAGTATTGAGGGCGCCCAGGTTGCAGGCCTTGAACCTCAGCGGTAACGAAATCGCGGAAATCCCCAGGGCGCTTTTCAATGGCGATCATTCGGGTCTGATTGCCAGCTCGGATTTGTCTGAAAATCGCCGTTTGTCGCTTTCTGCATTGCAGGATCTCAGGCGCTACAGTCGCGAACACTCGGCACCGCAGGTGCTGGGCATGACGCGCGCGCAGATTGAGGCAATGATCGAACATCAGGTGTTTGGTGATGTGTTCGGGATTGCCGAAAACGGTGCTGCAGTTGATAACGCTGGCGGCGATGTTTACGACCCCCATGCGCAAGTCTTGCCTGCCGAGAACGTTTTCGATCCAGCCAACGATATCGCGCCACGCTCACGCGATCCGTGGCTTGCGGACAGCGATCCGCAGCTGGTTGCACAAAGAACCGGGCTCTGGGCGCAATTGGCGCAAGAGCCGAATCACGAGCGGTTTTTCCAGTTGCTGCGCTTGTTGATTGATACGCAAGACTACCGGCAGGTGCGAGGCGACCTGACGGAAAGAGTCTGGAATGTCATGCAGGCTGCTGCAGAAAATACCGAACTGCGGCAACTGTTGTTTCTGGGCGCCGAGACCCACGGTACCTGCTCTGACGGGCGAATTCTGACATTCAGTGATATGGAAGTGCGGGTTGCGGTATATCACCAATTGCGTGACATTCCGTTGAATCGAATGGCGCTCCGAGGTCGGACGCTGCTGCGTCTGTCGCGGCAACTGTTTCGCCTGGATCGGGTCGAGACGCTGGCTGAAGCCGCAGCTGTGGGGATGGATCGTGCCGAAGTGCGCCTTAAATATCGCATCGGCTTGACCCGCGGTTGGGGTGACGGTGTCGATTTACCAGGGCAACCCGCGTCCATGATTTATGACGTCCCACTGAGTGATGAACTGCTGGACTACACCCGCGCCTCGATTCTTGAGGCAGAGCGCACCGATGCGCTGTCAGTGAGCATGGCGGAGCGCGACTACTGGATCAGTTATCTGCAAGACCTTCACCCACGAGAGATGGCCTCGCTGGAGGTTGCGGTTAACGAGCGACGCCAGCAGCTGTGGGACCAGCTCAATCAGCGTCTCGCCCGCAATGAACTGACCGCCGAAGAATACGACCTTGAGCTGGACAGGTTGGGCAAGGCCATGGACGCGCTGCTCAGGCAGAAACGCGCCGAGCTGACACGCCGGGTGATCAACGAGCTGAACAGCTTCGCCGCTGAGTCCGAGCAACCCGGGCGCCTTCCACCAGCATCCGGTTCCTGAGGGCACCATGACGTGGCGGATCGAGGCCTGACAAGTCACATCCGCTTACGAATGATGGTTGCGCAATACCCGGATAACGCAGAAGCGATAACGCGACATGGTTTGCTGGTCGCTCCATCAACAAGGAGTGATCATGACCGCTATCCCCACCAATCCATTGTCGACGCAGCCGGCGTCGACCGCTCAGCCAGCAGACGCCGGTCGTTCAGTACAGCCGATTGCAACGCAAAGTCTGCACGGCGAGTTTCTCGAGGCTTCGATCCCCCAGTGGTTGAGCAACGCTTCGGCGCATCGGCGCGAAGCATTCAAGGCGATTCCAACCGCGTTGCCGGCCTGGTATCAAAGCGCTACACCGGCCCGACGCAAAACCCTCGATGACACGTTCAAGGCCAGTGTCATCGCCCAGAACAACCTCGACAAGAGCATGGCAAAATTCCAGGACGTCGAGACGTTCGCCAAGCCATTGGTAGTCAAAGCGTTGAAGGATAAATACGCGCTGGACCTCGATGTCGACAAAACGTTGCTGTGCCTGCGCCGCGCGGTCGAGATCGGTATCCAGCAGATCGAACTGGCCTCATTCGAGGTTCTCAAGATAAGCCTGCTGGAAGCCGCACTGCACAACTTCGAAGCTGACGAATGCGAAGGGACGTACCATTCGAGCTCCGGTTTTGTCGAGGCGACGTCCACGGCGCAGACGTTCGAGCACGTGAACATCGGCATTACGGTCAGCCAGTTCCTGCACCTCTGTCGCGATCTGGATATCGGCCAGCAATATCAGACTTACCTGCAAGGATTTTTCCATCCTGAGGAGGCGGTGGCAGAAGCAGTACTTGCCGAACGCTTCATCGCCAGCCAGAAGGCGACGATGCGCGCTGCGGCCGAGCAGGCGCTGTTGCAGAAGGACATCGAAGCGGCGGATCACGCGATGATCCTCTCGGTGATTGACGGCCAGATGCACCCCTGGATGGGTGAAAAACAGGTCTGGTTCAAAGACCTGGGGCTGATGAAAAAAAGACTGACCGGCTGCGTCGCGTTCGTCATCTGCAAGAAATACCGTTACACCGATGAACTGATCCTTTACATCCCGCACGATCCGGAACATCCGCTCAAGCGCTACACGTTCCAGCAAATGCGCGACGAGCTCAAGCGCTTGCTCACCGCTCGTGATGCTTCGCAACAGACAGGTGCGGAGCCCACCGCCTACCAGCGCTTTCTCAGCCAGTTCCTGGCTTATGACCAGCGTCCCGGCTATTTCAGCCAGTTCAGGCAACAGGCGGCCGACTCACCGGGCGATGCCTGGGATCTGCTGCGCTCGCCATGGCTGGCGGCGCTCCAGGGTTTCATCGGCGGTTCAGCGTTCACCCGCATTCAACACGTACCGCCCGAACGCCAGGTCAAATGGGAGCCAGTGGCGGATCCCTACATCGCACCGTCAACCGTGGGACGCAAGGGGCGGGGACTTTGGGCGCCCAACGAGGACCTGTGGCAATACCTCTATAGCGAGAGCCGTACCAAGGTGATGGATGATGCGCGAAGCCATGCGGTCCCGACTGCCGAGGTCGACGCACGAGCACGGGACGCCAAACTGGCCCACCTGATGCAGATCGGCATGCTCGGCCTGAACATGGTCTCGATGTTCGTGCCTGTGTTGGGCGAAGTGATGATGGTGGTGATGGCGGGGCAGTTGCTCTACGAAACCCTCGAGGGGGCAGTCGAATGGAGTGAAGGCGATCGCCGGGCCGCCAAGGATCATTTGATCGACGTCGCCGAGAATCTCGCCCAGATTGCCGTGATGGCGGGCGTCGGGGCAGGCGCCAGGAAATTCTCGGCCGCCAGGGCTGTGCCGGTTATCGAGCAACTGAGTCCGGTCACGTTGCCCAATGGCGAAAACCGCCTGTGGAAACCTGATCTCAGCGGCTATGAGGCCACTGCCGTGCCGGACGCAAGCCTTGCTCCGAATTCTTCAGGGCAGTACACGGCGGATGGCAAAACCTGGATCCGTCAAGGCAACAAGGTGTATGAGCAGGTTTACGACAAATCGATCAACCAGTGGCGCATCAAGCACCCCACGGACCCCGAAGCCTACCAGCCTGTTCTGCAAAGTAATGGCCATGGAGCCTGGCGTCATACCCTGGAACGGCCTCTGCAATGGGATCGTCTGACCCTGTTGCGGCGCATGGGCCATGTCTGCGAGCCGTTATCCGACACTGAGCTGCTCAAAGCGATGGATATCAGTGGCGTCAGCGACGATGCGTTGCGCAAGATGCACCTTGACCATGCGTTGCCGCCACCGGAGCTGACTGAGGCCATGCGCCTGCTGAAAACCGATGCGCAAGCCGCGCGCGTCATAGAGCAATTGCACGGAGAAGCGCCGGTCGATGACAAGTATCTGTACGCTTTGCCATTGGTCACTGACATGCCGCGCTGGCCGGCCAACCGCGTACTGGAAGTATTCGAGGGGACACAACTGACCGGCAAGTCCGTCAAGTACGGCGCCGGGTATCGAGTACCGGGTGTCGAGAACAAGGCGCCGATCCGGATATCCCGCGCGGACATCCTCGGCGGCAATCTGCCGAAGCTGGTTCTGGCAGGACTTGATGAGTCGGAAATCGTCCATCTGCTTGGAGGCCAGGGGGCGCGGGTCCCAGAGGCGAGACCCGCAGAGCTCGCCAGGCAAATCGCGGCCTATGCCCAAACCCGTCAATCGGCCATCTACGACAGTATTTACCAGGGCACCGAGCCCGTTGCCGATCAGGTCGGACAATTGCAGAAGGTCAGTCCGGGTCTCAGCGAGTCAGCTGCCCGGCAAGTGCTGGCCGACGCCACGCCGGAGGAGCTGCGACAGTTCGATGCGACCCGCCGGATATCGTCGCGCATGCTCGAGGACGCCCGCTGGTATGCGCGCCGCAGCCGTCAGGTAAGGGCATTCGCCGGGCTGCGCAGCGAAAACATCGCCTCGGCGGACAGCCGGCGTCTGGCGTTGCACACGCTTGAGCGGTTGCCCGGCTGGCCGGATAACTTGCGCCTTGAAGTGCGCGAGGGCAGTGACAGCGGGCCGTTGCTCGACAGTATTGGCAGCCAGACGGCGGCGCAGAAGAAGTACCTGATCAAAACCGGCGAGCAATTTCAGGCGTTCGACGATCGAGGTGAAACGCTCAACAGCCTGCCGCGCCACGGCGACAATTTTTACGCATCCCTCATGCACGCTCTGCCGGATGACGCGCGGCGTGGCCTGGGAATACCTGCGGTCGGTCAATCGGCCGAACTGCAACAGAAAATCATCGCCCACGCTGACCAGCATTACGGCATCGCACCCGCACTGTTGGAGCAGCCGGCGCAGTGGATGAAACCGCCGGTACGGGTGGGCGAGGCGCTGATCGGCTATCCCGCCAGTGGAAGAGCAGGCGGCCTGGATCACAATCTGCTCGCCAGCCTGCGCGACCTCTACCCCGGCCTCACCGAGCAGCAGGCAAGTGGCTTCATCCTTGAACAGCTACGCGAAGGCAGAACCAACCGCGAGATTTTCCAGTGGTTGCAGTCACGGCGACACGAGTGGCAACAACTTGAGGCGACACTGGACGAATGGTCGGGTATCAATGCTGCGGCTCCCTGGGAACGTTCCGACGCGGGGCGCAAGCTGTACGTCGCACAAGCCCTGAAAACCAGTTGGCGCAATGCCCCCCTGGCCGCGCACGTGCCCGACGCGGATCGCCTGCACTTGGTTGTCTATGACCCTTTGCCCACGCTGACCGCGGATTTTTCCCACGTGCGCAGGCTGTCCATTGGCGGCGATGGCGTGACCGATGGCAATGCCGATGCTTTTCTCGCGCACTTTCCCCGCCTGGAAAAGCTGTCACTGGGTAAGCGCGAGATTTTCGATGTTGGCCAGCAGTCGCTGACCTCTTTGCCCTTGAGCGTAACCAGGATGCGTAGTTTGAAAAAGCTCAAGTTGAGGACCTCGGCGCCAGCGATGGCCACTGACTTCCCTCAGCGGCTGCGGACGTTGACCTCGCTCGAAGAACTCGAACTCGAATATCCAGGGTTCATCCACGAGAACCCGCCTGCTCTGGACCTTGCAGCGCTCAAGCACCTGAAAAGTCTCAGGATCGAAGCATTGGGCATGACGCAGTGGCCTTTATCGGTACAGGAGCTTCCCGCACTGGAGAGGCTGAATCTGGCTCGGACTTCGATCGCTTCCATTCCTCCGGCGCTGTACATCGGCCACGAAAAACTGTGGGCGGGGTTGTCGTTGAACTGGTCGAACTTCTCCCATGAGGCATTCACACCTGCGTTTGAGTACGTCAGAAGTTACTCGGGACCCCAGGGACATCTGATGGATCTGAATCTGATGGTTCGCCAGTACATCCTTGGAGAGCTGAACTTTCTCACCGGTGGCGGCTGGTCTTTCGATCTGCTGCATCAGCAGATCATGACTGTCTGGAATACACCGGAAACCCGCCTCAAAGCGGTCGAACTGCTGCGCCTGGAGCACGCCGGGATTTTCCGCCAGTTCTATCAGTCGACGGTGTCCGATGGCCTGCGTGGTGCTACACGCGAGCCGCGCTGGCAATCGTCGCCCAACAGCGCAGTGGTGCGTGAGCTTGAGAGAAACTGGCGCGCCAGCATCCGTAATCGCTATAACCTCTCCGACCCGCAGGACGACCCTCTGGTGTTCGAGCTGTCTGGTATCGATGGAGTGAGTGACGGCCCGGCCATCAGCGAGCTTGCATCCTTGCCGGCCGATACGTTTGCCCATGTGCAGACCGTGCGCCTGGATCGGCTGAACGTGCCGGTTGCACAGATTCAGACGTTCCTTCGAGCATTCAGGGGCGTGCGTACATTGCAAATCACTGGCTGTGGATTGACGGAGGTGCCAGTGAGACCGGCAGACTTTGCCCAGTTGACACGTCTGGATCTGACAAGCAACCGGATCACCTCCACAGTGGAAGTTCAGAACCGGTTCGATGCGTTCAAGAAACTCGAACTTCTGAATTTGCGGCGCAACCGCTTGACCGCGCTGGACGTGACGGCCATGCCCAGGCTTGAAGTGCTGGATCTGAGCGGCAACAGCCTTCAGACGTGGCCAGCGGGTGTCGAAAATCTGCCGGGATTGAAGTGGCTGGATTTGCGGGACAACAACCTCGGTTCGCTGCCCGAGCGCGTTCTTGCCAGCGACAGCGTATTGCTCAAGAGCCATCTCACCGGGAACCCGCTAAGCGTTGAGGCAGAGGCTGCTCTGACGGCGGCGCGTGGGCGAATCGAAGCTGCCAGCGGCTTGCCTGGAGGTGCACTGACAAGCTATGAAAGTCAGCCGCCCGGGAACCTGGTCGCTGCAAGCACCTCGGTGCCAGAAACCGCATTTTCTCGGATTCAGGAGTTTTTGCTACCGCTGCGTACTGCAACATCTGCGGCTGAAGGCACCGCAGGTCTGACCAACCGGTTGCGGGAAATCAACCCGGTGCTGTCCCAGGAACAGGCGCAGCAATGTATTGCGCGCCTGGGCAGCGCGGGGTTGGGTGACGCGCAGATTGACGTCCGCATCGGTGAATGGCGTGACAGTGATGAAGCTCTGACGCGTCAGCTCAATGGCTGGATCTTCAAGCCCGCAACCGAGGGGCGCTCTGACGCGGTTTCGATCCACAGTCGAGTTCTGATGGCGACGAAGATCCGCGATTGCTGGGTCGATGGACTGACCCGTCATACCGAAGAGGCAGGGCTCAAGCTCGACCTCACAGGGCTGGGCATTGTGCAATTGCCCCAGCTGTCGACCGCGTTCACCGAAGTACGAACGCTTGACCTGACGGCGCTAGGTTTTTCCTTGCAGAGCCTCAATGATTTTTGCCCCGCGTTTCCTCAACTGACCACGCTGGTGCTCAACTACAATCACCTGGAGACCCTGCCGGAGAGCATCGGCACCTTGCAGCGGCTTGAGCATCTGGAGCTGCGCAGCAATGATTTTGCTGAGGGCCCTGGCGTTTTGCAGCAAATGGGCGATCGTCTGCGTTCGCTGGATCTGAGTCATAACGAATTGAGCCAATTCAACGCCAGCGCACTCAGCCGGCTCGAAAGCCTGAACCTTGCTCACAACTCAATGCGCAACTGGCCTGATGGCGTGCTGGCGCTGGAGCATTTGCATACCCTGGATCTCGTCGACAACCGCATAGCCGTGTTCCCGGATACGCTGTTGGGAGGCGACTACGAGCAACTGCTGGCGGCCACTGACCTGTCGGAGAACCGCCTGACGCTCAATAGTCTGGAACAGCTCAGGGATTTCAGCGCAGCGAACGCGAACCGCGACGTAATGGGGTATACGCGTGCATCTCTGGACCGCGCAATTACCGAGTTTGAAACGACGTCCGAGAGCGAATCGGGCGGGACTTCTGATTTCGACGGCAGTAGTGGTGGCGATGACGATGACCATGGTGGCGGTGCCGGCGATGCCAGACGCGTGGATAGGCATGAGGCCGTCGAGGACGACGAAGTCATCGCGAATCCGCAGCAAGACGTAGACAAGCCAGCCATGCAGACGTGGCTCAACTACGCGCAGGCGCAGGTGCGCGAAACGCGGCAAGCGCTCTGGCTGCAATTGGCGCGCGAAGCCAATCATGAGGCGTTCTTTCATCTGCTGTCGACCTTGCGCTTCACTGCCGATTTCAGACTGTCGGGCGCTGATCTGACGCAACGGGTATGGCGCGTCATAGAAGCCGCAACGGAAAACACTGAGTTGCGCGATCTGCTGTTCCTCAATTCCGCAACTCACGGCACCTGTCCCGACGGTCGGATTCTCTCGTTCAGCGAGCTGGAAACGCGAGTATACGAATACACCGCATTGCGCGACATTCCCCGGCATCTGCCGGAGCAGCGAGGCGCAGCGTTGGTCGAACTGACGCGGCGTCTGTTTCGACTGGAAAGGGTAGACAGACTGGCGGAAGCAGCTGGCAGGCACCAGGACCGGGCGGAAATTCGTCTGCAATACCGCATCGGCATGACGCGCGGCTGGCCCGACGGGCTGGAGTTGCCCGCACAACCGGAACACATGTTGTACCGGACACCGATCGAGGGGCAACAGTTGAGCGACGCACGCGCGTCGGTGCTTGCTGACGAAGCGTCAAACCTGTTCCTGGAAGATCTGATTGCTCGCGATTACTGGATTCGTTACATGCGCGATCGATACGCCGATGTCTTTACTGAGCTTGATCGAGACGCCAGCCAGCGTCAGGAGGCGGTCGAGGATGCGCATCCAGACAAATGGAATGACGATGAGTCGCGCAAACTGTACGTGGACGCGATGAGTCAGTTGGAGATCGAACTGGCGCAGGCGCGCACCGACAAACTCAAGGAGCTGTCTCGCCAGGAGCTGGAGAATCTGGCGAAGGTCGGTGCAAGCGATTCGCAGCCACGCCCGGCTTCACCGCAACCGGGACCGTCCTCGCGTCGGGACTGACGGATGCGGCCGAACCCGGGAGTCGCAAACGCCCGGGTTGGGTCAGCAGTGTGCCTCAGCTGTCGTAACCCAGATTCGGCGCCAGCCAACGCTCGGTCACGCTCAGATCCTGACCTTTGCGGGCGGTGTAGCTCTGCACCTGATCCTTGTCGATCTTGCCCACCGCAAAGTATTGCGCCTGCGGGTGGGCGAAGTACCAGCCACTGACCGCAGCGGCGGGGAACATCGCGTAGTGCTCGGTGAGGAACACCCCGCTGCGCCCGGCACGCATTTCGGCGGCTTGCGGGTCGAGCAAAGTGAACAGCGCGGCTTTCTCGGTGTGATCCGGGCAGGCCGGGTAGCCGGGAGCGGGGCGGATGCCACGGTATTGCTCTTTGATCAGCGCATCGTTGTCGAGGGTCTCGTCCTTGGCGTAACCCCAGTGCTCTTTGCGCACTTGCTGGTGCAGCCATTCCGCGCAAGCCTCGGCCAAGCGGTCGGCGAGGGCCTTGACCATGATCGAGTTGTAATCGTCGCCGGCGTCCTGATAGGCCTTGGCCACTTCTTCGGCGCCGATGCCGGCAGTGGTAATGAAACCGCCGACGTAGTCAGTGACTTCGCTGTCCTTTGGCGCAACGAAGTCGGCGAGGCAGAAGTTCGGTTTGCCGTCGGTCTTGATGATCTGCTGACGCAGGTGATGCAGCTTGGCCAACGGCTTGCCGGCATCGTCATAGAGCTCGATGTCGTCTTCGTTGACCTGATTCGCTGGCCAGAAACCGAACACGGCACGGGCGCTGATCAGTTTTTCGTCGATCAGCTTGGCGAGCATTTCCTGCGCATCTTTGTACAACGCGGTGGCGGCTTCACCGACCACTTCGTCTTCAAGGATGCGCGGGAACTTGCCAGCCAGATCCCAGGAAATGAAAAACGGCGTCCAGTCGATGTATTCGGCAAGCACCTTCAAATCGATATTGTCGAGCACCTTGCTGCCGGTGAAAGTCGGTTTCACTGGCTCGTAGTTACTCCAGTCGAATTGCGGCTTCTTGGCGATGGCGGCGGCGTAGCTCAGGCGTTCGGTGCGGGCGCTGCGATTGGAAGTACGCTCGCGCACGTCGATGTATTCCAGACGAGTCTTCTCGACGAAACCGGCCTTGAGCTCCTTGGACAGCAACTGTGTCGCCACACCCACGGCGCGCGAGGCGTCGGTCACGTAGACCACGGCATCGTTGCTGTACTTCGGCTCGATCTTCACCGCCGTGTGCGCTTTGGAGGTGGTCGCGCCACCGATCATCAGCGGCAGGTGGAAATCCTGACGCTGCATTTCGCGGGCAACGTGAACCATCTCGTCCAGCGACGGGGTGATCAGGCCGGAGAGGCCGATGATGTCGCATTTCTGTTCCTTGGCCACTTGCAGGATCTTTTCGGCCGGAACCATCACACCGAGGTCGACGATGTCATAGCCGTTGCAGCCGAGCACCACGCCGACGATGTTCTTGCCGATGTCGTGCACATCGCCTTTCACCGTGGCCATGAGGATCTTGCCCTTGGCTTCCGGCTTGTCGCCTTTTTCCAGTTCGATGAACGGGATCAAGTGCGCCACGGCCTGCTTCATCACACGGGCGGACTTCACCACCTGTGGCAGGAACATTTTGCCGGCGCCAAACAGGTCGCCAACAATGTTCATGCCGGACATCAACGGGCCTTCGATCACTTCGATCGGTCGCGCAAACGACTGCCGGGATTCTTCGGTGTCTTCGACGATGTGTGTGGTGATGCCTTTGACCAACGCGTGTTCCAGACGCTTGTTGACGTCCCAGTTGCGCCACTCTTCGGTCTCGGCTTCCTTGACGCTGCCGTCGCCCTTGTACTTGTCGGCGATGGCGAGGAGGGCGTCGGTGCCGTCCGGGGTGCGGTTGAGGATCACGTCTTCAACGGCGTCGCGCAGCTCGACCGGGATCTGGTCGTAGATCTCCAGCTGGCCGGCGTTGACGATGCCCATGGTCAGCCCGGCGCGGATCGCATAGAGCAGGAACACCGAGTGAATCGCCTCACGCACCGGGTTGTTGCCACGGAACGAGAACGACACGTTCGACACGCCGCCGGAGCTCAGCGCATACGGCAGCTCGTCGCGGATGTAGGCGCAGGCGTTGATGAAGTCGACGGCGTAGTTGTTGTGTTCTTCGATGCCGGTGGCCACGGCGAAAATGTTCGGGTCGAAGATGATGTCTTCCGGCGGGAAGCCGACTTCATTGACCAGAATGTCGTAGGAGCGCTTGCAGATTTCCTTTTTGCGCGCTTCGGTGTCGGCCTGGCCGGCTTCGTCGAAGGCCATCACCACCACCGCAGCGCCGTAGCGCTTGCACAATTTCGCGTGGTGAATGAACTGCTCGACGCCTTCTTTCATGCTGATCGAGTTGACGATGCCCTTGCCCTGAATGCACTTGAGGCCGGCTTCGATGACTTCCCATTTCGACGAGTCGATCATAATCGGCACACGCGAGATGTCCGGTTCGCCGGCAATCAGATTGAGGAAGGTGACCATGGCCTTCTTCGAATCGAGCATGCCCTCGTCCATGTTGATGTCGATGATCTGCGCGCCGGCCTCGACCTGCTGCAGAGCGACTTCGAGGGCTTCGGTGTAGTTGTCTTCACGGATCAGGCGGGCAAATTTTGCCGAGCCGGTAATGTTGGTGCGCTCGCCGACGTTGACGAACAGCGAGCTGCGATCGATGGTGAACGGCTCCAGACCCGAGAGGCGGCAGGCCTTGGGAATGTCCGGAATCTGTCGCGGCGTATAACCGGCGACGGCTTTGGCGATGGCCTCGATGTGGCCCGGCGTGGTGCCGCAGCAGCCGCCGACAATGTTGAGGAAACCGCTCTGGGCGAACTCTTCGATGACTTTGGCGGTTTGCGACGGCAGTTCGTCGTACTCGCCGAATTCATTCGGCAGGCCGGCATTAGGGTGCGCGGACACGTGGGTGCTGGCCTTGTTCGACAGCTCTTCCAGGTACGGGCGCAGTTCGCTGGCACCGAGGGCGCAGTTCAAACCCACGGAAATCGGCTTGGCGTGGGCCACCGAGTTCCAGAACGCTTCGGTGGTCTGCCCCGACAGGGTGCGGCCGGAGGCGTCGGTGATGGTCCCGGAAATCATGATCGGCAGTTCGATGTGCAGCTCTTCGAACACACCTTGCACGGCGAAAATCGCCGCTTTCGCGTTGAGGGTGTCGAAGATCGTCTCGATCAGGATCAGGTCGGCACCGCCCTCAATCAGGCCTTTGGTGGCTTCGGTGTAGTTTTCCACCAGCTCATCGAAAGTGACGTTGCGGTAGCCGGGGTTGTTGACGTCGGGCGAAAGCGAGCAGGTACGGCTGGTCGGGCCGAGTACGCCAGCAACGAAACGTGGCTTGGCCGGGTTTTCGGCAGTCTTGGCGTCGGCAATCTTGCGCGCCAGACGTGCGCCTTCTACGTTTAACTCGTACGCCAGCTCTTCCATGCCGTAATCGGCCATGGAAATCCGCGTGGCGTTGAAGGTGTTGGTTTCGAGAATGTCGGCGCCGGCGTCCAGATAGGCCTTTTCGATACCGCCGATCACGTCCGGACGGGTGATCACCAGCAGGTCGTTGTTGCCCTTGACGTCGCTTGGCCAGTCCGCGAAGCGTTTGCCGCGATAATCCTGCTCTTCGAGCTTGTAGCTCTGGATCATCGTGCCCATCCCGCCGTCGAGGATCAGGATGCGCTCTTTGAGGGCTTGCTTGAGAGCTTGAAGGCGGACGCTGCGATCGGACATGTGGACTACTCGAAAAGACCATTACGAAGGAGCGGGATCATAGCAAACCTGTGCGCTTTTAGAGCATGTGCAGCTTTTGCATGAATATCGCTCATGTTGGTACGAGCGTCGTAACGGTAGAATCGCAGCCTTTTTTTACCATCGGGATCAGCAGCATGCCGTACCGCGTCATCAGTTTATTGTTGCTGGTCCTGAGCGGGAGCGTCGCGGCGCAAGATCCCGCTGTTTCTGCGTCTATCTCCTACAGCCGGGATATCCAGCCGATCTTCACCGAGAAATGCGTGGCCTGCCATGCCTGTTACGACTCGGCGTGCCAGCTCAACCTGGGCAGTGGCGAAGGCGCCGGCCGAGGCGCGAGCAAGATGCCGGTGTATGACGGCGAACGCACCCGGGCCGCGCCGACCACGCGCTTGTTTTACGACGCCTTCGGCAAACGTGCGTGGCAGCAGAAGGATTTCTACTCGGTGCTCGACGCCCAGGGCAGTCAGGCCGCGCTGATGGCGCGCATGCTCGAACTTGGCCACAAGACCCCGCTGACGCCGAACGCCAAGCTGCCCGAAGACATCGTCCTGGGGCTGAACCGCAACAATCTCTGTGCAATGCCCGGCGAATTTGACGCCTACGCCGGCGCGCACCCGAAGGAGGGCATGCCACTGGCGGTCACCGGCCTGACCGATCAGCAGTACCAGACCTTGCAGCGCTGGCTGGCGTCTGGCGCGCCGATTGACGAGCAGAGCCTGGCGCCGAGTGCGCAAGAGGCGCTGCAGATCGCGCAGTGGGAAAACCTGCTCAACGCCCCCGGCGCGCGGCAAAGTCTGGTCGGACGCTGGCTGTTCGAACACTGGTATCTGGCGCACATCTACTTCAAGGGCGGCGAGCCGGGGCACTATTTCCAGTGGGTGCGTTCGCGCACGCCGAGCGGGCAGCCGATCGACCTGATCGCCACTCGCCGCCCCAACGACGACCCGGGCACGCGGGTGTATTACCGCTTGTGGCCGGTGCAGGGAGTGATCGTGCACAAGACGCACATCACTTATCCGCTGAGCGCGGCGAAAATGGCCCGGATCAAAAGCCTGTTCTACAACGGCAACTGGCAGGTCAACGCGCTGCCGGGTTACGGGCCGCAAAGCCGCGCCAATCCGTTTGCTACCTTCGAGGCGATTCCAGCGCAAGCCCGCTATCAGTTCATGCTCGACAACGCCGAATACTTCGTCCGCACCTTCATTCGCGGACCGGTTTGTCGTGGGCAAATTGCGACCGACGTGATCCGCGACAACTTCTGGGCGCTGTTCCAGGCGCCGGAACATGACCTCTATATCACCGATCCGAACTATCGCGGCCAGGCCACGCCGCTGCTGGCGATGCCGGGGCAGAACGACGATGTCGGCAGCGTGCTGAGCCTGTGGCGCGACTACCGCGACAAGCGCAACGAATACGAAGCCCTGCGCCGTGACAGCTACGCCGATCTGCCGGCGCCGAGCTGGTCGACGCTGTGGGCCGGCAACGACAACGCCTTGCTGAGCATCTTCCGTCACTTTGACAGCGCCTCGGTAACCAAGGGTTTGATCGGTGAGGTGCCGCAGACGATGTGGCTGTTCGACTATCCACTGCTGGAGCGCACCTATTACCAGCTCGCGGTCAACTTCGACGTGTTCGGCAACGTCTCCCATCAGGCGCAGACCCGTCTGTACTTCGACCTCATCCGCAACGGCGCGGAGCAGAATTTTCTGCGGCTGATGCCGGCCGACTCGCGTGAGGATTACCTCAACGATTGGTACCAGGAAGGTGGGCAGTTCAAGATGTGGCTGGACTATGAAGCCATCGACGACGACAAGCCGACCGCGCTAAAGCTCGACGAAAAAGACCCGAAACGGGATTTCGCCCAGCAGTTGCTGGCGCGCTACGGCGATCTGAATGCGCGGCCGGACCCGATCAATCGCTGCGAGGGTGCTTATTGCTCGCGGCCGAACATCGATCCGGCGTTGCAAAATGCCGAGCAAGCGTTGAGTCGTCTGGCCTCGCGACCGGCAGCCGGGCTGAAAGTCATCGACCAGTTGCCCGAAGCGACCTTGCTGCGTGTCGAAACAGCCGGTGGCAAGCGCGAGGTCTACAGTGTGTTGCGCAACCGCGCGCACAGCAACGTGGCGTTTTTGCTTGGTGAGTCGCGGCGCTATCAGCCAGGGCTCGACACCTTGACGATCTATCCGGGAGTGCTCACCAGTTACCCGAACTTCATGTTCAATGTGCCGGCCGCGCAGGTTCCGGCGTTTGTCGATGCGATGGAAAACGCCCGGGACGCGAACCGGTTCGAGAAAATCGTCGAGCGCTGGGGCATTCGCCGCAGTCATCCGCAGTTCTGGGAGTATTTCCACGATTTGAGCCAGTACATCCATGAAACCGAGCCGGTGGAAGAGGGTGTGCTGGATATGAACCGGTACGAAAATCTGTGACCAGGCAGAAACATGGCGGTGAGGTTTGAGCGGTCGGCTACGTCGCTGCTGAGGAACGTTCATGTTGAATCGGGCGCTGTCGGTTCCCGTCAGCGCCCGAGACCTTGGCGGGCGGGCACACACCGGTCAGGGCGTCAAGGCTTGCCAATAGTCGGGGCCGTAATCGAGCAACAGCTCGGTGCCTTTTGGAATCTTTTCCCAGGCGACCAGAAAAACCATGTACTTGCCGACGTAGATCGAGCCGACGTTCTCGATGCCTGCCCTGGGCTGGCCGGGAACTTCGGCGGCGTTGATCATGCTCAATATGTTGCTGTTGCCATGGCCGCTGAGGGTGGCGTTTCTGGTTTTGGTTTCATACAGAAAGGTTCTAACCTGGTCATTCGATTTTTCCAGTATTTCCGCATGCAGGGATTTCACGGTGCGGTGCAGTTTGCCGCTGTAGGGACCCAGCACTTCATACGGTTCGATGTCGACTTTGGCGAACACTGACAAACCTCGTTCCGGGCCGTCGAGTGGTCGTCTGAGTTCGAAACGCTCGCTCAACCGGTCGTGGTGCCGGCCCTCTTCGATGATCCATTCGCGTATGTCCTCGGTCATGCTGCGGGTCAGCGACTGGCGCCGGGTCTCGGTAAGGTTCGAGAAAAACTGGTTGTGTTGCGTGATCGTGACCTTATCGACAGCGCCTTCGAGTTTGCGCGTCAGACTGATTCTGATATCCGCCGGGTCTTGCAGAATGGGCGCGTTGTTGTTGATTTTGTGCCCCAATGACGGTGTCAGATCCGCAGCTGAAGCGGTGGCCGCAGCAGCATCGTCCATTCGGGCACGCTTGGAACTGCCAGCCGTGGGTTGCGCTGATGACGTTGTGCTGTGCGGTTCCGGCGCTTCCAGAGGCTGTGCCGGAACGGACTTTATCGCTGTCCCGGGGGGAAGTGATTTACGTGCCAGCATCACCTCCGACTCGGACGCTTCGATCAACTGCAAACACTCCGTCACCGCACTTCGCAGTTCGCCGCGTTCATTGACGAACGTTGCCCAGAGCAGCGGATCGAGATTGTTTTCATCGATAAATGTGTCCATTGAGCTTGCGGACCGGGTGAGGTTGAAACTCGTCCGCCAAAGCTTGAGATGTTCGGGCGTCAGAGGGGTGAATGTCTGGTTATTGGCATATTTTTCCAGGACTTTCCCTCGCGCTTTGAAACTGCCATCGGCATGGACGTGGTCGATGAAATCCACGGGGTCCAGATTGTGCTGGGCGGCAAATCCTTCGCGAGTAAGGCTGTTGCGGTCTTGCTGCGGCATCGCGCGCCAGTTCTGCAGGTTTTCATAAGTGACCGCCGTGCGTGCGGTTTCGGCCTGATCCAGCACTTGTTGCCCCAGAGGTGTGAACTGCCCTCGCGTATGAACGAATTGCTGCAGCGCTATCGGATCCAGTCGGTGCTTTTTCGCAAATGCCTTCAAGGCTCTGCCCAACGCCCGCTCACTGACTTGCGACCATTGCGTCAGGATCAACGGTGTAACTTCCGCTGGATCACCAGGAGCGCCGCCTTTCATCCTGATTTCATTGGTGTACCAGTGCCCAGGTTTGACCGATGACAGGTTGATCGAAAGGTCGCGGTTGTTTCTTGGATTGACCAGGACGACCGAAAAGCTGTTTTCCCCGGTCATGGCGGTTTCCATGATGAATCCGTAAGAATTTTCGCGGATCTGATAGACGGCTATGGTGCCGTGCTCATCCACGTTGCAGATAAATTTCTGGTTATGTTCCGGGCGAAAAAATATCCCCCGAGCGTCGGCTTTCAGCCCGTCGATCCAGTGCGGGTCTACGGCGTACTGGCGTATCAGGGGGCTGTTGTTGCTGATCACGGTGATGGGTTGACGGTAGGCCGGGCCGAACGCCTGGTTCGAAACGCTATCGATCAGACGGAAGTCAGGAACGTGACCGGAGCCTATGTTGCGCATGGGAATATTGACGATGCCCTCAACGGTACACAAGCGGTCACCCGGTTGACGCGGTACCCAGTTCGTCGGGTCCACAGATGTCAGATGACGTGCGGCGATGGTTCCGTCGTTGAGATGAGCGATCCCTCTGCGTGCCTGATGTAGCGCCGCGCTACCCAGTTTACGAAGCCCGAAACGGCCGAATCTGAGCGCTGCAATCGCTGCTTCCAGAGGGTTGAGCTCCTGGAGCATGGAAATGGCCAGGGTCCGCGTCATGGCCAGGAGTCTGGGCATGGCCAGACGCAGTCCGGCCCTGCCGGCATTCGATACCAGGCGGGTACAACCCGAGAGGTATTTGCCGATGGGCAATGCAAAGGATACAAGGTCGGTAAAAAGCCCCAGGCCGCCGGATTCGACGCGTTGGAGATCACCCGACACAAGGTCGTCGATTGAACCCCAGAACGGTACGAACATTTTCCCCCAGAAAGACATGTCCTCGGCGAAGTCGCGGCCAATGTCCATATTGCGTGTCGCTTTGCGGGTTTGTTCCAGCAATGCCGATTCGTCCTTGAAAAACAATTCCCTGGCAATCATCGTTGCCAGTTCTTCGGCACGGGCAGAGGTCAGGTTGTTGGCCGCGAAGGGCAGGGTTCGCTTCGCGACGTCCGGGCTTCTCTGTTCAATCGGCACAGCGTCAAACCTGTCGCCGAGCTGTTCCACAATCAGTATGGCTTGCTGGTTTTCCCGGGGGGCGAAGCCATCGCGATAGGCCTCCCAATCGAAGGGCAATGCTGTGCCTTTTCTGAAGGCGCCACGGCTTGTCCGTGTACTCGAGCCGACTTTCTCTACTTTGATTTCGCCGCCCACCGGTAATGACTCGATGTCTTTGCGCACGCGCCCGACACCGGCACGGGGAAAAACTTCAACGTAGCGGGTTCTAAAAGGATAGTGCGCACTGACCAGTCGCAGAATAAAACCTGAGCGTGCACGAACCGCGTCAGTGTTTTGTTTGTTCTCATGTTCGACCTGCGTGTCATTGAGTGGCAGACGTAACGAGTAAACGGTGACTTCGTCCGCCTCCAGATCGCCTTGGCAAGTTGGCAGTATTTGCGCCAGCAAGGCTTTGATCAGGGTTTTGTAAGCGGCTCGCTGCGTGCTCAGCCAGGTTTGAAATGCCTCCTCGAACGCTGCGTCCGATTCATATCGAAAATGACTCGGCGGTTTAAGTGCCAGAGTCGCCGTGGCGCTGATCATCTCCTGCTCATGCCGATCAAGCGTCTTCAAAGCGAGTTCTGTTTCACTGCTCGGATAAGAATTTTGGCGTATTGCGAACAATCCCATCTCTGCCGCCCAATCAATTGTCGGGCGGACCTTGGCGGCTACTGCCAGTCGCTGCTGTTCGATATTGCCGGCGAATGCCCGGTAATGTTCCGCTGGCAAATTGAGTAGCTGTTCAAACGTCATGTATCGAGAAGAGCCAGGCGCAATGGACTCTGCGAGGATAAAACCGCTCTTGAAGCTGACCCAGGTACTCGAAGTGCCGTAAAGGAGCTCTTCGGGAATGTCTTGAACCCACACCTCACTGGCAATGCTCGATTTCATGACAGCCATCGCCAGTAGTGCAACCGGTCTGTCGACGCCAAGTGACCTCTGAAAGTGTTCGGTTAAAGCGTCGCGTATCGAGGAGTAACGACTACCCGATTCGATGAGAATACGTAATTCATTTGGATGGATGCTGTGGGGGTCCGGTTTCACACTTAACCAGAGGGCTCGCCACAATAATTTTGTCAGTACGCTGGTGGGACAGGTTTGCTGGCCCCTTGCGCCGTACCAGTCCAGTTCGGTGGCGATACGTTGTGCCAGTTGCAAATTTTTCCTGGTCTGCAAAATCGTTTCCAGCAGCGCTACCGGCGTAGTACTGGCAAATCGTTCAAGTTTGGCATTGAATTTTGCCGGTACGATACTTGCCCATAGTGATCGAGATGTTTCGCCCTCGATTTTCCGGATAACTTCCAGAATGGTGTTGTCACCCTGCGCGCCCAGCAAATGTTGCAGATCACTGACATGCCCGTTGTACCCAAGAAACCACAATGCACGTTGGTCGATCAGATTGTGCAGCAGGCGTCGCCAGTCCGCATTGGTGCCCGGGCGGGGGGGAATCAGCGCGTAGTAGTCAAGAACCTGGTCGAGCCGTACTGAACCGTCACTTTTGAGGCCGTTGCCAATCTTGCGGTGTATATCCAGCAAGACGTTAACGTCCATCGCCCAATAGATCGAAATATTCCTCAACGTTACCGAGTGACCGGCAATGGTGAATACTTCGGCAGGGTTGGGTGTCGGGTTCTTTGTAGAACTCAACTGGAACGACAGGAAATCATAGAGAAAATCATTGCCCAGCGGCCATTCATCGGCTTTGGCCTGCCTTGCAATATCAGCAATGAAATCTTCGTCATTCTCCAGCTTTTGCAGAACCCGGAAAGCTTCCTGGCACTCGCGACCCAGTTCGGAGTCAGCGGGAGGGTGGTAATAAAAGTGGCTGGCATCAGTGTCGAAATCATCGTTGATGAGTGCATGCAGGTAACTGATCAGGTGATTGAGGTCCTGCAATCTGCGCGGCGGTGTTCTGTTGTAAAGCCTTGTTAGTAATGTAGTCATTTAGAGCCTTCGAAAAACTGCTGTCGGCAAAGTCGAAGGCAACTATAGGGACTGGAAAACGTGCGCAGGCATACATATATATAGGCTGGTCAACGCTTGAGTTTCCATTTGTCAGCAAGGTTGCAGATGGCTGCCTGCGGGACTGCCACGTTAGAAAAAGGGCGTGCCTGAGGCCATGCGCCGGGCTTTTTCCGACAAAAATACTGGGACTTTGTCCCGCGCGCCGATTGGCGTAAACTGCGCCCAAGCCTGCGAGGAGTTTTTATGACCGCTATTACCATTACCGACGCCGCCCACGATTACCTGGCTGATCTGCTCTCCAAGCAGAACACCCCGGGCATCGGCATCCGCGTCTTCATCACCCAGCCTGGCACCCAGTACGCCGAAACCTGCATTGCGTACTGCAAGCCGGGCGAAGAAAAACCCGAAGATACTGCGCTGGGGCTGAAAAGCTTCACCGCCTACATCGATTCCTTCAGCGAAGCGTTCCTGGATGACGCCGTTGTCGACTACGCCACCGATCGCATGGGCGGCCAGCTGACCATCAAGGCGCCGAACGCCAAAGTGCCGATGGTCAACGCCGACAGCCCGGTCAACGAGCGCATCAACTATTACCTGCAAACCGAGATCAACCCGGGGCTGGCCAGCCACGGCGGTCAGGTCAGCCTGATCGATGTGGTCGAGGACGGCATCGCCGTGTTGCAGTTCGGCGGCGGTTGCCAGGGCTGCGGCCAGGCTGACGTGACCTTGAAGGAAGGCATCGAGCGCACCTTGCTCGAGCGCATTCCGGAGCTCAAGGGCGTTCGCGACGTGACCGACCACACGCAGAAAGAAAACGCCTACTACTAAGGCGTTCGCTGCGTGTTGAAACGGTGTTGTGGCGAGGGAGCTTGCTCCCGCTTGACTGCGTAGCAGTCACAATTCAGGCGACGCATTTACCCGTGATGAATGGGTTGTCTGATTTTGGGATCGCTGCGCGATCCAGCGGGAGCAAGCTCCCTCGCCACAGTTGTTTTCAGGGTCTGTAGAGGTGCGCATGCCCGGCGCGATACAGCGATGACTCGCTGAACACCTCACTGCCCAGTACCCGCCCGACCAGAATCAGCGCCGTGCGCCGAAAACCTTTGGCTGCGACCTTCCCGGCAATGTCCGCCAGCGTTCCCACTACCCAATCCTGATCCGGCCACGTCGCACGATGGATCACCGCAATCGGGCAATCCGCGCCGTAATGCGGCAACAGTTCAACCAGTATCTTCTGCAGATGATTGACCCCCAGATGAATCGCCATGGTCGCGCCATGCTGCGCCAGGCTGGACAGTTCTTCGCCGGCCGGCATCGCAGTTTTGTCGGCGTAACGGGTCAGAATCACGCTTTGCGAGATGTCCGGCAGGGTCAACTCGGCGCCCAGCAGCGCTGCGCATGCCGCCGTAGCCGTGACGCCCGGAATGATCTGGAAAGGAATGCCGAGCTCACGCAAATAGCGAATCTGTTCACCAATCGCCCCATACAGACTTGGATCTCCGGAATGCACGCGGGCGACATCCTGGCCTTTGGCATGGGCGCTCTTCATCAGGTCGATGATCTGTTCCAGGTGCAGTTCAGCACTGTTGACGACGGTTTCGGCCTTATGACCTTCCAGCACCGCCGGGGGTACCAGCGAACCGGCATAAATGATCACCGGGCAGTTGCGGATCAGCCGCTGGCCTTTGACAGTGATGAGTTCAGGGTCGCCGGGGCCGGCGCCGATGAAGTAAACGGTCATCGTTGGATCCTTGAGAAGAGGCGCAGCCGCACTTCAGATGAAGCGTGCTCATGATCGATGGCGGGAATTATCGGGGTTTATGCAGCGCCGGCCAATGCCAGCGTGGCCTGGGCATATTTCTGCCGGGGAATCAGCAGCTTCGCCGGCGCCTGAATCAGTTGCTCGGCAAGCGCCAGCGCGGCGCTTTCCGCCACGCCGTAGCAACCGGTGCGTTCGAAAGCGATCTGCGAGTGATGGCTGAGCTGCGCCTGATAAGCGGCCAGTTCGGCACTGCTGAAATACTGCAATGGCAGATTCAACTGGCTGGCCAGTTCCAGCAGCCCCGGTTCGTCGCGCTTCAGATCAATGGTGGCCAACGCCTTGACTGTTCGCAGTTCGATGCGATGCGCCTGCAATGCCTGATCGAGTAACGCGCGCAGCGTGCTGGCCGGACAGCCGCGCTGGCAGCCGAAGCCAACAACCAGCGTCGGCGCTGCGCGGTCATCGGTCATGCCGGATAGTGCCCTGCGCTTTTGCGGCGAAACAACCACGCACTGATCAGGCCCAGAGCCAGCCAGAACGCGACGTTGGTCAGTTGCGAAGCAATTTTGAACTGGGTTTCCAATGCCTCTGGAGCGAGCATCGAATGCACCTGCGGTTGCGGCGCGCCGATCAGATGGGGCACGGCGAGAATCGCCACACCGAGAATCTTCATCAACCAGTGACGGCTGAAAGCGATCAGTGCCAGACCGACAGCGGTCGAAGCAGCGGTGCCAATCCACCATATTTGTCGTGATGCCAGATCGGCAGCTGCAGTGCCCGGCAATTCAGGTGGCAGCCCCAGCGTCGGCGCGAGAACGAACGTGGCGTAACCGGCCAGACCCCAGAGCAGACCTTGCGAGGTTTTCGTTGGCGCTCGCAGGGTGTACAGGCCGGCGAGCATCAAGGCGAAACCCACCGCCACCACCAGATTGCCGCCAGTGGTCGAAGCCACGCGTTGCCAGCCATCTTCCGGCTCCCAGGCCTCGGCACTGTGGCTGTGGGCGGCGGTTCCAGCGGCGTGTTCGTGGACTTCGACGACCGGTTCGGATTTCTCGAAGGTTTCGGCCCGAAGAATCAGTGGCGAAACCCAGAAGCTCTGCAGCAAGGTCAGCAGCAGGGCGGCCAGCAGGCCAGTGAAACCTGCAGTTTGCGCGATACGCTTGATCATCTCTGCAGGCCTCAGTGGCACGGGAATGCGGCGCTGTGGCGGGTATCGTGAGCGGCGTTGTGCACCGCTTCGATGTGCGAGAAACCGGCGAACCACACCAGGCTGGCACCGAGAATCGAGGCGAAGAGGGCGGCAGCCACGCGTTGGCCCAGGGTGGTGGTGCTGGAGATGTGGTCAGTGTGGCTGACGGTATTGCTGATGATCGACATAGCGCTTCCCTCTGAAATGTCAGCGGGTGAATAGAGCGCATGAAAATCCCTGCGAGCCGGGCACGCAGGGATTTCGAACAGCGCCCGCCCACCGCGGGTTTGTTTGTGGTCAGCGGCGTGTACGCGCGCTGGGTGTTGCGGGCCGGTCTCCGGGCTCACGAGGGGTTGGCCTGGGGGCCGACCTGCAAGCGTCACCTTCCCATGCTTGAGCACAGTGGATTTGACGCTTCGCTCGCTTACCGTTGCGGGGGCAGCACCGGACTGACATGGCTTTGAGTAAAGCACATGATTCACCGGTTTCCCGTTTCACCCTGTGAAGGGCACCCGTAACAAGGTGGGCAGGAGAACATGGGTTTGGGTTTTTAGTCAATTTCCGGGGAGTTTTCGGTGCTGCGAGGGGGGCATTTTTTTTGATGTTTTTGTGTGTATATCCGTTGCTGCGGTAACGGCTGCTCAGGGTTCCGCCCTGACGGCGGGTCACCTTTTCCAAACGCCGAAAAGGTAACCGAAAAGGCTTGCTCCTGCGTTCGGCCCTCGCAGGCTCGGGTTCCTTCGCTGCGGGATCGATCCGGGCGCATCGCCTCCGGTTTGCTTCGCTGCACCTCCTCTCGATGTGTTTGGCTGCGCCAAACGGTCGCTGCGCTCCCACGCCCGGATCAATCCCTCCGCTCAGCCTTCCGAAGTCGCCCGTGGATCAAGATCAAGATCAAGAGCACTCGAGCTAACGCTCATTGTTGAGTGGTGAAGAGCGTGTGGTCTGCTTTGGATCTGCGTTGGATTCGCCCCTCACCCCAGCCCTCTCCCGAGGGAGAGGGGGCCGATTTGCGGGCTTTTCAGAATCTGCATCGACTCGGTATCGCAAGTCGGCATATTTCGCCTAAACACCTCGGTCAGTCCCCTCTCCCCCTGGGAGAGGGCTAGGGTGAGGGGCTTTTGATCTTCTGCATATTTGCATTCGACTCGGTATCTCAGGTCGCGTACTTCGCCTGTACAACCCGGTCAGTCCCCACTCCCTCCGGGAGAGGGTTACGGTGAGGGGCTTTTGATTTTCTGCATATTTGCATTCGACTCGGTATCTCAGGTCGCGTACTTCGCCTGTACAACCCGGTCAGTCCCCTCTCCCTCCGGGAGAGGGCTAGGGTGAGGGGCTCTTGATCTTCTGCATATTTGCATTCGACTCGATATTTCAGGTCGGCGTACTTCGCCTGTACAACCCGGTCAGTCCCCACTCCCTCCGGGAGAGGGTTACGGTGAGGGGCTTTTGATCTTCTGCATATTTGCATTCGACTCGGTATCTCAGGTCGGCGTACTTCGCCTGTACAACCCGGTCAGTCCCCACTCCCTCCGGGAGAGGGTTACGGTGAGGGGCTTTTGATTTTCTGCATATTTGCATTCGACTCGGTATCTCAGGTCGGCGTACTTCGCCTCTACAACTCGGTCAGTCCCCCCTCCCTCCGGGAGAGGGCTAGGGTGAGGGGCTCTTGATCTGGCTTTTGCTTTGCTTCGGCTTTTGATCTTCCGCCCCTTCGGCAGGCTTCGTTACGGGATCGAACCGGGCGTGGGAGCGCAGCGACCGTACGACGCAGTCGTACACAGCGGGAGGAGGTGCAGCGGAGCAAACCGGAGACGCTGCGCCCGGATCGATCCCGTAACGAAGGTACCCCGAGCCCCAGCGAGTGGGCCGTACGCCGGGGCAAAGCCTTTTGCTTACTTTTCGGCGTTTGGAAAAGTGAGTCGCTGTAAGAGCGAAACCATAAGAAGCCGTTACCGCAGCAACGGATATACCCCCAGTTTCAGACTCACCGACCATTGACCCACGACGGACCCATGCGTAGCCTTGCGCTTTCGAGGTTCTTCGGCACGCGCCGAAGCTAAGAAGGGAACGCGGTCAAAGCCGCGGCTGCCCCCGCAACTGTGAACGGTGATGTTCGTTGCCACGCCACTGCCAGCTCAGCCATGAGCCAGCGGGAAGGCGCAATGAACGCCAGGCCCCCCGCCTGAACACCGTCAGCCAGGAGACCTGCCTCGTCACAGATTCTCACTACAACCGGGCGGGGTGATCCGGTGGCGAATGCTTCCGGCGTGCACGCGCGATGCCGGTTCTCGTCCCGTATGCCCGCCGCTTGCCAAAGGGCATACCGATGAAAACACTGGCCAAACTCCCCGTCACCATCGTCACCGGTTTCCTCGGTTCGGGCAAAACCACGCTGCTGCGACACATGCTCGACAACGCTCAGGGCCGGCGAATCGCGGTGATCGTCAACGAGTTCGGCGAGCTGGGCATCGACGGTGAAATCCTCAAGCAATGCACCATCGGCTGCACCGAAGAAGAAGCCAGCGGCCGCGTCTACGAATTGGCCAACGGCTGCCTGTGCTGCACGGTGCAGGAAGAGTTCTTCCCGGTAATGCGCGAACTGGTCGCCCGTCGCGGTGACCTCGATCACATTCTCATCGAAACCTCGGGTCTGGCCCTGCCCAAGCCGTTGGTGCAGGCCTTCCAGTGGCCGGAAATTCGCAGTGCCTGCACCGTCGACGCAGTCATCACCGTGGTCGATAGCCCGGCCGTCGCCGCAGGCACGTTCGCCGCGTTCCCGGATCAGGTCGATGCGCAGCGCAAACTCGATCCCAACCTCGATCACGAATCGCCGCTGCACGAGCTGTTCGCCGATCAACTGGCCAGTGCCGATCTGGTCATCCTCAACAAGGCCGACCAGACCAGCCCGGAAGATCTGGCTCGCGTGCGCGCAGAAGTCGCAGAAGAACTGCCGCCAGCGGTGAAAATCGTCGAAGCCAGCAACGGCCGTCTGCCGCTCGACGTGCTGATCGGCCTCGGTGCCGGTTCCGAGGAACACATCGACAGCCGCCACAGCCACCACGACCATCACCATGACGGTGATGATGACGACCACGATCACGACGCCTTCGATTCGATCTCCCTCGAACTGCCGCAAGCCGACGAAAGCCTGCTGCTCGATGCGCTGACGCAATTGGTGGTGCAGCACGGCATCCTCCGCGTCAAAGGTTTTGCGGCGATTCCGAACAAGCCGATGCGCCTGTTGATCCAGGGCGTGGGCACGCGTTTCGACAAGCATTTCGACCGCCAGTGGGGTGTCGAAGAAGCGCGAGTCACGCGTCTGGTGTTGATCGGTCAGGAACTCGATGCCGCTCAACTAGAAGCGCAATTGCACGCTGCGCTCAGCGTTTAAGCCATGCACCTGCTCAGGACCCAGCCCGGCGGATTCGTCTCGGATGACAACATTGCCGACCTCGGACAAACCCCCGCCGAGCTGGTGATCCTGTGCAGCGGCGATTCCAGCCTGGCGCTGCTCGCCGAGGCTGCGCAGCAATTGCCGGATGATTATCCGAGCCTGCGCCTGGCCAACCCGATGCAGGTGCAGAATCATGCCTCGGTCGATCTGTACGTGGATGAAGTGCTGCGCCACGCCAAGGTCATTCTGATTTCCCTGCACGGCGGCATCGCTTATTGGCGCTACGGCGTCGAGCGGCTGGTCGAGTTGTCCGAACGCGGTGTGCAACTGATTCTGGTGCCCGGCGATGACCGCCCGGATCCCGAGCTCAGCGACTTGAGCACGGTCAGCGCCCAAGCACGTGATCGACTCTGGCAATTCCTGCGTCAGGGCGGCATGGGCAATGCGCTGGATTTCTTCCGGTGCCTGGGCAACCAATGGTTCGCCCGCGATTACCCGTGGAGCGAGCCGCAAACGCTGCCGCGCACGGCGATTTATCACCCACAGAAAAACAGCGCCGCCCTGAGTGACTGGCAAGCCGAATGGCTGCCCGATCAACCGGTGGCGGCGCTGCTGTTTTATCGCTCGCACTTGCAAGCGGCGAACACGGCGTTCATCGATGTGTTCTGTCAGCGTTTGCAGGCTGCCGGGCTCAATCCGCTGCCGATCGCGGTGGCCAGTCTGAAAGAACCTGGCTGCCTGTCGGTGGTTGAGGATTGGCTCGATGAGGTCGAGGCCGGGGTGACTCTCAACACCACCGGTTTTGCTCAATCGAGCCCCGAAGCACCGCACCTGCGCCCGTTTCGTCGCAACATTCCGGTGATTCAGGCGATCTGCGCTCAGGACAACGAGCCCGGTTGGCGCGACAGCGAGCAGGGCCTCGGGCCGCGGGATCTGGCGATGCATATTGCTCTGCCGGAGCTTGACGGACGTATCATCAGCCGGCCGATCAGCTTCAAGGATCTGGCCTGGCGCAGCGAGCGCAGTCAGTCCGATGTGGTCTGCTATCGCGCCCAACCCGAACGCATGGATTTCGTCGCCGAACTGGCGCGGCGCTGGGTTGATCTGGCGCGCGTGCCGAACGGCGAAAAACGCATCGCGCTGATCCTCGCCAACTACCCGACTCGCGACGGTCGTATCGGCAACGGCGTCGGCCTCGATACGCCGGCGGCGGCGCTGAATATCCTGCGTGCATTGCGCGACCAGGGTTATCAGGTCACGGCCGAGTTACCGGATAGCGGCACCGCGCTGATTCAGCAACTGCTCGGCGGCGTCAGCAATGACCTCGACAGTCTCGACCTGCGCCCGTGCCAGCAGAGCCTGGCGATGGACGATTACCTGGCAATGTTCAAGGCGTTGCCGGAAGCGAATCGCGTCGCGGTGCAAGAGCGTTGGGGTTCGCCAGACAAAGATCCGATGTGCCGCGACGGTCGCCTGATGATCGCCGGGTTGCGGTTCGGTCTGACCTTCGTCGGCATCCAGCCGGCACGCGGTTATCAGGTCGATCCGAGCGCGGTGTATCACGACCCGGATCTGGTCCCGCCGCACGGCTATCTGGCGTTCTATTTCTGGTTGCGCAACACCTACGGCGCTCACGGCGTAGTCCATGTCGGCAAGCACGGCAACCTCGAATGGCTGCCGGGCAAAGGCGTCGGCCTTTCCGAGAATTGCTGGCCGGACGCGCTGCTCGGGCCGCTGCCGAATATCTATCCGTTTATCGTCAACGATCCGGGCGAGGGCGCCCAGGCCAAGCGGCGCACGCAAGCGGTGATCATCGACCACCTGATGCCGCCGCTGACCCGCGCCGAAACCTATGGGCCGCTGCGCAATCTGGAGTTGCTCGCCGACGAATACTACGAAGCGCAACTGCTCGATCCGCGCCGTGCTCGCGAGTTGCAGCGCGACATTCTGCAACTGGTGCGTGACACGCAAATCGACCGCGAATTGCAACTGGATGCCGCGCTGGACAGCGATGCCGATGCGGCAATCTGGCTGCCACGTCTGGATACTTATCTGTGCGATCTGAAGGAATCGCAGATTCGCGATGGGCTGCACATCTTTGGCGAATCGCCGAGCGGGCGCTTGCGCATTGACACGTTGCTGGCGTTGCTGCGGATCCCGCGCGGTGACGGCAAGGGCGCGCGGTCGAGTCTGTTGCGGGCGTTGGCCAAGGCGTTTGAACTGGGCTTCGATCCGCTGGATTGCACATTGGCCGATCCGTGGAACGGCCCGCGACCGAGCGAGTTGCAGACGATCAGCGATGAACTCTGGCGCACCACCGGCGACACCCGCGAACGCCTCGAACTCTTCGCCACCGAGCTGATCTCCCAGACACTGAATTTCCCCTGTGGGAGCGAGCCTGCTCGCGAAGGCGTCGGGACAGGCAATTCAGTTTTGAATGACACACCGCTTTCGCGAGCAGGCTCGCTCCCACAGGGGCCAGGGTGGTCTGATGTGAATGAGATCATCCAGTCCCTGCGCCAAGTCGTCGCCCCGCGCCTCGACGCCTGCGGCCCGGCCGAAATGCGCGGTCTGCTCGACGCCCTCAGCGGTCGCTTCGTCCCGGCCGGCCCCAGCGGTGCACCCAGCCGTGGCCGCCTCGACGTGCTGCCCACCGGGCGCAACTTCTACTCGGTGGACGTGCGCAATCTGCCGACGACCACCGCGTGGCGCATCGGATTCCAGTCGGCCACGCTGATTCTCGAGCGACACCTGCAGGATCATGGCGACCACCTGCGCCAACTCGGCTTGTCCGTGTGGGGCACTGCGACCATGCGCACCGGCGGCGATGACATTGCCCAGGCCATGGCGTTGATGGGCGTGCGTCCGGTCTGGGCTACAGGCAGTCAGCGCGTGGATGATTTCGAGATTCTGCCGCTGAGTCTGCTCGATCGCCCACGGGTCGACGTGACGCTTCGGGTCTCGGGTTTCTTCCGTGATGCGTTTGCCAATCTCATCCGCCTGTTCGACGCCGCCGTGCAAGCGGTGGCCGCGCTGGACGAACCGGACGACTTGAATCCACTGGCCGCCAAGGTGCGCGCCGAACGTCAAGCTCTGTTGCAAGCCGGGATGGATGAGGACACAGCACGGCGTCAGGCCGGCTGGCGCATCTTCGGCGCCAAGCCGGGAGCGTACGGCGCCGGTGTGCAAGGCGCGATCGACGGGCGCCTGTGGCAGACCCGTGAAGATCTCGCCGAGGTCTACCTGAACTGGGGCGCCTACGCTTATGGCGGCGCAGACGAAGGCACCGCCGCCCGCGAGCAATTCAGCCAGCGCCTGAGCCAGGTGCAGGCGGTGCTGCAAAATCAGGACAATCGCGAGCATGACTTGCTTGATTCAAATGATTATTACCAGTTCCAGGGCGGCATGCTCGCTGCGGTGGAAAGCCTGCGCGGCGAGGCTGCGGCCAGTTATCACGGCGATCACAGCCAGCCGGATCTGCCGAAGATTCGTACCTTGAAGGAAGAGCTGAACCGCGTAGTGCGTTCGCGGGCGGCCAATCCGAAGTGGATTGAAGGGGTCAAGCGTCACGGCTATAAGGGCGCGTTCGAACTTGCCGCAACGGTTGATAATCTGTTCGCCTTCGATGCGACGACGCAGCTGATCGACGATCATCAATATGCCTTGCTGGCGGATGCCTATCTGCTCGATCCGGCGACCCGGGATTTTGTCCGTGAGAATAATCCCCATGCGCTGCGCGACATGACTGAACGCATGCTCGAGGCGCAGCAGCGGGGGATGTGGCAGGAGCCTGGGGCTTATAAAGAGGCGCTGGAGAATTTGCTGTTGGATATCGAGGAAGATATGTAGGCGCTAAAAAGCTACCCTCACCCCAGCCCTCTCCCGGAGGGAGAGGGAGCAAATCTTCAGCGCTGTCGAAGTTTGCGTCGACCCGATACATCAGGTCGACAGCACTCGAGAGAACACCACGGTCGGTTCCCTCTCCCTCTGGGAGAGGGCTAGGGTGGGCAACAATTGACACACCGCGATCTAAAAAGCACCCACGACCACGAAAGAGAAAACCCAAATGAACGACACCCCGCATTTCCCGCTCTCCGCCGTGGTCGGCGCCGATGACTTGAAGCTTGCTCTGTGCCTGACCGCCATCGACCCGAAGATCGGCGGTGTGCTCATCGAAGGTCCGCGCGGCATGGCCAAGTCGACACTGGCCCGGGGTCTGGCGGATCTGCTCGCCAGCGGCCAGTTTGTCACCTTGCCGCTGGGTGCCACTGAAGAGCGCCTGGTCGGCACCCTCGATCTCGACGCAGCCCTGAGCAACGGTCGCGTACAATTCTCCCCCGGCGTATTGGCCAAGGCTGACGGCGGCGTGCTGTACGTCGATGAAGTCAATCTGCTGGCCGATCATCTGGTCGACCTGCTGCTCGATGTTGCCGCCAGCGGCACCAACCTGATCGAGCGCGACGGCATTTCCCACAGGCATTCGGCGAAATTCGTCCTGATCGGCACCATGAACCCGGAAGAGGGTGAGCTGCGGCCGCAACTGCTTGACCGTTTCGGTTTGAATGTCGCCCTCAACGGTCACACCGCGCCCGCCGAGCGCGGGCAGATCATCCGTCGGCGGCTGGATTTCGACAGCGATCCGCAAGCCTTCTGCGCGCAATGGGAAAGCGCGCAACAAATCTTGCGCTCGCGCTGTGAAACCGCGCGCGAGCGCTTGGCCGACGTCCCGCTGGACGATACGGCACTGGCGCTTATTACCGAGCGTTGTTTCGCCGCTGGCGTCGATGGCTTGCGCGCCGATCTGGTCTGGTTGCGCGCGGCTCGCGCCCATGCCGCGTGGCGTGGCGCGGATGCGATTGCTGAAGAAGATATCGACGCGGTGGCGGAGTTTGCCCTGCGCCATCGCCGTCGCGAGCAACCCCCGACGAGCGCTGAGCCCTCTGGGCAATCTCCCTCAGGCGCACAGAACAAGCCCAGTGAAGGGCAGGGCCAGTGGGGCGAGATGCCGGCAACAGCGCAAGCCACCGGCGCCCGTCGCGAAGTCCCGAGCTGGCCGCCGCTGGCAAAAAAGCCCTAGGCATTCGCCCCCGATCCGACGCGGGGGCGAATGCCAGACCCCGCGCCGGGCAGCTCGATAATGGCCGTCAGGGCCAGCGGCAGTCAGCCAGCAGCGGTTCGGTGAACTGGCCGGGCACGCTGCTCAATGGCCGCCCTCAGCGCCGCGCTGATCTGCTGTTTCAACAGCGCACCCGTTCGCCCCATGAAATCTGGCTGGTGATCGTCGACGCCTCGGCCTCGACCCGTCGCCATCAGGCTTTGAGCGATGCCAAGGGCCTGCTCGCGCAGCTGTTCGACGACGCTTACCGTCAACGGGCGCGATTGGCCTTGCTGACGGCCAGTGGCGCTGCGCCAAAGTGGCAAGTGCAAGGTTTGAAGGCATCCAGTGGCCTGCGGCTCTGGCTCGACAATCTGGGCGCCGGCGGCGGCACGCCGTTGCTCGCGGCACTGGAGCAGGCGCAGCAATGGCTGACGCTGCGGCGCAAGCGCTTTGCCGCCGAACAGCAGCGCTGCCTGATCGTGACCGATGGTCGGGTGGAAGACCAGTCGGCTCTGCCAGCGTTGGTGTGCCCCGGATTGCTCATCGACATCGAGCGCGGGCCGATTCGACTGGGCCGGGCGAAGGAACTGGCGACAGCGCTGCAAGCGCAGTATCGGCACATCGATGAGCTGGGTTTGCGCTGAAATCCGCCGCACTGCTCAAACCCTGTGGGAGCGAGCCTGCTCGCGAAGGCGTCTTCACCAACGCTGAAAATCTTCGATTCGTACAGATTTTGAAATGATTTGCCGCTGTGGAGCGGACCCTTCGACCCTGTACGCTCCAAGGCCATTTTTCATTCAGGATTTACATGAGCACCCTCTCGGAGCCTCCCAGTCAGCACTCTCCAGCGCGCCTTCGTGCGGTCTTGATCCATTCGCAGCATTCCGTCTTCCGACTCCCGACTATGGTTGTTAACGCGGCTCTTGAGCCTTCGCGTTGCACTTTGCCGTGTCCGGCTGCCTGAATTCACTGCAGAGAGATAGAGACGTTTTATGGAATGGTTAGCGGATCCCACGGCCTGGTTAGGCCTGTTGACTCTGATCGTGCTGGAACTGGTGCTGGGTATCGACAACCTGGTGTTCATCGCAATTCTCGCCGACAAACTGCCGCCGCATCAGCGCGATCGCGCGCGGATCATCGGCCTGTCGCTGGCGTTGATCATGCGTCTGGGCTTGTTGGCGAGTATTTCCTGGCTGGTCACGCTGACGCAGCCGTTGTTCGAGGTGTTCGACAAGAGCTTCTCCGGCCGCGACCTGATCATGCTGTTCGGTGGTGTGTTCCTGTTGTTCAAGGCCACCATGGAATTGCACGAACGCCTCGAAGGCCACGTCGGCGAGCGCTCGACCAATGCCACCTATGCGTTGTTCTGGCCGATCGTGGCACAGATCGTAGTGCTCGACGCGGTGTTCTCCCTCGACGCGGTGATTACCGCCGTGGGCATGGTCGATGAACTGGCGGTGATGATGATCGCGGTGATTATTTCCATCGGCCTGATGATCGTTGCCAGCAAACCGCTGACCCGCTTCGTCAACGCACACCCGACTGTAATCATGCTGTGTCTGGGCTTCCTGATGATGATCGGTTTTGCCCTCACCGCAGAAGGCCTGGGCTTCCATATCCCGAAAGGTTATCTGTACGCCGCGATCGGGTTCTCGATCCTCATCGAAGTGTTCAACCAGATCGCCCGGGCTCGGCGCAAACGTTCGATGCAGGGCTTGCGGCCCATGCGTGAGCGCACGGCCCATGCAGTGATGCGCTTGCTCGGCGGGCGCAAGCTGGCGGTGGAGGAGGTCGGCGAGGAGATTTCCGACCTGCTCGACAACGGTGAGGCGCCGGTTGCCGAGCTGTTCGACCGCCGTGAGCGGGTGATGATCAGCGGCGTGCTGCAACTGGCGGAACGGCCGATCCGCAATCTGATGACAGTACGCGCCGACGTAGACCTGATTGATCTTGCCGATGATGCCAAGAGCATTCGCACAAAGTTGATGCACTCGTCCTACTCGCGCTTGCCGTTGATTCGCGATGGCGCAGTGGATGAACCGCTGGGCTTCGTACACAAAAAGGAACTGCTCAAGGAGTATCTGGCCGGCAACGAGCCGAACCTCGAGCATCTGGCCCGCAAGACGCTCAATCTGCTCGACAGTTATTCGATCCTCAATGCGCTGGAGCAGATGCGTGCGGCATCGACGCACATTGCCTTCGTGGTCAATGAGTTCGGTGACTTTGTCGGTGTGCTGACCATGACCGACATCCTCGAATCGATCGCCGGCGAGTTACCTGATGCCAGCGAAATCGAAGGCCCGGACGTGGTCGAAGAGCGCGGCGGATTCCTCGTCAGTGGTGCGCTGCCCTTGGCACGAGTGCGCCAGCGCACCGGCTTCGGTGCCGAGCCGACCGAGGACTATCAGACCATGGCCGGGCTGGTCATGAGTCTGCTGGATCGGTTGCCGATGACGGGTGACCGACTGGAATACGAGGGCTGGCAACTGACCGTCAAAGCTGTCGAAGAGCGGCGGGTGACGCGGGTGTTGCTGGAGAGAGCTGCCGCGTAATACTCGCGCTTTTTTTACCAGCTGTGCCGGCCTTTTCGCGAGCAGGCTCGCTCCCACATTGCAACGCGGTTCGATGTGGGAGCGAGCCTGCTCGCGAAGGCGATTTGGCATGCACTTCACATCTCTGGTGAGGCTCGTTCAGAACATCCGGCGCAGGCGTGCAAGTGGGACTGTACGCAAAGTACGGAGGGTCTGACGCAACCAAACCAGATCATGCGTTCGTTTGCGCGCGGCAACGGGCGCTTTGGTCTTGCCGATATGCACGGCGAAATCCCGTGCCAGAGTTTCTTCATTGCCGATACCTTTGAGTTTTTTTATCAGCCTGCCGCCCTTGTAAAAGAGCACCGTCGGCGTGCCGGTCACGTTGGGGTGCTTGGGCGATTGGCTGGTGTCGAGCATGTAAATGTTGGCGCGCAGCCGGTAAGGCTCGGCAATCTGCCGAAAGATCGGCCCGGCCCATTCGCAGGCGGGGCAGTGTTCATTGGCGAAATAAAGAATGACCGGGCGCCAGGTTTTCAGGGCTTTGCGGTAAACCGGTGCCAGCGCAAAAGTTGTGTTTGAGGCGTTCATCGAATGATCCTTTTTTTCAACGAGCGAAAGGTGTGTTGACGTTAAAGGAACAAACGTGTCGGGGTCTACTGTCAGAAATTACAGGTGAGCTGCTTGACCACGGGATTAATCCCACAAAAACACCAGATAGCGCCGACAACCAATGCAGGAACCTCACAAGAAAGCGCGTGATAACCTCCATACATCGAGCCGAGCGCCACTTGGAGTGCTATTTTGAGCACCAACCAGAGCACTTCAAGGAGCACAGTTCATGACGCACATCGTTCTTTCTCATGTCGTAGCGAGTATTTCCGAATTGAAAAAAAATCCTATGGGTACAGTGGCTGCTGGTGGAGGGCGGTCAGTGGCGATCCTTAATCGAAACGAACCGGCTTTTTATTGCGTGCCCGCCAAAGAATACGAGGCAATGATGGAGCGCCTTGAGGATCTGGAACTGATCGCCCTCTGTAAGGAGCGAGAAAACGATCCGACCATCAAGGTTTCCATTGGTGACCTATGATCTGGAGTTTTCTGATAAGGCCTGGAAAGAGTGGGGAAAGCTTGGGTCGGAGCTCAGAGAGCAGTTCAAAAATAAACTTCTGGAAAGGCTGGCAAATCCGCACGTTCCGGCGGCTCGCCTGAAAGGGTTGAGTAACGCCTATAAAATCAAGCTTCGAAGCGCTGGATATCGGTTGGTCTATCGGGTCAGGGACGAGGTGCTGGTCGTTACGGTGATAGCGGTCGGGAAACGGCAGGGTGGTGATGTTTACAGGCAGGCTCTCAAGCGCTGACGCCGGTCTTGCTCAACTGTAACCCTGATTCGCACCATGACGACGCCATCCGACCCAATTTGGGAATGCTTTACCCCTTCTTCAACGATCGCAAGAAACCTCCTGCGTGCTGGAACGGACCGAGCGTTTGCTCTGCAAGTCCATATCTATTTGATAACCAAAGCATTCTCCGCAACTACAGATTTCTCCTGATTCCTGTGGCACACTTTCTGCTGTCTATTCCGTAGTAACAAACCGTGTTCCGGTATAGCGGAATAAACACAATTCTGGAGTGCTTGCCATGCATCGCCATCCTTCGTTATTCAAAGCGTGTGTTTTTGTTCTTGCAGCTTCTTCTTCGCTCGTCGGCCTGGCCCAAGCGGCTGACAGCAAGCTCGACAGTGTTCTGGCCCGTGGCAAGTTGATCGTGGGCACCGGCAGCACCAATGCGCCGTGGCACTTTCAGGGCGCGGACGGCAAGTTGCAGGGGTTTGATATCGACATCGCCAGGATCGTGGCCAAGGGCTTGTTCAATGACCCGAGCAAGGTCGAGTTCGTGGTGCAGTCATCCGACGCGCGCATTCCCAACCTGCTGACCGACAAGGTCGACATGAGCTGCCAGTTCATCACCGTCACCGCCAGCCGTGCGCAGCAAGTCGCGTTCACCTTGCCGTACTACCGCGAAGGTGTCGGCCTGCTGCTGCCGAACAACAGCAAGTACAAGGAAATCGAAGACCTGCAAGCGGCAGGCGATGACGTCACCGTTGCGGTACTGCAGAACGTATATGCCGAAGAGTTGGTGCATCAGGCATTGCCCAAGGCCAAAGTCGATCAGTACGACAGCGTCGACCTGATGTATCAGGCGGTGAACTCCGGCCGCGCCGACGCCGCCGCCACGGACCAGTCCTCGGTCAAATACCTGATGGTGCAGAACCCGGGCCGTTATCGCAGCCCGAGCTACGCCTGGAGTCCACAGACCTACGCCTGTGCGGTCAAACGCGGCGATCAGGACTGGCTGAACTTCGTCAACACCGCGCTGCATGAAGCCATGACCGGGGTTGAGTTCCCGACCTACGCCGCCTCCTTCAAGCAATGGTTCGGTGTCGATCTGCCGTCGCCCGCGATCGGTTTCCCAGTCGAATTCAAATGATCCCGTGAGAGTGGGGCGATTTAAGTCGCCCCGCTCAAGGTACTGCTGACCATGAACTATCAGTTGAACTTTGCCGCCGTGTGGCGCGATTTCGACACTTTGCTGGCGGGGCTCGGTCTGGGCTTGCAACTGGCGCTGGTGTCGATCGCCATCGGCTGCGTAATCGGCCTGCTGATGGCGTTTGCCTTGCTTTCCAGGCATCGCGCCTTGCGGGTGCTGGCCTCGGTGTACGTCACGGTGGTGCGTAATACGCCAATCCTGGTGTTGATTCTGTTGATCTACTTTGCACTGCCGAGCCTCGGGATTCGTCTGGACAAGATCCCTTCGTTCATCATCACCCTGTCGTTGTATGCCGGCGCGTACCTGACCGAAGTGTTCCGTGGCGGTTTGCTGAGCATCCCCAAAGGGCAACGCGAAGCGGGGCTGGCGATCGGCCTCGGCGAATGGCAGGTGAAGGCCTACGTCACCGTTCCGGTGATGCTGCGCAACGTCTTGCCGGCGCTCTCGAACAACTTCATTTCGCTGTTCAAGGACACTTCGCTGGCCGCTGCGATTGCAGTGCCGGAGCTGACTTATTACGCGCGCAAGATCAACGTCGAAAGCTACCGGGTGATCGAAACCTGGCTGGTGACCACGGCGTTGTATGTCGCGGCCTGTTACCTCATTGCCATGCTGCTGCGTTACCTCGAGCAGCGTCTGGCGATCCGCCGATAGGAGGCTGCGATGTACCAATCTCCCAGTTGGTTGCATGAATTGTGGGTCGCCCGCGAGCCGTTGTGGCAGGGCTTTCTGACCAGTGTGCAGGTTTCGGCGCTGGCCATTGTGCTCGGCACCGTGCTCGGTGTGGTTGCCGGTCTGGTACTGACTTACGGCAAATTCTGGATGCGCGCGCCGTTCCGCGTTTACGTCGATCTGATTCGCGGCACGCCGGTGTTCGTGCTGGTGCTGGCCTGCTTCTATATGGCCCCGGCGCTCGGTTGGCAGATCAGCGCGTTCCAGGCCGGTGCCCTGGGCCTGACGCTGTTCTGCGGCTCGCACGTCGCCGAAATCGTCCGTGGTGCGCTGCAAGCCTTGCCGCGCGGGCAGATGGAGGCGGGTAAAGCCATCGGCCTGACGTTCTACCAATCCCTCGGTTACGTGCTGTTGCCTCAGGCGCTGCGGCAGATCCTGCCGACCTGGGTCAACTCGTCCACCGAAATCGTCAAGGCTTCGACCTTGCTCTCGGTGATCGGCGTCGCCGAATTGCTGCTCAGCACGCAACAGGTCATCGCGCGGAACTTCATGACCCTGGAGTTTTACCTGTTCGCCGGTTTTCTGTTCTTCGTCATCAACTACGGCATCGAATTACTCGGCCGGCACATTGAAAAGCGGGTGGCCCTGCCATGACTCAAGCTCAAGTTGCTTCACAGGATCAGGCGCTGCTGGACATTCGCGGCCTGCACAAACAGTACGGCGCGGTGGAAGTGCTCAAGGGTGTCGACCTGAGCATGCAGCGCGGCAACGTGGTCACGCTGATCGGCTCCAGCGGTTCGGGCAAGACCACGCTGTTGCGTTGCGTGAACATGCTCGAAGAATTCCAGGGCGGGCAGATCCTGCTCGACGGCGAATCCATCGGCTACGACGAGGTCAACGGCAAACGCGTGCGTCATCCTGAAAAAGTCATTGCTCGCCATCGCGCGATGACCGGCATGGCCTTCCAGCAATTCAACCTTTTCCCGCACCTGACCGCGTTGCAGAACGTCACGTTGGGCCTGCTCAAAGTGAAGAAGATGCCCAAGGACGAAGCCGTGGTGCTCGCCGAAAAATGGCTGGAGCGCGTCGGCCTGCTGGAGCGGCGCAATCACTTTCCCGGCCAGTTGTCCGGCGGCCAGCAACAGCGCGTGGCCATCGCCCGGGCCATTGCGATGAACCCGAGCCTGATGCTCTTCGACGAAGTCACCTCGGCCCTCGACCCGGAGCTGGTCGGCGAGGTGCTCAACGTGATCAAGGGCCTGGCCGAGGACGGCATGACCATGTTGCTGGTGACCCACGAAATGCGATTTGCCTTCGAGGTCTCGGACAAGATCGTTTTCATGAATCAAGGGCGGATCGAAGAGCAGGGGCCTCCCAAGGAGCTGTTCGAACGCCCGCAATCGCCGCGTCTGGCGGAATTTCTCAAGAGCACGCGGTTTTGAATCTGTACTTTTGCAATCAGGAGAAACACCCATGAGCATTACGCGTTACGGCACCGGCAGCACCGCCGCCGGCGGCCAGCCTCGTCCATTCGCCCGCGCTGTCGAAGCGGATGGCTGGCTGCACGTGTCCGGTCAGGTACCGGCGGTGGATGGCGAGATCATTGTCGGTGGCATCGTCGAGCAGACCCACCAGACCATGAAGAACCTGATCGCGATTCTCGAAGAGGCCGGTTATGGGCTGGAAGACGTGGTCCGCGCCGGTGTGTGGCTGGACGATCCACGGGATTTCAGCAGCTTCAACAAGGTTTTCGCCGAGTATTTCAAACCCGAACACGCCCCGGCACGGGCGTGTGTGCAGGCGAGCATGATGGTCGATTGCAAGGTTGAGATCGACTGCATTGCCTACAAAAAAAGATCTGAGTGAAGCTTTCCCCTCACCCTAGCCCTCTCCCGGAGGGAGAGGGGACTGATCTTTATCGATGCAGAATCGACGTTTATCAGTGATTTATGCATCGATTCGATCAGGCTCCCTCTCCCTCCGGGAGAGGGCGGGGGGTGAGGGCAGCAATGTCACTGACACGGCACCAAGGGCCAGTTACCATCCGGCGACTTTGAATGGAAACCACTGAAATGACCGAAGACACCATCAAACGCCGGGCACGCGGTCTGGATCGGGCGTTCGATATCCTCGATTTTCTCAAGGAAATCGGCCAGCCCCTGCGCCCCAACGACATCGCCAACGGCATCGGCGGGCCGAAATCCACGGTGTACGAACTGGTCGCATCCCTGCTGGAACGGCGGATTCTGGAGCCGGTGGGCAAGGACGGTCACGTCTATCTGGGTCGCCAGTTGTACTTCCTGGGCCAGGCGCATCTGCGCCATTTCGACCTCAGCCGCGAGGCCGATCACGCCTTGCAGGAAATCGTCAGCCAGACCCGCGAAACCGCGCAGATGTGCCTGCTCAACGGACGCAAATACACGGTGGCGTTGATGAAAGAGGGCGAGCGGCATTTTCGCATCTCCTCCGACATCGGCGAGAACGCGCCGATCCCGTGGACCGCCTCCGGGCGTCTGCTGCTCGCGCATTTGAGCGATCAGCAGATCATCGACCTGATCGACGAGGACGACTACATCCTGCCCGACGGCGAGCGTCTGCCACTGGAACGCTTCCTGGCGGAGATCCGTCAGGCCGGCATCGACGGCTTCTTCTCCTTCGACAGCGTCGCCGACACCTTCACCCATTGCTTCGCCGCGCCGGTCAAAGACCCGCAAGGCGTGGCCATTTGCACGCTGTGCATCGTCGCTCCGCGGGCCGATGCGAAAAACAATTACAACGACTACCGCCGGGTATTGATCGAGAGCGCCAACAGCCTCGCCCGGCGGATCAACGAATAACCGCGGCTGCCTGCGGCCGCGACTGTGAGGATTGGACCATGACGACTGCCATCAACTCTGCCGTGGAAAAAGGCGACGCCGCCATCGGCGCGCAACTGACCCGCGACGTCAGCCTGCCGGCGCTGGTGCTGCACCGCGAGGCGCTGGAGCACAACATCCGCTGGATGCAGAAATTTGTCAGCGACAGCGGCGCGGAACTGGCGCCCCACGGCAAAACCAGCATGACCCCGGCACTGTTCAAGCGTCAGCTCGATGCCGGCGCCTGGGGCATCACCCTCGCCAGCGCCACCCAGACCCGCGCCGCTTATGCCCACGGCGTGCGCCGCGTGCTCATGGCGAATCAGTTGGTCGGCACGCCGAACATGGCGCTGATTGCCGATCTGCTCACCGATCCGACATTCGATTTCTATTGCATGGTCGATCATCCGGACAATGTCGCCGACCTCGGGGCTTACTTCGCTTCGCGGGGCGTGAAGCTCAATGTGATGATCGAATACGGCGTGGTCGGCGGCCGCTGCGGTTGCCGCAGCGAGGAGGAAGTCATCGAGCTGGCCAAGGCCATCGATGCGCAACCGGCGCTGGCCCTGACCGGTATCGAAGGTTACGAAGGTGTGATTCACGGCGATCACGCGGTCAGTGGCATTCGCGAGTTCGCCGCGTCGCTGGTACGGCTGGCAGTGCAACTGCAGGACAGCGGCGCTTTCGCGATCGCCAAACCGATCATCACCGCATCGGGTTCGGCCTGGTACGACCTGATTGCCGAATCCTTCGAAACACAGAACGCTGCTGGCCGATTCCTCAGCGTGTTGCGCCCGGGCAGTTACGTGGCGCACGACCATGGCATCTACAAAGAAGCGCAGTGCTGCGTGCTCGAGCGTCGCAGCGATCTGCACGAAGGCCTGCGCCCGGCGCTGGAAGTCTGGGCTCATGTGCAATCGTTGCCGGAACCGGGTTTTGCGGTGATCGCCCTGGGCAAACGTGACGTTGCATTCGATGCCGGTTTGCCGGTGCCGCTGTTGCGCTACAAGGCCGGCGTGGTGCCGGCGGTGGGGGATGATGTCGGTGCGTGCAAGGTCACGGCGGTGATGGATCAGCATGCATTCATGACCGTGGCACCGGGCGTTGAATTGCGCGTGGGCGACATCATTGCCTTCGGCACTTCGCACCCGTGCCTGACGTTCGACAAGTGGCGGGTGGGGTTGCTGGTGGATGAGCAGTTGGCGGTCATCGAGACCATGGAGACTTGTTTCTAAGGCTTGAGATTGCGTTGCGGCGGCAATTCGCGAGCAGGCTCGCTCCCACAAGGACAATGCGCTCCATTGTGGGAGCGAGCCTGCTCGCGAAAACGTGCGGACAGCCACCACCGAACCACCAGAGATAACACTCGATGAAAATCCTTCGCAACACCCCGCGCATCGCCCTGATCGGCGAGTGCATGATCGAACTGCAGCAGCGCGCCGACGGCAGTCTGCAGCAAAGCTTCGGTGGCGATACCCTCAACACAGCGGTGTATCTGTCCCGCGCGCTGGGCGACAACGCGCAAGTCGACTACGTCACCGCGCTGGGCGATGACAGTTTCAGCGACGCCATGTGCCGGATCTGGCGCAGCGAAGGCATCGGCCTCGATCTGGTGCAGCGCCTGCCCGGTCGGCTGCCCGGTTTGTATTGCATCCAGACCGACGCCAACGGCGAGCGGCGTTTCCTGTACTGGCGTAACGAAGCGGCGGTGCGCGATTGCTTCACCACTCCTGCGGCCGAGCCGATCCTCGCGGCGTTGCCGCACTACGACGTGCTGTATTTCAGCGGCATCACCCTCGCCGTACTCGGCATGCAAGGCCGCGCCCGCCTGATCAAGACGTTGAGCGAAGCCCGACGACGCGATGCGCGCATTGTGTTCGACAACAACTACCGCCCACGTCTCTGGGCGTCGGTGGAAGAGGCGCGGGCGGCGTATCGCAGCGTCTTGCCTTATGTCGATCTGGCGTTGCTGACCGTGGAAGACGAACAGGCGCTGTTCGGTTTCGCCGATTGCGCCGAGGTGTTCGCGACGTATGCGCAGATTGGCACGCCAGAAGTAGTGCTCAAGCGTGGCGCCGAGGCGTGTCTGATTCGTTGTGAGGGGCAGGCGTTTGAAGTACCCGCGCAGAAGGTCGACAGGGTTGTCGACACCACGGCGGCGGGGGACTCGTTCAGCGCGGCGTATCTGGCCAGGCGTTTGCTCGGCGGCACGCCGGCAGAAGCAGCGCAGGCCGGGCATGAATTGGCCAGCCGGGTGATACAGGTGCCCGGAGCGCTGATCCCCAGGTAATCAGAGAATGGCCGCTTGCTGCGCAATCGGTTCGCGAGCAGGCTCGCTCCCACAATGAAAACCCGGTCGAAGTGTGGGAGCGAGCCTGCTCGCGAAGAAGCCCGGCAGCCAGCTGGTCAATCGCGATAAAACACCTGCACCAGGTGATAACCAAACTTGCTCTTGATCGGTCCATGTACGGTGCGCAGCGGTTTCTTGAAGATCACCGCGTCAATCGCACCGACCATCTGCCCCGGGCGCACTTCGCCCAGGTCGCCGCCGCGTTTGCCGGACGGGCAGGTGGAAAACTTCTTCGCCAGCACATCGAACGCTTCGCCCTTGGCGATGCGCTGTTTGAGTTGTTCGGCCTCTTCGGCGGTTTTCACCAGAATGTGGCGGGCTTGAGCTTTCATCGTGCGATACCTGATAACGGGTGACAGCGGGGCGCGCGATTATGCCTCAAGTCACGGGGTCGGGTTGCTCAACTTGCGGATCTTGCTCGCCAGCACTTCGAGAACAAAAGGCTTGGCGACCATGTCCATGCCCTCTTCAAGAAAGCCCTGACGCTCGGCCGCGATTTGCGCGTAACCGGTCATGAACAGCACTTTCAGGTCCGGTCGATGCTGACGAGCGATCTCCGCCAACTGGCGACCGTTCATGCCGGGCAGCCCAACATCGGTGACGAGCAGATCGACGCGTTGTACGGATTCGAGCAAGGGCAGGGCGGCCTGGGCGTTCTCCGCCTCGACGGTTTTATAGCCCAGCTCCTTGAGCAGATCGAGAACCAGCATGCGCACCGCCGGGTCATCTTCGACCACGATCGCAGTTTCGCCATTGGATGAAGCAGCAATCGGTTCGGCAGTCTCGACAGATGAGGTTTCCGGCGCGGGCTCAAGCAAGCGCGGCAAGTACAGGCGCACACAAGTGCCTTGCCCCGGCACGCTGTCGAGGCTGACGTGACCGCCGGACTGCTGGGCGAAACCGTAGATCATCGACAGCCCGAGCCCGGTGCCCTGGCCGATCGGCTTGGTGGTAAAGAACGGGTCGAACGCCTTGGAACGGATTGACGGCGTCATGCCGGTGCCGTTATCGCTGACCGCGAGCATGACGTATTCCCCGGCCTTCACTGGCTCGAGAATGGTCACGTCGCTGCTGTCGAGATACACGTTGGCGGTCTGGATCAGCAACGTGCCACCGTCCGGCATCGCATCGCGGGCGTTGATCACCAGATTGAGCAGGGCGTTTTCCAGCTGACTGACGTCGGTGCTCACCGGCCAGACATCTTCGGGCAGGCGCAGTTGCAGCTCGATCGGATCGCCCTTGGTGCGGCGGATCAGGTCTTCCAGCGAGTGCACCAGTTCATTGACGTTAAGTTGCTTGCGGTCCAGCGACTGGCGCCGCGAGAACGCCAGCAAGCGATGGGTCAGGGCCGCCGCGCGATTGGCCGATGACACTGCCGCTTCGGTGAAACGGCCGATCTCGTCGGCGCGACCATTGGCGATGTAGCGCTGCATCAAATCCAGACTGCCGATGATGCCGGTGAGCATGTTGTTGAAATCGTGAGCGATACCGCCGGTGAGCTGGCCGACCGCTTCCATCTTCTGCGCGTGGCGCAAGGCATCTTCGGCGCGCTCGCGTTCGAACATCTCGTTCTGCAAGCGCTCGTTGGCCTGAGCCAGTTGCTCGGTGCGGGCGCTGACCCGCTCTTCGAGGGTCTCGTTGAGATTGCGCAGGGCTTCTTCGGTTTTTTTGCGCTCGGTCTCGTCGATGACAAAGATGTAGAAGCCGTTGACTGCACCGTCCGCGCCATGGCGGGGCAGATAGTTCATCAAGGCGTGGCGGATGCTGCCATCGCGGTGTGGGGTGTAGAAGCTGAAGGAGCAGGAGCGTCCGGCCAGCGCTTCGGCGATGTAAGGCGCACGGAGGAAATACGCCTCTTCGCCGATGACTTCGCGGATCGTACGCCCGTACAACTCCTGTGGAGTCAGGCCGTACCAGTCGAGATAGGCCGCGTTGTTCAGGCGGAAACGCTCTTCGGCGTCGACGTAGCTGATCAGTATCGGCATCGCATTGATGATCAACTGCAATTCGGTCTGGCTCTGCCGCAGCGCCTGTTCCGTATGTTTGCGTTCGGTCAGATCCAGCGCCGCGCCGAGAAAGCGCATCGGCCGGCCATGATGATCCTTGTAGCAACGTCCGCGCGCGAACACCCAGCGCAGCGTGCCATCGGCCTGCAACAAGCGATATTCCTCAGCGTATTCGGTGCCGTGGGTGATGCAATGCTTGATGCCGCGCGCGACCATGGCGCGGTCTTCGGGGTGTACGCCGTGCAGGTAATCGCTGATCGGCAATTGCCCGGCTCTGGCCGGATCGACGCCGTGCAGTTCGGCAAAGTGCGCATCAGCAATGAACCGGTCTTCGCCAATATCCCAGTCCCAGGTGCCGACCGCATCGGTCGCCGCCAGAGCCAATTGCAGGCGCTCTTCGGATTGACGTTGGGCCTTGAGGCTTTCCTCGGAGCGCCGCTGCAATTCCAGGGCAATGCGCCGGCGTTCGTTGGTTTCGATGGCGGTGATCAGAATCCCCGCCACCTGTGCGGTTTCATCGCGAATCGGGCTGTAGGTCAGATCCAGCCAGAAATCGGTTTTCTTGCCGTCGCGTTGCACGCTGAACCGCTGCTCGCTGAAGCTGCGCACCTGGCCCTGGAGCACCGCCTGATAAATCGGCTCGGAAAAATCCCGCACTTCCGGCCAGACCTCATGCGTCGGCCGCCCGAACGCTTCGGGATGTTTGCTGCCGGCGAGCAGGGCAAAACCATTGTTGTAGATCTGCGTCAGCTCAGGGCCCCATAACAGCAACATCGGCATCGGCGAATGGAGCACGATATCCACTGCCGTGCGCAGGCTCTGCGGCCAGGTGCCCGCGGCGCCCAGCGGGCTGCGGCTCCAGTCGGTGCGGGCAATAAGGGCCTGAGCGTCATCGGTGGTGGGTACAGCATTCATGTTTCAATCCTGAGCGTGGTTCGGTGAGACGGCGTCTATCATTGTTGCAGGAGCCGCGCCAAGCGTAGGCCAAATCTGCTCATTCAATGCTTCGCGGGTGCTTTCAGCCATGGAAATCGATGCACTGTTGTCAATATTGTCGCAAAAAAACGGTTCGGATCTGTTCCTCTCCACCGGCGCAGCGCCGAGCGCGCGCATTGATGGTGTGCTGACGGCGCTCAGCGATCAGCCATTCAAACCCGGCGAAACCGCGGCCATCGCCACCTCCCTGATGGACGCCGAGCAGCGCCGGGAGTTCGACCGGGATCTGGAAATGAACCTGGCAATCTCCCGAGCGGGCGTCGGCCGGTTCCGGGTCAACATATTCAAGCAGCGCAACGACGTTTCGATCGTGATCCGCAACGTCAAGGTCGACATTCCGCGGTTCGAGGATCTCAAATTGCCGCCAGTGCTGCTGGAAACGGTGATGCTCAAGCGAGGGTTGATTCTGTTTGTCGGCGCCACCAGTTCGGGCAAGTCGACTTCGCTGGCGGCATTGATCGATCATCGCAACCGCCACAGTGCCGGGCACATCGTGACCATCGAAGACCCGATCGAATATATCCATCGGCACAAGCGCTCGATCATCAATCAGCGTGAGGTCGGCGTCGATACGCGCAGCTTCCATGCGGCCCTGAAAAACACCCTGCGCCAGGCACCGGATGTTGTATTGATCGGCGAAATCCGTGATCGCGAAACCATGGAACATGCGCTCTCGTTTGCCGATACAGGGCATCTGGTGTTGTCGACATTACATGCGACCAATGCCAATCAGGCGCTCGATCGAATTATCAATATGTTTCCCGAGGAAAAGCGCGAGCAGCTCTTGCAGACATTGGGCAATAACCTCAAGGCATGTGTCTCGCAGCGTCTGGTTCGCACTGTCGACGGGCAAAGGCGCGCGGCAGTCGAGATTCTTCTGGGCACGCCGACCATCGCCGATCTGGTCCGCCGCGGTCAGTTCGAGGAACTCAAACCGATAATGGAAAAATCAACCGAACTGGGTATGCAGACATTTGACGCGGCGCTGTTTGCCCTGGTCGCAGAAGGCGCCATCAACGAGCAGGAAGCATTGAAAAATGCCGATTCGGTGAATAACCTGAAGTTGCGAATCAAACTTCAGCACGATCAGGCGGGCGTTAAAGATACAGGTGCTGGCGAGTGGGGTTTGATGGATTGATTTGGTGTCTTCGGTTGCGCCGACTACTTCGCGCGGCAACAACGTTTAATAATTAACTTGTGGTTCGGTTGTGTGTGTTTGATTAAAAACGTCATCACGCTGAATGGTCAGCTAGTTGTTTGATGAGGTTTTACCGTGAGCGCAGTAAATAAAAGCAAAGTATTCCGGCCATCTAAAGTTGCGCTGGCTGAATGGAAATATCGGTCTGCGGCAGATGCCACCGAGCATGGTCTGGTTCTTCGGCATCTGGAAGATGCTTTGAACGATTACCGCGAAGAACACGATATAGACTGGTATGGGCGTGAAGTAGAGTTGCAACCAGGATCTGCACTGCATGAAATATATAACCCCGGCAGACTTCTGCTCAATGAACTGCTGAAAACCGGGCCGGTCATTGGTGCAATCGGTCGAGAGGAGGCGCGCGAGCATAACGGCCTGGTTCGGATTACGGCGGAAGGCAAGATGGAAGTCCGTGCCGTCAGAGGTTGGGTCGATCTGGTTGCGGCGCAGTATTTCGAATACAGTCAACCTACGCGCTCGACGGTGAATCTCATCGCCGATATTGCCGCAGTCGCCGGCGGTTTTGTATGGCCTGATCTGGATGTAACCCTGGATCAGTGGTTCAAGTTTCATGATATCGATCTTCCTGACACCAAGTCCAAGATCAGTAACTTGATCGGTTTGTTCAAGTTCTCACCCGAGGTCAGGGAGCCAGTTGGTTTTTGGGAGCACTTTCAATCCAGTGAACAGAGCCATAACGCGCTATCCGAAGAACAGTTTGCAGATATTCGTAGTGCCACCGCCAAATTGATGCCAAAGCGCAAGCTGTTGTCAGCCTTGTACAACGTCACCGGGCGCGCGGATATATCTCACGAAACGGCGGCGCAGCGCCTCGTTGAATTAGTCGCCTATCCAGTTTCGCTGGATCTAGCCAGAAGTTATATCAAAGAGCTGAATTGGTACGGGGCGAATGACGGGCAAACGCTTTCCGAAAATACCCTCCGCCAATTATTGATGACCGCGATATTACTCGACCTGGACCCATCGATCGGCCATCGCCACCTGGTCGAACGGCGAGACCTGTACTCGCCCGACAATGTTGAGCGCCATCCATCAGAGATACTCGAGGAGTACACCGAGTTTGTGCGGAACAAGCGCTGGGTAGATCCGATATTGGCGCCTTTGGTGGTTCATCTCCTCTTGGCATGCAACGCGCCCGAATTTCTGGTCAGGAAAATTCCGAGAGAGGTCACACTCGGATCGATCGCCTGGATCAAGCTATGTCGCGCAGTTGTATTGGTCGAGGCGGTGAAGACCGGAGCCTCGCGGGAATTGACCTATGCACAGATCATCGCTTACGGCGAACTGGAGCCGGTCAGTGAAGCGCAGAAGCATATGCGCGATCTGGCGCTGATCGATCCGATCGTCGAATGGGCTTTGCTCAACCGAATTATCTCCAGAGCCGAGCTCGAAGAGACAGAAGAAATCTGTACGCGACGGGCGATTGACGCGTTTGAGCACCACGCAGAGCAATTTGCCCAGCTAGCCCGCGCATTTTCGACACCGTTACCCAACCGAGCGGAATTGCCCGAGCCCAATTGAAAAAAGCTGCACCAGGCTGCGACACACTGGACGAAAAGGCGCTGTCCGAGAAAGGTGGACAGCAAATCATGTCCATGGTCGAGCTGCATCAGTCGGGCGATCTGGTCACTGGTCAGTGGGACAGGCGCACCGTACGTTTGATCGTAAACGGATTGCTGCAGCCGGCGATCAACTACAACCCTGCGGGTATCAGTATTTATCAGCGCTATCCGCAACTGCTGACCATTGAATCCTGTGACGAGGAAATGGATCGTCAGTTGGCCGTGCATTTCGAAGCGGTGAATGGCGGCATGATGTCTGCCATCAAGCTGGCGTTGGCACAAATGCCGGAAGCGGATCTGCAAGTCTTCATGAATGCCGACATTCATTTTCTCACCGTGCGCGAATCTGCATCTTATGTCACTACGCGCCGGGCCGGCGGACCTTTGAATGTAGGGCTTGGACAAGAAACACAACAAAGCCGGGATGCCGCCACGGGACGCTTCGGTGTTGTGATGTATACGTCTGATGAATACGGCGGTCTCTGTTATGAACTATTCACCTCGCGTGCAGAAATCCGAAAGAATGATGCGCTGGGTGCTTTCATCAGGCGGGAAAGAAAGCTTCAGCAACGCTCAAGAATGAGCGCCAGTGCCAATATGACGACGCCCCTGAGCAACACCGTAACCCAAAGCGTTCCGCTGAACATCAGGCGCTATACCCATGCTGCGGCCGAGGACGCTTCGATTAGCAGCAGTATGGCGATCATCGATTATTTCGGCGCGCTGAAAGCACCAGCGCAGTCTACGCAGTTGCAGCCAGGGTTTTATCAGAAATTCAACGACCCTGACATCGTGCGCATCGCCTTGTTTCTCGCCGAGAACAGACCGTTCCTGAATCAAACTGAGCTCAGAGAGCTCGTGCGAGTACCGACGCCGCTCGAACTCTCCCGGGAAGAGGGCGAACGCTTGCTGACTTACTTCATCGACCTGCTGGTGCCGTTCAAAAAGTGCATTGAGGACATCGCCTCGGGCGAACACAACAAGATGGTTGACGGGGTTTACGGATGTTTGATGGACGGCATCGGCCTGGTGGGAACAGTGGCTGGCGCCAGCTCGAAGGCGCTGAGTATTTCCGCCCGGGCCATTTCCACTACTGCCAGGGCCGCGCGCTTCACCCGGCTGGCGTTTACTTCGGCCATCTCGCTTTTCAATCCCTTCGACGGTGTGCCCTCTGGTCTGCAGGCGGGAAGTAAACTGGTGCACAAGGGCCTGCTGCGGTTCAACAAGAACACTCATGACCTGATTACTCTGGCCAGTGGTCAATTGCACAGGATCAGCGGTCGCCGGCAATCCTATGATCTGCTCGAAGCGGCCGATAACGCGCAATTCGGGTTGGGGAACTGGAGGCCACGCGGGGCTACGCATGACGCCGTCGCCGTGCTGGCCGCGCGCAGTGGGGACAAATGGTACTCGCTGAATCGACGCGGCAACTTGTGGGGCAAGTCTCTGGAGGGTTTTGCGTATCAAGCCCCCTTGCAGCTGCCTGCTTCGCCGCGCACTTTGCCACTCAGTTACACGCGCAAGTTCATCGAGCAAAGCCTGCCCCGCGCACGGGCCAAGATCGACAACGCACTGGAAATCTTCAACCGTCATGATTTCAAACGCGATCGCGACGCGCTGATGAAGATCGTGTTCGGCGATGCTTCTCAGGTGTCCACCGATCGGCTGGTGAACTATTTGCGTTTGATCCGCTTCGATTTCGCCGGTTTCTCCTTGAGCAACATGGTTCTCGACGGCCTCAAGATCAACGACACCCTGGCATCGTTCGATGCAAACAATTACCAGCGCTGGAAAGACGCGGGTTCGAGCGGTGATTGCGCTATAGCGTTTGTTGAAATCTACACGAAAAACTTCAATCGACACTTCGTCAGCATGGGGTTTAACCACGACGTGATCGCCGACGACCTGATCCATGAGCTGTTCCACGCCAGCGCACAAACCGACGATGTCGGCTATGCCACCGACGCCGTGCATGCCAGTGACAGCGGACAGCAGCTGGATGTGTCCGCATTGCTCAATCTGGGGGCAGGTTGCCTGGCGGAGTCGCAGAGCGGCACTGACTGTTATGCCCCGTCCAGAGCCTTCGAAAATGCCGACTCGCTCACGCTGGTCACCTCATTGCTGAGTCAACTGGTCACTGACAAGGTCACTTTCGACCAAAACATGACTGTTCTTGACCGTGCCCTCGAGGCCAGTGCAGGCAGGGCGATTGGCGAGCCGGTAGTCATTACCTTGAACAAGCCTCGCTGATCAAAAGCACTGCCGCCAGCCTGTCGGATGAGGGCGTCAGTGCCAATTTCAATCAGCCAGTTCCGGCCTATCCCGATACTGATCCAGCGCTTCGGGATTGGCCAGTGCATCGGTATTTTTCACCGGCCTTGCGTGCACGACATCGCGCACCGCCAGCTCCACGACTTTGCCGCTGATGGTGCGCGGTATGTCCGTCACTGCAACAATCCGCGCCGGGACATGCCTCGGCGTGGTATTGGCGCGGATCACCTCGCGGATTCGCTGCTCAAGCCCTTCATCCAGTTCGACGCCATCGCGCAGACGCACGAACAGCACGACCCGCACATCATCCTGCCATTGCTGACCTATGGCGACGCTGTCCAGTACCTCGGTGATCTTCTCGACCTGACGATAGATTTCCGCTGTACCGATGCGCACGCCACCCGGATTCAGCACCGCGTCCGAGCGGCCATGGATCATCATTGCGCCATGGGGCAATTGTTCGGCGTAGTCACCCTGCGCCCAGAAGCCAGGAAAGAGACTGAAATAGGACTGGCGCAGTTTTGTGCCGTCAGGATCATTCCACAAGCCGATCGGCATCGCCGGAAAATGCCGGGTGCAGACCAGTTCGCCTTTTTCACCGCTCACTGGCTGACCAGCGTCGTTCCACACCTCGACAGCCATGCCCAGGCTCTTGCCCATGATTTCTCCACGCCTCACCGGTGACAGCGGATTGCTGTTGACGAAGCAGGAAACGATGTCTGTGCCGCCGGACATCGATGCCAGGCACACGTCGGTCTTGAAGTCGCGATAAACGAAATCGTAGCTTTGCGGCGACAGCGCCGAGCCTGTGCAGAGTAGGGTTTTGAGGCTGCTCAAATCATGGCTTTCAAGGGGTCTGGCGCCGCCGCTTTCCAATGTGGAAAGGAACTTGGGGCTGGTGCCAAACACGCTGATGCGTTCGTCGTCGATCAGGTCGAGCAGACGCTGAGGGCCCGGATGAAATGGCGAGCCGTCGTAGAGCACCACGGCGCTGCCAACCGCGAGCGCCGAAACCAGCCAGTTCCACATCATCCAGCCGCAGGTCGTGTAATAGAACAGGCGATCACCGGCACCGAGGTCGCAATGCAAGCCATGTTCCTTGACGTGTTGCAGCAGCACGCCGCCGGTGCTGTGAACGATGCATTTCGGCACGCCGGTGGTGCCGCTGGAGTACAGCACGTAGAGCGGATGATTGAACGGCACCGGGGTGAAATCCGGCTCGCCACCCGGTTCGTAGAAATCCTGCCACAGGGTGACTTCGGCGTCGGTCTGGTAGTCGTCAATGCGCGCTTGCGGACGGGAATACGGCACGATGATCAACTGCTGCAGCGACGGCAGTTGCGCAAGGATTTCGTTGAGCTTGGCGGTCTGGTCGAGGGTTTTCCCGGCGTATTGATAACCGGCGCAGGTGAGCAGAAATTTCGGCTCGATCTGGCCGAAGCGATCGATCACGCCGTGGGTGCCGAAGTCTGGCGACGAGCACGACCAGATCGCGCCGAGGCTGGTGGTGGCCAGCATCGCTATTAGGGTTTGCCAGGTGTTGGGCATGCACGCCGCTACGCGATCGCCTTGCGCAACGCCGGCCGCACGCAGACTGGCCTGGAAACCGGCGACGTGCTCGGCCAGTTCGGCCCAGGTCAGTTGTTCGCGCTGGCCATTTTCCGCAACGGCGACCACTGCCACCGCATCGTCGCGACGGCGCAGCAGGTGTTCGGCGAAGTTCAGCATCGCGCCAGGGAACCACTCGGCGCTGGGCATTTCTGCGCCTTCGCGCAAAACGGCGTCGGGTTGGGTGTGGAAACGGATGTCGAAGAAATCGACGATCGCCTGCCAGAAGGCCGGGCGCTGCTCAATGCTCCATTGGTGCAGGGCAGGGTAGCCATCGAGCTGCAGCGAATGCCGCTGATTGACCTCACGCCGGAACGCGTCCATCCGCGAGCGGGCGATACGCTGGGCGTCGGGTTGCCAGAGGATGTCGGACATGGGGTTGCCTCTTCTTATCGGATTCGTACAGGCCAGGGAGATCATTCCCTGTGAGAGCGAGCCTGCTCGCGAAAGCGTTGTCTCAGTATCCCGAACTGTGTGTGATACACCGCATTCGCGAGCAGGCTCGCTCCCACAATGGTCAGGTGTTTATTGCGCCAACCACCCACCATCAATATTCCACGCCGCGCCGCGCACCTGGCTGCCAGCCTCGCTGCACAAAAACAGCACCAGCTCACCCAGATGCTGCGGCGTGACAAACTCCAGCGACGGCTGTTTCTCGGCGAGCAGATCATGCTGCGCCTGCTGCGGGTCGACGCCCTTGGCCGCGCGATCATCGATTTGCTTCTGCACCAGTGGCGTTAACACCCAGCCCGGGCAGATCGCATTGCAGGTGACGTTGCTGGTCGCGGTTTCCAGCCCGACCACTTTGCTCAGGCCGATCACGCCATGCTTGGCGGCGACGTACGCGGCTTTGCCGGTGGAACCGACCTGGCCATGCACCGAGGCGATGTTGATGATGCGTCCCCAGTTTTTCCGGCGCATGCCCGGCAGGCTCAGGCGAGTGCTGTGAAACACCGAAGACAGGTTGATCGCGATGATCGAATCCCAGCGTTCCACTGGAAATTCCTCCACTGCCGCAACGTGTTGAATGCCCGCGTTATTGACCAGAATATCGACGCCACCAAACTCACGCTCGGCGTAAGCGACCATCTCGGCGATCTGCGCCGGGTCGCTGACATCGGCGGGATGATGCCCGACCTTGCCGCCGAACCGTGCGACCTCGGCGATCACCTTGGAGGCGTCGCCGAAACCGTTGAGAATCAGATTGGCGCCAGCCTTTGCCAGGCTCAGCGCGATGCCCAGACCGATGCCGCTGGTGGACCCGGTTACCAAAGCTGTCTTGCCGGAAAGAGTGGTCATGAATACCTCACACAATGCCAGTGGCGTAGAAAGTGCCGATCACCACGAAAACCGCCAGCGTCTTGATCAGCGTAATACAGAAAATGTCTTTGTAGGCTTCGCGGTGGGTCAGCCCGGTCACCGCCAGCAGCGTAATTACCGCGCCGTTGTGCGGCAGGGTATCCATGCCGCCACTGGCCATTGCTGCCACGCGGTGCAGCACTTCCAGCGGAATATTCGCCGCGTGCGCCGCGCTGATGAACTGTTCGGACATCGCCGCCAGCGCAATGCTCATGCCGCCCGAAGCCGAACCGGTGATGCCGGCGAGCAGCGTCACGGTGATGGCTTCGTTGACCAGCGGATTGGGAATCTGCTTGAGCCAGTCGGCCAACACCAGAAAGCCGGGCAGTGAGGCGATGACCGCACCAAAACCGTATTCGGACGCGGTGTTCATCGCCGCGAGCAACGCACCGCTGACTGCGCTTTTGCTGCCTTCGGCGAGCTTGCTTTTAATTGCCTGAAAACCGAACGCCAACACCATGAGGATGCCGACCAGCAACGCCGCCTGCACCGCCCAGATCGCCGTCAGCTTGGCGATCTCGGTGGTGACCGGCGCGGCCATGCCCGGCAGCGCGAGGCTGTGGGTCTTGCCATACCACTGCGGAATCCACTGGGTGAACAGCAGGTTCATGATGCCCACCGCCAGCAAGGGCGACAGCGCAATCCACGGGTTCGGCAGCTGGAGATCTTCAGCGGTTTCCGGTTCGTTGCGCAGCTCAGTGCCGTAGCCTTCGCCGGCACGTTGCGCCTTGTTGCGTTGGCGCTGAAGAAACAGCATGCCGGCGCAAAACACGAAAATCGTGCCGATCACCCCCAGCCACGGCGCCGCCCACGCGGTGGTGTTGAAGAAGGTGCTGGGGATGATGTTCTGGATCTGCGGTGTGCCGGGCAGGGCATCCATGGTGAAAGAGAACGCGCCGAGGGCGATGGTCGCCGGGATCAAACGCTTGGGAATATTGCTCTGGCGGAACATCTCGGCGGCGAACGGGTAAACGGCGAAGACCACAACGAACAACGACACGCCGCCGTAAGTGAGCAGGGCGCAGACCAGCACGATCACCAGCATCGCCTGTCTGGTGCCGAGCAAACGAATCGCGGCGGCCACGATCGAGCGCGAGAAGCCGGACAGCTCGATCAGCTTGCCGAACACCGCGCCGAGCAGAAATACCGGGAAGTACAGTTTGATAAAGCCGACCATTTTATCCATGAACACCCCGGTAAACGCGGGCGCGACGGCGGACGGATCGGTGAGCAGGACCGCGCCGAGGGCAGCGATCGGGGCAAAGAGGATAACGCTGTAGCCACGGTAAGCGGCGAGCATCAGCAGCGTCAGGGCTGCCAAGGCAATGATCACACTCATGGTGTGTCTCTCCAGGATTGTTGTTTTTATGGGTGGAACGGGTGTGGAGAGGCTATAGCGATTACTGTGCCAATTAGATAACTCGCTGAAATATATGAATATTTCATGTGGATGGGGTCGAGTCTTGGAGAGTCTGTCTCTATTGTGAGACGACCAAAAGATCGCAGCCTTCGGCAGCTCCTACACGGAATGTCGTATTTACTCTGTAGGAGCTGCCGAAGGTTGCGATCTTTCGATCTTGAAGAATCTATCTAACAAAAGAGATCGCTGTCTCTTAAGTGAGACTCAAACGATTTTCAATGCCACCATTTTTTTGTACAACGTCGACCGCCCCAGCCCCAACCGAACCGCAGCTTCCGGCACATTCCCCGCGCATTGCGCCAGGGTCGACTCGATCAACTGCCGATCAAACCGCGCCCGCGCCTGCGCAAAGGTCTCGCCGACAGGCGCTTGCGTGCTCGGTTCGGCCGTCCGCTCAACTGGTGTAAACGCCCCGATCGCCCCACGAATATCCTGCTCGGTCAGCTGCAAGTCATCACTGAGCAATGCTGCCCGCTCCAGCACATTGCGCAACTCGCGAATATTGCCCGGCCACGCATGCTGGCCGAGCAGCGCCAGCGCATCGTGGTGCAATTCATGCTGGCTGCGCAGTTCTTCGAGAATCGCCTCGCTCAGCGCCGGCAGATCATCGAGACGTTCACGCAGCGGCGGCACCTGGATCGGCAGCACATTTAGGCGGTAGTACAAATCGGCGCGAAATTCGCCGCGCTTGATCGCCGCCTGCAAATCCGTCGACGTCGCGGCGATTACCCGCACATCGCTTTGAATCACTTCATTGGAGCCGACCGGTTCGAACTCCTTTTCCTGCAACACTCGCAGCAGTTTGCTTTGCAGCGGCAGCGGCATATCGCCGATCTCATCCAGGAACAGTGTGCCGCCCTGAGCGATCTGCAATTTACCGGTGCGGCCCTTGCGGTCGGCGCCGGTAAAGGCGCCGGGTGCCGTGCCGAAAAACTCGGCTTCCAACAGCGCCTCGGGAATTGCCGCGCTGTTGATGCTGACGAAGGCTTTGTGCGCGCGTGGTGAGGCGCTGTGGATCGCTTGGGCAAGCAACTCTTTACCGGTGCCGGTTTCGCCGAGCAGCAACACCGGCGAATCAGCGCTGGCACTGCGTCGGGCGCGGCGTTTGACTTCGAGGCTGGCGGCGCTGGTGCCGATGAAATGGGCGAAGTTGTATTTGGTCTGCCGCGCCCGCAGCAGCGAACGGGTCGAGGCCAGTTCTTCCTGCATGCTCAGGTAACGCTTGAGCATCGGCGACAGCGTTCGCAACTCGTCGAACAGAGCGAAGCCGATGGCGCCGATGACGCTGCCGGCATCGTCGTGGATCGGCAGGCGCATCACCACCAGCGGTTCCTTTGGCGTGTCCTGCATGTCCAGCAGAATCGGCCGACCGGTGCGCACCACTTCGCGCAGCAGGCTGCCGGGGATCACGCTTTCGCAGGGTTTGCCGATAGCGCCTGCCGCTGAATCGAGACCGAAGCGCCGGGCGTAGCGTTCGTTCATCCAGACGATATTCGCATCGCGGTCAACAATCACCGTGCCCTCACTGGATTGCTCGATGATCTCGAACAGCGAACGGATCGCCAGGGTGCGCACCCGTTGGTAGTCCTTGAGGCTTTCGGTGGTGTTCATCGAGTCTGGTCCTGATTGTTTGTTGCCGGTACCGGTCCCTTCGCGAGCAGGCTCGCTCCCACAGGGGACTGCATCCCAATGTGGGAGCGAGCCTGCTCGCGAATGCCACGCCGCGAATTAGCAGAAAAAAACCTACCCCGGATGCGCCGCCGCCAACAGCTCTTTGGTGTACGGATGCTGCGGGTTGTCGAACACCTCATGACTGACACCACGCTCGACGACCTTACCGTCCTTGATCACGATCATGTCATGGGCCAGCGCGCGCACTACCGCCAGATCATGGCTGATGAACAGGTAGGTCAAAGCGTATTTTTCCTGAAGATCACGGAGCAGGGCGACCACTTGTTTCTGCACAGTGCGGTCGAGTGCGGAGGTCGGTTCATCGAGCAGGATCAGCGCCGGTTTCAGCACCAAGGCCCGGGCAATGGCGATGCGCTGGCGCTGGCCGCCGGAAAATTCATGTGGGTAGCGATGGCGGCTTTCCGGGTCGAGGCCGACTTCCTTGAGCACGCGAACCACTTGCTCGTCGCATTCGTTAGCGGTCGACTCGCAATGCACTTCCAGGCCTTCGCTGATGATCTGCGCCACCGACATGCGCGGGCTGAGGCTGCCAAACGGGTCCTGAAAAACCACCTGCATCTGCCTGCGCCACGGGCGCAGTTGCTTTTGATTGAGACCGTCCAGCGCTTCGCCCTGAAAGCGGATGCTGCCTTCAGAATCGAGCAAACGCAGAATCGCCTGACCCAGCGTCGACTTGCCGGACCCGGACTCGCCAACAATGCCCAGAGTCTTGCCGCGCTGAATGTCCAGACTGATGCCATCGACTGCGCGCAGATACTGCTTGCGTCGAAACAGTCCGCCGCCGACCTGGAAATCGACGCGCAGGTCAGCCACTTCCAGCACGTTTTCACGTTCGTCGCGGGGCAGGGCTTCACCTTCCGGCTCAGCGTTCAACAGCACGCAGCTGTAAGGGTGTTTCGGCTCGGTGAACAGGGTTTCGCAGGGCGCCTGCTCGACAATCTCACCGGCCTTCATCACACACACGCGCTGCGCGATGCTGCGCACCAGATTGAGATCGTGGCTGATCAGCAGCAGCGACATGCCGAGGCGCTGTTGCAGGGATTTGAGCAACACCAGAATCTTGCGCTGCACGGTGACATCCAGTGCTGTCGTTGGCTCGTCGGCGATCAATAGCTCCGGTTCGCAGGCCAGGGCCATGGCGATCATCACCCGTTGCCGTTGCCCGCCAGAGAGCTGATGCGGATAGGCTTTCAGGCGTTCCCTGGGCTTCTGGATGCCAACCAGCCCGAGCAATTCGAGAATGCGCTGTTGCGCTTGCTTGCCGCCGAGACCGCGGTGCAGCAACAGGGTTTCGCCGATTTGCTTTTCAATGGTGTGCAATGGATTGAGCGAGGTCATCGGCTCTTGAAAGATCATCGCGATGCGATTGCCGCGCAGTTCTCGCAGGACCTTCGGATCAGCACCGAGCAGTTCCTGGCCGCGATAGCGGATGCTGCCTCGGGTCTGCGCTTCAGTGTCAGGCAGCAGTTGCAGGATCGAATGCGCAGTCACCGATTTCCCCGAGCCTGATTCGCCGACCAGCGCCAGGCATTCACCGGGGCGGATATCCAGGCACAGGTCACGTACCACGGTCTGGCCATGGAAGGCGACATTGAGGTTGCGGATTTCAATCAGGTTTTCAGTCATGGTCACGCTTCAGGATCGAGGGTCAAAAGCGTCACGCAACGCTTCGCCGATGAATACCAACAAGGACAGGATCAGCGCCAGGGTGAAGAACGCAGTCAATCCGAGCCATGGCGCTTGCAGGTTCTGCTTGCCCTGACCGATCAGTTCGCCCAGCGAAGCGCTGCCGGCCGGCATGCCGAAGCCGAGGAAATCCAGCGCGGTCAGCGTCGAAATCGCCCCGGTCAGAATGAACGGCAGGTAGCTCAGCGTCGCGTTCATCGCGTTAGGCAGGATGTGCCGGAAGATCACCTTGCGGTCAGTCAAACCGAGGGCGCGTGCGGCTTTGACGTATTCCAGATTGCGCCCGCGCAGGAACTCGGCGCGCACCACGTCCACCAGCGCCAGCCAGGAAAACAGCGCCATGATCCCCAGCAGCCACCAGAAATTCGGCTCGACAAAACCGGAGAGGATGATCAACAGATACAGCACCGGCAGCCCTGACCAGACTTCCAGCACGCGCTGCCCGAGCAGATCGACCCAGCCACCGTAATAACCCTGCAACGCGCCGGCAGCGATGCCGATCAGCGCGCTGACAAATGTGAGCATCAGGGCAAACAGAATCGACACCCGTGCGCCAAAGATGACCCGCGCCAGCACGTCGCGCGCCTGATCGTCGGTGCCCAGCCAGTTGACCGAAGTCGGCGGACTCGGCGCGGGTTTGTTCAGGTCATAGTTGGGTGTGTCGTCGCTGAACGGAATCGGCGGGAACAGCAACCAGCCGCCGTCCTTGCGAATCAGGTTCTGCACGTAATCGCTGCGGTAATCGGCCTGAAACGGCAGTTGCCCGCCGAACTCCTGTTCGGTGTGGCGCTTGAGTACCGGGAAATACCACTGGCCCTGATAACTGACCACCAGCGGCTTGTCGTTGGCGATCAACTCGCCGCCCAGCGTCAGCATGAACAGGCCAATGAACAGCCACAGCGACCACCAGCCGCGACGGTTTTTCTTGAAACGCTCGAAACGGCGCCGACCCAGCGGCGAGAGCTTGAACATCAGGCGTTCCTCGCAGCGAAGTCGATACGCGGATCGACCAGGGTGTAGCAGAGGTCGCCAATGAGCTTTATCAGCAGGCCGAACAGGGTGAAGATGAACAGCGAGCCGAACACCACTGGATAGTCCCGCGATACCGCCGCTTCGTAACTCATGCGTCCGAGGCCATCGAGGGAAAAAATCACTTCGATCAGCAGCGAACCGGCGAAGAACACGCTGATGAACACCTGAGGAATCCCCGAAACCACCAACAGCATGGCGTTGCGAAATACATGGCCATAGAGCACGCGGCGTTCGCTCAAACCTTTGGCCCGAGCCGTAACCACATACTGTCGGGTGATTTCATTGAGAAACGAGTTTTTCGTCAGGATGGTCAGGGTGGCGAATCCGCCGATTACCAGTGCGGTGACCGGCAACACCAGATGCCAGAAATAATCGGCAATCTTGCCGAGTGTCGACAACGATTCGAAGTTGTCCGAAACCAGCCCACGCACCGGAAACCAGTTCAGCGAAGTGCCGCCGGCAAATACCACGATCAGGAACATCGCAAACAGAAAGGCTGGCATGGCGTAACCGATGATGATCGCCGTGCTGCTCCAGATGTCGAAGTGGCTGCCGTGGTGCACAGCCTTGCGGATGCCCAGCGGGATCGACACCAGATAGGTGATCAGCGTCGCCCACAAGCCCAGTGAGATGGTGACCGGCATCTTTTCCAGAATCAGGTCGGTCACCGTTGCGCCGCGAAAGAAACTCTTGCCGAAATCCAGCTGCGCATAGTTTTTCAACATCAGCCACAGGCGTTCGTGAGCAGGCTTGTCGAAGCCGTACTGCTTTTCGATGTCCTTGATCAGCTGCGGATCGAGGCCACGGCTGGCGCGCGAAGCGTTGCTGGAAGTCTCGCTGGCGCCACCGCCGACACTGGCACCGCCGATGCCTTGCAGATGGGCGATGGCTTGTTCCACCGGCCCGCCGGGCGCGGCCTGAATGATGACAAAGTTGACCAGCAGGATGATCACCAGCGTCGGAATGATCAGCAGCAGGCGCCGCAGTATGTAACCCCACATCAGTGCGGCCCTCCGGGTCTGCTGCGACTGATTTTCTCAGCGGTCATCTGCTGATTGGTCAGTGGTGTCCGACTGATTTCCCACCAGCTCTCGATGGCTTCGTCATTGCTCGCTTGCACCGTGGGTATGCCGAAGCGGTTCCACCATACGGTCGAAGTACCGGGAGGGTAGTAATTGGGAATCCAGTAGTAATTCCATTGCAGGACCCGGTCCAGCGCGTGGGCGTAATGCAGCATGTCCGACTGAGTAGAGGCGCGGATCAGACCGTTGATCAAAGTGTCGACCGCCGGATTCTTCAGCACCATGTAATTGTTCGCCCCCGGATCGTTGGCCGCTGCCGAGCCGAAGTAGTTGAGCAACTCACCGCCCGGAGACGTAGTGACGGGGTAGCCGGTGACGATCATGTCGTAGTCGCGGCTCATCAAGCGGTTGACGTACTGCGAGGCGTCGATGCGGCGGATGTTGAGCTCGATGCCGATCTGCTTCAGCGTGCGCTTGTATGGCAGCAGCAGGCGATCCATGCCGTTCTGGCTGACCAGAAAGGTGAAGCTCAGAGGCTCGCCGGCGCTGTTGACCAGTTGATCACCATCCGGTTTCCAGCCGGCCTGCTCGAGCAAATCGAGCGCTTGTAACTGCTTGTCGCGAATGATGCCGCTGCCATCGGTCTTCGGCGCTTCGAAGACTTTAGTGAACACTTCTTCAGGAATCTGATCGCGCAGTGGTTCGAGGATTTTCAGTTCCTGTGCGTCGGGCAACTGTCGGGCCGCGAGGTCGGTGTTGGAGAAGTAACTCTGCTGGCGGATATAGACGTTGCGCATCATCTGCCGGTTGCTCCATTCGAAATCCCAGAGCATCGCCAGCGCCTGGCGTACGCGACGGTCCTGGAACATCGGCTTTTGCAGATTGAACACAAAACCCTGGGCCGACTGCGGCGCTTCAGTGGCCAGGTGGGCTTTTTGCAAACGGCCGTCGCTGAGGGCAGGGCTGTCGTAGCCAATCGAATAGCCGGTCGCGGAAAACTCGCGGTTGTAGTCATAGGCGCCGCCACGCAGCACCTGACGGGCGACGTCGGTGTCGCCGAAGTACTCGATGCTGAAATGATCGAAGTTATACAGGCCGCGACTGACCGGCAGGTCTTTGCCCCACCAGTCGCCATTGCGTTCGAAGGTGATGCTGCGCCCGGAGTCGACTTTGCCGACCCGATACGGCCCACTGCCCAGTGGCGGTTCATAGCCGCCGCCGCCAGCGAAATCGCGACTCTTCCACCAATGTTCAGGGAACACCGGCAGGGTCGCGATATCCAGCGGCAGGGTGCGGTTTTCGTTGCTTTTGAAGTCAAAGCGCACGGTCAGCGGCGCCTCGACCTCGACGCCTTTGACGTCGGCGAACTGGGTGCGATAACGCAGGCTGCCCTGGGTCATCAGCAGGTCATAGGTATAGCGAACGTCCTCGGCGGTAATCGGTTTGCCATCGGCAAAGCGCGCCTTCGGATTGATGAAGAAACGTAGCGACAGACCGTCTTCCGAGCGCTCCATCTTCTCCGCGACCAGACCGTAGACGGTATAAGGCTCATCCAGCGAGCGCTGTGCCAGCGGCGAATACAGCAGGCCGTCGATCTGCGTCACGCCGATGCCTTTGTCTATATAAGGCAGCAGATGGTCGAAGTGACCGATTTCGATGGCCGAGCGACGCATGGTCCCGCCCTTCGGCGCTTGCGGATTGGTGTAGTCGAAATGGCTGAAACCGGCGGGGTACTTGGCTGGTTCGCCATAAACGGTCAGTGCGTGTTGCGGTGCAGCGGTCACACCGGCGGCACCTGTGAGCAGGGCGAGGGCGGTGAGCATCAGTGTGGGAAAAACCAGTCGCATCGTCAGCCTTGGAACGCAAAATCGATAAGCGCAAGTTGTACGCGAGCCGCGCGCCACTCGCCAGCCGTATATGTAACTGAAACACAACGGCCCACCAGAAGGCGGGCCGTTGTCAGCAATCGGACGACGAATCAGTCCTGACGGCTGGTGACTTCCAGCAGGTGATAACCGAACTGGGTTTTTACCGGGCCTTGCACGACGTTGATCGGCGCGCTGAACACCACGGTGTCGAATTCCTTGACCATCTGGCCAGGGCCGAACGAACCCAGATCACCACCCTGACGGCTGGACGGGCAGGTGGAGTTGGCTTTGGCGACTTCAGCGAAATCGGCGCCGGCTTCGATCTGAGCCTTGAGTTCGTTGCACTTGTCTTCGCTGGAAACCAGGATGTGGCGGGCAGTGGCTTTAGCCATGGGGGAAATCTCCGAACTGTTTCAATAAAAGGTGGAGCCTACCGGAATCAGTGGGCGAATTCTCGGCAAAGTTCCATTCTGCTTCCCTGACTCTACTCAAAGATCCGCCGCCCGCAGGCGCCGGGCGTGCTCGACATACAGCTCGATCGGATCCGGCGAAGACGCGTTTGCACCCGTACTTCGCCGCAAACTCGCCAGATGATCCATTGGGTAATCAGAGCTGATCACGTGGCCGAGATGGCTGCTGAAGCGTCCGACGAAACCGTCATTCTGTTGGGGTTCGGTGGTGAAATATTGCGACAGGACCCGGCAGATTGCCTGGACCGGCTCCAGCGCTGGCAGCCTGGATTGCGGGACAACCCCGCTCCACGAGTAGTAGCGCACGCCGTTGACTTGCTCAGGGCCCTGGCCGCCCCAGGTTTGCGGCAGCCCTTGTGGAAATTTGTCATTGAATTGACCGACGCCGACGGTGGTCAGTGCGTTGAGTGCGGCCACCGCATTCTGCGGCAGTGCCACGCTGCCACTGAGCAGCGACAGCAAGTCAGCAAATTGCGTCGCCACGTTTTGTGCAACGACTTCCGGCAGCTTGCCTGGGACAAGTGCCTTGCGCAGGAAGTCGGCGAGCTCCGAACCATGGTTCGGACCACTGACGGAGGTGACCGAAGCGACGACGTTTGGGGCAAGCGCCGCCGCATAGCGTGCAGCGAGTGCGCCCTGACTGTGTCCTATAAGGTTGACTTTCTTCGCGCCCGTGCCTCGCAGCACGCAGGCCATCTGTGACAGCAATTGCTCACCCCGCATTTCATTGTCGTGGGTGGCCGAAAGGTGTGGAACAAACAATCGACAGCCAGCCGCTTTCAGCGCGGACTTGACGTCATGGAACAGCTCGAAATGACCGATACGCTCGAACCCGAACAGACCGTGGACCAACAGGATGGGATAACGAGTTGTAGCATTCCGTTGCATGTTCTTACCTTTTTCGTAGAAGTTCATGGGGAAAACACCGGGCCACTCTAAAACACTCATCTCGTTGAAGAAGTACGAAGAGGCTTCACGTTGCGTTTGAAAATGGACTAAGAGGCGTACGAAATTTCGGAGAGCTATGAAATCCGAATCGGAAGTTCATAGGGTCATTTGTCGTCATAACAGCGCGAACGCCCCAGTTGCCTACCTTGGGAGTAGCGGTTACGCCGTGGTCGCGGTGTATTCGGCTGACATTCAGAATCTTCAAAGAAGTCCTCAATGTAGGTGTCAGTGTCGTCATTCGGGACGGCACGTTTTCCAGGGAGTGGAGACGAAAATGAATAGCCATGAAGTCGAGTTTTGCTGGCGGATGCGTCCGTCCGCGGTTGCCGATGTGTCTATCGAACCTCTGATCGCACCGACCATTGACGGGCTCGACGGTAGCGTGCTCGAGCCTTCGCTGGTCAGGGCCGTCGTGCGGATTTCGCCTTATGCCAACATGCGCTGTGGCGATCAGCTGGTGCTGTACTGGGAGGGGCTGGATATCGAAGGCTTTGCCTATCAATACGAGAGCGTTCGATTCATCAGCCAGGCCCAGATTGGCAAAGACGTAATCTTTGTCATCAAGGGTATGCATGTGGCTGCTCTGGATGGTGGTTCGCTGGAGGTTTACTGGACACTTCGAACGGCGTCCGCACCCAAGGCAGTGGAATCTGCTCGCCTGCAACTGTCCGTGGGAGATGTTCGTACGCAACTGTTGGCGCCGCAGATAGAAGGCTCGGTAAACGGAGCGCTGGAGCCGTCGCGAGTGGCCGACGGCACTCTGGTAACTCTGCAGCCTTACGCAAGAATGTCGGCGGGAGACCGGGTGATGTTGTCCTGGCACGGAGATACTTCACCCGAGATCTTTACCGACTCGTTGAAGGTGGAGGTCTACGCCGTCGCGCAAAGCCTGTCGTTCTGGGTGCCGGGCAGTTACATCGAAGCGCACCGTGGCGGCGAGGTGATTGCCGCCTACCGTGTCGAACAGCGCTGTGGAACGATTCGAACGTCGGAGCCTGCGACGGTTTTCCTCGGGCCAGCGGTGCGTGCGCAACTGACTGCGCCGGAGGTCGTCGGGGCGGTTGAAAACGTGTTGTCACTCAAGGATTCGCTCGACGGCGTTTCCATTCGCATGGAAGAGGCGCAGGTGCAGGAGGATGAATTGGTCTATCTCAAGTGTGACGGTGAGTTTTTCAGTCATCGCGATGACCTGGAGATCACCCAGGAGACGGCCGGGCAGCCGGTGAGCTTCATTGTTCCCCATCGATTCTGGCGCGAGCATCACGGCACGACGGTCGAGATTGCCTACACCATCGAACGTCTGGACGACGTCAGTCAGCAATCTGCCGTCAGGCGCATCAGCGTAGTGGCATAGCCCGGGGCGGTGAGCCCTCCGCGCTCTATATGGAGCGGGAGGGCGATCTGCGATCAGGCTCTGGCTTGTGCGAGGCGCTGCGCAGCGTCGGTCAGCAACTGTTCCGTGGCGCCGAAGCCAAGGCAACCATCGGTGATCGATACGCCATAGCGTAGAGAAGTACTCAGCGGCTGGCAGCCTTCGAACAGGTGAGACTCCAGCATCATGCCGATCAGCGACTGGTTACCACGCAGGCGTTGCTCGAGCACATCGTTGAACACGGCTGGCTGACGCAGGGGATCCTTGCCGCTGTTGGCATGGCTGCAATCGACCATGATCCGGCTGGGGATTTTCAGTCGGCTGAGCTCGGCACTGATTTTGGCCACGCTGGTTTCGTCGTAGTTTGGCCCTTGATGGCCACCGCGCAGCACGATGTGGGTGTCAGCGTTGCCGGCTGTCTGCACGATCGCCGGATGCCCTTGGCTGTCCACGCCGAAATGCCGATGCGGATGGGCTGCCGAGCGCATGGCGTCGACAGCAATGGCGGCGCCGCCGTCGGTGCCGTTCTTGAAGCCCACCGGCATGTTCAGGCCGCTGGCCATTTCGCGGTGGATCTGCGATTCGGTGGTACGGGCACCAATGGCCACCCAGCTCAGCAGGTCATCGAAGTAATTGGCAGCCATGGGTTGCAGCAGTTCGGTGGCGACCGGCAGTCCGAGCCGGATCATTTCCAGCATCAGTTCGCGGGAGAGCGTCAGGCCGGCAGCCATGTCGTCCGTGCCATCCAGGTGTGGATCGTAGGCCAGGCCTTTCCAGCCGACCGTCGTCCGCGGCTTTTCGACGTAGGCGCGCATAACCAGAAGCATTTCACTGCTGACATCCTCGGCCACGCGTGCAAGCTTGCTGGCGTATTCGATTGCCGATTGCGAATCATGGATAGAGCAGGGACCCACGATGACCAGCAGGCGCGGGTCTTCACCATTGAGGATGGCGCGCACTGCCTGGCGATGGGCGTTGACCTGTTGATGCAGGGAGTGGCTGAGGGGGAATTGCTGTTTGAGCTGCAACGAGCTGGGCAGGCGCAGGGTCAGCGCTTCGTTGGCAGAATCGAGAGTGGACAGCGGCAAAGCGGAAAGTGAAGAGTTCATATTCGGTCTTCCTGGGCGGATGGCGGGTATTTCCCGCGCGCTCGGCCCTACTGGGGTGTTCGACAAATGGCCGTACTGGCTAGGCGTGTGTGTTTGCCACCTGTGGGTGACCGATCGGAGGCGGCAGGCTGTCCCGAGCGGAGGCTGGTAAATCGCCAGGCGCTAAAGCTGTCGTAACGGTAATAAGTGGCGTAGTTCATGGTGTATTCCTCAAAGTGTCTGGTGTGGTGCTGAAAGTTGTGGGCCTGAAAAAAACAAAACCCCCGGTCGGGAGGCCGACCGGGGGTTGAGAAATCTCTGGTAGGCGACCCGTTATCATGGGCGCCGTGTGGGTATCAGGCGCGCCAGTGGCTAAACCAATACCCAAAATAAAAATTTACAGGAGCGCACACATCATTCACCCGGACAGCCGCAACCGAGCGCAGGGCGCTGGCGATGCAAGACTGTGAAGGGGCGTTGAACATGGTCTGTCTCCGATGAATGCGCCGAGCTTACTCGACGCTGATACGCGTCAGCAATCAGAAAATGCTATTGCTCGCCGAGCAAAACGGCTATCAGTAGCAGTCGATCCGGTTAAAGTACATTTTTGCGCTTAGAGATAGAGCTGAATGGGTTACCGAATTCGGCATGCCACCGATGATGATCTGGCTTTTGCACGGGACCTGACCTGTCGCAACATGCTGCGTTATTACATTGACCACGACCTGTTGTGGCAGGACGAGGCGTTTGACGCAGGCTGGCGGTATCGTGAGCACTGGATGATCCTTGAGGATGAAACGCCGATCGGCTTTTTCAGTCTGAGCCAGGATGCGCGGGCGCTGTACATACGCGAATTGCAGATTGATCAGGCCTGGCAAGGGCAGGGCGCCGGTTCCTGGGCCATTGATCAGGTTATCGAAATGGCTCGTCAGGCAAGACGGCCGGCACTGCGGCTGACAGTGTTTGATAACAACCCGGCGCAGAAACTCTATGCACGCAAGGGACTGCGCATCGTGGGCACGGATGAGTGTTTCGTGAGGATGCAGCTCGATTTGAGTACGGCTGTGCTCTGAAACCCGCAGCCGGCAAGCCCTGAATGATGAATTGAAACTTTTTAAATGCGGCTTTCCGCTAGGTCTGTCTGGCACTTTTTGCTAAGGTGTCCGGCATCCCAATAAGACCATATCGCGAGGTGTCTGCTTGATTAGGGTGCTAGTGGTCGACGACCATGATCTCGTTCGCACAGGCATTACACGGATGCTGGCCGATATCGATGGCCTGCAGGTGGTGGGGCAGGCCGAGTCAGGTGAAGAGTCCCTGATCAAGGCCCGTGAGTTGAAGCCTGATGTGGTGCTCATGGACGTCAAGATGCCCGGCATCGGCGGCCTCGAGGCCACACGAAAACTGCTGCGCAGCCATCCGGATATCAAGGTGGTTGCCGTTACGGTGTGCGAGGAAGACCCTTTCCCGACGCGTTTGCTCCAGGCTGGCGCCGCCGGTTACCTGACCAAGGGCGCGGGTCTGCCGGAAATGGTGCAGGCCATTCGGCTGGTCTTCGCCGGGCAGCGTTACATCAGTCCGCAGATCGCCCAGCAGTTGGCGATCAAATCATTCCAGCCGACCAATGATTCGCCGTTCGATGCCTTGTCGGAACGGGAAATCCAGATTGCGTTGATGATTGTCGGCTGCCAGAAGGTGCAGATCATTTCCGACAAGTTGTGCCTGTCGCCGAAAACCGTGAATACCTACCGCTACCGTATCTTCGAGAAGCTTTCGATCAGCAGCGACGTTGAGTTGACCCTGCTCGCGGTGCGTCACGGCATGGTGGATGCCAGCGCCTGACCATGACCGAGACATTCGATTCCAGTGCTTTCCTGTCGACCGTCAGCGGTAGGCCCGGCGTCTATCGCATGTTCGACAGCGAGGCGCGCCTGCTGTATGTCGGCAAAGCGAAAAACCTGAAGAAACGTCTGGCGAGCTACTTTCGCAAGACCGGGCTGGCGCCAAAGACCGCTGCACTGGTCGGGCGTATCGCGCAGGTCGAGACAACCATCACCGCCAACGAAACCGAAGCGCTGCTGCTTGAGCAAACGCTGATCAAGGAATGGCGCCCGCCTTACAACATCCTGCTGCGCGACGATAAGTCCTATCCGTACGTGTTTCTCTCCGACGGGCAGTTTCCGCGCCTGAGCATCCATCGTGGCGCAAAAAAGGCCAAGGGCAAATATTTCGGCCCCTATCCAAGTGCCGGGGCCATCCGCGAAAGTTTGAGCATCCTGCAAAAGACTTTTTTCGTCCGTCAGTGTGAAGACAGTTACTACAAGAATCGCACTCGTCCGTGCCTGCAATACCAGATCAAACGTTGCAAGGCGCCGTGCGTGGGCCTGGTCGAACCTGACGTCTACGCCGAAGACGTGCGCCACTCGGTGATGTTCCTCGAAGGTCGCAGCCACGCGCTGACCAACGAACTCTCAACCGCGATGGAAGAGGCGGCGATCAATCTCGAATTCGAGCGCGCGGCCGAACTGCGCGACCAGATCGCTCTGCTGCGGCGCGTCCAGGACCAGCAAAGCATGGAAGGCGGCACCGGCGATATCGACGTTATTGCCGCATTCGTCAACCCCGGTGGTGCTTGTGTTCATTTGATCAGCGTTCGCGGCGGCCGCGTGCTGGGCAGCAAGAATTTCTTCCCGCAGGTCGGCATCGAGGAAGACGTTTCCGAAGTCATGGCGGCGTTCCTCGGCCAGTACTACATCAGCAGCCCGGAACGCGATTTGCCGAGCGAGCTGATCGTCAACGTGGTTCACGAAGATTTTCCAGCGCTGATCGAAGGGATTCACACTTTGCGCGGCCGCGAGTTGGCCATCAGCCATCGGGTGCGCGGTACCCGTGCGCGCTGGCAGCAACTGGCCGTGACCAACGCCGAGCAGGCGTTGGGCGCGCGCCTGGCCAACCGTCAGCACACCGCCGCGCGATTCGATGCGCTGGCCGAAGTGCTGAATCTGGATGAGCCGCCGCAACGCCTGGAATGCTATGACATCAGTCACTCCAGCGGCGAGGCGACCGTCGCGTCCTGCGTGGTGTTCGGGCCGGAAGGCGCGATCAAATCGGATTACCGCCGCTACAACATCGAAGGCGTCACCGCCGGCGACGATTACGCGGCCATGCATCAGGCGCTGACCCGCCGCTTCAGCAAATTGAAGGACGGCGAAGGCAAGTTGCCGGACATCCTGCTGGTCGACGGTGGCAAGGGTCAATTGTCGATGGCCCGTGATGTGCTAAACGAACTGGCCGTACCGGATCTGATCTTGTTGGGCGTGGCCAAAGGCGCCACCCGCAAGGCTGGTTTCGAAACGTTGTATCTGAATGATGCAGCGCATGAGTTCACTTTGCGCGGCGATTCGCCCGCCTTGCACCTGATCCAGCAGATCCGCGATGAGGCACACCGCTTTGCAATCACGGGACATCGCGCCCGGCGCGGCAAGACCCGCCGGACCTCGACGCTGGAAGGCGTGGCGGGGGTAGGGCCGACGCGCCGCCGCGACCTGTTGAAACATTTTGGTGGATTGCAGGAGCTGTCTCGTGCAAGCATCGAAGAGATCGCCAAAGCCCCGGGGATCAGTAAAAAGCTCGCTGAGTCGATTTATGCGAACCTGCATAGTGAGTAGAATGCCCCTTCACCTCGTAGCCAGTTGTGCCGATGAATATCCCTAATCTGATTACCGTTCTACGCGTCCTGCTCATCCCGATCTTCATATTGCTGTTCTATCTGCCTTACCAGTGGAGTTACATGGCCTCCGCTTCGGTGTTCGCTTTCGCGGCCGCAACCGACTGGCTCGATGGTTATCTGGCGCGCCGACTGGAGCAAAGCACCCCCTTCGGTGCGTTCCTCGATCCGGTCGCCGACAAGCTGATGGTCGCAGTTGCCCTGGTCTTGCTGGTGCAGGAACACGGCAATCTCTGGCTCACGCTGCCCGCAGCGGTAATCATTGGTCGCGAGATCGTGATTTCGGCCCTGCGCGAATGGATGGCCGAGCTCGGCGCCCGGGCTCAGGTTGCGGTTTCCAATCTGGGCAAATGGAAAACCGCTGCGCAGATGCTTGCTTTGGTGATACTTCTGGCCCATCCCAAGGCTCTCAGCTTCTGGGTAGTGCTCGGTTACACACTGTTGATCGTGTCGGCGGGGCTGACCCTGTGGTCGATGGTTCAATACCTTCGCGCCGCCTGGCCGCACCTGAAGACCGATGTCGAAAAGAAATAAAACTTTTTTGAATCAAGGGGTTGACGGGGCTTCTTAATTCTATAGAATGCGCCACACCAAGCGGGAATAGCTCAGTTGGTAGAGCACGACCTTGCCAAGGTCGGGGTCGCGAGTTCGAGTCTCGTTTCCCGCTCCAATTTGTACAGTGTTCGTTGTTGTGCTACTGACAGCGAATACTTTGAGGCCGAGTAGCAAAATGGTTATGCAGTGGATTGCAAATCCACCTACGCCGGTTCGATTCCGACCTCGGCCTCCACTATCAAAAGCCCCGTAGATCAATGATCTACGGGGTTTTTTGTTGTCTGCGAAAAAGAGGGGTGTTCCGCAACTTTTTGAACACGTTATTCGGTCAGGCACGATCCGGTCTTGATATGGCTAGCACCTTCCACTGCCAGATTCGAGAAAAAGATGCAGCCGATAAGCCGTGCGAACAGTGTCAATGTTTCTGCCATATCCGGGTTATCAAACAGCACAGACCTTGAATCCAAAGCGCATAGGGCACCCCAGAGTCTCCCGTCCGGCAGGAAAACCGGCGCCCCCGCGTAACTTTCAATCGAATACTGTTTCACGACCGGACGCGACGCGAGTCTGCCGTCCTGGCTGATTTGTGGGAGGAAGAGGGCTTGCGGGTCCCTGCGGAACTCACTGCAAAGCGTGGTTTCCAGATCCAGCGTATCGCCGACGTTTATTCCCAGTTCGATCGGATCGTACGCCGAACACACGATCCACTCGGTTTCCGTGAATTTTGCGATGCCTGCGAAGCGCGTACCAGTCAAACGGGTGACGAGTTGCAAGATATTGGTGGTCGCTTCGATCTCGGCGATTGCCGAGCGCTCCTCATGGCTCAAAGACGCTTTGAGAACGGTGTCACTCATTTGCATAGGGTCAAATCTCCTGATTGCTTGTACATCCCTGAGCTGTGCTCTGGTGACGTGCTGTGGAATTCAGCGCCTGTGAGGCGTGGTCGTTGTCGGCAGGGCATGCTGGGAACATTCAGTCGCTGATTCCGGCGTCAACGCTTTAGCGTAGACACCTTGCAGAGTGCCGGGTTGCTTCATCATGGTGGCCGCCGCAGGAAAATCCTTCGCCCGCTTAGTGAAAATGGCGCTAACCTCTTGATCTTGTTAAGTTTTAGCTTCTATTTCCAACCGGATTGCTGTGATTCGTCTGCACCCTCGGCCTCTACATCAAGCAAGCTCCATAGCCCTATGATTTAGTTGGCTTTTTGTTTTTTTGACCCGAGCAAGATTTAGTTTTCAAATCGCGCATTCCAAACTTGCTTCACCGGGACGTGATGTATATATTCCCCGCTCGGCTTTTCATGCGGCCATCCTTTCAGGATCGCAGCTGCAAGCTTGAGCAAAGCAACACCGCGCTACCGCCCGAATGGCGAAACTGGTAGACGCATGGGACTTAAAATCCCCCGCTCGTAAGGGCGTGCCGGTTCGATTCCGGCTTCGGGCACCATGAATATCAAGGGCTTGCATGAGATACCTCGTGCAAGCCCTTAGTTTTTTTTCCGCAATCAGAAAATCTTTTCCGCAATTCGAAACCGTTGGTCACTTCGTAGGGGTTACCTTCATGCCCTTACGCATCCGAATGTACTGCTCCGTCATCCCGACAGTTGGCTGAGATGGAGTTTCGCAAGGCGCAGGGGGAGCTGGTGGAAATCAGCTTTGTGCAGAAAGCCGCTTTTGAAACGGCGCGATCGCTTAATCATTCGCTAATGAGCCTGTCGCCGCAATTGGCGCCACAACTCGCCGCGCTGTCGGATCCGTGGGTGGTGGAGAGGCAGCTAACGGCTGCGCTGCGCCAACGACTTAACGAAGCGGCACAAGTGTCAAGCGATGACTTTGGATTTGCGTTTAGCGAGTGCTAAGGATATCCGCTGATAGGCATTTTTCTGCTCGCATCGGAATTGATTGGCGCCTGCTTCCAGTCAGTATTAGCCGTCGGCGTAAAGTGTTATCACGCGCCTACCGATGCAGCAGGCAAGTGTAATTTTGAATCTACCACCGCATGCGTAGTCACCCATTTTAAGACCTGGATATGCAGGTTCTTGTCAGAGGGTTATCGCTCTACTGCGACGCACTTGATCTCCACGAGAAGGCCAGGTCGAGCTAATTCACTGACACCAATGCAGGTCCATGCACAAGTGCTTCTCGGAAATACTTTATCCTTTACGCGTCTGAAAATTGGCATGTGACGGTGCATGTCGACGTGGTAAGTTGTCATTTCTACGACATCTTCAAATTTACAGCCACCTGCCTCCAAGACGATCCGGAGATTGTCCCATGCAGCTAAAAACTGCTGCTCAGGTTCTTCAATGACGGATAATTCCGGCGTCCTGCCTACCTGACCCGCGCAGTAGAGAGTTTTTCCTACCTTTACTGCTGGTGCATAACCCGCGCGCTCGTAGATCAATCTCATGCCATCTGGAACAATGATCTGACGGTCAGTCATGATTGCGGAGCCCCAAGTTAGAACGGTTACGAAAGCTAACTCAGGGGCCAGAGCCGCGTCCACTCAGTTCACTTCTCATCTATTAATCAACCCCACAGGTGTTTTTAGCCGCTGCTGAGTCTTTTTGAACTCATTACCTAATGTGGCTACCTCGATCGATGCAAAAGGCGCGAGCCGGTAGCGTTACTGATCAGAAGCATTTCGATGGTTGGTTCGCTGCTAGGCTGGCTCGTCAGTTCGTGTCGTCATCACCTTGAAATATATCTGCGTAAAGTCGCGCGACTGTAGGGGTAAGGTTATGACCGGCAGGAATGAGAAAGTCGGCGTGTGGTGCGAGCCGTTTTACGTAGATGACTTCGTAAACCCTGCGCACGATTCCAGGTGCTGTTTCTTCCCGGTCCAAGCCAGGCATTATCCCTACCGCTTTGTAACCGGCTTGCTCCAGTGCTTGTTGCATATACGGCGTGCGGGTTGTTGCCATGCCATAGATCAGCCCCGCGCCCATGAACGTGCCGATTTTTTCTCCCAGGTCCTGGGCCGCAACGGCCAGTCTGGCTTGTCTGTGCGGTTTGGCTACCGCGCCGACCCGCCCGAAAATAACGTCAGCACCGTCAATTTTTTCCCACGTGGCGATAGCGACAATCTCATCGTTCTGGCGGACGACGGTAGCGAATATGCCTCGATCCGGATCGTCTTCGAGCACCACGTTGTCTGCGTAGAACTGCTGGTCCAGAAACGGGCTTGCCAACCCCACCGAAATGGAGGGAAACCATGTCCGGAAAAAATCTGTCGCGACATTGATCTCCTCACGTTTCAGGTAATCCCAACTGTAGCCATAGGGTAAATCGGTGAAGCTGCGAATTTGCTCGATCGTTGGCCATTTCATGCGGTTCTGCTCGTTTGTCTGATTGCTTCGATAAGTGGCGCCGGGGTCAGGCCCGAGGGTCAGGGTTATTGGCGGGTGCCGGGGCATGCCTGGCGGCGATCTGCCTGTGGCGCTCGACCACTTCGCCAATGACCAACTGCATCAGCCTCTGCACGATGGCCGTATCCAGCTCGGCCTCCTGAGCAAGTGCTGCCAGACGCTGGTATTGCTGCTGCTCTCTGGCCTCGTCTACCGCAGGCAACTGATATCGGGCCTTGAGCAATCCGACCTCATCGGTACAGCGAAACCGTTCCGCGAGCAGGTGGATGAGGGCGGCGTCGATATTGTCGATGGTTTTCCTGAATGTTGAGAGTTGACGCGCGATGTCGGAGTTTTCCATGAATGACCTCGTGACAGGTGTTCGAAAGAGCTTCTCAATGATTCGTCTGCTGAGCAAAAACCGACCAGTCCTTGTCGCCATCTCCCCTGGCTACCGCCGACGTCATTTTCAATCGCACGGCATCCGCCGCTGGCAACTCCAGCCCCTTGAGACGACCCGCATCGATCGCCAGATTCATATCCTTGAGGCCAAGCGACAGTTTGAATCCCGGTTCAAAATTGCTGCTGACGATGTTCTGCCCATAACGTTGATAACTGGGGCAGGCGAACAGGGTCTGGGTCATGAGCTTGATGAAAATCGAAGGGCTAAGTCCGTGGCGTTGAACGAGTCCGCTGGCTTCGCCCAGCGACTGGATGGCTTGGGTGATCATCATGTTGCCGGCGATTTTCGCGATACAGGCCTGTTCAGGTTGGTCGCCCAGATACCAGGTTTTTTTCCCGAGCAGGTCGAACAGCGGTTGGACGGTCGAGACAGCGGCCTGCGATCCGGCCGCCAGGATATTCAACTCGCCCTTGGCCGCCACGGCGGGCACGCCGAAGACCGGCGCCGCGATCAATGGCATGCCGACGGCTTCATGTTCGCGCTGCAACTCCAACATCAGCGAAGGCGACAAGGTCGACATCACGACATGCACGCAAGCTTTGTCTGCAGTTTCCAGAACAGCGCTGGAGAGCAGCACTTGCCTGACGGCGGCATCATCGGCCAGAAGAGTGATGACTACCTCTTGCTGGAACGCCGAGGCCGGCGTTTCGATAACGCTGATGCCTTCGAGATCCTTGATCGCCGCCTGACTGCGGTTCCAAGCCGAGACGTGATGGCCAGCGCGGACGAGCAGTGGAATGATGGCTCTGCCCATGCATCCCACTCCGATAAAACCAATCTTCATTTGCAGTCTCCGGTTGGTATTCGACGACGGTGAATGCAGACAAGTATGTCGGGCACGGGATTGCTACGGCACTGCCATTGCTGCACTCTCACTGTTCATTTTTGTACGGGGGCGGAGCATGGACTGGAGTGATGTGCGGGTCTTTCTCGCGATTGCCCGCAGCGGGTCATTAGGGGCTGCCGCCAAGCTGTTGGGGGTCAGCCATCCGACCGTGGGGCGGCGCTTGCAGGTGCTGGAACAGTTCAGTGGCCAACCCGTTTTCCTGCGTACCAACCAAGGTCTCGTGTTGACCGACAGCGGCGAGAAGCTCCTCAGCCTCGCGCAGGAAATGGAGCAAAGTGCGTTGGCCATCGAAAGGCGCCTCGCGGGGGACAGCGCACAGCCCGAAGGTGTGCTGCGCATTTCCTGCGCTGACTGGTTCGCCTGTTATGTGCTGGCCCCGGTGCTGAGTGAACTGGGCCGGCGTTATCCATTGATCGTGCCCGAGGTCATTGCCGGGCATCGATTGTTTGATCTGGCTCGCCGCGACGCCGACATCGCGTTTCGAATCGTTCCGTTCACCGAACCCGATATCGTGCACCGCAAGCTGATCTCCCTGACTTACGGGTTATACGCAGCCGTTGGATCTGCTGACCCTGAGCCACAGGGCGCCGGGCTGGGTCTGATCACCATGAGTGTTGCCCAGTCTCATTATCCCGATGTGCAGTGGCTGCAGCAGCGTTACCCTCTGGCGCGTACCGTGTTTACCAGTAGCAGCCGCACAGTCCAGGCGCAAATGTGTGCGCAGGGGCAGGGCGTCGCGGTATTGCCCCGCGCTTTGGGCGACCAGTTGACGGCGCTGCGTCTGATCGATTCAGATGAACCGCCACCAGGCCGCGACATTTGGATGGGCTACCACCAGGACATGCGCCAGATGGACAGTCTGCGCGCGCTTGCCGACCTGGCCTCCGTCATGATTGGCACTCAGGCAGGCGGTTGATTCACTCTGCCGGCTGCATGGCCGCCGTTTGCAGCTCTGCAGCAGATTGGCGCGCCAGACTCAGGCTCAGTCCTGCGCCTACGGCCAGACAGGCAGCGATGCACAGTATGGCGACGGTGAAGGCGTGGGTGATGGCCGCCGCGTCCGTGTCCTTGCCCAGAAGCGTGTAAAAAATGCCACCGATGATCGCCACGCTCAGTGCCGTGCTGATTTGCAGGGTGGAACTGGTGATGCCCGCAATCATGCCGGAATACGCCGGTGCCACGCGTCCAGTGATCATGCGCATCAATGTCGGAAGGGCCAGTCCTTGTCCGAAGCCGATCAGAAAGAGAATCACGGCAAGGGACAGCGCAGTGGGCGTGACGGCCGTCGGTGTGTGCGCCACGAGCCAGGCCAATAGCACGAACCCCAGCACTTCGAGTGCCATTCCGAAGGGATTCACATAAGACCCCAGCAAACGCCGGAATAGATGGGTGGCGAGCGGCCCCAGCAAGAAACCAGCGCCGAATGGCAGAAAGACCAGACCTGCACTGAGCGGGCTCGTATGCAGCGCTCCCTGTAAATAGATGGAAAACAGCAGGAAGAACACGCCGATCGCGTAAAAAGTCAGCGCCACCAGCAATGCCCGGCCCAGCCCGGGCGCACGCAGTGCAGCAGGGTTCAGCAACGGCGCGCCTTGCGCTTGATACAAGCGGGCTTCGTAGCGCCAGAACAGCCAGGCCAGCAGTGGCACCGCTGCCAGCGACAGCCAGGCCCACCACGGCCAGCCCGCTTCACGTCCCTCGATCAGTGGAACGATCAGCGCCGCAAGCGTCACCATCGACAACAGCGTTCCACCCAGATCCAGCTTGCTGGTCTGGGATGCGCGGGTTTCCTTGACCACGGGGATGGCGATCAGAATGACCAGCAACGCAATCGGTAGATTCACCAGAAATATCGACCGCCAGCCCAGGTTCATCAGGTTGAGCGAGATCAGAATCCCGCCAAGTGCCTGGCCGACTACCGACGCCAAACCAAACACCGCACCGTACAGGCTCAACGCCAAGGGTTTTTCCGACTCAGGGAATATCGCCTGCACTGAAGCGAGTGCCTGCGGCGCCATGACAGCGGCCGTCACGCCTTGCAGCGAGCGTCCGGCGATCAACACCCAGGGTGACTCGGCGACACCGCAGATCAGTGAGGCGACGGCAAAGCCAATCAGGCCAACGAAGAACATTCTCATGCGGCCAAAGATGTCGCCAAGCCTTCCGCCGGTGATCAGTGTCACGGCATACAGCGCCGCGTAAGAAGAGATGATCAACTGTTCGGCAGAGGAGGCCGTGCCCAGCGATTGCTGAATCGAAGGCAGCGCTACGTTCACGATGAAGAAATCCAGCGGCGGCAAGAATGCACCGACCAACAGGATGGCGAACATCAGCCAGCGCCGCTGTTCCGGAAGGGCTACTATTTTCTCAGGCATAAGGTCTCCTTTCTGAAACCCTTCGGCTCCAGAATATTTTCGATTGCGAGTCATGCTTTGAATAAGCTGACTTCAATCTAAACGATCAAACCCTGGCTGACGCCTCACATAAATGAACGTCCAATGTTCATTTATGGCAGTGCCGCTGCGCCCCTGCCTCCTCGCAAAATGGCCGCACTGTGGTTCCAGTCGAGCCACACAACCGAAATCGAGGAGTCAGTTATGTCAGGTAAATTCGCTGATCAGGTCGCAGTCGTCACCGGCGCGTCCACCGGGATCGGATTTGCGATTGCACAGGGTTTGATTGCCGAGGGCGCCAGGCGCGTTTACATCACCGGGCGTTCTGCAGCCACGCTGGAGGCTGCGGTGGCCAAGCTTGGCGACAGGGCGGTCGCGGTCATTTCCGATGTCGCGCGCCAGGTTGATCTGGACGAGCTCAAGGCGACGATTGAGGCGCACGACGATCAACTGGACTCAGTGTTTGCCAATGCGGGTATTTGTGAAAAGAACCCGCTGGGCGAGACCACCGAGGCCGCCTATTTCAACATGTTCGACATCAACGTAAAGGGAGTCTTTTTTACTGTACAGACGTTGATGCCATTGTTGAAAAATGGCGCTTCGATCGTACTGACGGCCTCTATCTGTTCCAGCAATGGCATGGAAGGACTGAGCCTCTACAACGCCTCCAAAGCCGCGGTACGTTCCTTTGCCAGGACGTGGGCCAACGAACTCAAAGGTCGCAAGATCAGAGCGAATGTCCTGAGCCCCGGCTTCACCCGCACACCGCTGATGGATAACGGCTTGAAGATGAGCGAAAGCGACGTCGCCGCGCTGCGTCAGCACGTCGAGCAGATCACGCCATTGGGGTACATGGCCGAGCCTGAGGAAATCGCCTCGTCGGCGCTGTTTCTTGCGTCTGCCGATGCGAAATATGTCAACGGTGTGGAGTTGATGGTCGACGGCGGCCTGTCGCAGATCTGACCACGTCCTCAACCGTAGCGCAGCCCTCGCGCAGGGCTGCCTTCCTCGCTTATGCGCAGCCCCTGCAGGAAACCTCATCATGAACAATGAACAACTGACAGCCCGACTGGACGCCCTGGAAAGTCGCGCCGCCATCGAGTCGCTGATCAGCGCCTACGCCAATGCTTTCGACCGCATCGACGCCTCGCTTCTTAGCTCAATCTGGCACGAAGAGTCGACACTGGATCTACCGGGTTTTGGCCAGGCTGGAAACCGTGACGAAATCCTGGCGATGGCGCAAAACAGCTGGCGCCAGATGCCCCATATGCACCACTGGATGGCCAACCCGCTGATTGAAATCGAGGGTGACAGCGCAGTGGGCACGGTAGCTGCGGATTGCCTGTTTCATGACATTGAAAAAGGCCCGGTGCAAGTCAGCGGTCTTTACCACGACAGGTTTGAACGGCGGGACGGAAAGTGGGCGTTCCTGTCACGTCGTTTTGAACTGCACTTCCTGACGCCGTTAAAAGATTGGGTACCCGCAGCGGGCGAAGAACAGTTTGCAGCGGTCGAGCAGCTCAAGGGAACGACAGCGAAAAACGAATAGTCCCGGCCCTTGGCTGTTCGACACCCACGTGGCCGCCATGCAGTTGCATGATGGCCACGACAATGGCGAGGCCAAGCCCGTAGGAGTCGGAATTCTGGTGCCGAGACGCATCGCCACGGTAAAAGCGGTCGAAGAGTTTGCCCAGGGTTTCGTCGCCCAGCACCGGCCCTTGGTTCTCCACTTCAATCCGGGCACCTCCGTGGGTTTCCAATACCCGTATCAGAATCTCGGTGCCCTCGTAAGCGTAGCGAACAGCGTTCGCCACCAGGTTGCTCAACGCTCTGCGCAGCAGCAAGGGGTCAGCGAGCACGATACCATCGCCCGTTATTTGGAAGCTCATTCGCCGCTCTTCAGCCAAGCCCTCAAAATACTCAGCGATGCGCTGTGATTCGTCATGCAGCGACAGTTGCTGGCGCTCCACTACGGCTTGCGCTTCATCGGCGCGCGCCAGAAACAGAATGCTTTCGACGATGCGCGAGATCCGTTCGAGTTCTTCAAGGTTCGAAGCGATCAGCGCTTGATATTCGTCCTCGCTACGGCGTTGGCGTAGGGCAACCTGACAATGTCCCATCAACGACCCGACCGGCGTGCGGATTTCATGGGCAAGGTCGGCGGAAAATTGCGTCAGTCGCTGATAACCCTGGGCAAGACGATCAAGCATCGCGTTATAGGCGTCACTCAGCTGTTGCAATTCAACCGGCGTATCGGCGCTGTCCATACGGCTGTGCAGACGCTCAGGCGTTATGGCTGCGGCATGGGCGGCCATTTTGCGCAGCGGACGCAGCCCGCGACGCAATAACAGATAACCCAGCAACGCGGTTGCCAGAAAGGCAAGGGCCACGGCCAGGTAGATGCGCTCGCGATACGCTGCAAGCATCGCCATTTCCTTGCCCATAAGGTGGGCGGCCGTCAATCGGACTACACGGCCACCCGACGTCGTGACTACGGAGGCGGCGCGCAGCCTTGTTCCCGAGTCGGTCACGCCGCTGCGCAGATCACTGACGCTCAGCTTTGTGTCCTGGCCGATCACCGGCAGTTCAGGCAACGTGACGTTGAGTGGATTGACCTGGATGACCGGTGGCTGCCCCGGCTCTTCAATGATGAAGATGTCGTCTTCGCTGTCGAGCATGTTCTTGAAAATCTGCGGGCTGTCGCGCAGCTTTTCGATGGCGAGTTCGTAATGCAGGAGCTTGCGAAAATGCTCCAGACGGCCCATCACCGCGTGATCGCTGTAGACCAATACCGAGGCCTTCATCGTCTGATACAGATAGAAGCCCGCGCCGGCCACGGCCAGCATCGCGACCATGGCAAACGCCACGGTCGATCGCAGCGTCAGCGAGGGTTGGCGTCGGGACCGCATGGCCTCACCTCGCAGACATAGCCGATACCGCGAATGGTATGGATCAGCTTGATCGGGTAGGGCTGGTCGACCTTGTTGCGCAGGCGCTTGACAGCGACGTCCACCACGTTGGTATCGCTGTCGAAATTCATGTCCCAGACTTCCGAAGCGATTTGTGTCCTGGACAACACATCGCCGGCTCGACGGAGAAACAGATGGAGCAGGGCGAACTCCTTGTTGGTCAGCACGATCACCTGTTGTTGGCGGGTCACGCGGCGCCGGACCAGATCCAGTTCGAGATCGGCAAGGTGGAAATGGTCGGCTTCGCGCACGACACCGCGGCGCAGAATAGTGCGGATGCGCAACAGCAGTTCGGTAAACGAAAAAGGTTTGATCAGGTAATCATCGGCGCCCAGTTCCAGACCGCGAATGCGGTCTTGCAACTGGTCGCGCGCGGTAAGGAACAGCACGGGTACGTCTTGTCTGGCGCGCAACAGCTCGATGATCTGAAACCCGTCAATCCCGGGCAACATCACGTCCAGCACGATCAGGTCATAGGTCGTATGCAAGGCCATGTGCAGGCCGTCAGCGCCATGCTGGGTCCAGTCGACGTTGTAACCGGACTCACCGAGCCCCTTTTTCAGGTACTCACCTGTTTTGGTGTCATCTTCGATCAGCAGGATATGCATCGTCAGGCGCGCTCGGGTTTCTTCATGACGGGGTTAAGTCCGCGACATCGGTATCTCGGCTGTGCAGTGTAACGGGATGAGCGGGCGCAGTCGGTTACATTTCTGTCATACATGGTCAGGGTTGGCGAATGACAAAAATGTCATTCGACGGTCATCGTGACGTCCCGGTCTGCGGTCGAGGATGGCGACACATCAACCCATGAGGAATCGTCGCCATGCAACTCAAAAACGCCCTGTCTACCACGTTCGGTTTGGTGATGCTCAGCGCTGCCGTCATTGCCACCGCCGCCGACATGCCGGTCATCAAACCACTGCGCGGTACGGTGGAAAGCGTCAGCAACAACACGCTGACCTTCACTGTCCGCTCTGGCGCCCAGCAGACGATCGGACTGACTGACAAGACCGGTATCAGCCGGGTATCGAAGGCCATTATCGACTCGATCAAATCCGACAGCTTCATCGGCTCGGCGGCCATCCCGCAGGCCAACGGAACCTTGAAGGCGCTTGAGGTCACGGTATTCGACGCCAGGCTCAAGGGCAGCGGCGAAGGTCATTACGGTTGGCAGAACGCAGACGGCAGCACTGGCACCATGACCAACGGCACCGTTGGCAAACTGTCCAAAACCGACGGCCGCACGTTGACCGTCAACTACCAGGGCGGCGAGAAACAAATCGTCGTGCCGGATGACGTGCCTATCGCCTACGTCGAGCCAGGCAAAGCCGATGAGCTGGTCAAAGGAACGAAAATCGTCGTGTTCCCCGCTGCAGATGGCACGGCACGCGGCATTGCAGTCGGCAAGGATGGCTTCCAGCCACCGATGTAATCATCTGAGAAAGCTTGAGCGTTGCCGTCTGGCAACGCTCCGCTACACGGAAGGCTTGCAAGGGGAACCACGTGAGACAGAAGAAACTGCATCCCTGGCCGGTTCGCCTCACCCATTGGCTCAATGCGGCCTGCATGGTCTGCATGTTCATGAGCGGTTGGGCTATCTACAACGCCTCGCCACTGTTCAGTTTCAGGTTTCCGGTGTCATTGACCGTGGGCGGTTGGCTGGGCGGGGCACTTGCCTGGCATTTTGCGTTCATGTGGCTGCTGCTGATCAACGGCGCAATCTATGTGCTGTACGGGTTGGCCAGTCGTCATTTCAAACGTGAGCTGCTGCCCATCGGCATTGCCGCATTGAAGCATGATCTGACCGATGCCTTGCGCTTTCGGCTGGTGCATGAAAAGGGTGTCTATAACGCAGTACAGCGCCTGATGTACTGGATCGTGCTGGCGGCAGGTGTACTGATCGTGATCTCGGGTGTAGCGATCTGGAAACCGGTTCAACTTCAAGAGCTGGTCGCGTTACTGGGCGGCTATGACGTTGCTCGTTACGTACATTTTGCGGCCATGGCGATGATTGCAGCGTTTGTAGTGATTCACCTGGTCTTGGTGATTCTGGTACCAAAAACCCTGGTGCCAATGATCACGGGTGGAGTGCGGACGCCTAATAACGAGAAAAATGGGTCATGACTGAATTTAAAATAACAACGCGTCAGCGCGTCAGGATTGAACCTGCGCAACAGCTTGAACTGGAAAACATTCAGCGCCGGCATTTTCTTCGGGCCGGCCTGACGGTTGGCGCGATGTCGATGCTGACCGGTTGCAACCTGCAGGACGGCGATCAGGTCGACAAAGTGCTTTGGGCCATGTCGCGTTGGAACGACCGGGTCCAGGCGTGGCTGTTCAGTGGACGGAAACTGGCGCCGACCTTCGCCCGCGCGCAGATCACCAAGCCGTTTCCGTTCAACGCTTTCTATGGTCAGGACGATATCCCTGAAGTAGACCTGACCAGTTACTCGCTCGCCGTCTCCGGCCGGATCAGGGACAAGGCGCCGTGGACACTCGAAAGCTTGCGCAAGCTGCCGCAACGCAGCGATATCACTCGGCTGATCTGTGTTGAGGGCTGGAGCGCGATCGGTCAATGGGGAGGTGTACCGCTGAAAACCTTCCTGGAACACATCGGCGCCGACACCACAGCGAAATTTGTCGGTTTCAAATGTGCCGATCGTTACTACTCCAGTCTGGACATGCCGACTGCCTTGCACCCGCAGACGCTGTTGGCACTGGATTACGCTGACGTGGCGCTGCCGCCCGAGTACGGCTATCCGCTGAGGGTTCGGGTCCCCACCAAACTGGGATTCAAAAACCCCAAGCATGTTGTCGAGATTTTCGTCAGCAACGACAACCCGGGCGGGTATTGGGAAGACCAGGGCTACAACTGGTTCAGCGGGATCTGATGAAGCAAAGAACGGAACTGTCACGCCAGGAACACTGGCGAGATTCATGACACCAAGCGTGATATGAGGCATGCCGATGACCGGTATTTCTGCAGTACCGCCAGCACCATCCGACTGGCCAACATCAGAACCCAGGATGCGGGCAACGAGTGATGGAGCAGATTTCCAATCTCTCTTGCAGGCTCAGTCCAGGCCACCTTTACAACAGTCAGATAAAGCTCGCACTCGGATGCTCTTTGATAATCTTGCCGCATGTACCTTCAATGGCGAAAAAAGGGCTATCTGCTCTGATGTTATCGGCACAGGGGGACTGAATGCGTTCGCCATTGCAGTGGCTCTTTCGCCGCTAACCGTCACCTGGGTACCGACCGAGATTGTTCGAGCGCCACTGCGTTCGCCTGGGATACGGACTTTTCGCCGTCGCAATCCCTCTTCAGCCGAGAGCTCCTTCCTCAACCGGTCAAGCTCGGAGGATAGGGGTTATGATTAGACGTGTCTCGAGAGCTTGCTCGCCGTAGGCCAGTATTATTAAGGGAGAAGCACATACCGCCAATTCTCACCTGTAGCGTTGAATGGTCTTTCGTTCGCCTGAAGTAGCAAGCCCGATGGCTTCTCTACCGTGGCGAAGGTGGTGTTATGAGGCAGCGTCGACTTACAGCCTATTTTTCCACCCCGCTGTCATCCCCCGTTTATTCTGAGCATCAGAGAATTATAGCCCGCCATCAGGGCTACTTTTGGCCGAAGGTAGTCGTTCGTGAACGGCCGCTTTCGGCCAGAAGCGGACATAGCCCAAAGGAAGCCTTCGGACCGAAAAAAGACCTTTTCTTAAAAAACCGATAGGCTCATGTACTTCTTTATCAGTAAAAATCCAGGTGAAAGGACATGGCACTTTCTAAAGGCGATCTCATAAAACTAATCAGCGCTGATCAAACAAAAGTAGTTTTAACTGATTGGATTAGCTCTCGGGAGGCGGCACCGGGGGATATCGCTTTGGTGGAAGAAGTCTGTATCGCAGAGGATGGGCAGATCGTTCGCCTTCTGTGCGAGGACCGTCCTGGTTTTCTAGAATGGCGAACGTGCTTTTATGAGGCAGGGTTGGCCTATGAACTCCTTCTAGGCCCCGCCGACGTCGCCAATTGAATCTTTGCGCCAGACAATTATTGCTCCCCACCAAGAGCTGCTTATGGTCGATGGACACTCGTCACGAACGACTGCTTTCGGCCAATAGTTGCCTTTCAACGTCCACGAATTTAGCTCGATTCAAAAAGAGCTTCGAGCAGCTTTCCATTCGTATAGGAGCGTGAATAGACTTTCTCAGAGAGGCAGAAACATAGGCATTCAGATGGGGTAGCTCACAATCGATCGACTACCATCTAATAGAATCATCTGATCCCCCTCCAGCCCAGCATTGGGAAAGGCAGCGTAAGGCAGATGTCCTGAATCGAGTTTCACGTAAAGTGTTTCGTCAGTGGGCTTCACAGGCGTTGCACCAGAGGGATAAATTCCCTGTCCATTTTCTGTGATCAAAAATGCCAGCGGAAAAAATGACAGGAGACTTAGGGTCGCAATGTGTCCGTGATTTTTGCAAGTAAACATTTTTATGCTCATGTGCCTACGGTGCGGATAGAACCAGACATAGAAATCATGGCTGTCATCGGTTGCGGTATCGTCCCCCATGACAAACTTTTGTAACGGGGCATAGTAGGGAACAGGCACCGGCTCTTGCAGGCAGTCCTTTACAGTGGTTGCTGAGAGTACGTGTCCAACCATTGCGCGGCAAAATCTCATCCCATCAAACAGCATATGCACGTGATTGACTGGGCTGTCGGCTCTCAAAAAATAGTGTTTGATCTTCTCTGATATGCCTTTGTAGACCCTCGCAACCTCTTGGTCATTAGTACCGAGATGTGAGCTATTGCAATGCTTGCAGATGGTTCTGAACTTACTGCCGTTAGAAGACTTCACACCAATGCCAGGATCAGAATTGATTCCCATAACCTCAGTCAGGTGAGCCTGCTCAACTTTGGTGATCGTGATACTGCCTTGGGGCGGAACATGATCCCAACTGAGAGGGCCGAAGGTTCCGCAGATCAGACAGTAGCCCTCCCTGAGCTGAGTGTGATGACGGCGCTCTGTGAGTCCTTTCGTGTAGTTTCCCATTACTGCATCCTTTGCGCGAGGTAGACGCATCGATCTTAGCAGGCTAGACCTGAACCGCCCTTGGTTGAGTAGACGCATTTAACACCTGCTCATGGCGGGTTGCTGCCGCTCTTGAACGGGTGCTTTGGGTCGTTTTTCTGCCCCTCATGACAGGCAAGAATCGACCCATAGCTGCCGGTTAGGTACGGAAAAATTCGGCCAGACACAGACATTGAAATGTTGGCCCGATACAGTTGAGTTCCGTGGAACCAAGGCATCATTGAACGCACGTGTCGATGACTATCACAACGTCACTTTGGCTGTTCCATCAGTGCCTGCGGCCCCCTTTACATCACATTGAAGAAAACCGCTTTCGATAGTTACTCGGACTGACCCCGAGACGGCGCGTGAAGGCTCGGCTGGCGCTGGATGGAATGCTGGTGGAGATCGAGGCGATGGCCGCTTGCAGATGACCAAGAAGCTTTCTGCTGTTTTTGATCGCAGAACGCGCGTGACGGAAGTTGCGTGCGTCTAACCGCATCAGGCAGCAATCGGCGGAAGCATCGGCTCACAGCATAATCCGCTCGCTATCCCCCAGAAAAACCGTCCCATGCATGAAGGTCTCTCGCTCATCGGCTGTGGTCAGGGCAAACTTTGCGATGTGGGTATGCGCGACCCTTCTCAGCTCTTCCCGCCACCGCTCACGCGTTTGCTCATCATCAATGTTGCGCCCATCAAGCACCTCGTGCGGATAGGCAGCTGCAAGGTCAACCGGTATGGCATGGAGCGTGCCGATGCGCGAACGCAGGTTCACGGTCGACAGCTCCACAATCAACCCGGTCGGCCCCTTGGCCATCAATTGCCTGAGAACCTTCAGCTTGTTTTTCGCCGAGAAGCTCGTCGCCTTGAGCAAACTGTTGTAGTAGGGCTTGAAGTAATTGATAAGGCCCGCTTCGACCAGCGACACAACTTCATGGCGCTTCAGACGCACGCCCTGCAAGCGCTTGAAGTGTGCCAGGTCGGCGTTGTCGTCCGCCTGGGCATCGACGTTGAAATCGCCGCCATTGCTGACCACAGTGCGCCCGTGCTCGAAGCGATACAGCAACAGCAATACCTCGTGCTCGTAGAAGTTGGTGAGCGTGTCGGCAAGGATCCTCTGCAGGGTGCTGTGGCATTGCAGCCTGTCCAGCGCCGTGCGCGCACGGGTTCGGCCAATCCCCTGCCCCACATACAGCACCTCCATCGCGGTGTCTTCATCGGCAAGCTCATGTTCCGATGCGGCGATGATCACGCTAGCCGACATCATCTGCTTGCCACAGGGTGTTATAGCAACCATCGCGGCACCATTGACCGCGATCGCGACATCCACGATCGGCACATCTGCGGGGATGGAGCTTTCTGGAATTTCGTAGACAAACGGCACCGCCACCATGCCCTGCGCACGGCGAACCAGGAAGTTGCCGGTTACGGTCCGGCCGCTGAGGCTGAAACTCTCCGGCTGCAGGTACACCCGGGGGCGGCGGACGATGAGGTAGATGTTGCAGTTCTGCAGCGCCGCAAGGTGTGCGGGCTCGTACTTCACATTGTAGAGATCTGCGGGGGTGAGCATTGCAGGGTCGCTGGAGTACAGGTGGGCTGCGCCTTCCATGGAATACAAACGTTGCACGTTGTTGATGTCGTTCATGGCATCCGGTCCTCAATTCCTTTGAGTGTGTTGCGTCAGCTCTCAATAATCCAACGTAGCCTTCGTCTGCTGACAAGTCGCCAGCTGGCCGCGCACCTTGCCATACAGCGCTTTGGTCTCCATCGACTGCACTGCCTGGGTGTCGGCATACTCCTTGCGGATGACGTCGAAGTCGGCCTTGGTTTTGGTCAGGTGTTCGACGCACTGGTTGATGGTTTGCCGGGTCAGCGTTCTGGTGCCGCTGGCGTTTGGGGTGCCTTGCGGGCGGGCATCGAACGCTACGCTGATTGCGCCGATCTTGGTGCGGGCGGTCTTCTCTCTGTCCTCGCCGCAGCCTGTTAGTATCGATGCGATTGCAAGACCGAGTACACATTGCTTGATCAATGGAAATTCCTTTTAGTGGTTGATCGTCTGTAGCTCAAGTTCTGGTGAGCGAGCCATCCTAGCAGAGCCGGCTATGGAGTCTCGGTCCGTCGACCTACGTCCAGCTGCCACCCTTTTTGCTTGACGGCAAAATAAAGTGCAGCGCAGCCATTGTTGAAAATATCTGCATGCTGAAGATAGCTGCAGACCGCCCGCACATTTCACACTCCCTTGAAGAGAGTTTTGACCGGCATCGACCCATTGCAAACGTTCGAGAATCGCTGCTTCTGCAATAGGCTAGCTAGCCGGCAAGCTCGACGTAACTAGACTCGCCCCCACCCGTCGCACCAGATAACCATCCCCAGACAAAGTGAAGCGTCGTGCGCCCATGTTGGTCTTGGCCAATCTCGCCGCGCGACCAGCCAGCGAGGATCTCATCCTCAGTGGTAATGCAGTGATAAAGAAGCTCGATGGTGTTGCGGCCTGTCACCCGACCCACTTGAGAGCCCATGCGGATGCGGCCACCCTGGTAAGTGCCGGTGATGGCCCCACCGTCGACGAGATAATGAAATACCGTTCCGTTGCCCGATAGCCCGTGGGTGTTGTTGGCTACGGTGAATCGACGGTTGTTCAACCGTTCGTGAATTTCGCAAACTTGCCATAAGCCGCTCGCCCTTAACTGGTAATCCATTTCAGAACGCACAGCCTATATCTAGATGGATGGGGCTTCCATCTGAATGTCTGCTATGGGTCGTTTTCTGCCTGTGACGGCAGGCAGAAAACCAGCCTAATAGGTCGGACGTTACCGAAAATAGCCTCCAAATGTGGCCCTTCCTTAGCGCTCGGTTCGCCGCCCTGCGACGTCTTGCTCCACGAACAAAACCTCCTCTATCGACAACACCTCGTATATTTGGGTGTGATACGGCGCGATTTTCGAAATTAGGCAACGGGAATTATTCAATTGACCAGAGACACCAAAACCGAAGCTGATAAAAATGGATCAGCAGAACAATTCATAAACGTCGAACTCGCCGACCTGGCAGTCACTTTCGGTTTACCTGCAAAGCGCTTCCAGGAAGAATTGGCGAAATTTGGCTGGGGCATGATTCTCGATGAGGCGAACCGTTTGGCGCACATGGATGAGTTTGACCGTATGACTGAACTGCGTAAGCAGAACAAGGAACGCGTAAGACAAGATGTGCATCCGACCTGGGCGCATCTAGTACAAGCTGCGAAAGAATTCCTCCCTCATCTAGCATCGCGGGTGCCTGGCACTCCTACGACCCCTCCTGACCGGCTGACAGGCTATGTCTATGTTTTATTTGATGGGATAACGGGGCTGAGCAAAATCGGGCACACCAAGACGGCTGGCCGTCGGCAGCGTGCACAGATGGGCGGCCATGGGAGCCCTATCGTCAATGTCGTAAACGTCAAAGTTGCAGACTGCCTTGCGGCCGAAACGCAGTGCCATGAGCATTTTGCCCAGTACCGCACAAATGGTGAGTGGTTTAGTGCGCAACTCGAGGAAATTATTCAGTATGTTGATACGGAATTGGACTGGCTGGGTGCCGACTACGAGAATCAGGAGACGCTTGAGCACTACATCCATCACTGCCAGTCCGGAAACAGAGAAGAGGCTAAGGCGGTATTGAGGAAGGGGCGAAGCAGACATTCACGGTTCAAGCCTACCAGCGGCGGACAGGCATGGGGAGACATTTAAAGCCCAACAAGTTTCAGAAATCGCCCCAGCCCACATTAAATTAAACGTCTGCTTCTGGCCGATAGCTGACGGGCAAGGCTGATCGCTTATCGCCGATAGGTCCCCCTTCATAAGTGGTATCGACGTCAATGCTAGGGATCAGAAAAGGACTAGAAGGAGTTGAAGCGCTTGATTGGTCTTGCAAAGCTTTAGCGCTGACTGATCGTGTGAGTTCATATTTCTACCATTTGCTCGCTTACGGTGCGGTCTATCTCAGCCATACATGTACAAAAGGGAGTCGATCAGCTCTAGCTCCTGCTGCGAGTACTGAACCTCGTTGTACCGCCTAATGTCCACGAGTACGCCCCTGATCGGAACCTGCCGCGAAGGATTCCGAACAATTTCGATCACACGGTCGTACTCGGAATCTTTTCCCTTGAGGTATTTCTCGATCAGTTCTTTGAGCACTACGCGCGCTTCTAGATCGGTTAACACTGGTACTTCTCCGGCCAATTGTGACTTCATCTGCTTTGATGGTAGTGATAGTACCCTGTGAAGGGACCGACAAACGCGGTATCGGGTGGCGCGCCGGCTGCGATTAGGTACGTTCTACGACGATTCTGAACGCAATGCGATGGCACAGATGTAGCTGTAAGTAGTATCGCTAGTTACGCACTCTCGCAGCACTCGCTACTGCTTGGCTCCGCAAAGCACTCGGGTGAGCTATTTTCTTTCACCTTCAAATGGTTTTAAGCCATGCCTCACAGGTATTTGCCTTCTCATCATCATTCATCGAGTGGGATATCTTTTTGTCTAGTTCTTGATATTTGTTTGGAGCGATTTCCTTGTAGAAAACTATCCATCCATCTCTTCCGTCTTGATCGATCATATATGACTCATCGTGCTTTCTTACCCGTAGCGACCACGATGAAAAAAAATCCGGATGATCCGAGAATAATGTGACAATAAATCCGGTGCGTTTAGCGATTTCGTAGAGTAGAGCTTGCTTCATTTTTTTTTGCCTATAAAAATGTTTATTGTTTTTCAAAGTTACCTTTGGATGCGCTAAAAATTTGCGTGCCTCCACCGGTTGAAGGTTGACTCAGACCGCGGACAGACCATGTGTCGTCTATGGACTTCGCTTTGGATTTCAAAACTTTTTGCTTTTCAGTTGTTCGATAAATGCCTTGGAGCTTCAATTCCACAGTACCCGCTGCGCGATTATCGCCCAGCGGACCAATACCTAGCTCCGATGGAGTCGTAGCTGGGTTCAAAGAATAATAATTACCTTGAGGTGCGCCCGGCGACTGATACTGATACACGGTTTTCCCTCGGTTAACAGCTTAGCTCAGGTGGATTTCCTGGCCGGCGTCGATGAACTGGCGCCCAGGCGTGGGCACCCTTTCTTGCCACCTCGGAAACCGGGCCCTTGTAAGCTGGGTACACCGATCCTTTCTGCCTAGCTAGATGGGGCGACAGTTACCAGTGATAGATTCATGTCGATCTGTAGCCTATCTACCACGTCCGGTCCGTCGTCCTTGGTCCACGCTCCGTACTGCTGACTGATCATCTTTCCATGAGTATGGCTCAACTGATCTGAGATCCAGTCGACCGGCGCACGGTGACGGCCAGGCCTCTCTACAGCCCGGTTTCTTTCCGCAATTTATTTTGAGGTGCTGATTTTGCTGTCTTGGAACGGATAAGAAATGTGTGCGATGCGGAAAAATCATGTCCCTAAGCGGATGATTTAAAAGAAAAAAATTACGGACTTAAAATCCCCCGCTCGTAAGGGCGTGCCGGTTCGATTCCGGCTTCGGGCACCATCTTTCAACAAAGGCCTGCGAGCGAAAGCTTCGCAGGCCTTTGTGCATTTACGCTCCGGGATTCGTGGTTGTTGCCGCGTCGATGGCAGGGCAAGGTGCGAAATCCGGAACCACCAGCCCTGCGCCGATGCCGAAACAGCAACGACAACGAGGGCAGAACCATGACTGACGAAAAACCTGAAGTGCCGGAAGAAGTACCCGATCAATCGACCCCTGCGCATTCCACTGAAGAAGAGCGCGAGCGCTTGAAGGACTTCAACAAGGATGGCATCCCGCCGGGCAGTTGCTGATCAACTGTCGCCGCGCTGCGTCACCAATTCCCCGCTGATCGCATCCATCATGGCCGGATGCTCTTCTGCGGCCACGCGCAAATCCTCGGTGACCCGCAACTCCGCGCCTGTCGGCGAAAAGGTTGCCGCCGCCGCAAAAGGTGCGGGGTTGGCCGGGACCGGGCGTTTGCCGCGGCGCCAGAAGAAAAAGCTGACCATGCTCAGGTTGACCACTGCAAATACCCAGAACAGGCCGTTGGCGCCGAACGAGTTCATCACCGGCGAGATCATCATCGGGCTGATGGCCGAGCCCAGCGAGTTGATCAGCAGCAAACCCTGAATCATCGGCACCAGCGCTTCGGCCGGGGCGCGGTCGGCTGCGTGGCTGACGGCAACCGGGTACAGCGCGAATACGCCGCCACCAAGCAGAAACAGCATCGCCGCGAGCATTGTCGAGGACAGCGGCATCAGTCCAATCACCAGCGACAACGCGGTGCACGCCACCGCCAGCAGGGTCAGTACCTGCAAACGATCCGTGCGGTCGGACCAGCGTCCGACCGGATATTGCAGCAGCATCGCGCCGAGAATCGTCCAGGCCATCATGCTGCCGACTTCACCGACGTCCAGACCGCTGCGTTGCAGATACAGCGGCAACAAGGTGTAGATCGCCGCAATGGTCACGCCCGAACCGAAACAGCCGACCAGCCCGGTCGGCGTCACACCCAGCAGTTGTCGGGGCTTGAGCGGCTCGACCTGATCGAGCAGCGGCGACACTCGCGGCAGGATTACGATCGGCAGTACCGACAACGCGGCGAGCATGCCGGCGACCATGAATGGCGCGCTGTCGCTCATGCCGGTGATTGTTCCCAGCGTCGCTTGTCCGAGAACACCGGCGCCATACAGGACGATCATGTACAGCGCGAGCAAGCGTCCGCGAATCTTCTCGTCACCCGCCAGCAGCAGCCAGCTTTCGATCACCAGGAACACGCCGACCGTCGCCCAGCCGTTGATCAGGCGCAGGACGAGCCAGCCCCAAGTGTCATAGAACAGGCCCTGCAGCAGGATGGTCACGGCGATCAGCGAGGCGAAGCTGCCGTAGGCACGGATGTGGCCGATGCGCAGGATCAGCCGGTCATTGAACACCGCGCCCAGCGTCAGGCCCATGAAATAAGCCGATGAAACAATCCCGATCATCGTCGCCGAGGCACCGGCGGCGTCCAGGCGCAGGGTGGTCAGGGAGGAAAGAAAGCCGTTGCCCAGAGCAATGATGAACAGCCCGAGCAGGGGCGCCAGCGCCATGGCCAGCAAACGCGGAGACATAAAAAACCTCAGGAAATCGAACAGCGCAACGTGCGCCTCTGCGCATGCGGTTGCCAGGCTGGAACAGGTGTTGTGCGAATGTCTGCCGATCGGGCAGGGCGGTGGCGTCGGGCATACATCAGTGAGATATGGCCAGTCCTGCAGATTCGCGTCTGTGACGGAACGCGCGACTGCAAGAGCGCGGCGGATTCTACGGCTTGCGCAGGATTTGCCAATAGCTGAAGGCTGCGACGTTACGACGCAGGTCTGGCAAGGCCTTACGCATAACCGCAGCTCATCAATAGCCCGGCACAAATGTCGCTTTATGCGTTGCGTTTTGCTCGTTAGCCTGTGCGGTCCAATTGCCATGCAGCGCCAGGAGTCAGGATGCAGATCAGAGGTGAGCGAGGCGCCACGGCGTGTGGTCTGGTGGCGATTGTTTTATGGAGTACCGCCGCCGGATTGATCAGGGGCGTCAGCGAACATTTCGGTCCGTTGGGCGGCGCGGCGATGATTTATTCATTGGGCGCCATCCTGTTGCTGGGGTTTCTTGGCCGCCCGCATGTTCGCTCGACCTCAAAGCTCTATCTCGTGCTCGGCAGCGCCTTGTTCGTCGCCTATGAGGTGTGCCTGTCGCTGGCCCTGGGGTTTGCCAGTGATCGTCATCAAGCCATCGAATTGGGCGTGGTGAATTATCTGTGGCCGTGTCTGACCGTGGTGCTGGCGATTGTCATGAACGGACAAAAAACCCGCTGGCTGATCATTCCAGGCTCGGCGTTGGCGATCTTTGGGATCTTGTGGGTCGTGAGCGGCAAGGGCTTGTCTCTGCCGGGGATTGCGTCCAACGTTCAGTCCAACCCGCTGAGTTACAGTCTGGCGCTGGCCTGTGCGATCACGTTTGCCCTGTATTGCAATGTCACCCGTCGCTATGCCGACGGGCAGAATCTGGTGGTGCTGTTTTTCGCCCTGACGTCCGTGGTGCTGTGGTCGAAGTGGTATCTGAGCGACGAGCAGATCCCGGCCTTCACTTGGGAAAATTCGGTCGAGCTACTCGCCGCTGGAATAGCCATGGCCGGAGGCTACGCACTGTGGAACGTCGGCATCCTGCGTGGCAACCTGACCTTGCTCGCGACCGCATCCTACTCCGCGCCCGTGCTGTCGTCGGCGTTCGCCGCTGTGTGGCTGGGGGTCAGTTTGCAACTGCAGTTCTGGCAAGGCGCCGTGCTGGTGACGGCGGGCTCGCTGATGTGCTGGCATGCGACCCGGCAACTCGCAGTTTCCCGAGCGACTGTGGGCGAAGTCGGCGTCGACCCGCACCCATGACCTGCATCAAGTCCTGAGGAACCTCGCGGCACAGCTGACGAACAGCAACAGCAACACCACGCCACCCAGCGCGATCACCAGCGAACTGATGTGGGCGATCATGCCGATAAACGCTGGCCCCATGAGAATTCCCGCATAACCCATGGAAATAATCGCCGGAATGGCCGTGCGCTGCGGCATACGCTGTTGCCGACCTGCAGCGGTGAACAACACCGGAACGATGTTCGAGCAACCGACGCCGATCAGCGCATAGCCGAGCAGTGCAGCCTGCCAGTTATCGAATACCAGCGAAACCAGCATGCCGGCCGCCGCGCAGATACCGCCCAGCGTCACCACGCGTATGCCACCCAGTCGCCTGACGACCGCGTCTCCGGTCAGCCGCCCTAGAGTCATCGCCGCGGCGAAACAGGCGTAGCCCAAACCTGCGTAGCTCGATTGCATATCGCGCTGTGAAGCGAGGAACACCGCGCTCCAGTCGAGCATTGCGCCTTCGGTGAGGAACACGATGAAGCAGAGGATCCCCAGTAGCAGGACGATTCCGCGCGGAATCGCGAAGATCGGCCCGTCGCGCTCGGTGCCATAGGGCAGCAGATCCGGCGCAGCCTTGTACAGCGAGGCAACGATGATCGCCACCAGACACAGCACTGACAGCAGCGGATCCAGGCCGAGGCTGAGCATCGCCGTCATCGCGCCAGCTCCAGCAATCCCGCCCACGCTATACAGGCCGTGAAAGCCGGATTGCAAGGTTTCGCCGCTGTTTTTTTCGACGATGATCGACTGGATATTGATCGCGCAATCGAGCATGCCCATGCTCGCGCCGAACAGCAGCACCGTAACCGCCAGCCCCGGTAGCCAAGCCAGATAGCTCAACATCGGCAGCACTGCACAAAGCACCAGAGTTGAAACGATGATCACCGGGCGGCAGCCGAATCGCGCGGTCAGGTAACCGGCGAACGGCATGGCCACGATGGAGCCGATACCAAAGCCCAGCAGCAACAGGCCCAGACCACCTTCATCCAGCCCGGTGCGCGCTTTTACCAAAGGAACCAGCGGCGCCCACGCCGACATGACGATGCCGGTGATCAGGAAAATGATCCGCGTAGACGCGCGTTCGCCGTAGTTTTCGTGAATCGCCAGGGATGATGTGCAATCGCTCATGGACAGAAGCGCCAATCAACCAACCGACTTCAGCGAAATCGGCCCTTTCAACCGCTCCATCATCGTCGCGCAATACCAGTCATCGAACTGACAGACGCCGGTCTCGGCGGTTTCCGAATACGGGCCGGGCTCGTAGGAAGGCGAGGTCACCCCGCGTTGGGTGCCTTCGACCAGCGTGCGGTCCTGATCGTTGGTGGCAATCCACACCTTGGTCAGGCGCTCGATATCGTAGTCAACGCCTTCCACCGCCGTGTCGGGCACCAGCCATTTGGTGGTGACCAGTGTTTCGGTAGCACTGATCGGCAGGACGCGGAAACTCAGCGCGTGGTCGCCAAGGAAGTGGTTCCAGGTCGACGGGTAGTGGAAGTACAGCAGCGCGCCGATGTCCGCTTCCGAGGTTTTGTCGAGGCGCCCGTTCACGGCCGGTTTGCCGTCCATGGTGTAGCTGACGGCACCGGATGAAAGCGGGATGCGGGTCATGCGGAACTGGCCGTTGATGTCCATCACCAGACGGCTGGGCAATCCGGCCTTTTCGCACTTGGCCCAATACGCCGACAGCTCTGGATCATCTTCACCGCTGATGCCGCCCACCGAAAGGTTATCGACAAACGAGTGCAGCAACTCTGGATGAGAACCGTCGCAGTGGTAGCACTCGCGATTGTTTTCAAAGACCAGCTTCCAGTTGCCTTTCTCGACGATGTTCGACTCGAACGCGACTTTGCAGTTGTCGAGGTAGTGCGGCGCGATGAACGGGCTGACGGCTTTGCGGAAACCGTCGAAGTCCGGCGCCTTGGCGGCCACGCAGACATAGATGTAGGTGTCGACGATTTCGCAGTGCACGCTTTTCAGGTTGTATTGCGATTTGTCGAAGTCCTGGCCCATGTTGCCAGCGAACAACAGATTGCCGTCCAGTTCGTAAGTCCACTTGTGATACGGGCAGACCATCTTCGCCACTTTGCCATGGTCGGCCTCACAGATTTTCGCGCCACGGTGCCGGCAGGCGTTGTGAAAAGCCCGAACCTCACCGTCCTTACCGCGCACGACAGCAACCGGATAGTCACCGATCTGCAAAGTGAAATACTGCCCCGGCTTGGTGATTTCGAAGGTGTGGCCGGCGAAAATCCAGTCCCGGTGCCAGATCTGCTCAAGATCCTGACGGTACACATCCTCACTGCGGTAGAGCGCGCCGGGCAGCGAATGCCAAGGCTTGCGTTGTGCGATCAGGTCAAAAACGGTTTGTTTATTGTTCATTGTTATCCTCCCAGGACATCAATCTTGAGCGGTCACCTTCAATCGTGACTTTTGAATAAATGATAAGCCTCAGGCTATAGCGCTCGGGACGAGCATCACAAACTACATTTGCTGCGGGCAATTAATGATTTGACGTTATGAATGGGCAGATCACGGCCGCGCTTGAAAAACCGGTTCCAGTGCGGTGATCGCGCAGCTGGCGTCAGCTATATGCCGGATTGCCGTTTTCACAGCGCTGCTGCGTTCATGGCCAAGACCAAGGGCGAACAGATCAAACTTCAGCTCCAGTTCCTCGACGCTCAGCGGCGTCTGCGGATCGCCGCGCGCAGCGGTGATAGGGCTCACCAGCACCTCGCCATTTCTCAAGGTAATGCTCAGCCGCGAGAGAATTTCCTCAGGGAATCGCGCCGAGATATCGGCGGCTTCAACGATTTCGATGCGGGCGCTCAGCGCGAGAATATCCGGCGCAGAAATCGCCGAACCGGTGACTTCCTCAGGGCCGACCTTGCCTCTGACAATCAGCGCTGCCAGCGGAAATGCGAGGGCGTATTGCGCCTGATCGGCGTCCTTCGGCGAATGCCCCTGCAGGCACATCGATTCATAAAACGTTTCCACCCGGATGGTTTCGATCGAATCAGCAGCAAGCAGCGGATGTTGCCGTTGCAGCTCGAGCATCGCCGTCAGCGCTGGTTGCGCCCAGCGGCAGACCGGCCAGGGTTTGAAGTACTGGCTGTCGATTTCCCAGCGTTCACTGAGGTCGCGCCAATGCTCTGAAACGCTGATGTCTTCCACCGTTTCCGCCGGCGCCCCGGTGATGCCTTCCATCGCCATGAACAGCGCGTTCAAACCGGTAAATGCGCCCGCGCCATGGGCGTCACGCAGCATCGTCGGCGCTTGCACCACGCGCATCATCGGGCAGCGCGCGCTGAAGTATTCGGCAATGCCCAAAGCGTGGCGAAAGGTGGCCTCATCCAGACCCAACAATCGCGCCCCGGCGCAGACCACCCCCAGCGCGGAAAAGCCACCGGAAGCGTGATACGTCGGCGAGGTCGCCATCAGTGCCGAGCCGGCACGCAGTGCGGTTTCGTAACCAATGCACAGAGCGCTCAGCAGCTCATGCCCAGTGATGGATCGGCCCTGATGATGCAGCGCATCGGCGAGGGCAAGCACGGCGGGGACCACGGTCGCCCCGGCATGGCCCTTGGATTTGAAGTGACCTTCATGGGCATCGAGGCTGTCAGCGCTGAACCCGCCGGCCCAGGCTGCGCCGAGCACATTGACGCGCTGCCCGGCAAAGATCAGGCGACTGCTGTAGAGACCGGCCGGATAATGCCGTTCGGCAAACCGGCGCATGGCGACAGTGGTGCCATTGCTCGCCGCGCCGGCCATGACGCCGATGATGTCCAGCAGACTGTTTTGCACGATGGCGCGGGTTTTCTGCGGGGCGTCGAGAAAATCAAAATCGCGAGAGAATTCGAAGAGTGACATGCAGCAAGCCCTTCCTGTGTGTTGAGCGATACCGTGCTTGGTCGGCGCCGCTCAACAATGGGTCAGGCAACGAGGCTGCTCCAGCGACATTTTCGTCAGGCTATTGATAACCAAAACGACCGACGCTGGCGCAGCGCAGATCAACGGCGGGGAAACTTCGCCAGAATCCATTCGCGGAAACGCCGCAATTCATCTTCATTGTCGGAATTTTCGCGGCAGCTCAAGTAGTGCCAACTGTTGCGCAACTGCACCTGTTGCTCGATCGGACGCACCAGCAGGCCTTGCTGCACCAGCGAGGTGACCAGATGATTCCAGCCCAGCGCAATGCCTTGGTGAGTCAGGACCATGCTGATCAACAAGTTGTAGTCGTTGGCGTTGAAAATCTGCGGACTGTTGGCCGGGCGGTCGTCGATATCGATCGCCTGAAACGCCAGCCACACGCCCCAGTCGACGTGCTCGGCGACTTGCGAGCGGCCGTAAGGGCTGAGGTTGAGCAACGCTGAATCGCGTACGCCCTCGATGGTGGAAATTTCCGGGTGCTGCTCCAGGTACTGCGGCGTGCACACCGGGTAGATCACGTCATGGCACAGCGGATAGCTTCTGTAACCTTCGCGGATCCGCGAAATCTTGGTGATGAAAATGTCCGGCTGTACCCCGGGCTCCATGGTGAGGAAGTTCTGCGTGGTAATCAGGTTCAGCTCGATGTCCGGGCACTGAGCAAAGAATTCCTGCAAATGATTCGACAGCCATAGTGCGGAAAAGGCCGGCGAACAGCAGACCGTGAGCACCTTCTTGCTCGACTGGCTGCTGCGGATGCGTTCGGCAGCCTGGGCAATGTTGACGAACGACAATTGCGCGGCGTCGAAGAACACCGCGCCGGCGGCGGTCAGCTCCACCGCCCGACCCACCCGGGTAAACAGTTGCGCGCCCAGATAGCTTTCCAGCTCACGGATCTGCCGACTGATCGCCGCTTGCGAAACGCACAACGCCTCGGCGGCACGGGTGAAGCTTTCGTATTTGGCAGCGGCGACAAATGCCTTCACAGCCCTCAAGGACGGCATTTTCAACAGGATGGTGTCAGGGTCGACATGCTTGGTCATTCGTACACTCTCCTAACGATACAGCTCCCCAACGAAGCGCGAGGAGGGTAACGGAACGCTCTTCGCAGGGCCACGCCAGCGTCGCTTTGGGAATAGACCCGGTCGCTCACAGTGCGAAGCCGAAGGATCAGCCATGGCCGACCCTGCAACCGATAACCCGACGTTATCGAATTGTCCCTGTAAATGTAGTTGGATTAAGCGAGGTGATGCTAATAGATTTGCAACATCCCCTCTTTCCTGGGCACCCAAAAATAATAAAAGGAAACCCGTCGTGAAGACATTTATTGATTACTGCTGCCGTTCAAACATGGTTTCACTCAATTGCTCGTCGTTTAAAGCGATCGAAGTGCGACACGAAGGAGGCATGGTATGACAAGTTCCGACGAGATCATCTGCGTCAAGAATGTTTTCAAAGTCTTCGGCAACCAGCCAGCGCTGGCCATGAAGATGATTGAAGAGGGCGCCTCGAAAGCTGAAGTATTCAAAAAGACCGGTCAGGCAATTGGTGTATTCGACGCCAACTTTTCCGTCCGCCGAGGCAAAATCTTCGTGATCATGGGATTGTCCGGCTCCGGCAAATCGACCATGGTCCGCCTGTTCAATCGGTTGATCGAACCGACCTCTGGCAAGATCTTCCTCAACGGCAGGGAAATCACCGGTCTGGCCGACAAGGACCTGCTGCAAGTGCGGCGCAAGGACATGGGCATGGTCTTCCAGTCGTTCGCCCTGATGCCGCATATGAGCGTGATCGACAACGTCAGTTTCGGTCTGGAAATCAGCGGCGTCAGCGAAAAAGAACGCTACTGCCGGGCCATGGGCGCACTAGAGCAGGTCGGGCTTTCCGGCCAGGAACTGAGCTTTCCCCATCAACTCTCCGGTGGCATGCAGCAGCGCGTCGGCCTGGCCCGCGCCTTGGCCAATGACCCCGCCATTCTGCTGATGGACGAAGCCTTCTCCGCACTCGACCCGATGATCCGCAGCGAGATGCAGGGCGAGCTGATCAAGCTGCAGGCCGAGCAGGATCGCACGATCATTTTCATCTCCCACGATATTGAAGAAGCGGTGCGCATCGGCCATCGGATCGCGATCATGGAGGGCGGGCGCGTGGTGCAGATCGGCACGCCGCGTGAACTTCTGTGCAACCCGGTGAATAAATATGTGCGCGACTTCTTCAATGGTTTCGACACCAGTCGAATATTGAAGGCCGGCGATATCGCCCAGCAGGATTCCAATGTTGTTTATTTGCCGGGCAGCCAAGTAACGATCAAGGCCGAAGCCTCATTGCGAGACATCTTTCATATAGTTGCCGCGTCGGCAACTCCGATGCCGGTGGTAGATGAAGTTGGACTTTATAAAGGTTCGATTTCCCAGGGGCATTTACTGAGCTGCCTGAGTAACAGCTGAACTCCGAATACTCAGAATTGATAAAGCAGTTTCTGCGGGCGAGGTAGCACCATGTCAGATTTCAATATTCTGGATCCTTTCCAGAGCATCAATATTCCCCTGGGTTCGTGGGTCGAAACCGCGCTCAAATACCTGGTCGGTAACTTTCGCGAAGTATTCCGCTCGATTCGCTGGCCGGTCGACCAGGTACTCGATGGCGTGCAGTGGAGCCTGCTGTCGGTGCCGCCCACGGTGTTCATCATCATCGCCGGGCTGATCAGCTGGCAGATCGGCGGTAAACGCATCGCCATTTTCAGCGTCGCCACGCTCACCGGCCTCGGCCTGATCGGCGTGTGGAACGACGCCATGGTCACCCTGGCCCTGGTGCTGACCTCGCTGTTGTTCTGCGCGGTGATCGGCATCCCGTTGGGCATTCTCTGCGCGCGCAGTGATCGCACGGAAATGATCATCCGCCCGGTGCTCGACGCCATGCAGACGTTGCCGGCATTCGTCTATCTGGTGCCGGTGGTCATGCTCTTCGGCATCGGCAATGTGCCCGGCGTCATCGTCACCATCATCTTCTCGGTCGCGCCACTGGTGCGCCTGACCAACCTCGGCATTCGCCAGGTGCCCGCCGACAAGGTCGAGGCGGCGAGGGCGTTCGGCTGCACGGCCACGCAAATGCTGCTGAAGGTGCAATTGCCGCTGGCGGCGCCAACGATGATGGCCGGGCTCAACCAGACACTGATGTTGTCGCTGTCGATGGTGGTGGTGGCCTCGATGATCTCGGTGGGCGGTCTCGGTTTGATGGTGTTGAGCGGCATCGGTCGACTCGACATGGGCCTGGCCAGTGTCGGCGGCGCCGGGCTGGTGTTACTGGCGGTGTTCCTCGACCGACTGACCCAGGCCATGGGTGAACGCAGCAGCGACCTGGCCACCGGTCAGCGCTGGTATGAAAGCGGCCCGCTGGGGCTGCTGATGAAACTGAAAAAAAAGAAACCCGTTGCACGTCCAGTGACGAACTGAGTTTGTCTGCTCACCCATAAACACTTTCAAGCGTGGTGAAACATGAACCTGACAACTTTCAAGAAAAGCCTGATGGCTTCGCTGTTCGCTACATTGCTGTGCTCAGCGGTTCACGCGGCAGATGCCAACAAACCGGGCGCCGGTGTGTCGATCACGCCGATATTCCCGAGCATCGCCGAAGAGCGTTTTCGCGGTGAGGTGGTGCTCGCCGGACTCAAGGAATTGGGCTACGACGTCAAGGCGCCGAAAGAAGTCGACTACCCGGCGATGTTTCTTGCGCTGTCCTACGGCGATGCGGATTTCACCGTGCATGAATGGGAAAACCTGCACCAGGCATTTTATGAAAAGGCCGGCGGCGATGACGTGATGGTCAAGGTCGGGCAAGTCATGAAAGGCGTGTTGCAGGGCTACATGATCGACAAGAAGACCGCCGACGCCTACCAGATCAAGGACCTCTCCGATCTGAAGAAACCGGAGATCGCCAAACTGTTCGACAGCAACGGCGATGGCAAGGCTGACCTCACTGGCTGCAACCCGGGCTGGGGCTGCGAAATCATGATCGAGCATCACATGAAAGCCTATGGTCTCGGCCCGACCGTGGTGGATAACCGCGGCTCGTACTTTGCGCTGATGGCCGACACCATCGCGCGCTATCAGCAGGGTAAACCGGTGTTGTTCTTCACCTGGGTGCCGCAGTGGATTGCCGGCGTGCTGGTGGAAGGACGCGATGTGGTCTGGCTGCCAGTGCCGTTCACCTCGCTGCCGGATGGCAAGGAAAGCAAAGACACCTTCCATGACGGCAAGAACCTCGGTTTCCCGGTGGACACGATCAATGCCGTGATGAACAAGGAGTTCGCCGAGAAGAACCCGGTGGCGCGCAAATTCCTTTCCGAGGTCAGCATCCCTCCCAGCGCGGAAAGCGAGCAGAACCTGCGCATGCAAAAGGGTGAGAAGTCCCTCGCCGACATCAAGCGTCATGCGGCGCAATGGATCAAGGCCAATCAGCAGGCTTATGACGGCTGGTTGAGCGACGCACGCGCAGCGGCGAAGTAATCGGTTCGACCACAGAGTGCGGCGGCTGAGCCCGTCGCCCACGTTACGGTCGCAGGCGTCAGTGAACGGCGAGTGAGTGAGCGAAGATGGAAACCTTTCAAAGCCCGTTGAAGCAGCAAAACATCGGCTTTCGCCTGTGCGCATCGGTGTCCGGGCAAGCGCGCGTGGTGCGAGTGGCCTTCGTATTGCTGGACCATTTTTCCCTGACGACCCTGTCCACGGCGATGGATGCGCTGGCCACTGGCAACCTGATTTGCGGCGAAACGCAGTACAGGATCTCGACCTGGTCGCTTCAGGGCGGACCGGTCGAAAGCGATGTCGGCGTGCCGGTGTCGTCGCAGCGACTGGTTGCAGAAGGCTTCAACCATGACGCGGTGATCGTGATCGGCGGTCAGCGCGTCAGGCTGGCAGCGCATCCGCTGCTGCGCCGGGTACTGAAGAAAACCGCCGGCAAGGGCATCGTTGCCGGATGCTGGAATGCGGCGTTCCATCTGGCTGATGCGGGGTTGCTCGGCGCCGAGGCGTTCGCCTGTCACAGCGACAGTTACGGTTTGATCGGCGAGTACTTTCCGCAGTTGAAAGCCTCCAGCCGCGAATTCGTCTGCGCTCAGCGCCGAGCCACTTGCGCCAACGCCCATTCGGCACTGGATATGACCCTGGCGATCATGCAAGAGCTGGGTTCGCCCAACGATGCGGCGCTGGTTGATGAAATCAGACGGGTTCATCAGCCGGCCCAGGGCAAGCCTGCGGTGCCTGCCGACAGAGTTCGGCCCGCAGCGATTCCCAAGCCGCTGAACATTGCCATCGACCTGATGGAAAACAACATCGAGGAGCCGATGGAAATCGATGCCATCGCCAGCCACGTCGGAGTGTCGCGCCGGCAACTGGAGCGGCGGTTCGCGCGCTATCTGAATGCTGCGCCCAATCGCTATTACCTGGAGTTGCGCCTGACCCGGGCGCGGCAACTGATCGTGCAAAGTGATCGCTCGATGACCGATGTGGCACTGGCGACCGGATTTGTCAGTTATCCGCACTTCTACAAACGCTTCAAGGATCTGTTCGGCTTACCGCCGATGACGTTCAGGGATTACTACTGCGCCAGCGACCCGGCCAGCAGCGGGCGCTATGCCGTAGCCGCCAATTACTGAATCAGCCGCGCGAACTGACTGTTTGCGCCACTAACGGTTTAACCAGTTCCGGATCAACGCCACTGCGTGCGTTCGCTTTGTGCCGCGTGCGTTTTGCAACTTCAACGATTAACGGTTCAACACTATGAAAGTCAGTTCATTACCCGCCGATGATGACAGTTGTGGCTGGTTCCATCTGAGCAAACCGCGCAGCCCCGAGCCTGCACACCGCGGCCACACCGCGGCGCGCTGGGTAATCATCGGCGCCGGTTTTACCGGACTCGCCTGCGCGCGGCAACTGGCGTTGAATTTTCCCGATGACGAAGTGGTACTGGTCGAAGCACAGGAAGTTGGATTAGGGCCATCGGGGCGCAATGCCGGTTTTGCCATTGACCTGCCGCACGATATTGGCGCCGATGATTACATCGGTGATATCGCGCTGGCGCGGACCAGCCTGAAACTCAATCTGGCCGGCCAATCGATCCTGCGTGATCTGGTCGATCAATACCGCATCGACTGCCAGATGAAAGCCTGTGGCAAATATCAGGCAGCCGTGGAGAATCGCGGCATCGCCGTGCTCGATGCCTATCGCCGCGGCCTGGAAAAGCTCGACCAGCCGTTTCAAATGATCGACGCCCATGAATTGCCGGAACATCTCGGTACGCATTTCTATCGCAAGGCATTGTTCACGCCGGGCGCGGTGCTGCTGCAGCCATCCGGGCTGGTCAAAGGCCTGGCCGACAATCTGCCGGCCAATGTCACGCTGTATGAGCGCACGCCGATTCTCGAAGTGGAGTACGGCGCGAAGACCGTGCTCAGACATGCCCACGGCAGCATCACCGCCGACAAACTGATTCTGGCGAACAACTCGTTCGGCATGCGTTTTGGTTTCCTGCAGGGACGCATGTTGCCGATCTACACCTACGCCAGCATCACTCGGCCGCTGACCGAAGAAGAGCAGGCGCGCCTGGGTGGAAAACCGTTCTGGGGCGCCATTCCGGCAGACCCGTTCGGCACCACGGTGCGCCGCACGCCGGACAACCGCCTGCTGATCCGCAACAGTTTCACCTTCAACCCCGACGGCCGCAGCAACCGCAAATACAACGAGCGTTTCGTGCGTCGGCACAAGGCCTCGTTCGACCAGCGTTTCCCGATGCTGCCTGACGTTACGTTCGACTACACCTGGGGCGGCGCGCTGGCGATGTCGCGCAATCACAACGGCTTCTTCGGTGAGCTGGCGCCCAACGTCTATGGCGCGCTGGGCTGCAACGGCCTCGGCGTCACCCGCGGCACCGTCACCGGCAAGTTGCTGGCCGACTGGCTGGCCGGGCAGCGCGACGGGCTGATCGATTTCCTCTTGCAGACACCCGGCCCCAACAGCAACCCGCCCGAACCGTTCCTCTCGCTCGGGGTGAACATGAACCTCAAGTGGGGGCAGTACCGCGCCGGCAGAGAAAGCTGAAGACCGCAAACCCGCAAACCTGAACATTGAACCCTGGAGAAAACGCGATGAACTTTGATGGAATCTTTACCCCGGCCATTACCCCGTTGTCCGCCGATGGCCAGATCGACTATGCGGCGTTCTCCGAGGTGATCGAATACCTGATCGAGTCCGGGGTGCAGGGCATCGTCATCGGCGGTTCGACCGGCGAGTACTACGCGCACACCGCAGAAGAGCGGGTTGCCGTGGCCCAGCGCGCTAAAGAGGTGATTCGCGGGCGCCTGCCACTGGTGGTCGGGACCGGCGGCATCCGTACCGAGGACTCGGTGTACTTCGCCGAGAAGGCCAAGGCACTGCAAGCAGACGCGATCCTGGTCGGCTCGCCGCCCTATGCCTTGCCGACGCAGAAAGAGATCGCCGCCCACGTCCTCGCCGTGGACAAGGCCGCCGGTCTGCCGATCATGCTTTACAACTACCCGTCGCGGATGGGCGTGGCGATGGGCGATGAATTCTTCGCTGCCATTGCCGACTGCAAAAACATCGCCGCGATCAAGGAAAGCTCGGGCGAAACCAGCCGCCTGCATCGCCTGGCTCACTCGCACCCCGATATCCAGTTGTCCTGCGGCTGGGATGATCAGGCGCTGGAGTTCTTTGCCTGGGGCGCACGCAGCTGGGTCTGCGCCGGTTCCAACTTCATCCCGCGGGAACACATTGCGCTGTACGAAGCCTGCGTACTGCAGAAAAACTTCGACAAGGGCCGGCGGATCATGTCGGCGATGTTGCCGCTGATGGACGTCCTCGAGAGCGGCAAGTTCGTGCAGTCGATCAAACATGGCAGCGAACTCAGTGGCCTGCGTGCCGGCGGTGTCCGTGCGCCGTTGCAAGCGCTGGAACCTGCCGAGCAAGAGCAACTGAAAAGCGTGATTGAAACCCTGCAGAAGAACGTCGCACGCATTGTCGAGGAGGCATGAAATGGCAGACCTGCTGAGTAAAGAGCAGTACCGTGAACTGGCGGCGACGCTGGAGTTTCGCCATCAGGCTTTTATCGATGGTCGCTTTACCCCGGCAAAATCCGGCAAGACGTTCACCACGACCAATCCGGCCACCGAACAGGTGCTGAGCGAGATTGCCGCGTGCGATGCCGAAGATATCGATCAGGCCGTTGCAGCCGCGAAAGCAGCGTTCGATGACGGCCGCTGGCAGTCACTCGCACCCTCGGCGCGCAAATCGGTATTGCTGCGCTTTGCCCAGTTGCTGGAGGACAACGCCCATGAGCTGGCGGTGCTGGAAAGTCTCGACAGCGGCAAGCCGATCCGCGAATGCCAGACCATCGACGTCCCTGAAACCATTCATACCTTGCGCTGGCACGCCGAGCTGATCGACAAGATCTACGACGCCACGGCGCCGGTTGGTTCTGGCGCGGTGACCATGGTCGTGCGCGAGCCGATCGGCGTGGTCGGTCTGGTGCTGCCGTGGAATTTCCCGTTGCTGATGCTCGCCTGGAAAATCGGCCCGTCACTGGCCGCCGGCTGTTCGATCGTGGTCAAACCGGCCAAGGAAACCACCCTGAGCACCTTGCGCGTTGCCGAACTGGCGCATCAGGCGGGGATTCCCGCCGGTGTGTTCAACGTGGTGCCCGGTGGCGGTAAAGAGGCGGGCGAGCCGTTGGGGCGGCACCCCGACGTGGCGATGGTCAGCTTCACCGGCTCGACCGACACCGGGCGGCTGTTCCTCAAATACTCCAGCGAATCCAACCTCAAACGCATCGTGCTCGAGTGCGGCGGCAAGAACCCGGCGGTGGTGATGAACGATGTCGAAGACATCGATGTCGTTGCGCAGCATGTGGTCAATGGCGCGTTCTGGAACATGGGCGAAAACTGCTCGGCCTCATCACGGCTGATCGTCCACGCCGAGATCAAGGAGGAACTCTTGCAGCGTGTGCAGGCGCACCTCGGCGACTGGAAAATGGGCGATCCGCTTGACCCGGAAAATCGCTTGGGTTCGATGATCAGCAAAGCGCATTTCGACAAGGTGCGCTCGTATCTCGATGTGGCTCGCGACGAAGAACTCAACGTGCTGGTGGGTGGCCAGACTCGCAACGATATTTTCGTCGAGCCGACCATTGTCGATGGCGTCAGCCCCGACAGTCGCCTGTTCCAGGAAGAGATCTTCGGCCCGGTGCTGAGCGTCACGACCTTTCAGACAGTCGATGAAGCCATCGCGCTGGCCAACGACACGGCTTATGGATTGGCCGCTTCGGCGTATACCGGCAACCTGCGTCACGCGCTGAAACTGTCGCGCGGTATTCGCGCCGGGATTGTCACGGTGAATTGCTTCGGCGAGGGTGATGCCTCGACGCCGTTTGGCGGCTACAAGGAATCGGGGTTCGGCGGGCGCGACAAGTCGATCTGGGCGCACGATCAATACACTGAACTGAAAACCATCTGGATCGACGCGTCGTAATTGGCGTTTGGATTTACACGAGGGCCTGCCAGCGAAAGCTGCGCAGGCCCCTGTGCGTTTGCGCCCCTAGGTATGCGAAATCAACAGATCACTGATGATGCAGATCGAGCCATCCTCGGGCGACGTGGCGTCGGTGTAGTCGATCTGGTTGTAGACCCCGCCGTGGAAATTGAACACCTGCGAGTTCCAGGTTGAGTCGAGCTGCAGATCACCTGAAGTGCCGACAACGCCGTTGTAGTCGACGGTGACTCGGGCCACACCTGCCGAGTTGGCGCGAATGGTCACCTTGAACTTCGCGCCCAGCGGCACGCCTTTGAGCACCGTGGTGTTGACCGGGGTGGTCTGGTTGAAGCTCTGACGGAAGCCCATGGTGATGTTGCCTTTCTGCCAGAACACCTTGATCACCGGGCCGTCGTCGTTTTTCACGTGCATCTGTGAGATGACGACCTTCTGTGCAGAGTTGACCTTGGTCACGGTCATTTCCTGATAGTTGAGGTGGTCAGCGGCACTGGCCAGCGACCAATAGAAGGATTCTTTCCATTCGCAGCGGGTGCGGCGGGTGCTTTTGCTGGAGGCGCCCTTGGTTGGCGCGGACAGTTGCAACGAGCCATCCGGCAGCACCGTGACGATACTGGGGAATTGCGCAATGGCTTCGGCGCCATTGAGCTCGAGTGCGACCGGATTGGTTGCCGAAACGGGCACCGGGGTGGAGAGGGTGAGATTGCTGATATTTACGGCCATGGTTGGTACTCCTGACGATAAAAATCATTGGCGCCAAGCCTCAGGTCATTCCTGATCCGCACATTTGCTGGCGCGGACTTTCACCACCTCTCGGGCTCAGCAGCATGGCGACGCAAGCGGCCGCCGCAAAAACACACAAGGCAACGATCACACCAGCAGCCTCCAGCACCGCGCCGAAAATCGGCGTGCCGGCAGTCTGACCAAGTGCCAATAGCAGAAACGGCATGCCCAGTCCCAGATCCGGGCGATCCGCAAACAGGCTGATGCCTTGCAGCAGATAAACTCCTGAAGAAACGATATAGGCCGCGCCAAACAGGCACATCGCTGCGAGGCCCGACCCGGCTGAAACAGAAGCGGCAGCGAGGCCCAACGTGCCGAGGGCGATCCCGGCCAGCGCCAGATGCTGCATGCGTGCGACACCGAAGCGGCCGGTGAGCACGCCGGTCATGCAGCCGCTGATCCCCGCCGCGCCCAACACGATCCAGGCCCATGCAATCGACTGATCGCTGAAACCGGCCTGGCTGCGCAGGATATCGGCACCGAATGTCCACACCGCTGTGCTCGCCAGGCCCATCAGGAACGCGCTGGCGCACAAGGCCAATACGCCGGGGCGATGCAGCATTGCCAAAGAGAAATCCTGCGAGAGGTCATGCGCAACCCGGCGCGGTAGCGCAAACCAGAGCCAGACCGTGACGCCGATGCCGATCAGGGCAAACAACGCATAGAGCTGCCGCCATTGCCCGGCCGCCAATATCGCCGCCAAGCCAGAAAAAACGATACCGACCGCCGTCCCGGCATTGATAAAGCCATTGGCACGTGGGCGATCCGCACCATCAAGACGCGCCGCCACCGCGCTCGCCAGCGGCGGCGAGGTCAACCCCGTGCTCAAACCCGCCAGCGCCACGCCGCAGCCCAACGCCAACCCCGACGAAGCGATGACTACCAGCCCCATCCCCAGCGTCGCGGCGGCGCCGGCCATCACCGTCAACCCGCGCGGACTGACCTTGCCGTTGCAGACAAACGTCGCAACGATGCCCACACAGTAAGCGGCAAACGCGCTGCCGCCGATCCAGCCGGCAGCGGACACGCTCAGCGCCAGATCCTCACGGATCTGCGGCAACAACAGCCCGTAAGCGAAGCGCGCGAGGCCATAGGACAAAGCCGTCAGCGCAAACGCTGCCGCGACCATATTGAGACTGCGTCGATGGAGACTCACGGTGAAATCGGATCGCTGGCAGGGAAGGTTTCCTCGACTGCCTGATCCAGTTTCGAATCACTGACATTGCGCTCATCGACTCCCAGGTTCTGCTCGCAATGGCAGGCAGAGGAGGGGCAGGGTTGGCCCTTCGGGTGCAGATCCGCGCAAGCCTGGCTGCAATAGCGTTTGCCGTCGCGCTCGCATGCAGCATCGGCGCTGCACTTGCAGGTGCAGCCCGGGCATGCGCAATCGGTGGTGGAAGGATCATTGGCCATGAGCGACCTCCGGGTTGTCTGTTAACCAAGTCGTTACCGATTCTGATACCCGTCATGCGCCTGCGTTTGATGGTTTTCGGCAGCGCCCGATGAGCGGTAGAGCGCTGGCAATACGGCGTTCAGCGACAAGGAAAGATTCAGCGCCAGAATCAGCACGATCGATACGCTGAACAAGCGCCGCGCCCAAGGCTTCGCGTTAGCCTCTGGCACAGGACGCAAGGCCAGATAAAACCAATACCCACCCAGCCCGAGCACTACCAGCGGATAGGAGACATTGACGTCGGCAACCCAGCCCAGAATCGCTGCGCTGAGCAGGAACGCGACCATGTAGAGGTTGATCTCGCGCCGGGCCTGGCTGAGCGACAAGGTTGGCAGCCCGGCGGCACGGAAGTCTTCGTGGCGCATGACGGTGATCGCGTGGGAGTGGGGCATCTGCCAGCAACAGAACACCACGATCAGCATCAGCGCCGTGGCGTCGAAACTGGCGGTCACCGCGCAGTACCCGACCACCGGCGGCATGGCCCCGGACAAGCTGCCGACCAAGGTGCCCCAATGCGAACGGCGTTTCATCAGGCAGGTATAAATGCCTGCATAAACGATCAGACCGACTGCCGCCATCGCACAAGCCAAGAGCGTGGTGCCAGCCCACAACAAAGCGAAGCCGAGCACGCCAAGCACCGCCGCGTAGCAGAATGCACTGGGCAACGACACGGCGCGAACGGCCAGCGCCCGGTGACAGGTGCGCACCATGCGTCGGTCGATATCACGGTCGACGCAGTTGTTGATCACGCAGCCGCAAGCGATGACCAGTGCGGTGCCGAGCAGGGCGGCCAACAGGTGCGCCAGGGAAACCGGACGCCCGCCGGCGGCAAGCAGATAGCCGCCGAATACCGAAGCCAGGTTGCCGATGATGATGCCGGGCTTGGTCAGTTCCAGCCCGACATTCAGCGACAGCCGCCAGTGCTTCAGTGCGCCAGCATGTTGTGGTGGATGCTGTCCATGATCCATAGCGAAAGCCCGACCAGCAGAAGAATGATCACCACCGAAAAGATCAGCGCTCTGAGGTTCCAGCGCTGTTCCTTGGCGGTGTCCAGATGCAGGAAGTATTTGAGGTGAGCGAAAACCTGCACCACGCCCAGCGCAACCACCACCCAGGCGGTGACGCTGCGCGGCAGGGTCGGGTACATGACCAGGCCAAAGGGAATCACCGTCAGGATCACCGAAATGATGAAGCCGACCATGTACGAACGACTGGTGCCATCGCTGGTGCCGGCACTGCTATGAATCGGGCTCTGGTTATACATGTCACACCACCCCCAACAGATAAACCACGGTAAACACGCAAATCCACACCACGTCGAGGAAGTGCCAGAACAGGCTCAGGCAACTCAGCCGCGTCGTGTTGGTGTTGGTCAGGCCTCGGCCGCTGATCTGCGCCATCAACACCGCCATCCACACCAGACCACTGAGCACGTGCGCGCCGTGGGTGCCGACCAGGGTGAAGAACGCGGTGAGGAAACCACTGCGATCCGGCCCGTAGCCTTCCTTGATCAGATGATGGAATTCATTGATCTCCATGGCGATGAAGCCGCAACCCAGCACGAAGGTGACGCCGAGCCAGCGCAGCACATGGGCTTTGTCATTGCGATTCATCGCCAGCATGGCGTAGCCGTAAGTGATGCTGCTGAGCAGCAGCAACGCGGTTTCAGCAAGGACGTAGGGCAGCTCGAAAATGTCCACGGTCGAAGGCCCGCCAGCGACACTGTCACGCAACACGGCATAGCCGGCGAACAGCGTGGCGAAGAGGATGCAGTCGGTCATCAGGTAGATCCAGAAGCCGAAAATGCGCATCGACCCCGCGTCTTCGTGGCCATGTTCATGGCTGTGCGCGATGTCTTTATCCAGAACGATGTTGGACATGTTCAAGCCTCCGCCAGATCTTTTAGACGCGCTTTTTCAATCCGCGCAACTTCCTGCGCCGGGACGAAATAGTCGATGTCTTCGTCGTAGCTGCGCACCACCATCGCCACCACCGAGGCGACCAGACCAAAGATCGCCAGCCACCAGATATGCCAGACCAGGGCGAAGCTGCAGATCAGCGCGAAGACACTGATCACCAGGCCGGCGGAGGTATTGCGCGGCATGTGAATGGCCCGATAGTCGGTGTGGCTGAGGGTGCTGACGCCGCGCTCCTTCATGCCCCAATAGGCGTCGAGGTCGTTGACTTTCGGTTGCTCGGCAAAGTTATAGAACGGTGGCGGCGAGGCCGTGGCCCATTCCAGCGTGCGACCGTCCCACGGGTCGCCAGTGAGGTCGCGGTACTTGGCGCGATTGCGGATGCTCACGTAGAGCTGCATCAACTGCGTCGCCACACCGCAGAGAATAATGCCGACGCCGACCAGCTCCAGCAGCAGCCACGGTTGCCAGGCCGGGTTGTCGAAATGGTTGAGGCGGCGGGTCATGCCCATGAAACCCAGCACGTAGGACGGCATGAATGCGAAGTAGAAGCCGATCAGCCAGCACCAGAACGAGATGCGCCCGAGGCGGTCGTTGAGGCGGAAACCGAAGGCTTTCGGGAACCAGTAGGTCAGCCCGGCCATGTAGCCGAACACTGCGCCACCGATGATCACGTTATGGAAGTGCGCAATCAGGAACAGGCTGTTGTGCAGCAGGAAGTCGGCACCGGGCACCGCCAGCAGCACGCCGGTCATGCCGCCGATGCTGAACGTGACGATAAAGCCCAGCGTCCACAGCATGGGCGTTTCGAAGCGCACGCGGCCGCGGTACATGGTGAACAGCCAGGTGAAGATTTTCACCCCGGTCGGCACCGCAATGATCATCGTCATGATGCCGAAGAACGCATTGACGTTCGCGCCGGCGCCCATGGTGAAGAAGTGGTGCAGCCAGACGATGAACGAGAGGATGGTGATCGCAATCGTCGCCCACACCAGCGAGACATAGCCGAACAGGCGCTTGCTGCTGAAGGTCGCAGCGATTTCCGAGAAGATCCCGAACGCCGGCAGAATCAGGATGTACACCTCCGGATGGCCCCAGGCCCAGATCAGGTTGACGTACATCATCGGGTTGCCGCCGGCCTCGTTGGTAAAGAAGTGCATGCCCAGATAACGATCGAGGGTCAGCATCAGCAAGGTCGCGGTGAGGATCGGGAACGCAGCAAGAATCAGGATCGAGGTGCACAGCGCGTTCCAGGTGAATACCGGCATCTTGAATAGGGTCATGCCTTCGGTGCGCATCTTCAGGATGGTCACGAAGAAGTTGACCCCGGTCAGTAACGTGCCTATGCCGGATATCTGTAATGACCAGATGTAGTAATCCACCCCGACGCCGGGGCTGTAGCCGAGTTCGGACAGCGGCGGGTAGGCGACCCAGCCGGTGCGGGCAAATTCACCGACGCCCAGGGAGATATTCACCAGCGCCGCACCCACCACGAACAGCCAGAAGCTCAGCGCATTGAGAAACGGATAGGCCACATCACGTGCGCCGATCTGCAACGGCACCACGATGTTCATCAGACCGACCACGAACGGCATGGCCATGAAGAAAATCATGATCACGCCGTGGGCGGTGAAGATCTGGTCATAGTGTTCCGGCGGCAGATAACCCGGCCCGCCACTGGATGCCATCGCCTGTTGGGTACGCATCATGATCGCGTCGGAGAAACCACGCAGGAGCATCACCAACGCGACGATGATGTACATGCAGCCGATTTTCTTGTGGTCGACCGAGGTGAACCACTCGCGCCAGATGTAACCCCATTTGCGTTTCCAGGTGATGGTGCCGACCAGGGCAAAACCCATCAGGCCGACCACGGCCAGGGTGTACATGACGATGGGTTCGTCGAAGGGCACCGCGTCCCATGAAAGTTTCCCGAACATGATTCAACGCTCCTCGGCCAGCAGACTCGGTTGTTGATTGACGCGCGCATCGTCGTCGTTCCGTTGCACCTGCGTTCCCTTCTTGCGCGGTGCCTTGTTCATCCCTTCGTACTTGTCGACGATGTCGAGAAACAGTCGCTCCTGCACAGCCGAGTAATAAGTGATCTTGTGCGCGACAGAGGGCTTGGCCAACTCGGCGTAACTGGCTTGATCAAGTTGCCCGGGCGCGGCTTTGACTTTGCTGACCCAGGCTTCGTAGTCGGCGCCACTGAGTGCCAGGGTGCTGAAGTGCATGTCGGAGAAACCGTGGCCGTTATAGTTGGCGGCGATGCCGCGATACTGGCCGATTTCGTTGGCGATCAAATGCAACTTGGTCTGCATGCCGGCCATGGCATATATCTGCCCGCCCAGTGCCGGAATAAAGAATGAAGTCATCGCCGCGTCGGAAGTTACCGTGAAGTTCACTGGCGTATTCACCGGAATCGCCAGTTCATTGACTGAAGCGATGCCCAGATCAGGGTAAATGAACAGCCATTTCCAGTCCGTCGCCACCACTTGCACCTTTACCGGTGGGACGTCCGAATCCAACGGTCGATACGGGTCCAGCGCATGGGTAGTTTCCCAGGTCACCCAGCCCAACACGCAGATGATCAGGAAGGGCACGCCCCAGACCACGGCTTCGATCTTGTGCGAACTGGCCCAGCGCGGTGAGTAGCGCGCCTTCTTGTTGGTGGCGCGGTAGCGGTAGGCGAAGAGGAAGGTCATGACGATGACCGGAATCACCACCAGCAGCATCAGACCGGTGGCGAGGATGATCAGGTCGCGCTCATCGCGGGCGACATCACCCTTGGGGTTGAACACCACCAGATTGCAACCAGCGAGCGCAACGCTGCCAGCGAGCCAGACCAGGCAATGGCTGATGATTCGCTTCATACATCCCCCTGTTGCTATATCGATCCCTGTTTGTTCGGGCAACACTTGGCCAAGGACAGAAATCACTGTTTCTGTACCGGCTTATTACCTTCGGCTGAATAACGAGTTGTACTTGTGCTCGCCTGGGCCTCGAACTTTTTGAATAGGCATTCGGGCGATGGTTTTACAGAATGTTTCACAAGCTGACGAACGGTTGAACGAGCGAAACGGCGCGCGGAGAAGGGCGGGCTATGCTGAAAATGCCTCTCGGCAAACCCCGAATAATCGGGCCAGAGGACGAGTCATTTGAAATGAGCGAGTTGAGTCCAGGAGTACGACATGTTCATGCGCGGTGAGACCTACAAGAAATGGAAGGCGATGGAAAAGGCGGACATATGCCAAATGAAGGAAGCCGAAAACGGCTGTCATATCGAGGTGTGTGCACGCGAGAACGATGATCGCGATGTTGAAGTATTCATCAGCGTCTACACCGCAACCGGTGAATGCGCCTATGAACGCATCAGAAAATGGCCCGGCGCGGAGTGGGAAGTCGAAGACGCGCTCAAGCGTGGTATCGATCAGGCAGAACGAATCGCCGGCGGCGAGTCCGGACGATTGACGTGTGCCGACGCGCACGGTCACGACAATGAATGACCGTGCGCAACGTTCAATTGGCCTGGCGCACGTCAACCAGCCCGCGCTGGTTGCATTGCCAGCGCCAGGCATCGGCGAGCATGCACGGCAGTGAACGGCTCGCCTGCCAGCGCAATTCCTCGAGGGCTTTTTGCGGGTCCGCCCAGCAGCGTGCGATGTCGCCCGGACGCCGCGCTTCAATGCGCAACGGGATCTTGATGCCGGTGACCTGTTCGAACGCGCTGACCACCTCCAACACCGAATAGCCGCGCCCGGTGCCCAGATTCCAGATGCTCATGCCATGGCGATCGCGCACCGCATCGAGTGCGCACACGTGCCCGAGCGCAAGATCAACCACGTGCAGGTAATCGCGAATGCCGGTGCCGTCCGGAGTCGGGTAGTCGTTGCCGAACACTGACAGCTGCGCCCGCTGCCCACTGGCAACTTCCAGCAAGTAAGGCAGCAAGTTGTTTGGCGTGCTGGTGGGCGCCTCGCCGAGCAGGCCGGAAGGATGCGCACCGATCGGATTGAAATAGCGCAGCAGGCCGATCGACCAGCGCGGGTCGGAACTGGCGACACTCTTCATGATGTTTTCCGACATCAGTTTCGACATGCCGTAGGGATTGGTCGGCTGGCCGGTGCCGCAGTTTTCGTTGATTGGCAAGGTGGCGCAGTCGCCATACACGGTGGCCGATGAGCTGAACAACAGGTGGAACACCCCGGCCTGGGCCATGGCCTGGCACAAGGTCAGGCTGCCGCCGACATTGGTGTCGAAATAGCGCAGGGGTTCACGCACGCTTTCACCCACCGCTTTCAACCCGGCGCAATGCACCACGGCATCGATCGGGTAATCGCGCAAAAGGTTATCGAGCAATCGTCGATTGCGCACATCGCCCTGAATGAACTCCGGCCGTTTTCCGGCCAGGGCACTGATGCGCTCGATCGCCGCGCGCTGGCTGTTGCACAAGTTATCGAGGATCAACACGTCCTCGCCGTTGCCCAGCCATTGCAGTGCGACGTGCGCACCAATGTATCCCGCACCACCGGTAATCAAGATCATGCGCCCGCCCTCACAAAGTGCTGCCATCGGCCGATGGCTCAGTGCATGGTTTCGAAGCGCCCGTGCGGCGGCAAAAACCATGTTGTCCTGGACGGTAGGGGATGGATCGTCTGGCGAGTTCAACTTCGTTTGCCAGCCGGTATGTGCAGTTCATCGGCTGCGCTCAAGGTTGGGCTGAACGACGCGAGAATGCCGCGATTCCAACCTTCAAGAGCCTTACGGCCTCATCGAGACATGCCCTGCACTTGCAGTGCCGACAAGTGAGACGGCCCGGTGGCTCGGCACTGTGTCGACTTGTTTTCCTTGATGAGGAATTGGCCATGAACCTTGCAGAACAACCCGAGGCGCTCGCACTGGCGAGCGCGCAGAATGCACTCGAAACATCCCTTCAGTTGCGGCCCACGCTGGTGTGTCTGTCGCATCTGCGTTGGGGCTTTGTCTATCAGCGGCCGCAGCACGTCATGTCGCGACTGGCGAAACACTACGACGTGGTGTTTTTCGAGGAACCGGTATTTGTCGAAGACGCCACGCCGCGACTCGAACTTTCGCATCCGGCCGCAGGTATAGAAGTCGCGGTGCCGCAGTTGCCGATCGGCATGAGCGGCGATGCGATTGAGCAGGCGCAGAGGCAATTGCTCGATGAGCATCTCGCCGGGCGCGTTCAGGGCGATCTGCTGCTGTGGTATCTCACGCCGATGAGTCTGCTGTTTACCGAGCACCTCGACGCTCGGGTCACCGTCTATGACTGCATGGATGAACTGTCGGCGTTCATGGGCGCCCCCGCGCAATTGCTCGACATGGAACGGCAACTGCTGGCCCGCGCCGACGTGGTGTTCACCGGCGGCGTCAGCCTGTGGGAGGTCAAGCAGCGCCAGCACGGCAATGCCTATCCGGTACCGAGCAGCGTCGACATCGCGCATTTCGCGGCGGCGCGGCAGGCACTGCCGGAACCGCCCGATCAAGCATCCATAGCGCGGCCACGCCTGGGCTTCTTTGGTGTGATCGACGAACGCTTCGATATCGAACTGATTGATCGCGTGGCGGCAATGCGTCCCGACTGGCAGATCGTGCTGATCGGGCCGGTGGTGAAGATCGACCCACAAACCCTGCCGCAACGGCCGAACCTTCATTATCTCGGCGGCAAGCAATATGCCGAGCTGCCGGACTACCTCGCTGGCTGGGACGTGGCGCTGATGCCGTTCGCTCTCAACGCCTCCACCCGCTATATCAGCCCGACCAAGACCCCGGAGTATCTGGCGGGCGGTTGCCCGGTGGTGTCGACGCCGATTCACGACGTGGTCAGCGGCTACGGCCAGAGTGGTGCGGTGTTCATTGCCGAGACTGCCGAGGCTTTTGTCGAGGCGATCGAAAAAGCTTTGCCACTCAAAGGCACCCTCGAATTTCTACAGTGCGCCGATGCCGCCATCGCCGGCATGTCGTGGGACAACACCAGTCGCTTCATGCAGGAGCAGATCGAATGCCTACGATAAGCCTTGAGGCGGCAAAGTCCTGCCAGTCCTACGACTACCTGATCGTCGGCGCCGGGTTTGCCGGCAGTGTCATCGCCGAGCGACTCGCCGAAGGCCTTGGGCGCCGAGTCCTGCTGATCGACCGGCGCCCGCACATCGCCGGCAATGCCTACGATCACTACGACGCCGCCGGGGTGCTGGTGCATCGTTATGGCCCGCACATCTTTCACACCAATGCCCAGCGCATTGTCGACTACCTGTCGCGCTTCACTGAATGGCGACCCTACGAGCATCGAGTCCTCGCCCAGGTCGACGGCCAACTGGTGCCGATTCCAATCAATCTGACCACGTTGAATACGCTCTACGGCTTGTCGATGTCCTCAGAGGAAGCCGAAGTGTTTCTCGCCGCACGCGCCGAACCGGTGGCGACCATTCGCACTTCTGAAGACGTCGTGGTCAATCAGATCGGTCGTGAACTCTACGAGAAATTCTTCCGTGGCTACACGCGCAAGCAATGGGGACTGGACCCATCGGCGCTGGATAAATCGGTGACTTCACGCATTCCGACGCGGACCAGCGAAGACGACCGCTATTTCGCCGACACCTTCCAGATCATGCCCACAGGCGGCTACACGCAAATGTTCGAACGCATGCTCGATCACCCGAACATCGATCTGTTGCTCAGCACCGATTTCAAGGCTGTGCGCGACGAGGTGAAGTACGAGCATCTGATCTACTGCGGCCCGGTCGACGAATACTTCGATTTCCAGTTGGGCCGCTTGCCGTACCGGTCCTTGCGTTTCGAGCACCAGACCCTCGAACAAGAGCACTATCAGCCGGTAGCGGTGGTGAATTATCCGCACCCGGACGTGCCGTACACGCGCATCACTGAATACAAACACCTGACCGGGCAAACGCACCCGTGCACCAGCATCACTTACGAATATCCGTGTGACGACGGCGACCCGTATTACCCGGTGCCGCGCGCGGAAAACGCTGAGCTGTACAAACGTTATCGCGCACTCTCCGAGCAGGTCCCGAACGTCACTTTTCTCGGGCGACTGGGCACCTACAAGTACTACAACATGGATCAGGTGGTGGGGCAGGCGCTGGCCCTGTATCGGGATATCCAAGCGGCGCAGGCACCCGCCACTGCCGCAACCGAGACCGATGCTTCATGACCGCGCAGCCGAAAGGCGACGAACCCGAGCCCGGCGCAGGCGCTCATTCGATCTTCAGCAGCTTCGTCATGGCCGGTTTCGAATGTTCCAGTCAGCGCCGCCAGGATGGTCGGCGCCTGGATCTGCTGGCCGACACCGGACATGCGCGCTGGATCGAAAAGGATTACCAGCGACTGAGCGGGTTGAACATTCGTTGCGCCCGCGACGGCTTGCGCTGGCACCTGATCGAACACAGCCCCGGTCGTTATGACTGGAGCAGCTTCGTGCCGATGCTCAAAGCCGCGCAAGCGCAGCAGGTGCAAGTGGTCTGGGACCTGTGCCATTACGGTTATCCGGATGACCTGGATTTCTGGCGCCCGGCGTTCGTCGAGCGTTTTGCCCGTTTCGCTGCTGCTGCGGCAAAGCTGATGACGGACGAGGGTGTCAGCGTGCCGTTCTACTCGCCGATCAACGAGATTTCCTTCTGGAGCTGGGCGGGGGGCGAAGTCGCGTATTTCAACCCGAACGCACGCGGGCGCGCGCAGGAACTCAAGCATCAACTGGTGCGGGCGAGCATCGCCGCGATCGAAGCGATTCGCCAACAGGCGCCGCATGCACGGTTCGTCCAGTGCGATCCGTTGATCCATGTGCTCGCCGGTTCCCGGCGCAGCGACGATATCGAAGCGGCCGAAGCCTATCGGCTGTCGCAATTTCAGGCGTGGGATCTGCTCACTGGCCGTGAATGGCCCGGTCTGGGCGGGCAGGAGCATTACCTGGATATCATCGGCGCAAATTTCTATGCGCATAACCAGTGGTATTACCACGGCCGGCGCATCCTTCGCGGCGAGCGCGATTTCCGTCCGTTGTCAGGCATGCTCAAGGAACTGCACCAGCGTTATCAGCGGCCAGTACTGATCGCTGAAACCGGTGCCGAAGATGAAGAACGCCTGCCGTGGCTGGCCTACATTGTCGAGCAGACGCTGCTGGCGCTCGAACGCGGTGTGCCGGTGCAGGGGATTTGCTGGTATCCGTTTCTCGATTATCCGGGTTGGGATAACGGCCGGTATTGCCCCACCGGTGTGTTTGGCTACCCCGATGGCGAGGGCGAGCGCGCGGCATTTCACCCGCTGCACGTCGAGCTGGCGCAGGTGCCCGAGCGGGTTGCCGCGTGTTTGCGCAGGGTAAATGGCGGGCACATTGAGGGGCGCGGGAGATGAACTTCCAGCAAATGCGCGATGAGCCCTTGCCGGCGTCAGCCGCTGCCTTCTTATGGCGCTACATCAGAATTCGCCCGGCGCACTTCATCGCCATGGTCGCACTGGTGATGGGCGCGGCGGGCTGTGCGGTAGTGGTGCAGTACGGCATGAAACTGCTGGTCGATGCCATGGCCGCCGGGTCGGCGGCGGAACAGGTGTGGCACGCGTTCGGCCTGTTCATGGCGTTGATCGTCATGGAAAACCTGCTGTGGCGCCTCGGCGGCTGGGTCGGTTGCCACACCATCGTCGGCAGTTGCGCCGATCTGCGCGTGGACCTGTTTCATCACCTGACCGGCCACCCAATGCGCTATTTCAAGCGGCACTTCTCCGGTTCGCTGGCCAATCGCGTCTCGGCCATCGGCGCTGCTGCCGACAAGGTCTATGGCGGGCTGACCTGGCGCATCGTGCCGCCGTGCGTGGATTTCATCGGTGCCGTGGCTTTGCTGTTGGCGGTACATGGGGCGATGGCACTGGCCCTGGTCGGCTGCGTGATCGTGGTCGCCGCGCTGATCACCGTGTTCGGCGTACGCGGCCGCAGCCGACACATCGCTTTCGCTTCGCAGTCGGCGCGGGTCGGTGGCGAGATTGTCGATCTGGTGTCCAATGTCTGGACGATCAAGGCGTTCTCCGGGCGTCAACGCGAGCGTCTGCGCCTGGAGCGCGAGATCGGCATCGAGGCCGATTCACACCGCAGCAGCTGGATGTACATGGAAAAGGCCCGGGTGCTGCACGACATCTGCCTCACCGTCATGGCTGGGGGCATGCTCGGCTGGGCGATTCTGCTCTGGCGAGCGGGACAGGTAACGGCGGGCGATGTGGTGATGGTCAGCGCGTTGACCTTCCGCATCCTGCACGGTTCGCGCGAACTGGCGCTGGCCCTGGTGGAAACCAGCCAGCAGATGGGCGTCATCAGCGAGACGCTGGGCATCGTCGCCCAGCCCCACGAACTCAGCGACACCGCGGAAGAACTGGCGCCGACCCGTGGTCATATCAAGATGCTCGACGTCAGTTACGCCTACCCGGACGGGCGCAAGGTCTTCGAGCATTTTTTCCTGGATATTCCGGCCGGGCAAAGCATCGGCATTGCCGGCACCTCGGGCTCGGGCAAATCGACCTTGCTCGGTTTGCTGCAACGGCTGGATGACGTGCGCAGCGGGGTAATCCTGATCGATGACCGCGACATTCGCTCGGTCAGTCAGGACAGCCTGCGTCGGCAGATCGCCGTAGTGCCGCAAGAGCCGACGCTGTTCAATCGCAGCATTCTGGAAAACATCGGCTACGGCCAGCCGTACGCCACCGAGCAGCAGATCATCGAAGCCGCGCGCCAGGCGTTTTGCGACGAATTCGTCCAGGCGCTGCCGCAGGGTTATCACACCCCGGTCGGTGAGCGCGGGGTGACCTTGTCCGGTGGCCAGCGCCAGCGTCTGGGGCTGGCGCGGGCGTTTTTGAAGGACGCCCCGATCCTGATTCTCGACGAGGCGACCTCGGCACTGGATTCCGATTCCGAAGCGATCATCCAGCGTGCATTGAGCAACCTGATGCGCGGCCGGACAGTCCTTGCGGTGGCGCACCGGCTCTCGACCATCGCCAACTTCGACCGGGTGCTGGTGCTGGAGGACGGCGAGATCGTCCAGGACGGCACGCCGCAGGAGTTGCGCGAAAGCCAGGGACGGTTCCGCACGCTGTGGCAGATGCAGGCGATGGTGCACAACCGTTGAGCGCGGGCCTATTGCGCTGAGCGGGTCCAGACCCTGACGTAATCGATGCGAAACACCGACGGCAGGTCAGCATCGTCGACCACGCCGAACCAGTCCCACATCGCTTCACTGTCGAAGACGATTTGCATGGGGAAGTGCCAATAGGTGTTCTTCGCCTCTCGCACCAGCACGCCGTCGACATACCAGCGCAACGTCTCGGGTTGCCAGTCAAAGCCGTAGACATGAAAGGTATTGGCCAGCCGCCACGGTGCAATCCATGTGCTGCCGGAACTCAGGTGTTGATCATTCTGCGGTCTGGCCCAGACATGCGCGTTCATGTTGTACCGATAGTCGAACGCTTGATTGCGGGTCTTGCCGCCGATTTCGAAAATGTCGATTTCCGTGGCGTTGTCCGGCAGCCCGGTCCAGGCCAGCCAGAACGCACTGGAACCGGCGGAATTCATCGGTTTCGCCCGGGCTTCGTAGTAGCCGTACATACCCCGTTCATTGGTGCGGACCATCGCCGAGCTGTAGTCCTTGTAGCCCAGCGCCACGTATTTTTCCGGGAGGGTCTGCTTGCGGAAAGTGATGTTCAGATTGCCGCTGCCGACCTTGGCGTTCTCGGGCAGAAACAGCGCCGGTTTGCGCCCGAGGGAATCAGTGCCGGTGGCGTTGTTGACGTGCCAGCGTTGGGCATCGAGCGTGCTGCCATTGAATTCATCGGACAACCGCGTATCGAGTTTCCAGCCGCCGACATTGGCCTGATCCGACAACGGCAGATCGGCGGTAACGTGCGTCGGGGTCGGGCCCAACGGGCCAACGCGGGTCCACGCATCGGCCTGCTGCGGAACCACCACCGCCCATTTTTGCGCCAGGTAGTCGAACACGCTACGGCGTTCGTCCTGGTTGCTGAATGGGCGGTCATACACCAGCACTTCGGCGATGTCGCCACGGAGGATTTCCGAGGTGCCGACCACATTGCGCGCCACCGCGAACGGGCCGATCGGCACGTCACTGGTTTCCAGCAGCGCCAGCGCCGGTTCGTAGGCGCTGGTCTGCTGCACGCTGATGCCGAAATTCGGCGCGACGTTATCGTTGTCCGCCAGTTGCGGGCGGGAGCTGAACAGGCGCTGCCAGGCTTTGCCGCCGGCCTGCTCGGGCAAGCGCCGCGAGACGACGAACACTGTCACCGGGCCCCTGGTGGTACGAATCGCCTGGCCCATGAACGCCGCCGTGCCGCTGAAACGCACCACGCCGTGGCCGTTGAGCGCGTTGTCGACCCGCGTCGGCAAAATCGTCGCCGCGCGATTGTCGACGGTGACGTCATTGCCCTTGCCGGACTTGTCCAGCCAGCGCACGACCTGGTTTTGCCCCTCCAGTGTCATCGAGGCCGGATCATTGCCGTCCAGCCACAACACCAGTCCTTCAGTGACCGGTCCTGGAATATTGGCGCTGACGCCAGCGCTCAGCAGCAGCAAGACAAACAGTAAATATCGTGATCTGTTCATGAGTCGTCCCTAACGTGAGTTGGCGGCGTTGTTACGTGCCCACCGCCAGCAGCGGCGCCGGTTGTGGTCGGTAGCCCCATGGGTTACTGGTCTGCCAGCGCCAGCTGTCGATGAGCATTTGCGGCAGCTCGCGTTGCGCGCGCCAGCCTAGCTCGCGCCCGGCCTTGCTCGCATCGGCGCGGCATTCGGCGATATCCCCAGCGCGACGCGGGGCGAAGCGGTACGCAATGCGCAGCCCAGTGACGTCTTCGAAGGCGCTGATGATCTGCAACACGCTGTAGCCGGTGCCAGTGCCGAGGTTCCATACGTGCAGGCCATGCTCGTTGCCTTGCAAAACATCCAGCGCCTTCAGATGACCTTCGGCCAGATCCAGCACATGGATGTAATCGCGAATACAGGTACCGTCGACGGTCGGATAGTCGTTGCCGTAAACGGTCAACGCCGCGCGCTGGCCGCTGGCAACCTCGGTCAGGCACGGCAGCAGATTGTTCGGCCGGCCGTTGGGCGCCTCGCCGATCAATCCACTGTCGTGCGCGCCGATCGGGTTGAAGTAGCGCAGCACCGCGATGTTCCAGCGTGAATCGGCGAGGGCGAGGTCGCTGAGCAATTCTTCGATCATCAACTTCGAGCGCCCGTAAGGGTTGGCCGGCTTGCCGGTGCCGTGGGCTTCGATGATCGGCATTACCGCAGGCTCGCCGTACACCGTCGCCGAGGAGCTGAACACCAGATTGAACACGTGGGCGCGGGCCATCGCCTGACACAGGTTCAGCGTGCCGACGACATTGTTGGCGTAGTAATCCAGCGGCCTGCGCACGCTTTGCGCAACGGCTTTGAGCCCGGCGAAATGCAGCACTGCGTCAATCGCGTAGGTGCTGAAAATCTCTTCCAGCAGCGCCGGGTCGCGGATATCGCCTTCGATGAAATCGATGTGCGAATGACTCAACAGCTCGAGCCGTGCGATGGCCTCGCGGCTGCTGTTGCACAGGTTGTCGAGAATCAGGACCGAGCGGCCCGACTCGATCAGTTGCAATGCCGTGTGCGAACCGATGTAGCCGGCACCGCCCGTGATCAACGTGGTTTTGCGCATGACGACGTGCTCCATTGCGAGGAAATCCGGCTCAGCGGGCGGTGAACACCAACTTGAATTCTTGCGGCCAGCGCGGGTGCAGCAGGCTGTAGGCCAAGGCGTAGGTCAGCGTGCCGATGGCAATGTCGCCGGCCAGGTGCGCGTAGCCGGGCAGGCCGGTCTGCGGCGACAGCCACAGCACCACGCCGACCATCACGCCAGAGCCAGACAGGCTGCGGTAGCTGGACTGGAAGAAGCTGCGCCAGTCATAACCGATCGCGGCGTGCAGGCCGCGTACCTGCAACGGCGTGATCAGCAGCATGCGCAGCAGCAATGCCAGCGCCGCGGCCATGCCGGCGTAGCTCGCGCCGAGCAGATAGACCAGCGCCAGCGCGAGCAGGGTGGTGGCGACTTCGGCCTTGAGCGTCAGGTGCGTGCGATTGACCGCCACCAGCGCGGTGGTCGCATACAGCGCCAGATTACCCAGCGCCGCCGTGCAGGCCAGCACTTGCAGCAGCGGAATGGCGTCGGCCCATTTCGCACCGAAGATCAGCAGGATGATGTCTTCGGCGGTCAGGGCGATGCCGAAAAACAGCGGTGTCAGCACGAAGCCGCTGATCGCCGTCGAATCACCGATCACGCCGATCAGTCGCGCCGGTTCGGCACTGCGCCGGGCGAACACCGGCAGGGCGTAACTCATCAATCCGTTGTAGATCGCCGAGCGCGGCAGGTCGATGATGCGCATGGCCAGGTTGAACATGCCCACCGCATGCGCCCCGGCAGTCAGGCCGAGAATCAGGTTGACGCCGCGTTGCAGGGTTTGCGAACTCATGACGTTGACGCAAACGGGCAGACCGGCGCGCAGCAGGTCGCCCAGCACCTGACGGTCGATCAGAAAAGGAATGCGCCGACGCTCGCTGCGCATCAGCACCAGTGTGGAAATACCGTCCATGATCAGCGCCTGCGCGACCACCGCCCACGGGCCGAAACCCAACAGCGCCACGGCCACGCCGCCGACACCGCCAGCGACTTTGCCGAGCAGGGTGCGCGAGGCCAGCAGTTTGAAGTTGCCGCTGCGGCGCATCTGTGCCACATACACCCGGGCCATCAGGGTGAAGAGGATTTTCACCGAGGCCACCGAGGTCATCCAGCGCAGCGCAGTGGATGGCGTATAGAGCACCACCGCCAGCGAAATCAGCGCAATCGACAACAGACTGACCAGCACGGAAAACCAGAACACGCTGCTGATGTGTTTGTCCTCGACACGTTGCAGGCGCACCAGCGGGTCTTCGAGCATCGACGAAAACACAATGCCGACCACTTCGACCACGGCGATGATCAGCGTGCCGATGCCCAGCTCCGTCGGCGTCAGCAGATGCGCGTAGACGACAAAGGTAATCATCGACAGGAAAATCAGGCCGAACTTCTCGGTGAAAATCCATACGAGGGTCATCAGGCGGCGGTTGGCCATGGCGCGATCCCTGAAATTCAGCGGCTGTTGCCCAGGCTTTTCAAGCAGGCGTAGAGGTAGCGCAGGGTTGGTTTGCCGTGGAAGAAAAACAGCGTCTGCCACGAATGCCCGAGCATCTGCCGGAATACTTCGATGACCCGCCGATGATCGCCGCGCCGGGAAAACGCATTGAGAAATTCCGCGTGGTTGGCGAGGACGAAATAGATCCGCTGCTGCTTGTTCAGCCGTGTGCCGTAGCGCGCCAGGTACAGCTGGATAAAGCGCAGCTTGTGCGGGTAGTACTTGTGCGGTTGCGCGGTGATGTTGGCGGCGTTGACCGCGCGCCAGTGGAGGATCTGCGGCACGCTGTGGATCTCGCTGATTTCCGCGATGCGCGTCCACAGCAGCCGATCCTCGGCAAAACGCAGGCTCTGATCGAAGCCGCCAATGGCGACGATGATTTCGCGCAGGGCGAGTACGCCGGAGGTGCCGTTGATGATGTTTTCGCGCATGAAACCGGCAAAGTGCTCGCCGTGTTTGCAGCGATCCTCCAATTGGCGTTTGCCGTCGCTGAATTCGCTCATCTGAAAGCAATCGACCAGACCGACCTTGCGCCCCTGTCGGGTGAGCTCGGCGTGCAGCGCCAGTTGCTTGTGCAGTTTTTCCGGATGCCAGCGGTCGTCGGCATCGAGGAAGGCGATAAAGGTTTCTTCGGCACTGAATACGCCGCGATTGCGCGCACTGGCCGGGCCCTGATTGGGCTGCTGCAACAGCACGATGGGGAAGGGCGCGGCGTATTGCCTGACGATCTCTGGCCCGGCATCGCTGGAGCCGTCATCGACGACAATGACTTTGTCCGGCAAGCGGGTTTGTGCACACACCGAATCCAGTGTCCGCTGGATGCTGGCGGCGGCGTTGTACAGGGGGATCACTACGCACACGGTGACGGCCGAGGAATCATTCAGCATGGGCGTTGCTCCCGGAAAGTGGTGCGCATCGGCCGGGCATTCGCCGCTGGCAGCGGCTGCGTACGGGCGACGAGGTGATGGCGAAAGGTCAGGCTGAGCACGCAGAAAATCAGGAACTCGCCCGAGCGGTAATTAGGGATCACATAGGCGACGTAATTGGTGACCACGAACAGGCCGATGATCACCAGCGCACAGGCCTGATAGCGCGCCGACTGGTCGGCGGTAATTGCCCGGTAGCGCTTGCTCAGGGTCTGGGCAAACATCAGCAGCAGGGCGACCAACTGAATCAAGCCGCCGTTGAGCAGGGTTTCGACGTAACCACTGTGCGCATTGCCGATGTAGCCCCAGCGGGTAATGAACGCATCGGCATCGGCACTGGCCCAGAACGCGCCGAAACCGTAGCCCTTGAGAAATTGTGCATCGATCAGCGGCTGCAACAGCTCCCAGATCAGCGTGCGATCGGTCAGCGATGGGTCGCGGCCGACCAGTTCCAGCAGCATCGTGTAGTTGGCGTAGAGCACACCACACAGGAGGAAGAACACCAGCGTCGCTGCGGTGAAGGCCAGCAGTGAGCGGTTGATGCGCAAGCGGATCAGCGTGATGAAGTAGGCGTAACTGGCGGTGCCGGCGACGATCAGCGCAATCGCCGTGGCCGACTGCGCCAGGCCGATGGCAATCAGCGCGAACAGCCCGTAGAGGATGGCCAGCGGGTTGCGCTGGCGAATCATCGGCAGCAGCAACAGGATCGCAATGGCGTTCAGGCGTGCGCCAGCGTTCTTTTCCGCGAACACGCCGCGGAAGGCACCGTCACGGATACCACCGGAGATAAAGGCAATGTCCGGGCGAATCACGGCGAAGATCAACCCGACCAGCGCCGCCGCGCCGATCACGCAGCCGAACAGAAAAGCGATCCGCTCGATGCTGTAGCGCCAGGCGATGAAACCGGCAAAGAACACCACGCTGAGCAGCGCGACGAAGCGCTTGAAACTGAGCATCGGCTCGCTCGACCAACTGATCGACGCCGCCACGCAGCCCAGGAACAACAGCAAAAACAGGTTCTGCCGGTAGAAGCTCTTGCTGAGAAAAACCTTGTGCCGGATGAAGAAGAACAGCGGCACCAGCAAGGTCAGCAAGCCGCAGACCTGATTGGCCAGATTGCCTTCCAGATCCTGCTGCGCATCGTCCAGGGTGCTGACATTGCCCAGGCGCAGAAAGAAGCCGATCACCTGGGTATAAAACAGCACGCCAAACAAAGTGAAGGCGTCGGCCAGCGTCGAATAACGCACTTGCAGGCGGTTCATTTCAGCGCCTCCCGAGTAACGCCCTGAGGTAGGTCTGCACCGCGCGAGCGCTGACAAAACGCGCGGCAGCATCGATGCGGCGCTGGCGATGCAGGGCGCGCGGCGCGGACATTTGTGCGCTGATCGCGGCGGCGAGGGCGGCCGGATCGTCAACCTCGACCAAGGGCGCGACGGCGCCATCGCCGAGGATTTCCTGCGGGCCATACGGGCAGCGCGTCGCCACGACCGGCGTACCGGTCGACAAGGCTTCGACCAGGGCGTTGGGGCTGCCTTCGAAACGCGACGACAGGACGAAACAATCCGCACGGGCGATCTCGGCGATCGGATCACTGGCGTATCCCGGCAGATCGCAACGCTGTGCAATGCCGAGCGCACTCGCTTGGGCCAGCAGTTCGCCGCGCAGGGCGCCCTCGCCGAAGATGATCAGCCGCGCATCGTGTTGTGGCAGGCGCGCGAAGGCGTCGAGCAAGGTGTCGAAACCTTTCTGCTGGGCCAGCCGACCCACGGCGACGATCACCGGCGTGGTTTTGTCCTTCAGCCAGGGATGGCTGGGGGCGGCGGCAGGTTTGTCGCGAAAATCGTTGTCGAGCACCGGGTTGTCGGCGGTAGTCACGTCGCGCGGGCGGGCGATAGTGGTGTCGACCAGATCCTCGGCGACGCCTTGTGACACGCAGATCACCGGGTTGGGAATCAGCCGGTACAGCCACGGCGCCAGCCAGTAGGCGAGCTTGACCGACAGCGCCGGGTTGACATGCTTGTCCCGCGAGAACGCATTGCGCTCGCTGACATGCAGCCGCGCCAGCGTGCCGGACAGCGCGGCGGCGGCAATTGCCACGACGTTGACGTGGGTGAGGGCGGCCAGTTGCGCGTCGTACTGATTGCTGCGCAAAAACCGCGTCAGCGCCGGCACAGCCGCGGCGCTGCGCGGACTGTCGAGCAGTACTTGCCGGACCCGTGGATCGAGTGCGGTCTGATTGATGCCGGCGCCGGTGAGCATCAGCAGCGTGACTTCGTTGCCGGCCTCGACCAAGGCACCGGCGAGGCGCACCATCATTTTTTCCGCGCCGCCGGCGCCGAGATCCTGGAGGATGATCAGCAGTTTTTTCATCGGTTCCACACCTGGTAATAGGCCTGCGCGGCGTACTGGCTGGTATAGGGCCGGATCGCTTCGCTGACTGAACGTCGAGCCGGCGCAGCCGGTTCACGGCTGGCCAGACTGTCGAGCAGCGCCTCGGCCAGGGCCGGCACATCGTTGACTTTGACCAGGCGCCCGAGGCGGCCGTCGTCGAGCAACTCGCGCGGACCGCTGCCGCAATCGGTGGAAATTACCGCAGTGCCCAGCGCCAGCGCCTCGACCAGCACCGTTGGCAAGCCTTCGTGCAATGAGCTGAGCACCAGCAACTGCGCATGGCGGATCAGCGGATAGGGATTGCGCAGATGCCCGGTAAAATGCACCAGACGTTCAATACCCAGCCGTTGCGCCTGCTCTTCAAGCTGCGCGCGCAACGGCCCGTCGCCGGCAATTACCAGATACGGCAACGTCCGTTGTTGCGTCGCCAGTGCATAGGCTTCGAGCAGCAGATCGAAGCCCTTGGTTTCCACCAGTCGGCCGACCCCCAACCAGTAATGATGGGGCACACCACCGGGCAGCGGCGCTTGTGCCGCGCGCAGCAGTTGCTCGCTGATCACCGCGTTCGGGCAATAACGAATGCGCGGCTGGCCCCAGGGCATCAACCCGGCAAGCGACTGGCGCAAACCGTGGGACACCGCGACCACCTTGCCGCTGCCGCACAGGTACAGCGCGTACAACAGGCGCAGGCTGGCGCGCCCGGTGTTCTGTTCGGCGCAGTCCAGCGCGGCGTGGCGGCTGTAAATGACTTTGCAGGCGCTGCCCAACGTGGCGAACCAGGTGCAGAGATTGGCCTGCTCCTTGGCGCCGATCAGATGCGTCACGCCTTCGCGGCGAATCAACCGGCGCAGCAGCACGATCGACTTCAGCCAGCCAGCGAGGCCGCCACCGCCACCGGCAATGCTCGGCGCGCCGTCGACATTGGGCGAGTCGCCGTTCATGACAAAAAAACTCACCCGCCGACCGTCCGCCAGGAATTGCTCGGCGAGGCGTTGCTGCACGCACTCGACGCCGCCGCCAGTCTGGTAATCCTTGAGCGTGAACAGAATATGCATCGGCACAATCCTCATGGGGCGGTGACATTGATCGCCACTTGCTGGCGCAGAATCAGTTCGGTCAGGCGCAGGGCATTGCTCGGGTAGTCGAGCAGGTAACGCTTGATCGTGTGCGGCTCGCGGTACATGCGGTAGAAGGCGCGCAGGTGCAGGCGGTTGATCGCGTCGGGGTAGTAGCGCTCGCTGGCATTGGCCTCCTGACGAATGAAACCGCCGCAGGTGAACGCCACGCCCCGGAAGCCACCGCGCAAAGCATCGAGGACAAAGCGCTCTTGCAGACCGGCGCCGAGGCCGACCAGCAGCAGATTGGTCCGCTGCCGGCGGATGTCAGCCTGCAGCGCCGCGCCTTGCTCGGCGTCGAAGTAACCGTTGTGCGCGCCGACCAATTGCAGGCGCGGGTACTGCGTGCCGAGTTTTTCGACGAAACGATCAAGCTCCGCCTGCCGCGCGCCCACCACATAGACACGTTTGCCGCGCTGCTCGGATTCACGCAACACCGGGTCGGCGATCGAGGTGAAATCGAAACTGACCCGTTCCACCGCGCGCCCGGTGATGCGCGACATGAATCCGGACATCAGCATGCCGTCGCAGAAATACGCCAGCGACGGCGGCGGCTGGCGGATGAAACTGCCGATCGAGGCGAAGTTGAGAAAGGAAAACGCCCGGTTCGATTCCAGCAGCGCCGGCGAGTAACGGTCGAGCAGCTCGAGGCGGATCATGATGCGAGATCCTGTGCTTCGGCGGCGCAGGTCGGTCGGCCAACACTGATGTAGGTGAAGCCGCGCGCGCTGAGGCGTTGCGGATCGAACAGGTTGCGGCCATCGAAGATCAGCGGATTTTTCAGTTGCCGCGCGAGCAGTTCGAAGTCCGGCGCGCGAAACGCTTGCCACTCGGTGACGATCACCAGTGCATCGGCATTTTTCAGCGCCGCCTCTTTGGTCCCGGCCAAGGTCAGGTCGTCGCGCGGGCCGTAAAGCTGCTGGGCCTGTTCCATGGCTTTCGGGTCGAACGCCTGCACGCTGGCGCCGGCCCGCCACAACGCCTCCATCAACACGCGGCTGGGGGCTTCGCGCATGTCGTCGGTGTTGGGCTTGAAACTCAGGCCCCACAGCGCGAAGGTCTTGCCTTCCAGCGCACCGTTGAAGTGATCGGCGATCTTGTGGAACAGCGTGCTTTTCTGCTCGTTGTTGCGCGACTCGACCGCGCGAAGCAGGCGCGCATCGATGTCAACGCCGTGGGCGGCATGGATCAGCGCCCGCACATCCTTGGGAAAACACGAACCGCCGTAACCGATGCCGGGATAGATGAACTGGTAGCCGATGCGCGGATCCGAGCCGATGCCATGGCGGACCATTTCGATATCGGCGCCGAGCTTTTCCGCGAGCCCGGCCATTTCGTTCATGAAACTGATCTTGGTCGCCAGCATGCAGTTGGCCGCGTACTTTGTCAGTTCGGCGCTGCGCACATCCATGACGATGATTTTTTCGCGGTTGCGGTTGAACGGTTCGTACAGCTCACGCATCAGCGCTTCGGCGCGCGGGCTGTCGGTGCCGATGATGATCCGGTCGGGGCGCATGCAATCGTCGACCGCACAGCCTTCCTTGAGAAATTCCGGGTTGGACACCACATCGAAGGTCAGCCCAGCGCGACCGCTTTCGGCGAGGATGGCGTTGATGCATTCGCGCACCCGGTCCGCCGTGCCCACCGGCACCGTGGATTTGTCGACGATGATCTGCTCGCCGCGCAGGTGTTCGCCGATGGTGCGGGCGACGCTCAGCACATGTTTGAGATCCGCCGAACCGTCCTCGTCCGGCGGCGTGCCAACGGCGATCAACAACACGTCGCCGTGCTTTACCGCAGCAGCCAGATCACTGCCGAATTGCAGGCGACCGCTGTGATGATTTTCCCGCACCAGGCTTTTCAGCCCCGGTTCGTAAATGGGCAGGCTGCCGTCGTTCAAGGCCTGCACCTTGGCCGCGTCGACATCCACACACAGTACGTTGTGGCCGACCTCGGCCAGCGCGGCGCCCTGGACCAGTCCGACATAACCGATACCGAATACACTCACATTCATGGGAAAACCTCATGCGCGGTGGGGTGGGCCAGTGTGCTGGCCGCTGTCAGTAGATGTTTTTCGAGAACAGGGTGAAGGGCGTCTTCAGGAGGATCTTGATGTCCAGCCACAGCGACCATTGATTGATGTAATTGAGGTCCTGGGCGACCCGGCGCTGCATCTTTTCCACGGTCTCGGTTTCGCCGCGGTGCCCGGTGATCTGCGCCAGGCCGGTGATGCCAGGCTTGAGCCGATGCCGTGCCATGTAGGCGCGCACCTTGCCGGTGTAATAGATGTTGTGCGTGACGGCGTGCGGGCGCGGGCCGACCAGCGCCATATGCCCGAACAGCACGTTGAACAGTTGCGGCAGCTCATCGATGGAGCTGCGCCGCAGAAAGCGTCCCAGGGGCGTGACGCGGTCATCGTCGCGGGTGGCCTGACGCACTTGCTGATCGTCGTGCACGCGCATCGAGCGAAACTTCCAAACGCGGATTACTTCGCCGTCGCAGCCATGGCGGTTCTGCTTGAACAGCACCGGCCCCGGCGACGTCAGCTTGACCGCGATGGCCACGCCGAGCAGCAGCGGGCTGAGCAGAATCAGCGCCATCGCCGCCACGCTGCGTTCGAACAGGTCCTTGCAGAACAGGCTGCCGGGGTGCGAGGTGAGCAGGCTTTCGTTGAGGTAGATCGCCGGCATCCGCTCGATCTCGGAGATCGAATGATTGAGCAGGACCATGCTGCCCAGATCCGGAATCCACACCACATCGACATTCATGTCGAGCAGGTTGATGTACAACGCTTCGATGGTCGCCGCCTCGGCCATCGGCAGCACGATGTATACGCGCCGCGCCTGCAACCGCGTGATGATCTCGCGAATGTCCTCAACCTCGCCCAGCAGCGGCAGAATGCTCGGCGCCGGGCCGCTATCGGCCTTTGCCGCGACGAAACCGAGCAGCAGCGCGCGATCCGGGTCGAGGAGTTTGCGCGCCAGCTCATGGGCGGTCGGGCAAGTGCCGATGATCACCGCGCGGCGCTCGTTGCAGATCATCTTGGTGTACATGCGCACGAACAGATGCAGCGGCAGAAACGTCGCCGCCTGAGCCAGAAAACCCACCACGGCCCAGACAATCACCACCTGCCGCGAGAACAACGCGCTGGTCTGGGTGACGAAGGCGATGCTCATCAGCAGCCCGAGCAGAATCAGCCAGCCAGCGAGCAAGCGTCCGAGCCCGACCAGCAGGCCATGGCGTTTGTGATAGACCTGGACGAGGCTGTAGACCGGCATCGAGCCAAGCACGGTGAGAATGATCAGCAGCCGGTATTCACTGGGCAAGGCGCCGATGCGCAACTGCACCAGCACGATCAGCAACAGGTTGACCAGGGTCATTGCGCACAACCATTGCCCCCAGAAAGTGAGGCCGCGACGCTGTGCCATTTGCGCGGAATATTGCGAGGTCATCGGCACGATCTCCGATTCATCGAACAGGGAAGGGATGGCTGCTGCCGGGCGGCACGGCCCGGAGGATCAGCGCGGGGCGAAGTCGTAGTCGTAGAAGGAACGGGAATGGCCATGGCCGTACTTGCGCGCCTTGCGCAGATCGACCTGATTGAGCACCACGCCGAATACGGGCGCCTGGCTCTGCTGCAACACGGCAATGCTTTTGCGCACCTGGCCGACCGGCGTGCTCTGCGCCTTGACCACGTAGATCACCGCGTCGGAATGCTGCGCCAGCAACAGCGCGTCACTGACGATTTCCGCCGGCGGCGAATCGATGATGATGTGCCGGTAGCGCGACTTGAGAATCTGCAACAACCGGCCGAGGCGTGGCGAACTGAGCAGATCCTGCGCGGGGGCCACGGCGTTGCTCGAACTGCTCGAGGCTTTCAGTCGTGGTGCGTCGAACGGATCCAGCATCGACGGCGCCAGGCAGCCGGCCGGAAGCATGTCGAGATTGCCGACGCTGCGGATGCAGTCTTCCAGTCGCGCGGTGCCGGCCATGAGGTTGGCGAGGCCGGGGCTCTCTGGCGGGAAATCGAAGTTCAGCGACAGCGTCGGCTGCCGCATGTCGGCATCGATCAGCAGCACCCGTTCCAGTGGTGCCAGCGACGAAGCGAGATTGTTGGCGATGGTGCTCTTGCCTTCGCCGGACACCGAGGACGTCACCAGCACCACCTGCGCCGGGCGTTCATTGTTTTGCAGCATCAGCCAGGTGCGCAGGTTGCGGATGGTTTCGCAGAATCGCGGGTGGTCGTTGTCCTCGAACAGCCGCGCCAACTGCCGCCGGCTCTTTTTCATCACCAGCGGCACCACGCTGAGCAGCGGCACATTGAGCAGGCTCTCGACGGTGTCGTCGGTCTTGAACGTGTTGCTCAGCGTGTCGAAGAGGAAGGCGAGGGCGACGCCGACCACCGCAGCGACCAGCGCGACAATCGCAAGGATCAGGTCCTTGCGCGGTTTGCTGGCTTCCAGGGGCGCGATCGCCGGGTCGACGATGCGCGCCTTGGCCGAATCCATATCCGAAGTGGCAGCGGTTTCCTTGAGGCGAGTGACGAAGGTTTCGTACAGCGCGCGGGTGCTGTCGACTTCACGCTGGAATTCACGGAGCTGGAATTCCTTGCGCGAAATGTCCTGAATTTGCGCCTTGTTGCTGTTGAACGATTTGCGCAGGGCGTCTTCGCTGGCCACCGCCAGTTGATACTGACGTTCAATGCCGGCAACCACCTGCTGCACTTGCAGACGCAGGCTGTTGGCCGCCGTACGTTGTTCGGAGCGGGCGGAAATCAGCGCCGGATGCTTGGGCCCGTAGCGCCCCGACAACTCTTCGACTTTGGCCTGGGCCTTGGCCAGATCGGCCTGGAACTGCTGAATCAGCGGGTTGCTCAACACCGCCGGCACACTCGACAAACGACTGATGTCGCCGTTGCTCAAGGATTGCGCCTGACGGAACTGGCTCTCGGCTTCGGCGCGATCGCGTCGCGCATCGATCATGCGGTTGCCGGTCATTTGCAGCTCATTGGCACTGATCGTCGCGACACCGTCGACATCGACCAGGCCCTGTTCTTCGCGATACCCCTGCAACTTGTTTTCGGCCACGCGCAGGTTGTCGCGCAACTCGACCAGGCGGGTGTTCATCCAACTGGTGTTGTTTTGCGAGGACTTCAGACTGGTGTCCTGCTGGCTGTCGATGAAACCCTGGGCGAGGGCGTTGGCCACCGCCGCAGCGAGAGCCGGGTCGGGCAACTCGACTTCGATTTCGAGCAACTGACTCTTGCCGACAAACTTGACGCTGGTGTGCAGCATCAGGTTTTGCGTGACGTCGTTGAACACCTGCTCTTCAGTTGCTGGCGGCTTGGGCGGCGGCAGCAGATCCAGCCATGGCAGCCATTGATCGCGGTTGAGCTCCGCCAGCCACTGGCGCGGGGTGAACCAGCTCTGCGCCTGCTGGCGGGGATCGGTGATCGGGTTGGTGGTCAGGCCGAGTTTGCGCACAGCACGCTCGGCCAGCTCCCGCGATTGCAGCAGGGCTTGCTGGGTCTGCAAATAATCGGTGGTGGTGGCGCCGCCGGATTCGGCGGCTTGCTGAAAACTCATGACTGGCGGCGTCTTGTCCTTGATCAGCAACGTCGCACTGCCGACGTACTGCGGCGTGATGAACGACAACACCGCCACGGCCAGCGCGCAACTGAGCAGCACCAGCCAGGCGATGTTCCACTTCGCCGACCAGACCACGCGCCACAGGTGCAGCAGATCAAGGGTGTCCGACTCATCTGCCGCTTGCGTTTGCGAGTGGGCCTGGAGCGGACGTTCGAGGTAGGTGCTTGGGCTGTTGTCCATGATCAGAAAAAGCCTTGTGCAATGGAAATGGTGTCGCCGGGGGCGATGACGGTGGTGCGCGAAATGTTTTCAGTGACCGGCGGGCCGCCACTGCCGCGCAGAATCGTCACGCGTTTCATTGAGGCGCGTTCGGTCAGGCCGCCACCCAGGGCGATGGCTTTTTCCAGGGTGAGTCCGGGCTGGAAGGGATAACTGCCGGGCTTCTGCACTTCGCCATTGATATAGAAGGGTCGGTATTCGATCTGGCTGAGGCTGACTTTTGGATCGACCAGGTAGCCTTGCTTGAGGCCGTCGACGATCTTCTGTTCGACCTGATTGGGCGTCAGGCCCTTGGCGACGATTTCGCCGAGAAACGGGTAGGAGAAGGTGCCGGCGTCATTGAGGCGAATCTTCTTGAAACTCAGTTCCGGCTCGCCGAACACGGTGATGCGCAAGACATCGCCGGCGGCCAGGCGGTAATCGGTGTTGCTGTCCGCCGCCTCGACCGTGGGCACTGTCCAGAGCAGCAGCAACAATAAAATCAGGCGCGTGTGCATGGCCCAACCCTCCTACAGACTGACGTCGAAAGTGATCTGGAACACATTGCGGGTGAAGCTCTCGTTGTCGGCATCGGAGTCGTTGTCGCGGTGGCGATAGGCGAGTTCGACGTCCAGCCAGCGGCGCATTTCGTAAATCACGCCGAGTTTGTAGTCCTGCAGATCGTCGTTGCGGTCCTGGCCTTCGTAGACGTAATGGCCCATGCCGACCTCGGCAACGCTGGTGATGCGCTCGGTCCAGCCGTGGCGCCAGCCGACCTGAGTGAAGGTGGCTTTCACCGCGTCGGAGCCGTCGTCGCCCTCGGCCATGGCCTGGCGGGCGAGAAAGGTGAAGGTCGAGTAGGTGCGCGGTTTCCACGCCAGATCCACTTGCCAGGTCGGGTTGCTCAGATCGTCGGAACCGCTCTGGTCGAAGTTCTTGCGCTCGTAACCGACGCGCAATTTGCCGGTGGTTTTCGCCGTCATGTCCCATTCGGCCCCGGCCAGCACCGCATCGGAGCGACTGCTGCGCGGGCTGTTCGATTGCAGGTAATCGAAACGGGTGTGGTCGTATTCGAGCAGGCCACGGGTCTTGCTGCCGAGGCGGTGATACCAGGTGGTGGTGAGGTTGCTGGTGTCGCGCTCCTTGTCATCGTTGATGCCATCGGCGTTGTCGTAGCGCAGTTGTGCGTAGCTGGCGCCGAGGTCGATCTGGTTCAGCGCACTGCGTGCACCGAAGGTGTACACGCCGCCGACGCGCTTGCTGTCGATCTTGTCGTTGATGCCGTCGACGGCGGTCGAGGTGGTGCGCTCGTATTTGCGCGCCTCGGCTTCGAGCTTCAGCCGATGCCTGTCGGTGAACTCCATGATGCTGTCGGCGCGCAGCCGCTGGGCGGTGTTCGAAGCGTCAGAGGCGCTGTGATAGATGTAGCGGGTCGGCTCCCAGATCACCCGCGTAGCGCTGTTGCGGTCCTCGGCCTTGAGCTCGAAGGCCGGCGCCAGGCGGGTGACCATGGTTGACTCGACGTCATGTTCGACTTCACGAAAGTTGTCGTCGTAGCTTTCCGACAGGGCGAAAGTCGGGGTGAAATCGAAGCCGTAGACATTGATCGCTTGCGGCTCGACGCTCCAGGCAGCTTCGGGTGCGCAGCAGGCGACGACTAAAACCAGGGAACAGCGAGGCTTCAGAGCCATGGATCACGCTCCTGATTAAGGGGGTCGGTGTCAGGGCGAAGCGGATCCGGACTATTGTCGCTGGCGTTCGAGGTAACTCAGCGGGACGCTGACGTGCTGTTGGCGGTTGAGGAAATTGAGCAGGATCATCACCCGCTCATCGCCCTGCATGGACAGGAACACGCCTTCGAGCGGGGACAGTGGGCCCTGGACGATTTGCAGAGGTTCGCCGGGCTTGAGCGTCGGCTCGGCAGGAAAGCCGATCGACTCCTGGCTGCGTTCACGCAATTGCGCGATCACGTCTTCATCGACCCGGGCCGGCACATGGTTGAATTCGACGATGCGGCTGACACCGCGGGTCGAGCGAATCGGCGCCCAGTTATCGTCGCGGCTCAACTGAATGAACACGTAGCCGGGGAACAGCGATTCCAGGGTTCGTTGGCGTTTGCCACGAATACTGCGCTCACTCATCAGCTGCGGCCGAAAGGTCGAATAGTTCTGTTGCTGCAGATTGAGTTGTGCCCGTTCATCCTGGCGGGGCTTGCACTGCAATAAATACCAGTTAGAACCGTTGCGGCAAACCGTTAGCATGCTGGAGTACTCCATACATAGCGATCGTTTAAGCACGGCGGCCGATAACGTGGGACGAGCCGTCATGCTTGCTAGTAGGTAGTAGGCTGATCAAGGCAAAGTGCCGAGCCAGATGCATCAATGTTTATTGGCAGAAGAAGTGTTTCAAAAATGAATCAACTTGGCTGAGTTATTGTTATATCCGTGGTCGTCTTGGCTATAACGAGTCCGCGCTTTTGTTTAAGCAAAGCTACCGCACGGTTCGCAGTTGCGACCTTCAGGATCCAATTTCATAACTAACCCGAGGGTCGTAAAGTGCGCAGGGGCGCCGGCGCTTCGGGCAGTGATTAGTTATCGGCCAGTCTTCGCAAGCTGTCAATTAATAACAGTCAAAAAGACTGCCTTTCATCCGCTGATGATGGCCATGTTTTGTAAGTCATTGGTTAATAAGGGTGAAATCTATTCGTCGGATTTTTTAAACTTTTCGAAGTTATTGAAGTCGTCTAGTTTAGATGGCGTGTGTGATAGCAAATTAGTTTCAATCTTACATCTTTCGGTTCGTAAGAAGTTCGCCTTTTAAATGCCTTGCGTCGGATGCCGCTGGCCTCGGCAACTAAGGTCGTCTATGAATAGTTGCCGAATTTGCGGGCAGAATGTTCGGCGGCGGGTTTCCGCTTAAAGTCAAACCGATGGGCCGAGGCGATCATGAGTGTTCTGGTAACGGGCGCAGCGGGCTTTATCGGTTATCACACGGTCATGCGTTTATGTCGCGAAGGACTCGAGGTTGTGGGTGTCGACGATCTCAATCCTTACTACGACGTCAAACTCAAACAAGCGCGGTTGCACAGATTGCAAACGCTGCCCAATTTCACTTTCCAGCGGCTGGACATCGTCGATCAGCCGGCGTTGACCGCGCTGTTCGAACAAAGCCGATTCAAACAGGTCATTCACCTCGCCGCGCAGGCTGGTGTGCGTTACTCGCTGGACAATCCTGATGCTTATGCGCAATCGAATCTGGTCGGGTTTCTCAACCTGTTGGAAGCATGCCGTGGTCATCCGCCGGAGCACTTGATCTACGCCTCGAGCAGCTCGGTGTACGGCGCCAATACCAGGATGCCGTTTGCAGAAGATGACCAGGTCGATCAGCCGGTTTCTTTGTACGCAGCAACTAAACGCGCCAACGAATTGCTCGCGCACAGTTACTGCCATCTCTACGGCTTGCAAGCCACCGGCCTGCGTTTCTTTACCGTGTATGGGCCATGGGGGCGACCGGACATGGCGCTGTTCAAATTCACCGAAGCGATGCTGCAAGGGCGCGCCATCGACATCTACAACCAGGGGGAAATGGCGCGGGATTTCACTTATATCGATGACATCGTCGAAGCGATTTTCCGCCTGCTCGACAAACCGCCCGGACCCAGCGGCGAGCGTGGCACCAATTGTTTGTTCAATATCGGCCGGGGTAGTCCAGTGGCGTTGATGAGCTTCGTCGAATGTCTGGAGCAGGCACTGGGCATCAAGGCGCAGCGCCGTTATCTGCCGATGCAGGAGGGCGACGTATTGAAAACCTGGGCCGACGTGTCGGCGTTGGCACGCTGCATCGACTTCAGCCCGCAGGTGCCGATCGAGCAGGGCGTGCGGGCGTTTGTGCAGTGGTACCGCGAGTTCTATCAGCTCTGATTCAGTGCAGGGTGACGGCCCTGCGACTTTCACCAATGCGGATCCGGTCGAGGGCGCGGTTCAGCGCATCCAGTGCATCGAGCAGCGCCTTGGCCTCGGCTTCACGACCGTCGCCCCACAGGCGTTCGGCCATTTTGTTCAAGGCTAGAATGGCGCGTTCGATGTCGGCTGCGCTGGCGGTGCTGTCAGGGGCTGGTGGTTTTTTCGACATTCTGGGTTTCTCGGCTGGCGGCAAACCACCATACCGCCAAGGCGCCGAGCAATATAGTCAGCACAGCGAGAACGAGGATAACGCCTTGTGTGCCCAACGCTGTGGCAAACAACGCCACCAGCAAACCTGCCAGAGGCTGCGACAGATTATTGAGTAAGGTAATCACGCCCACGGTCTTGCCGAAGTCCTTGGGGGGAATCACACGTTGGCGAATGCTGCGCATGTAGATGTTGAACATCTTGTCGAAGCCGACGATCAACAGAAAACCCAGCACATAGCCGCTCAGGTGCGGACTGAGGGCGCTGATCAGCGCGCCGACGGCGATCATCGTATAGGCAACGCCGCCAAGTACCCGCTGCGGCAACTCGACCCGGGCGAGGAAAAACAAGATGATGATAGTCGTCACTGCACCGGCGGCTTGCAGCCCGGCGTACGCATCTTTTCCCGCGCTGTATTGACCCAACACCATCGCGGCGGAGGTCGCCAACGTGACGCCGACAATCAGATTGACGCCGACTGCGAGCATGATGATTTTCCTCAGAGCCGCCAGCTCACGTATATGCCCAAACGCAATGCGTAACGGTTGGAGCCAGATGTCCTGATGCTGTTCGAAGGTTTCCAGCGTGATCCGGCTGAGGCGTTGCCATGCCAGCATGCTCAGGTCGGCCAGCAGAAATAGTCCTGCGACCCACAGCACCACCCAGTGCCAAGCCCAGATTTCCAACAGCAAGGCAGCGACCAGTGGCCCGAGCACCAGGCCGGTCTGATCGGCAATTTGCGAATAGGACAATGTCTTGGTGTAGCTGTAGTGTTTGAAGATATAGGGCATCAGCACCTCACGGGCCATGATGCCTTGTGTGGTGAGAACCCCGCAGACCGCCGAGAGGACAACCACCCAGGTAATGCCGCCGAACAAAGCATACAAACCTACCGCCAGCAGACAGAGCACGGCTCGGTAAACCTGGCTGATGTGCAGGATTCGGATCGGCGAAAACTTGTCGCACAGTGCACCGCAGACCGGAAATGCCAGAAAGCGTGGAAGCGATTCGACGAAAAACGCCAGCCCGGCCCAGGACGCGCTATTGGTGGTCTGGAAGACCACCAGCGGCACAATGAACAGCAGGATCTGATCGGCGAGTCGAGAGAGGAAAAGGGAGATGAAGAAAGCCAGGTAATCCTTGCGCAAGATGAACTCCTTGTTCGGATCGCAAGCACTTGAGTCCGAATTCGAGTCTACTTCGAATTCTTCCAGAACGAGTGGCGTGAATACCCGTGGAGTGTCGGCGAGGAGGCTGTAGGCGGCTTGCTTTAACGACGGACTATTCCGTCGCCAACAGCTTCTTCACCTCACCCACAATCACCGCAATATCAAAAGGCTTGGGCACCACCACATCAAACAGATCCGAGCGCTGCATGCCGATGTGCGCTTGCGCGCCACTCATGAGAATGATCGGCAGATGTTTGACGGAGGGCTGGGCACGCACGGCTTCGGCGAATTCGAGGCCGTCCATGACCGGCATCATGAAGTCGGTAATGACCAGGGCCGGACGTTCTCTTTCCAGCACTTCGAGAGCCTTCTTGCCGTTGCTCGCGGTGACCGTCATGAAGCCTTCGTCCTCAAGCGCAAAGCCAAGAATGTCAGCAATCAGATATTCGTCGTCGACTACCAGAATGGTGGTCATGTTATTTCAACCCGCTTGAAGGCTTACGAAATTGAACCAGGCAATGACTCAGCTGCGACTGAAGGTTCATTTTTCAAAGCCTTTTCCAGGAACACATCTTGATCACGGATAACCACCTCGAACCGCGACGGGTTGTAGGAGCTATCACGTATCTTGAGAATGGAAAGCGTCCTGTGAAGTTCAGCGTGATTTTCAAAGAACCGCATGAGCATCAGGTTGTCGACAATACTGGACAGGTCGGAGGTCGGTGCGCTGATTTCGGAACCGAACAAATCGCGCATTTCCCAGGAGGCGAACACCGTGACGCCTCTGGATCGCAGCTCGTTCATCAGTGCACTGAAAAAGTCGGTGATGCGTTCCGGGGTGGTTGAAACCCGCGTCATGCCGCTGAGGCTATCGATGAACAGGCGCTTGATGCCTTTTTCATCGACCAGGCTCAACAGGCGTGCGCCGAGGCCGTCCAGCAAGCCTTCGGTGGTGGGCTGCCAGGCAATGCTCAGCGCACCGCTGTGTTCCATTTGTTCAATATCGATGCCCAGCGAACGGCCTTTGAGCCGCAGCCGCTGCGGGCTTTCATAGAAACCGAAATGCAGGCCCGGCGCTTCGGGCGTCGACTGTGCGATGAACTTCAGACCCAGGGTGGTCTTGCCGATCCCGGAAGGACCCATGACCAGCGTGACGCTGGAACTGTGCAAGCCGCCGCCGAGGATGTCGTCCAACGAGGCAATGCCGCTTGGGATGCGCGTCATGTCCGCGCTGTCCGGGGCGGACGGGCGTTTGTACAGCGTTTCGAGGCGCGGATAGATCACCAGGCCGTTATCGGTGATTTCACATTCGTGGACACCGGTCAACGCGCCGCTGCCGCGGGTCTTGCGCAAATGAATCCGGCGCACCGAGCGGGTACCGAACAGCTCTTCGCCCATTTCGATGACGCCGTCGACCATGGTGTGCTCGGGGCTGCCGTCATCCAGGCGCGAGCTGGTGAGAAACAGCACGGTGCAACCGGCAAACGCCGCATGGCCTTGCAGTTCTGAGATGAATTTTTTCGTGTCGATCGGCGAATCGGCTTTGGACCGTGCATTGAGCAGGCCGTCAACGACCATGACGGTCGCCTTCTGGCGGGTAATTTCGCGGCGAAGCAGCTTCACCACCTCATCGAGGCCTTCGTTTTCCAGCGTGTCGAATGCGCTGACAAACTGTATTTCGGCGCCAACACGCGAGGCGTCGAAGAAGCTCATGGTCGACAGAAACTGAAACAGCCGGTCGTGGGATTCGGCCAGCAACGTGGCGACCAGAACACGACCGCCGTTACGGGCATGATGAAACCCGAGCTGATTGGCAAGGATGGTCTTGCCGGAACCCGGGCGCCCTTGAATGATGTATGAAGCGCCGGCGACAAAGCCCCCCTGAAGCAGCGCGTCGAGTCCTTCGATCCCGCTTTGAAGGCGTTTTAGCTTTTCCACAATGCGACCCTGATCTGAATAAACTGGCTTGTTCAGCCGAATGGTTTAAATGCTAACGCCATTTCCGGTTGAGGGCCATTAAGGTTGAGGGAAAGTAGCGTTTTTGCGACGTGAGCCTGACGAGCGATTGCTCGGGATCAGGGAGTAGGGACACCCGCCGCACAGGAAGATTCGCTTTTCCGATCCCGGAAACGACAAAGCCCCGAATAACCGGGGCTTTGTCGTTCCAGTGCTCGTTTGGGCCAGGCCTAATAGACCTGAGGCACGATGAGTTCCGGCGGTGTGGGAATGCGCGAATAGTCTTCCTGCCTGACGCGTTGCGGCAGTTCGATTACCGGCATTTCCACCTCTTCGTACGGCATCTGCCCGAGCAGGTGATGGATGCAGTTGAGCCGGGCTTTCTTTTTATCGTCAGCTTGTACCACCCACCACGGCGCTTCGGCGATGTGCGTGCGTTCAAGCATGATTTCCTTGGCCTTGGTATAGGCTTCCCAACGCCTGCGGGACTCCAGATCCATGGGGCTGAGTTTCCACTGCTTGAGCGGGTCATGGATACGGCTGAGAAAACGCAGGTGCTGTTCCTGGTCGGAAATGGAGAACCAGTATTTGATCAGCTGGATGCCGGAGCGGGCGAGCATGCGTTCGAATTCCGGTACCGTACGAAAGAATTCCTCGTACTGGTATTCATTGCAGAACCCCATCACTTGTTCCACACCCGCGCGGTTGTACCAGCTACGGTCGAACAACACGATTTCACCCGCCGCCGGTAAGTGCGAGACGTAGCGCTGGAAGTACCACTGAGTGCGTTCGCGGTCGTTGGGGGCGGGTAGGGCGGCGACCCTGCAGACCCTGGGATTCAGGCGTTGGGTGATGCGTTTGATGACACCGCCTTTACCAGCGGCGTCCCGTCCCTCGAACAGGATCACCACTTTGTGGCCGGTCTTGACCACCCAGCTCTGCAGCTTTACCAGTTCGCCTTGCAGACGGAACAGTTCGCTGAAGTAAGTCCTTCGCGCATCCTTCTCGGAACCCTGCTGCACATGCTCATCGAACAATGCGTTGAAGTCATGGCCGTCTTCGGATAATTCAAGTTCCAGCTCTTCGTCACTGTGATCAAGCAACTCACGGTGGATGCGCTGTATCAGCGTGTCGTCTGTAGGGAACATGGCAGGGCTCGCGCGGTGAGGATGGCAAAGTGTTAGGCACAATTTGTTACGAACCCATTACATCCCCTGTGCGCCGCTGCGGCGGGGCAGGAGGATACCGTTTGCCACGTCGCTTTCATGAAAACGTCACAAAACTGCTGCAGAGTTCGGGAGCCCGTAATCACTAGGTGTCATTTAATGAAACGTTCGATGAAGTCTGCTGCGCTCGCCATTGCGGTATCTCTTTGTGCCACCTCGGCCTCCTTTGCAGCAGAAAATGTTCGCCTTACGGGGTCAGGAGCAAGTTTCCCGGCGCCGATCTACCTCACCTGGTTCAAGGATTTCAGCAAGAAATCCGATGGCGTCACTGTGGATTACCAATCCAAGGGCAGCGGCGCGGGCGTACAGGACTTCTTGAACAAAACCGTAGATTTCGCTGCCAGTGACTCGGCAATGAAAGACGAAGATATCGCCAAGGTCGCCGAAGGCGTGCAGTTGCTGCCGATGACTGCCGGGGAAATCGTGCTGGCCTATAACCTGCCGGGCAATCCCAAGGGGCTGAAGCTGCCACGCGACGTCTACTCCAACATCTTCCTGGGCAAGATCACGCGCTGGAACGATCCGCAGATCGTCGCTGCCAACCCGGACCTGAAACTGTCCGATACGCCGATCACGGTTGTCGTGCGTGCAGACTCCAGTGGTACGACTGCGGTATTCACCAAGCATCTGGCAACCGTCAACGCCGAGTTCAAGCAGGCGCTGGGCGAGGGCAACACCGTCAACTGGCCGGCCAGTGACAAGTTCATCAAATCGCCGAAAAACGATGGCGTAACGGCGACCGTGCGCCAGACCCCTGGCGCGATCGGTTACATCGAATACGGCTTCGCCAAGCTCGCCAAGGTCGACTTTGCCCAGTTGCAGAACAAGGCTGGCAATTACGTCGTGCCAAACGCCGAAAGCGGTGCCGAGGCCCTGGCCGCGGTGAAAATGCCGGAAAACCTGGTGGCCTGGCTGCCTGATCCGGACGGTGCCAAGTCCTATCCGATCACCTCTTATACCTGGATGATTTTCCGCAAGGACAATGGCAACCCGGCCAAGGCCAAGGCCATGCGTGAAATGGTCGAGTACAGTCTGACCGAGGGGCAGAAGATCGCCGATTCGATGGGGTACATCCCGTTGCCGCAATCGGTCGTCGAACAGGTTCGCAAAGCGTCCGCCAACATTCAGTAACGCCGTGAGGTCTCCCTCGGCGTGCGCGTCTGCGCCACGCCGGGAGAGTTTCCCCCCTGTTCCGGACTTAGCCCATGAACAAACCTTTTGTCGTACCGGTTAATCCCGACTCTGCCTGCCAGCCACCCTCGACGAAGGATTTCCTGGTTGATCGCACTTTTCGCGCGCTGGCGCGCATCGGCGTGGTGCTGATTCTTGCGCTGGTATTTGCGCTGGTGTTCGAAGTCGGACGCAAGGCACTTCCCGGTATGGAGAAGCACGGCTTCGATGTGCTGCTGGGCAGCGTGTGGGACGTCAACCAAGGCAAATACGGCATTCTGCCGGCCATCTGGGGCACGCTTTACAGCGCCTTCATCGCGTTGCTGATCGCCGGCGTTTTTGGCGTCAGCATGGCGATTTTCCTGACTCAGGATTTCCTGCCGACCAAGCTCGCCGCTCTGTTTCGTACCATCGTCGAACTGCTCGCGGCCATTCCGAGCGTGGTCTATGGCCTGTGGGGGATTTATGTGGTGATTCCGGCAATTCGGCCGCTGACCACCTGGTTGAACAGCGAACTGGGTTGGATACCCTTTTTCGGCACGTCCCTGAGCGGCCCGGGCCTGCTGCCCGCAGCGCTGGTGCTCGCGATCATGATTCTGCCGACCATTGCCGCCGTTTCGCAGGACGCGCTGACGGCGGTGCCGATGAAAACCAAGCAGGCCGCGTACGGCATGGGCACTACCCATTGGGAAGCGATTCTGAAAGTGATGGTGCCTTCGGCCGCCACCGGAATTTTCGGCTCTCTGGTGCTGGGCCTGGGGCGCGCGCTGGGTGAGACGATGGCGCTGGCCATGCTGGTCGGCAACGCCAACAACATTTCCCTTTCGCTGTTTGCACCGGCCAACACGCTTGCCGCTCTGCTGGCGCTGAACTTCCCCGAAGCCGGGCCGAACGAGATCGAGGTGTTGATGTATGCCGCGCTGGTGCTGATGTTGATTACGCTGATCGTGAACATTTTCGGCTCGATGATCATGATGTACGCCCAACGGGGTAACAAGTGATGACTGATCTGACCGCAGCAACAGACTTGACGGCGCCAACAGGCGCGATGCCCAGCTTGCAACGCAGGTTCGAAGGCCGCGCGCTGCGCAGCCTGATCCTCACTACCCTGGTCTGGGCGGGCGCTTTGCTGGCCAGCGTGCCGCTGATTTCCGTGCTCTACATGCTGATCACCCGCGGTGGCGCGCGCCTGAACCTGGAAGTCTTCACCGAATTGCCACCGACTGGCTTCGAGATGGGCGGCGGTTTCGGTAACGCGATGGCAGGTACCTTTGTAATGGTCGGTATCGCGGCAGCGATCGCGGTGCCGGTCGGGATCATGGCGGCGATCTTCCTGGCTGAGCTGGGGCCGGACAGCAAACTGGGCAACGCCGCGCGTTTCGCCGCGAAGATGCTCACGGGCCTGCCGTCGATCCTGGCGGGGGTGTTTGCCTATGCCCTGGTGGTGATGACGACCGGCACGTATTCGGCACCGGCGGGTGGCGTGGCACTGGCGGTCCTGATGCTGCCGATCGTGGTGCTGACCGCGGAAGAATCGATGCGGATGGTGCCCAAGATCATGAAGGATGCCGCCTATGGCATGGGCTGCACCCGCTCGCAGGTGATCTGGAAAATCATCTTGCCGACCGGCATGCCGGCGATCCTGACTGGCGTGATGCTCGCCGTGGCGCGTGCCGCCGGCGAGACGGCACCGCTGTTGTTTACCGCGCTGTTCAGCAATTACTGGATCTACCACCAGGGCAACCTCGACGTCATGAACCCGACTGCCTCGCTGGCGGTGCTGATCTACAACTTCTCCGGCATGCCTTTCGATAACCAGCTCGAGCTCGCATGGGCGGCCTCGTTGGTGCTGGTGATGATCGTGCTGTTCGTGAACATCATCAGCCGGATTTTCGGCAAGCCCAAGTATTAAGAACGGGAGCAACTGATTTTGAACGTATCCACTGCGCAAATAGCCGCTCCGTTTGTCACCCAGGCACCTGTAGTCATGGACTGCAAACTGGACAAGATTTTCTACGGCAACTTCATGGCGGTACGTGACAGTCACGTACCGATCGAGAAAAACAAGATCACCGGCTTCATCGGTCCTTCAGGCTGCGGCAAGAGCACCGTACTGCGTAGCCTCAACCGGATGAACGATCTGGTGAAAGGATTTCGTTTCGAGGGCCATGTGCATTTCCTCGGGCAAGACGTCTACGGAAAGGGTGTCGATCCGGTGGTCGTACGCCGCTACATCGGCATGGTATTTCAGCAGCCAAACCCGTTTTCGATGAGCATCTTCGACAACGTTGCGTTCGGTCTGCGCCTCAATCGCTACAAGGGCGATATCGGTGACCGCGTCAAGCATGCGCTGCAAGGCGCCGCGCTGTGGGATGAAGTCAAGGACAAGCTCAAGGTCAGCGGCCTGTCGCTCTCCGGTGGTCAGCAACAACGCCTGTGTATCGCTCGTGCAATCGCCACCGAGCCTGAAGTCCTGCTGCTGGATGAGCCTTGTTCGGCACTCGATCCGATCGCTACCCGACGGGTCGAAGAATTGATGGTCGAGTTGAAGAAGGATTACACCATCGCGCTGGTCACCCACAACATGCAGCAGGCCATCCGTGTTGCTGACACCACGGCGTTTTTCTCGGTGGATATTTCCCAGGGCACGCGCACTGGCTATCTGGTCGAAATGGGCCCGACGGCGCAGATCTTTGACAATCCGCGTGAACAGATGACCGGCGATTATATCAGCGGCAAATTCAGCTAAGCCTCAACACCGGTCACAGCCGCCTACCTGCACAAGCCAAATGGATTTGGCGGGCACCGGTGGACATTTATCAAGCGTTTCCAAGGAGCTCCAATGCCTGCCAAGCACCGTCTTGATCTGCCTGCGATTGAACGCGCACTGCGTGACGTGCAGAGCCGTTTCGCCGAGCTCAGCCGGCACTTCACCGAGCCGCGTGATCCATTGACTGACGAAGTCCTGAACAATGTGCTTGAAGGTTATGCGTTGGTTGACGAATATGTTGCCCGCGGCATCGACCTGTTCGATCTGCAGCAACTGAACCTGATGCTCGAGATCAATGCCACGGTGCTGTGTGGCCGGGATCCGGCGCGCCGTCTGGAATACGCCCAGCATCTGGCAGCCACCGAGGCGCACTTCTTCAACAATGTCGAGGGCGGCATCAAGGACTTGTACAACTGGTATTGCGCGTATCGCAGTGAATCGGTCTGGAAGCGTGCTGCGGGGGTCTATGTACGCATTCTGAGCAAGCCGCAGCTGTTTATCGAAGGCAATAACCGCAGTGGCTCGCTCATCGTCAGCTACCTGCTCATGCGGGCGGGACTGCCTCCGTTCGTGCTGACGCTGGAAAACGCCGAGGGCTACTTCAATCCGTCCTCGGTCATCCGCAACTCCGCCAAGCATGGCGTCAAGGCGTTGTACGAATTGCCCAAGATCAAGAAAAAATACGCAGCATTTCTAGAAGAACAGGCACCCGATCCAATGAAGTTCTTTCTCAAAGACAAGCCGTTACCACTCTCTCAAGGTGGCCATTGATGAGCTGGGCCCCGGCGTTTGCCAGATGCAAAATCCTCGTCAGCCGGGCAGGGCAGGTCATCCGCTGCGCTCTGCCGCAGCTGTTCGAGCGTCAGCGCATACGAATTTCGTTCGATATCGATGACACGCTCGCTTGCCAGCTCCACCACTGCGCAGTCGAGAAAAGTCGACTGCCGGCCTGTATCCATCGCTGGTTGGGTGAGCCGTTGCGTATGGGCACGCGCTCGCTGATCCGCGAGCTGCGCCGCCAGGACTGCAGTGTCTGGGTCTACACGTCGTCCGGGCGCACGCCGTCCTATATCAGGCGTTGGCTGGCGCTGTACGGCATCCGCGTCGACGGCGTGGTCAACAGCGTGCTGCACAACCGTGCCCTGACGGCGCACGGGATGTCGAATGCGCCTTCCAAGTATCCGCCAGCGTTCGATATCGACTTGCATGTCGATGATTCGGAAGGCGTGCAGATTGAAGGCAAGGATCATGGCTTCCGGGTGGTCGTGGTGCATCCCGAGGATGATCGCTGGGCGCAGAAAGTCCTCGATTCAGTGGCTGTAGTCCAGGCGCAGCTCGCCTGGCAGCAAATGCGCCGACCTGAACAGCCGGTGCAACACCGGGCGGGCGCATTCTTCGAGCCGCTTGGTTAAGCGACTGCATCATCCGCTATCAGGACGGTAGAGCCTCCGACATGCGAGGCGCTGCTGTGAACGACTGAAAAGATGCTGAGACGATACGCTGCAAAACGTGTCCCGCAGAAACGACAAAGCCCTGAATAATCAGGGCTTTGTCGTATCAAATATGGCGGAGGCGATGGGATTCGAACTCATGGACCTGTTACAGTCGACGGTTTTCAAGACCGTTGCCTTAAACCACTCGGCCACACCTCCGTTTGCGTTGCGGGCGCCATAATACCTGAATGAAACACACTGTCAAACTCTCTGCATGGCTTGTTACAGAGCGTCTGTTATGATCTTTGCGACTGAACGTTTCAAACCAACAGGAGTGTCGCCATGCGCGAACAGGATTACGCAGTTAATAACAGCGTGCAGGCTGAGCAGCTAGAGGTTAGCCGCGTCCTGCGCAACACTTATGGTCTCTTGGCTCTGACCCTCGCATTCAGCGGTGTGATGGCCTTCGTAGCCCAGCAGATGCGTGTCGGCTACCCGAACATTTTCGTGGTGCTGATCGGCTTCTACGGGCTGTTCTTCCTCACCAACAAACTCCGTGATTCCGCGTGGGGCCTGGTGTCCGCCTTCGCGTTGACCGGTTTCATGGGTTTCCTGCTCGGCCCGATCCTCAACCGTTACCTGGGCATGCAGGGCGGCGCTGAAGTGGTCAGCTCGGCATTCGCCATGACCGCGCTGGTGTTCGGTGGTCTGTCGGCCTACGTGCTGATCACCCGCAAGGACATGAGCTTCCTCGGTGGTTTCATCACCGCCGGTTTCTTTGTCCTGCTGGGCGCTACGCTGGCGAGCTTCTTCTTCCAGATCAGCGGCCTGCAACTGGCGATCAGCGCCGGCTTCGTGCTGTTCTCGTCGGTCTGCATTCTGTTCCAGACCAGCGCGATCATCCACGGCGGCGAGCGCAACTACATCATGGCGACCATCAGCCTGTATGTATCGATCTACAACCTGTTCGTCAGCCTGCTGCAACTGTTCGGCATCATGAGCCGCGACGACTGATCTTCAAGGCTGAAATAAAAAACCCGCTTCGGCGGGTTTTTTATTGTCTGGAGAAAAGTGGAAGCTCAATTGATGACGATGCTGCCATCCACTTGTTGACGGTAGATCGTGTAGGGCAGCAGCAAAGTGTCGAGCGCGCCGGACACCACGGCGTCCACAAGCACCACCGGAATGGCGGCGTTGCGGTGGTCATCGGGATCGATGCCTGAGGCCAGTGGTGCGTTCAGCGTGCAGAAATCATAGGCGAGGCCGCTGTAGATTCTCGGCACTGCGCCGCAGTAACTCTTTTGCTCCTTGAGTCCGTCCACGGCTGCCTGATCGTTGCGCGCCACGGTCTGAATCGTGCCGCAACCGCCGAGCAGCAGGGCCGCCAGCGTCATTACCTGAATTTTCATACCGCCATTCCTTAGCTGCGAAAAACCACAATCTACGCCGACCAGACGCAAAAGGCACCTACGCCATCGGTGGCAGGCGTCGTTTGACCGGGGTCTTCTTGACGATCGCCGTGTTGGTTTCCGCCAGCGTATTCAGGCGATCGAGCAGGGTGTCAAGTTGCTCCATCGAGCGCACATGCAGGCGGGCGATAAAGCAGTCTTCCCCGGTGACCTTGTCGCACTCGGTGAACTCCGGAATCGACATGATCTGCCGCTCCACCTCCTGCAATTGCCCCGGCAGCGGCCGCACCCGGACGATCGCCTGTAACTGATAGCCGAAGCACTTCGGATCGATCTCCACCGTGTAGCCTTTGAGCACGCCGCGCTCTTCCAGGCGCCGCAGTCGCTCGGCCACGCTCGGCGACGACAAACCGCTGATCTGCGCCAGCGCTTTAAGCGAACGCCGCGAATCTTCCATCAGCGCGCCGATGAGGATCTGGTCGATATCATCAGTCATGTACAAAATCCTCAATTAGGCAAAACGTGCGAAGCACCTGCGATAAAAAAGGCAAAAACCAAGTTTAGCCTGCTTTATGCACTGGAGCAGCCCGTCCGGTGATTGGCATACTTTGGCCATGCTTCACCCTAGCCCAGGAGCAAAATGATGGACAACGCAATCCGCCGCGGCTCGCTGGAAATGACCGCCGCCATGCTGATATCCGGGACGATCGGCTGGTTTGTGCTGGTGTCCGGGCAACCGGTGCTGGACGTGGTGTTCTGGCGCTGCGTGTTCGGCGCCGGCACCTTGTTGTTGATCTGCGCCGCGTTCGGTTTCCTGCGCCCAGGGATTCTGACCCGCACGACGTTTTTGCTGGCGGTGCTCAGCGGAATGGCGATTGTTGGTAATTGGGTGTTGCTGTTCGCGTCGTATTCCCGCGCCTCGATTGCCATTGGCACGGCGGTCTATAACGTGCAGCCGTTCATGCTGGTCGGTCTGGCGGCCTTGTTTCTTGGCGAAAAAATCACCTTGCAGAAGCTGTTCTGGTTGGCGGTCTCCTTCATGGGCATGCTGGCAATCGTCAGCGCGCATGGCACTCAAGGGGAGAGCGGTAACGATTATTTGCTGGGGATTGCTTTCGCCCTGGGTGCGGCGTTTCTGTATGCGATTGCCGCGTTGATCATCAAGCGCCTGACCGGCACGCCACCGCACCTGATCGCGCTGATTCAGGTCTGCACTGGCGTATTGTTGCTCGCGCCGTTCGCCCACTTCGATGCGCTGCCTCAAGGTGCCGACGCCTGGGCCAGTCTGGTGACATTGGGCATCGTTCACACTGGTCTGATGTACGTCTTGCTATATGGCGCGATTCAAAAACTGCCGACCGCACTCACCGGCGCACTGTCTTTCATTTATCCGATTGCGGCGATCTTTGTTGACTGGTTCGCCTTCGGCCATCGCCTCCAATTGCTGCAGTGGATCGGTGTGGCGGCGATCCTGCTCGCCGCCGCCGGCATGCAACAAGGCTGGGGCTGGAAAGCCCGGCGGCTGGCGGCGCAGTAACGTTCAGATGTTCCAGCGCGGCGCGGTGGCCGCCAGACGCTGGCGCATTTCGCTGATGTTGGCCGCCAGTTGCCGGGTCAACATCCGGTAGCCGTCCAGCGTATTGGCAACCGGCGCATCCAGGTCCGCAGCCGGCAGCTCCATCGGCCGCTCCAGCCGCTGCGAGGCGCCGGTTTTCAATGCGCGGGCCATGCCGATCAGTTGCACACGAATCTGCCGGTGCTCAGCCTTCAGCGCCGTTTGCAAATGTGCGGTGGCCTGAGGGTCGCTGACGTTGGGGCGGATATTGCCGAGGATTTCCAGGGTGCTGATGCACATGCGCAGGTTGCGCTGAATGGCGTCGAGCTCGGTCATGGAGATTTTCACTTCCTTGGACACCGACGGCATCAGCGAGCGTAATTGCACCATCACCGCGCCGACTTTGCTCATCAGCCGCACATGTTCGTCGGCGCTGACCGCTTCACCGTTGATGATGCGCCCGTACACCGTGGCGCAATCGCGCAAGGCATCGGCAAGGTTGTAGCGCCACGAGTAGACCGCGTACAGCGGCAGGGCGAAGGAAAAGGCCAGGGCGAGGGCAATGCCGATCAGGATGTCGACACCGCGCCACAAGCCATCGGTGATCGGGTTATCGCCATGCCCGGCGACAATGAACACGGTGATGGCCGAGAGCAGGGCGGTGTAGCCACCCTTGCCGATCGCGTGATACGAGAAAAAGCCACACACTACGGCCATGGAAAAATACGTCAGCCACGGCATGCCCAGCCACGCATGTTGCGCCACCAACGCCAATCCGACCCCTGCACCGATCAAGGTGCCGATGGCGCGCTCGGCGGCTTTCTTGCCGATATTGCCGTGGTGCTGCAAACCGCCGATCACCACCAGCATGGTCACCGATGCCCATTCACCGTGGGGCAGGTTGATGCCGGTGGTCAGCAGAATCGTCGCCAACAACCCCAACGCCACCCGCACGCAATGGATCAATCGGGCGTGACGGTAGCGCCGATACGGGTCCAGTAACGGACGCAGGATTCGGCGCAGCAGCGGTGGCAGGCGGTGGGTGCTGTAAGTAGTCAGTGCGAACCTCGCGTGTCGATCAGCCAATCAATGGAAGGGGAAAATGTAATTCATCCAGGCCGACATGCGCAGCAGGATTTTGCGCATCGCGCCGATGTGATGAAAGTGCTGACTGTACAACGCCGCCTGCCCATAGGCGCCGCCCGGCATCAGCGAACTGTATTCGGCGAATGCAGGGTCAGTTATCTCAATGATCACCGGCACCCGTCCCGCCGGGGGCGAGCCGGTGTAGCTGATCAGCGTACCCGACGGTTGCACCTGGCCCTCGGCAATCACACCAATGACGCTTTTCACTCGCCCGGCGAAGACCTTGCCGGGAATGCCATCGAACGCCACCTCGGCCTCATCACCCACAGTCAGGCGCAATAAACTGTTCTGACGCATCCACGCGGCAAAATACTGACCTTCCTGGGGAATAAACACCATCGACGGGCGCAGCGGCAGCTTGCTCGCCATCATCCCCGGGCGCAGCGACACGTGGGTGACAAAGCCTTTGCTCGGCGCCCGCACCACGGTGTTGTCCAGCTCGAACTGGGCGTTGTCCAGTTGCGCCTGCAGATCGTCGGTGCGAGCGATGGCCGCGTCCAGTTCACGCTGGGTGCCGAAGTTGCGGCGAATCAGTTCGGTGATGCGATAGCGATCGCCCTTGGCGGCTACCAGCTGCGCCTTGAGTGACTTGAGCCGGTTGTGAAAAGGCGTGGGGTCGATGCGAAACAGCACGTCGCCTTTTTCCAGGGGTTCGTTGCCCTTTACCGGCACATCGATAACCTGGCCGCTGACGATCGGAATCACCGGCACCGAAACAAAGTAGGAGCGCGCCACCTCGGAATAGGGATGGTTGTAGTTCATGGTGAAAATCAGCGCGCCGATGATCAGCACGCCACCCAGAACCGCCGTGGGCACCGTCCACTTGTTCAGCGGAATGCGGAAGATCTTGAACAGGGCGACGCAGAAAGCGGCGTAAGTGAGGATGAGCAGCAGATCCATGCTCAGATCCCCCGGCTGTCGGAATCGGGTGCTACCGGCGACTGCGCTTCGAGTCGCTCGATACGGCCCTGCAGCTCCAGCACTTGCTGCTCCAGCCGGATGACATGGTTTTGCACCGGTTTGCCATCACCGAAACCCCAGCCGCGGTCCTCGCGATAGGCCATCGCCCAGATCCACAGAAACGGCCAGAGCGCATGCAGGGTAAACAGGCTGACCCAGCCAGTGGCATGGATCGCGTCTTGATGCGGGTGGTTGCGGTGGACGGCGATCTCGTACGGGATGTCATGCAACACGATGATCCCGTAAAACAGCACGAGACCGACAAACACCAAAAGACCCAACGCGAAGTAATCGAGCATGGTCAGCCTCCCGGGCATCCAGCAATGCTGGGCTCAGTGTAGACACTGAAACGCCGGGAGGCGGCCGCTATCGAGCAGGATTATCCAACCCTGCCTGTGTTCGATCAGAAGATGTAATCGGTGGTCAGGAAGCTCGAATCCCGCCCGCGAATGATCTCGCTGATCAGATCCTTGTTGCTCTCCTGGAATTTGGTCGCCACCAGCGTGCGGATCGAGAACACCCGCAAGGCATCGTGGACCGAGAGCGTGCCTTCGGCGGAATTCTTGCGGCCGTTGAACGGGTAAGTGTCCGGACCGCGCTGGCACTGGGCGTTGAGGTTGATTCGGCCGACCTGATTGGCGAAGGTGTCGACCAGGCGCCCGACCGCCACCGGGTTGGTGCCGAAGATGCTCAGTTGCTGGCCGAAATCGGATTCCAGCACGTAGTCGATCACGGTATCGAGGTGGCGGTAGGGCACGATGGGCACGACCGGGCCGAACTGTTCTTCCTGATACACGCGCATCTGCGGGTTCACCGGATACAGCACGGCCGGGTAGAAGAACGACGCGTGGGATTCGCCGCCATTCGGGTTGACCACTTGCGCACCCTTGCCCTGCGCATCTGCCACCAGACCGTGCAGATAATCCACCTTGCCGGATTCCGGCAGCGGCGTCAGCGAAACACCGCTGTCCCACGGCATGCCCGGTTTCAGCGTGGCCAGTTTGGCGTTGAATTTCTCGATGAAGCTGTCGACCACGTCTTCATGCACGAAGAGGATTTTCAGTGCGGTGCAGCGCTGACCATTGAACGACAGTGAGCCGGTGACCGCTTCGCTGACGGCGTTGTCGAGATCGACTTCGGGCAAGACGATGCCAGGGTTCTTCGCATCCAGACCGAGAGCGGCGCGCAAACGGTGTGGTTTCGGGTGCAGCTTCTTCAGGTCGCTGGCGGCCTTATTGGTGCCGATGAAAGCGAAGATGTCGATCTTGCCGCTGGCCATCAGCGCGCTGACAGTCTCGCGGCCGCTGCCGTAGATCACGTTGATCACGCCGCTGGGGAAGCTGTCGCGGAAGGCTTCGAGCAACGGCCGAATCAGCAGCACGCCGAGCTTGGCCGGTTTGAACACCACAGTGTTGCCCATGATCAGCGCCGGGATCAGCGTGGTGAAGGTTTCGTTCAGGGGATAGTTGTAAGGGCCCATGCACAGTGCGACGCCGAGCGGTACGCGGCGGATCTGGCCGAGGGTGTCCTGCTCCAGCTCGAAGCGGCTGGAGCGGCGATCGAGTTCTTTCAGGGCATTGATGGTGTCGACGATGTAATCGCAGGTGCGATCGAACTCTTTTTCCGAGTCCTTGAGGTTTTTGCCGATCTCCCACATCAGCAGCTTGACCACGGCTTCGCGCTGCTCACGCATGCGGCCGAGAAACGCTTCGATATGCTGGATGCGCTCGGCGACGCGCATGGTCGGCCACAGCCCCTGGCCCCGGTCGTAGGCGCGGACGGCGGCGTCAAGGGCGGTGAGTGCGGTGTCGGCATCCAGCAGCGGCGTGCTGCCGAGGATCACCTGTTCTTCGCCGTTTTCGCCTTTCAGATAAACCGGGCTGCGCACCTGCGCGAGCGGGCCATCCCAGCGACGCAATTGGCCATCGACCAGATATTCGCGTTGCTCGACCTGAACGTCGAGACGGTATTTTTCCGGGATGTCGCTGACAGAAGGGAACAGGTTGCCAAGGATATTTGCTGTGGTCATGTCACTACCCTGTGTTGATGTCTGCACGCAGATCAAAAAGTCTCTACAGGTTATACGCCTGAATGCCCTGTGATTTAACCCCGTGAATGTCACGCGAATGTCACGCAGCAGTGCAACCACAGTCCACCCTGTGGGAGCGAGCCTGCTCGCGAAGGCGGCGGCACATCCAACATCCTCATTGCCTGACACAACGCTTTCGCGAGCAGGCTCGCTCCCACAGGTTCATGTGCACAACCAGGAGAGCCGGCCACACATAAATCCCGTGTAGGAGTGAGCCTGCTCGCGAAAGCGCTGTGTCAGTCACAGAGGAGTTGGCTGACCTGACGCCATCGCGAGCAGGCTCGTTCCTACACAGGTCTTGTGGTGACCACCAATCTGCATTCCACCCCGAATCCCTGTGGGAGCGGGCTTGCCAGCGATGAGGTCGGCACATCCACCCGCTTCATTGACTGAGCCACCGCCATCGCTGGCAAGCCAGCTTCCAAAGGATATGTGCCGAACCACGAAGACCGGTCAGCTACAAATCCCCTGTGGGAGTGAGCCTGCTCGCGATTGCGGTGTGTCAGTCACAGATGAGTTGGCTGACCTGACGCCATCGCGAGCAGGCTCGTTCCTACACAGGTCTTGTGGTGACCACCAATCTGCATTCCACCCCGAATCCCTGTGGGAGCGGGCTTGCCAGCGATGAGGTCGGCACATCCACCCGCTTCATTGACTGAGCCACCGCCATCGCTGGCAAGCCAGCTTCCACAGGATATGTGCCGAACCACAAAGCCCGGTCAGCCACAAATCCCCTGTGGGAGCGAGCCTGCTCGCGAAGGCGGCGGCACATCCAAGATCCTCATTGCCTGACACAACGCTTTCGCGAGCAGGCTCGCTCCTACAGGGGGGCGGCGCAACCGATATGGCCCTCGGTAATGAAGCTTTTATGACAAAAGTTCGGTAGCCCTTTGCCAGTCCGGTCATGCCTGTGTAACGCGCTTGAGGGGCCTTTCGGGGCGCACTTTGCAAGCCGAGGCGGGACGCCGGGAGTGAGGCAATGGGGACTATGGAACGCTATTCGAAAGTGGGCATGCAGGAGCTCGATCAACGCCTGTCGAAGATCGTCGAAGCCGCGCGCAAGAAGCCGGTTTCGGTGTATCGCTACGGCGCGCCGTGGGTCTGGATCGTCTCGCAGGAGGACTGGCAGGGCGCTCTGAAAGAAGTGTCCAGCTACATTCCGCCGGGCCATTCGCTGGTGTTGTTGCGCCCACAGATCGACGATCTGCTCGACGCTCACCAGGATCTGCTGCGCGACCTGAACGCCGCGCCCGGCATGCTCATTCCCGCGCAAACGGTCATGCACATCCTGCTCCTGCAACTGCTGTATTCGGTGCCCAGCGAACAGCAACTCTATGAACAGCTCAACTACAACCTGCTGTTCCGCTGGTTCGTCGGCCTCGGCCTGAACCAGAAAGTCTGGAGTTTCACCGCCCTCAGTCGCGACATCGCCACGCTGCTCAACGAGCCGCGCGCGGTGCTGCTGATTCAGAAAATCATCGGCGAAGTGTTCTGCGGCGCGTTGCTGCAAATGCCCGAGTTCTCGCTGAACTTCGCGCTGTTGCACACCTGGCTGGGCAAGCACGCCTGCGCCACAACGATCAGCAATTGACGCAACACACCGGGCGCTAACGCCCACAGGTCATCGCGAATTTCAGGGGGTAGTGTGGAACGGATTTTCACGTCACGGCTGGCGCTGTGGGGCTGGCTGCTGGTGACGGCAGGCGCGCAGCCGGCGCTGGCCGAGGAGGGTACAGACGCGCCCGCCGCGCAGCGTCTGGTCGACGTCAACGAATACTTCGTGCGCGGCAACACCGTGCTCGATGCGCGGGCGATCGAAGAAGCGGTGTACCCGTTTCTCGGCCCGCAGAAAGCCTTGAGCGACATCGAAGGCGCGCGCGATGCGTTGCAGAAGGCCTATCAGGAACGCGGCTATCAATCGGTGTTCGTCGAGCTGCCCGAGCAGGCCGTGGCCGATGGCATCGTCTATCTGCAAGTCAGCGAAACCAAGGTCGGCCGGGTGCGTGTGGTCGGCGCCAAACACTATTCGCCGCTGGACATTCGCGACAACGTCCCGGCGCTGAAAGAGGGCGAGGTGCCGGACTTCGCCAAGGTCCAGGGCGAACTGGCGCAGCTCAACAAGACACCCGGTCGACAAGTGATGCCACTGGTGCGCGAAGGCCAGCGCCCCGGCACCATGGATGTCGACTTGCAGGTTGAAGACCAAAATCCGTGGACGGCCAGCGTCGGCCTCAATAACGATTACAGCGCCGACACCGAAAAGCTGCGCAGCGTCACCAGCCTCGGCTACAACAACCTGTGGCAGCTCGGCCACAGCGTCAACCTGACGTTCTTCACCGCGCCGCAGGAAACCGACAACGCCAAGGTCTGGTCCGGTTCCTACACCGCGCCGCTGAGCGAGCGCTGGAGCGTGCAGTTCTCCGGTTACCAGTCCGACAGCAACGTCGCCACCATCGGCGGCAGCAACGTCCTCGGCAAGGGCCATTCCTATGGTGTCGCGGCGATCTACACGCTGCCCTCGAGCGGCAACTGGTCGAACTCGCTGTCGGTCGGCATCGACTTCAAGGACTTCGACGAGCGCCTGAGCCTGTCCGGCGAAAGCGACAAGGTGCCGCTGCAATACGCGCCGTTCACCTTCGCCTACAACGGTTATCGCTACAGCGAGAAGAGCCAGCTCGGCCTCGGCCTGAGCCTGGTTGCCGCCACCCGCAGCGTCTTCGGCTATGGCAGCGACGACGATGATTTCGACTACAAACGCTACCGCGCCAAGCCGAGTTTTGCCGTGCTCAAGGGCGACACCAACTACACCTGGACCTTCGACAACGATTGGCAGAGCGCGAGCAAAGCGGCGTTCCAACTGGCCTCGGGGCCGCTGGTTTCCAACGAACAATTCTCCGCCGGTGGCGCCACCTCGGTGCGCGGCTACCTCGCTGCCGAGCGCACCGCCGATGACGGCTACTTGCTCAGCCAGGAATTGCGCACACCGTCGCTGGCGAAGTTTGCCGGCACGTGGATGCAGGACTGGCGCTTCTACGCCTTCGCCGAGGGCGCGCAGCTGTACCTGCGCGACGAACTGCCGGACCAGGACGCCAATTACGCCCTGGCCAGCGTCGGCCTCGGCACCCGCGCCAGTCTGAGCAAATGGCTGTCCGGCAGCCTCGACTGGGGCTACCCGCTACTCGAAGGGCCGAACACCTCGAAACAGGAATCGCGCCTGCACTTCAACCTTCAAGCCACTTTCTAACGGAGCACGTCCATGCAACGCCTTCTCCTTTCGTTGTTGATCTGCCTGGGCTTCGTGCTCCCGGCCACGGCCCAGGCCTGGTGGCAGGACGACTGGCATTACCGCAAACAGATTGCCGTCGACACCACCCCGCAAGGCGCGGCGATCAATCAGGCCCTCGGCCGCACCGCGCTGCTGGTGCGCCTGCACACCGGCAACTTCACTTTTGACGGTGTGAAAGAGGACGGCTCGGATCTGCGCTTCGTCGCTGCCGATGACAAAACCGTGCTCAATCACCAGATCGAAAGCTTCGATGCGCTGATGGGCATGGCGCTGATCTGGGTCGATGTGCCGAATGTCGAGGGCGGCCAGCGCCAGGACATCTGGATGTATTACGGCAACCAGAAAGCCCCGGCCACCGGCAACGGCCAGTTGACCTTCGATCCGAGTTACACCGCGCTCTATCACTTCGACGGCGCCACCGGCACCCCGGCGAAAGACACTACGGCGTACGGCAACACCGCGCAAAGTGCCACGGGCACAGCGATCGATGGCGTCGTCGGCCGTGCGTTGCAGCTCAGCGGTCAGCCGTTGTTGCTGCCGGCCAGTCCGTCGCTGCAACACAACGTTGGCAGCGCGTTCACCTTCAGTGCCTGGCTGCGTCTGGATCAGGCCACTGGCGAACAACTGATCCTGGCTCGGCGCGAAGGCACGCAAAGTCTGCTGATCGGCGTCAGCCAGGGCCTGCCATTCGTGGAAATCGACGGCCAGCGCGCCGCTGCCGCACAAGCGCTGACGCCGGCGCAATGGCAACATGTCGCGCTGACTGCCGAGGGCTCGAAAGTCACCCTCTACATCAACGGTCGCGAGAGCGCTGCACTGGCTCAGGCGATGCCAGCGTTCAACTCGGTCATGGCCATCGGCGCCGATCTGCATGAAGGTGCGTTTCAGCCATTCGCCGGCGCCATCGATGAACTGCGCCTGTCGAAAGTCGCCCGTCCCGCTGCGCTGTTGCTGGCCGACGCCACCTCGCAAGGCGCCGAGTCGAAACTGGTGGCTTACGGCGTCGATGAAGAGCAGTCCGGGTTTGGCTTCGGCAGCCTCGGCTTTCTGCTCAACGCAGTACCGATCGACGCCTGGGTGATCATTGCCGTGCTGGTGCTGATGATGTTCCAGTCGTGGATCATCATGCTGCGCAAGAACCGCAGCCTCAGCCGCGTCACCGCTGCCAACGAAGACTTCCGCGTGCAGTTCGCCAAAGTCGGCACGCGTCTGGAAATGTTCGCCGACGACGCGCAACTGGCCCAGCGCCTGCAGCATTCGTCGCTGTGGCGCCTGTATCTGGTGGCGGTCAAGGAGATCCGTACCCGCCGCGAGCAGGGCGCCGATACCTCGTCGGTTTCCGCCGCGACCATCGAAGCCATCCGCTGCTCGATGGACGGCGTGCGCACCCGCGAAAACCAGCAACTGAGTTCGAAACTCTCGACCCTGTCCAACGCCATCGCCGGTGGCCCGTACATCGGCCTGCTCGGCACAGTGTTGGGGATCATGGTGGTGTTCCTCGGCACGGCGATGGCCGGCGACGTCAACATCAACGCCATCGCGCCGGGTATGGCTGCCGCTCTGTTGGCCACGGCGATGGGCCTGTTCGTCGCGATCCCGGCGCTGTTTGGCTACAACCGCCTGATCACCCGCAACAAGGAAGTCAGCGCCGACATGCGCGTGTTCGTCGACGAGTTCATCACCCGTCTGGCGGAGATGCACGGCGAGAGTCAGTTCAGTGAGGCGTCGCATCAGCGCGGCCATCACGCCAACCACTCCGTACCGGCCTGAGGAGCACTGCCATGGCGTCCGTAAATGCCTCCCACGACGATGACGACGATGCCGCGGTGGACAGCATCAACATCACCCCGCTGGTCGACGTGCTGATGGTGGTGCTGGTGATGTTCATCCTCACCGCCACCGCGCAGGTCTCCGGGATCCAGATCAACCTGCCCAAGGCCAGCGCTTCGGTGTCGCTGTCGGAGGCCAAGACCAAGGCAATCTCGGTCAACGACGGCGGCCAGGTATTTCTCGATGCCTATCCGGTCACCCTGGCGGAGCTGGAAGAACGCCTGCGTATCGAGAAGGCGCAGAGCCCGGATTTCCCGGTGATCGTGCGTGGCGATGCGACGGTGCAGTACCAGAAAGTCATTGAAGTGCTGGATCTGCTGCGCCGGCTCGAACTGTCCCAGGTCGGTCTCGTCACCGGCAAACCGAGTCAGGGCTGAGTCATGACCGCACAACTCCCGATCGAGCCGCCGCCCGTGAAAAAGTCGCCGTTGCGCTATGTGAAGTGGGGCGCCGGATTGCTGGTCGGCGCGCTCGCCGCGTGGTTCCTCTGGCAGTGGGCCAACGACATGGCCGGCGTGCGCCGCGAAGCGCCGAAAGTGCCGACGATCATTCCGTTGCCGCCACCGCCCCCGCCGCCCCCGGAGAAACCGCCGGAGCCGGAAACCCCGGTGGAAGAAAAAGTCGTCGAGCCCGAGCCAACCCCCGAGCCGGAGGAGGTCAAGCCTGAGGAAGAGGCACCGCCATCGCCGGCCGACGATCTGGCCAACCCGATGCAAATGGACGGCGACGCGCAGGCCGGCAGCGACGCTTTCAACATCGGCGCGGGCAAGGGCGGCGGCATGGCCGGTGCGGGTGGCGGGCGGCTGGGTACGGGCACGTACAGCCAGTTTCTGGCGTTCACTTTCCAGCGTTTGCTGCGTGAGAACCCCGACCTGCGAAACCTCGCGTTCTCGCTGCAGGCCGATGTCTGGCTGAGCAGCGTCGGCGAGATCACCCGTGTCGAGCTGATCAAGTCCAGCGGCAACCCGCAAATCGATACCCAGGTGCTGGCCGCGTTACGCGGTGCGCCGGCCCTCAGCGAACGGCCTCCGGCCTCTATCACTTTGCCCGTGCGCCTGTCCCTGCAAGGGCGGCGTCCGGGTTAACCCTACTTTTAAAGCTTCGGCAAAAGGAGTTGTGTGCAGATGATTTCCAATGTGAATCGATTGTCCCTGGCGGTCGGCATGGTCATTGCGACCCTGGTCGGTCAGGCCGTGGCAGCGCCTGCGCCCTCGGAGAACGCCACGATCAATCTGATCCGCTTGCTGGTCGAGCAGGGCATTCTGAAACAGGACAAGGCCGACGCGCTGATCGCCCAGGCGCAGAACGAAGCCGCGCAGGCCAAACAGGCTGCCGCGTCCACCGCAGTCGCCGCCGGGCCGGTCGCTGCGCCGGGCGATGTCCGTGTGCAATACGTCCCGGCAGCGGTGCGTGATCAGATCCGCGATCAGGTCAAGGCCGAGGTCATGGCCACCGCCAAACAGGAAAACTGGGCAGCGCCGAATACCTTCCCGGACTGGGCCTCGCGCATCAGCTTCGATGGCGACATTCGTCTGCGTGACGAATCGCGTTACTACTCGGGCAACAACAGCAACGAAATCGTCGACTTCGCCAAGCTCAATAACAACGGCCCGTACGACGTAAACCCCAACAGCAGCACCAGTCTGCCGCCGTTGCTCAACACCCGCGAGGACCGCGAAAACCTCTTTCGCCTGCGCGCCCGGCTGGGCATGAAAGCGGTGATTTCGGAGGAATGGACCGCTGGCATTCGCATTGGCACCGGTTCGGACAACAACCCGGTTTCCACCACGCAAAACCTCGGTGGCGGCTTCGCCAAGAAAGATATCTGGCTTGATCAAGGCTATTTGACCTGGAAGCCAATGGATGAGCTGACCCTGACCGGCGGGCGCTTTGCCAACCCGTTCATGTCCACTGACATGCTCTATTCCAACGACCTCAATTTCGATGGTGTGGCGGCGATTTTCGACCACAAGCTCAACCGCGATTGGGGTGTGTTCGGCACCGTCGGCGCGTTCCCGGTGGATTACACCAACGACACGACCAGCAGCAATGGTTTCGACAAGGAAGAGAGCGACAACAAATGGCTGTACGGCGCACAGCTCGGCGCGAAGTGGGCGATCAACAGCAACAACCGCCTGAAAGGTGCGTTGGCCTACTACCGCTTCGACGACATTCAAGGCCAGCGCTCCAGCCCTTGCGAGCCGTGGGCTGGCGCGCCGGGCTGCGACAGCGACGGTACTCGCGCAGCGTTCATGCAGAAGGGCAACAGCGTGTTCCTCCTTCGTGACATCACGCCGAACCCGCTCAACCCGAGCGCCACGCCGCAGCCGCAATTTGTTGGCCTCGCGTCCGAGTTCAACCTGCTCGATCTAAACGTCGTGTGGGACGCCGATCTACCGCAGGACTTCAAACTGCGCAGCCAGGGCAATTACATCCACAACCTCAGCTACGACGAAGGCGACATGCGCAAGCGTTCCGCCGGGCAGATCGTCAACAACCTCGACAGCAGCGGCGAAATCGAAAGCGGCGCCAACGCATGGATGGTGCAGTTCACCCTCGGCAACGCGCTGGACCTCAAGCGCAAGGGCGACTGGAACCTGTTCGCCGGCTACAAGTACATCCAGCCGGACGCCTTGCCGGACGGCTTCAACGACTCGTCGTTCCACCTCGGCGGCACCAATGCCAAGGGCTATTTCATGGGCGGCAACTACGGCCTGGCGAAGAACGTTTCCGCCACCGGCCGCTGGATGAGCACCGAAGCGGTGTATGGCGCGCCGTTCGACATCGACGTCTTGCAGCTTGAGATCAACACGCGCTTCTAAAGCGCCGGGAGAGCTTTATGAACACGCGTTTTCTGGCGTTGGGCCTGGGTTTGTTGATTGCCACCGGGGCGAGCGCCGAGGGCATGGAAGAACGCCTGCGCACGCAATTGCGCAGCACCACCCAACAATTGCAGGCCCTGCAAAGCCAGCAGGCCCAGGCCAGCGCCGCGCAACTGGCGGCGCAGAACGAAGCGAAAGCTGCCCAGGCGCAAATCAAGCTATTGACTGCCGAACTGGCCAAAGCCAAAGGCCTCGCCGAGCAATTGGCCGGGCAGCAACAGAGCCTGCACAGCCAGGCGCAGGCGCAAGTGGCGGCCAGTGCCGAGCAGACCGGAAAGTTCAAAAAGGCCTATGACGATTTGCTGGTTCTTGCCCGCGGCAAAGAAGCCGAACGCGCGAAGCTGCAAGCGCAACTGGCGGAACGTGACACACAAGTGCAGCAATGTTCAGCCAAGAATCAGCAAATGTACGGCGTCGCCAAACAGATCCTCAGCGCCTACGAAAACATCGATGTCGCCGAAGTGATGAAGATCCGCCAGCCCTTCGCCGGTAGCGCCCGGGTCAAGTTCGAAGAACTGGCACAGGGCTTCGGCGACGAGCTGTACAAGACCCAATTCGATGCGCCGCAGGCCGCGATCGCTCACTGATACAAGGAAGAAAGGCATGACTCAATTGATCACCCACGTTTCCCCGCAATCGCTGACCGAGGTACTGCAAGCCGCCGGTTACCGCGTCAATCCGAGCGAACAGAACGGCATCGTCCAACTGCTCAGCGCCAGTCAGGGCATTGGCTACGCGGTGCGTTTCGGCAATCCGGCGCTGGAGCAGGGCAGCTTTGTCGATTTCACCTTCAGCTGCGCCTTGCGCGTGCAGGGTGACTTGCCCCAGGGCGTCGCCGAGCAGTGGAACGCGACGCGGCGCTTTGCACGGTTGTCGTTGCAGGGCGAGTTTCTGGTCATGGAGATGGACGTGATCGTGGCTGCGGGCGTGAGCGACGAGCACCTGCGTGGCAATCTGGAATTGTGGGATCGCCTGTTGCAGGAATTCATCGTTTACCTGCGTGATTTCAGCCAGACCGCGGGTGCGCAAACCGCAAAAGCCGCCGTTGCCGAAGCAGAGGAAGTCGCGCTGTGAAAAAGCCTGCCATGGTGATCGGCGCCGGAGCGCTGGCGTTGTTGGTGGTGGCCGTGGCATTGGTGCTGCGGCCCGGGAGTGATCCGGTCGCTGCCCAGCAGCCGTCGCCGCTGGCAGCGGTTTCAGCCGGGCCAGCGGTGGCGCGGTTGGGCAATCAGCAGGTTTCGCCAGAGGAGTTGCAGGCGCTGCTGGCGACTGTCCCGGCGCAAACCCGCGAACAGCTGCGCGGCAACCGTGAGGCGCTGGAGCGCTGGATCCGTTCGCGACTGGCCGAAAAAGCTGTGCTGGACCAGGCCGATGCGCAGGGCTGGGCGCAGCGCCCCGACGTCGCCCGGCAGACCCGTGCGGCGACGGAACAGATCGTCTTTCGTGATTACTTGCGCTCGGTGAGTCAGGTACCGGCGGAATATCCAAGCGCAGCGGAGTTGCAGCAGGCCTATGACGCGGGCAAGGAAAGTTGGCAGACGCCGGCGCTGTATCGGGTCAGTCAGATTTTCCTTGGTGTCAGTGATTCCGCTTCGTTGGAAACCGTGCGTAAACAGGCCGCCGAATTGAGCAAGAAGGCGCAGTCGGCGCCGGGTGAATTTGCTGCACTGGCTACGCAGTATTCGCAGGATCGCGTGACGGCAGAGCGGGGCGGTGACACCGGCCTGCAACCGTTGCAGCAACTGGTGCCGGAAGTACGCGGCGCCGTGGCCCGGCTCAAGGTTGGCGCCGTGTCTGATCCTGTGCAAAGCGCCGCCGGCTTCCACGTGATCAAACTCACCGAACAACAACCGGCCCGCACCGCGACCCTCGATGAACTGCGCGACCAACTGACCCAGGCCCTGCGTGCACAACGCCAGGAACAGATCGCCCAGGCGTATCTGGACGGCATGCTCAACACCGCCACCCTGAGCATTGATGGCGCCGAACTGAACAAAATAATGGGCAAATGACACACATCGATCCTGTAGGAGCTGTCGAGTGCAACGAGGCTGCGATCTTTTGATCTTGCTTCTGAGGATCAAAAGATCGCAGCGTGCCGCAGCTCCAACACACATCGACCCTGTAGGAGCTGTCGAGTGCAACGAGGCTGCGATCTTTTGATTTTGCTTCTGAAGATCAAAAGATCGCAGCGTGCCGCAGCTCCTACAAAGAATTGCGTAACGACAACTACATAGATCGACAGGGAGTCATCAATGTCATTCACCGAACCCGCAGGACGCCCGGCCACCGGCGATTACCGCTCACCGCAAACCAGACCCGAACCCTGGCTCAACCAAGCGGCGACCATCGACAGCGAAGTCGCCCGATACTTCCTCGTCAGCGCCCGCTGCGGCTGCTTCATGCAAGCCGCGCGCAGCCTCAACGTACGCTCGACCCTGCTGCGCAAACAACTCGCGCTACTCGAACAGCAACTGCAACACAGCCTGTTCAGCTTCCAGGGCAGCAACCTCAGCCTGACCCGCGAAGGTCAGCAATTGCAGGCCCGACTTATCACCCTGGCCCACGAACGCAAACTGCCGGTCATTGAACAACCACTGATCCGCATGGCAATCGCCGAATCCATCCTCCACGACATCCTCGGCCGCGACCTCATCGCCCTGCTGCGGCGCAACGCCAGCCTGCGCCTGGAAATCATCGCCCTCGACAGCGAACTGGCCCTGCGCGCCGTCAGCGCCGACATCGTCCTCTGGCTCGCCCCCGGCGAAACCCCAAACCCCGGCCCGACGTTCACCACCAGCGAACCGCAACACCTCGCGCGGATCGGCTATCTACCGCATATTGCCAAGCGCTACAGCCGCGTGACTGCACGACCAGAAACACCGGATGATCTGGCGGATTTCATGCTGGTGCAGTGGCAGCATGATCGACGGGTTGAGAGCTTTCGGCCTTGGAACGAGTTAGTGGAGCAGAGATTGGCTGGCGTAGTGCAGATGCAATCTTATGAATTGATGTTAGAGATGATTCGCTGCAGCGCTTGCATCGGTTTGCTGCCGTCATACATGAGCCGCTTCGACCGCGGCCTTACCGCACTGCCCGGATTATTCGCAGAACCGATGCAGCTACACGCGTGGATGACGATCAACGCCGATTCGCAACACACACCCGAAATCCAAGCCCTCACCGACCTCATCCAGCAAACCTTCAACGAACGCCACGAATGGTTCCAGCCTTGACCCGCCCCCTGTAGGAGTGAGCCTGCTCGCGATCACGCCAGCCCAGCCCCCACACCCGTAACTGAACAAACCGCATCAATAGTGGGAGCGAGCCTGCTCGCGAACGCACTTCGCCAGCCGAAGCTTCAGTGACTGACCCACCGCCTTCGCGAGCAAGCTCGCTCCCACAAGAATCTTCATTGCTTACGCGTTGATCGTTCCCACGCTCCGCGTGGGCATGCAGCCCGGGACGCTCTGCGTCCCCCCAGAGCTGGAACGCGGAGCGTCCCTTGAGGCATTCCCACGCAGAGCGCGGGAACGATCATCAAAACCTTCAACGAACGCCACGAATGGTTCCAGCCTTGACGCAATCCCGTGTAGGAGTGAGCCTGCTCGCGATCACGCCAGCCCAGCCCCCACACCCGTAACTGACCAAACCGTATCCACAGTGGGAGCGAGCCTGCTCGCGAAAGCAATCCGCCAGTCGAAGCCACAGTGACTGACAAACCGCTTTCGCGAGCAGGCTCTCTCCCACAAATTCAGCGGTGTAACCGCAGCCGCGTGAGCTACACAAATCCCCTGTGGGAGCGGGCTTGCCCGCGATGGCGTCAGCAGCGACGGCGCCTCACTCAGAGCCTGTAGCGAGGCCCGCTACCGCGGCATCTCCAGATTATCCAGCACCCGATTCACCGCCAATTCCCCGAGCATGATCAACTGCGCAATCCCCATCAGCGTCCGCCGCTGGGATGGCTTGACCAGTCCGGCGAATTCCTGAGCGATGGTTTTGGCCGAAGCCAGCGTTTCGCAGGCGTTGGCCAGCAGGTCTTCGTTTTTGGTGTCGGCGGTGACGGCGTACATGGCGCGAGGGCTATACGGCGGCGGGGTGGAGCCGGGTGGGCAGAGGTAGTGGTCGAGGGCGCGGTCGGCGGCTTCGTGTAGTTTTTTTGAGTCGAGGGATTCGTAGGGGGAGGTGGGGTCGGTTTCGGGTGGGTTGGGTGTTGGTTTGATCATGGGTGAAGCTCCTAGAGTCGACGGAGCCGCCACCTTTCGCTGCGATACGAAATGGTTGGTGGCAGCTATACGCGGGTCGCAGACCGGGACTCTAGAACCGGCAGACCCGAAGGTCTCCCACGTACAGCCGCCATAAGTAGCGGATGTTGTGCGTCCAGAGATCGACGGGCTGCGAGACCCGATCGCTGATTCGTCAGCGACCGCACCACAATAGAACCCGCCCCCAAGGCGCACAAGCCGGCGGATTCTGGCTTGGCTGTAGGCAACGGCGCAAGGATTTGTAGCCTGGAGACCGTGTCTGGAGGTGTCTTTTAAACGCCTGAGTTTAAAATTCGTAAGACTTGGTGATTGTCGGAAAGCAAATATGGTCTCCATCAGTGAATTCCGCACTTTATCGAGTGTGGCTTACATGGTTGGGACTGGTGAATAAATGTGTTCCTTTTTATATGAGCGGGTTTGAACGGATGCGTTGCTTGGGCTACTTGCCGAGTCGGATGCGGTTGCATACATGGCAACTGTCAGTGCTGAGGCGCAACACGTGCGTTACGCGCAGGCGTCTACGGACCCTGTACATTGTTGAGCGGAACGAGCGATTCAGCATTAGTTAATACCTCGCTTGTGAAACACCAGGTGACAAAGGCGCATGTTCAACGAGCGCGAAGAAGCCGATGGACGATTTTTGAGTACAGCAGTCTGACCAAGCCCGCAAACGAGTTCGCGGGCTGGCCAAGTTCGCAACATTATACTGAGAGGCGACAGGTGGATTTAAATCAATAAGCCGATTGGATAGCTTCAACCATCATATCGGGACAACGAACAGTGCCCGAAATGGGCTGGCCAAGACCCCGCTGTGAATGGATATGCCATTTGACCAGGACACATACCTGGACTCGTAGGCGGACATATAGGGATGGTATGTGTACATCCACGAGGCCAGAGGGCTTCCCAATTGAATGCCCTCTAACAAGTCACCGAGAACATTTGTGAAATTAGCGTTAAGGGTTGCGGCGTTCCAATAGATGTGGAGGAGGTCGAGCCCACCCTGGCTTCTGATCCATTGTTGTGCGGCAATACTTCCAGCTTCGCCGCTATACGTCGTACTTCCTTTGGTAATGCGATAAACGTTTTTTACATTCACACTAAACGAAACGGAAGCACCTGAAGCGTCGCGCACTCGGATCGTTGTTGTGCCATTTTTTAAACCACTCACCTTCCCTGCAGTCACTGAAGCCACGGCCGGATTATCTGATTGATAGGTGTAGGGTGGAGTGCCACCTTGTGCCTGCCGAGTCAGAACGTTTCCGGGAACTTCTTTGGTGCCCCACCCGTAGCTTTGTACGAATTTCACTGCGCCAAGGTTCATCACACTTTGATCAATGGCTAGCGCGGCTACGACTTTGAATTTTCTCACTGCGGACTTCTGCCCAGAGCCATACAACGCCTCTGCGGTTAGTTCATGCGATCCGACGCCAAAGGTGGCCGTTACCGTCCAGACGCCATTCTCCCTATTGGTTATGGGATCAGCAATGGAGCTTGCTCCGTCAAGAACATTCACTTTCAGTCCGTTGGCTGCTTTCCCTGTCACCGTCACACTTGTATCCGAAGTTGAACCCCCTTCAGGTATTTCTACCCCGCTCGGTGAGCCTTTCACCGAATCAATCGTCGGCGCAACATCCGCTGTGACAGTAAAGCTCCGCGCTTCAGAATCAACTTCTCCACCGTGATACAACGATCTCGCAAACAACCGGTGCTTCCCTTCAGCAACAGTTACTTCCCGTGTCCAGATCCCCGTCAGCGGGTCGGCCGTCGCTCGCCCTTTGGCAACAGTGCTCGATCCATCATCATCGAACACCTCGATCTCCAGTCCCTTACTGGCAGTTCCCGACAACGTTAAGCTAGTGCTGACCGTCCATCCCCCCTCCAGCACTTCCTCACCGTTCGAGTCCAATACCCTGTCCAATGTCGGCACAACCAGTTCCACAGACTTGATCGTGTAAACCCGATCCGGAAATTTCACTGCGTTCGTTTCGATATTGCTCTTGTCCAGCGCCACCAGGTACTTAAGCGTCAGCGTCGTGCCATGCCCCAATTGCACGACATAGCTGTTAGCCAGCGGCTTCGGCCAGAAGCCTTGCCTGATCCAAGTGCTGTTGACCTTGGCGGGTAATCCTGCCCAGATCGTCAGATTATGTGCAGTGCCATCAGCCTTCTTACCCTCAAGCCGCAGCCAGCAGGGCTGTTCGGCTTCGATTAACGTGTGCAGCAGCGCATGAATGGTTGCGTTTTTGGTTCCAAGCGCCGTGACATCGAGAAAATTATTGGCATCGGCCTCGACAATTTTCGGTGCGACCAAAGCGGTTTCCGGGAGCGGCAGAATATCCAGTAGCAACACTGCCGATTCCACGGGTTTGCCGTCGCGCTCGACAAAATAACTGACTGGGACCCCCTGGCTCAGGCTGTAGGCAAGCACCGAACGCGGCACCGCAATCTCCAGGCCTGCACTGACCAGCCGAGGCGGGCTTGTGTAGGAGCCCTCAGGGACATCTGTCGCGCCTTGCCACTTCACCCACACCGTGTCGGTAGGCAGTAACGAACCCTGCGGTACGAGAACTCTGATTTCCGGAGTGGTCGGACTGAACTGGTTGCCGTTCATGCCTCGAACGGTGGGTGCCGGCAGAGAAAGGCGGCTGAGGTGAATGTCCACACGCTTTTCACCTGACATGACTGCATTGCCCAATTGGTCAAATACTCTGAATTCCGCCACAGCATTCGGGTTGTCACCGGCGCGCTGGAAGGTATCGGTGAACAGCGTCAGGTTGATCGGGGCCGGCGCGTCGGGCACATCGAAGCGCACGGTGGTATCGCCGAGCGCAAACACGATGGAGTCGGAGTGGCGTCTGTTGATGTAAGTAAAAGCAAATGTCACACCTTGTGCGGCGAGCTCCGGCCCCACGCCTTCACGTACTACATCCGGCGGAATGATCAGATCCAGAGATTCCGGCAGACGCAGATAGTAGAGGGCTAGCAGGTCCCGAGACGATTCACTGTTATCGCCTACGCGCGTGACCTTGTAATACAGGCGGTTGACGCCCTGGTTGAGCAAGCCATGGGGCAAGTCCAAGCGCACCCGCTGCTGTTCTTCGCCTGGGGCAACGGTCTTGCCCGTTACGGGAGTAGGGATGTCGTTGACGTACAGATCGACGCGGTCATCAGCGGCCATGGTCCAGGAAGCGAGCTGCATTTCCGTCCACGGATCTACCAGACATTCCAGGCCTTGCGTCTGACCGTCGTAAATCGCCTTGGGAATCCCGCCATGGGCAATGCCGTCCGGCTTCACCGGTGTGACCCAGCCCGGGATGATGACGGGGTACAAAACAAACAGCTCGTTGAAAATCGAAGACTGGATATCCATGGATGCGCTCCCTGAGAATTTTGCCTCGCCTGAGGTGTGATCCATCTCACTCCAGTTCGAAAAAAAACACACCTGTCAGATCTGACAGGTGCGGGCGGTTTTCAGACGAATGGTCGGATCAGCCCTTGTTCGCGCGGCGGCTGGGGAAGCGAGCCTGCTCGGGAAATTGTCGGTACGTTCGGCTTCTGTGCTGACTGACACACCGCCTTCGCGAGCAAGCTCGCTCCCACAATTACATCTCGCCAGATTCAAGATCAGCGGTTTAGAGTGACCAGCCACATCCTGATCACGGACCGATCCACATGCCAGACCCATCTCCCAGCATCCACCTCGAACGCTCCAGCGAATCCCATCTGGAAGGCATCACCGCGCTCTACAACGACCCGGCGGTCGCACGACAAGTGCTGCAGATGCCGTTTCAGTCCATCGAGGTCTGGCGCCAGCGATTGCAGGCCGATAACGAACGCGCGCTGAAACTGGTGGCGCTGCATCAGGGCGTGGTGATTGGCAACATTGGCCTGGAGGCTTATTCGCGCATGCGCCGCGCCCACGCCGGCAGTTTCGGCATGGCCGTCGCGGTGGCGTGGCAGGGCAAGGGTGTCGGTTCGCAGTTGTTGGCGGCGGCGCTGGACGTTGCCGACAACTGGATGAATCTGCACCGCGTCGAACTCACGGTGTACGCCGATAACGAAGCGGCGATCGGGCTTTATCGCAAGTTCGGTTTCGAGGCCGAAGGGTTGTTGCGTGATTACGCGGTGCGCGACGGGCGGTGGGTCGACACCCTGAGCATGGCCCGTCTGCGCGGTTCGTCGAAAGCCTGATCAGTCGCCCAGTGCGAAGGCCACCGCCGACTGCGCGTGCAGTTCGGTGGTGTCGAGCAGGGGCAGGGCGCTGTGTTCAGGTTTGACCAGCAGGCCGATTTCGGTGCAGCCGAGGATGATCGCCTGGGCGCCACGGGCGGTGAGGGATTCGATTACCCGTTGGTAGGTCTGGCGTGAGGTTTCGCTGATCACCCCGACGCAGAGTTCGTCGTAGATGATCCGGTGGACATCCTTGCGCTCGGCTTCATCCGGCACTAGTACGGTCAGGCCTTGGGCGATCAGGCGCTGCTTGAGGAAGTCCTGTTCCATGGTGAACGCGGTGCCGAGCAGCCCGACCGTGCGTGCGTCGATTTCCAGTGCGGCCTGGGCGGCGGGTTCGGCGATGTGCAGGAATGGAATGCTGATCGCCGCCTGAATCTGTTCGGCGACCTTGTGCATGGTGTTGGTACACAGCACCACGCAATCGGCGCCGCCGGCTTCGAGCCTGCGCGCGGCATCTACCAGAATCGCCGCCGCGTCGTCCCAGCGCCCGGCGTGCTGGGCCTGTTCGACCGGGCCGAAATCGACGCTGAACATCAGTAACTGCGCCGAGCGCAACGGCCCGAGGCGGTCGCGGACCTGCTGGTTGATCAAACGATAGTATTCGGCGCTGGACTCCCAGCTCATGCCGCCGATAAGGCCGATGGTGCGCATTTGAAATCCTCGGGCAGTGCCGGGCTCGATGGAGCCTGGCCTGCCCGAAGTTTCCGGTGGTTTGCCGCCTCACGCCAGCTCCGGATCAACTGTATCGGCAAACTTTCATTCAGGTGTCATGGTGCGTTTTCCGGCAACGGCACGACGTGATTGCAGCCTGCTTCCAGCGTCCTTTGATAGCCGACGTCCGGACGCCAGGGCTCCAGATTCCATTCAGGTTTATCTCGCGCAATCGCCAAATGACAAATCAGTTGATGGCGCATGCCATGGTTATTTTGCCAGTAGTGACTATTGGAATAGTCGCGCGAGAGTTCGTCCCAGATGAAAGGCGTGCCAGGTTCCTGGGTTCTTCGGGCGCAGGGTGTGGGGACAATGGCAAGCGCCCATTGATAGTCCCGGTAAAACCAATAGGCGTTCTGGATGTAGCGATTACAGCGCTCGACAATCACGATCACGCTTTCGCCATCCACTGCGGAGGGTGCGGTTTCGGCAGCGGCAACCTCAGTCATGCGCAGCCAGGAGGCGGTCAGTGCCAATGCGAGCAGGCAGTATTTCGCGTGATATCTGTTCATTGTTTCACCACCTGATCGGCTTCGACATAGCTGAAAGTCGCAGTACCAGTAGCGCTGGTCGCGGGCACCAGACGGATGATCGGTATCGTTCTATTGGGGGTTGTGGAGTTGTAAAAGTCTTGTTGGTTGTATCTTGCATCGGCGAGCGGTTTAGGGTCGGTCCCGCCGGCAATATAAAAAAACGCCAGTATCGGAAATGCGTTTGCCTCGCCGGCTGGCCAGGTTTTGATGATCACTTCGTTGTGTTCGTTGAAACCGGTAGTGCCTAACATTGCCTTGGCGCGCAGCGATTGATAGAACGCCGGAGCTGCCAGGGTATTACGCTCGTCTCGCACGTCGAAGCCACACTGTTGGAGGTTTTTGTTCACAGTTGACCTGTCCCAGGCTGCTTTGAACTGCTCTGCAGTGGTTACATTCGCGTTGTGGCAGTAGCCGCTTTCAGGGTGTGCAGGGGTAGGAATGCACACGCCATTCTTACCGCGATGCCAGCCCCAGGAATCCATCGGGTAAGAGCACAGAACTTGCAGTTGATCGGTATTGGCGGGTCGCTCCAGGACCGGGTAAAGAATGTAGCCGTTGCCGTAACCCCAGGCCAATCGGCCGAAATTGGTGTCGGCACGAAGGTAGGAAAACGAGATGCCGCCGCTGGTAACAGAGATAGGGCTAGGCTCCCAGACCTTATAAGTGTTGTTGGGGTCTTTGACTGTTACCCGAAGCATCACGCCTGAGCAAAGGAAAGAGGGTTGCGAATCCACTTTGTTGCAATTGGGAAACTTGCGGCCATAAAGCGTCGTTAGATAACTGGCGGTGGCGGGACCGTCCAGTGCCAGAGCATTGCTGTCGTTGGTGATATGTGGCGGTTGCGATGGGCTTTGAGAGCAACCAATCAACAAGGCTATAAGCAGTGAACCGATTATTTTGCGCATGACGTAGTCCTTGTCTCGCTGAATGACAATTCTGGAATGTAGTGTTCGAGTAGAATTTTCTCGTGGTACGCCGCTAAAGCCTCACTCTTCGGCACCAGGAAAAAACCAGTGGCTCGCTGGCGCCTGTCCGGTTCAGCGTGTAGTTGAAAATCACCTCTCGTCCTCGATTTTCCAGGATCCACGCCGCAGGGATCGGGAGGTTGGTGTAGTCAGGATCTTTGATCAGCACCTCTTCGCCGTAGCGAACGACGACGCCGTGTAACGCCATGCGCACCGTGTAGGAACCATCAATCAATGCGGGGTAATAAGCCCTTAAATTGGTATTGTCGGAATTAAGGGAGGGTTCTCCCAAAAGATATTTCTGCCCGGTAACGGTCAAGTCCAGATCGCATGAGGGAATTTCTACCGTGGTACCAGGCCGCCTCACGGTATAGGTCACCTCTGCGTGGCCGGCGCCGGCGTTGTCGATGACCTCAAGTCGCGGAATCTGGAACCGCAATATCTGCCCCGGGCGGGCTACGGTCTGTACGGCTGTGCGATAGGTGTAGTTTCGTCCCAGCCATTGGACTTGCACGGTTTGTCCTGTGTCGGAACCGGTGTAGCTGACCTCCACGGTGGCGAAGGCAGCCTCATAGAAGTCTTTGACGAAATTCAGCTGGCTGCCATTGAGCTCCTTTGCTTCCAGAACCTTGGGCGCTTGCAAATCCAGTTCCGGCTGTTTGCGGATATGAACATCCACCAGCGTGGCAGCGGACCAGATTGCCTGTGGCCCCGATGAGTTGCCGAGCTGGTCTATAGCCCTGAAGCGCAATGCGAACCTCGGATTGTCTTGCCAGAAGTCGTTGGTGAACAGTTTCATTACCACAGCGCCTGCGGCTGCTTGTGCAGCAGTGACGGTGTGGGATTTGGTCTGACTGTCACAATCGAGCGTAATAACGTCTCGCTCGCGCATATGGATGTAACGCAGCGTGACATCAACGCCGGCCGCCGCGCGCGCGGCGTCGATACCTTTGAGCACATCGTCCGGTAATGTCATGACCAGGTTCGGATTGTCCCCGCTTTGCGCAATCTCACCCGCTGGGCGGGGGCGGTTGTAGAGCACTTTCAACGTCGGCGATTCTACGGGTGCCTGGGTAACCCGCGTGACTTGCAGGCGGATGCGGTTGATGCCGTTCCTGAGCATGCCTTCAGGCAGCCTCATGGTGAAACGCTGGTTTTCTTCGCCCGGTTGGATCGTGTGAGGAATCACCGGCACTTGCGAATCTTCGAGCAATATACCGGCCGTGTCGAAAGCGTTCTGGTTCAACCAAGGATCGACCAGCAAGCGGACCTCGCCGTTTACGGCCAGCGACAACGGCACGCCGCCGTGCGGATCGTCAGGATGCTGTATCGCGGTTACCCATCCGGGAATCAGCACGGGGGCTATATCGAGGGGCTGCGCTTGAGAATCGATATTTACCGACATGGTTCTCTCCCGGTTTATTTGACCTGGTCAGCTGCGCTGTAAACGAATTGCGCGTCGGCACTCTGGATGGCGGGCAAAACGATTTTGACAATCGGCACCACTTTGCCGCCCGTTGAATCAAAAAAATCCTTCTGGTCGAACTGAGCGCCTGCCAGGCCACCTTCCAGATAGAAAAACGCCTCGATAGGCAGTTCTTTAGGAATGTTCTGCGGCCAGGTCGCCAGAATTAGCTCGATGTAGTCATGTGCGCCGGCGAAAAAACGTTCTAGTTGATGGGCGCGAATAGTCTGATAGAAAGAATCCGCGCCTTGATTGTTCATGGAGTCGCGTACATCGAAGCTGCAGAGATTCCAGCTGTTGCTGCGGCGATTCGCTATCCAGCCTTCGGCAGTGGTGATACCGATGGTCTGGCAACGCCGGCTGCGGTCGGGCGAATAGGGGTGGGCGCCGCAACCGGGGGCGTCTCTAAGCTGCGTGGCGCCGTCGAGGGGATAAGAGCAGAGCACTTCAATCTGGCGCGTTCCGATAGGCCGTGACAGCACGGGGTAGAAGATGTAGCCGTTCTTCTGACCAAACACGAGCCCGGTGAATTTGGCGTCCTTGCTCAGATACGAAAAAGATACGCCACCGCTTTTCTGCGAGTGCGGGCTTGGGTTCCAGGCTTTGTATGCTGTGGACGGAACCGTGGAGCGTAAAACGATGCCGCGACACAGAAACGCCGGCATGGAGGCTGAACCGCAGTTCGTTCTGACATCGTTGTAACGGGCGGTAAGGCTGGTCGCAACTTCCGCACCGGTTTGTGTAACGCTCGATATGCTGCTTACGGAGCCCGCCGCCTGTTCCGGTGGTATTGACGCTACCTGCTCATTGCTGCGGCACCCTGCAAAGGACAGCAATAGCACCAGCAACAGTAAGTATGTCTTGTTCATCTCGCCTGCCTCCATGTGGGCCGTAAAGGAACATCAAAACGCTGGGTAACTTTGAGTAATTCGCACAAGCAGAAACGTTCAAGGCTTGATCAGTTGGTCGGACTCGACGTACTGGAACGTGGCCTCGCTGGTGGGGGTCGAAGGCGGAAATAAACGGATGACCGGCACCCATATTCGTCGGGTGGTGGAGTTGTAAAAGTCCTGCTGATTGCCCTGAGCCTCGGGGAGACCGGCATTGCCGCCACCGGCGATAAAGAAGAACGCCATGAGCGGTAAGGTGTCTTGCAGATTCTGCGGCCAGGTCTTGACCACGACTTCATTCTGTTCAGTGAAATGCGTTGGATTCTGACTCAACATTCCGCGCGCTCTGACCGATTGATAGAACGGCACCGCGGCCGGCTTGCCGGTTGCCTCTGAAACATCGAAGCCGCACTGGCGAATGTGATGGCTATTGGGTGAGTTGTCCCACACGCTTTTCCACTGCTCGGCCGTGGTTACCCCTGCACTTTGGCAACGCTGGCTGGATGCCGGATACGAGGCGTGATGACCGCAAGGCGTGGTGCGGTTCCAGGTCCATCCATCGATTGGATATGAACACAACACATCGAGGTCGACCTTGTCTTGTGGGGCGCCGAAAATCGGGTACAACATGAACCCGTTCCCATGGCCCCATGCCAACCGACCGTATTTGGAGTCGGTCCTCAGATAGGAAAATGACACGCCACCATTTTTGACGGACGTCGGGCTGGGGTTCCAGACGTGATGAGTCTCGCCTGGCTTTTTGTCAGTGACTCGAAAAATGACCCCCGAACAGAGAAATGCGGGCTGGTTGGCTGATTCATGGCAGTTCTGGGGCTTCGAGTTGTACAAGGTATTCAGCCACTCGACCACTTGCGGGCCGGTCATGGCGACATGCGAATTGTTACTGCCGCTTTGCTCGAACGGTGTCTGAGGGGCCGTTTGGACGCAACCAATGAGTGTTGCAATTGAAACTGAAAGAATGATTTTTTTCACTTCGCTGTTCCCTGCGTCCTGATGCCGTCTTCACTGAGCGATTACCTCGCACTGAAATTAAACATTGGTTTCGTAGCGCAGCGCACTGTCAGATCTGACAGGTAAATTCACTTTTTTTAACCGTCTGTCGATTAAAGGCTTCAGTCAAGGCGCCTGGCATGGGCGGTTAAACGTACACAGGCGCCTTGATCTGCCACTATCCGTTCTCGCTGGCCAATCAAGGAACTTGCTCATGAACGACGTACAGCAACTGGGCGAAATGCTTCGCCACTATGCCGAAAGCGAAGCGCACAAGAAGCAACTGTTCACCACGCAATCGGCTACATGGGCCACACGGATTGGTGCGCTGTTCGATGAGATCGAGCAATGGCTTGAGCCGGTCAAGACGCCAAATCTGCTGGAGGTGAGTCGCGAAGCGTATGTCGCGTCAGGGCCGAGCGTGCCGGTGGAAACGTCGACGTTCAAGACGGAGAAGTTGAGCATTGTGATTGCCGGCAAACCGGTGGAATTCGTGCCGGATGTGATGGGCAGCGGCGGGCAGATTTCTCTGGCGGTGATGGGGCTGACGGCGGCGCGGTACGGCAGTGTTTCGCTGGTTGGCCTGGCGGATGGCACGTGGCAGTGGCGCAAGACCAATGGGTTGAAGGATCCGGATACGTTTGCTTTTGATGCGAATTTTCTTGCCCAGCAATTGCAAAGCCTGATTCCTCGCGATCGCGGTTAAGATCAAGAGCTTACCCCCTCACCCCAGCCCTCTCCCCCAAGGGGGCGAGGGGGAAAGGGGGCAGACCGAGTGCTGTTCAAAACCAGAGTTCGGCGCGATATTCCAGGTCGATGTAACTCGAACAAACACCCGGGTCAGCCCCTCTCCCTCTGGGAGAGGGCTAGGGTGAGGGCAGTCCACTGACACACCCCATATATCCAGACTCACCCAACCCGGCTTCACATCCTCCGGCGCCGTTATCGCGAGCAGGCTCACTCCTGCACGGGTTGACGCGAATACCGGGGAAACCCTTAGGTTCGCCACCGATCCGGCATTTTCCCTTGGGTCACTGATGGCCTTTTGGTAGAGTCGCCGTCGCCAGCGGGTTTTCGGCTGGACGATGGAACCAAAGAAGGGAGTCTGATCAGTGAGTCCGGGCAAAAAAATCCTCGGTCTCACGGCGTCGCTTTTGCTGCTGACGCTGTGGGCCAGTTACTTTTATGTATTCAAGGAAAACCGCGACGGCCAGCTCGGCGGTGTCGGCGAAAGCACCGCATGGTGCGGCACGCCGCCGACCACGGAAGCGGCGTTGCTGGGCAGGGATCAACTGACCTTGCGCGTCACCAACAACCTGCGCGGCGAGTTCATGGTCGGCGGTTCGCTGGTGGTTTCCGAACGTACCTTCAACCGCTACGACCTGGGCCGCAACGAACTGCGCCTGCGTCTGGAACCGTTGCAGTGGTCGTTCGGTGTGACGCCGATCTTCCTTGAGCAGGTCAAGGTGCAGCCGCTGAGCCGCAACCTCTCGTCGACCAACAAAAGCGCCTTCGCCGAACTTGAGCCTCGCGCAATTGGCGTGCAGGCGCAGACCGCCGCGTTCCCGTTCGACACCTATCGCTACGGCTACAAACCGGTGCTGTATTACCTCAAGGGCAGCGAGCGCGTCGACCTGCGCTTCAAGAACATCACCACGCTGATGGAGATGTCCAACACCTTCACGCCGATCCAGAAGTACAACCGCGCCGACTACATCAACGAGAAAAACTCGATGATCCGCGACGAGGATTACAAGCCTTACGGAGCACACGAGTGCGCGTTCAGCGTTGAGCGCAAAGGCTCGTTCAAGGTGCTGGTGTTGTTGCTTCTGCTGGTGCTGTGCCTGCCGCTGATGCTGGTGTTTTACCGCGATGAGCCGGGCATCGACTTTCTTGCGACGCTGGTGGCGATTGCGGTGGTGCGCACGCTGTTGATCGGGCCGGTGGAGGATTTCCAGCTGTACAACATCGACTTTTTGTTTGGTGCGGCGATTCTGCTGGTGGGGACGGTGTCGCTGATCAAGGCGATGCGTGCCAATAGCCGGCGGGAGATGGCGTTGCGGAGTGGGGAGACGTCTTCGTGGTGATTGTTCGATTCTGAAAGCCGGAAAATCAAAAGCCCCTCACCCTAACCCTCTCCCGGAGGTAGAGGGGATTGTGTTTGACAGCCCCTCACCCTAACCCTCTCCCGGAGGGAGAGGGGATTGTGTTTGACAGCCCCTCACCCTAACCCTCTCCCGGAGGGAGAGGGGACTGTGTTTGACAGCCCCTCACCCTAACCCTCTCCCAGAGGGAGAGGGGACTGACCGCGTTGTCTTGCGTGATATCGACATGAAAGACCGAGTCGATTATGGATTCAAAGCCGATCGCTCAAGTCGGTGCTGCTCGTGAATATTCCCCGATTGGTCCCCTCTCCCTTGGGAGAGGGCTAGGGTGAGGGGCCACCAATCTCCAGCCGGTCACCTGAGCGCCGGATCGCCCATATTCATCTTCTTCCAGCCCTGCAGCAGCACCTGCGCCTTGGGCTCGTGGCCGCTGTCAAGGTAGTACCGAACCAACGCCAGCCGCACATTGCGGTTGGTCGGTTGTGCCTTCAGCAGGCCCTCCAGAATTGCGCACGCGTCATCAACCTTGCCGCGGTCATGCAGCGCCACCGCCAGTACATAACCGTATTGCGCGTTTTCCGGTTCCAGTTGCGCGGCCTTGTGCAGGAAGGGCATGGCTGCGTCGGACTGGCCGGCACGGATCAATGACAACCCGAGCGTGTGCTGCAACAGTGCCACTTTCGGGTGCTGCCTGAGGCTGTCATCCAACAGCTTTTGCGCTTCGCTGGCGCGTCCATGCGCTTCCAGCCACTGCGCCAGCGTGACCAGCGCCGGGTAGAAATCCGGGTCACGTTGCAAGGCACTGCGCAGCAACGGTTCGACCTCGGCATTGCGCCCGCTGGCCTGATAGAGCATCGCCAGGTTCAGATTGGCTTCGGCACGTTCCAGCAGGCTTTTCTGCACCGCTTCATATTCGCCAATCGCCACGTCCCAGCTCGCTTGTGCAGCGCCGAGACCGTTACCGCGCGCGGCGCCGAGCAGATCCCGGGCGGCGACGATGCGCACCGCTTTTACCGGATCATCGAGCAACGGCGAGAGTAACGGCCCACGCTCCGGCGGTGGCAGGAATGCACTGATTGCCCGCACCGCGCTTTCGCGTACCTGCGGCTCTGGATGTTTGAGATCCTTGGTGGCCAGCTTCAGCGCCTGTTCGCTCGGGTACAGCGGCAATTCCGCCAGCAGCGTCGCGCGCTGGATCGCCGGCACGTTGCTGCGCTGCAATTGCTGATACAGCGCGTCGGCCGCACCGGCCTGCCCGTTGCGAATCAACCACAGGCTTTCGTCATAACGCGGCGCCTGCTGAGCGCTGGAGGCAGAAGCGTTCCACAATTTGAACTGCGCGGTGACCTTGTCGCCAGCCTTGCCCTGATGACAGGTCAGACAGGCGTCCGGCGTGCCGAGTTTCTGTGCGCGCTCCGGGTTGGGAATGCTGAAACTGTGGTCGTGACGGAAGTCGTTGCCCATGTAGAACTTGCCCGGCATGTGGCAATCGACACACTGCGAACCGGGCTGACCCATGGCGTGGCGAGTGTGTTCGATGGAGTCGTAGTTCTTCGCCTGCAAGCCGTTGCCGTTGACGCCGGCCACCGAGGTCTTGCCCGCAGTGTTGTGGCATTGCAGGCACACCGCGTTGCCCGGTGCCTTCAGTTCGTTGCTGTGCGGGTTATGGCAATTGCTGCAACGCACGCCCTTGTCGAACATCTTGCTTTGCAGGAACGAGCCATGTTCGAAAACTTCGTCGTTGATCTTGCCGTCCAGCTCGTAGAGCTCGCGGGTCAGGGTGCTGGGCAGGTAATCGTCCATCAGACGCTTGCCGACGGTGAAGCCATCGCCCAGCGGCGCACGACGGGAATGGCAGCGGGCGCAGGTTTCGATTTCAACGGTAGCGTTCTTGTCTTTGAGATCGACGTCGAAACCCTTGTGGATCAAATCGTCTTTTTTCTGCGTCCATTCCAGATGGTTGGACGCAGGGCCATGACAGGCCTGGCAGCCGACACCGAGGCTGTTCCACTGGCTATTGAAGGTGTTGCTTGCCGCGTCGAAATTGCGCTTGAAACCGGTGGTATGGCATTCGACGCACATGAAGTTGGCGTTCTGGCTCGGCTTGCTCCAGTGCAGCGGATTCTTGAAGTTCACGCCCTGGCCGGCGTAGAGATGAAACCAGCGACGCTTCTCGCTATCCCACGCCACGCCGAGGGCCTGCAAGCGCCCCTGACCGACGTCGATCAGATATTGCTGCAGCGGCGCAATGCCGAAGGTGTAGGCGACTTTGAAGTCGGCATTCCTGCCGTCGCTGCCCGGCGCGCTGACCCAGAATTCATCGCCCTTGCGGGTGAACCGCGTGGTCTCGTTCTCGGCCTTGAAGGTTACGTTGTTGAAGTCGCCGAGGGTGGTTTCGGCTGTCGCCGGCTGCATGGCCAATTGGTGATGGGAGCCTTGCCAGTCCTTGACCTGTGCACTGTGGCAGCCTTGGCATTGCTGCTCATCGACCAGGCTTGCCGGCTTGCTCGCCACTACCGGTTGCGGCTTGGGCGGCGCTGTTACGGGCGTGCTGATCGCGGCCGGTTTGACAGGCGCCGGCGCCGGGCTGGACAGGAACCAGCCGATACCGGCCACAGCCGCGAGCAGCACGCCGATGATGGTCGGGAACACGAAACGTGAAAAGGAGGAGGGTGACGCTTCAGGCTCAGGTTGCACCGCTTTGTTTTTATGCTTGGGCATTGCGACTTCCGTAGTCCGGGTGCGTTGGCCTTCTTGCGTGCTTGCAGCTCGATGCAGCTTTGCCGCATGCCGCGCATCTGTCAAATAAGCGTTGTGACTTGCTGCGCAGCGACGTGTGAATTTTGTAATTTGCCATCGCAATTGCTGCGGTTTTAGCTATACCTGTAACTCCCCCTATGCAAACGATTTGGCCTTCTGACAGGAGTTACAGCATGAAGCTAGCCGTAATGATGGGCACGTTGTGCATCGCCGCCCTCGGTTTGGTCGGTTGTTCCAGCAAGACCGTCGAGCCGGACCAGTATTCCGGTTTCCTCAAGGATTACAGTCAACTGAAGGAGACCAAGTCACCGTCGGGTGCCGAGGTGATGCGCTGGATGGACCCGAAACTCGACATCAATCAATTCACCAGCGTCTACGTTGAGCCGAGCCAGCTGTATCCGAAGCCGCAAGCCACCGAAAAAATCCCCCAGCAGACGCTCAATGGCATCACCAGTTATTACGATCAGGCGCTCAAGCGTGAGCTGAGCAAGTCGCTGCCGCTGGCCACCGGCCCTGGGCCTGGTGTCATCGTGGTACGGCCGGCGATCACGGCGGTGAGCAGCAAGACCGAAGGCCTGCATGTGTATGAGGTGATTCCGATTGCGCTGGTCGCGGCAGCAGTCAGCACTGCCGCCGGTATTCGCGATCAGGAAACCACATTGGCCACCGAGGCGGTATTCCTCGATGGCAGTAGCAACAAGGTGGTGGCTCAAGTGGTGCGCAAGGGCACTGGCCAGCCGCTGGACAATTCATCGCAGGTGTTGAAATCCAATGATTTCAAAGTGGTGATCGATGGTTGGGCGAGTGATCTGCATCAGACCTATCTGAAGCTCAAGTCCGAGGCCAAATGATCGGGTGAGGCTGATGGCCTCTTGGTGAACAGGCTCGCTCCCACTGTTTCGGTTGGGGGCTTGCCTGTTTGGGGCTGGGGTTGTGGTTTTTTGGTTTTTTGGTTTTTTGGGGGCATATCCGTTGCTGCGGTCACGGCCGCTTATGGTTTCGCCTGACGGCGACTCACTTTTTTTACAAACGCCTAAAAAAAGTAAGCAAAAAAACGCTTGCTCCTGCGTTCGGCCCTCGCAGGCTCGGGTTCCTTCGCTGCGGGATCGATCCGGGCGCATCGCCTCCGGTTTGCTTCGCTGCACCTCCTCTCGATGTGTTTGGCTGCGCCAAACGGTCGCTGCGCTCCCACCCCCGGATCAATCCCTCCACTCAGCCTTCCGAAGTCGCCCGTGGATCAAGATCAAAAGCACTCGAGCTAACGCTCATTGTTGAGTGGGGCGGCTTCGCCGCGGGGCTGCGCTGCTTTGCTTTTTGCTTTCGGGCGACCTGTGGATCAAGATCAAAAGCACTTGAGCTAACGCTCATTGTTGAGTGGGACGGCTTCGCCGCGGGCAGCTGCGCTGCTTTGCTTTTTGCTTTTGTGGGAGCGAGCCTGCTCGCGAAAGCGGCCTGACGGGCGACCTGTGGATCAAGATCAAAAGCACTCGAGCTAACGCTCATTGTTGAGTGGGGCGGCTTCGCCGCGGGCAGCTGCGCTGCTTTACTTTTTGCTTTTGTGGGAGCGAGCTTGCTCGCGAAAGCGGCCTGACGGGCGACCTGTTTCCGAGGTGATACGCAATCCACCTGTAGGAGTGAGCCTGCTCGCGAAAGCGCTCTGTCAGTCCCCGCCTTACTGCCCGACAAACCACCGATAATATGGGTTCGCCCGGTCCGCCTGCATCACCTCCCGAATATCCCGTGCCCACGCATCCCGATCGCCGTCATAGGCATGCAGGCTAGCCCGATAAAACTGCATGAGGCGCTGCCGGTGCGCTTCCATGCGTTCGGTGAATCCGGCGTCGGCATTCACCAGCGTCGGGGCCTGGTACAGGTCCAGCAGTGCCGGTAACACGCGGGTGATTTCCTTGCTGCGCACCCACGGCGCGTACTCGATGCGTGGCTGATCGTCGGTCACTGCCGGTGCATCGGCGGCGAAGCGTTCGAGGCCGGCGCGATCGGTGACCCAGGTTGCCAGCAGCGCCGCCGCCGAGCTGATGCCGACGTCCTGCAAGGTGCTGCGTACGCTGTCCTGCTGAAAGCGCGCGGTGATTTTTGCGGCGTCGAGTTCCATCGGTGCCATCGAGCCGACCAGCAGCATTTCGTGGAACTCGCTGGTCCACAGCGAGGCATGCGGGAACACGTCAAGGAAGCTGCGCACCAAGGAGCGCGAGTCGTCGATGTTTTGTGTCGGCAGCGGCAGCCACTGGGCAACGATGCCCTTGTCCTGCAAGCGCTTGGCGGCCAGTTGATAGAAGTCCCGCGAATACAGATTGACCACACCGGCGGCGGAGGGCGGTGGTGGTTCCAGGGTGATCACGTCATAGGTCTGTGCGCTGCGCAGCAGTTCCTGGCGACCGTCGCGCAGGCGCACATCGACGCCGGGATCGCTGGCCGCATTGAAGTTGCCCTTGAACAACGGCGCCGCCTTGACCACCGAGGGCAGCAACTCGGCGACCACCCGTTGCTCCAGACCCGGATAGCGCAGCATCGCACCTGCGGTGATGCCGGTGCCGAAGCCGATCACCAGGGTCGAGCGCGGTTCACCGTTGTGGATCAGCAGAGGCAGCAACGCCTGAATGCGCATGTAGCGCAGCGATGGCATGGCATCGCCAGTGTTCGACACGCCCTGAATGTACAAGCGGTGGAAGGTGTTTTCGCCACGCCCCTGAGTGACCACGGCGACAGTGCCGCCACGTCCTTCCTCATAGAACGCCAGCGTGCCGTTGCGCGCGCCGGGCATCAGGCTGGCGAGTTTGTCGACGGGGGTCAGCGCCGCCACTGCTACGCTAACCAGACCCAGCGCGACCACGGCCTGACGCCGACCCTTCGCCACACCATTGCCCTTGCGCACCGCCAGATAACCGATCGCTGCTGCGACAAGCGCCAGCAGGCCGAGGGTGCGGACCAGCCCCAGCAAAGGAATAAACACGAAACCACAGAGCATCACGCCGATGATCCCGCCCAGCGTGTTGAACGCGATCACGGCGCCGACGTCGCGGCCGACACGTTCGCTGCCGACACTCAGGCGCAACGCCAAGGGGAACGCCGCGCCCAGCAACAGGGTCGGCACGAAGACGATGCTCATGGCTGCGACGGCAAAGCGTGCGCTCATGCCGGCCAGTTCACTGGCGTCCAGACTCAGCAGCCAGGTTTCCGCCTGACTCTGCGCCAGCACCAGCCAGCGGCCGAGTACGGCGATCTCCAGCAGCGCAATCAGGCCGGCACCGGCGATCAACAAGCCGAACACCCCCCACGGATCGCGAATCCGTTCGACGCGCCGGGCGAGCAGGGCGCTGCCGATAAACAGCCCGGTCAGATAAGTCGCCAGCACTACGGCAAACGCATAGGTACGCGTGCTCATGAACTGCACGATCGATTGCGACCAGACCACTTCATAGCCCAGCGCCACACCACCGGCGATCGCGTAGAGCCATAGCGCAGTGCGGTCGGGCGCCCTTGCGTCGATGTGTTTGACCGGCGTGGCCAGCGGCAGTGGCTGCTGCCGCTGCAACCACAGCGCACCGGCAGCGGCGAGCAGGTTGAGCATCGCGGCGAACAGCGCACTGCCGCGTACGCCGAGGCTGGCGATCAGCACGAACGCGGCGAGCATAGTGCCGATGATCGCGCCCAGCGTATTCGCTGCGTACAACTGTCCGCCAGCCTTGCCCGGCTCAGCCGTCAGCGCACGCACCAGCACGGGTAGCGTCCCGCCCATCAACATCGCCGGAATGCCCACCAGCGCAAACGGCAACAGCCACGCGAGCACGCCAACGTGACCTTGCAACCAGGCAAACGGACTGGCCGCCAGACTCATGGCCACTGTCGCGCCCACGCCGAGAATCGCCACCAGCACTTCCAGCCCGGCATAGAGCAGAACCGGCTGTTGCAAGCGGTCGGCCCAGCGCCCGAACAGCCAGCCGCCGAGAGCGAGGCCGGCGAAAAACGCGCTGATGCCGGCGGTGATCGCGTAGACCTCGACGCCGACCACCAGCGACAGCTGTTTGATCCACAACACCTGGTACACCAGCGCGGCCGCGCCGGAGATGCATAACAGCAGGGCGGGGAACAGCGAGGTGGCAGACGCGGTTTGTGGTACGGGTATGGCCGACGGCTTGCTGGCGATACGTGAGGACATGCGATGGGCCTTGTTTCAGTTCAAAAACAGGTTGACTGGGCCGACCTCTTCGCGAGCAGGCTCGCTCCCACATTGGACTCGTATACGCCACAAGTCCCTTGTGGGAGCGAGCCTGCTCGCGAACGAAGCCGACACGGTCCCTTGTCGAAAACAGGGCCGCCCGCCGATGAAGGCGGGCGGCGGTGCAGCGTTATTACTGGGCTTTCTTCATTTTTTCTTCGATACGGCGGTCCACATCTTCACGAATCTGGTCGATGCTGAAGCTCGCCGGACGCTGGCTAGGTGGATAGTCGACGAAGGTCTGCAGGAACTTCGCCGCGCGGCGGGTGCCATCGAAAATCAGGTAGTCGTTCTTCGTCAGCCAGTCGTAGTACTGGTCAGAAACGACATCGGCGCGTTCGTACGGGTCCATGCGCAGGTTGAACATTTTCGGCACACGCAGGCAGGTGAACGGTTCGCTCCAGACTTCCAGGCCGCCCGGCGCGCGTTGCTCACAGAACACCAGTTTCCAATCGTTGAAACGCATGCTGACCAGCACACCATCATCGTTGAAATAGTAGAACTCCTTGCGTGCGCTCTTGTCGGTTTTGCCCGTCAGGTAGTCCAGCTGGTTATAGCCGTCCAGGTGCACCTTGAAGTTCTTGCCGCCGACATCGGCGCCCTTGAGCAGGCGGTCCTTGATGTCGGTATCACCCACGGCGGCCAACAGCGTCGGGAACCAGTCCAGACCGGAGAACATTTGCGTGGAGACTTCGCCTGCCTTGACCTTGCCCGGCCAGCGAATCATCGCCGGTACCCGATACGCGCCTTCCCAGTTCGAGTTCTTCTCGTTGCGGAATGGCGTGGTTGCGGCGTCCGGCCACGACCATTGGTTAGGGCCGTTGTCGGTGGTGTAGACGACGATGGTGTTGTCCGTCAGCTTCAAGTCATCGAGTGTCTTGAGCAGCTTGCCGACGTCGCCGTCATGCTCGAGCATGCCATCGGCATATTCGTTGCCGACCATGCCGCTTTGCCCTTGCATGGATTCGCGCACATGCGTGAAGGCGTGCATGCGTGTGGTGTTCATCCAGACGAAAAACGGTTTGTCCGCCTTGGCTTGCTTCTCGATGAATGCTTGCGCCGCTGCGGTGGTTTCGTCGTCAATGGTCTCCATGCGTTTTTTGTTCAGCGCGCCGGTGTCTTCGATCTTGCCGTCGGCAAAACTGTGGATCACGCCACGAGGCGAGGCGGCCTTGACGAACTCGGCGTCATCCTTGGGCCAGTACGGGCGTTCCGGTTCCTCTTCGGCGTTGAGGTGATACAGGTTGCCGAAAAATTCATCGAAGCCGTGGTTGGTCGGCAGGTATTCGTCCTTGTCGCCCAAGTGGTTCTTGCCGAACTGACCAGTGGCGTAGCCTTGGGCTTTCAGCGCCTGGGCGATGGTGACATCGCGCGCCTGCAAGCCCACCGGTACGCCGGGCATGCCTACTTTGGACAAGCCCGTTCGCAACGGCGTCTGCCCGGTAATGAACGACGAACGCCCAGCCGTGCAGCTGTTCTCGGCGTAGTAATCGGTGAAGATCATGCCTTCTTTGGCGATGCGGTCGATATTCGGCGTCTTGTAGCCCACCACGCCCATGGAATAGGCACTGATGTTGGTCTGGCCGATGTCATCGCCAAAGATCACGAGAATATTGGGTTTCTCAGCCGCTGTGGCGGTTGCCGACAGCGCCATCACCGAGGTTGCCACCAGGGCGAGTTTCGGTAGCCACTTGCGTATGCGAGTCATCTGACTTGCTCCTTTTTGCACGGGGGTCGTTTTTTTTCGACAAACGTTTATTGCTCTCCTGCGTCACGCTTTCTTATTGCACTTGCTCGGTTGCCAGGGCATCGAACGGGTAGATCCGGAGTCAATCGGACGCCATGTCCACCACGGTCCAGCCACGGGCATTCGCTTCGTCGAGGGCGTTGTCGAGCCGGCCGATATTCCGGAGTCAACGGCAGAACGAGACCGAAACGTTGGCGACGCGGCAACGGGTTGATCATGTGAAATCCTTCTCATGCACAGGGTTGAGCGGGCGCAGGGCTGGTGCGGGTTTCGCCTGTTGCCTGGCGACCTGACTTTGAAGCGTAGACAACGATTGGCGCAGCTGAACAAGTGCTTGATCGACCGCAGACTGACGGCCATAAATCCCGAGTAACAAACCCTGCAAACGCGGACCGGCGCCGGTGAGTTTCAAGCCCAGGCGACTGCGCCGCAGCCACAGATACAGTGCGGTGAGTTGCGCCGGCCTGGCTTGCAGTTGCGGGTTGATCTGTTGCCAGGCGAACGCGGCCGATTGCTGCCAGGCCAATTGCTTCGCCCGTTTGTGCGCGAGCCAGCGCTGATGGGCACGAACGGCGACGGGGCGCAGCCAGTACACACTGGCGGCGAGGCCGACCGACAGCGCCAGCCAGAGCAGCCAGCGGCTCGAGAAGTGCAAGTGATTCTGTTGCAGTTGCTTGAGGTCTTCAGTGACCGAAAACACTGGCTTGTAGGCGCTGTTGGCCGCGGCCTCGAAGCTCACGGACGGCGCCTCAGCGGTACGGATTTGTCGCGCAGAGGAATCCCACCATTTCACGCTGATGGCCGGCAGCGTGTAGGTGCCGGCGCTGTCGATGCGATAACTGGCGCTGTCGACGCGCTGGCCTCCGAGGATGCTGCCGCGGCCGTCGTCCAGCGCGGTGACTCGTGGCGTCTTCGCGTAGCGACTCAGACCGGCGATATCACTGAAAGTCGGAATCGGCAGGGCCATGGCCAACGCGCCATCGGCCTGCAGGGTGAGCTCGCGGGTCACGCTGTCTCCGACTTTCAGGGCCGTCGCCGATTTGATAACGGTCTGATTCAAGCGCAGGCCGCTGGCAACCAGCGGCGCTTCTCCGGGCACAAAGCCGGGCGGCTGGGCGGCGCTGAAACCCAGCGGCTGGCTTTGCGCGCTGATTGCCTTAGTGGCCTGGCCAGGTGTGGCGCGTACGGTCAGCGCCGGGATGTCGAAACGGCGCGCGACGTTGGGGGTGATCAGATAGCTATAGCGCAGGCCGGTGAACGATTGGCCATCGATGGTCTGGTTCAGATGCTGCGCCTGACCGTTTGGCGGCATCACCAGCGCACCGTCGATTTTCAGCTCGGGCAGGGCGGCGGCGCTGGTGAACCAGGTGTCGGTGAGGACATCGAGCTGCAGCTCGACCAGACCGCCGACCATCGCGCCTTCGCTGGGGTTGAGGTGGGTCTGGACTTTGAGTATTGGCGGGCCTGCAAAAGTTGGAGTTGCGAGAAGGCAGATTGCGAGCAAGACCAGGATGGCGGTGGTGTGAGTCAGACCGCTATCGCGAGCAGGCTCACTCCCACAATGGTTTTGCATACGCCGCGAGTTCTCTGTGGGAGCGAGCCTGCTCGCGAAGGGCACGACCCGTTTCATGGCCGGACTCCCTGCTGATCCTGCAAGCTGAATTTCTGCCGTAAAAACTTCGCCGGCGAGGTAGTCAGGTTTTGCAGCCACAGCGCGTCGGACGCCGCTTGTTCGGTCTCGACCTTCTTGCTCTGGCCCTTGCCCGGTGCCTTGTCGAATTTGACTTCATCGGGTTTGGTTTGCGGGGCATTTTTCTCGGCGCTTTCGGTGTCCTTGAGCAGCGCCTGGGCCAAGGCCAGGTTGGCCGTCGCTTCGGGGAACTGCGGCTGCATTTTCAACGCCTGGCCATAGGCGGCAATCGCCTGATCGAACTTGAAGCGGCGCACGTAAATGTTGCCCAGGTAGAAGTACGCCTGCGGCGTGTCCAGACGGGCAAAGGTCGCCAATGCCAGGTCGTAATCGGCGGCGTGATAGGCCGCGACGCCTTTCCAGTACGGGTCGACGAACAGCGCCGCCGCCTCGGGCAGGTGCTCATGCTCGAACGCCCAGCGGCCTTGCTGGTCGCGGGTGAAAAACGCATCGGTGAAGGCGTTGGCCTGCGCCGGCGCCGTAGGCCAGCCGAGCCCCACGGCCAAAACCAGCGCCGGCATCCAGTTGACACTCCAGCCCTTGCGCACGTTGAACAGCGCCAGCAACAGCAACGGCCAGCAGAGCCAGTAACCGGCGTCCTTCCAGTGCAACTCGTGCTGTTCGGCGCTGGCGCTCTGGAAGTGTTGCCGGGCGTGCAACTCGATCCACTCCAGGTCATCGTTATTGAGGGTCAGACTGCCGAGCGGCGCATCCACGGCCGAGGCCAGTTGCTTGAGGGCCGCTCGATCGAAACTGCCCAGCACCGGGCGGCCGCTGCTGTCGATTTTCGGCTGACCGCTGGCGCCAGTGATGACGCCACCGTCTTCGCTGCCCACCGCCAGAACCAGAACCTGCAATGCGCTGCCGTCGAGGTGTTTCGCCAGATCGTTCAGTGGCGCGCTCTCGGCTCCGTCCGTCATCAGCAGCAGGCTGCCCGGGGTTTTCTCGGCGCTGAGCAAGCGTTTCGCTTGCACGATCACAGCGGCGACGTTCTTGCCCGGTTTGTCGATCAAGCCAGTGCCCAGGGCCTGGATGAAACTGTCGAGCAGTGCCGGATCGTCGGTTGGCGGCAACACCAGATGCGCGCTGCCCGCATAGGCGATGAGCGCAGTCCGTGCACCGGCGCGGCGTTGAATCAGATCATGCAACTTGTGCTTCACCGCCTCCAGTCGCGTCGGCTGCACGTCGTTGGCATCCATCGATGGTGACAAGTCGACGGCCACGATCAACGGCGCACGGTTCTCGAGAAAATCCGGACGATCCTGCTCCCAGGTCGGTCCGGCCGCGGCGAGGGCGCCGAGAACCAGCAGCGCGCAGAGCAGGTGTACCGGGCGCAAGCGCTGGTGATCCTGCGGGGTGATCAACAGGTGCGGCAGCAAATGCTCGGCGATGTTGCCGCGCAGGCGGTTTTGCAGATCGCGGCTGCGGCGCCAGATCAGCGGCAGCATTGCGCCGAACAGCGCCAACAGCAGCCACAGCGGTCGCAGGAAGTGGAAATCGCTGAGGTTGATCTCCATCTCAAGCCTCCTGTCGCTGTAGCGCAGCCGTCAGGTTCGGGCGCAACAGCGCGCCGAGCTGATACACCGTCAACAACAGCAGTGCCGCGCCCAGCGGCCAGTAGAACAACTCCCGTTGCGGTTGGTGGCTAAGGGTTTTCACCTGATGCGGAGTGAGCTGGTCAAGGGTGTTGTAGACCTGATCCAGCGCCGTGCGGTCTTCGGCGCGGAAGAACCGGCCGCCGGTGGTGTTGGCGATCTGTTCAAGGCCTTGCAGATTGATCTTGGCTTCACCGAATGCGTCGGGGTCGCCAATACCGATGGTATGAATGACCACGCCCTTGTTGGCCGCCATTTCAGCGGCGTGATCCGGGGTGATGGCGCTACTGGTGTCGTTGCCGTCGGTGAGCAGGATCAGGACTTTTTCCTGTTCATGGGCGTTGTCGAGCAGTTTCAGGCTCAGACCGATGGCGTCGCCGATCGCTGTGTTGGGTCCGGCCATGCCGATCCCGGTATCGGCCAGCAACAACAACAGGCTGGCGTGATCGAGGGTCAGCGGTGCCTGTGGATAGGCGGCGCTGCCAAAGACAATCAGGCCGATGCGGTCGTCCTTGCGCTTGTCGATGAAGCCTTGCACCACGCCTTTGACTGCCGCGAGGCGATTGATTTTTTCGCCCTGAGCATTAGTGAAATCCTCGGTTTCCATCGATTGTGAAAGGTCGATGGCGAGCATCAGGTCGCGCACCGGTTGCTGGCGTTCGATCGGCTTTTCGATGAATACCGGACGCGCCACCGCCAGCACGATCAGCGCCCAGACCAGCAGGTTCAGCAGCAATTGCCAGTGATTGCGCCGACTGCCAGCGGTGCCCGGTGCTTCGCCGACGGCGCGGCTCATCGCGCCGAAAAACGGTACGCGCACGGCACTGCGTGCTTCGTCGTAGGCGGGCAACCAGCGGTAGGCCAGCCATGGCAGCGGCAGCAGGAGCAACAGCCAGGGGTAATCAAGCTGCCACATGGTGATGCTCCACCCAGTATTGGCAGGTGTCGAAGAGCATTTGCCGTTGCGCTGCGGGGAGGGCGCGCAATACCGGGTCCGGCGCGTAGGCGAGTTGGGCGAGTCGGTCGCTGAAGTCGGCGGGCATTCTGTTTTTGCAGTGCCGTTGCAGAAATTCCTGCCAGTCATCTCTGCCGAGCGCCGCCGGCCCTTGTGTGAGCGAGCCTGCTGGCGATGGCGCTGTGTCAGTGGATCGAGGTATTGCATGCACTGACGTCTTCGCGAGCAGGCTCGCTCCCACAGGGAATGCATTCCAGCGCCGCGATCGAGTTGGCATGGAGAGCGCCACACGTTTGAGCAGCTCTGGCAATTCGCGCAGGGCATTGAGGTCGTCGCTGCGGCTGCGCAACTGCGCCAGTCGCGCCAGCGCTTCGCGGCGATAGCGGTCGCGGCGCCATTGCCCGTATCTGCGCAGGCCGATCAACAGCGCGGCGAGTACCAGCACCACCAGCAACAGCCACCAGCCCCAGGTTTGCGGCGCATAGCTGACGGGCGCAGGCAGGGCCAGCTCCTTTAGCTGATCGATGCTGGGGATGTTCGGGTTCATCGCGCGCCCCCTGCGCTTTTGCCGAGTTCGGCGCGCAATTGCCCATGGGCGTCCTCGGCGGTGCTGATCATCATCAGCGGCACCTGACTGCGGCGCAGCAGGCTGGCGACGTCCTTGAGCCGCCCGCTGAGAAAATCCCCCAGCGGCTGCTGCACGTTACGTCTCTCGATCGCCAGTTCGACCTGCAACTCGCCCTGGGTGACCAGCAGGCGACCGTTGTTCGGCAGTTTCAGTGCCAGCGGATCATAGACCTGCAAGGCAATCACATCGTTGTGCGCCGACAGCTGCCGCATCAATTGCAAGGTGCGTTCACCGGCGCCGGCAAAGTCGCTCACGATGCAGATCAAGTGGTCGTGCCCGGCCACGCCGAGGCAGCGCTGCAAGGCTTTGTCCAATTGGTCTTGATCTTCGGCGTCGGGATTACCGGCGTTCAGCGCGCGGTTTTGCTGCACTACGCGGCTGAGCAGCGCTTCGACACGCTTGCGGCTGCGCAAAGGCGCGATGCTGTCGATACGCTGGTCGTTGAAGACCAGACCGCCAACCCGATCCCCGGCATGAAAGACCATCCACGCCGCCAGCGCGGCGAGTTCGGCGGCGACTGCCGATTTGAAGCTGCGCTGCGAGCCGAAAAACATCGACATGCGCTGGTCGACCACGATCAGGGCCGGGCGGTCGCGTTCTTCGGTGAAAGTGCGCACCACCGGTTTGCCAGTACGCAACGAAGCGCGCCAGTCGAGGTGGCGCAGGTCATCGCCCGGCTGATAGCGGCGCAACTCATCGAAATTCAGACCGCGACCGCGCAGGCGCGAAGCGTGGTTGCCGGCGAGGATGCTGCCTTGCGGTTGCCGGGCAAGAAAACTCAGGTCGCGGGCCTTGAACTCCAGCGCCATCAATTGCGCGAGAGAGACGTAGACCAGACCTTCGTCGTTCATGCCGGAATCGCCACTTTGTCGAGAATCCGGTCGAGCACCTGATCGGCGCTGACACCATCGGCCACCGCGTCGTAACTCAGTTGCAAGCGATGGCGCAACACCGGATGAACTACGGCACGGACGTTGTCCGGCGAGACGAAATCCTGCCCCTGCAGCCACGCATCGGCGCGGGCGCAGCGGTCCAGGCCAATGCCGCCACGGGGACTGGCACCAATGGCGATCCAGCGTGCGAGGTCTTCGTCGTAGTCGGCGGGGTGGCGGGTGGCGTTGATCAGGTCGATCAGGTAAGTGTCGATGGCCGGTGAGACGTGCACGGCGCTGACTTCCTTGCGCGCAGCAAAAATCACCTCTTGCGGCAAAGTGAAACTCTTCACCGGCGTGGTGCTCGCACCTTGCGCGAACTCTTCGTTGCGCAGCAAGCGCAGCACCTGGCTTTCGTTTTCGGCGCTGGGGTAATCGAGCAGCACCTTCATCAGAAAACGGTCCATCTGCGCTTCCGGCAGTGGGTAGGTGCCTTCCTGCTCGATCGGGTTCTGCGTCGCAACGACGATGAACAGCTCCGGTAGCGCATGGCTGTTGCCGGCGACGGTGATCTGGCGTTCCTCCATGGCTTCGAGCAGCGCCGCCTGGACCTTGGCCGGGGCGCGGTTGATTTCGTCGGCGAGGATAAGATTGCCGAACAGCGGGCCGGGCTGGAATCGGATCTCGTTTTTGCCCTCGACCTGGTGCAGCACCTCGGCGCCAGTGATGTCCGAGGGCAACAGGTCGGGGGTGAACTGGATGCGGCTCATCTTGGCATCAAGGTGTTTGGCCAGTGCCTTGACCGTGCGTGTCTTGGCCAGCCCGGGCAAACTCTCCAATAGCAAATGGCCGTTGGCCAACAGCCCGAGCAGAATCTGCCGGATGACTTGATCCTGACCGAGCACCGCTTCGGCGATGCTGGCTTGCAGGGCGTTGAGATCGGTGAGAGCACTCATGGGCAGTCCTTTGTGTCCGGGTCTAGAAAAACGCCAGGGTCAGGTTGACGCTGAAGCCGTTGCCTTCGGGGCGGTTTTTGGTGTCGAACTCCGGCACCCAGCGCGCACTGATATTCGCCTGGGCATCGGCAAATTTGCCGGCCCAGCCGATGACGGGGCCGGCGCCAACCGAACGGCCGCGATAACCGTTGAAGACATCGGCGGTCTGGCCCTTGTCATCGGTGAGTTGCTGCACGTAGCCGGCGACAAGTCCGGCGTTCCAGCCATTGCCCAAGCCATGGGTCCAGAGGGCATCGAGGGTGAAGATGTTGCCGTTGCGATAGTCGGTGGCTTCGTTTTCGGTATAGAACTCCAGCCCACTGGACACGGTGAACTCGCCGCCCTTGCCGTCGAGGTGGGTAAAGGCCACGGTCGGCATGAACGTGTAGTTGTTCTGTCCGGGGTTGGCGAGGCGGTCCTCGTTATAGGCACCGGTCGGCACGTAGATCGGCAGCGACAGCGAGAGGTGATTGAATTCGTCGAAGTGATAACCAGCGGCGATCGGGGTGATCAGCGCATCGGCAAGCTGCGTGCCGGAATCGCTGTCACCCAAAGTGCGCCCGCGCGGGCCGGTAATGCTCGCCTTGATGTCGGTGTATTGCACCGGCACGCCCATGGCAGAGGCGAAATTCCAGCGGCCCTTGCCGGTGTCCCAGACGTGGGTGAAGTTGGCGATGGTGTAGGAGACTTTCATGTCGATCCCGCCGCTGATCGCGCCGGAAATGGGTGCGCCGTCGCTGCCCTTGAGCGAGCCGTCGTACCAGATACTGGTCAGCGACATTACCCAGCCTGGTTCCGGCGGCACGATGCCAGCGTTGGAGAACACTTGCTGGCCGGTGATCGGCCGACCGACGCCACCTTCAGCGGCGTACAGCAATGGGCTGGAGGCCAAGGACAGCGACAGGACAGCGAGCGCAATCCCGGGCTTGAACAGGGTGAGCGCCACGCCGCCCGACCCCGGCAGAAATCGTGTGTTCCCGGCTCGACTGCAGATCATTTCCCGATTCCATGGTGTTTTTCCGGACAACTGGGCACTGTTGCGCCGCTACTGCGTTATCCCTTTGCTTATCAAGCCTGTAGGACACGTCCTTCTGAAACTAGCAGCTAATCGGGGGTTAGCCAGTCGAAGGAATTAATTCGTTGGTGGAGGCGGGTCAGCCTTCATGTCGGGGATTTCAGTTGTTTTTTTTTGCTTGCTCGCGGATGCGCACTTCCTGCTCGCGCGCCTCCGGCGTCAGTTGCTCGCCAAAATCTTCAGCCGAGAATATCTGCCGAATTTCAATCTCAGCCTCGGTGCCCGGCATCGGGTTGGGGCAGCGCTTGACCCATTCGATGGCTTCTTCTTTCGATTTCACTTCCCAGATCCAGTAGCCCGCCACCAGTTCTTTGGTCTCGATGAACGGCCCGTCGATCACCGTGCGTTTGTCACCGGAGAAATGCACCCGAGCGCCTCTGCTGCTCGGGTGCAGGCCATCGGCGTCGACCAGAACGCCAGCCCTGGCCAGCTCTTCGTTGAAATTGCCCATGGCGCTGAGCAGTTCTTCACTGGGCATGAGGCCGGCTTCGGAATCGGCGCTGGCTTTGACGAGGATCATGAAACGCATGGCGGGTACTCCTTGAAATGGGGGAGATTCGCCGGTTAGTCGAATGGGGCGGAGCTGAATCGACAGAATCTGAAATATAAAAGCGATCTCATGTGGCGTGAGCCTGCTCGCGATTGCGATATATCTGGTTCGAATGGGGCAGGCTGACACAACGCTATCGCAAGCAGGCTCACTCCTACAGAGAGTTGTATACAATCCGCCGGGCCAGCGCCCAACAATTTCAAACAGGGCATAGGTCGGCGGTCGATTTCGTGGTTAACTTCCGCCTCTTGCATGCTTTCCAATCCAAAAACAGAAGGACTCAAGTCATGGCTCAAGTCACCCTCAAAGGCAATCCGGTTCAAGTCAATGGCCAGTTGCCACAAGCCGGTTCCAAGGCGCCAGCCTTTTCCCTGGTAGCCGGCAATCTGTCCGACGTCACCCTGCAAGACTTCGCCGGCAAGCGCAAAGTCCTCAACATCTTCCCAAGCGTTGACACCCCGACCTGCGCCACCTCCGTGCGCAAGTTCAACGCCCAGGCCAACGACATCAGCAACACCGTGGTGCTGTGCATCTCCGCTGACCTGCCGTTCGCCCAGGCGCGCTTCTGCGGCGCCGAAGGTCTGGAAAACGTACAGAACCTGTCGACCCTGCGTGGCCGCGAGTTCATCGAAAACTACGGCGTGGCCATTGCTGACGGCCCGCTGAAAGGCCTGACCGCTCGTGCTGTTGTTGTTCTGGACGAAAACGACAACGTCCTGCACAGCGAACTGGTCAAGGAAATCGCTGAAGAACCAAACTACGAAGCGGCACTGTCCGTTCTCAAGTAAGGCTTTTACAATTGTTAACGGCCTGGCCCTGTCCAGGCCGTTTTCATTTGTGTATCAGGGTTTTGCCTTACACCTTGAAACGTAAGTGGAAGGTAAATTGCCGGTAAAGCTGCTTTGCTTAAATCCACTCAGTGCTTATCGTTCAGCCTCCCGTAATAGAAGCCCACGCGCCCAATGGTCAATAACTCCATGCAATCGTCCCCCCGCAAGTCCCGTCGCTGGCTGATCAGCCTGCTTGTCCTGTTGGTCATCGCTGTCCTGTGCTGGAAATTCTGGCCCGCCGGCTCTGCTGACAAGGCTGGAGGCGACAAAGCGACTGCCGGGCATACCGGGCGCTCGGGGATGGCGCGCCCAGGCTTCGGCGGCGGTACCGGGCCGATTCCGGTGCGTGTGGCGCCGGCGGTGAAGGGCGACTTCCCGCTGTATTACAAGGCTCTGGGCACGGTCACCGCGCTCAATACCATCAACGTCCGCAGCCGGGTGGGCGGCGAACTGGTCAAGATTCATTTTGAGGAAGGGCAGATGGTCAAGGCGGGCGACCTGCTGGCCGAGATCGATCCGCGTCCTTACCAGAATGCTTTGCTCCAGGCCGAAGGCACGTTGCTGCAGAATCAGGCGCAACTGAAAAACGCCCAGGTCGACGTCGAGCGTTATCGCGGTCTGTATAAGGAAGACAGCATCGCGAAACAGACCCTCGACACCGCCGAAGCGCTGGTCGGCCAGTATCTGGGCACGGTCAAGACCAATCAGGCGGCGGTCAACGACGCCAAGCTCAATCTCGAATTCACCAGGATCCGCGCGCCGATTGCCGGCCGCGTCGGTCTGCGTCAGGTCGACGTCGGCAACCTCGTCGCCGCCAACGACACCACGTTCCTCGCGGTGATCACCCAGACGCAACCGATCAGCGTTGCCTTCACCTTGCCGGAAAACAGCCTCGACACTGTGCTCGCCCGTTACCGCAGCGGCGCCAAGCTCCCCGCTGAAGCCTGGGACCGTGGCGACACCAAGTTGCAGGCCACCGGCGTGCTGCAAAGCCTCGACAACCAGATCGACGTGGCTACCGGCACGCTCAAGTTCAAGGCTCGCTACGATAACCGCGACCAGTCGCTGTTCCCCAACCAATTCGTCAATGTTCACTTGCTGGCCGACACGTTGAAAGGTGTAGTGCTGGCACCGTCGGCGGCGATTCAGTTCGGCACCAACGGCACCTTCGTCTATGCGCTGGACGGCGACAGGAAAGTCACCATTCGCCAACTGAAAATCGGTGCCAGCGACGGTGACAATACCGTGGTCACCGAAGGTCTCGCCGCTGGCGATCGGGTGGTGCTCGAAGGCACCGACCGCCTGAAGGAGGGCAGCGAAGTCGAAGTGGTCAATGACAGCAGCGAAGTGCCGACCTCGCCGACCGAACACCTGCAAGGCAAGTCCGCCGCCAATCCAGACGCGACCACCGCTGACAAGGCCAAGAAGGGCGCATGAACATTTCGCGGCTGTTCATTCTCCGTCCGGTAGCCACCACCCTGAGCATGCTGGCCATTGTTCTGGCCGGCCTGATCGCTTATCGCCTGCTGCCGGTTTCGGCCTTGCCGCAGGTCGATTACCCAACCATCCGCGTCATGACCCTGTACCCCGGCGCCAGTCCGGACGTAATGACCAGCGCCGTCACCGCGCCGCTTGAACGCCAGTTCGGGCAGATGCCCGGTCTCACGCAAATGGCTTCGACCAGCTCCGGCGGCGCTTCGGTGCTGACCTTGCGTTTCAGCCTCGACATCAACATGGATGTCGCCGAGCAGCAGGTGCAGGCCGCGATCAACGCTGCGACCAACCTGCTGCCGACCGACCTGCCGGCGCCGCCGGTGTACAACAAGGTCAACCCGGCGGACACCCCGGTGCTGACCCTGGCCATCACCTCGAAAACCATGTTGCTGCCCAAGCTCAACGATCTGGTCGATACGCGCATGGCGCAGAAAATCGCCCAGATCAGCGGCGTGGGCATGGTCAGCATTGCCGGCGGTCAGCGCCAGGCGGTGCGGATCAAGGTCAACCCCGAAGCGCTGGCGGCCAACAGCCTCAACCTGTCGGACGTGCGCACGCTGATCGGTGCCTCCAACGTCAACCAGCCGAAAGGCAACTTCGATGGCCCGACCCGGGTGTCGATGCTCGATGCCAACGACCAACTGACCTCGCCCGAGGACTACGCCAACCTGATCCTGACCTACAAGAACGGCGCGCCGTTGCGGCTCAAGGACGTCGCGGAAATCGTCGATGGCGCCGAGAACGAGCGTCTGGCCGCGTGGGCCAACCAGAATCAGGCGGTGTTGCTGAACATCCAGCGTCAGCCCGGTGCCAACGTTATCGAAGTGGTTGATCGCATCAAGGCCCTGCTGCCGAGTATCACCGACAACTTGCCGGCCGGCCTCGACGTCACTGTGCTGACGGACCGCACCCAGACCATCCGCGCTTCGGTCACCGACGTGCAGCATGAATTGCTTATCGCCATCGCGCTGGTGGTCATGGTCACGTTCCTGTTTCTGCGCCGCGCCAGTGCGACGATCATTCCGTCCGTGGCTGTGCCGCTGTCGCTGATCGGCACCTTCGGCGTGATGTACCTCGCCGGTTTTTCGGTGAACAACCTGACGTTGATGGCGCTGACCATTGCCACCGGTTTTGTGGTCGACGACGCCATCGTCATGCTCGAAAACATCTCGCGCTTCATCGAAGAGGGTGACAGCCCGATGCAGGCCGCGCTCAAGGGCGCGAAACAGATCGGCTTCACTTTGATTTCGCTGACGCTGTCGCTGATCGCCGTATTGATTCCGCTGCTGTTCATGGCTGACGTCGTAGGGCGGCTGTTCCGCGAATTCGCCATCACCTTGGCCGTGGCGATCCTGATTTCCCTGGTCGTGTCGCTGACCCTGACGCCGATGATGTGCGCGCGCCTGCTCAAGCGTGAACCGCAAGAACACGAGCAGGGCCGGTTCTATCGTGCCAGCGGTGCGTTCATCGACTGGATGATCAACGAATACGGGCGGATGCTGCGTTGGGTGCTCAAGCATCAGCCGCTGACCTTGCTGGTCGCGATCGGCACACTGGCGTTGACCGTGTTTCTTTATGTGATCGTGCCGAAGGGCTTTTTTCCGGTGCAGGACACCGGGGTGATTCAGGGTATTTCCGAAGCACCGCAGTCGATATCCTTCGCGGCGATGGGCGAGCGGCAGCAGCAACTGGCGAAGATCATTCTCGAAGATCCTGCAGTTCAAAGCCTGTCGTCCTACATCGGGGTCGACGGCGACAACGCCACGCTCAACAGCGGCCGCTTGCTGATCAACCTCAAGCCCCATGGCGAGCGTGATCTGAGCGCCACTGAAGTGATCACACGCCTGCAACCGCAACTGGACAAACTGGTCGGCATTCGGCTGTTCATGCAGCCGGTGCAGGACCTGACCATCGAGGATCGGGTCAGCCGCACCCAATACCAGTTCAGCATGTCGTCGCCGGACTCCGAATTGCTCAGCCAGTGGAGCGGCCGTCTGGTCGAGGCTCTGGCGCAACGTCCGGAGTTGACCGACGTTGCCAGCGACTTGCAGGACAAAGGCTTGCAGGTCTATCTGGTGATCGACCGCGACGCCGCTTCGCGCCTTGGCGTGTCGGTAGCGAATATCACCGATGCGCTGTACGACGCCTTTGGCCAGCGGCAGATTTCGACCATTTACACCCAGGCCAGCCAGTACCGCGTGGTGCTGCAAGCCCAGGCGGGGGAGAAGATCGGCCCGCAGGCGCTGGATCAGATTCACGTCAAGACCACTGATGGCGCGCAGGTACGCCTGTCGAGTCTGGCGCACGTCGAAGAGCGTCAGGCGCAATTGGCGATCACCCACATCGGCCAGTTCCCGGCAGTGATGATGTCGTTCAACCTCGCGCCCGGCGTGGCGTTGGGGCATGCCGTGGACATCATCGAGCAGGTCCAGCAGGACATCGGCATGCCGGTCGGCGTGCAGACTCAGTTTCAGGGCGCGGCACAGGCGTTTCAGGCTTCGCTGGCGAGCACCTTGCTGCTGATTCTGGCGGCGGTGGTGACCATGTACATCGTGCTTGGCGTGCTCTACGAGAGTTATATCCACCCGATCACCATTCTTTCGACCTTACCGTCTGCCGCGGTGGGTGCCTTGCTGGCGTTGCTGCTCAGCGGCAACGATCTGGGGATGATCGCGATCATCGGCATCATCCTGCTGATAGGTATCGTCAAGAAGAACGCGATCATGATGATCGACTTCGCCCTCGACGCCGAACGCACCCAGGGCATGGCCCCGGCAGACGCGATCTATCAGGCGGCGCTGCTGCGCTTCCGACCGATTCTGATGACCACACTGGCGGCGCTGTTCGGCGCGGTGCCGCTGATGCTCGCCACCGGTTCCGGGGCTGAGCTGCGTCAGCCGTTGGGTCTGGTGATGGTCGGCGGTTTGCTCGTCAGTCAGGTGTTGACGCTGTTCACGACGCCGGTGATTTACCTGGCTTTCGATCGGTTGGGGCGGCGTTGGACCAAGCCTGTCGCGGGAGAGGTGGTGTGAGCGGCGTGGTGAAAGCAGCTTCAAGCTACAAGCTTCAAGCTGCAAGAAAACAGCAGCCTGCGCGCGCAGGAACAGCTTGTAGCTTGCAGCTTGCAGCTTGGAGCTCGACGCTATGAACCTCTCCGGCCCTTTCATCAAACGCCCAGTGGCAACCATGCTGCTGTCTCTGGCCATCATGTTGCTCGGCGGTGTCAGCTTTGGTCTTTTGCCGGTATCGCCACTGCCGCAGATGGACTTCCCGGTGATCGTCGTTCAGGCCAGTCTGCCGGGCGCCAGTCCCGAGGTAATGGCTTCGACGGTGGCGACGCCGCTGGAGCGGTCGTTCGGTGCGATTGCCGGCGTCAACACCATGAGCAGCCGTTCCAGCCAGGGTTCGACGCGGGTCATTCTGCAATTTGACCTCGACCGCGACATCAACGGCGCGGCGCGGGAAGTGCAAGCGGCGATCAATGCCTCGCGCAATCTGCTGCCAAGCGGGATGCGCAGCATGCCGACCTATAAGAAGGTCAACCCGTCGCAGGCGCCGATCATGGTGCTGTCGCTGACCTCGGACGTGCTGGAAAAAGGCCAGCTCTACGACCTGGCCTCGACCATCCTCTCGCAGAGCCTTTCGCAGGTGCAGGGCGTCGGTGAAGTGCAGATCGGCGGCAGTTCGCTGCCAGCGGTGCGCATCGAACTCGAACCGCAGGCGCTGAACCAGTATGGCGTGGCCCTCGACGATGTGCGCAAGACCATCGCCGACGCCAACGTGCGCCGGCCCAAGGGCTCGGTCGAGGACAGTGAGCGCTTGTGGCAGATCCAGGCCAACGACCAGTTGGAGAAAGCCAAGGATTACGAGTCGCTGATCATTCATTACGCCGACGGCGCCGCCTTGCGTCTCAAGGACGTAGCGAAAGTCAGCGATGGCGTCGAAGACCGTTACAACAGCGGTTTCTTCAACGATGACGCGGCGGTATTGCTGGTGATCAACCGTCAGGCCGGCGCCAACATCATCGAGACGGTCAACGAGATCAAGGCGCAGTTGCCGGCGCTGCAAGCGGTGCTGCCGGCCAGCGTCAAACTGAATCTGGCCATGGATCGCTCGCCGGTGATCAAGGCCACGCTGCACGAAGCCGAGATGACCTTGCTGATCGCCGTCGCCCTGGTGGTGCTGGTGGTGTACCTGTTTCTCGGGAATTTCCGCGCCTCGCTGATCCCGACCCTGGCGGTGCCGGTGTCGCTGGTCGGCACCTTTGCGGTGATGTACCTGTACGGGTTTTCGCTGAACAACCTGTCGCTGATGGCGCTGATCCTGGCCACCGGTCTGGTGGTGGACGACGCCATCGTGGTGCTGGAAAACATTTCCCGGCATATCGACGAAGGCGTCAAACCGATGCAGGCGGCGTATCTCGGCGCCAAGGAAGTCGGTTTCACCCTGTTGTCGATGAACGTCTCGCTGGTGGCGGTATTCCTCTCGATTCTCTTTATGGGCGGGCTGGTCGAAAGCCTGTTCCGCGAGTTTTCCATCACCTTGGCGGCGGCGATCGTGGTGTCGCTGGTGGTTTCCCTGACGCTGACACCGATGCTCTGCGCGCGCTGGCTCAAGCCCCACACGCCGGGCCAGGAAAACCGTCTGCAACGCTGGAGCCAGAAGACCAACGACTGGATGGTCGGCAAATACGCCACCAGCCTCGACTGGGTGTTGCGTCATCGGCGGCTGACCTTGTTCAGCCTGCTGCTCACCGTCGGGGTCAACATTGCGCTCTATGTGGTGGTGCCGAAAACCTTTCTGCCGCAGCAGGACACCGGTCAGTTGATCGGTTTTGTGCGCGGCGACGATGGGCTGTCGTTCAACGTCATGCAGCCGAAAATGGAAACCTTCCGCCGCGCCGTGCTCAAGGACGAAGCGGTCGAGAGCGTGGCCGGGTTCATTGGCGGCAACAACGGTACCAACAACGCTTTCATGATCGTGCGCCTGAAACCGATCAAGGACCGCCAGTTGTCGGCGCAGAAGGTCATCGAACGCCTGCGCAAGGAAATGCCCAAGGTGCCCGGTGCGCAATTGATGCTGATGGCCGACCAGGACCTGCAATTCGGCGGCGGCCGCGAGCAGACCAGTTCGCAGTACACCTACATCCTGCAAAGCGGCGACCTCGCAGAATTACGCAAGTGGTTCCCGAAAGTGGTCACCGCATTGCGTGCCTTGCCCGAGCTGACGGCCATTGATGCCCGCGAAGGTGCCGGGGCGCAGCAGGTGACGTTGATAGTTGACCGGGATCAGGCGAAACGCCTCGGTGTCGACATGAACATGGTCACCGCGGTGCTCAACAACGCCTACAGTCAGCGGCAGATTTCGACGATCTACGACAGCCTCAACCAGTATCAGGTGGTAATGGAGGTCAATCCGAAATACGCCCAGGATCCGGTGACGCTCAAGCAGGTCGAGGTGATTACCGCTGACGGTGCGCGGGTGCCGCTGTCGACATTCGCCCATTACGAAAACAGCCTGGAAAACGACCGGGTCAGCCATGAAGGCCAGTTCGCGTCCGAAAGCATCTCCTTTGACATGGCCGAAGGCGTGACCGTGGAGCAGGGCAGTGCCGCCATTGAACGGGCAATCGCCAAAGTTGGCCTGCCGGAAGATGTCATCGCGAAAATGGCCGGCACCGCTGATGCCTTTGCCGCCACGCAGAAGAGCCAGCCGTTCATGATCCTCGGTGCGTTGCTCGCCGTGTATCTGGTACTCGGTGTGCTGTATGAAAGCTACATCCACCCGCTGACCATTCTCTCGACCTTGCCTTCGGCTGGGGTCGGCGCGCTGTTGTCGATTTACGCGCTGGGCGGCGAGTTCAGCCTGATTTCCCTGCTGGGGATATTCCTGCTGATCGGCGTGGTGAAGAAAAACGCCATTCTGATGATCGACCTCGCGCTGCAACTGGAGCGCCATCAGGGCCTGTCGCCGCTGGAGTCGATTCGCAGCGCCTGCCTGCAACGGCTGCGGCCGATTCTGATGACCACGCTGGCGGCGATACTCGGCGCCTTGCCGCTGCTGCTCGGCCGCGCCGAGGGTGCGGAGATGCGCCAGCCGCTGGGCCTGACCATCATTGGCGGCCTGGTGTTCAGCCAGGTGCTGACCCTTTACACCACCCCGGTGGTTTACCTTTATCTCGACAAGCTGCGCCATCGTTTCAACAAATGGCGTGGCGTGCGCACTGATGCCGCTCTGGAAACTCCGCTATGACTGACCGTTCGCTTATCCAATTGGCCACCGTCCGCGGCTCGCGCCTGTTGAGCCTGTCGCTGTGCGTGGCGCTGCTCAGCGCTTGCGCCGTTGGCCCGGACTACCAGCGCCCGCAAACTGCCGAAATCGCTCAGTTCAAGGAAGCCGAAGGCTGGCGTCAGGCCAACCCAAGCGACTCGCTCGCCCGGGGCGCCTGGTGGGAGTTGTACGGCGACCGGCAGCTCAACGCCTTGATCGAGAAACTCAACAGCGCCAACCAGACCGTCGCCCAGTCCGAAGCACAGTTCCGTCAGGCGCAGGCTTTGGTGCGCAGTGCGCGCGGGGCGTTTTACCCGAGCGTTGACCTGAGTCTGGGCAAGAACCGTTCGAGTCAGGGCACCGGCAGCAGCAGTTCAAGCCTGAGCAGTTCCTCGAGCGGTATTCGTGACACCTACACTGCGCAACTGGGCGTCAGTTGGGAAGCGGACGTGTGGGGCAAGCTGCGCCGTGGGCTGGAGGCTGATGAGGCCAACGCCCAGGCGAGTTTTGCCGATCTGGCGGCGATGCGTCTGAGCCAGCAATCGGAACTGGTGCAGAACTATCTGCAACTGCGGGTCATCGATCAGCAGAAGCGTTTGCTCGAGGCCACGGTCGCCGCCTATGAACGCTCGCTGAAAATGACTCAGAACCAATATCGCGCCGGGGTCTCCGGGCGCGATGCGGTGGCGCAGGCGCAAACCCAGTTGAAAAGCACCCAGGCCGATCTGGTCGATCTGATCTGGCAGCGCGCACAGTTTGAAAACGCCATCGCGGTGCTCACTGGCGAAGCGCCGGCGAACTTCAGCATTGCCGAAAGCCAGAACATCCCGAAGCTGCCGCAAGTGCCGTTGAGCCTGCCTTCGCAATTGCTCGAACGACGCCCCGACATCGCTGCGGCCGAGCGCTCGGTGATTGCCGCCAACGCCAATGTCGGCGTGGCGAAAGCTGCGTATTACCCGGACCTGACCCTGAGTCTGAGCGGCGGCTACAGCAGCAGTACCTCGAAAAACCTGATCAGCCTGCCGAACCGTTTCTGGTCGGTCGGCCCGCAGCTGTCGTTGCCGTTGTTCGACGGCGGCATTCGTTCGGCCGAGGTCGACCGCAGCGAAGCGGCCTACGACGAAACCGTCGCCCGCTACCGGCAGACCGTGCTAGACGGCTTCCGCGAAGTGGAAAACTATCTGGTCCAGCTCAAGGTGTATGAAGACGAAGCAGCGGTGCGCCAGGAAGCGCTGGATGCCGCCCGCGATTCCCTGCGCCTCACCGAAAACCAGTACAAGGCCGGGCTGATTGCCTATATCGACGTGGTGGTCGTACAGGCCACGGCGCTGAGCAACGAACGCAGTGTGCTGAATATTCTGCAGAACCGGCTGATCGCCAGCGTGCAACTGATTGCCGCACTGGGCGGCGGCTGGGATGGCCAACTCGACGTCAGCGACAACCGCTGAGTCGGTTGGAGTGAGCTTGCTCACGAAAGCGGTGGGTCAGTCGAGTGAGATGTTGGCTGTGCCGACGCCTTCGCGAGCAGGCTCGCTCCTACAGGGGATCTGTGCCTGGCGCGGGATTACGGCCAATACAGGCCAATGTAGGAGTGAGCCTGCTCGCGATAGCGGTGAGTCAGCCAGCACATCATTGACTGACCCACCGCCTTCGCGAGCAGGCTCGCTCCCACAGGGGTGGGCTTAAAGCCCACCGCAGAGCCTTGTAGGACGATCGAACAAGCGTTTCATCGGCTTGATGGCAATTTGGTTACTTTGTCAGTGCGTTCTTCCGCGCAATCAGTACAATCGCCGCATTTGCCCGACCGAGAATGGAAGCAGTACGGTTTCGGCTTGTCACGAGAACGTCCATGCTCATCGGCAGTTACTCCTTCACCCTGGTTTTCATCTCGTTGTGCGTGGCCATTCTGGCTTCCTACACGGCGCTTGACCTCACCGGACGCATCGCCACGGCGAAAGGCCGGGCCGTGCATTTCTGGACGGCGGGCGGGGCGTTGGCGATGGGCGTTGGCGTCTGGTCGATGCATTTCATTGGCATGCTCGCCTTCAAATTACCGATCGACCTGGGCTATGACTTCGCCCTGACCGCATTGTCGTTGCTGATCGCGGTGCTCTCTTGCGGCTTTGCCTTATGGCTGGTCAGCCAGCCGAAGCTGCCACTGGCGCAACTGGCTTTCGGCGCCTTGATCATGGGGGCGGGCATCAGCGCCATGCATTACACCGGCATGGCCGCGCTGCGCATGACCCCGGGCATCGATTACGACCCGACGTTGTTCAGTGCCTCTTTGCTGATCGCCGTCGGCGCTTCGGCAGCGGCGTTGTGGATTGCGTTTCGTTTGCGCCAGCAGTCGCCCTATGTGCGACTGATTCGCGCCGGCGCGGCGGTGATTATGGGTGTGGCGATTGTCGGCATGCATTACACCGGCATGGCGGCGGCGCAATTTCCCGATGGCAGTTTCTGCGGCGCGACGCTCAATGGTTTGAAGGGCAACGGTCTCGACAGTCTGGTGGTGGTCACTACGCTGGCGGTGCTGTCGATTGCCTTGCTGACCTCGATTCTCGACGCCCGTCTTGAGGCGCGCACCGCTGATCTCGCGCATTCGCTGACCGTAGCCAACCGCGAACTCACCCAACTGGCCTTGCACGACCCGCTGACCGGCCTGCCCAATCGCATGCTGCTGGATGACCGGATCAATCAGGCGATCAACAAGGTGGCAGAGCAGGGCGGCTGCTTCGCCTTGATGTTCATCGACCTCGACGGCTTCAAACCGGTCAATGACGCGTTCGGCCATCACATGGGCGATCAATTGCTGCGCGAAGTCGGCGTGCGTCTGCGTGAAGACCTGCGCAGCCAGGACACCCTGGCGCGGATCGGTGGCGATGAATTCGTTCTGCTGGTGCGTTTGAGCGAGCCCGATGACGCCTTGAGCCTGGCCGCGCGTCAGGTCGGCCTGATCGGCCGCACATTCCGCGTCGCCGAACATGACCTGCAGATTTCCGCCAGTGTCGGCATTGCCCTGTATCCTGGCAACGGTGACAACGCCCAGGAACTGCTGATGAACGCAGACGCGGCGATGTACCACGCCAAGGGCGGCGGCAAGAACGGCTACAGCTTCTTCGATGCGTCGATGAACACCAACGCGCGCAAGCAATTGCAACTGCTGCAGGACCTGCGCGCGGCGATCGAGCACAACCAGTTCTGCCTGCATTACCAGCCCAAGTTCGACGCCGCCAACGGCCGCCCGGTCGGCGCCGAGGCGCTGTTGCGTTGGGCGCATCCGCTGCACGGCATGCTGATGCCGGACAAATTCATTGATCTGGCGGAGAAAACCGGGCTGATCATCCCGATGGGTGAGTGGGTGCTCAACGAAGCCTGCCGGCAGATGCGCGAGTGGTACGTGCTCGGTTACACCGAGTGGCGCATTGCCGTGAATCTCTCGGCCTTGCAGTTCTGCCATGCCGGGCTGGTGCAAAGCGTGGCCAAGGCGCTGGCGACCCACCATTTGCCGGCCAACAGCCTGACCCTGGAAATCACTGAAACCACCGCCATGAGCGACGCCGATGCGAGCATGACCGTGCTGCAAGAGCTGTCGGACATGGGCGTCGATCTGTCGATCGACGACTTCGGCACCGGTTATTCCAGCCTGATGTACCTCAAGCGCCTGCCGGCCAATGAACTGAAGATCGACCGCGGTTTCGTCCGCGATCTGGAGCACGACAGCGATGATGCTGCGATCGTCTCGGCGATCGTCGCGCTGGGGCAGGCCCTGGATCTGCGGATTGTCGCCGAGGGCGTCGAAACCGGCGCGCAGCAGGATTTCCTCACCAAGTTGGGCTGTGATTCGCTGCAGGGCTATCTGCTCGGCCACCCGATGCCGGCGGAGCGCTTCATGCAGGACATCGTGCGTGGGCAGAGGCTGGCGGTGGTCTGAGGCCACAAAACAGATCTGCCGACAAGACGATTTGTGGCGAGGGAGCTTGCTCCCGCTGGGTGCGTAGCGCCCTCATAATTTTGTGAGCGCTGCGCACTCAAGCGGGAGCAAGCTCCCTCGCCACAATGTCGTCAACCTGCAGACGGGATCAACATTCGGGCAATTGACACAGCCCATGCAAAACCCGCCATTCGCAGTTATTCTTGGCCCCGACTGTTACGTGTGCACGTGGGGGAAGGCCAGCATGGATAAAGTCATTGTCATCACCGGTGGCGGCCGCGGAATCGGCGCAGCTACGGCATTGTTGGCAGCCGAACAGGGCTACCGGATCTGCATCAACTACCAGTCGGATGAGCAGGCCGCACACAGCGTGCTCGAACAGGTTCGAGCCTTGGGCGCCCAAGCCATCGCGGTTCGCGCCGATGTCAGTATCGAAGACGAAGTGATCGCGATGTTTCAGCGCGTCGACAGCGAGCTGGGCCGGGTCACGGCGCTGGTGAACAACGCCGGCACCGTCGGGCAGAAGTCGCGAGTCGATGAAATGTCCGAATTCCGTATTCTCAAAATCATGAAAACCAACGTGCTGGCGCCGATCCTCTGCGCCAAGCACGCGATCCTGCGCATGTCGCCCAAACACGGCGGGCAGGGCGGAAGTATCGTCAACGTGTCCTCGGTCGCGGCACGCCTCGGTTCGCCGAACGAATACGTTGATTACGCCGCATCCAAAGGCGCGCTCGACACCTTCACCATCGGCCTGTCGAAAGAAGTCGCGGGTGAGGGCATTCGCGTCAATGCCGTGCGTCCGGGTTACATCTATACCGATTTCCATGCCTTGAGCGGCGATCCGGATCGGGTCAGCAAGCTTGAGTCGGCCATTCCCATGGCCCGGGGCGGGCGGCCGGATGAAGTGGCGGAGGCGATTGTATGGTTGCTGTCGGACAAGGCTTCGTATGCGACGGGGACGTTTGTTGATTTGGGGGGTGGGCGGTAAACCGTTGGATTTGCGGTGTTAACGGCGCCCTCTTCGCGAGCAGGCTCGCTCCCACAGTTGATTAGTGAATACATAACCAATGTGGGAGCGAGCCTGCTCGCGAAGGGGCCAGCCCAAACAACATCTCTCCATCAAAACGACCGCACAATCCGCCCCAACGTCTCCATGGCCTTTTCCGATTCCTCGGTCCACGGGCTGCCATAGTTCAGGCGAATACAGTTCCTGAAACGCTGGGTCGGCGAGAAAATCGGCCCCGGCGCGATGCTGATGCCCTGCGCCAGGGCCATTTGAAACAACTTCAGCGAATCCATCTGCTCCGGCAATTCCAGCCACAGAAAGTAGCCGCCCGCCGGTTGGCTGACCCGGGTCTGTGCCGGAAAGTAACGGGCAATCGCCGCGAGCATCGCGCTCTGCTGTTCCTCCAGGGCATAACGCAGTTTGCGCAGGTGCCGGTCATAGCCACCGTGTTGCAGATAGTCGGCAATCGCCGCTTGCGCCGGCATTGAAGCGCACAGCGACGTCATCAGCTTCAGTCGTTCGATCTTCTGCGCGAAACGCCCGGCCGCCACCCAGCCGATGCGATAACCGGGAGCGAGGCTTTTGGCGAACGAGCCGCAATGCATGACCAATCCTTCGGTGTCGAAGGCCTTGGCCGGTTTCGGCGCCTGTTGTCCGTAATAAAGCTCGGCATAGACGTCGTCTTCGATCAACGGCACTTGATGCTGGCGCAGCAGCTCGACCAGTTCCTGTTTCTTCGCCTCGGGCATGCTCGCGCCCATCGGGTTCTGGAAACTGGTCATGCACCAGCAAGCCTTGATCGGATGGCGCTCCAGAGTTTGCGCGAGCACGCCGAGGTCGATGCCATCGCGCGGGTGCACGGGAATTTCCACCGCTTTGAGCTTCAAGCGCTCAAGCACTTGCAGACTGGCGTAAAACGCCGGGGCTTCGATGGCCACCAGATCACCGGGTTCAGTCACCGCTTGCAGGCACAGGTTCAGCGCTTCGAGCGCGCCGTTGGTGATGAGCAGTTCCTCCATCGGCAGCATCAGCCCGCCGACCATGTAGCGCAGGGCGATCTGCCGACGCAGTTGCGGGTTGCCCGGCGACATGTCGGTGACGACCATGCGCGGATCCATCTCCCGCGCGGCGCTGGCCAGCGAGCGCGACAGGCGCTGTAGCGGGAACAGCGTCGGGCTGGGAAAGGCCGAGCCGAAGGGTACGGTGTTGGGGTCTTTGATCGAATCAAGCACCGAGAACACCAGTTCGCTGACGTCGACTTCGGTGGACTCGTTGACCTGGCTGCTGATGACCGGTTCGCAGAAGGTGCTCGGCGTATGGGCGTTGACGAAGTAACCGGAACGCGGCCGGGCGCGGATCAGGCCGCGACGTTCGAGCAGGTAATAGGCCTGGAACACCGTCGACGGGCTGACCCCGTAAGTCTGGCTGGCATAGCGCACCGACGGCACCCGCTGGCCAGGGCCGAGCACGCCGGAGCGGATCAGTTCAGCGATGTCATCGGCGAATTTTTCGTAGCGTTTCATCGGTGGGCCTTGGTGGACTTGATTGTGTGGTGTGTCAGGAAAAGAGCCCTCACCCTAGCCCTCTCCCAGAGGGAGAGGGGACTGACCGTGTTGTTTGTTCGGGATACGCCGGCCTGACAGAACGATGTCGAACTCAGGTTTTTTCCCTCACCCTAACCCTCTCCCAGAGGGAGAGGGGACTGACCGTGTTGTTTGTTCGGGATACGCCGGCCTGACAGAACGATGTCGAACTCAGGTTTTTTTCCTCACCCTAGCCCTCTCCCAGAGGGAGAGGGGACTGACCGTGTTGTTTGTTCGGGATACGCCGACCTGGCAGAACGATGTCGAACTCAGGTTTTTTCCCTCACCCTAACCCTCTCCCAGAGGGAGAGGGGACTGACCGTGTTGTTTGTTCGGGATACGCCGACCTGACAGAACGATGTCGAACTCAGGTTTTTTCCCTCAGCCTAACCCTCTCCCAGAGGGAGAGGGGACTGACCGTGTTGTTTGTTCGGGATACGCCGACCTGAAAGATCTCAGTCGAACGCAGGATTTGAGCAGCATGGAGATCGGCTCCCTTTCCCCCTCGCCCCCCTTGGGGGGAGAGGGCTGGGGTGAGGGGGGACGTTTTCAGCCGCTCAGCGATTCATCGGCGCGACAAATCGGCTCTTCGCCACGCTGTATACCTGCGGTTCATCACTGTCTTCAATCCTGAAACTCAACGTTTGCGAACTGCTCGCCGGCCGCTCGGTGGTCATCGCCACCGACACCGGCACATCGACAATTTCCCCCGGTGTCAGGCTCAGCGCCGTCCTGCCTTGCAATGCAAACCCATCGCCATCGACCAGACTCAAGCGGTAATCCTGGCGCTGCTGAGTCTTGTTGATCACTTTCAGCGAATAAATATTCTCGATCTGCCCCTGAGCGTTCTCGCGAAACAAGCCGCGATCCTTGGTCACGTCCAGCGACACCATCGGCCGCTCGATCAATGCCAGCGCCAAGGCACCGATCATCAGCAACAGCACCGCCGTGTAGCCAATCAAGCGCGGGCGCAGCAGATGGGTCTTGCCTCCCTGCAATTCGCGCTCGGAACTGTAGCGGATCAGGCCGCGCGGGTAATGCATTTTGTCCATGATCGAATCGCAGGCATCGATGCACGCAGCGCAGCCGATGCATTCCATCTGCAAACCATCGCGGATGTCGATGCCGGTCGGGCAGACCTGCACACACAACTGGCAGTCGATGCAATCGCCCAGGCCCGCTTCGACCGGGCGCACATCGCGCTTGCGCGGGCCACGGTTTTCGCCTCGCGCGGCGTCGTAGGCGATGGTCAGCGTGTCCTTGTCGAACATCACGCTCTGGAACCGCGCATACGGGCACATATGCATGCACACCGCTTCACGCAGCCAACCGGCGTTGATGTAGGTGGCGGCGGCAAAAAACACCACCCAGAACAGGCTGACGCCACCGATCTGCAAGGTCAGCAGTTCCTCGGTCAGCGGGCGGATCGGCGTGAAGTAACCAACGAAAGTCAGGCCGGTCATCACGCTGATCGCCAGCCACAAGGTGTGCTTGGCCGCGCGCCGGGCCAGTTTGTTCAGGCTCCACGGCGCGGCTTGCAGTTTGATCCGCTGGTTGCGCTCGCCCTCGGTGATCTTCTCGCACCACATGAAAATCCATGTCCACGAACTCTGCGGACAGGTGTACCCACACCAGACCCGACCGGCGAACACGGTAATCGCGAACAGACCGAAGGCAGCGATGATCAGCAGCGCCGACAGCAGAATGAAATCCTGCGGCCAGAACGTCGCGCCGAAGATGTGGAATTTGCTTTCCGACAAATCCCATAACACCGCCTGACGGCCGCCCCAGTTCAACCAGACGGTGCCGAAGAACAACACAAACAGAAACCCCGCGCCGCTCATACGCAGATTGCGGAACAGGCCGGTGAAGCTGCGGGTGTGGATCTGCTTGTCGCTGGAGTGGGCGGTTGCCCTCAGCGTACGCGCGGGTACGCTTTTTATAGTGGGCGCTGCTTCTACGGTTTGGACGGGGATTTGCTCGCTCATGGTCGTTCGCTCATCAGCCTCCATCAGGCCGAGGCACTATGAGCGCCGATCTGTTTGCAGAACAGACTCAGGTCGGGCAATAAAAAGCGGACCAGATGAGGTTTGACGCAATGCCTGCGACAACTTGAAGCATCAGGGCGGGCGCGCTGCGAACGCCGTTTAGAGGCGTCCGCACCAGGTGTTGATCGAAGTCAATCAAACCACCGAATCACTGTCATCAGCCTTCAGATGTTTGCGCCCGTCCTTGGCCCCGGCTACGGTCAAGGCGTCGGCTTCCGCTTCGGTGACGTAGGTGCGTTTGCCTTCGATTTCCACGTACGACATGGCTTTTGCGCTATCGGTCATGACTTCCAGGGTGTCGCAGATGCGAATTTCCTCGCCGTGTTCGACGGTGAAAAAACACACTTTCTGCTCGGGGTTGGATTCATCGATTCGAACGGGCATGGCGGCAGTCCTTTTTGTAATGAGGTCTGCACGTTAGGAAGCGCAACGCGCCGATCGTTCTGCGCAACCGATTAATGGTCGCCGTTGTCCATCGATTATCGAACCAATAACAAGGGAAGCACGATGGAAGACTGGTGGGACGAAGTGTGGACTACCCTGCAAGCGGAATTTGCCGACGTCGGCGACGCCTCGCAACTCACGCGAATAACCGTGCGTCTGCTGATGGCGGCGATGCTTGGCGGGATTCTTGGTTTTGAGCGCGAACATAAAGGCAAGGCTGCCGGGGTCCGCACGCATATGCTGGTGGCGTTGGGTGCCGCGTTGTTTGTACTGGTGCCGCAGACCTCGGGCGCGGAATCCGATGCGATGAGCCGGGTATTGCAGGGGGTAATTGCCGGCATCGGTTTTCTCGGCGCGGGCACCATCCTGAAAAATCAGCAGGGTGACGAATCCCATGTCAAAGGCCTGACCACCGCCGCTGGGTTATGGATGACAGCGGCAATCGGCGTGGCAGTGGGGCTGGGCAAAGAAGCAACGGCGGTGCTCAGCACCATTCTGGCATTGGCGATCTTCAGTGTGATGCCGTATGTGGTGAGGGTGTTCGAGAAGGATGTCGACAAGAACGACCACCTCTGATTCCCCGCCGGCTGATGATCGTTCCCACGCTCTGCGTGGGAATGCCTCAACGGACGCTCCGCGTTCGGCTCTGGATGGGACGCAGAGCGTCCCGGGCTGCATTCCCACGCGGAGCGTGGGAACGATCAGGAGGGCAAGCGTCAGACGATCACCGGAGGCATCGTACTCGGCGGTTCTTCCTTGGGCGGCGGCGTGGTGCCGGGCGGTTCTTGCTCCGGAACCGGCGCCGGCTCGGTGTCGGGCAGGGTGGGTTTGTCGATGTTCGGATCGGGCGTTTCCGCCGGGATCGGGATGCTCATCTGGTGACCTCCGTATGGCACATGGCGTGGGACGTGCTTAAGTGAGTTGACCCGGCCACGACAAATTCGATCCGCAGGTTTGTCTTGTTAATTTCATCTGAACTTTTCCCCGCGCCGGTTGCTCGGAACCTAAGTGAGTTCATGACAGGGCCGGCGCTTTGTCGCGAATACTGTTCCGGCACAAGAGCGTCCTTGGGGCGTTAAGGAGAGATGCTCAATGACTGCTGAAAGACCTTCAGAGCTGAGTTACAACCCGCACATGCCGCTGTCGCAGGCGTTGCTGCTGCCACGTATCGTCATCGAAAACACCATGCCGACCCTTGACGGCGGCCAGTTCGCGGTCAAATCGACTGTCGGGCGCGAAGTGGTGGTGACCAGCAAAGTGTTTGCCGACGGCCATGACAAGCTTGCCGTACGCATCCGCTGGCGCGAGGAAGGCCAGGAAACCTGGCAGACCGAGGTCATGTCCGATCAGGGCAACAACACCTGGCAAGGCCAGTTCCGTCCCGAGGAACAGGGCCGCTATCTATATTGCATCGAAGCGTGGATCGACCACTTCGCCAGCTTCCAGTACGAACTGGAGAAGAAGCACAACGCGGCGGTGCCGGTTTCTCTTGAGTTGCAGGAAGGCCGGACCATGGTGCAACAGGCTGCCGAACGCAGCGAAGGTCAGCTCAGCGAACAGCTCGCGGCGCTGCACCATGAATTGTCGGGCCTGCTCGAAACCGAGCAGGTCGCGCTGTTTCTGCACTCGCGCAGTGCAGAGCTGATGGCCCAGGCCGATCACCGCGCCTATCTCAGCGTCAGCGCCGAATTCCCCATGGACGTCGAGCGCGAACTCGCCGAGTTCGCCAGTTGGTATGAGCTGTTTCCGCGCTCGATCACCGACGATCCCAAGCGGCACGGCACGTTCAACGACGTGCACTCGCGCCTGCCGATGATTCAGGACATGGGCTTCGACGTGTTGTATTTCACGCCGATTCACCCGATCGGCCGCGCCCACCGCAAGGGCCGCAACAATTCCCTGACCGCCGGACCGGACGATCCCGGCAGCCCTTACGCGATCGGCAGCGAGGAGGGTGGCCACGAGGCGATTCACTCGCAGCTCGGCACCCGTGAAGACTTCCGTCGCCTGGTGGCTGCGGCCGCCGATCATGGTCTGGAAATCGCCCTCGACTTCGCCATCCAGTGTTCCCAGGATCACCCGTGGCTCAAGGAGCATCCGGGCTGGTTCAACTGGCGCCCGGACGGCACGATCAAATACGCCGAAAACCCGCCGAAGAAATACCAGGACATCGTCAACGTCGACTTCTATGCGCCGGATGCGAATCCGAGCCTGTGGGTCGAGTTGCGCGACATCGTTGTCGGCTGGGTCAAGGAAGGCGTGAAGATTTTCCGCGTCGACAACCCGCACACCAAACCGCTGCCGTTCTGGCAATGGTTGATCGCCGATGTGCGCACCTTGTACCCGGAAGTGATCTTCCTTGCCGAGGCCTTCACCACGCCGGCGATGATGGCGCGGCTGGGCAAGGTCGGGTATTCGCAGAGCTACACCTATTTCACCTGGCGCAACACCAAGGCCGAGCTGGCGGAATATTTCACCGAGTTGAATCAGTCGCCATGGCGCGAGTGCTACCGGCCGAATTTCTTCGTCAATACCCCGGACATCAACCCGGCGTTCCTGCATGAGTCAGGGCGTCCCGGTTTCCTCATCCGCGCAGCCTTGGCAACCATGGGTTCGGGCCTGTGGGGCATGTATTCCGGTTTCGAGCTGTGCGAATCGGCGCCGGTGCCGGGCAAAGAGGAATATCTGGATTCGGAGAAGTATGAAATCCGCGTCCGCGATTTCACCGCCCCGGGCAACATCATTGCCGAAATCGCCCAGCTCAACCGCATCCGCCGGCAGAACCCGGCGCTGCACACGCATCTGGGCCTGAAAATCTACAACGCCTGGAACGACAACATTCTCTACTTCGGCAAGCGCAGCGCCGATGGCAGCAATTTCATTCTGGTCGCGGTCAGCCTCGATCCGCACAACGTGCAGGAAGCGAATTTCGAACTGCCGCTGTGGGAAATGGGCCTGCCGGACGACGCCACCACCCACGGCGAGGACTTGATGAACGGCCATCGCTGGGACTGGCACGGCAAGTACCAGTTTATGCGCATCGACCCGGCTTATCAGCCGTTCGGGATTTGGCGGATCAGCGCTACGTAACACATGGCGCACCTGTGGGAGCGAGCCTGCTCGCGAAAGCAATCGGGCAGACGACATTTTTGCTGAATGTCAGTCCGCATTCGCGAGCAGGCTCACTCCTACAGGTGTTGTGCAGCGCTTCTGAGTCAAGTGATCGGCTCACGGTTTTTCCAGAATTCAACAGGAGTTCCACATGGCGAAGAAACCCAAGGCAGCCGCCTTCATCAAAGACCCGCTCTGGTACAAGGACGCGGTGATCTATCAGGTTCACGTCAAATCGTTTTTCGACTCCAACAATGACGGGATCGGCGACTTTCCCGGGCTTATCGCCAAACTAGATTACATTGCCGACCTCGGCGTCAACACCATCTGGCTGCTGCCGTTCTATCCCTCGCCACGCCGCGACGATGGCTACGACATCGCCGAATACCGTGGTGTGCACAGCGACTACGGGACCATGGCCGATGCCAAGCGCTTTATCGCCGAAGCGCACAAGCGCGGGCTGCGGGTGATCACCGAGCTGGTCATCAACCACACCTCCGACCAGCACCCGTGGTTCCAACGCGCGCGCAAGGCCAAGCCGGGTTCGGCGGCGCGGGATTTCTACGTCTGGTCCGATGACGACCAGAAATACGACGGCACGCGAATCATCTTTCTCGACACCGAGAAGTCCAACTGGACCTGGGATCCGGTCGCCGGTCAGTACTTCTGGCACCGCTTCTACTCGCACCAGCCGGATCTGAATTTCGACAACCCGCAAGTAATGAAAGCCGTGTTGTCGGTGATGCGCTACTGGCTGGACATGGGCATCGACGGCCTGCGTCTCGACGCGATTCCGTACCTGATCGAGCGCGACGGCACCAACAACGAAAACCTGCCCGAGACCCACGACGTCCTCAAGCAGATCCGTGCCGAGATCGACGCCAACTACCCCGATCGCATGCTGCTGGCCGAGGCCAATCAGTGGCCGGAAGACACTCAGCTGTACTTCGGTGACACCGATGCCGCTGGCGTCAACGGCGACGAATGCCATATGGCCTTCCACTTCCCGCTGATGCCGCGCATGTACATGGCGCTGGCTCAGGAAGATCGCTTCCCGATTACCGACATCCTCCGGCAGACCCCGGAAATCCCGGCGAATTGCCAATGGGCGATCTTCCTGCGCAACCACGATGAACTGACCCTGGAAATGGTCACCGACCGCGAGCGCGATTACCTGTGGAACTACTACGCCGCTGACCGTCGCGCGCGGATCAACCTCGGCATTCGCCGTCGTCTCGCACCGTTGATGGAGCGCGACCGTCGCCGGATCGAATTGCTCAACAGCCTGCTGTTGTCGATGCCTGGCACGCCGACTCTGTATTACGGCGACGAAATCGGCATGGGCGACAACATCTACCTCGGCGACCGTGACGGCGTGCGCACACCGATGCAGTGGTCGATCGACCGCAACGGTGGTTTCTCCCGCGCTGATCCGGCCAGTCTGGTGCTGCCGCCGATCATGGATCCGCAGTATGGCTATCAGTCGGTCAACGTCGAAACCCAGTCCGGCGATCCGCATTCGCTGCTGAACTGGACGCGGCGCCTGCTGGCGGTGCGCAAGCAATCGAAAGCCTTCGGCCGTGGCACCTTGAAAATGCTCTCGCCGACCAACCGTCGCGTGTTGGCCTATACCCGCGAATACACCGACGCCGACGGCAAGCACGAAATCATTCTGTGCGTGGCCAACGTCTCGCGCAGTGCGCAAGCGGTTGAACTGGACCTGTCGGCTTACGTCGGCATGGTGCCGGTGGAAATGCTCGGTGGTAACGCGTTCCCGCCGATCGGCCAGTTGAATTTCCTCCTGACCCTGGCGCCGTACGGCTTTTATTGGTTTGCCCTGGCGACGGAAAACCAGATGCCGAGCTGGCATGTCGAGCCGGCGCAGAGCCTGCCGGACTTCACCACGCTGGTGTTGAAAAAACGCATGGAAGAACTGCTCGAAGCGCCATCACGCAACACGCTGGAGCAAAGCATTCTGCCGAGCTGGTTGCAGAACCGGCGCTGGTTCGCCGGCAAGGATGCGGCAATCGAGAAGGTCAATCTGGCTTACGGCGTGCGCTTCGGCGATGCCCAGCATCCGGTGCTGCTCAGCGAGATCGAGGTCACCAGCGGTGGCCAGACCAACCGTTATCAACTGCCGTTCGGCTTCATTGCCGAAGACCACGTCGGCCCGCCGTTGCCGCAGCAATTGGCGCTGTCGCGGGTACGCCGTGTGCGTCAGGTCGGCTTGATCACCGATGCCTTCAGTCTGGAAAGTTTTGTCCGCGCCGTGCTGCAAGGCATGCAGAACAACACCGTACTGGAGTCGATCGAAGGCGAAATCCGCTTCGAACAGACTCCGCATCTGGAAAAACTCGGTCTCGGCGCCGAGTCGGATGTGCGCTACCTGTCCGCCGAGCAATCGAACAGTTCAGTGGTGATCGGCAACAGTCTGGTGCTTAAGCTGATACGCAAAGTCGCTTCTGGCGTACACCCGGAACTGGAGATGAGCGCTTACCTGACCGAGGCCGGGTTTGCCAATATCTCTCCACTGCTGGGTTCGGTGATTCGCCGCGATGCTCAAGGTGAAGACAATCTGCTGATGATCGCGCAGGGCTATCTGAGCAATCAGGGCGACGCATGGGAATGGACGCAGAACAACCTTGAGCGGGCGCTGCGCGATGAACTGGCTGACGCCATGTCCGAGCAGGAGCAGCATTACAACGCCTTGGGCGAGCTGAGGGACTTTGCCGGCATCCTCGGTCAGCGTCTGGGCGAGATGCATCAGGTGCTCGCTGCGCCAACCGACAATGCCGACTTTGCGCCGCAAGTGTCGTCGAGCAAGGACATGGCCGCGACGGCCAAGGATGTCACCGCGCAGGTTGAACATGCCTTGAAACTGCTCAAGCAGCATCAAGGCGAGTTGAACGCCGCGGACCAGAAACTGGTCAAGCGTCTGCTCGACGAGAAGAAAACCATTCTTGCCCATGTGCAGGACCTGGCGAAGAAAGCTACCGGTGGGTTGCGCATTCGAGTGCACGGCGACTTGCACCTGGGCCAGGTGCTGGTGATCAAGGGCGATGCCTATCTGATCGACTTCGAGGGCGAACCGGCGCGGCCGTTGAGCGAGCGTCGCGGCAAACACAGCCCGTACAAGGATGTCAGCGGCGTACTGCGTTCGTTCGATTACGCAGCGGCGATGACGATCAACGTGCACAACGTTGATAACAGCACTGAGGCGGAAACAGCGCGCAAACGTGTCGCCGAGCGTTATCTGCGTGAGGCGCGCGAGGCATTTGTCCAGGCATATCGCGAGGCGGCAGCTAGTCTTGAGCATGCCTGGCAGGATCCTCAAGGCGCCGACGCCGCGCTGGCGTTGTTCGGCCTGGAGAAAGCCGCTTATGAAGTGGCCTACGAAGCGGAAAACCGCCCAACGTGGCTGCCCGTGCCATTGCACGGCTTGTATGGATTATTGACTGGGCTTAAACCCTTTTCCGATCTTGGTGGAGAGTAGTCATGAGTTTCTCGAACAAGGAACAGGGTGTGGTAAAGGAAGCATTGTTACCCTCGGCACGTGACATTGATGCTTTGGTGCGCGCTGAACATCACGACCCGTTTTCCATTCTCGGCCCGCACGGCGATGGTGCCGGTGGCCAGTTCATCCGCGCTTATCTGCCCGGTGCGTTGGGCGTCGCGGTGCTGGACAGGGACAGCGGCGAAGAACTTGGTCCGCTGCAGATGACCGAAACGCCGGGGCTGTTTGTCGGCCATTTCGATCAGGCGCGACCGTACCTGTTGCGCACGCGCTGGGCCGGAGGCGAGCAGGTAGCCGAAGATCCGTACAGTTTCGGCCAGTTGCTCGGCGAGATGGACTTGTATTTGTTTGCCGAGGGCAATCACCGCGACCTCAGTGCCTGCCTCGGTGCGCAGCTGAAAACCGTTGATGGCGTCGACGGTGTGCGCTTTGCCGTGTGGGCGCCGAATGCCCGGCGCGTGTCGGTGGTCGGCGATTTCAACGTCTGGGACGGTCGTCGCCACCCGATGCGCCTGCGCCATCCTTCTGGCGTCTGGGAATTGTTCATCCCACGCCTGCAAGCGGGGGAGTTGTACAAGTACGAAATCCTCGGCGCCCACGGGATTTTGCCGCTCAAGGCTGACCCGATGGCGCTCGCTACCAGCCTGCCACCGGATACTGCTTCGAAAGTCGCCTCGCCGCTGCAGATCGACTGGCAGGATCACGACTGGATGAATTCCCGTCAGGATCGTCAGCAGCGCTCCAAGCCTCTGTCGATCTATGAGCTGCACGCCGGTTCCTGGCAGTGCGAACTGGATGATCTTGGCGAAGTTGCGCGCCAGTACACCTGGCCGGAACTGGCTGAGCGGCTGATTCCGTATGTGAAAGAGCTGGGTTTCACCCACATCGAACTGATGCCGATCATGGAGCACCCGTTCGGCGGTTCCTGGGGTTATCAATTGCTCTCCCAGTTTGCGCCGAGCGCACGTTATGGCACGCCGGATCAGTTCGCAGCATTCGTCAACGCCTGCCACCAGGCCGACATCGGCGTAATTCTCGACTGGGTGCCGGCGCATTTCCCCACCGACACCCACGGTCTGGCGCAGTTCGATGGCACCGCGCTATATGAATACGGCAACCCGCTGGAGGGTTTCCATCAGGATTGGGACACGCTGATCTACAACCTCGGCCGCACCGAAGTGCACGGCTACATGCTGGCCTCGGCGCTGCATTGGCTGAAACACTTCCATATCGATGGCCTGCGTGTCGATGCGGTGGCTTCGATGTTGTATCGCGACTATTCGCGCAAGGCTGGCGAATGGGTGCCGAACCGTCACGGTGGTCGCGAGAACCTGGAGGCCATCGACTTCCTGCGGCATTTGAACGACGTGGTTGAGCTGGAAGCGCCGGGGGCGCTGGTGATTGCCGAGGAATCCACTGCATGGCCGGGCGTCAGTCAGAGCACCCAGCAGGGCGGCTTGGGCTTTTCCTACAAGTGGAACATGGGCTGGATGCACGATTCGCTGCACTACATCCAGCAGGATCCGGTGTACCGCGCCCATCACCATAACGAGTTGAGTTTCGGTCTGGTCTACGCCTGGTCGGAACGTTTCATCCTGCCGATTTCCCACGACGAAGTGGTGCATGGCAAGCACTCGTTGATCGACAAGATGCCCGGTGATCGCTGGCAGAAATTTGCCAACCTGCGCGCCTATCTGAGCTTCATGTGGACGCACCCGGGCAAGAAGCTGTTGTTCATGGGTTGTGAGTTTGGCCAATGGCGCGAGTGGAACCACGATCAGCAGCTGGACTGGTACCTGCTGCAGTACTCCGAGCACAAAGGCGTGCAGAAACTGGTTGGCGATCTCAACCGGCTGTATCGCGAAGAGCCGGCGCTGCACGACCAGGACGACGCGCCGCAAGGCTTTCAGTGGTTGATTGGTGACGATGCGATCAACAGCGTTTACGCGTGGTTGCGCTGGAGCAAGGACGGTTCGCCAGTGTTGGTGGTTGCCAACTTCACCCCGGTACCGCGTCAGTCGTATCGCGTGGGAGTGCCGTTTGCCGGGCGGTGGACTGAACTGTTCAACAGTGACGCCGACATTTATGCCGGTTCCAACTATGGCAATGGCGGCGGCGCGTTGACCGAGGAAGTGCCGAGCCATGGTCAATCGTTGTCGCTGGAGCTGAACCTGCCTCCGCTGGCGGTGCTGATCCTCAAGCCGCAGGGCTAGCACCTGTGGGAGCGAGCCTGCTCGCGAAGGCGCCATGTCAGTCAACGATGATGTTGAAGGTGGCACCGCTTTCGCGAGCAGGCTCGCTCCTACAAGGGAATGCATCCCGAATTGTTGGAGTGAGCCTGCGCGCGATGACCTCATTACGACCAACCAATGTTCCCCCGGATGTACCCCGAACCACCTGTGGGAGCGAGCCTGCTCGCGAAAGCGGTGGGTCAGCTACCCCCTCTGCTGGATGTGTCGGCCCTTTCGCGAGCAGGCTCGCTCCCACAGGGTTTTTCAGTGATCAGCAGATCACCAGCGCATCCGCACTCCGAGGCTGCCGATGATTCCGTTCAGGTCATTGTCATCCACGTCGCTGCTGTAATCGGCGCTCATGTACAGGCTTACCGCTGGTGTGACCCGCGCCACCAGTCCCAAGCCCAATTCCACTGTTGAAGACTTGCGGCTGCTGCTGATCTTGTCGACCTGATCCAGTGTCACCGTGCTGCCGGTGTACACCGTGTGCCAAAGGTTGGTGCGCACATAGGGCTCGACTGGCAACCCGTTCAAGTCATAACTGCCTTTCAACCGCGCACCGACGCGGCCACTCCATGCGGTCAGGTCGGTCGAGGAAGCGTTGCCGGAGCCGACATACGGCGCGTCGAGGCTGATGCGCTGGTTGATCAATTGCGCCTGCGGTTCGACCACCCAATTCTCACTCAAGCCGATCGGATAGCCGCCCTCGACCGAGAACGTCATCGAACTGCCTTCAGTGGCCTGGCGATTACCTTGCGCGGTACGGCTGAATCCGCTGACCCGACCGCCACTTGCCGATAGGTCAACATGCCAGCCCTGCGCGCCCACCAGGCTGTAATAGGCACCAAGGCTCTGACCTTGCAGATTGAGGCTGTCAGTGTTCGGATCGGCGAGCGTGCGCCGAGTCGGAGCTCCACCAGCATTCATGTGAATCTGATTGTCACCGCCGATCAGGCCCAGGGTCTGGGTCGCGCCATTGGCGCTTTTCAACGTGACCACCGCGGGGCCTTTGAACTCGCCGCCGGGCAGCGCGTAAGCGGAGGACAACGCATCGGTCTGTGCGCGTCGGGCGCTTCGACCGTAGAGTTCGTCCCAGGCCGATGGCGCGAGATCCTCGGTGATCAGTCGCGAGCTCTGCTGACTCAACGGCAGCGGCCCAGGCGTGATCACGGTCGCCGGCAAAGTCATCACCGGCACTTCGGCGCGATACCACGTGGTCTCATCCGCCGCAGATGCCGCATGCGCCTCCATGGACGAGCACAGCAACAGCGAACCTGACACTGTGCAAAGGGTGATTTTCAATTCGTGTGGGGTCAGTGAAGTTTTCATGGGGGTCTACCTTGCAAGCGCATGCGTCATCTCGAATTTGGCGTCTCTCCTACCCCGAATGAGGGGCGACCGAATAGAGCGGGGCGAACCGCGGCTGCTCGATTTCGCGAGTGCCGGAAGGTCAGCCCCAGTAAGTGATTCCGGGGGTAGTAAGGTAGAGATAAGAAGAGCGACGCCTGCGCGTCAAGAAAATGCACGATGAATGGCGGCTTTAAATCAGCCTGCGCAAGCGTTTGTTTTCCTGCACATAACTAAGTGGTTGTTTGCATGGAAGAACGCTTGCGAAGGGCTCGGCTGACGGTTTTCTGCCGCCGACGAAAGGTCATGTCGAGCCTGTTTGACAGGCAAGGGGTGTCATTAAATTGCTGTCAAATATGCGTCTACAGATGCACTTCAACGGCTAATGGAAGGTGATCGGAAAGATGTGTCCACGGCTTGTTGCCGAGAATTCTTGGATCGTGGCTGCTGGCATTGCGCAGGTAGATCCGGTCCAGGCGCAATAAAGGAAAACGCGCCGGATAGGTCTTCGCCGGGCGGCCATGATGCCGCTCAAAGGCTTCGTGCAGATAATCGCGACGGGCGAGGGCAGCGTTGCCCTGCAACTGCCAGTCATTGAAATCGCCGGCAATGATCACCGGCGCATCATCGGGCAGTGACTCGAGCAACTGGCAGAGCAACTGCAACTGCAGCTGCCGATGGCTTTCCAGCAGACTCAAATGCACGCAGATCGCATGCACCTCGGCATGCCCGGGCACATCGAGGATGCAGTGCAACAGCCCGCGCCGTTCCGGGCCGGTGATCGACACATCGAGATTGCGGTATTCGCGGATCGGGTATTTCGACAGCAGTGCGTTGCCGTGATGGCCGTCGGGGTAAACGGCGTTGCGCCCGTAGGCAAAATCGCTCCACATGCTGTCGGCGAGGAATTCGTATTGCGAGGTCTGCGGCCAGTCGTTGTAGCGACTCGAATGGCGTTCGTGTTCGCCCACCACTTCCTGGAGAAACACCAGATCAGCCGAGGTACTGCGCATCGCTTCACGCAGCTCCGGAAGAACGAACCGCCTATTCAGCGCAGTGAAGCCTTTGTGGGTGTTGACCGTGAGTACCCGCAGGCGATGAATGACTGGCGCGTCGACCGCTTGACGCTTGGGATCGCTGGACACGTTCACTCCTCTGAATTGGGCCATGCCTGTTCATGCGACTGGTTAGAGGGGGTGGCAGTTCCTTCCGATGATTCACTGCTGGCCAATGTGGGAGCGAGCCTGCTCGCGAAGACTTCATCACATTCAATACATCTGACACATGACACACCGCTTTCGCGAGCAGGCTCGCTCCCACAGGTATTGCGAGCTTCCGCCGTTCAGACGAACACGATCTCATACGGCAAGCGCATCCGCTCCAGCAGCACCGGCGGCAGCAGCGGGGCGATGCCGATGGCGGGTTCGCCCTTGAGCTGGCTGGCATAGGCGTGGGTGGCGTGGCTCTTGCGCGCCACCGTCCAGGTGTCGAGACGCAGCTTGCGCGCGCGTTCCCACGGAATCATGCGCTGCTCGCGCTCCGGCCAGTGCCAGGCCCACACCGGCACATCGTGGAAGGTCGCCCCGGCCTTTTGCGCGGCGTCGAAACTGGCCCGGCCCACCACTTCATGGTCCGGCGGGCCATCCTTGCGCCAAGTGCTGAACACCACATCGCCCGGGCGCAAGTAACGACCGATGAATTCAGTCAGTTGGCTTTGCTGATCGCTCAGGGCGTTGTCGGTAAAGCCACCGCGCACCCACTTCAGGCTGTGCATCGGCAGGCCGAGGCGGCGCAGGGCTTCGACGCTTTCCTGCGGACGGAATACGCTCAGGCGTTGCTCCGACCACTGGCGCGAGCCGGGGTGGCTGGCGCTGCCGTCGGTAATCGAGAGCAGTTGCAGTGGATGGCCAAGGCTGGAAAGCAATTGCAGCAGACCGCCGCAGGTGACCACTTCATCGCCCGGATGCGGGGCGATGACCACGGCGCGGGCGCCGGCGGGAACCAGACTGTGGGTATTGATGACGGGAATATTGTCGAGTTGCGGCGCGCTGTTCCAGATTTGTGCTGGCAGGCCGTGTTCGTTGAGCAATGACGGTTTCATGAGTGCGACGTCCTTGTGGTGTCTCGCCCTCAGTCGTGAGCAGCCAATGCTGGTCGCGGCCCGTGAAGGCAAATGAATAGCAACGGTGCAGTGCTCCAACCCTTGGATTACTGCGAGGCAGAGTATTGCTCATGACAGCGGATTCGTCGCGTCACAGATCAATCTGATACGTATTTTTTTATTCCAGCTGTGCCAGATTGCGCAGAAAATCACCGAATCCACCCTTGGCCCGGCTGTCGAGACGGGCGCTGGTGTGCACCTGCGGACGGTGACTCCAGGCGATATTGGCGCCGCTGCGTTCCAGCGCACGCACCAATTGCACGTCCTCGTCGCAGGTCAGCGGTTTGAAGCCGCCGGCCAGGCGATAGGCCTCGGCACTGACGCCGAGGTTGGCGCCATGAATGTGCCGGTGGCCATCGCGGGCCTGGTAGTGGCGGTGATAGCGAATCTGCGCTGCTTCATCGATCGATTCGTGCCAATGCTCGACGGTGACCGTGCCGCACACCGCGTCAGCCTCCAGCCCCAGCTGTGCCGCCAGCCAGTCATCGGCGACGCGGCTGTCGGCATCGGTGCAGGCGATCCAGCGGGCACCGCGCTCGAGCAGCAGGCGCGCACCGGCGGCGCGGGCTTCGCCAACATTGCGTGCATCGATCTGCAGGCTCAGCACCGGATAAGCACTGACGATCTGCGCCGAGCCGTCGCTGCAACTGTCGAGCACCACGAGAATTTCCACCGCCTCGCCGGCCAGTTGCCCATGCTGGCTGGCACGCAGCGCGGCGCGCAGGCATTCATCAAGCAGCGCCTCTTCGTTGTGCGCCGGAATCACAATACCGATCAACGCAAGCCCTCCAGGGCCGCCACCGAGCGTGGCTCGCGGCTCCACAGTTCAAGAATGAAATCCGCTTCCTGATGCAGCACCAGGCGCGGCAAGCCCAATTGATCGTGAATCAGATCGTGGACCTGACGTGCATTCAGCGGGCAGCCCTCGATTGGCGGGCGCCAGTGGCAGGCCAGCAATTGGCCGTCGGCTGTCAGCGATTCGCTGATGCGGCGGATCACTTCTGTCAGATCATTGCCATCGAGGTAGTAGCCAATTTCGCTAAATACAATCAGGTCGAATTTTTCCTCCGGCCAGTCAGCCGGAAGGCGGCCCTGGCGGACTTCGGCATGCTCGAAAATGCTCAAGCGAGTGCGCGCCAGCTGCACTGCCGCGCTCGCCGTGTCGCAGCACAGCAGGCGGTCGCAACGCGGTGCCAGTTCCGCACTCAGTTCGCCATTGGCGCAACCCGGCTCGAACACTGCCCGGTAGCGCGGACGCGGCAGGGCAGCGAGGGTGATCGCGCGTTTGCGCTGCTCGTACCAGCGCTGGCGGAACGCCCACGGGTCGTCATTGCCAGCGAAAAGGCCATCGAAATAGCGGTCATCGACACTCAAAGAAACACCACTTCAAAGGGTTGCAACAGACGATCGAGCACATAGGGCGCGAGCACTGGCCCGAGGCCAACGTCGCGGTCGCCTTCCAACTGACTGGCGAACGCGTGCGCCGCGTGGCGTTTGCGCGCGATGTGCGTGGGCGAAAGGAGAATCTTGCGCGCCCGCTCCCATGGCACCGAGGCGTCTTCCGGGGTTGCCCAGTGCCAGGTCCACACCGGCAGTTCATGGCAGGTCGCACCAACGCGTCGCGCTGCTTCGACACTGGCGCGGCCGACTGCCTCGTGATCGCTGTGGCCATCTTCGCGCCAGGTGGTGAAGACCACGTCACTGGCGTGCAGATAACCGGCGATGAATTCACTCAACCCGGTTTCCTGAGCCGCCACCTGGGTATCGGTAAAGCCGCCGCGCAGCCATTTCAGACTGTGCATTGGCAACCCGAGGCGACGCAGCGCCTCAGCCGATTCCTGCGGACGCACCACGCTCAAGCGTTCGACCGGCCAGCGTTGCGAGCCGGGGTGACTGGCACTGCCATCGGTGACCGAGATCAACTGCAACGGGCGTCCGGCTGCCGCCAGCAACTGCATGATGCCGCCGCAGCCGAGCACTTCGTCATCCGGATGCGGCGCGACGATCACCGCTCGCGAGCCCAGCGGTACCAGGTCAAGAATGTCGATGGCGGGCAGCTCGGCGAGACGCTGCGAACCCTGCCATTGCTGCAGCGAAGTGCCTTGGCCGACGATCGGGTTTTCCTTCATAGCGCCCAGACCTCGCAGGACCGCCCGGCAATCTGCTGGCCCAGTGCAGCAAGGTCGCGTTCGGCGTGACTCTGGCGCAGAAATACCGGCAAGTCGGCACTGAGTCGGGCGAAATGCCGATCCTGACAAAACGGCCCGGCACCCAGCGCACGCCCGACTTCGCGCATGACCTGTTCGGCAGACTGTTCGACCACCGCGCGGGCGCGACGGGCCAGCAGTTCAGCGTCGGCTTCGGGCTGCGCATCGATTTGCAGCGCGCTGAAGCGCAGCACATCGGCAGCCGCTTGCAGTGCCGTGTCAGTCGCGCCGAGGTGGGCGAGGGCGTGGGGTTCATCGCGTTGCGCGCAGTGCTGGCGCAGCGCTTCGGCAATCCGCCGTGACGCGCCATACCAGCACGCCGCGATACCGATGCCGCCTTGCCAGAAACCCGGGCGTTGCAGGTAATCGCCGGGATTGCCGATGGCCTGCGCTTCGGCGTTGTCGAACAGCACTTCGACGCTGCCCGTGGCGGCCATGCCCACTGCTTGCCAGCCTTGGTCGGTGATGGTCACGCCGGGTTGATCAAGTGCCACCGCCACCAATTGCTGCTGTTCATCAGCGTCCCACGCGGTAAGCAGGGCATGACTGAGCACAGCGGCGCCGGAACACCAGGCTTTGCGCCCGTTCAGCGCGACCATATGCCCGGCCGGAGTGATTTTTACCCGCGCCTGCGGCGGTTCGGCAGCCCACATTCCCCACGTACTGCCCGGGGTTGGCGTACCGCCCAATTGTTCGATGATCGCCAGTGCGTCGGTGTGACCTTCGTAGAGTTTGCACAACCCCAGGTCGTGTCCGCCCACTTCCGAAAGACGCTGAAAACGCTCCAGGGTGTGACCGCTGCCGGGCAACGGCAAGCGGTCGAGGCCGGCCTCGACCATCGCCCGCAGGCAACGGCCGAGGGCGTTGGTGTCGGCGTAATCTGGCGGACGGCGGGCCAGATAGTGTTGAAAGTCCATATCAATCTTCTTCGTCACGTTGCAGTTCGAACAACAGCAACGAGCGCCCGGTCACCGAATATTCATGGCCGAAGTCGAAGCGTTCCTGGCCGCGAATCGACGGTTGATTGGTGTCGATCATGCAGGTCCAGAAGCCACCATCCGGCACTTCCGGCAGGGTGAAGTTGACGATGTCGTGGTGCGCGTTGACTACCAGCAGAAGAGTCGCATCGGCACCCTTGCGGCGAATCCCGGTTTCCTGTGCGCGACCGTCGAGGAGCATGCCGAGGCAGCGGTTGTGCGCGTCGTGCCAGTGCTCGGTGGTCATCTCGGTGGCGTCCGGTGCCAGCCAGGTGACGTCCTTGACGCCGATGTCTTCGTTGTATTCGCCGACGAGGAAGCGTCCGCGACGCAGGATCGGATAAGTCAGGCGCAGCTTGATCAGACGCTTGACGAACTTGAGCAGGGCCTTGCCGTCCTCGCTCAGGTCCCAGTTGACCCAACCGATTTCGCTGTCCTGACAGTAGGCGTTGTTGTTGCCGTCCTGGGTGCGGGCGAACTCGTCACCGGCAACGATCATCGGCGTGCCTTGGGCCAGCAGCAGGGTGGCGAAGAAGTTGCGCATCTGCCGGTGGCGCAGCGCATTGATTTCCGGGTCGTCAGTCGGGCCTTCAACGCCGTGGTTCCACGAAAGGTTGTTGTTGCTGCCGTCCTGATTGTTCTCGTCGTTGGCTTCGTTGTGCTTGTCGTTGTACGAGACCAGATCGTTGAGGGTGAAACCGTCGTGGGCGGTGATGAAGTTCACCGACGAATACGGCCGGCGCCCACGCTGGTTGAACATCTCACCGGAAGCGGTCATGCGGCTGGCGAAATCGGCAAGTTGGGCGTCGTCGCCTTTCCAGAATGCACGTACGGTGTCGCGGAACTTGTCGTTCCATTCGACCCAACCCGGCGGAAAGTTGCCGACCTGATAGCCGCCGGGGCCGCAGTCCCAGGGTTCCGCAATCATCTTCACCTGACGCAGCACCGGGTCCTGACGGCAGGCGACGAGGAAGCTGTGGCGCTCGTCGAAACCATCGTGGTAACGGCCAAGAATGGTGGCCAGGTCGAAGCGGAAACCGTCGACGTGCATTTCACTGGCCCAGTAACGCAAGGAGTCGGTGACCATTTGCAGGACGCACGGGTGACTCAGGTCCAGGGTGTTACCAGTGCCGGAGTCGTTGATGTAGTAACGCTTGTCGTCAGGCATCAAGCGGTAGTACGAGGCGTTGTCGATACCGCGCATCGACAGGGTCGGCCCTTGCTCATTGCCCTCGGCAGTGTGGTTGTAGACCACGTCGAGAATCACTTCGAGGTTGGCATCGTGCAGGTGCGCGACCATTTCCTTGAATTCGGCGATCTTGCCGCTGGCCAGATAACGCGGATCCGGGGCGAAGAAGGCAATGCTGTTGTAGCCCCAATAGTTGGTCATGCCTTTTTGCAGCAGATGCTGATCATTGACGAAGGCATGAATCGGCAGCAGTTCGACAGAAGAGACGCCGAGCTTGCGGATGTGTTCGAGCACGTCGTCGACCATCAGACCGCCGAAGGTGCCACGCAGGTTTTCCGGCACCGACGGGTGACGCATGCTGATGCCGCGCACATGGGTTTCGTAAATGATGGTCTTATCCCACGGCACGCTGACGCGATGGTCGTTGCCCCAGGTGTGCGCCGGGTCGATGACCTTGCACTTGGGCACGAATGGCGCGCTGTCGCGTTCGTCGAAACTGAGGTCGGCATCGGGGTGGCCGATGGTGTAGCCGAACAGCGCTTCCGACCATTTCAGCTCGCCCACCAGTTGTTTGGCGTACGGGTCGATCAGCAGTTTGTTGTGGTTGAAGCGGTGACCATTGGCCGGGTCATAAGGACCGTAGACGCGGTAGCCGTAAATCAGCCCCGGGTGCGCATCGGGCAGGTAGCCGTGGTAGATCTCATCGGTGTATTCCGGCAGCTCGATGCGCTCGAGTTCGACTTCACCGGCATCGTCGAAAATGCACAGCTCAACCTTGGTGGCGTTGGCGGAAAACAGAGCAAAGTTCACCCCCAGACCATCCCAGGTCGCACCGAGCGGGAAGGGCAGGCCTTCACGGATTCTCGACGGCTCGGCGTGCGCAACGGGTTCGGCTTTCTTTGGACGGGTCATGATTGCTCCTGCAAAAAACGGGACAGTTCGAATTACGTCAATCCCTGTGGGAGCGAGCCTGCTCGCGAAAGCGTCGGTACATTCGACATCTTCACCAACTGAACCAGCGCTTTTGCGAGCAGGCTCGCTCCCACAGGGTTATGTGTTTTTCCCCAGAGGGGCTTTTTTCGGGGCGCAAAGACCCCTTATGGCGAGCAAGCTCGCCACACAGTTGTTCAGTTCAATAATCGGGTCTAGGTCAGTTCGCCGGAGGCTTCTTCGTTGCTCGCGGCTTCTTCTCGGCAGCCTTTTCCCCAGGCGGGACTACTTTGGGCGTCGCCGCTGGCTTGGCCTTCGCTGCCGGTTTGGCTTTGGCAGCGGCCGGTGTTTTGCCGTCAAGTGCTTTGGCCTCGGTGTTCTTCGCCGCTGGGGTCTTGCCGGCAACCTTGCTGCCCGTCGCCTTCGGTGGCTTCTTCGGTGCCAGCGCTTCGGCCTCGGCGAGTTTGCGCGCCATCTCCCAATGACGTTCTTCCTGGCCTTCAGGCTTACCTTCCGACTCCCAGATCTGATAGGCGAATTCGCGAATGCGTTTATCGTCGGTGCTCATCGCAATGCTCCTGAACTGAACTCATGCTTGTGTTAAGTGTTGGATAAAGAGATTGACCGGGACATCCCCCAGCGCTTCGCTGACATTCAGCTCCCTGTTTTGTGTGACTACACTGCTGGCAAAAAGTCCCCTCAGGTTTGCATCCGGAGCGGCGGACGGTAAAACCACCCGCGTATCGCCCCAGCGCAGCGCATCGACCCGGGGGATGGCACTGTTTTCCAGCAACGTCGCGCAACGCACCGGCACCACCACAATGGCGCGCACACCCTCGTGCTCACGCGCGAATGCCAACACGTTGTGCGCCTGGCTGCCCAGCACTTCCAGTGGCTGGTAATCGCCACGGCGAAACAGCTCGCTGTGCTCCTTGCGCAGGTTGAGTACCGCACTGATCAGCGCTTGCTTGATGCGCCCGTCGCGCCAGTCCGTCAGCAGTTCTGCACTCGGCACGGATGCCTGCAGGGATTGCTCGCGTGCGGCGTAATCCACCGGCCGGCGGTTGTCCGGGTCAACCAGACTGAAATCCCAGTACTCGTTGCCCTGATACAGATCCGGCACACCCGGCACGGTCATGCGCAGCAAGGTTTGCGCCAGCCCGTTGAGCGCGCCGGCAGCAGCGATGCTGTTGACGGTCTTGCTCAGCGCCGCGCGCAGCAGCTCGCCTTCCTCACCGGTCAGCAGTTTTTCGGTAAACGCCTGTGCGGCGTTTTCATAAGCTTCGTTCGGCGCGCTCCAGCTGCTTTGCAACTTGGCTTCACGCAGGGCTTTCTGCTGCCATTGCCAGATGCGCTTGGCGTACTCGGCGAAACCGGCCTGGTCATCGTCCTGCAGATCCAGCGGCCAACTGCCAAGCAATGCCTGATAGAGGATCAGTTCGTCGCCAGCGGACGGCGCGTCATCTTCGATACGGACCGGGCGGGCGAGGGCGCGCCAGAGTTCGACCTGGTCGGCGTACCAATGGCTGCGCTCGCTGAGTACCGCGAGCCGCGCACGGGTGTCTTCGCCGCGCTTGTGATCGTGGGTGGCGGTGGCCAGCAGGTTGTCGGGAAACTCCTGCATGCGCTGCTGATTGACTTCGTGGAACTCGCTGAGCGGCGCGCTGAATTGCTCGGTGTTGTAGCCGACATCATTGCGCGACAGCAGCACTGCCGAGCGATACAGCGCGGTGTCCTCGACAGCTTTGGCCGCTGCCGGCGAGGTCAATTGCTGGAAGCGCACGCAGGCATGCTTGAGGATCTTGCGCGAACGCCCGCGTGGCTTGCGCCGCCACGGTGTGCCGCCCAGCCAACTGGCGACCGAGTCGAGCACCGGCCAGTCAGCTTCGCTGAGGGTTTGCCGCGCGCCGTCCATGGCGTGCTGGAAAATCGCTTCGTCCTGCTCGGAACGGCCCAGGGCGCTGATGTAGGTGCGATAAACCGGGAAGTGCACGATCAATGCGTGCAGCACGCGGCGAATTGCGCCGAGGGTCAGATCGCGGGTCATCAAGTCATCACGCGCGACCTGGTGCAGCGCCTGCGCGACACTTTCGAAGTCACTGGCCAGCGAACCGTTGAGGATCTGCTGACGGGCCAGTTGCGCTTCTTCAATGAACGCTGCCGGACGCTCGGTGCGGCGCTGCCAGAGTTCGCCGAGCACATGTTCGCCTTCCGGGTCATGTTGCAGCAGCGACAGCTGATTCATGAACTCGTAACCGGTGGTGCCATCGACGCTCCAGTCGCGGCGCAGGGTTTCGCCCTCGCCCAGGATCTTCTCGACATAGATGGGCAGATGCCGTCCCGGTGCCAGATGATCAAGACGCCGGCGTAATTTGCGGCAGTAGCCACGCGGGTCGGCGAGGCCGTCGATGTGGTCGATGCGCAAGCCGTCGACCAGACCTTCTTCAACCAGTTGGAAGATTTTGCCGTGGGTCGCTTCGAACACCGCCGGACGCTCGACGCGCAGGCCGCCAAGCTCGTTGATGTCGAAGAAGCGCCGCCAGTTGATATCGTCCGCTGCGGTGCGCCAACTGGCGAGGCGATAGCTTTGGTGCTCCAGCAGCTGGTGCAGCTTCTGGAAGCCTTCCTCAGTCGTGGAATCGTACTGAGCGAGGTTGCTTTCAATAGTAGCCAGAACGCGCGGATCGCTTGCCAGGTCGCGCAACTCTTGCTTCAGCGGCAGCGCCAGCGAATGGGCATCGGTCTGATAACTGAGGGTGCTGAAGCGATCGGCGAGGGATTTGAGCGTGTCGTCGGACTTGAGCAGTTCGCCGTAATTATTCGGGCAGATCGGAAAGTGGTGGTCGTAATGCTCGACGTAGAAACTGCCAGCCTGCGCGTTGAATTTGAGCTTGAGCGTGCCTTCCTGCAACGCCACGCCGTAGTCACTGCCAAGGAACGGCAAGAGCAACTGGCCTTCCATCAACGGGTCCGGCGAGTGCCACTGAATGTCGAAGAATTCGCCGTACGGGCTCAGGCGTCCCCATTCCAGCAAGTCGAGCCACCATGGGTTGTCGTTGCCGCCCACAGCCATGTGGTTGGAAACGATGTCGAGGATCAGCCCCATGTTGTGTTCACGCAGGGTGCTGACCAGTCGGCGCAGTGCCGGTTCGCCGCCCAGCTCAGGGTTGACCTGGGACGGGTCGACCACGTCGTAGCCGTGCATGGAACCGGCCCGCGCCGCCAGCAGCGGCGAGGCGTAGATATGGCTGATGCCGAGTCGAGCGAAGTACGGCACCAGTGGCACCGCTTGTTCGAGGGTAAAACCTTTGTGAAATTGCAAGCGCAAGGTGGCGCGCAGTGGCTGGATTTGCTGTTGATTCATTGGTCACGCTCAGAGGCTTGAAGGCGCGCGCAGGCCAGCAGCTCCAGGCGGCGGGCGGCATCGGGGCCGTCCAGCAACGCTTCGCTGGGGCCGGGCAAGCGTCGCGACCAGTTCGGATGTGAATCGGTGGTGCCGGGCAGATTCGCCTGCTCATCGATGCCCAAGGCATCTTCCAGCGGCAGCAACACCAGCGGCGCGCGGGTGTGGCCGAGGAACCGCACACTGGCATCGACCACTTGATCGGCTTCGTGGGACTCTTCGCGGAAATTCTGCGGGTCCTGACGCAACGCATCACGCAAGCCTTCGCGTTCACGCTCGCGATGGCGGCGCCAGTCGATTTCGCCGTTGGCATCGACCAGACCGAGGCGTGCATTCCAGTCGATATCGCGGCCATGCCACCAGCCATTGAGCGTCGGCAGGTCATGGGTGCTTGTCGTGGCCAAGGCGTCATCCGGCCAGTCGAGAATCGGTTTGAAACGAGTGTTGTCCTGTTCGAACAACAGCACGCGCATGCCGAGAATCGAACGCGCGGCGAGTTTTTCCCGCAGGCCTTCCGGCACAGTGCCGAGGTCTTCGCCGAGCACGATGGCCTGGTGCCGATGCGACTCGAGGGTCAGCAGGCGCAGCATGTCGTCGAACGGGTAATACAGATAGGCGCCGTCGGCCGGGTCAGCGCCGTTGGGTATCACCCACAGACGCTGCAGACCCATGACATGGTCGATGCGCAGACCACCGGCATGGGCGAAATTGGCCCGCAGCATGTCGATGAACGCGCGGAAACCGTTGCGGATCAGGCCCTCGGGCGAGAAGGCGGAAATACCCCAGCCCTGGCCGCTGCGATTGAGGATGTCGGGCGGCGCACCCACGGTCAGCGAGGCGAGCAATTCATCCTGAAAACTCCAGGCCTGGCTGCCGGCACCATCAGCACCGACGGCGAGGTCGGCGATCAGACCGATGCCCATGCCGGCACTGCGCGCGGCGGTTTGTGCACGCTCGAGGCAGCGATGGATCAGCCACTGGCAGAAGGCGAAGTAGCCGATGCGCTCGGCATATTCCTCGGCGAACGCTTCCAGCGCCGCGCCGCGCGGGTCGTGCCAGTGCTCAGGCCATTCGCGCCAGTCAAGGCTTTCGCCACGGGCGGCGCGCATTTCCTGAATCGCTTCGAAGCGGCAATGGTTTTCCAGCGCTTCGCCACCGGCGTGGCGAAAACTGGCGAAGTCGGCGTGCAGCGGATGCTCGCCAGCGACAAAACCGTCATACAAGGCTTGCAGCAGTTTCTGCTTGGCTTCGGCGGCGGCAGGCCAGTCGATCAGTTTGAGATTTTCCAGTTGCTCGAACTGCGCGGCCAGGCCGCTGGCGTCGATCGCGTCGCGCAAGGCGCGTTCGCCGAGAATGCTCCCCGGCGCGGCATACAGTGAGTTGAGAAACAGGCGGCTGGAGGGCGAATAAGGGCTGTAGCGACCGGTGTCGGCGCTGAACATCGCGTGCATCGGGCTGATCGCCAGCGCATCGGCACCACGTTCGCCGGCCACGCGCACCAGTTCTTCCAGTGCCTGCGTGTCGCCGAAACCGCCATCGCCGGGACGACGCAACGCATACAACTGCGCGCTCAGACCCCAAGCGCGGGGGATCGGGCTGTCGACAGCATCGCCAACGCTGAAGCAGCGTTCGGGCGCTACGGCCAGGGTGAAATACTGATCGCCGATGTGCACTTGCTGGTAACCGACCGGAACCAGACCGGGCAGCATCGCTTCGTTGTCCAGCTTGAGGTTCATCTGCGAGCCATCTTCAAGATGAATCTCGCAGGGCATCTCCGGTGAGAAATAGCGACTCAGATTCAGGGCAACGCCCACGTCGCAGGTCAACAGGGGCGGCAAATGGCGGTCCTGCTGGACCTCTTGCAATTCCAGCAGGCTGGCATCGATTTCTTGCGCGGTGCTGGCCGGGTGGCCGAGTCCGATCAGGACATTGCGCAGCACAGCAGGAGCGACTTTCTGCTGACGCCCGTTGGCGTCGATCCAGTCGACGGCGAGGCCGGCTCGGCTGGCGAGTATTTCCAGTTGCGCATCGCTCATAGGCGCTCTCCGTTCAGGGGGTGCAAAGGGGGTGCGGCCGTGAGGCTGACGAGCGCGGTGTACGCCGGCAGTTGGTTCGGGTCCGACAGCTCGATGGCGGCTGGCTGTTGAAACAGCCACTCGGTATCGGTCTGTGCAGGGTTGACCACTGGCGTATCACTGAGGTTCAGGTCAATTCGCAGCTCACTGCCATCGCCCAGCCGCCAGCGTGCGCTGACCGCGCCGTAGCCGAGCATTTGCGCACCCAGAGCCTGGGTTCCGGAGAGGTGGGGAATGATGTACTGGTGACGCAACTTCAACAGCTGTCGGTAGAGCGCCTGCGTGTCCTGTTGCAGTGGCGTGCCACTGCCAGCCAGTCGTGGCTGCGAAGCGCGGAAGGTTTCCTCGGCGTTCGGATCGGGTATCTGCTCGCGCTTGTGCGGATCGGTAAAGGCACTGAATGCGGCGAACTCGTTGCGCCGCCCTTCACGCACCAGTTCCGCCAGTTCACCGTGGTGGCTGGTGAAAAACAGGAACGGTTGCTCGGCGGCAAATTCGTCGCCCATGAAGATCAGCGGAATCATCGGCGACAGCAGCAACAACACCGTCGCCGCCTGTACCGCACGCGGGTCGGCGAGCTGATGCAGGCGCTCGCCAAATGCGCGGTTGCCGATCTGGTCATGGTTCTGCAGGAACAGCACGAAAGCGGTGGAGGGCAGATGTTCGCTCGGCTCGCCACGGGGTTCGCCATGACGGGTGATGTGGCCCTGAAACACAAAGCCCTGACTCAGGCAGCGCACCAATTGCTCGGTGGGTTGCGCGGCATAATCGGCGTAGTAGGCGTCGGTTTCGCCGGTCAGCAGCACGTGCAGGGCGTTATGACCGTCATCATTCCATTGCGCGTCGTAATCGGTTTCCAGCAGGCTCGACTGGTTCAGCTCGTTCTCGACGGTCAGCCAGACGTGCCGGGTCGGGTCGATCTGCTGGCGAATGCGCCGGGCCAGATCGCTGAGAAAATCCGGGTCTTCAATCGCATGCACCGCATCCAGGCGCAGCCCGTCAAACCGGTATTCGAGCAGCCACATCAGCGCGTTTTCAATAAAAAACTCGCGTACTTCCGGACGGCGGAAGTCAATCGCTGCGCCCCAAGGCGTGTGCTTGTCCTCGCGGAAAAAACCTTTGGCGTAACGATGCAGGTAGTTGCCGTCAGGGCCGAAGTGGTTGTAGACGACGTCGAGAATCACCGCTAGGCCATGGCCGTGGGCGGTGTCGATCAGGTGTTTGAGCTGTTCCGGTGTGCCGTAGGAGGCTTGCGGCGCGTAGGGCAGCACCCCGTCGTAGCCCCAGTTGCGATCACCGGGGAATTGCGCCAGTGGCATCAGTTCGATCGCGGTGATGCCGAGGGCAACCAGCCGCGCCAGATGTTGTTCGACTTCGGCAAAACCACCGAGCGCACCGACGTGCAACTCGTAAATGACTGCTTCACTCCACGGCCGACCGTTCCATGCCGTGTGCCGCCATTGATAGGCATGCGGGTCGACTACCACGCTGTGGCGGTCGAGGTCGCCATCCTGCGCCCTGGAGGCCGGGTCCGGCACCTCCAGTTCGCCATCGATGCAGTAGCGGTAGCGACTGCCCGCCGGGCAGTTGGCCTTGATTACAAACCAACCGTCGCCCTGGGGCAGCATGGGCAACGATTTTCCATCTTCCAGTTCCACACTGACGTAGAACGCGTCAGGCGCCCACAACGCAAATTGCGTGTGCTCGGCATCCAGCATGATCGCGCCGTGGGGCCAGGTTTCTTGGGTCCTTGACGGCATTTTTTGCAACTCCCTGGTTATTTGTGGCTGGCTTTACCCAGCGCCTTGGCGACCAGTTGTTCGTAAAGTTCGGCGTACGGTTCAACCGCTTTGCTCCAGTTGAACGGTGCAGCCATGGCCCGGCAACGCATGGCGTTGAGCAGTTCCGGGAAGGCGAAGACCTTGAACGCGCGGCTCAGGGCCTCTTGATAGCTATCAACGGTGGATTCATCGAAAAGGAAGCCGGTGACGCCGTTTTCGATGGTGTCGGCCAGACCGCCGGTGTTGCGCGCCACCGGCAACGAGCCGAAACGCTGGGCGTACATCTGGCTCAAGCCGCAAGGCTCGTAACGCGATGGCATCAGGAGGAAATCGCTGCCGGCGAACATGCGCCGGGCATCGGTTTCATTGAAGCCGATGCGCACGCCGATCTGGCCTGGGAAACGCAGGGCCAGTTCGCGCATGGCTTGTTCTTCTTCCGGCTCTCCGCGACCGATAATCGCGATCTGGCCGCCGTTCTGCACGATGAACTCGGACACCGCTTCGGTGAGGTCGAGACCTTTCTGGTACACCAGTCGCGAAACCACGGCGAACAACGGGCCGGTGGAATCGTGCAGGCCGAACAGCTCGCGGACATGGGCGGCATTGACCGCTTTGCCTTCCCAGTCGCCGATGGCGAACGGGGCGAACAGGTGCGGGTCTGTCGCCGAATCCCAGCTTTCATCGATACCGTTCGGGATACCACTGAGCAGGCCTTGCTGGGTCTTGGCGGCAAGGAAACCGTCGAGACCGCAGCCGAAGTCCGGGGTGGTGATTTCCTGCGCATAAGTGGCGCTGACGGTGGTGATGTGGCTCGAATAGGCCATGCCGGCCTTGAGGAACGACATCTTGCCGTAGAACTCCATGCCTTCCTGTTGCAGTGCGTGGGCGGGAATCCCCAGCTCCGGGCAGGAACCGAGGCTGGTCACGCCCTGGTAGGCAAGGTTGTGAATGGTGAACAGAGTCGGCGTGCGCTGCCCGCGCCAGTGCATGTAAGCAGGGGCGAGGCCGGCCGGCCAGTCGTGAGCGTGCACCAGATCCGGGCGCCAGTGGATTTGCGCAAGGTTGGCGGCGATGTCGGCAGCGGCCAAGCCGAGACGGGCGAAGCGGATATGGTTGTCCGGCCAGTCGCGCCCGTTGTTGGCGCCGTAGGGGCCGCCTTCACGTTCGTACAATTCAGGGCAGATCAACACGTAGATCACCAAGCCATCGGGCATGTCCATGCGCCCGATCTTGCAAGGTGGCAGCGCGGCATGGCCACCCAGCTCGCCGATGATGTGAATCGGGTTTTCGCTGTGCACCACCTGCGGGTAACCGGGAATCAACACCCGCACGTCATGCAGATGGGCCATGGCCCGGGGCAGGGCAGCGGAGACGTCACCGAGACCGCCGGTCTTGACCAGATCGGCGATTTCCGAGGTCACGAACAACACTTTTTTCTTGTTGGGATTCTGGCTTGCTACCGGAGCAAGCGTCTTGGTGCCGGGTACGTTGATCTGTCGGCTGCCGGGAACACTGATGGTGCTCGATTCTCCAAGCGACTGGTGAGCACGCTCTCCCTGAATATCCAATGCCGCACTGATCATATGTATCTCCCGTGTGTGATCTGATTCTTGTCTCGAACAAGCTGTTTCGTGGCCAAGTCCTGTGGCCGGGCGCAAAGGCGCCACGCATCGGTGAGCAAATGCTGACCCAACACGCGCAAGCAGAATGGGTGGTGAGGCCGTTGCAAGGATTACACCAGTCGCTTTCGCCCAGTTGTTCTGATGACCTGTGGCGTGAAGCAAAAGTTTCGACTTTTTTTCGCCGGTATGACCGAGTGGTTTTGCCACTGAAAAATCAGTCTAGGCCAGATCCTAGAGCGGGTAAGGGCAAATGGGTAAATTGTTCGACAATCGGTTGTGTCGGGATGTAAGGGAGGGTTTAGCGGAGGGAATGCTCCGACGAAGGGCATGTTTTTCGGTCGGAGTGGGCCAAAACGGTGACTGGGTAGTCACGATTTTGTGCTAGGGGGTGGGCGGCTTGCACCGTTTTGGTGCGAGCGTATTTCAGAGTGGTATCTGGAATGACCCCTTCGCGAGCAGGCTCGCTCCCACAGGGGAACGCGGACACGCTGTGGGAGCGAGCCTGCTCGCGAAGAGGCCTGTTGAAGCAGCTCAACTTTAAAGTGATGGAATCAATTCAACAGACGCACCGACTCCCCGGCTGCCCAAGCCTGAATATCCTCGATCATCTGCTGGAAAAACTGCTCGTAGTTCTGCCGGCTCACATAGCCGACATGCGGCGTGGCGAGGACATTGTCCAATGTGCGAAACGGATGCAGGGCCGGCAAGGGCTCCTGTTCGAACACGTCCAGCGCCGCCCCGGCAATGCGCCGTTTCTGCAACGCCTTGATCAGCGCCGCTTCATCGACGATCGGCCCGCGAGCGGTGTTGACCAGCAGCGCGGTCGGTTTCATCCAGTCCAGCGCCTGCGCATCAACCAGGCCGCGACTGCGCTCGCTGAGCACCAGATGCACCGACAGCACGTCGGCCTGTTCGAACAGTTGCTGTTTGCTGACGTAAGTCACGCCGGCCTGTTGAGCGCGTTCGGCCGTGAGGTTCTCGCTCCAGGCAATCACCCGCATGCCGAACACCTGACCGAACTGCGCGACCCGCTGGCCGATGCTGCCCAAGCCGAGAATACCCAGGGTCTTGCCGTGCAGGTCGCCGCCCAGTCCCTGTTGCCACTGGCCGGCGCGCAGGGCATTGGCTTCCTTCACCAGATCACGGGTTGCCGCCATGATCAGCGCCCAGGTCAGTTCCGGCGCGGCGTGTTTGTAGCTGTCGGTGCCGCAGACCTTGATGCCCAGCGCCGCTGCTGCCGGCATGTCCAGCGCGGCATTGCGCATGCCGCCGGTGACCAGCAACTTCAGATTGGGCAAGCGCCCGAGCAAGTCGGCGTCGAAACGCGTGCGTTCGCGCATCACACAAATCACTTGATACTTGCCCAAGCGCTCGGCCAGCGTGGTGTTGTCCGCCGGGTAATCGTGCACAAAGGTTACTTCGCCGATGCCCACGAGCAGGGACCAGTCGACTACATCGCGGGCCACGTCCTGCCAGTCATCGATCACTGCAATCTGCACTGCCATCGCCTTACCTCATCAAGGAACCGAAGGTGTCTTGCCCAGCCAGCCGAGCAGCGCCTGATGGAATTTTTCCGGTTCTTCCATTTGCGGCGCGTGGCCCATACCCGGGAATTCAATGAGCGTCGACTGCGGAATCAGCTTGGCGACCTGTTTGCCGAGCACTTGGTAATGACCAATTCTGGCTTTCACTTCCGGCGGCGCAAGGTCCTTGCCGATTGCGGTGGTGTCGGACGTGCCGATCAGCAGCAGCGTCGGCATCTTCAGATCCTTGAACTCGTAGTACACCGGCTGGGTGAAGATCATGTCGTAGATCAGTGCCGAGTTCCACGCCACCCGGGTCTTGCCCGGACCGTTGCTCAGGCCGGCGAGCATGTCGACCCAACGATCGAATTCGGGCTTCCAGCGGCCGTCGTAATAGGTGGTGCGCTCATAGTCGCGAATGCCCTTGGCCGTGACCTTCAACTCGCGCTGATACCACTGATCGACGGTGCGATACGGAACGCCGAGGGCTTTCCAGTCTTCCAGACCGATCGGGTTGACCATCGCCAGTTGATCGACCTGCTCGGGGAACAGCAGCGCATAACGGGTGGCGAGCATGCCGCCGGTGGAGTGGCCGAGCACGGTGGCTTTCTGAATGCCCAGCGCCTTGAGCAATTGCTGGGTGTTGGTGGCCAGTTGCTGAAAGCTGTACTGATAGTGCTCAGGTTTGCTGGACGTGCAGAAACCGATCTGATCCGGCGCAATCACGCGGTAGCCGGCATCGCTCAAGGCCTTGATCGAACTGTCCCAGGTTGCCGCGCAGAAATTCTTGCCGTGCAACAGCACCACGGTGCGGCCGTTGGCCTTGCCATTGGCGGCGATGTCCATGTAACCCATTTGCAGCTTCTGGCCCTGGGATTCGAAGGCGAAGTGTTTAAGCGTGTAGGGATATTGGAAGCCTTGCAGCTCCGGGCCATAGACCGGGCCTTCGGCGGCAGCGGTTTCACTGGCTGCGTGCGCCATTAACGGCAGGGCAGCGCTGAGGACGAGGCCGGGCAGCCAGCGGGATAGCGTGACGGACATAAGCACAAACTCCTTGAAAATTGGCCGACTCTGAAAGGCCGGGATTACGCCGACGTTAAACAAAGGCAATCACACAGAATGTTGGTTCAACCGAGCCAGCCCAGCGTCAGCAACGCGAGTACGCCATAGCGCGCACCTTTGGCCAGCGTCACGATCAGCAGGAACCGCCCGAGTGGCTCACGCATGACCCCGGCAATCAGGGTCAGCGGATCGCCGATTATTGGCAGCCAGCTGAGCAGCAGCGACCAATGTCCGTAGCGCTCGTAATGCTTGCGCGCCTTGGCCATGTGCCCCGGACTGACCGGAAACCAGCGTCGATCCTGAAAACGCTCGATGCCACGGCCCAGCCACCAGTTGACCAGCGAGCCGAGCACATTGCCCAGCGTCGCCACCGCGAGCAGGCCCCACAACCAGTAACGCTCGCTGACGATCAGACCGACCAGCAGCGCTTCGGATTGCAGCGGCAACAATGTCGCCGCGCCAAACGCAGCAAAGAACAGGCCGAAGTAAGCCGCTCCCATCAACGGGCCGGGTAGTCCGCCACCACCACGTCAGCGCCGTCCTGTTTCAGGCCGATGACCTGGTACGCGTCGCTCATGCCATCCATTTCCATGCCTGGCGACCCCATTGGCATGCCCGGCGCGGCCACGCCAAGCAGATCGTCGCGCTTGCTCAACGCGAGTACCTGGTCGGCCGGCACATGACCTTCGACGAATTTGCCATTGATGATCGCCGTGTGACAGGAGGCCAGACGCGGTGGTACGCCGTGCTGCTGTTTAAAGCTGCTCATGTCGCTTTCGACGTGGTCTTCGACTTTGAAGCCATTGGCTTCGAGATGGCTGATCCATTTTTTGCAGCAACCGCAATTGGCATCGCGGTGCACTTCGATCGGGATCAGTTCGGCGGCTTGCGCCAGGGAGGAGAGGAACAGGGTGCTCAGGGCGAGCAGACGCAGTTGGCTTCGCATGGGAATGGGCTCTCGACTCGGGTGACGGTCAAAAGAACGCATTTTGACCGGTTTTTCCGCCCTGGCATCAACTGAGTGTTTCCAGTTGCTACAAGACGCCCGAACAATGGTGGGAGCGAGCCTGCTCGCGAATGCGCTGGATCAGACGGAAATCCAGGTGACTGAAAAATCGCTTTCGCGAGCAGGCTCGCTCCCACAGGGGATTGGTGTGAAGGCCAGAATCCCCGTGGTTGCGGTTGGCTTAACTGACCTTGAACCGCCCCATGATTGCACTCACACGGCTATTGGCCTCCAGCAATTGCCGGGTATTCAGCTCGCTGGCCTGGCCGCTCTGCACCAGTTCATCGACCATGTGGCGGATCTGCACCATGCTGCGGTTGATCTCTTCGGTGACGGCGCTTTGCTGTTCGGCGGCGGTGGCGATCTGCGTGCTGAGGCTGTTGATGTGGCTGACCGAACCGGCCATTTCGTCCAGCCCCGAGTTGACTCGGGCGGTGGCGTCAGCGGCGGACTGGCAGCTGGCCTGGGTGTTTTCCATGGCGCTGACCGACGAACTCACGCCTTGGGTCAGACGGGTCAACATTTCATTGATTTCCGAGGTACTGGCCTGGGTTCGGGCGGCGAGGGCGCGAACTTCATCTGCCACCACCGCAAAGCCGCGACCCTGTTCCCCGGCACGCGCTGCTTCGATTGCCGCGTTGAGGGCGAGCAGGTTGGTCTGCCCGGCAATCGCGCCGATCACGCCGAGGATTTCGGTGATGCGCTGGGCGTCCTGCTGCATGTTTTCAACTTTGTGTGTAGCGCTGGCCACTTCGTCGATCAGCGCAACCACGCTGTTGGTTGCTTCCCCGACCACGACGCGCGAACGATCGGCGTTTTCGTTGGCACGCTGGGTGAACGCAGCGGTTTCAGCGGCGTTCTGCGCGACGCTTTCGGCGGTCGAGCTCATTTCGGTAATGGCGGTGACCGTCTGGTCGGTTTCCGAGGCATGACGCAGCAGAATCTGGCTGGTGTGCGCCGAAGTGCGCTGCAGATTGTCGAGGCTGGAAGCCATCGCGCCGGTAGCCTGGGTAACTTCGCCGATCATGTTCTGCAGGTAGGCGATGAAGGTGTTGACCGAGTGGCCGATGGCGCCCAGTTCGTCTTCGGCGCGAATGGTGATGCGCCGGGTCAGGTCGGCATCGCCGCTGGACAGCGAATCGATGTTGGCCTTCAGCGCCTTCATGCGCTGCACCAGCTTGCGAATCGCATAAACCTGCAACAGCACCAGCAGGATCACCAGCGGAATCTGGATCAGGCTCAGGCTGTTGAGCACGTCGTCGCGCTGGGCAGTAAGCATTTTGGTCGGCAGGGCAGTGGCGAGGAACCACGGCGTGCCTTCGATAGGGCGCATGAAGAACGTGCTGGCTTCACCGTTGTTGTCGAACTCGACGCGTTGCGCTTTATCGCGATTCTGCAGGCCAGTCTTGATCTGGTTGACGAAGGTCGAGCTGGCCGCCAGTTCGCTGATGTTCTTCAACACGATCGGGCCGCTGATGCGCGAGCTGTTGCTGATGATCTTGCCGTCAGCCTCAACGATGAGCATCTCGGCATTGAGGTCTTTTTCCTTGCGCGCCACCAGATCGTTGAAAAAGCCCAGGGTCACGTCGATGGTCGATACGCCCCAGGCGCTGCCGTTCTTGTAGATAGCCATGGCGCAGTTGGTGCGCGGCTCGGCACTGGCGTCATCCTTATAGGCAGCGGCCCACGCGCATTGGCCGCGCGGGGTAGCCATGCCGCCCTTGTGCCAGCTCTGGTCGTAGTAGTTTGGAGCGGCATCGCTGTTCCAGAACGTGTTGACCTTGAGCTGGCCCGAGGCGTCGCGGTGCCAGAAGGTGCTGAACTTGTTGCGCCCGGCTTCACGCTGGCCCGGCAACGGCCAGATGCCGCCGCCGAAGACTTTCAGTTCGCCGTACTGATCCACCAGCCCTGGCAGCACTACGTCGATGGCGGCGCTGTCGAGCAACGGGATGGTCTGGGTGATGCTGCGTTGCTGCGCCTGCACCTTGTTCAGTTCGCCCTGGATCTGCACGGCGACCTCGGCGATGCGGTTGAGCACAACCTTCTCTTCGGTATCGCGCAGGGTCGGTGCGACCAGTTGGCTGATGCCGACCACGGTCAACACTGACAACAGCAGGATAAACAGAACCAGAAACAGCGTGTAGCGAGCCTGAATAGTGCGCAGTGCGGGCATGGAACTGATCCTTGAGCGGCTTTTTGTCGGGAGGGGGCAGGAAGAAAACAGGGCGGGTATCACAGCGTATCGACGTTGCGCACAGAAGCTTTAGGCGCTCGCGCGCCGAAACAACTCAGGGCGATGACCGGTTGGTATCGGCATTGGTACATCCCTGAGCATCCCCGCGTTTGTTACGTCCTGATGACGGCTCTGGAGCAATGTTTGCGGGCTGTCGCCTCGTGTCGCGAATGTACGAAAGTTGTAAACAAGCACACAAAAAGGTTGGTGCTGTCACCTTGCCCACCGATACTTGCGCCCATCCAAAAATATCGGAACAAGGACATTTCATGCTCACTGCACAAGGAACACTCGCATGACGATCGGCTATACCGGCGCCTGGGAAAGCAAGGCAGGCGTCATGGTCCGGGATACCGGCGCGAAAAAGCAGGTTTCGCAGAGCGTCAAGGTCCAGCAAATGCTGACGCTGGTCGGTAACGATCCGAATGCGCTGAACGTCGCCGAGATGGATAAGCAAGGTCTGCGCAAGCAGATCAAGGGTTTCGACCCGGCCAACGTGTCGGTCAAGCAACTGGGCAACCTCAGCGAATTCCTGCGCGGGCGCGGCCTGATCTCCGAGATCACCTCGATCACTCTGCTCAATGCCGGCGACAAATTCGACCGTTTCGGCGTGCAGAAGGACCCGGACGCCAAGTTCAACGCGCTGGAATATTTCGCCACTCAACTCGATGCCATCCAGACCAACAGTCTCAACGGCAACTACTACGGCAAGAGCCTGATCCCGGAATTCAAGAAAGCCATTTACGTCCTGCAGAATCTCAAGACCTATGGCGAAGGCAATGCCGCAGTTCCGTCCGACAAGGGCCTGACAGCAAAGGCCTGACCTGCATTGGTGATGCCCGCTCATCCGTGCGCGGGCTCATGCCGGTTACAGCGCTGGCACGGTTCGCCCAGTGATTTGACGCTGTGCCTGGTCGTGCAACTGCTGCATATGCGGGCAATGCAATGCAAGCCTGCGCGCGCGGTAGCCGCGATGAAACAACGCCAGCCATCCGCCTTGATTGTCTTGAGCGGGCGCCAGACCGGTGAAAACGAAACCGATGGCGTTGAGGCTGTGCAGGTCCGCGGCAAAGTGTCGCGATAGCTGTAGACGAATCGAAATCAGCCAATGCCCGGGCAGCGATCGCAGCTGCTCAAGAAGTTCCGGGTTGAGTTTTTCCAGCAACATTTCATGGCGACTGCCGTGTTGCTCGACCTGAACCGAAGCGCCGCGCCAGCGTCCTGCGCCAGCCCCGACACCGAACACACTGGCCAGACGCTCCATCAAGGGGCGACAACTGGCCGGCCATGCCTGTTCCGGCAATGGCCGTTGATAGCCATCGATAGCGCGTACACCCAAAACGATCGACTCCGGTTTTTTGCAGCCGAAAGGCGAGCGGACATAGTCCGGCAGCAGTCCGGTGTTGTGGAAACCGAGGCTGATGGCCATGCGTTGGGTGTAAGGGTGATGGGTCACTTGTTTGATCGAAACGCTGCGACAGCCCAACGCCTGTGCGTGAGTCAGCAGTTGCTCACCCAGGCGCGAGGCGATGTTCTGCCCGCGAGTATCGGGGTGTACCGCGCTCAAGGCCAGTTCGGCATCGTGCGAGCTATCGGTTCGCCGGAATAGCGTGGCATGGCCACGAATCCGCTCACCCTCAACCGCAACCAGCGAATGCCAGCGTTTGTCCGCATGGTTCTGATTGATCAGGCAGGGCAGATAGACGTCGCTTTGCACGTAATGATCGCCATAGACCTCGCGAAACAGTTGGCTGACTGCCGCGGCGTCGGTGTCACGGTAATTGCGCAGGATCAACGCTTTCATCACGCACCTCCCCATCATGTTGGTCGTAGCAGCGCAGATCGACGATCCGCAGGCTTTTGCCGGCACGAGGATGGCGCGCAAGATCCTCGAAGCGGCAGCTTTGGACATGCAGCTGCAGCAATTGAGCGCCGACCAGTTGCGGGATCTGCGGGTACAGCTCGATCAAGCGCGCCTCGAGCTCCTCGTCGATGCGCGTTGATCGCTCGTCGACAACGTATTTCAACGTCAACACATCGCGGCCGTCGGCCTGTTCAATCAATAACTGCCAGTCGTTGCTGCCAGTGATGCTGCGTACGCTTTCGCTGATTTCATCGGTCATCAGCGACAAAATGCCGACCCGCACACGCTGGCTGTTGCCGCTGCGACCCCTGAGGGCGAATTTGCGTTGCGCGGTGCCCGCCGGTTCGCGCCAGCACGCCAGGTCACCCACCGGATAGCGGATCAGCGGCATCAGGCGCCGATGCAGGTTGGTCAATACGAGCAGACCGGGTTGATCGCAGGCCTCGATCGTTGCGCCGGTATGCTGATCGACAATTTCCAGCAGGACGTGGCCGTCGGGTGTGCGATGTTCGCCTTCGATGCAGTCACGATGACTGGCACCGATAAACCCACCGTCGACGCTGGCGTAGCCGATCGAGGCAAAGCGCGCGTTGGGCAGCACTTGCTCAAGGAGCTGGCGTTGCGAGGCAAACAGGCTCTCGCCGCCGTAAAGCACGGTATCAACCAAGGGCAAAGCAAGGCCGCGCTGTTGGAGCCAACTGGCGAAGGTCAATAGTTGCGCAGGCACGCCAGCCAACACGTTGATCCGGTACTGCGCAATGGCGTCGACCAGTATTGGCGGGGCGACTTCACCGCTGAACGGGAACTCGGTGATCGCCGTTTCAACATGGGCCAGTGAAGCGTGGATAAACAGAAAGCTTGCATAGAGGTCGCCGGCGAAGAACAGGTTGGCTACTCGGTCGCCATCACTCAGCTGTGCGTTAAGGCTGTGGCCAAAGTCCTCGACGGTGCGTTGCCATTCAGCGCGGGTATAAACGGATAGCCTGCCACCGCCGGTTGATCCACCGGTCTTGAAAACCAGGGCGTGGGCAATGGGGGCCGTCAGTACCGGCCATTGCGCAGGATTCGCGCTGCCTTTCCAGAGCGCTGCCGGATCCAGTAACGGCAGTTCGGACAGTGAGTTTATTGCCTCGGGAACATCGGCGAGGCCGTTTTTGTAATAGGGCGAATGCTCACGGGCGAAAGCCGTCAATTCGCTAATCGGGTCAGTTTTTTTCACGGTGTATTCTTCTTGATTCGAATGAGCCGACTCACGCTCGAACGTCAGCGGCGTGAGTCGATGACCAGCGGCGTCTTGCCGCTGTGTCTGTTTTGAATGAAGTGCTCGGGCGAGCATTGCTCGATCTGCAGCACCAGCAGTCCGCTGTCGATGACGGTCATCAGCGTCAGGTAATCGGCAAGACGGGTTTTAGCGATGTCGGCTGCGAGTTCGCAGCGCAGTTGCAGGCGCTCGACGCCCTCGGCGCTGTGATCCAGATGCAGCTGAAACGGCACTTTCAGACGCGTCGCCAGTTCGCTCAGGGAGATAAAGTCGGTGCCGATGCGCAGCAACTTGCCGTGGCGTTGCAACAGTTCGAAGCGCGGCGACGTCAGCCCGCAGGCGCAGACGCCGGGCAGCCAGCGCCCGCTGTCACCAATCTCGTAACGCTGCACGCGCTGGCCACCTTCGCGGGCCAGCGAGGTCACCAGCAGCCGACCCACTTGATCGCCAACAACCGGCACATCTTCTTCGAATGCAACGATTTCCAGCTGCTGGATATCGCTCATCAGATGGAAAACCCCGTCCGCCGATACCTGGCAGGCATGGCCAAGCGGGCCGGCATCGACGCTGCCGTAGATCGCCGAGCGAATCGTCGCTACGCCGCAACTGCGCAGCAATACACGGTTCTGCTCGCTCAGGTGCTCGCCACCAAGAAAGACCTTTTCGACTCCGGCATAGGCGCGCAGACGCTCCTGTTCATTGAGGAACAGACGATGCAGGGTGCCGGGCATGCCGACCAGCACGTTGACCCGTTGGTCGATGATCAGTTGGGCAATTTCCCTATAGTCGTCATCGGTAGGGGCGGCCATGGGCAGGTGCGTTACCTCGAGCAGTTCCAGCGCTTTGCTGAAGCTGAGAAAACCGCCGTAGAGCCCGCCACAGAAAAACAGATTCATGACCCGATCCCGCGCCGGATCAACACCGGCGGCAAACAGGCCGTCAGCGGTTGCACGCATTTGTCGCTCGAAGTCGCGATAGCTGTAGCCGGCCAGAGCAGGGGTGCCGCTGCTGCCTCCGGAACGGAAATACAACTGCGCCTGATCATTGATCGGCTGGGTGACGAAGGCCTGTTTGTCCATGATCGCAGCGCATGGCTTCGCTGGTGATGGCGCTGAATCGAGACTGGCCTGATTCGGCAGTTGCGTGGCGGCCAGACTCACCGATACCCGTCGACTCAGACGTTGCAGCGCATAGACGCCGTCATGGGGTTCGCCTGCGTAGCCGTCGTGAATACTGCCGATCGGTGCGATCCGCGTGACCCCGGCAGCGATCAGCGCATGGGCGAGCTCGGCAATGCGCGGTTGCGCACACAGCAACGCACAGCTTTGCAGCACGTTGCGCCATGGCAGCAGGGTGGCGCTCAACAGGGCCTGCGGCACTGGGTGCAGCAGTACGCTGCGAAACAGCGGCGAAGGTGCGAGTTGCCGATCATGGGTCCAGATCACCCGCCAGCCTGGGCCGTTCCAGACTTGCCCGGTGTGGCCAGCAAAGCTCTGGCCGAGGCGGGCCATCTGCGTGTGCGTGATGATTTGCGCAGCTTCCTGGCGTGTCGGCAGCAGTGCCGGCCACTGTGCGCCGCGTCGTTGCAGGGCCTGCGCCAAACGTTCACCGATATCGCGCAGAACCTGCGGATCATCGCTGTCGACCAGCAGCCATTGCGGGCTGGAGCAGGCTTGCTGATCCAGTCGGCAGACTTCGTCGGCGACGGCATCGAGCGCTTGCGGCGTCGCAGTTTCTGCACAGAGATAGACAAAGCTGATGCGATGGCCCCAGTCGATCCAGCGACAACCCGGTGCCAACTGCTGCCGAATAGCTTGCAGAGCCGCTTCGCCACCCCACGCCGCGACACCATTGGCGGGTTTGCACAGTTGGCCGATCTGCTCAGTGCTCGCTGGGATCACCGCCACGTAACCGGCCAGTTGTGCGCTGGCATCGCAGTCGACCAAGGCGCGGAGCAATCGCGCCGTCAGGCCTTGATCGCTGCTGCTGGGGCGCAACCAGTTGACGTTGCCGGCGAGCAGACTTTCCACTACCGCGCAGAACGCCAGTAATGGCGCGTTGGCCGGGGTGATATGCACCACCAGACCGAGCGGGCGCCAAGCTTCGAAGCGCGGCTGGCGATAATCGATACGACGCAGAGAATCGGCATCGGCGCCCAATTCACGCTGGCGTTTGTCGACAAGCGCTTGGGGTTGGCAGAAATCGATCAGGGCTTGCCGATGTTCGCTGTCGAGCGGCAGATCGGTGTGTGCGTCACGCAGCCGCTGGGCAAAACCCGCGACGGCCTTGATGACCGTGCTGCTTTCGAGCGGCCTCGCCAAGTGTTGCGGCAATGCCTGTTGCAGGTCTTGCAGCGCCTGGTCGAGGTTGTAAATGTCGTGCAGTTGTCCATCGATCAGGTACATATCAGTGACTTCCCAGTAAATCGGCGGCGGCCATTGCGCAGCTTCTGCCCGCCGTAGTGCCGGCGCGGCCGTGCAGTTCGAACCAGTCGCTGGTCAGGCCGCAGCCGCAGCTTGCGCCCGGGTGCAGCGTTGCCAGGTCGCTCATGACCACGGCGTGGGCAGGACTGGACGAGATATAAGGCGAGACAAAGCCGAGCAGACCTTGCTGGCCGTAGGGCAGCAGGGAAAAGTCCGCCGGGTCGCGGATCAGCACCCGCGAGTACACCGGCACATGAAAGCGGTGACGGTTGCATTCGATGTACGGCACGGCGTGCTCGACAGCGCCGTAACCGTCGCGGCAGCGCTCGGGTTCGATGCCGAGTTGCCGGTGGATACTGGCGTAGAGCTGCTGTTTGGGGATTTCCTGTGCGGCCTGGGTTTTCCAGCCACCGCCAAAAAAAACCAGCGAACCGGCCGGCAGTTGTACATCCTGCACAGCGGTATCCTGCATGCGTTGCAGGGTCTGCCAGAGAAACGCCGGGAAGCCGAAAATCCGCACCGGCAAACCTTCTTCAGCGAACGACTGCAATGCCGCGATCACGCCAAACGCATCGAACTGATGACCTCGACCGGTGTTGCGCAGCGCGTAGACCACGCGATTGGCCGGGGCAAACCGACAGAGAAACTGGTCGGTAAACGAGGTACCCAAGGTGATGCGGCCTTCGGGTTCGTAGCTCAACAACAGGTAATTGCATGGCGTATCGGGAGTGTCCCAGCCGTAATGGCGGAAGATCTGCGTGACCATGAATTGCGCCCGCGCCAGGCTGCGTTCGTCGTAACGCATGCGGCTCTTCTGCCCGCTGGTGCCCGACGAAGTCAGTTCGAGGGCGTCTGCGCCCGTGCTGCTGAGCAGCAGGTGTAGCTTGAAGAAACTGGCGAAGATCGGCGGCAGGCGCGACCAGTCGTCAAGACTGTCGAGGTCTTGCGGCGTCAGCCCGTGGGCATTGAGCCAATGGGCGTAACCGGGCGTGTGTTCGCAGTGGAAGCGGCTGATTTCAGTCATCGCCCGATCAAACAGACCGGGCGGGGCTGAATTCAGGCAATAGGGTTGCGTCAACGCGCACAGCGCGTCGGCATGGGGTAAGCAAGTCATTGGTGTTCCTTATTGAGGCGGGGCCACATCAGGCGTGGGGGTTTGCAGGAGCCGGTACACCAGGGGCAGGCACATCAGCCCGCCGAACGCGGCCCAGAGAGCGAAGAATTCCAGACGGCTGCCGCCACCGATGGTTGCAATCAGCGAACCGCCGAGCCCCATGACGGCAATCGAGATCATGCCGGTCAGCGCCGAGACCAGACCTTTGCTGTCATCACTGGAAAACAGCGCCAGGCGATACACCGCGGCGTTGCTCATGCCCAGCCCGACGGCGTACACAGCCAGGCTGGCGACCACCAACCCCAGTCCCGCGCCGAGCAGTGCGCAGACCGCCAGCAGTAGCAGACCCAGGCAGAACGGCCACAGCGCCAGTTGAATCAATTGCTGCAATGAGTGGGTTTGCAGCAAGCGGTCAAGAATCAGATTGCCGGCAATGACCGCCGAGAACACCGGGATCTGCCACAGGCCATATTCCAGCGGCGACAGTTCCAGCACCCGCACCAGCAGCAACGGCGCCAGACCGATCCAGGCGATCAGCGGCAGACTCATCAGGCCGAGCGCCAGGCTGGCGCAGAGGAAACGCGGGTTGCCGAACAATGCGCCGTAGCGCCGGGAAGTGAGGCGCCAGGAAAAGGGCACTCGGGCCGTTCGCTGACCATCGCGGCGCTCGACGCCGACGGTTTCCGGCATCCACAAGAACAGACCGAGCCAGACCAGCGCCGCAACGAATCCAAGCATGAGAAAGATTTCCCGCCAGCTCAGCCATTCCAGCAACACAATCCCCAGTAGCGGCCCGAGCAGCGGCGACAACAACGCTACATTGCCGAGCAACGCCATCAGCCTGACGGCGTCGGCTTCGCAAAACACCTCCTGCAACGCCGGGTAGCTCACCGCGACGACAAATCCCAGGCCCATGCCTTGCAACAGTCGCAACAGGTTGAACGCTTCAATACTGGCGGTGAAAAAGGCTGCCGCGCAGGCCACGCCGAACAGCGCGCTGCCGTTCAACAACAGTGGCCTGCGGCCGAACCGATCGGAAAGGGGCCCGAGCAACCATTGCAGGCAAACGCCACCCAACAGATAAAGATTGAATGCATGGGGAACATGCCGCGCGTCCGCCTCAAGGTCGGTGGTGACGTCGAGCATCGCCGGCATGATCACGTCGCTGGCCATGTAGGTGAGCAGCTCGAAAGCGGTCAGCGCCAGACAGAATCCTGCGACCTGTCCGGGGCCGATGTTTATAAGTGTTCTCTGCATGAACATCCCTGTTTATCAGTTGTAGGAAGTTCGCAGAGCCTAGGCGCAGAGGCGTTACCGACCTAGCCGTTTGCTGCGTCAGCAGATTTCAAAAACTTACGACATGTTTAAAGAGTTGGCGCAGCGCAAAAAACGTTTACCTGACTGCCATGGCGGGCAGAACAACAATGCTCGCGACAGCGCTGGCATTGTTTGCGGTATATCGACCGGGCGGGCCTTGTCTCGAGTTGGGCGGCCATGCAGCCAAAAACCTTCAGCGGCGGTAACATGAGTTCCCGTTTGCCCCGACGCATCCCCGTAATCCGGAAAGCCCATGGCCTGCAAACGGAAACAATTCAACGTTCCAGGAAACCGCAATGACCCAGAAGCAACGCTTGATTTATTCGATTCTGATCGCCCTGTCCGTCCTGGCGATCATGCTGGGCCTGTCCTGGCTGCAAAACGCCGGCATGATCACCGAGAAGACCTTCCAGTACGTCGCGATTGGCGTCGCCGTGGTTGTGGTGGTGATCAACGGTGTGATGCGCCGCAAGGTCAAGCCCTGACGGCGAGCACTCATGGCCTCATTGGTGGCCTCAATCGTGATTGAGGACCGCTGCAGCCTGCGGGTGCAGGCTGTAACTCTTGTCGGCGTTGAAGGTGATCACGCCTTCGGCGCACAAGCGTTTAAGCACTTCGCGGACGCTGAGAAAGGACAACGGCACGTCCAGGTCGAGCAACTGGCTATGCACACCACGTACGCCGAGGCGACGATTGCTCTGTGCCGCCACGAGCAGGGCATCGATGACTTTCAGGCGAATCAGGCTGGTGCGCAGGCCGAAGCTTTTCAATAGAACGCGGATACGCTCATTGCCCGGACGCTCGCCGCGCTGGGCGAAATTGCCGGTGTGCGAGCTCATGGAAACGCCCTGTGGCGTCTGGCTACCGTCCGATGGTAGTTGCGAGTTGTACATGCGATTACTCCTTTTCAGAGCCAGATCGGGAAAGGTTTTGTTGCGCTCTCTAAACAAGACGTTTCAGCACGACAAATCATGAAAGAAAAGATGTAGAAATTTCGTCGCTAATTCGTCTCGGCCTTGTGATACCTGCATTGCCTTGATGGGTGGCCGGCTAAATTTTTTTCCCCGGCTTCGTTTCTTCGACAGGCTCATTGCGCGTGGACGCAGGGGCAATCGACCTTTCGATCAGGAGCGAGCGTGATTATTTCCAGGCAACTCACCGGGCTGGCCCTTGCCGGCACCTTTTTCGGGCTGAGCCTGTCGGCCCATGCGCTGAGTCCGGCTGCGGACACCCGCGCCGATATTCGCCGCACCAGTTTTGGTGTGCCGCACATTCGTGCCGAGAACGAACGCGGTCTGGGTTTCGGCATCGGTTACGCCTACGCCCAGGACAACCTGTGCCTGCTGGCCAACGAGATCGTGACCGTCAATGGTCAGCGCTCGCGTTATTTCGGTCCGGAGCAGTTCACGGTCGAGCAACGGGAAAACCGCGTCAGTGATGTGTTCTTCACCTGGCTCAATACTCCTGAAGCGGTGGAAACCTTCTGGCAGGCGCAACCGGTTCAGGTCCGTGACTTGGTCGAGGGCTATGCCGCCGGGTACAACCGCTATTTGGCCGAACGCCGTCAGCAAGGGCTGCCGCCACAATGTCAGGGTGAATGGGTACGCGATATCGGTGCCGCGGATCTGGTCAGACTGACGCGGCGCCTGTTGGTGGAGGGTGGGGTAGGGCAGTTCGCCGAAGCCCTTGCCGGCGCGACACCGCCGCAAGCTACAGCGCAGATCGAGCGCGACGCCCAGGCCTTTCAGTTGGCCGACGCACGTCAGCAGCGTTTCGCCCTGGATCGCGGCAGCAACGCCGTGGCAGTCGGCAGCGAGCGCTCCTTCAACGGCCGCGGCATGCTGCTGGCCAACCCGCATTTCCCTTGGGTCGGAGGGATGCGCTTCTATCAGATGCACCTGACCATCCCCGGCAAACTCGATGTCATGGGTGCTGCGTTGCCGGGCCTGCCGATGATTAATATCGGCTTCAACCAGCATCTGGCCTGGACCCATACCGTCGATTCATCGAAGCACTTCACGCTGTATCGCCTGCAACTCGATCCAAAGGATCCGACTAGGTATCTGCTGGACGGCAAGTCGCTGCCGCTGAGCAAACAGACGGTCACCGTGCAGGTCAAGCAGGCTGACGGCCAGCTCGTACCGGTGACGCGCGACATCTATAGCTCGCAGTTCGGCCCGATTGTGCAATGGCCCGGCAAGCTCGACTGGGACAAGCAATTCGCCTACAGCTTGCGCGATGCCAACCTGGATAACGATCGCGTACTCAAGCAGTGGTACGCGATGAACCAGGCCAGCAATCTCAAGGATCTGCAAAACGCAGTGCACAATATTCAGGGCATCCCGTGGGTCAACACCCTGGCGGTGGATGACAAAGGCCAGACGCTGTACATGAACCTGTCGGTGGTGCCGAACGTCAGCGCGCAAAAACTGGCCAAATGCAGCGACCCACGCCTTGGTCTGCGCATGATTGTCCTCGACGGTTCCAACAGCGATTGTGCCTGGGACATTGACCCGCAAGCGGCGCAGAAGGGCATATTTGCGTCCAGCCAGTTGCCGCAATTGCTGCGCAAGGATTTCGTTCAGCATTCCAACGATTCCGCATGGCTGGCCAACCCGGCGCAACCGCTCACCGGCTATTCGCCGCTGATCAGCCAGGACGGCCAACCGCTGGGACTGCGCTCGCGATTCGCCCTCGATCGCCTGAGTGATCTGAGCAAAAAAGGCACGCTGGCGGTCAAGGATCTGCAGCACATGGTGATGGATGATCAGGTCTATCTGGCTGCGCAGGTCATGCCCGATCTGCTGAAGTTCTGCGAATCCGGTCTGGGCAGCGATGCCACGACGCTGAAGCCTGCCTGCACCAGCCTCAAAGCCTGGGACAGCCGCGCCAATCTGGATTCCGGGCCGGGTCTGGTGCATTTCCAGAACATCATGCAAGCGCTGCTCGAAGCGCCGGAGATCTGGCGCGTCGCGTTCGATCCGGCCGATGCGCAAAACACCCCGCGTGGTCTGGCAGTCGAGCAACCGGCGGTTGCCAAAGCGCTGCGCGAGGCGATGCTGGCGTCGGTCGAACTGACCGGCAAAATGGGCCTGAAAGCAGACACGCACTTGGGCGACATTCAAGTGGTCAGCAGCGGCGGGCGGCAAACGCCGATTCATGGCGGGCCGGGTACCCTGGGCATCTACAATGCGATGCAAAGCGTGCCCCGCGATGACGGCAAACTTGAGGTGGTCAGCGGCACCAGTTATCTGCAAGTGGTGAGCTTCGACGAAAAGGGCCCGCATGCCCAAGGGCTGCTGGCGTTCTCGTTATCCAGTGATCCGGCGTCGAAATACTCGCGCGATCAGACTGAGGCGTTTTCGAAGAAGCAGTGGAGTGTCCTGCCATTCACTGAGCAGCAGATCAAGGCGGATCCGCACTACCAGGTGCAGACCATTCAGCAGGCACAGGATCAGGCAGGAAAAGTGGCCGCGCAGTAACAACTGTCATAGCCTGAAACAAACGAAGGCCGCCTCCCGCAAGGGACGCGGCCTTCAGCTTTTCGGCGGGCGCTGCGGCATCGAGTTGATCACCGGATTGCCTTCCTTGTTGCGGGTCAGGTAGACCGGCAGCACTTTCGGCAGGCTGTTGGCGAGGTTGTTCATCTCTTTGATGTTGTAGACACCGCCCACGCGGATCGCGCCGGTGCTGGTGTCGGCGAGCATCAACGGCTTGTCGAGATAACGATTGATCAACGGCAGGGCGTCGTGCAGCGCGAGGTTGTCGAGTATCAAGCGACCGCTGCGCCACGCCAGCGAGGTGTCGCCTGGGTAGGTCTGGCTGATTTGCGGCGTGTAATCGCCATGCCGGTAGCGCGCCTGCATCGAAGGACTCAGGCGCAGGCCGTCGCCCGGCAGATCGCGGTTGCTGCTGACCAGCACCGAACCTTCGAGCAGATTGACCCGCACCTGATCTTCGTACATCCACACGTTGAACCGGGTGCCGGTCACGCGGATCCTGCCTTCGCCGGCACGCACCACGAATGGATGCCCGGTGTCGTGACTGACGCTGAAAAAGGCCTCGCCCTTGTTCAGGGTGACGCGACGTTCGTGTTTGTAATTGCTGAAGGTCAGGTCGGTGTTGAGGTTGAGTTCCAGCTGGCTGCCGTCACTGAGGGTGACCTGACGCACACTGTCGGTGGCGGCGTAATGCTGATAACTGTTGGGCAACCAGCCCAGACTCCAGCCGCTGTAGGCTGCGAGCGGCAGGGCGAGGGCGCAGGCCCCGGCAATGACCGCGAACCTGCGCCACGAACGCAATGGCTTGCGTTGCGCGGCGAGCTCACCCGGCTCGGTGCGCGGCAGGTCCCCGGCGACTTCCCAGATTTCCTGCATGGCTTCGTATTCGAAAGCATGCAAAGGATGCGCATCGTGCCAGGTTTCAAAAGCGCGACGCTCCTCGTCCGTGCAGTCAGCAGCATGCAGGCGCATGCACCACTGCGCGGCGGCATCGGTGATCGCATCGTATTCGGCTTCCGAGAGAGTGTCTTGGGTCATTGACTCGTCCTGATTTCGCTCATTCTAACCTCGCCGGCAGGCTGCCGAGAACATCCGTCATGGCATTTACCCATCAACGTGGAACTTATTTTTCCCTGTGGCACCCAAAAAAACAGGAAGCAACTGCCTACTATCCATAAATGGAGTGAAAAAATGATCAAAAAGACATTCGTAGCCCTGATTGCCACCGCCGGTTTGCTCAGCGCCGGTGCTGCCCTGGCGGACAAGCCAGGCGCTGGCTGGATCACCATCGAGAAAGCCATCGAAGTTGCCAAGACCAAGGCAGGTTATGTCGAGGTCTATGAGATCGGCGCCGACAATGACGGTTACTGGGAAGGTGAAGGGCGCAAGGCCGATGGCAGTGTCTATGAGTTCCGCATCGACGGCGCCTCGGGCAACGTGTTGCGCGATCAGAAGGATTAACTGCTCGTAATCCCTCACTGACTTTTGTCATGAGCAATGCGCTGGTGTCATGCCAGCGCATTTTTTTCCGCTTCATGGCGACGTTGCTGAGGATCCCGCCTTGTTTGAAACCGGTGCCGGTAACGGTATGGCTGACACAAGCGGGTCGAGCTGCTGGCCCAATTCGCAGATGAGCAACGCGATCGAGTCGGCGTTGGCCAGCATGACGTCGATGCGTGCTTCTGCGGATACAGCACTGCGGAACGCTCGACGTGCGTCTGCAAGGTTGTGGCTTTTGGTAAGACTGAGTATTCGTTTGTAATCTTCGGCACGCGACGGCACCTGATCCATGTCAATCCAGGCATTATTGTCGCTTGTCACTGCGAACAGACGCGACAGCTGGGTATGGCGGGACAATGATCGTCGCTGACGGTCAAGACTATCCTTGACACTTTGTCCCCTTGCCGTTGTCGTGTCGATCATTCTTGCGCAAGGGCCCATTGCCTGTAAATGGACCAGATCGTCACTGTCGCAAACCAGATGCGAAAGTTCGTGGATCAGCGTGACCGCCCGTGCATGGGAGTCAACGTTGTACCGGAACGGTAAGAACTCAGTGTACGCGTCCATCCCAGGATTGAAGAACAGCTCAGTGAGGTGGATGATTCTTCGTTTGTCCTGTTTGAACACAAACGCGACGGTAGTGTCGCCAGGGATTGCGTTCAAACCAGCGAAAAAGCGCTCAGTGTAGAGCAGGTCATCTTGCGGGTTTGTCAGCTCGCAACAGAGAGGAGTAATCACCTTCTCCAGTTTTGTGAGGATCATGGGCGTTATCCGAGAGACCTCAAAAAACTCTTTCAGCACCGTCTCCACCCGTGTGCCGCCCAGATTGTCGCGATGTACAACGAAGTTGTGCAGACAATTGACTGCGTATTCTCTTGCACGGTTTACCGCTTGCTGTATCACGAAAGCCCTCGCCGGATAGCGACGGTTGATCTGGGCCATACCTCTCGCCTGGATATGCATCTCGATTGAGCGGTTTTGCTCGATTTCGTGTTGAACAGGGTCACGTTGTTTCGATCGGCAGCGATAAACCGTCCGGGCGGCGCGTACCACGACAAGCCGGGATTCTTTCTCCTCAAGTGCCGGCCCCCGGCCGCCGTCTTTTTTGCGCAAATACCAGCTTTTCCCGGCCTGCACGACGGGATACACCTTGCCAGCAATGGCTGCGTATTTCTGCGATGTCGACGAATCGCCATAGACCAGGTTGCCGGCGTCAAGCTTGAGATTTTCCAGCGCCGTGCTGGTTTCAAAAGGTTGCAAGTCGACGCGAGTGGGTGTGACGGGTGGCGCTTTTGCCCAACGCGAGGCTGTTTTTACCGTCGTGTCGGTAGCCGTGTTTGTCTGCGCATCAGCGACGAATTCGGAAGCTGCCGTATCCGCCTCGGTTTCCCAGGACAAGCGCCCCAGGCTGAACAGGGAGATTGCCCCCGCGATAAAGCTTTTCAGGGCTTTCGCCCAATGGTGATCCTGAAGGTCTTCAGCGGACGCCTTGAAGTCCTGGTAGCTTTGCCACAGAAAAAACAGCGAGGCGAGTTTTCCCGGCAATAAATTCGGCACCAGGCGGACGCCATGACTGAACAGACTTTTTGCCGCCTCCCAATCCGCTTGAGCATTGATCTGTGGCTGGCTACGCAGCAGTTGCGGCAGAAGTTTCAGGGTGTCCTTGTGCAACTGTTCGAGCACGTTGCCATTGATGGGGCTGCCCTTGAGCGTGATTTCACTGGCTTTGCCGATAGTGGTTTTCAACAGACTCTTGAACACCGCCTGCTGAGCGTCGGGCAGACGTCGGATGATCAGATCCTGAAAATGCCCGGGGGTGTTCAACGCATCGATCACCTGCGCTTCGTTCTCGAACTCGCGAAATACATACTTGGAGTAGGGCGCATAGAGGACCCGGGGGCCTGTTTGCCCTGCGCCGGGACCGAAGACATACAGCCCGAGCGTGTCGACGCAATCAGCGCCTGCGGTCTTGACCAACGATAACGGGTAGACGGTGGCGTGAGCCCCCTCGACCGTGGCTCGCGCTATCGCGTCCGGCATGTCGAGAACCTGGCAAATGTAATCGTAGCCGGTAGCCGAAAGTTGTTGTTGCAACTTCATCGAATGGGCGTGCTGCATCAGTTGCCAGGGCAACTGGCGCAAGAACCGTTCTTTGCTGATGCGTGCAGACGCGCTGTCGGCTGACAGCGCTGCGGTCACTTTCGCGGTGTAGGTTGTGGCCACGTCAAGAGATTGCAGGAGTTGCCGCACGGCGGACTGGGCAAAATTTTTCGGTAACGCTGTGGCTGTTTTCGAGGCCACTTTGAATCCGCTGCCCTGCACGACGTTGTAGTGATGCAAGGCAAATTCCAGCAGGTCGCAGGCAGGGCCGGCCAGTGTCAGATTCGGGGTAATCCGGATGTCCTGTGGCTTGAGCCCGTTGCCTGGGAATCGGGCGTCGAGCAGGGTTTTCAGCGTCTGCTCGATGTAAGTGGCCAGCGGCGGGACTTCCGCGAGGAAATCCTTGCCATCGACAAAGGCGTGGCGCAGTTCATCCAGCAATGCGAGTTGCGTGCGCTGCTCCGTTGCCGGGGCCATGCGCAGCCAGTCGGGATAGTCCAGGTGACTGGCAAGGGTTCGTGCAAGATCTACGGCGCGACGCAGATTGGTATCGATAACAGCGTTTTTCATTTGCTCAAGGTAGGTTTGCAGCGTGTCCTGGTCCCTGATACAGACGCGCAGTTGTGCAGACTCAGCCAGGAACTGTTCAATGGCCGACTGCATGCGATCGCGGGACACACTGCCCTCAATCAACTGAAAGCTGCCCAAGGTGTATTGCTGGTCGAGTCGATGTTGCGCCGCAGGCAGATTGTCCAGCAGCGTGTGGCTCTGATTGTTGTCGTCCAGCCGTTGCTGCAATTGTTTTTGCGCGATAGCCATATCGGCGAACAATTCCAGGCCCAGAGCCGGTGTCCACAAAATGGCGCGTCCGGAGTGCGCGACATCCATGCCGCCGCGCTCGGTCAGGAGCACGCAGTGAGCGAGCGGCAGCGCACCTTTGAACTCGGCACAGGTGAGGGTGAGCGACCAGGCATCCGGGCGAAAACCATTGAGTGACTGGCGATCGCGGCGGGTCGGATGCCTGGCATCGAACACCGTGTCGACGATCTTTCGCTCGGCCTCCAGCCATGATCTGTCGAGGCTGCGCATGTCTGCCTCAGCCCGTATGCCTTCCTCGAACGCCTGCGCGAATTTCCAGAGAATGCCCTCCAAAAAGGCGCGCTGTTCCGCGCCGTTCGCGGTCGGCTGGTCTTTGAAGTGGCTGGTCAGATTGTCCAGCGTTCGTCCCAGACTCGTTGCCTGCTGTGTCGCCTTGTCGGCCTGCACCCGTGACGATGGCGGGGTACTGGCAAACAACGGCCGGGTACTCCAGCGCTGATTGACGTCCAGCTTGAGCAACCGTTCATGAATCATCGAGCGGATATCCAGCGCCTTGTCGAACAGTGCATGGATGTCGTTGCTGCGCTCGCTCTGACGAAAGCGCCGCAGTACGAATTCAATGTTCTGGCGTTGTTTGGTGATGATCGCCTCGAACAGCGTCGTCATGATCTCACCGCCAATGTTTTCCCCGGATACCTGTGCGTTGGCGAAGCCAAGGTAGCGATTGCGCTCTTGCAGATTCATCAACCCGTACAGCTCGTCTTCGTGTCCGGCCGCCCGCAGTTTGGCGGTCAGCGTCTGTTTCAGGTCGGCATAATTGGTGAGGACTTGCAGGCCTTGGCTGGGGGTATAGAGATAAGCCTTGTCATGATTGATCATCAGCGAACCGGCGAGCTCGACACAGGCTGTCTCCTCGCTCAGACACACGGTTTCGAACGTTGGCCGCCGTACTGCAACGGTGGGCTCACGGACCACACTGTGCAGGGCGGCGAACTCGCTGGCGGTGAGGATCTGCGTTTCGCGCTTGATCATCAGATCCGCTCGGGCCTGATCCTGTACCGTCTGGCTGAAGAATGTCCGTCTGGCCGAGCCCTCGAATGAAGCGCCATTCCAGTACACCTCCATTTGTCGAAACAGCAGCATGGCCAATTTGCCCGATGCGAATGTGATCGCAGTTGTCCACGCCGACTGGTCATCTTCGCGGAACGAACGAGCGGGATGGCTGAATTCAACGGTCTGACCGTGCGGCCAGCCCTGACGGTGAAAATGCAGCAGCAAGGCTTCACTCAGCGACAGCGAATCGACCCACCGTTTCACGTCAGGGGACGTAGCTGCGTAGAAACCGACCCGGGTCAACGATTGTTGAACCTCGCCAAAATGCGGTTGTAGGAGTTCGTCGAGAATATCTTCCAGCAACGTTGCCAGCGATGGCAGGCGCTTGAGCTCGTCCAGCAGGTCGCGGGCGCTCCTGTCCAGGGAATCACCGATTGCCGATTGCTGGTCGTCGAACACATCACCTTCGATTGTTTCGCGGGTCAGGGTGATTGCGCTTTTTTCCACCAGTTCCTTGCGCTGTGAAACCGTGAGGAAAGCCAGCAGGTCATCTCGTTCTTCGGCATTCTCGAGTCGCGCTTGCAAGGCGTCGGTCAGCGCGTGGTGATCATCGAATTTTTTCAGGCCGTCGTAGGGCGTGTAAAAAAATACGCCTTGGTCATCCGCCTCGGTGCTGAGTATGAAACTGCCGGCCAGAGGCACGGCCAATTGCTTGTCGGCGTTGAGCAGGATGCGTTCGGCCAGCATCGGCGGGGTTTGTTTGTTGCGCAGCGACTGTGTAGCGAGTTGCGCGTGCATTAGCCAGGCGAAGTCTTTGCTGTCGAGACCGTGCGCCGTACCCAGTTCAGCATGCAGGCCGGGTGAATCGAATATGTCTGGAAACAACAGCGGGACAGTCGGGGTGGACATCATCGGGGCTCTGATCGGGACGCCTTGGGGCGGGGGGGCAACGATAGAGCCTGGGTTCAGGGCATTTGCGGTACATGGTTACCGCACGCGTCGTCTCCAGTTATGCAGGCAGCAGCGTCGGTCACTCCGGGAAACGACTCAAGGGTTGACAGTAGGCAGCCGGGACGGGGTTAATCGGCGGGCAAATTCGACCGTACGCTGTTGTTCCCTCCAATAATCATTCTGGAGCTTCAGATGTCTGCGCTACACGATAATGGCTCGTCCTCGTTAACTCTCGACGCACTGACGCAACTGCTTGAAACGATTTTTCTACGCCACGGCACTTCCAGCGAAGTGGCCCGGGTACTGGCCGCCAACTGCGCCAATGCCGAACGCGACGGCGCTCACAGTCACGGCGTGTTTCGCATCCCCGGTTATGTCTCGACGCTGAAAAGCGGCTGGGTCAATGGCCATGCCGTGCCTCAGGTCGAAGACGTCGCGCCCGGGTTTGTCCGCGTCGATGCCGGGAATGGTTTCGCCCAGCCAGCGTTGGCAGCGGCCCGGTCTTTGCTGGTGGAAAAGGTCCGTCATGCCGGGATCGCGGTGCTGGCGATTCGCAACTCGCATCATTTCGCCGCATTGTGGCCGGATGTCGAGCCTTTCGCCGACGAAGGTCTGGTGGCGCTCAGCGTGGTCAACAGCATGACCTGCGTGGTACCCCATGGGGCTGACCGGCCGTTGTTCGGCACCAATCCGATTGCCTTTGCCGCGCCAAGGGCCAACGCCGCGCCGATTGTGTTCGACCTGGCCACCAGCGCCATTGCCCATGGCGACGTACAGATCGCCGCGCGCAAAGGTGAAAAACTGCCGGCAGGCATGGGCGTTGACAGCCTCGGCCAGCCGACGCAGGACCCCAAGGCGATTCTCGAGGGCGGGGCGTTGCTGCCGTTTGGCGGTCACAAAGGCTCGGCGCTGTCGATGATGGTCGAGCTGCTGGCGGCGGCATTGACCGGCGGTAATTTTTCGTTTGAGTTCGACTGGTCCAAACATCCTGGCGCGAAGACCCCATGGACTGGCCAGCTATTGATCGTGATCGACCCGAGCAAGGCAGCAGGGCAGAGTTTCGCCCAGCGCAGTGAAGAGCTGGTGCGGCAGATGCACGGGGTCGGGCTCAAGCGTTTGCCCGGGGATCGGCGGCATTTGCAGCGTGCCCGCTCATTAGCGCAGGGCATCGCGCTGGATGAACAAACGTTGGGGCAGTTGCGGGAGTTGGCGGGGGACTGAGTTTGCACAAGGCATAAAAAAGCGAGCCCCAAGGCTCGCTTTTTTTGTGGCGCTGGAACTCAGCGACGGCCGAGCAGCAGGCCCACCACCAGGCCGAAACCTGCGGAGATGGCCACGGTCTGCCATGGATGGCCGCCGATGTAGTTCTCGGTGGCCTCAACGGCAGGCTTGGTGCGGTCGCGCACGTTGGATACCGAATCCAGCGCCTGCTGCAATTTCTGGGCGATTTGTGCACGCAGCGTTTCCGCTTCTTCGCCTACCAGTGAAGCGCTGCTCTTGAGCAGTTTGTCCGATTCTTCGATCAGAGCCTGAAGCTCGCTGAAAGCCTGATCCTTGATTTGCTCTTCGGCTGCTTGCGAGGCGGTTTTACGGGCCATTGGATGACTCCTTGCAGGTGAATGGACAGTGACCAATGGAGTGTAGCGGCCGGCGAAAAGTTGCATGTCATTCGTGCATAAGGGAAAAACCTGCACCGGAGATTTCCGCCGAGCGTGTAAGATGTCGCCATTTTACGCAGCAGGATAAATCCCCATGAGTTTCAATCTGGCCGACAAATCCCTCGCAGAGCGCGCAGCGCTGGAAGACGAGAAATCCCGTCTGTTCGAACTCTGGCAGAACAATCTGGGCAAAGCCAAAGGCGAAGCCGCGCGTCTGTTTGGCGAGCGCTCCAAGCGCAAGGGCAAGTGGGCCGAATGGGTCCGCGCCGAACTCGACGGCATGTCGCCGCCGGAGTTCGCCAACATGGTGCGCAGCGAAGTCAATCGCCTGATGGCAGCGAACAAGTAAAGCGCATCACCCTTGGCCGAACGTGGCGGCAATCGCCTCGCGAACCTTGACCAGCACCGGATCGATCTGCGTGCTGGTGCGCCAGCCCAGTTCCACCGGATAGCGCGGCAAGGCCAAGGGGCAGGGCAGCAACGCCAGCCCGCTCAGCGCGGCGATGCTTTGTGCGGCATGCGCCGGGATGGTCGCCACGGCTTGGCTGCCCGTGAGCAGGAAGGGCAGCGCGGCAAAGTGCGTGGTCGAGGCGCACACCCGGCGGCTCAGTCCTACAGCCGCCAAGCCTTCATCGGTGATGCCGATAAAGCCGCCCGACGACACCAGAATGTGCTCGCGGGCTACGAACTCCTGCAATTCGATCTGCTGTTGGCCCGGCGCGAGACTGGCTGGATCGACGAGGCATGCATAGCCACCTTCCCCCAACACCTGACGGCTGAGCAGGCGCTCGGCAAATCCGCCAGCAGTGATCGCCAGGTCGATGCTGCGCTCCATCAACGCACGGGCGACGATCTGGCTGTGGGTCTGGCGGAAGATCAGTCGCAGTTTTGGCGCGCGGCGGGCGATTTCCCCGATCAAGCGGCGGCCGTAGGCAATTTCAAAATCATCTGACAGACCAATAGCTACCGAGCGACCCTCATACTGATTGGCGGCAGGATCGAGCATCGCCAGGCTTTGCCGGCATTTGTTCAGCGCATCGCTGATCACTGGTTTCAGCTGGTTGGCCTGCAAGGTCGGCGCCAGGCCGCGCCCGGTGCGCACGAACAATTGATCGCCATACACCTCGCGCAGGCGGCGTAATGCCGCGCTGACTGCCGATTGCGTTACGCCAAGGCGCAGGGCGGCGCGGCTGGCGCTGGATTCCTCGTGCAGCGCTTCGAAGACTTTGAGCAGGTTGAGGTCAATGTCGGCGATATTCATTTGGCTCATATCATTCAGCAGTGGGCAGGGCTTTATTCATGATCGCGTGGCGCTGGAGAATCAGCAACACCTGAACCTGATGGAGTAAACACCATGCCAAAATCGATTGTTGCCGCGCTACAGATCGGCGCCTTGCCCGGTGGCAAAGACGAAACCCTCAAGCAGATCCTCAGTTGGGAGGACGCGATCATTCAATCCGGCGCTGCGCTGGTGGTGATGCCGGAAGCGTTGCTCGGCGGCTATCCGAAAGGCGAGGGTTTTGGCACCCAGTTGGGTTATCGGCTGCCGGAGGGGCGTGAGGCCTTCGCGCGTTATTTCGCCAACGCCATCGATGTACCCGGCGTCGAAACCGAAGCGCTGGCCGGTTTGTCAGCGCGCAGCGGGGCCAATCTGGTGATCGGTGTCATCGAGCGTGCCGGCAGCACGTTGTATTGCACGGTGCTGTATTTCGACCCGCAGGCCGGGCTGACCGGCAAACACCGCAAGCTCATGCCCACCGGCACCGAGCGCCTGATCTGGGGCAAGGGTGACGGCTCGACGCTGCCAGTGTTCGACACCCAGGTCGGCAAACTCGGTGCGGTGGTCTGCTGGGAAAACATGATGCCGCTGCTGCGCACGGCGATGTATGCCAAGGGCGTTGAGGTCTGGTGTGCGCCGACCGTGGATGAGCGCGAGATGTGGCAAGTCAGCATGCGTCACATCGCCCATGAAGGCCGCTGCTTCGTGGTCAGCGCTTGTCAGGTGCAGGCCTCGCCGAATGAATTGGGTGTGGACATTGCCAACTGGCCGGGCGATCGGCCGTTGATTGCCGGCGGCAGCGTCATCGTCGGGCCGATGGGCGACGTGTTGGCAGGGCCGTTGCGTGGCGAGGCGGGATTGCTCACGGCGCAAATCGACACCGATGAACTGATCCGTGCGCGCTATGACTACGATGTGGTCGGCCACTATGCGCGGCCGGATGTGTTCGAGTTGAGCGTTGACGAGCGGGCGAAGCCGGGGGTGCGGTTCAACTCCTGATCTTCGGGCTAGTAGAGAACCTGTGGGAGCGAGCCTGCTCGCGAAGACCTAGGCACCTTCAATATTGGAGTTGCCTGAACCACCGCTTTCGCGAGCAGGCTCGCTCCCACAGGGGGTGTGTGTTGTTCTGCTGACTGGGTCCGCTGACTACCAGGTCGCCGCACTCGCCTTGGGCAAGCTCAACTTGCCGCTGTCGGTAAAGCGCATGGTGCCAAACAACCCGCCGGCCAGCTTGCCGCGCAGCACGTAAGGCAGGTTATCGAGGCTTTGCGTCTGGCTCAGGCCCAGGGTCTGGCGCAGGAACGAGAACGCCGAAACGCTGACCGGCACCGTGACAATCGCTTCAGAGAAACGCGGTATCGAGCCACTCTGATCGCTTACGCCCGAGGCCAGGGAATGGCCGTTGACTTCAAGATCCAGGGCGATGCCGTTGTAATCGATCGCCGTCTCATTGGGATTCTGCACGCGCAGCTTGATGGCGAAGCGCACTTCCAGTTCCTGACTCGGCAACGGTTCGAGGCCGACCACGTTGATGTTCACCGGGTCGCGGTTGGGAAATAGCGCGCAGGCACTGAGCGACAACAGCAGGAGCGACAGGATGACGGCGTGGACGCGGCGCATAGAAATCTCTCGACAAAAAAGGGCTGAACCGTCGCCGGCGCAGCCCTTTTTGCCAAGGCCCGACGTCAGCGGTTCAACTGTGCGACAGCCGCCGCCTGGCCGGGTTCAGCTTTGGCGGTTACATCGGGATTTTCCATAACCTGCAGAATCGAGGCTTCCGGGTCGAAATCGTCTTCTTCCAGCTCGATGAATTCTTCCGGCAGGAAGATGTTCAGCACGATAGCGCACAACGCACCGACGGTGATCGGCGATTCGAAGATGTTGCGCAGCGCCTGCGGCAGTTCCCGCAACACTTCCGGCACCGCCGCGATACCCAGGCCCATGCCCAGCGAGATCGCCACGATCAGCATGTTGCGTCGATGCAGGCCGGCTTCGGCGAGGATCTTGATCCCGGCCACGGCGACGGTGCCGAACATCACCAGCTCGGCGCCGCCCAGCACCGGCTTCGGCATCAGTTGCAGCACCGCGCCGATCATCGGGAACAAACCGAGCAATACCAGCAGGCCGGCGATAAAAAACGCCACGTAACGGCTGGCCACGCCGGTCAGCTGGATCACGCCGTTGTTCTGCGCGAAGGTCACCATCGGCATGCTGTTGAACACCGCCGCCATGGCCGAGTTGAGACCATCGGCGAGCAGGCCGGATTTGATTCGGCGGATGTACAGCGGGCCTTTGACCGGTTGCCGCGAGATCATCGAGTTGGCGGTCAGGTCGCCGGCCGCTTCCAGCGGTGACACGAGGAAAATCACCGCCACCGGCACGAACGCCACCCAATCGAAGTTGAAGCCGTACTTGAACGGCACCGGCACGCTGACCAGCGGCACCTCGGGCATCGACGCGAAATCCACCGTGCCCATCAGCCAGGCCACGACGTAGCCAAGGGTCAGGCCGATGACGATCGCGCCCAGCCGCAGGAACGGCACGTCGACGCGGTTCAGCACCACGATCGTGCCGATCACCAGCGCCGCGAGAAACACATGGCTGGCCGCGCCGAGATCAGGCGCACCGAAGCCACCGGCGATGTCGGTCATTGCTACTTTGATCAGCGACAGGCCCATCAGCGTAATGATGGTGCCGGTCACCACCGGGGTGATCAGCATGCGCAGCTTGCCAATGAACTGGCTGAGCACCACTTCGATGAACGCTGCGAAAAAGCACACGCCGAAGATCGTCGAGAGAATTTCGTCAGTGCCACCGCCACGCGCCTTGACCATGAACCCGGCACTGAGAATCACGCTGATAAAGGAAAAACTGGTGCCTTGCAGGCAGAGCAGACCGGAACCCACCGGGCCGAAGCGCTTGGCCTGGACAAAGGTGCCGAGGCCGGAGACGAACAGCGCCATGCTGATCAGGTAAGGGATCTCGCTGTGCAGACCGAGGGCGCCGCCCATGATCAGGGTCGGGGTGATGATGCCGACGAAACTGGCCAGTACGTGTTGCAGCGCAGCGAATACGGTGGCGGTCAGGTGCGGACGGTCGTTGAGGCCGTAGATCAGGTCGTTGTTGCGCGGGGCTTTATCGGAGGCGGTCATGGTCAGGTGCGCGCCGCGAGGCGGGGCCGGGTCAGAAAATGGCTGCGCAGAATGCCGCAAGCCGGCGGTGAGGGCAACGAGCAATAACTGCCTGAAAGGTCAGGTTTTGGCGGCCGCAGTGCTCCCACAATGATCGTCCACGCGCGTTGATCAGCAATGGAAAAACGCCCATGGCATACTCCCGCGCATGACTTTCGACTCCCCCCTCAATGCCTGGCAGCACGCCGTTGACCACAAGGGTTTCATCCAGGATGAAGCCCAGGAACACGCGGTCTGGGCCTTGCAAAAATGCCATGAAGCCTTGCACACCGGTGCCCGTTCGGTCAGCGGCGTGTACCTGTGGGGGCCGGTTGGGCGCGGCAAGACCTGGCTGATGGATCAGTTCTACCTGAGCCTGCGCGTGCCCGCACGGCGTCAGCACTTTCATCATTTCATGGGCTGGGTGCATCAGCGTTCGTTTCAACTCAGCGGCATCGCCGACCCGTTGCGCGCATTGGCCAAAGAGCTGGCCGCCGAAGTGCGCGTGCTGTGTTTCGATGAACTGTTCGTCAATGACATCGGTGACGCGATCATTCTCGGTCGGCTGTTTCAGGTCATGTTCGACGAAGGCGTGGTGATCGTTTGCACGTCCAATCTGCCTCCGGATGATCTGTATGCCGATGGCTTCAACCGTGATCGATTTGTCCCGGCGATTGCCGCGATCAAGGCGCATATGCAGGTGGTCGCGGTGAATGGCGCCGAAGATCATCGCTTGCATCCGGGGGCGGTCATACAGCGCTACTTTGTCAGCGCGGATGATTCGCGAGGTACGCTGGATGCGGTGTTTGAATCGCTGCTTTGCGGTGGAATCGCCAGCGCAGATCCGGTCGCCGTGGGCCATCGAATGCTTAACGTGGTACAGGCCAGTGAATCAGTATTGTGGTGCCGTTACAGCGATCTGTGCGAACAACCTTTCGCCGCCATGGACTTCATCGCCCTGTGTGATCGCTACCGGGCTATTCTGTTGAGCGAAGTGCCGAATCTCAGCGCACAGAAGCGCGAGGGACGCATCGCACGCGGCACCGAGGACGGCGCCGAGCGCGTGGCCGCCGGCGACCGGGAACTGCCGCAATTGTCGGTGCATGACGACGGTGTGCGCCGCTTTATCGCGCTGGTCGACGAGTGCTACGACCGCAAGGTGCCGCTGTACGTCGAGGCGGCTGTAGCGATGGAGGCCTTGTATACCGAGGGCTACCTGGAATTTCCGTTCCGTCGCACCCTCAGCCGTTTGCAGGAGATGCAATTGCAGCGTTTCGCCGACGCTTGAAGGAAGAGGGCACCGACATGAGCCAACCGCTGTCCCATCATTTGCTGACCATGGCCTACCAGAATGCCTGGGCCAATCATCGCCTGGCCAAGGCCTGGAGCCAGCTCGACGCCACCGAGCTCGCCGCGCCACGGGTGAGCTTCTTTCCGAGCATCCGCCTCACGCTGAATCACATCCTCACCTGCGATTGGTTCTACGTCGACGCACTGGAGCGCGAATTGCGCAGCGACGAGCCGCACCCGGATTGCTACGTGTTCTTCAATCAGGACGAGCCGTTTACCGACGCCGCCACGCTGCGTGAAGAACAGGCACGCGTCGATCGCCGGCTGATCGCTTATTGCGAGCAACTGCGTGATGCCGATCTGTCGAGAATCGTCACCATCGCCCGTGACACGCCGCAACATGACAGCCGCCTGCGCATGCTCTCGCATTTGTTCGAACACCAGATCCATCATCGTGGCCAAGTACACGCCATGCTCAGCGGCACGACGGTGAAGCCACCGCAACTGGATGAGTTTTTCTGTGCAGGGGAAAGCGCGTTGCGCGCTGAAGACTTTTTGGAATTGGGCTGGACGGAAGAACTTGTATGGGGCCACTGACGCGAAAGATCGCAGCCTCGTTGCACTCGTCAGCTCCTACAAATAACTGTGTGTAGGAGCTGACGAGTGCAACGAGGCTGCGATCTTTTGATCTTGAGCTTTTCAAGTTGCTCACTCCACCTCACCCGAGCTAATGTCCCCCTCAGCCTTCCAGCAAGCACCTTGCGCGCCGGGGCTTTTTGCTTATCGGGGATGGAAATGGATTTCGCAGACATACTCGTACTTCAGGCCAGTTACACCAACCCGGTTCACGCCGAAGCCGTTGGCATCGTGCTTAACCACTATGCCGAGGACCCCATGGGCGGCGGTCATTCCCTTGACCCAGACCTGCTGCGCCGTCTCCCCGAAGAACTCGCTCGCCGCCCGCATGCTTTCAGCGTGCTGGCCTTCGTCGGCGGTGAACCGGCAGGGCTGGTCAACTGTTTTGAAGGCTTCTCGACTTTCGCCTGCAAACCGCTGGTCAACGTTCATGACGTCGCCGTGGTCGGTAAATTTCGCGGCCTGGGACTTAGTCAGAAAATGCTGCAGAAAGTTGAAGAGATCGCCCGTCAGCGGGGTTGCTGCAAAATTACCCTGGAAGTGTTGGAAGGCAATGCGGTGGCGCAGGGTTCATACCGCAAATTCGGCTTTGCACCGGGGATGTTCAATCCGGATCACGGACGAATGCTGTTCTGGATAAAGGATTTGCAGGCCTGAAAAGCCCCTCACCCTAACCCTCTCCCGGAGGGAGAGGGGACCGACCGCAGTGACTGATCGAGATACACCGACCTGAAACATCGAGCCGAACTCAGGTTTGAAAAGCGCAAAATCGGCTCCCTCTCCCTCGGGAGAGGGGACTGATCGAGGTGTTTGAACCAGATATGCCGACCTGAAATGTCATGCCGAAAGCAGGTTCTGAAACCACGTAGATCGGCTCCCTCTCCCTCGGGAGAGGGCTGGGGTGAGGGGCGAATTCACTGCTGATCATGAGCCGGACACATATCTGCCTGACCATAAAAAAAGGCGCCCCCAATCAGGGCGCCTCAACTGTCATCTCCCGGGCCAGAGCGGAGCCACGGGAGGTCCATCGGTTGCTCGATAAAACTCAGTCGCGATAAGACTCGGTCACCTGCGCCGTCTGGTCAGCAGGGACGTGAATTTCTTTCGCGCCGACATCGGCCTTTTGCTCGCCTTGCGCGTGCTGGACCGGGAAATTGTCGTAGTAATAACGCATGCGCTCGGCACCGCCTTCGGCGAAGGCGCTGGTGGAGCCGAGGGTGAGCAGGGTGGTGAGGATGATTGTGCTGGTTTTCATGTTGCCTCCTACTGAACAAGTGGGAGTCGGTTCGTCCGTGAAGCAGACCGCGGATGAGAGTCTGCGTCGCGGCCATTAACAGTGGGTTAACGGCCGTTCAGGGCAAATATTGCGGGGTGTTTCAGATGGATCACCGCCGCAGCACACCCAATAGCATGCACAAAAAAGGGCCCTCGCAGGCCCTTTGTCGTTTTACTTCTGCGCCACCTCTGCCGGCGCAGGCGGTTTGGGCTTCATCAGGCTGAAATCAATCAACGCCCGTTTCGCCGTCTGATACGGATCGCCAATCAGCAGCTTGCGCGGTACGAAGCTGTCGCTGACCAGGCTCTTGCTGCGATCCAGTTCATCCGAGCTCAGCCCGGCCAGATCCGCCCAGGTGTGGATGAACTGCGAGCTGCTGTACGGGCGGCTGAGGTCGCCGGCGAAGTTCCAGTCGTGATTTTCCTTCCACTTCGGCGAAGCCCAGGCCATGAAGGGGATGGTGTACATCGGCGCGGTCGGTTTGTTTTCGTTGCGGCCCAGCGTGCTGTGGCCGGCCGAGTCGAACACGTCTTCGCCGTGGTCGGAGAGGTACAGCAGGAAGCCATTCGGGTCGGACTTGGCGTAGTCCTTGATCAGGCTTGAAACCACGAAGTCGTTGTACAGCACCGCATTGTCGTAGCTGTTGTAGGTCGGCAACTGGTCATCGCGTACGCCGGCCGGTACGCCCTGGCGATCCTGGAACTTGTCGAAGGTCGGCGGATAGCGGTACTGGTAACTCATGTGCGTGCCGAGCAGGTGCACGACGATCAGTTTGCGTTCAGCCGGATCAGTCAGAGCCTTGTTGAAGGGCTCGATGACGTCACCGTCGTACTGCGCGGCGTTCTGGTTGCGGTTGTTGTTCAGGTACACCTGCTCGTCGGCCTGCTCGGAGAAGGTCGTGAGCATGGTGTTGCGCTTGGTCATGGTCTGTTGGTTGGTAATCCAGAACGTCTTGTAGCCGGCCTGTTTCATCACGCTGACCAGCGACGGCGTCGACAGGTACAGATCCGGATTCTGCTCATCGGCGAAGGTCAGCACTTGCTGCAACGCCTCGATGGTGTAGGGGCGCGGAGTGATGACGTTGTCGAAGATCGCCAGTTGATCCTTGAGCTTGTCCAGTTCCGGTGTGGTGTTGCGCGGATAACCGTAAAGGCTCATGCGCTGGCGGTTGGTCGATTCACCGATCACCAGCACCAAAGTCGCCGGTTGCCCGGCCGAGGCGTCCTTGAGGTTTTTCAGCGGCGGGATCTTGCTCGCGCTGTCGAGCATGCCTTGCATGTCGGCGAGGGTTTCCTGATAGCGGTGGTAGGCCACTGCCATCTGCCAAGGCACGGCGGGTTCGATACGGGTTTCGAATTTCTCGAAGCCTTGGGCAAAGGTGCCCATGCGCAGGGTTTGCTTGACCAGCGGGTAGCCAACCACGGCAACCACAATTGCCGTTGCAGCGACCAGGGCGCGGCCGCGCGGCATGTACACCGGGCGCAGACGTGTCCACAGGAAGTATGCGAACGCGGTGTGGGCGAGGAATGCCGGGACCATCCACCAGGCAAAATACTGCGTCATGTACTCGCCGGCTTCAGACACGTTCGATTCGAACATGATGAAGATGACGCTCTGCGAGAATTCCTGCTGATAAATGAAGAAATAACCGAGGCTGGCCATCGAGCAGGCCCACAGCACCACGCCGATAATTGCAGCGAGCAGGCGAGTCTGTTTGGGGAACAGCAACATCGGCGCCAGCCACAGCGCGCTCATCACGAACGCCTGGCGGAATCCGGTGAAGCCGGATGTGCCGGTCAGCTGGATCAACAGTTGGGTGATACCGGAGAAGTACCAGAAGAAAACGAACAGCCAGATGAATCCGGCCCAATCGAAACCATTCGCAGTCGTTTTGCTGCGTTTGAACAATGCCATTCAGCGCTCCAGCTCAATCATCAAAACCACGCCGGAACGCTTCCATGACACCGACGAACAGAGGCCGTACGCGCAGGTACGGCCAGAATGGGGCGGAGTATCCCCAAGGGAATGTGAAAGATTTGTTAAACGGCGCTTTTATGTCGCGTCAGGCGGTCAGAGGTGCAACGTGTCGGGAACGACGGGGGCCGTTCCCGAAGCAGGCGGAGATCAGGCGTGGGGCGCGCGCTGCACAACCGGACGCGGTTGCGGCTGCGAGCCTTGGGTCAATGCGCGCAATTGCGCCAATTCGTGCTTCAACTGGTCGCGCTCGTCTTTCAACTGGCGCAATTCATCGCGACGGATCGTAACGTAGAGGGTTTGTGGCGGCATTGCTGTGTGTACTGTGCCCATTGCTCACCTCGCAAATGGCGTGCATCAACTGTAAGTCACTCCTCGTTCCGAGGCGCTTGACTTACTATCGGCGCCAATTTTGATTTCTTTTGCCCTGGAAGGGAACTTTTTTATTTTTCATGGTCGGTGTGTCTTCGGCAGGATTCGGGGCGTTATCACTCTGGATCGGGCACAATGCCCGGAAACTTCATCGCAACGCTCTGGACTAACCTCCATCAGTCGCGTTGGGCTATAACCAATGACACACATTTATTTGTAGTAAGGAGCATCAGCACATGCAACTCGGGATTATTGGACTGGGCCGCATGGGCGGCAATATTGCGCGACGTCTGATGCTCAACGGGCATACCACCGTTGTTTACGACCGCAATACCGCTTTCATCGATAACCTGGTCGCCGAGGGCTCCACCGGCGTCGCTGACCTGCCAGCACTGGTTGCCGGCCTCGACAAGCCGCGCGCTGTCTGGGTCATGCTGCCGGCCGGCGCACCGACCGAAGACACCATCAACACCCTGAGCGAACTGCTCGAACCCGGCGATACCATCATCGACGGCGGCAACACCAACTATAAGGATGACATCCGTCGGGCCAGGACTCTGAACGAGAAGGGCTTGCACTACATCGACGTCGGCACCTCCGGCGGTGTCTGGGGCCTGGAGCGCGGCTATTGCATGATGATCGGTGGCGACGCCGAAACCGTGCAGCGTCTCGACCCGCTGTTCGCCGCACTGGCGCCGGGCATGGGCGACATCCCGCGCACCAGGGATCGCAAGTCCGACGACCACCGTGCCGAACACGGCTACATTCACGCCGGTCCCGCCGGCGCCGGGCACTTCGTGAAGATGATTCACAACGGCATCGAGTACGGCATGATGGCCGCGTTTGCCGAGGGCTTCGACATCCTCAAGACCAAATCCAGCGAACGTCTGCCGGAAGATCAGCGTTTCGACCTGAACGTGGCCGACATCGCTGAAGTCTGGCGTCGTGGCAGCGTGGTTTCGTCGTGGCTGCTCGACCTGACCGCCGATGCGCTGGCCAGCGATCCGAAGCTCGACGGCTTCTCCGGCTCGGTAGCCGACAGCGGCGAAGGCCAGTGGACCATCGAGGCAGCCATGGAGCAAGCGGTGCCGGTGCCGGTGCTGTCCAACTCGCTGTTCTCCCGTTACCGCTCGCGCGGGCAGGGCACCTTTGGTGACAAGATCCTGTCGGCACAACGCTTCGGCTTCGGCGGCCACGTGGAGACCGCGAAAAAATGACCCGTACGATCCGCAGAAAATCCAAGGCAGAACCCGCACCACCGACCACGCTGTTCCTGTTCGGTGCCCACGGCGACCTGGTCAAGCGCTTGCTCATGCCGGCGCTATACAACCTCAGTCGCGACGGCCTGCTCGACGAGAATCTGCGGATCGTCGGCGTTGATCACAACGCCATTACCGATGAAGCCTTCGCGCAGAAGCTCGAAGACTTCATCCGCACGGAAGTGGCGGCGAAGGTCGGCAAGGGCGATCAGATGCTTGATCCGGCCTTGTGGGCCAAGCTCGCCAAAGGTATCAGCTACGTCCAGGGCGATTTCCTCGACGACAGCACCTATTCAGCCCTGGCGGAGAAGATCGCCGACAGCGGCACCGGCAATGCGGTGTTCTATCTGGCCACCGCGCCGCGTTTCTTCAGTGAAGTGGTGCGCCGCCTCGGCGCTGCGAAACTCCTTGAAGAAACCCCCGAAGCGTTCAGAAGGGTGGTGATCGAGAAGCCGTTCGGCTCCGACCTGCACACCGCCGAAGCCTTGAACGCTTGCCTGCTGAAGGTCATGAGCGAGAAGCAGATCTATCGCATCGACCATTACCTGGGCAAGGAAACCGTGCAGAACATTCTGGTCAGCCGGTTTTCCAACAGCCTGTTCGAAGCATTCTGGAACAACCATTACATCGACCACGTGCAAATCACCGCGGCGGAAACCGTCGGCGTCGAAACCCGTGGCAGTTTTTACGAACACACCGGCGCACTGCGCGACATGGTGCCCAATCACCTGTTCCAGTTGCTGGCCATGGTCGCGATGGAACCGCCGGCGGCGTTCGGCGCCGATGCGGTGCGTGGCGAGAAGGCCAAGGTGGTCGGAGCGATTCGGCCCTGGTCCACCGAAGAAGCCCGGGCCAACTCGGTGCGCGGCCAGTACAGCGCCGGCGAGCGCGATGGCCAGCCGTTGAAGGGTTATCGCGAAGAAGCCAACGTCTCGCCCGACAGCACCACTGAAACCTATGTGGCGCTGAAGGTGATGATCGACAACTGGCGCTGGGTCGGCGTGCCGTTTTACCTGCGCACCGGCAAACGCATGAGCGTGCGCGACACCGAAATCGTCATCTGCTTCAAACCGGCGCCGTATGCGCAATTCCGCGACACCGAAGTCGACGAGTTGCAGCCGACTTACCTGCGCATCCAGATCCAGCCAAACGAAGGCATGTGGTTCGACCTGCTGGCCAAACGGCCGGGCCCGGCGTTGAACATGGCCAACATCGAGTTGGGTTTCGCCTACAAGGACTTCTTCGAGATGCAGCCCTCGACCGGTTACGAAACCTTGATCTACGACTGTTTGACGGGCGACCAGACTCTGTTCCAGCGCGCCGACAATATCGAGAACGGCTGGAGAGCCGTGCAGCCGTTCCTTGATGCCTGGCAGCAGGACGCCAGCGTCGAGTTGTATGCCGCTGGCGACGATGGCCCGCAAGCCGCCGAAGACCTCCTGACTCGCGATGGCCGCGTCTGGCATGGTCTCGGATGAGTGAGTCGGCGAAACAACCCATCCGTTTTCTGCTCAGCGACATGGACGGCACACTGTTGCTGCCGGATCACACGCTGAACCAACGCACCATCGACGCGGTTCGTTCGTTGCGCGAGGCCGGCGTGCTGTTCAGCCTCGCCAGCGGGCGCCCGCCGAAAGCCATGTTGCAGCAGATCGAGGCGCTGGGCGTTGATCTGCCGACAGCGGCATTCAATGGCGGCACCATCGTCAAACCGGACGGCACGCTGCTGGCCGCGCATTATTTGCCGGCAACCACGGCGCTGATTGCACTGGCCCTGTTTGCCGATCAGCCGGAGGTGGAAATCTGGGTGTTCAGCGGCGGCGACTGGCTGCTCAAGGACCCGCACGGGCCGATGGTCCCCCGAGAACAGAGCGGCCTTGGCTATCCGCCGGTGGTGGTGGAAAGTTTTGAACCGTACCTGGAGCACATCGACAAGATCGTCGCCACCAGCAATAACACTGAGTTGTTGATCGAACTGGAGGCGCAGCTGCTGCCGAAGGTCAACGGCATGGCGCAAGTGTCGCGTTCACAACCGGTGTATCTCGACGTCACTGCGCTTGAGGCCAACAAAGGCACCGCACTGACAACGATTGCCGAATACCTCGGCGTGCCGCTGGAACAGACCGCCGTCATCGGCGACGGCGGCAACGACCCGGCAATGTTCAAATGCGCCGGATTGTCGATTGCCATGGGCCAGGCGGAGGAGGCCGTGAAGCGCCAGGCTGATGTCGTGACCGCGCCGAATACCGAAGACGGCGTAGTTTTGGCGATCGAGAAGTACATCCTCCCGCATTGACGCAACACCAAAACCAATGTGGGAGCGGCACATTCAACATCTTCATTGCCTGACCCAACGCATTCGCGAGCAGGCTCGCTCCCACAGGTTTTTGCGGCGCGTGCAAAACCCCCGGTAGCCCACGAAACCCAATGTGGGAGCGAGCCTGCTCGCGAAGGCGTCGGCACATTCAACACCTCATTGCCTGACCCAACGCATTCGCGAGCAGGCTCGCTCCCACAGGGTTGTTCAGTGTGGCTTAGAGCCAGTAACTCACCGCATACCAGCCCAGCAACCCCATCACCACGGTGTACGGCAGCGCCATCCACACCATGCGCCCGTACGACAAACGCACCAGCGGCGCAATCGCCGAGGTCAGCAGGAACAAAAACGCGGCCTGACCGTTCGGCGTCGCCACACTCGGCAAATTGGTCCCGGTGTTGATCGCAATCGCCAACGTCTCGAAGTGCTCCCGGCTCATATGCCCGGCGAGAAACGCCTGTTTCACTTCGGTGATGTAAATGGTCGCGACAAACACGTTGTCGCTGATCGCCGAGAGCAGGCCATTGGCGATAAACAACATCCCCGGCTGTTGATCCACCGGCAGCGCCAGGACCCACTGGATCAGCGGGGCGAACAGCTGCTGTTCATGAATCACCGCCACCACGGCAAAAAACACCACCAGCAGCGCGGTAAATGGCATCGCATCCTTGAACGCACTGCCGAGGCGATGCTCGTCGGTAATCCCGGTAAACGCGGTGATCAACACAATCACCATCAAACCGATCAGGCCGACTTCGGCGATATGAAACGCCAGGCATCCAATCAGAATCAGCGCCGCCGCACCTTGCACCAGCAGCGCAGCGGTCTGCCGTGGCGTGCGCTCGGCATTGTCCTCGGCAGCGTAGTTGGCCAGCACAGCACGCACGTTATCCGGCAACAGCGTGCCGTAACCGAACCAGCGCAGCTTCTCCAGCAGCACGCAGGTGACCAGACCCGCCACCAGCACCGGTAGCGAAACCGGGGCAACCTTGGTGAAGAACTCACCGAAATGCCAGCCCATCTCATGACCGATCAACAGGTTCTGCGGCTCACCCACCAAGGTGCAGACACCGCCGAGCGCCGTGCCGACCGCGCCGTGCATCAACAGACTGCGCAGGAAAGCGCGGAATTGATTGAGGTCTTCGTGATGCAGCGTCGGCAGGTGGCGGTCATCACTGAACTCGCTGTCCTGACGAGGATCATTGCCCGAAGCGACCCGGTGATACACCGAGTAAAACCCCACCGCCGCACTGATGATCACCGCCGTCACGGTCAGCGCATCCAAAAACGCCGAAAGAAACGCCGACAAGAAGCAGAACATCAGCGCCAACATGGCTTTCGAACGCACGCCCAACAGCAGCCGTGAAAACAGAAACAGCAGCAGGTCCTTCATGAAGTAAATGCCGGCCACCATGAACATCAGCAACAGGATGACCGGGAAGTTGTGCAGCAACTCGTCATACAGCGCTTGCGGTGTGGTCATCTTCAGCAGCAACGCTTCAATCAACAACAAACCGCCCGGCATCAACGGATAACACTTGAGCGCCATGGCCAGGGTGAAGATGAACTCGATCACCAGCAACCAGCCTGCCGCGACCGGGCCGATGGTAAACAGCACCAAAGCATTGAGAATGAGAAAACCGACGATGGTCGCCTTGTACCAGCGAGGCGATTGCCCGAGGAAGTTGTGCGCGAACGCCTGGGCGATTGAACCGGACATCGGCTGCTCCTTTTATTTAGAAGCGCGAAAGTTGCCGGATGTTTCAGGGAAGATCAAGTCGCCAGTAAACGCGATCCTCATGTCGGCTGTTTAATGCTCTATGGATTGAGATAACGCGCAACCATTGCCCGGTAGTTGCCATCCAGCGAATACCCGCCGACCACAATAGCCCCGTCAGTTTGTACGGCCAGCGAATTGGCTGTATCGAGACTTCGCCCCAGTCGCGTGCGCAACCAGCCGTGGCCCTGGCCGAACGCTGGGTCGAGGCTGCCATTGGGTTGATAGCGGGCAACGATGAAGTCCGCCTCGACCCCGCCGATGGTTGCCCCGACAGCGATGATTCGACCGTCGCGCATCAACTGCGCGGCGTTCCACTGGCAACCGTTGGGACCCATGTCCAGCACTTGCGGCAGGCCATGGTGACAGTGCAGGTCCGGACGGCCATTGGCGTGCAGGACGAACGTAAGGCAGCGGATCGGATCGCGGCTGCTGCCGAAACAATAGAGCCTGTCGTCGGATTCGATGATCTGGCTGATCTGAGCGCTGTTGCCGTGCGCCTTGAAGGCCATGAAGCCGTCGACGGCAAAGCGCTCATCGAGGCTGCCATCGGGGCGATACACCGCCAGCAGGCCTTGTTGCGGGAAGTCGATCGAGCCTGCGACGACGATGCGCCCGTCCTGCTTCAACAGCAGCGTGCTCAGCCAGGTATTGAGCAGCAGGTGGCGGACCATGACAAATCCGCGGCCGTTGAAGGATTCGTCCAGTTGGCCGTCGGACTGCAGACGAATCAGCATCCCGGCGTGATCGGCGAGGCTGAAATGATGGTTGGCGATCAGCAGAATGCAACCGTCTTCCTGCACCGCAAAATCACAGGCTTCGACACCCGGCACGCCCGGCGGCAGCCAGCTGTCGCGGGTGCCTGCGGACAGCTCGCCGGGCAGGCGCACGACCTGGAAGCCGTCATCACCGAAGGTCCGATCTGGCTGGCCGTTGGCATCCAACAGGGCGAAGGCGGGGAGGGTGCGATGGCTGTCTTGATAATGCAGGCCGGCCAGCAGAATCCTCCCGTCAGACAACACCTGAACCTTGCCGGCCCTGGCTTCGAAACCCTCGACGAAGCTGCCGATCACGCTGCCCTGAATGCCAAATGACAAATCCGCCGAGCCATCGGCCAGCAACCGCGCCAGGCCAAAACGACTGCCCTTCGGCGTACCGACTTTGGCAGCGACCAGAATCCGCCCCTGCGCATCGAGCGCTACGTGCTGAGTCTGGCTGGACAGACTGCCGGCAAAGTACACCTGCGCGACACCGCCAATGGCGAATGTCGAGTCGAGCGAACCGGGGTTGTTCCATGCAGTGGGCAGCGCAAAAGTGTTCAGGGTGGACATGCACGCATCTCCTTGCGAGTGAACCGACACCCAGTGATTGGGCGGCTGACTGCACGAGCGAAACATTCAATCCCTGAACCGCGAGAAGTACAACTGGACGAATTAACAGAACGACGGTCGCACTGTGCCAGAACAGTGTCTTGTTGAACCAGTCGCAAGCGAGCCAAGCATTCAGGCAAGACCTGAACCGGGAACTAACGGCTTTCCCATAAGAAAAGGGCGGATGACTTTATGTCATCCGCCCTGGTTCGGTTATCAGTGTGGCATCGACCACGATTGCAACTTGTGGCCGTCTTCGCTCAGTTCGGCGCGGGCCTGCTGCAGCAGTTGTTCGAGTTGCGCCGGGTCAGAGTAGGCGCTGCTCGGGATCTGTTTGCGACCGATGTGGGAGTTGGTGCGGTCGACGACGGTCAGGCTCAGCTCGCCATTGCCGTCTTGTGGCGCCCAGGCCACGCATTGAAAAGGCTTGAACGCGTGGTTGGCAATCAAAAGAGCTTCGTTGATACGGAGCGGGGCAGTCATGGGGTCTTCTCTCTATTAGCGCCCAATCAAGTGATGTGCCGTCGGTTGGGCTTACCGTGCGGCTGGTTACTTGTACTGATGCACGCAACCGGGGGGCGGGTCACAAGTGAAACAAAGAAATTTCAGGTTCTTTACATAACGGCCGTTGGTTTCGGTAATCCTGCACAAGTCCGAACACCGCGCTGAATTCACCCCTCACCCCAGCCCTCTCCCCGAGGAGAGGGAGCCGATTGGTGGGCTTCTCAAACTAGAGTTCGACTCGATAATTCAGGTCGGTGTTGTTCGAACAAACACCACGGTCAATTCCCTTTGTCTCCGGGAGAGGGAGCCGATTAGTGGGCTTTTCGGAACTTCAGTTCGACTCGGTGTTTCAAGTCGGCGTACTTGGCACAAACACCGCGGTCAGTCCCCTCTCCCTCGGGAGAGGGCTAGGGTGAGGGGCTGCTCTTTGACACAACGCAAATAGTCGATAGCTAACTAACAACCAGTTTTCTTATAACTCTTTCAACAACCTTCATATAAGCAATCGATACAAGCCCCCGTCAAAATCTTGCTAGTGTTACAACCGGGTCTGCCAAATGACTGTTTTTACAATCATTTATAAAATTTGGCGCCAAGGAGCAGTCATGAGCGAAGCGCCTGCGTCGAGACGTTTATTGGTGGTCGATCCCTGCGACGACTGCCATCGCCTGCTGCCCGGATTGCGCGCCGTGGGTTGGGATGTCGACAGTTGTAATCTGGAAAACGCCAGCGACCGCGCCTGTGACGTCGGCCTGCTGCGCTTACAGCCGTTCCACCTGGAACGTCCCGAAGCAGTAAAAGAGTTGATCAGCCGCAGCGGCACCGAGTGGATCGCCGTACTCAATCAGGAAGTCCTGCGCTTGCAGAACGTCGGTGACTTCGTCTGTGAATGGTTTTTCGATTTCCACACCTTGCCCTTCGATGTCTCTCGCGTTCAGGTAACCCTCGGCCGCGCCTTCGGCATGGCGCGCCTGCGCGGGCAGGGCACGATTCATGTTGACCAGCCGGAGCACGAACTGCTCGGCGACAGCAAACCGATCCGCGAACTGCGCAAACTGCTGAGCAAACTCGCACCAACCGAATCGCCGGTGCTGATTCGCGGCGAAAGCGGCACCGGCAAAGAACTGGTCGCGCGCACCCTGCACCGACAATCCCAGCGCCACAACAAACCCTTTGTGGCAATCAACTGCGGGGCGATTCCCGAGCATCTGATTCAATCCGAACTGTTTGGCCACGAAAAAGGCGCGTTTACCGGCGCCCATCAGCGCAAGGTCGGGCGCATCGAAGCCGCCAATGGCGGGACGTTGTTCCTCGATGAGATCGGCGACCTACCGTTGGAGCTTCAAGCCAATCTGTTGCGCTTCCTCCAGGAAAAGCACATCGAGCGGGTAGGCGGCAGCCAGCCGATCCCGGTGGACGTCCGCGTTCTGGCCGCAACCCACGTCGACCTGGAAGCGGCGATCGAAAAGAAGCGCTTTCGTGAAGACCTTTATTACCGGCTCAACGTACTGCAAGTGGTGACCGCGCCGCTACGCGAGCGTCATGGCGACCTGTCGATGTTGGCCAACCACTTTTCGCACTTCTACAGCCATGAAACCGGGCGTCGACCAAGAAGCTTTAGCGAAGATGCGCTGATTGCCATGGGCAAGCATGACTGGCCGGGAAATGTTCGGGAGCTGGCCAACCGGGTCAGGCGCGGGTTGGTGTTGGCGGAAGGGCGGCAGATCGAGGCGCGGGATTTGGGATTGATCAGTCAGCACTCGATCGCAACGCCGATGGGCACGCTGGAGGATTACAAAACCCGGGCGGAACGGCAGGCTTTGTGTGATGTGTTGAACCGGCATAGTGATAATTTGAGTGTGGCCGCGAAAGTTCTGGGAGTTTCGCGGCCAACTTTTTATCGGTTGTTGCATAAGCATCAGATTAGGTGAGTGTCGATTTAATTTTTATAATTATAGGTTTAAACACCAATCATAGTTTTCTCAGTCTTAGGTTTTTGATAGAGAAAATGTGTGTGGGGCTGTACGCACTAAAAGCCAGCATCAAAGTTCCCGGCGTAGAAAACTCAGCCGAGCAAAAGCGTACGATTGTTGTCTGCCATATTTCGCTTTTAGCGACTTGCCCGGAATGCGCTGCAACGCCATTTTGAGAAAGTCCAATGTCTAACGTAGTTGAGGATCTGTGATCAAAGCTGAATTCGAGTGGAGAGTCCGTTTCGATCCCTTGAAAGCACTTGCTAACCGCTGTGCGGGGATGGAACGAGGGGGTACTGATTGATTCTAAAAAGTATTCGTTCTTGGCAAGCGTAATCTTTGATGGAATTTGATGATTGGATAATGCCCAATGATTCCAGTCATACCCCTCAAACGTAGTCAAATCATCCAACCCCGCCTTAACCCCATAACTCCTCACCCGACACGCCACCGCCTCACTCTCAACCGCCCCCGAATACAAACCCACCTTCAAAACAACAACCAACGTCGAGCCCGCCTTACACTCGCGCAACCACTCCACCTCAGCCAGATAACTTAACCCCACCGCCTGATCATGCACCGTCCCCGCAAATTGCTCCTTGACCCGCTCCCCACCACCCGCAAACGTCTCCACATACTTCAACCAAATCGGACACCCCAGGCACTGAAACGGCCAAACCCCACACAACACCTTCGTGTCATCCCTGATCAACCCGACATCCAGCACCTCGCCATCAAACCCCTCGATCTTCGGCATCGGCATGCTCGACTGCAGCAAGTCGCCATTCACCAACGTCACACTCTGCGCAGGCGTCGGCTGTCCATTGACGATCAAGTTGTATTTCAGCTCTACATTGCGCTGCAGATTCGCCCCGGTAACAGGGGAACCGATTTCAAATTGCACCTTCGATTGTCCCGCCACCGGCTTTTGTTGGGGAGGCACTGAGCCGGCGCCGGGTCTGCCGATTACTTCCAATTGCACTTGGTCATTTGCACCCACGGTCGAGGTATCAAAGACCACGGTGAAGCCATTCTGATGCCGGTTCGGGTCAAGTTTGTAATCCGGCGCCTCAACCACTGTCGGCGGTTTCAACTGCCCGACTTCGCCGGTGACCGTGACGACCACGTCATTGGACTGTCGCTCAGGAACGCTCGCCCGGAGCAACTTGTAGTTGGCCGTGGCCTTGCCATTGACCATGGATCTGATATCGGCATTGGGCAGCTTGAAGTCGAAGTGGCCAGGCACGGCGCCGACCGTGTGCACCAACGGCCCGATCGTGACGGGTACGCCCGCCGGGGTCTGGCCGGTACAGCTCAGCTCGACCTTGTCTCCAACCTGGAAATCCGGCTGGGTGAAGTAAGCCCGGGCAATGGCGTCGCTTGTGCCCAGGTCTTTCAGGTCGATGGTGGTGACGTTCTGATTGTTGACCCAGATCGTTGGTGCCGGCAAGCGGCTGATGTTGAGGTTCACCGAGACATAGGTGACTTTCGCCCACGGCGCGTTCGGATCCGGCAGATTGCCGACCCGGTCGATCACCTGATAGCTCACTTCGATCCTGCTGCCGTTGCCTTGCTCCCTGATGACGCCCTCGTTGAAAAGGACGAAGATCGGATTGTTGAGCGGATCTTCGATCTGCTCTTTGGTGACCGGGTAGTACGTCACCACCTGATCTCCCCAACGGCAACGAATGGTGTCGAAGACGGCGATGTTTTCATAGGGAACGATGTTGATGCGGATTCCCTGCCGGGCCATTTCCGCATCCACCCCTTTTGATGGGTCAGGGCTGAGCGTGTAGAGCAGGCCGGAATGGCCTTCCTCGCTGTCGCGATCCGGGCCAGCAGGCCGTGTAAGCTGGATCCACACATTCAGGACCGGCTCGGAGCTCACCGGCTCCTGAGGCACGCGCTTCACGGTGTAAAAGACAAGCGCCGCGCCATTGGTGACCTGAGCCTTGGGGACGGTGAATTTCAGCCGTGTATTCAGATTGCGCTCATCGACCGGTATCGTCCCGACAATGACGCCATCAAAAGACATTTGGCATTCATCCTTCAGCGCCATGTTCAGCCACGGATCTACGAAGATGTGCAAATCGTCCTTGACGGTTTCCAGTGAAATGCCGCCGTGATAGTTCTCCGGCGTCTGCAGATCGACCTGACCTTGTATGAGGGGAGGACTCAGGGCAAGAATGCGGTTTTCTTCCAGCGGCTGGCTCATGGCAGTGCTCCGTTATGGGCCTGGTTGCAAGTGCCAGGCGCTGGAGTCATGAAAGCGGATTTGCGGGCCGGGCGCACCTGTCAGATCTGACAGGTGCGGGCGTATTTCCGATGAGTGGTCACGAGCAAGAGCCTGAAGATCAAAAGATCGCAGCCTTCGGCAGCTCCTACATTTGGATTGCGTAATCCCTGTAGGAGCTGCCGAAGGCTGCGATCTTTTGCTTTTGCCTAGAAGTAATACGGGAATTTCAGACTGAACGAAAAGTCCGGCGCATCATCGGTCATGCCGATCGACAAGTTCGGCACGATCGTCAGGTTGTCGGTGGCCGCAATGGTCATGCCGACGTTGAAGTAACCGGCGTTGGCGTCACTGGAAACCACAGATTCCCAATCGCCGCCGTCCTGTTTCAGCTTGCTCTTGCGTTGCACCAGGTCGGAAACCGAGAACGACATACTCATCTTCTCGTTGAGTGCGAAGGCGATACCGGCGCCGATCTGGAAGCTGTCGCCAATCTTCACCTTGCCCGGGGTTTTCTGGTTGACCGTGGAGCTGATGTCGTCGAACGACTCCTCCAGGTTGTGGGTGTAGGAGAGGCTGCCGAACAACACCGCCGGGTCAAACGTCTTGACCAGCGAGATGCCCGGGGTGATCGACCAGACGCCGTTGCCGGTGGGCAGGGTGTCGGGGACGAACAGGTTGGAGTTGGCGTCGGTCTGGCGCAGTTTGATGCCGAACGGGTCCTTGCCGGTCGGCGCCTTGACGCGCAGGGTGACCACGGCGTCCGGGGTGTTGACCGACTCGTCGAGGAACTTGTAGGCGATCCCGAAGTTGACGTCGCCGATGGTTGGATCCTTGGTCACGGTTTCTTCGGTGGTGACACCGGCCGCGCCCTGGTTGCCGCCGCCGGACTGATAAGTCGACTCGCGGTAAACCACCGGCACGTTCAGGTCGAACTGCCAGCGGTTGTCGAAGTTGTAGCGGCCGGTGAGGTCGAGGGTCCAGGTGTCGGCCTTGATCCGGTCGAGGTTGATGTTGCCGAGAAAGATCGAATCCAGCGCGAGGAAACCGTTGAGGATCAACTGGCGGGTGTCGTAGCGCGAATAGGTCAGGCCGGTTTCGACGCTGAACTTGCCGCCGCCGAAGAAACCGCTGGCTTCGTCATACAGGTTGGAAACGCTCTGCGCCGGTTGCGAATCATCGGCCAGCGATTGACCGTAAGAAGCGCCGCTGCCCCCGGCGGCGCCTCCCGATGCGGCGGCCGCACCGGTGCCTGTGGCGGCTCCGGTAGCGACGCGATTGCCTTTCATGTCGGACGGCGATTTGGCCAGCCGTTTAGGCGGTGGGGCGGCGGGTGTTTCTTCTACCTGGCGGACCCGTTGTTCAAGTACCGCCAGCGCTTGTTGTTGTTGTTCGTATCGTTGTTTCAGTTCCAGAAGTTCCCGTTTCAGGGCTTCTACATCGGCGTCGGGTGCTGCTTGCAGCATTGCCGCCGGGAGAAGGGTACTCAAACACACTGCAACACGCAGTGATACTGATCGATACATGAATAAGCCGTCCCTTTAAGCCCAATGATCGAGACTCAGCGTAGTTCAATATCCGATATTGCGTAGGGCCCCGAGTTGGGTCAGGTTGCAATCCAGTGCACCGGCGCTTCTGCCGTTATTGTTAAGTACGACGTTGAGTTGCGTAAGGTTGTTGACCACGTTGGCGCTGCCCAGCAAACGGGTGTTCTGCAGCAGCCCGCCCTGGGCGACCTGTTGCAGCGCGGTGCCTTGATTGCCGCTGGCCTGAATCGCCATTTGCACGCCACCGCCGTTGGCCGAAACCGCGACACTGCCGGCGCCGTTGCTGCCGCTGATGGTCTGCCCGGCGACGAGGGCCTGGCCTTGCGACGGCACCAGCGCCGGCGCCTGACTGGCTTCGCTGACGTTGATCGCGACGTTGTTGTTGGCAGTGTTGCCATCACCGGCGGCGCGCACGCTTTGCGTCACACCCTGGCTGCTGTTGAGCCCGGCGCCACCGATGACAGTGCCGGTGGCCAAGGTGGGCGTGCTGCCGTTGCCCGACTCCTTGATGGTCGAGACGTAAAATTCCGGTTTGACGGTTGCAGCCTGGATCTGCATCGAGGTCGCAGCCCCGATCAAATCGCCGCTGGCGTTGCGCCAGGTGCTGCTCATGACAATGCCGAAGCTGATGATCCGCCCCGGCATGACGTAACGACCGCGCAGCTCGGCGAGCTCCTGGTCCTTGATTTCGATGGGTTTGAATCCGGCATGGGCTAAACCTGACGCACTCGCTGCCAGGCAGGCGGCGGCCAGCCAGTATGAGCTTTTCATCTGCTGCTCCCGGGACATCCAGTCCCATTCTCTAACTCGGCGATTAAAAGAAGTCGCTCTGAATGAACCCGAAATCCATCAGTTCCGCATCTTTGACCGGGTTGAAACCGTCCAGCGAGTTCTTCGCCGTCAGCGGCACGGGAGGGCTGCGCAAGGCGTTGGCCTTGTCGTAACCGGGGCCGACGATGGCAAAGACAATGCCGTTCCAACCTTTGACAAAGTCGTCGTGCTTGTAGCGTTTGTGGCCGAGAACCGGGTCACCGATGTAGACCCAATCCTTGTCCGAACGCTGCAGGACGACGAAATGCTTGTAGCCGCGAATGTCCATCAGGACCACCACCGGAATGGTCACCGCTTCGAGTTTCTCGGGCGGGATCCGGTAGCCACGGGCACGCATGCCGATGCTTTCTACGTAGCGCTTCATGTCGAGCATGGAGAAACCCTGGGTTCGCACCAGGTCCTGGTCAGCGTTGACCAGCATGCCTTTGATGATGTGCTCCTCATCGACGTCGAGCCAATAGGCCTGGCGCAGAACCGTTGCCAGTGCAGCAGCGCCGCAGCTGAAATCGGTTTTCTGTTCGACGATGTCGGCAAACTTGCGCTCACGAATGCTTTGCACGTCCTTGTAGACCAGCACGCCACCCGGCAGGGCAGCGACGGGCATCTGCGCAGCCTGAGTCAGGCCGCACAGACAAAGCAGAGCGAGGAGAGCAGGAGTCCGCATGATCGAATACGCCTTGTGGAACCTGGGAAAAAGCCCCGTTGCCGGGGCTTTCGTTTCGATCGCGATTACATGCAGGCTTTGCAACCTGCGGCGATGGACAGCGAGTTGCTTTGTTGGTTGCCTACACCCGCCGAGACGTTGGCTCCACCGTTGCCGGAGAAGTTGTTCATCGAGTTGGTCATGTTGGCGTTGTTGACGACTGGGGTTTTCCAGCCATCTTTGGTCAACACTTGTTGGGTGGTGACGCCAGCGAGGCCGAAAGTACCCACGGCTTCGAACTTGGCTTTCTGATCATCGTTGCCGCCGTGGCCGCCGCCACGGTTACCCCAACCGCCATGGTTGTCGTCTTCGATGGTCGCAGTGCCTTTGGCTTTGAACGTGCCGGCAGCTGCATAAGTACCGGTAAGGGTGTCGGTTTTGTAGGCCTGCACGCCTTTGTTTTCCACGACCAGGCCAGTCGAGGACTGGTTGGCAGAGGCAGCAGCGGTGGCTACGCGACCGCCCGAAACGGCGATGGCGAGGTTGTTTTTCTGTTGGTTGAAGGTGCCCGAGCTCACGTTGATACCGATGTTGCCAGAACCGTTGTTGCCGGCATTGTGGAGCGTGGAGTTGTTGAAAGTGGACGAGTTTTTCACGTAGTTGTTGTTGTTCACCTGAGTCGCGCTCGAGGCTGCAACAGCGTTGCCGAAGATGAAGCTCTCGTCAGCGGTGGCCAGCGCAGCAGCGTTGTCCTGCTGGATGCCATCGCCGGCAGCGACGTTGGCGCCCATGTTGCCGTTGGAGCCGTTGAGCGAGTCGCTGGCATTGGCGTTATGCAGGGTGCCCTGGTTCTTCACCACGTTGCCGTCGCTGTTTTGTGCGTCGAGTACAGCGGCGCCGGCGCCTGCGGTGATCTGCAGCAGTTGTTCAAGATTCGGACCTTGTGGCTGGCCGTGACCATTGCCGTGCCCGTTACCATGACCGTTGTTGTCACCACGGCCGCCAGCCTGTGCTGCCATTGCCATCACTGCTGCGAGTGCGAAAACCAGTGGTTTGAGAGCCATTGTAGGTTTCATGGTTGTTTCTCCGTCGTGCTTATTAGTTGGGTTAAGTGTTGTTACTTTTCCAATTGCACTTTGTATGGGTCAGTCAGCGACCCGGATGCTCAGGGTGTTAGCCATGCGGTTCCCCACCCCGGCACTCTGGTTCACCTGGATTACCCCGCGGCTGCCGGTGAAGGCCTGGTCACTTGTCGTGACCTGGCGACTGCCGGGTGAGGTACCAGTTGCTCCTGAGCTCGGTAAAAACGCCACGTTCTGTTGCGAAAGGGCGCTGTCGTCAACGCTCTGCGGGCCGGCACTGATGCTGACGCGCGTGACGTTGGCCATTTGATTGTTGGCACCGGCGCCCTGGTTCACACCGAGGATGCCGTTGCCATTGCTGAAAGAGTTGCCGCCGATATTGGCGCTCGCGTCGATGGCGCGGCTGGCGGGCGTGTCGATGGTTTGCCTGACGCTGGTGGTGGCGTGGGATTCGGTGCCGATGGCGATCGCCTTGGTGTTGGCCTGTTGCATCTGGTCACCGGCGGCCTGGTTGACATTGAAGTTGCCGCGGTACTGAACACCGGAATCCTGAATATTGGCCTTGTTGACTGAAGCCGGATCGGCCATGGCGCTGGTGCAGCCGAGCAGGGCGAGAAGCAGCAGGGTGCGATTCATGTCATTGGCCTCCGGCCATGCGAGTCAGAGGCGCCAGGCCGGTGCTCATCGCCCGGTTGACAGTGTTGGAGATCGAAGCGCCAGAGCCACCGCCGCTACCAGTGCGCATACCGGGCAGGCCGTTCTGGTTGGTCAGGGTGTTCATGCCGGGAAGGTTGGAGCTGGGCGTGGCCATGTTGCCGCGGATCGACGAGCCGCTGGCGACATTGGCGAAGTCGCCGTCGCTGAGTTCGGTACTGCTGAGGGTCTGATTGATCCGCGCCGAAGGGTTGGCGTTGACCGTGCTCGGGTAGGGGTCTTTGCCGCCATTGCGGCCGATCGGGATCGGCTGAACGTCGCGGTTGAGAACGATCACGCCGTTGCCTTCGGCCTGGGCGCTGACGCTGATCAATGCGCTGGCGGCTGATCCGATCAGCAGAAGGCAGGTCAGGCTTTTATTGAAATTCCCCACGGCTGCAATTCCTTCTTCAGTGGGCTGGGTTGTTCAGCGTTGTGAAGGAGAGAGCGAAAGCTGTGCCGGTTTTGAGTTGTACTGTTATTTCAAGGGCTTGGCGGATAAGAGCGGATGGCGCTGGTCGCTACTGTTTCACCGGTGATACATGGTGAGGGGCGGTTGAGTGGCAACTGGCGTTACAAAGCTCTGGAACAAGGGTTTGCGCCGATGTGTTTCATGGGCGTAACAGGTCGGGTTACAGAGTGATGAACAGCGTTTGGACGGGGGCTTTGCGCCATCAGGAGTGTTTCAAAAACGGACAGGTAAGCCCGAAATGCCGGCGCAGCGGCTCAGTTGGACAACAAACGCTCGACCGCCGCAAAGGCTTGCGTCTGGCGTTCGGCCCAATCGCCTTCGATGATTTGCACAGACTGTTGATGCTGGATCAACCAGGCGCGGTTGGCTTCGAAGAAGGCCATGCGATCCGCGAGGTCCGGTTGGCAGCGCTGACCGTCTTCGGCCCAGTCGACTTGTTGCGGCGATAGCAGCAGGTGCAAGTCGTAGTGACGCGCGAGCAACTCTCTTTCCAGCCAGGCTGGACAGTCGCCGAACAGGGTCTGGCTCCAGAGGATGTTGCTCAGCAAATGCGTATCGAGGATCAGCAGCGGGGGCTGCTTCGCCCGCGCCTGATCTTCCCATCGCAACTGGCCCCAGGCGATATCGGGAATGTCCGCAAGGCAAGTGTCGCGTGGGTTTTCTTCGATGAACCGGCGGACATATTCATCAACGCGCACGCCGCCGAAACGCTGCTCGAGGCCTGCCGCCAGCCAACTTTTGCCGGTGGATTCCGGGCCGGTGAGGACAACGACTTTCATGTGCGCAACGCCGGATCGGCGCGCCATTCCCGCCAGCCTTGCACCGCGAGCAGCGTAAACAGCGCATAGAGACCGGCAGTCAGGTACAGGCCCTTATAAATGAACAGGCCGACAAAAATCACATCGAGGACAAACCACAGCGCCCAGCATTGCAGGCGTTTCTGCGCCATCCACCATTGCGCAACCAGGCTGAAGCCAGTGAGCGCGGCATCGAGCCACGGCTGCGCAGCGTCGGTCCAGTGCGCCATCGCCGCGCCCAGCAAGATGCTGCCGACTGCGCCGATACCGAGACCGAGCAGAATCGAGCGGGAGTCGAGGCGAGTGACCTCGCGACCATCGTGCATGGTTCCGGCGCGGGTCCATTGCCACCAGCCGTAGATCTGCAATGCGGCGTAGATCACTTGCAGCAACATGTCCGAATACAGCTTCACCTCAAAGAAGATCCAGCTGTAGAGCAACACCATGACCAGCCCGATCGGCCAGCACCACGGATTCTGTTTGACCGTCAGCCACACGGCGATGACACCGAGGGCAGCGGCGAACAGTTCAAGCCCGGACATGAGTGATCCTTGGGGAATGAAAGAAGGGGGCGGATTGTACTGCATTAGTCAGATCAAAAGCCCCTCACCCTAGCCCTCTCCCAGGGGGAGAGGGGACTGACCGAGGTGTCTGGTCGAGGTACGCCGACCTGGAATATCGCGTCGAACGCAGAGACGACGAAGATCAACAGCCCCTCACCCTAACCCTCTAGCTGAGGGAGATCAGACCGAGGTGTTTGGTCGAGGTACGCCGACCTGGAATATCGCGTCGAACGCAGAGACGACGAAGATCCCCCCCTCACCCTAACCTTCTCCCGGAGGGAGAGGGGACTGACCGAGGTGTCTGGTCGAGGTACGCCGACCTGGAATATTCGTCGAACGCAGAGACGACGAAGATCCCCCCCTCACCCTAACCCTCTCCCGGAGGGAGAGGGGACTGATTGGGGGACGCTTTGGAGCTGCGCCGGTTTGAACGATCGTTGAATCCATAATCGACTCGATTGCTCAGGTCGATGTATGACCCCAGACACCTCGGTCGGCTCCCTCTCCTCGGGGAGAGGGCTGGGGTGAGGGGTGGGCTCACCTCGGTGATCGGTCAGACGCGGAACTGGCGCAGCAACCCATTGAGCTGTTCGCTCAGTTGCCCAAGTCGCAGACTGGCTGCACTGGATTGTTCAGCGGCCAACGCGGTGCTATGCGAAAGCCCGGCCGCCTGGGTCACGTTCTGGTTGATGTCCTCAACCACATGCGCCTGTTGCAACGTGGCGCTGGCGATCGAGGCATTCAGCCCGTTCAGATTGCGCAACGCCTGACCGATCGCACTGAGACTCGCCCCAGCCAGACCCGCCTGTTCAATGGTCAGTTGCGAAGCCTTGCTGCTGTCGCCGATCACCTTCACCGCAGCCTCCGAATGATTCTGCAGACGCTCGATCATCGACTGAATTTCCGCCGTCGACTTCTGCGTACGCTGCGCCAGCAAGCGCACCTCATCGGCCACCACGGCGAACCCGCGACCCTGTTCACCCGCACGCGCCGCCTCGATCGCCGCGTTGAGTGCCAACAGATTAGTCTGCTCGGCTATCGAGCGAATCACCTCCAAAACGCTGCCAATCTGTGTGCTCTCGGCCGCCAGGGTGCGGATCACTTCCACCGCTTGATCGATCGTGCCCGAGAGCTTGTCGATCTGTTGCAGGCTGCCATCAATGTTGATCTGCCCCTGTTGCGCCTGTGCTTCGGCATCACGCATTTCCGCGGCGGCATGTTCGGCGTTTTTCGCCACGTCCTGCACGCCGTAGGTGACTTCGTTGATCGCCGTGGCCACCAGCTCCATCTGCTGCGATTGCTGCTGACTGCGCTGCTGTGCCTGCGAGGCGTCATTGCCCAGCTCGCTGGAAGATTGGCCCAAAGCGCTGGCCGACACCTGCAGCTCACCAATCACCCGGCGCAACTTGGCGGTGAAGGCATTAAAGTGATGCGCCAGTTCAGTGACCTCATCCTTGCCATGGGTATCGAGGCTGCGGGTCAGGTCACTTTCGCCACTGGCGATGTTGGCCATGGCGTTCACGGTTTCCTGCAACGGACGAACGATGCTGCGGGCGATCAGTATCACCAACAGCGCCATGATCAGCGCGATTGCCAGGCCTATCGCCGAAGCCTTGAGCATCTGCTCCTGGAATTCGGCTTGCACATCATCGACGTACACGCCGGAACCGATCACCCAGCCCCACGGTTCGAACAGCTTGACATACGAAGTCTTCGCCACCGGATCAGTCGCGCCCGGTTTCGGCCAACGATAATTGACCATGCCCGCGCCTTTGGCTTTGGCAATGGCGACCATCTCGTTAAACACCGCGAAGCCGTCCGGGTCGCGGATCGCCGAGAGGTTCTGGCCTTCAAGCTTGGGGTTGGTCGGGTGCATGACCATCACAGGCGTGAGGTCGTTGATCCAGAAGTAATCGTTCTGGTCATAGCGCAGACCACGGATCGCGGTCAGCGCCTGCTTTTGCGCCGCGTCCCTGGTCAGGGTGCCGGCAGTCTCCTGCCCTTGGTAATACGTGAGCAGGCCGCTGGCGGTCTGCACCACATGCTGGGTTTTCTGCGCCTTGGCGTGATAGAGGTCGTCGTGGATCTGCTTGAGCATCAGCACGCCCAAGGTCAGCAACATGACCACCGCCACAATCAAGATGAGCCACAAGCGTCGGCTGATCGACACACTGCGCAAGCTGTTCATAACGCTGTCACTCCGGATTCTTGTTCTTGTAATAAACGATCGCCAGCATCCAGCCACAGCTGAGTGCTCGGGACTGCGCCAGGCAAAGCCATCCAACGCGCAGAGCGCTATTGAGGCTTGTCTGTTAGGATTTCGGCCCCGCGCGCGAAAACCTGAGTCCGGTTTTGATATTTCACGGAATTTTTACCGTTTCGTGTGGATCCTGTGCGCGCAATTGCTACAGCTTTAACCAGCTACGCTGAACGCAGTGAACGCTAGAAAAATATTATCGGGGCATGCCGTCGCGCATCGCTCTCTGGGGGATTGATGGATCTTTGGACCGCCTTGCAGGCAGTGATTCTAGGAGTTGTAGAAGGGCTGACGGAGTTTTTGCCCATTTCCAGTACCGGACACCAGATCATCGTCGCCGACTTGCTGAACTTCGGCGGCGAACGGTCCATGGCGTTCAACATCATCATTCAGCTCGGCGCGATCCTCGCGGTGGTCTGGGAGTTTCGCCGCAAGATCCTCGACGTGGTGATCGGCCTGCCGACCCAGCCGAGCGCTCGGCGTTTTACTGCCAATCTGCTGATCGCGTTCTTGCCGGCGGTGGTGCTCGGGGTGATCTTTGCCGATCTGATCCACGAATACCTGTTCAACCCGATTACCGTGGCGGCGGCGCTGGTGATTGGCGGGATCATCATGTTGTGGGCCGAACAGCGCCAGCATGAAGTCCACGCTGAAACCGTCGACGAGATCCGCTGGACCGATGCCCTGAAAATCGGTTTCGCGCAGTGCCTGGCGATGGTCCCCGGAACCTCGCGCTCCGGCTCGACAATCATTGGTGGCCTGCTGTTCGGCCTGTCGCGCAAGACTGCCACCGAGTTCTCGTTCTTTCTCGCCATGCCGACCATGGTCGGAGCGGCGGTGTATTCCGGCTACAAGTACCGCGATCTGTTCGTGCCAGCGGATTTCCCGGTGTTCGCCATCGGTTTCGTCACCGCGTTCATCTTTGCCATGATCGCTGTGCGCGGCTTGCTTAAATTCATTGGAAGCCACAGCTACGCAGCGTTTGCCTGGTACCGGATCGCGTTCGGCCTGTTCATCCTGGCAACCTGGCAGTTCGGCTGGGTGGACTGGTCGGCAGCGAAGGCATGAATGATTCCCGCACACGCCGCCCGGATGGACGACCTTCGGGCGGCCGCGTTCAGCATGTGAAGTTCAAGCTCTTGGTGCTGCTGATCGTCTGCGCGCTGCCGCTGTTCGGCTCGCTGTCAATGTGGCTGAGCGGCATCTCGCGGTTGCCGTTGGCGGCGTACGGGATTGTCAGTGTCTTGGCGTTTTTTCTGTACTGGGCCGACAAGCGCAAGGCCCGCGCCGATGCCTGGCGCACGCCGGAAAACATCCTGCATGCGGTGGAGCTGGCGGGCGGCTGGCCGGGCGCCTTGGTCGCCCAGCAGGTATTTCGGCACAAGACGCGCAAGGTCTCGTTTCAGATCCTGTTCTGGGTGATCGTGCTGTTGCATCAGGTGTTCTGGATTGACCAGGTTTTCCTTGGTTCAAACCTGCTAACGCTGTCCTAAAGAACACACATCCCCCCTGTAGGAGCTGCCGAAGGCTGCGATCTTTTGGGACGCGGAGCGTCCCCGGCTGCATTCCCACGCGGAGCGTGGGAACGATCAAGATCAAAAGATCGCAGCCTTCGGCAGCTCCTACACGGGATCGGCTTTACAGGAGCAGGCCGATTTGAGTCTTTTTAGGCAACTTGCTCACCACCAGTTGATGCGATCGTTGCAACAGGTCCTGCAATTCCTCGGCGCCCAGCGGATACGGCGGATGCATGATGATCCATTGTGCCCGCGCCAGATAAGGTGCCGGGTGAATTCCCGGCCGATCGCAATGGCCGAGAAACAGATCCTTGTCGACCTTGAACGCCAGCGAGTCGCCGCGTAAGCCCTGTAAGGCAAACATCTTGTTGCCGGCAATCGAAAACACCCGCACGCCGCCCCATTTGTAATCTTCCCGCGCGCCCGGCAGGGCCAGACAAAACTCGGCTACCTCGGTTTCGCTCATTCTTCCTTGTTTCATAAAAATCGATCCCCGCAGGCATTGAACGATTCGACCAGATGATCGATCCACGCACGCACCGCCGGCATCACCCCGCGCCGATGCGGATACACCGCTTGCAGCCAGCCGCCGGGCAATGACCACTCCGGCAGCACCTGCACCAGTGTGCCGTTACGCAATTCGCTTTCGCAGAACATCATCGGCAACACAGTAAAGCCCTGACCGGCCAGCACGCAGGCTTTGCGCACAACAAAGTCATCAATGCCCAACCGCGCTTCCATGCTCAGATCGACACTTTTACCCTGCTGATCAAGCAGACGCACATGCACCATGCGATCGGCTTCCAGCGCGCCGAGCACCGGCAGGTTCTTCAGGTCCTGCGGATGGTTGATGGTCTTGCCCTGCATGAATGCCGGGCTGGCGATCACCACCGCCTGGGCCTGACGCAAACGGCGGGTGACCAGCAACGGATCTTCATCGCCGTGATCGCGCACACGCAAAGCGACATCGATGCCTTCAGTGACCAGATCGACTCGGCGGTTGAGCAGTACGACTTCCAGCTGCACCTGCGGAAACTTGCCGAGAAAATCACTGATTACCGTCGGCAGCATTTCATGGGCCAGACCGGTAGGGCACGATACCCGCAAGCGCCCGCGCGGCTCGCTGGACATACTCGCCACCGCTTCATCGGCCATTTCCGCTTCCAGCAACATCGCCTGACAGTGGCGCAAGTAGCGTTCGCCGACGGCAGTGAGGTTCAGTTGGCGGGTGGTGCGTTGCAGCAGACGCGCGCCAAGGCGTTCCTCCAGTTCGGCAATGCGTCGCGACAAACGCGATTTGGGAATGCCGAGCAAACGCCCTGCGGCGGCAAATCCGCCGGCTTCGACCACTTTGGCAAAATAGTAGAGATCGTTGAGGTCCTGCATGCGCGCTTCCAGTCGTTCTATCAATGGGACGAACTATCGCATTTTCGGCGACTAATCAGCTATTGGTTTGTTGCGTAGGATTGTCTCCATTCCGTCGCCACCGGCGATTCTTTCCAGGAGAACCCACATGAAACTGTTGCACATCGATTCGAGCATTCTTGGCGACAACTCGGCTTCCCGTCAGTTGAGCCGCCAGGTCGTCGACGCCTGGCAAGCCGCCGAGCCTGGCGCCGTGGTCACCTACCGCGACCTGGCTGCCGATGCCATCAGCCACTTTTCGTCGACCACACTGGTCGCCGCCGGTACCACCGCCGAACTGCGCGACGCCGCGCAACAGCACGAGGCCGAGCTGAGCGCGTCGACCCTCGCCGAATTCATCGCTGCCGACGCCGTGGTGATCGCCGCGCCGATGTACAACTTCACCGTACCAACCCAGCTCAAAGCGTGGATCGACCGCATCGCCGTGGCCGGCCAGACTTTCCGCTACACCGAAGCCGGTCCGGAAGGCCTGTGCGGTGGCAAGAAAGTGGTGATCGTATCGACTTCCGGCGGCATCCACGCCGGTCAGGCCAGCGGCATCGCTCACGAAGAATATCTTAAGCTGGTGCTGGGTTTCCTCGGCATCACCGACATCGAAATCGTCCGCGCTGAAGGTCTGGCCTATGGCGAAGAAGTGCGCAACAACGCCATGAGTGCTGCGCAAGCGAAGATCAGCGAGCAACTGTTCGCCGCCGCGTAAGGCTTGCGTAAAGAACAGCTGATGTTCAGGCAATACCCAAAAAACTCTGTATTCTGGTTCCGCAAGGGCCGAATACGGAGTTTTTTGTTTCCGGCTGTAACATAATCTGGCCCAGGTTATGCAGTTTCAGCACATCCGACGATGGAGTCCGACAGGGTGGGGGCATTCATGAGGCATCTTTGTGCACTGTTGCTGATTTGCCTGCTGGCCGGCTTGAATTCAGTGCAGGCCGCACCGGGGCGCCACCCTGTCTGGAGCGTCGGTTATCACGAAATGACCTTTCTCGATCCGCTCGATCTGCAACCGATGCGCGCTATCGCTTTTTACCCATCCAGTGACCGCGAGCACATGAGTTTGCTTGAGGGCTATTCGGTCGAGGCTGGTGAAGACACCAAAGTTGCGATCGGCCGCTTTCCGATGTTGATGCTCTCCCACGGCAACACCGGCACGCCGCTGGCCTTGCATGATCTGGCAACGTCGCTGGCGCGCAAAGGCTTTGTGGTGGTGGCGGTGATTCATCCCGGCGATAACTGGCGCGACCACAGCCGCCTTGGCACGTTGAGCAATTTGTATGGACGGCCGATCCAGATTTCCCAAGCGATCACCGCGACCCTCGGCGACAACATGCTCGCGCCTTTCGTCAATGCCGATCAGGTCGGAGTCATTGGCTATTCGGCGGGTGGAGAGACTGCGTTGATTCTGTCCGGGGCACAACCGGATCTGGATCGCCTGCGCCGCTATTGTCAGGAACGCCCGGACGATCACGATGCCTGCAACACCCAGGGCGAGTTGATTGTCGATCGCGATGATTTGCAGCCGGTGGCCGATCCACGAGTACATGCGTTATTACTGATGGCGCCGCTGAGCCTGAAGTTCGGCCGCCACACCCTCGCCGATGTGCATGTGCCGGTGCTGCTCTACAGCGGCGACGGCGACAAACTGGTGGCTTTCGATAAAAACGCTGCCGCCCTGGCGCGCAAACTGCCCACCGCGCCGGACTTCAAACTGCTGGCCGGGGCAGGGCACTTCGTGTTCCTGGCACCGTGCACCGAAGAGCAGATCCGCGCCATGCCGGCCCTTTGTACCGATGCCGATGGGGTCGATCGCGAGGATATTCACCGCAACCTGATCTCAGAGGCCGGACGGTTTTTTGCCCATGCGCTGGGCAAATCGAGCAGAGCGGGAATGCAGACGGCGGATCAATAATCTGATGACCACCCCATATCCCCTGTAGGAGCTGACGAGTGCAACGAGGCTGCGATCTTTTGACTTTGCTTTGAAGATCAAGATCAAGATCAAAAGATCGCAGCCTCGTTGCACTCGTCAGCTCCTACATGGGAATGCGTTGACTTTCAGGTCGAGCGGCGCTTGAGGAGCAGCGTCAGGCCCAACCCCGTCACCGACAACAATGCCGCGCTAAAGAAAATCCACGAATAGCCCAGATTCAACGCCACCGCGCCCATCAGCGGTCCGGCGATCGCCAGTGCCAGATCAAAGAACACCGCATAAGCCCCAAGGCCTGAACCGCGACTGGAACTCGGAACCTGCTTGATCGCTTCAACCCCCAGCGCCGGGTACACCAGCGACAATCCAAATCCTGCCATTCCGGCGCCAATCAGCGCATATGCGGTGGATGGCGCCAGCCACAACATCACCAGCCCGACGGTTTCCACTGTCATGCAGACGATGGCCGATGCGAACCCGCCAAACCGGGCGATCGCCGAGATAAACAGCAGCCGCGACAGAATGAAACACACGCCAAACACGGTCAGGCAGTACGCCGCGCCGGTCCAGCCTCGGTTGAGGTAATAAAGGGTGATGAAAGTGGTCAGCGTGCCGTAGCCGATCGAGGCCAGGGTCAGGCTGGTGCCGTACGGCGCAATCTTGCCGAACACCGCCCAGAACGACAGACGCTCACCACGAATCACCGGCACCGAAGGCTTGTTGCGGATCAGCCACAACGCACCGGCCGCCAACGCCGACAGCGCGATGCCCAGGCTGACAAAGCCATATTCGGCGACCATCACCACGCCCAGCGGCGCACCGATGGCGATCGCGCCGTAAGAGGCGATGCCGTTCCAGCCAATGGATTTCGCCGTCTGTTCGACCCCTACCTGGCCCATGCACCAACTGATGGTGCCGACGCCGATCAGGCCTTGAGCGATACCGAGCAGCAGGCGCCCGGCAATCAGGATCAACAGGCTGGTCAGCGGAAAACTCTGCAGCAAGGTCGACAGCAACGTCAGCGCGCCACTGAGGACAATCCCCCACAAGCCATAAATGATCGCCCGCTTGGTGCCGAGGGTGTCCGACATGCGCCCGGCCATGGGTCGGCTGAGCAGGGTGGCCAGGTACTGCGAACCGATCACCAGCCCGGCGATGACCGCGCTGAAACCGAGTTGCTCGTGGACATAACCGGGCAACACCGCGATCGGCAGGCCGATGCAGAGGAAGGCGATAAAGGTGTAGAAAACGATAGAGACGATCTGCAGGGTGATCGCCAGGGAGCTTTGCGGGGGCAGTGGCTGCGCAGACATGAGCACTCGTTCGCGGGCGGCGGTGGGAGAGTTGCCGACATCATGGCGCGGGGTTGGGAGAAAGGAAAGCAGGCTAACGACTTTCCCTTGGGATTGATGGCGCTGATGACGGCCCCTTCGCGAGCAGGCTCGCTCCCACAGAGAGTCCGCATTCCAAATGTGGGAGCGAGCCTGCTCGCGAAGGAAGTCGCACCAGCGAATCACCGCCCTTTGAATGCAAAAAAACCTGCCACCATTCCCACAGAGAGTCCGCCTTTCAAATGTGGGAGCGAGCCTGCTCGCGAAGGAAGTCGCTCCAGCGAATCACCGCCCTGTGAATGCAAAAAAGCCTGTCACCATTCCCACAGAGAGTCCGCCTTTCAAATGTGGGAGCGAGCCTGCTCGCGAAGGAAGTCGTACCAGCGAATCACTGCCCTTTGAATGCACAAAAGCCTGTCACCATTCCCACAGGGAGGCCGCATTCCAAATGTGGGAGCGAGCCTGCTCGCGAATGTCTCCGCACCCACAATCCCCAAAAGCCGAATGCAAAAAGCCCCGTCACAGAGGACAGGGCTTTTAACTTGCAGCTTGCCGCTTGAAACTAAAAGCTGCCCTTAAAACACCACACCCTGGCTACGCAGATAGTCGTCATAAGTGCCGCTGAAGTCGGTCACGCCGTTCGGGCTCAGCTCGATGATGCGCGTGGCCAGAGAGGATACGAACTCACGGTCGTGGCTGACGAAGATCAGCGTGCCCGGGTAATTTTCCAGCGCCAGGTTCAGCGCTTCGATCGATTCCATGTCCAAGTGGTTGGTCGGTTCGTCCATGATCAGCACGTTCGGCTTTTGCAGGATCAGCTTGCCGAACAGCATGCGACCTTGCTCACCACCGGAGATGACCTTGACCGACTTGAGGATCTCGTCGTTGGAGAACAGCATTCGGCCCAAGGTGCCGCGAATCATCTGCTCGCCCTGGGTCCACTGGCCCATCCAGTCGAACAGGGTGACGTCGTCTTCGAAGTCGTGAGCGTGATCCTGAGCGTAGTAGCCCAGCTCAGCGGCGTCGGTCCATTTCACGCTACCGGCATCCGGGGTCAGTTCGTTGACCAGGGTTCGCAGCAGGGTGGTCTTGCCGATACCGTTCGGACCGATGATCGCAACGCGCTCGCCGGCTTCGACCTGGAAGCTGAAGTCCTTGAACAGTGGCTTGCCATCGAAGCCCTTGGCCATCTTCTCGACCATGACCGCCTGACGGTGCAGCTTCTTGTTCTGTTCGAAACGAATGAACGGGCTGACACGGCTGGAAGGCTTGACCTCGGCCAGCTGGATCTTGTCGATCGCCTTGGCGCGGGAGGTGGCCTGCTTGGCTTTCGAGGCGTTGGCCGAGAAGCGGCTGACGAACGATTGCAGTTCGGAAATCTGCGCTTTCTTCTTGGCGTTGTCCGACAGCAACTGCTCGCGGGACTGGGTCGCCACGGTCATGTACTCGTCGTAGTTGCCCGGGAACAGGCGCAGCTCGCCGTAATCCAGGTCAGCCATGTGCGTGCACACGCTGTTCAGGAAGTGACGGTCGTGGGAGATGATGATCATCAGGCTGTTACGCTGGGTGAGGATGTTTTCCAGCCAGCGAATGGTGTTGATGTCCAGGTGGTTGGTCGGTTCGTCGAGCAACAGCACTTCCGGATCGGAGAACAGCGCCTGCGCCAGCAACACGCGCAATTTCCAGCCTGGCGAGACTTCGCTCATCGGGCCGAAATGCTGTTCCAGCGGAATGCCCAGACCCAGCAACAATTCGCCGGCGCGGGATTCGGCGGTGTAGCCGTCCATCTCGGCGAATTCGGTTTCCAGCTCGGCAACGGCCATGCCGTCTTCTTCGGACATTTCAGCCAGCGAGTAGATGCGATCGCGCTCGGCCTTGACCTTCCACAGCTCTTCGTGACCCATGATCACGGTGTCGATCACGGTGAATTCTTCGTAGGCGAACTGATCCTGGCGCAGCTTACCCAGACGCACGTTCGGCTCGAGCATGACCTGACCGCCGGACGGATCGAGATCGCCGCCGAGGATTTTCATGAAGGTCGACTTGCCGCAACCGTTGGCACCGATCAGGCCGTAGCGGTTGCCTGCGCCGAATTTGACCGAAACGTTTTCGAACAGCGGCTTGGCGCCAAACTGCATCGTGATGTTAGCTGTGGAGATCAATTACCTTACCTATCAATGGGTTAGAGCTGGTCTGTGGTGCCTGGTACCGGACTTGAATACCAATCTGGAGCTTTTCCAGCTCCCCCCAGTCTGTGCTTGAGTTGAGCCAACGCGCATAAGCCGTCCGCAACTGGGGCCGTTGAAGGCAAGCTGCTGAGCGACGAGTACGGGGTTCTTGTTGGACATTGGCGCGCATTGTCGCATAACTCAGACGGCAGTTATATGGCAGGCAAGCCGGCATCTGCGTCGGCCCGTCAGGCAGACGCGGAATATCCGCTGATCAAAATCTTGAAAACCCGAATGAACTCACTCGGCCGTTTTCACTTCGGAAAGTGGAGCAGCAGCCATTTTCGTTCAACCGAGTGAGGACCAAGCCATGCGAGCAATGACCTATCACGGCGCTCATGACGTGCGCGTCGAAACCGTACCGGACCCGAAACTTGAAGCCGCCGACGACATCATCCTGCGCGTCACCGCGACCGCCATCTGCGGGTCGGACCTGCACCTGTACCGAGGCAAGATACCCACCGTGGAACATGGCGATATCTTCGGCCATGAATTCATGGGCATCGTCGAAGAAACCGGCTCCGCGGTCACGGCAGTGCAGCGCGGCGACCGTGTCGTGATTCCTTTCGTGATCGCCTGTGGCGATTGTTTTTTCTGCCAGCAAGAGCTTTATGCCGCTTGCGAGACCACCAATGAGGGCCCTGGCGCGGCGCTGAACAAGAAAATGATTCCGCCACCGGCCGCGCTGTTCGGCTATAGCCGTCTGTATGGCGGGATTCCCGGCGGCCAGGCGGAACTGGTGCGCGTACCGAAAGCCAACACCGGCCCGTTCAAGGTGCCGGGCACGCTGTCCGATGAAAAAGTGTTGTTCCTCTCCGACATCCTGCCGACCGCCTGGCAAGCGGTGATCAACGCCGGCGTCGTCCAGGGTTCGAGTCTGGCGATCTACGGTGCCGGGCCGGTCGGTCTGCTTACCGCCGCCTGCGCCAGAATGCTCGGGGCGGAGCAGATTTTCATGGTCGATCACCACCAGTACCGCCTCGATTATGCCCAACGCACCTACGGCGTGATTCCGATCAACTTCGATGAGGACGACGACCCGGCCGACACCATCATCAGCCAGACTGCTGGCCATCGCGGCGTCGATGCGGTGGTCGATGCCGTGGGCCTCGAAGCCAAGGGCAGCACCACCGAAACCGTCATGGCTACACTCAAGCTCGAAGGCAGCAGCGGCAAGGCCTTGCGCCAGTGCATCGCCGCCGTACGGCGTGGCGGTGTGGTCAGCGTTCCGGGGGTTTATGCAGGGTTCATCCATGGCTTCATGTTCGGCGATGCCTTCGACAAGGGCCTGACCTTCAAAATGGGCCAGACTCACGTGCAGCGTTTCCTGCCGGAGCTGCTCGGCTACATCGAAACCGGCAAGTTGCAGCCCGAGGCGATCATCACCCACAGGCTGTCGCTGGAACAGGCGGCCGAGGGCTACAAGATCTTCAATAAAAAACAGGAAGAGTGCCGCAAGGTGATTCTGACCCCGGGTGGCAGCGATGTTCCGTTGGCGCAGCTGGATGAAACCACGCCGTTCGCACCGGCCACTTGAACCTGAGGAGTTTTCATGGCGCTACCGTCATCTTCGTTCGCAGCCCCCGTACGCGCATGGTTCGTCAGCCTGTCGCGTACGGGCTGGGGAGGGCGCATTTTCTGGCTGACCCTGGTCGGTGTCACCGTGTTGCTGCTGATCAGCGGTTACACCGGCTTGGTCAGTACCGGGCGCGACACCTTGCGCCTCGCCAGCCTTGGCGGGCTGTCGGGTTTTGCCGCTACGGCCGTCGGGGCGTTACTGGCCCTGGCGTTGCGGGAGATTACTTCGCGAACCCAGGACACCATGCTCGGTTTCGCGGCGGGGATGATGCTGGCGGCCAGTTCCTTTTCGCTGATCCTGCCGGGCATCGCGGCGGCGAAGGAGGCGGTGAGCAGTCCGATGCTCGCCGCTGCCGTCGTTGTCGCCGGCATGGCTTTGGGCGTGGCGTTGATGGTCGGCCTCGACCGCTTCGTCCCCCACGAACATGAAAAGAGCGGACGGCGCGGACCCGAGGCGAAGCGCTTCAATCGGGTCTGGTTGTTTGTTCTCGCGATCACTTTGCACAACCTGCCGGAAGGCATGGCGATCGGTGTCAGCTTCGCCACCGGCGACATGAAAATCGGCCTGCCGCTGACCACCGCCATCGCCATTCAGGATATTCCCGAAGGTCTGGCCGTGGCTTTGGCGCTGCGGGTGACCGGCATTTCCGCCGTACGTGCAGCGTTGATTGCCGCCGCTTCAGGTTTGATGGAGCCGTTGGGCGCGATTATCGGTTTGGGCATCACCAACAGCTTCGCGTTGGGCTTTCCGGTAGCGATGGGGCTGGCGGCGGGCGCGATGATCTTCGTGGTGTCCCATGAAGTGATTCCGGAAACTCACCGCAACGGCCACGAAACCCCGGCCACACTTGGCTTGATGCTCGGGTTCGGCGTGATGATGTTTCTCGATACCGCTTTGGGGTAGAGAAGCACCGCAAACCGCTGAGCGAATCGTCGCGCACAAAAAAGGAATTTTTTTCAGCAGCAATCACTCTTTCGTTTATAGGCAATGCCAATAACGCAGGGGAATGAGTCATGTCGCTGATCGAAATCCCGACCAGGAAGTCTTCGGGTAAAACATCCATGCCGGCGGATACCGAGCGCCGGCTCTATGACCGATTGTTGGCAGAAGACTCCACGGCCGATCGCGCGGCGCTGGACTTTCTGCGCCGGCAATTGAGCAAGGCGGCGGCACTGCCTGACGACTTGCCGGGTAGCGCCGAAGAGCTGCTGCAATGGTCGGAAACCCGCTGCGCCAAAGTCGCTGCCGAATACGCTGAGTACCTCGTACAACGCCAGCAAGGTGCACCCCGTCGCTATTTCCGCAACAAATCCCATGCGTTGTATTTCATCCTGCACGTAGCACCGACCAAAGAAGTGGATGGCGCTTGGCTGGCGGGGCTGTTGCCGCAGTGGCAGGATCCGCGTTTCGACGATTTGCTCGATACCTATCTCGAGGAGTTGGGCGAGGGCGTGCCGCGGCAGAATCATGTGGTGATCTATCGCAAGCTGCTTGCCGAGCATGATTGCTCTGATCTGAGCGGGCTTGCCGACGAGTATTTCTTGCAGGGCGCGGTGCAGTTGGCGCTGGGACGCTTTGGCGGCCAGTTCATCCCTGAAGTCATCGGCTTCAATCTTGGCTACGAGCAACTGCCGCTGCACTTGTTGATCAGTGCCTATGAGCTGGCGGAGCTGGGCATCGATCCGCACTATTTCCGCCTGCATGTGACCATCGACAACGCCAGCACCGGCCATGCGCGCAAGGCTGTGCAGTCGATGCTCGAGCTGATGCCGCTGGGTGAAGAGCGCGACGAGTTCTACCGGCGCATGGCGATCGGTTATCGCCTCAACGACGTCGGCAAGGGCACGACCGCAGTGATCAAAGAGTTCGATCTGGACCACGAAGTCATCGCCATGCTTGAGCGCAAAGCGGTGTTCGGCCGGCATATGCATTCTGATTACTGCCGCATCGAAAACCGCACCATCAACCAATGGTTGGCGACGCCGGGGCAGATGGGCGAATTCCTCGCGGCGCTGGAGCGCAAGAGCTGGATCAAGCGCGGTGAGGCGGTCGAAGAGAGTCGTTTCTGGCGCCTGATCGACGGCAGCGATGCGGCGATGTTCGGCGTGTTCAACGGCTATGAAAAACAGCTGATGCGCGACTGGATCACTGAGGACTGCCCGGCTTCACGGCCTCGGCCTTACGTGCGCCGCGAAGCCGCCGTGGAAGAAGCCTTCGACGACGATGCCGATCTGCTCAACCTCGAAGCCGCACTGGCTGACAAGCCTTCCGCCGAGCAAATGGAAATTCTGCTGCCGTGGTTGCAACCCCAGCGGCACTGGCGTCCGGCCGGACTTTTCGCGACGCGTCGCTTCATGCAACTGCGCGCCCGCTTGCGTTGAAACAAGGAGGCTTCATGTCGGCACAAGAAACATCGGACAGAGTGCTGTTCGAGCTGGGCAAGCGTCTGCTCGACAGCGGATATCACTTCATCACTCCAACCCCATTGACCCACGAACGTTTTCTGCAGCGCTTTGCCACACCTTTGGCGAAGGATCTGCGCGACGTGTTCGGCTGGTCGATGCCGTTTCCTGCCGAGCTGTTCAGCGCAGACGAACTGGCAAGCCTGGAGCAGGCTGGCATCGTCGAACGCGATGGCGCTGTGTGGCGCAGTCAGGTGCGCTGGTCGACGCTGAATGACCGCTTGTTCGTCCACTCGGCGTTTCCGACGACGGCGAGCGACGCAGTGTTCTTCGGTCCGGATACCTACCGCTTCGCTCAGGCCATCGAAGCGCAATTGCAGCAGCGCTTTTCGCCGATCAGGCGCGCGGTGGATATCGGTTGCGGCAGCGGCGCCGGTGCGGTGCTGATCGCCAAGGCCCGGCCGGATGCCGAGGTGTGGGCCGTGGACATCAACCCGCAGGCGTTGCGCATGAGTGCGGTCAACGCCGAGCTGGCCGGGGCCAGCAATGTGTCGGTGTATCACAGCGATCTGCTCGCCAGCGTCGAAGGCCAATTCGATTTGATCATCGCCAATCCACCGTACATGAACGACCAGCAACAGCGCGCCTATCGTCACGGCGGCGGGGCGTTGGGCGAGGGCTTGTCGGTGCGTATCGTGCGTGAGGCGTTGCCGCGCCTGGCAGTCGGCGGCACGTTGCTGGTGTATACCGGCGTGGCGATTGTTGCCGGTAAGGATCCGTTCCGCGATGCGGTGGCGCCCTTGCTAAAGGGCGAGCGTTTCGGCTGGACCTATCGCGAGCTCGATCCGGATGTGTTCAGTGAGGAATTGCTCAAGCCTGAATATGCGCGAGCCGAGCGCATCGCCGTGGTCGCGTTGACGGTGACCCGCGAGCAGTGACCGACGGCTGGGCCACTGCTCGCGCGGTGGCCTTATCGGTTTCTGATGCGCGAAATCGTCAGCAGGCAAACCCCAACCAGCATCGCAGCCCCGGCTACCAGCAGCGGCGAAGGGCGTATCGGCAGACGCGAGATACGCTCGACCCGCCCCTCAAACGAAGAACGCACCGCAGCGGCAGGTTCCGCTTGATAAGGCGCTTCTTCGATCTCCAGGCGCAAGCCGTCCGGCATCACCAGCGTTAGCCCCTCGATTGTGCCGGCAATCCTCTGCGGATACACCGGCTCACCGGTCGGGTCGAGCTGGTCGTAAAAGAATGTCTGCCCTTCAAGCCAGCCGACCGCGGTCTGCAATTCAGGTCCCAGGAAATATTTGCCATCGAGAAAAAAGCCAGAAAATTGCGGCGCGCGTTCGACGCTTTCAATGCGATAGCGCTGACCTGGTTTCATACCGGTTTGTGGGGCGATCATGAGGGTTCCTCCCATTGTTGATAAGCGATAGAGGAGTGCGTGCGGAGCGTGGTTCCATCGAAGTGAGCAACGGGCGTTGCGCCTGCTTTTGGGCCGGCGCAGGCATTACACAAAGCAGGTGCAAGACAGTTTTTCACAGTTGAGGGTTCACTATCGGTTACAAAGTGTGGCTAAAATGCCACCCTTCACCAAGCGCCCGGAACGGCGCGGGCCAAGGACGCGCCCTGTGCATCAAGACCGCTGCATAAGACGCTGGGCCTCAGGTCGCCACGCGCGCAGTTTGTTCACTTTTGACGTGTGACCCTTTTCCGTGAAACTCATCATTGCCGCTGTTTATGTCATCTCCATTGCTTACGTTCACCTGCGTGGACGCGTGCGCCACAAGCTGGGCCGGCAATTGAGTGACCATTCGACGTTTCTCGCGCCGATCAACTGCTTCCTTTATCTGTTTTCGAAGATTCCCAACAAGCCCTATCTGAACCCGGCCGACTTTCCCGATCTGAGCCCGTTGCAGGCGCACTGGCAAGAGATTCGCGAGGAAGGTCAGAACCTGCTGCGTGCCGGCGAGATCAAGCGCTCGAATCAGTATGACGATGTCGGCTTCAACTCTTTCTTCAAGACTGGCTGGAAGCGCTTCTACCTCAAGTGGTACGGCGACAGTCATCCCTCGGCGATGAAGCTGTGCCCGCGCACCACCGAATTGGTGCAGAGCATCGGCTCGATCAAGGCGGCGATGTTTGCCGAGCTGCCACCGGGCTCGAAGCTGGTGCGTCATCGCGACCCTTACGCCGGTTCCTATCGCTATCATCTGGGCCTGGATACGCCGAACGATCCTGGCTGCTACATCAACGTCGACGGTGAGAACTATCACTGGCGCGATGGCGAAGCGGTGATGTTCGACGAGACGTTTATTCATTACGCGGAAAACACCACGGAGCAGAACCGCATCATCCTGTTCTGCGATATCGAACGGCCGCTGAAATACCGCTGGGCCGCTGCGTTCAATCGCTGGTTCAGCCGCACGGTGATGTCGGCGGCGGGCGCGCCGAATGATGCTGGGGACAAGACCGGTGGCATCAACCGCTTGTTTACCAGAATCTACAAGATTCGCTTGCGCGGCAAAGAGCTGAAGAAGCGCAACCGCACGCGGTATTACCTGGAGAAGTGGGCGATTTTTGCCGCGTTGTTGGCGATCTTCATTCTGATCTGATGATTTGTAGTGTCAGCACCGCCCTCTTCGCGAGCAGGCTCGCTCCCACAATTTGGAATGCGTTCCCCTGTGGGAGCGAGCCTGCTCGCGAAGGCGGCTTCATTTCCAACATACCTCTAGCTGGCCCAACGCTTACTCCCCAGACGCCTTGCGGGTCTTCTTCGCCGGCGCCGCCTTGCTGGTTGATTTGGTCTTGGGCTTGGCCGGGGCCTTGCCACCAAGACTGCGCTTGAGCAGCTCGGTCAGGTCGATAACATCGGCAGTCTTGCGCTCTTCCTCGCCAGTGGCGGTCTCGACATCTTCGATCTTGCCTTCGTGGGCTTTCTTCTCGACCAGGGCCATGATCTTGTCTTCGAACTCGTCCTTGTAATCTTCCGGCGTCCATTCTGCGGTCATGTCTTCAACCAGACGTTTGGCCATGTCCAGCTCGCCCTTGGCCAGTTGCGGCTTGGTCACTTCGCTGCCCAGCGCCAGTTCATCGAGGCTGCGCACCTCCTGTGGCCAGCGCAGTTTCACCAGAACCAGCGCCGACTCCAGCGGCATCAGTGCCGCCAGGTATTGGCGGGTGTGCAGGACGACGCGGGCGAGGGCGACTTTATTGGTTTTGCTCAGGGTTTCACGCAGTAATGCGTAGACCTTGCCGCCGCGCTTGTCCGGCGCCAGGTAGTAGGGCGTGTCGATGTTCTGCAGCGGAATCTGCTCGGCGTCGACGAACGAGAAAATGTCGATGGTCTGCGTCGAAACGGGGTGCGCGGAACGGATCTCTTCCTCGCTGAGCACCACGTACCGGCCCTTTTCGTAAGCCACGCCTTTGACGATGTTTTCTTTGGTGACTTCCTTGCCGGTGACCTTGTTGATGCGTTTGTAGCCCACCGGGTCCATGCTGCGGCTGTCGAGCCAGTCGAAGTCCACGCCTTGGGACGACGTCGCTGAAACCAGCGCCACGGGGATGTGTACCAGTCCAAAACTGATTGCGCCTTTCCAGATTGCCCGAGCCATGACCTGTCCTCCGAGTGATGATCAGGTGACCCGTGGCGCGGCGAGAAAGTTTCCAGTGATTGCGCGGCTTCCAACGGTACGGTCAAGCCGTGTTACATGTTGTTTAAGAGACGAGGGTTAACAAATCCGAACCCACGGCGTAGCGTGGGCTCCAAGGCTCTATTCCACGCTCATCGAGAGGCATTCCCCATGAACCGCTTTCTGCTTGGCATCGCCGTCCTGGCCCTCAGTGGCGGTCTGGTTCATGCCGACGTCGTGCTGGCGCAAAGCCCCACCGGCAATAGCAACAATCCCTACAACAGCCCGATCCGCCGGGCCAATCCCAACAGCATGCAGGGCACCCAGCCCAGCGCTCCGCCCCTTCGCGGGCCGAACACCGTTCCGGTACCGCGTCAGCCGACCGTGGAAAATCGCGGCATCGGCAACGGCCAGCCGATTCGCTCGGTGCCGAGCAATCCGCCGACCTTCATTCCCAACCCGCCCTCACGGGGCACCGGCAGCAACCGTTGAACGGCAGGACTGAGGTTCTGTCAGCCCTTCACACGAACAAAAGGAATCGTGCATGTTGCGTAAAACCCTTCTAGCCACCTGCTGCGCCGCCGCGCTGATCAGTGCCCCGACATTCGCCGCCGCGCCCAAAGAGCTGAAAAGCGAGCAGGGCATTCTTGAAGTCACCACCATTGCCCAAGGCCTGGAACATCCGTGGGCGCTGGCGTTTCTGCCTGATCAGAAGGGCATGCTGGTGACCGAGCGCCCGGGCCATCTGCGCGTCGTGAACAAGGACGGCAAATTGTCGGAGCCGATCAGCGGCGTGCCACAAGTCTGGGCCAAGGGCCAGGGCGGTCTGCTCGATGTGGTGCTGTCGCCGGACTTCAAGCAGGACCGCATGGTCTATCTGTCGTATGCCGAGGGCGGTGGCGAGGGTGGCAAGGCTGGCACAGCGGTAGGGCGCGGACGACTTTCCGAGGACCTGAAAACGCTGAAGGACTTCAATGTGATCTTCCGGCAGGAACCGAAACTGTCGGTGAGCAACCATTTCGGTTCGCGCCTGGTCTTCGATCGCGACGGCTATCTGTTTATCACTCTGGGTGAAAACAACGACCGCCCGACTGCGCAGGACCTCGACAAGCTGCAAGGCAAAGTCGTACGCATCTTCCCCGACGGCAAGGTGCCGGACGATAACCCGTTCGTTGGCCAATCCGGGGTTCGGCCGGAAATCTGGTCCTACGGCCTGCGCAACCCGCAGGGCGCGGCGCTCAATCCGTGGACCGGTACGTTGTGGGAGAACGAGCACGGGCCGCGTGGTGGCGATGAAGTGAACATCATCGAGCGCGGCAAGAACTATGGCTGGCCGTTGGCGACCCATGGCATCAATTACTCGATGCAGCCGATTCCGGAGGCGCAGGGCAAGACTGCTGAAGGCACCGTGGCGCCACATCATGTCTGGGAAAAATCGCCCGGCGTGACCGGCATGGCGTTCTACGACGCCGACCGCTTCACGCCTTGGCAGCACAACGCATTTATCGGCGCACTGGTGACGCAGGAGCTGATTCGCTTGCAGTTCGATGGCGACAAGGTCGTGCATGAGGAGCGTTTGCTGGGTGAGTTGAATCAGCGTATCCGCGATGTGCGCCAAGGGCCGGATGGCTATCTGTATGTGCTGACGGATGAAGAGAATGGCTCGCTGTACAGGCTGGGGCTGAAATGATCGCGTGTGGTGCATGATCCGACGCCTTCGCGAGCAGGCTCGCTCCCACATTGAAATGCAGTCTCCCTGTGGGAGCGAGCCTGCTCGCGAAGAGGCCCGCGCATCTTGCGCAGACTCCGAGCAGTCCCGCATTTGGCCGAACCGCCGCCCCATGGCCTTGTTATAGTTCGGGCCTTGTTTCCCAGCCCGGTAAAGGATCACTGCCATGACTCAATACTCCGCTTTCAGCGTCGAACTGGCCGACAACATCGCGCACGTGCAGATCAATCGCCCGGAAAAGATCAACGCGATGAACGCGGCGTTCTGGAGCGAAATCGTCGAGATTTTCCAATGGATCGACGACACCGACGAAGTTCGCGTGGTGGTGCTCAGCGGCAACGGCAAGCACTTTTCCTCCGGCATCGACCTGATGATGCTCGCCGGCGTCGCCAATGAACTGGGCAAGGATGTAGGCCGCAATGCGCGTCTGCTGCGGCGCAAGATCCTCAACCTGCAAGCCTCTTTCAACGCCGTCGACAACTGCCGCAAACCGGTACTGGCGGCCATTCAGGGTTACTGCCTGGGTGGGGCGATCGATCTGATTGCCGCTTGCGACATGCGTTACGCCGCTGAGGACGCGCAGTTCTCGATCAAGGAAATCGATATCGGCATGGCCGCTGACGTCGGCACGTTGCAACGGTTGCCGCGGATCATCGGAGACGGCATGCTGCGTGAACTGGCTTACACCGGTCGCACCTTTGGCGCCGAGGAAGCGCGCAGCATGGGCCTGGTCAATCGGGTCTACAGCGACAAGGACACACTGCTCGAAGGCGTGTTCGAGATTGCTCGGGACATCGCTGCCAAGTCGCCGATTGCCGTGACCGGCACCAAGGAAATGATCAGCTACATGCGCGACCATCGCATTGACGACGGTCTCGAATACGTTGCCACCTGGAACGCCGCCATGCTGCAATCCACCGATCTGCGCGTGGCCATGGCCGCCCATATGAGCAAACAGAAACCCGAATTTCTGGATTGAGTTAACCATGATCTCTCGCTGGACCACTGCAGTAATCGACACCGATCAACCCGGCGGCTGGGCCGTGGCACGTAGCCCGGAAGGCTTTCTGTTCGATGACAACGGCGCACTGTTCCCGCGCGAATGGCTCAAGCGCCAGGACCTTTCGGTTCTCGCCGAGCATGGCATTGGTCATCTCGACGGCGAGCCGGTCTATCTGCTCGAGTTGCGCAGTGTCAGCGAAGTGCCCGGTTGCGGCTGGAAAGGCTTGCGAGCGTTCATGCTCGAGGGCGATCACACCCTGTACAAGGTGCTCGGTTATGCCGCGCAGATCGGCACTTGGGCGCGCGAGCATCGCTTCTGCGGTAACTGCGGCCAGCCGATGACGCAGGTGCCGCGCGAGCGGGCGATGTATTGCCAGCCGTGCGATCTGCGCAGCTACCCGCGCATCTCACCAAGCATGATCGTGCTGATCACCCGTGGCGACGAAATCCTGCTGGCGCGCTCGCCGCGCTTCGTCACCGGGGTCTACAGCACGCTGGCGGGTTTCGCCGAGCCGGGGGAGTCGGCCGAGGATTGCCTGATTCGTGAAGTGCGCGAGGAGGTGCAGATCGAAGTGAAGAACATCCAGTACATCGGCAGCCAGTGCTGGCCGTTCCCGCATTCGATGATGCTCGGTTTCCATGCCGAGTACGCCGGTGGCGAGATTGTCTGTCAGGAAGACGAGATCGAGGACGCCCAGTGGTTCAACGTGCACGAGCTGCCGCCGTTGCCGGCGTCGCGCTCGATTGCCCGTTACCTGATCGACGTCTATGTGGCGCGGCGCTTAGGCCACGCTGAACCAGTGCTGCCAGGCTAGGCGCACGGTCAGGCCAAGCACCACGGTGATGAACACTGGACGAATGAACTTGGCGCCGCCGCTGATCGCGGTGCGCGCGCCAAAGAAGGCTCCGACCATCACCGACAGGCCCATGCACAGACCAATAATCCAGTCGACCTGACCGGAGAAAATGAACACCGACAACGCCGCGATGTTGCTGACGAAGTTCATGCTGCGCGCCACACCGCTGGCCTTGACCAGATCGATCGGGTACAGCAACAGACTGCTGACTGTCCAGAACGCACCCGTACCGGGGCCGGCCACACCATCGTAGAAGCCGAGGCTGAAGCCTTGGGTCGATTGCCATTTCTTTTTGATCGGTGCGTCGCTGTCCAATGGCGCTTTCGGCGTGCCGCCAAACAACAGATACACCCCACATGCGAAGACGATCACCGGCAGCATCTTGTTCAGCCACTCGGCGGGCAAGTAATGCGCAACCACCGCACCGGTGAGCGCGCCGACCAGCGTGCCGACAATCGCGTGGGTCCACTGGCGTGGGTGAAACAGCTTGCGCTTGTAGAAGGTGAAACTGGCGGTCGCCGAACCGAAGGTCGAACTCAGCTTGTTGGTGCCCAGCACCAGATGCGGCGGCAGGCCCGCCGTCAGCAGCGCCGGCGTGGTCAACAGACCGCCACCGCCCGCGATGGCATCAATGAAACCGGCAAGAAAGGCAACGGCGGCCAGAATGGCCAGGGTGGTGAGGTCAACGCTGAGTTCGAAAGGCATGGAGTCGGCTTATTCGGCAAGGCGCAGAACGTGAGCTGCGGGGAGGGCGGTCATGTTACCTGTATCCAACTGTTGCGGCGAGTCGTAGGGCCTATTCGCGAGCAGGCTCGCATCCCACAGATGCGGTGCCGTACTCAAAATCAATATTCACCGCAAAACCATTGTAGGAGTGAGCCTGCTCGCGATGGCGGTTTGTCAGACGTGAAGAGGTCACAGCCATGCCGCTATCGCGAGCAGGCTCACTCCTACATTGAATCAGGGTAGGCTTTAGAGGCCAAGTTCACTCAGCCCCGGATGATCATCCGGCCGGCGCCCCAGCGGCCAGTGGAATTTGCGTTCGCTTTCCTTGATCGGCATGTCGTTGATGCAGGCGTAGCGCTGGAACATCAGGCCGTTGTCATCGAACTCCCAGTTCTCATTGCCGTAAGAGCGGAACCAGTTGCCGGAATCGTCGTGCCATTCATAGGCGTAACGCACAGCGATGCGCGTATCAGAGTAGGCCCAGAGCTCTTTGATCAAACGATAATCCAGTTCCTTCGCCCACTTGCGGGTGAGGAATGCCTTGGCCTCTTCGCGGTTGTTGGCGAACTCGGCGCGATTGCGCCATTTGGTATCGAGGGTGTAAGCGAGCGAAACCTTTTCCGGATCGCGGGTGTTCCAGCCATCTTCGGCAAGGCGCACTTTTTCGATGGCTGAAGCGTGGTTGAACGGCGGCAATGGCGGACGTACCTGGGCTGCAGTCGACATGTTCAATCTCCTGATTCATTAAATGTATGAACAACAAGTCCGGCTTGTTAAGAGTTACAGGCCCAATAACTTTCGCGCCATGCATTGCGCATTATCGGCGGCACTGTGATCACCCATCACAAGCGCTACGGTAATGGCGCCTTCAATCAGAACCAGCAACTGTCTGGCCAGCAGTTGCGGATCCTCGGCGCCATATTCGGTACACAGCTCGCACACGTAGTCGAGCAGCTTCTGTTTGTGTTCTTTGGCCACCAGCCGCACCGGATCCTGTGGATCGCCGGTTTCGCCGCTGGTGTTGATAAAGGCGCAGCCGCGAAAGCCTTCCGAGTCGAACCAGCCCTTGAGCACGGTAAACAGGTTGAGCAGGCGATCGGCCGGGGTTTCTGCCTGGTCGACAGCGCTTGTGTACCAGTGCATCCAGCGGATATCGCGTCGTTGCAGGGCCGCCACCACCAGCGCGTCCTTGTCGGCAAAGTAACGGTAGATGCTTTTTCTGGAGACGCCGGCGGTCTTCACCAGAAGATCCATGCTGGTGGCAGCAATGCCACTTTTGTAGATCAACTTTTCGGTGACATCCAGAATGATATCGCGTGTGTCGTTGCTGGTTGGTTCGTTCATGCGGCGAACAGTAGAACGGTTGTTCTCCTTGGTCAAGTCAATATTCTTTTTGTCCGTACAATCGCTTTCGCGAGCAGGCTCGCTCCCACAGGGGACTGCATTGCAAAGGTGGGAGCGAGCCTGCTCGCGAGGGCGCCATTACTGACACTGACAAGACCCGGCGCAGACGATGGTGTAAGCTCTCAAACTCTTCGGAATCGAACCTTGCGAGCCTTATGCCGTTGCTTTTCAAACGTTCTCTGCTGCCCAAACTGCGCAGCTTCGCGCTGACCGCCGAGGCGGTGAGCATTCTGTCCAGTGCTGCCGAATTCCGACGCTGCCTGCTCGAGCAAATCGCCGCAGCAACCCAGCGCATCTACATCGTCGCGCTGTATTTGCAGCAGGACGAAGCCGGCCAGGAAATTCTTGATGCCTTGCACGCCGCCAAACTCAAGCGTCCCGAGCTGGAGATCGCCGTGGTGGTCGACTGGTTGCGTGCCCAGCGCGGCCTGATCGGCGCAGGCAAGCAGCCGGGTAACGCTGCCTGGTATCAGGACATGACCCGCACGCGTCAGAGCGAAGTGCCGATCTACGGCGTGCCGGTGCAGACCCGCGAGCTGTTCGGCGTGTTGCATCTCAAAGGCTTCGTCATCGACGACAATGTGGTCTACAGCGGCGCCAGCCTGAACAACGTTTACCTGCACAAACTCGACAAATATCGCTTCGACCGTTACCACGTGCTGCACAGTCGTGAGTTGGCGGACTCGATGCATCACCTGGTCAAGCATGGCCTGATCGAATCGAAAGCCGTGCATCGCCTCGACCTACCGAATCTGCCGAGCACACGCAGCCTGCGCAACGACATCGGCGACCTGCGCAGCCGCCTCAAATACGCGACCTATGACACCGGCGCCGGTAGCACCAGCAGAGAAGGGCTGTCCGTCACGCCGCTGCTCGGCGTGGGCAAGAACAACCCGCTGAACCGGGCGATCCTCGAATTGATCGCAAGCGCGCAAAAGCAGCTGACCATCTGCACACCGTACTTCAACCTGCCACTGGGCGTGATCCGTGAAATCAACCGTGCGCTTGCCCGGGGCGTGAAGATCGATATCGTGGTCGGCGACAAGACCGCCAACGATTTCTACATTCCGCCGAGCGAGCCGTTCAAGGTGATTGCCGCGCTGCCGTATCTGTACGAGATCAGCCTGCGCCGCTTCGCCAAACGCCATCAGCACAGCATCGACAGCGGCCAGTTGAACCTGCACCTGTGGCGCGACGGCGACAACACTTATCACCTCAAGGGCATGTGGATCGATCAGCGTTACACCTTGCTGACCGGCAACAACCTCAATCCGCGGGCGTTCCGTCTGGATCTGGAAAACGCGCTGCTGATCGACGATCCGAAGGGCGAGTGGCTGGAGCCACGGGCGATAGAGCTGGAAAACATCTTCCGCCATACCACGCGGATCGACAGCTTCCAGACCCTGGAGACACTGCCGGATTACCCGGCAGGGGTGGCGAAGTTTCTCAAGCGGGTGAGTCGGGTGAGGATTGAGCGGTTGCTCTATCGGATTCTCTAGGGTTTGGTATTTGTAGTGTGGCGAAAACCGCTATCGCGAGCAGGCTCACTCCTACAGGGGAACGCATTCCAATTGTAGGAGTGAGCCTGCTCGCGATAGGGCCCTGACAGGCGCTGAAGATTCAGTTCAGACCCAACTTCCCGCGCATCATCGACAAATCCTCAGCCAATGTATTCACCGGGCCCACCAGCGCCTTGCGGTCGTTGTCCTTGACCTTGTCATAGGTTTCAAAGCCGCCATCCGCCGTTTTGTATTTGGCGAGAATCCGCTCGACCGTGGCGAAGTTCTTGTCGACTTTCGCTACAAACGCCTTGTCCTGCTGTTCGATCTGCGGGCGGAACAGGTCGACGATCTTCTTCGCGCCGTCGATATTGCCCTGGAAGTCGTACAGGTCAGTGTGGCTGTAGCGGTCTTCCTCGCCGGAAATCTTCGTCGCCGCGACTTCTTCCAGTAGCGCAGCAGCGCCGCCGACGACTTTCTCCGGCGGGAAGGTCAGGCCGGCTACGCGGGTTTGCAGGTCCTGCACGTCCTTGTTCAAACCGTCGGCCAGTGCATCCAGACCCTGCGTTGATTTCTCCGCGAACAGCGAGTATTCGATCCGGTGGAAACCGGTGAAATCTTCAGCCTTCACGCCTTTCTCGTGATCATCGACGCGCGAATCGATGGACGCATCGAGGTCGCTGAACAGTTCTGCAATCGGCTCGATCGATTCGTAATAAACCCGCGTCGGCGCGTAGAGCTTCTGCGCGGTGGCCAGATCGCCTTTCTTCACCGCGTCGGTGAACTGCCGGGTGTGGCTGGCCAGCTCATCGAGTTTCTCGGTGACGTAAATCTTGTAGTCCGACACCGGCCCCACAAGATCCAGCGGCGCGGTCGCGGCGAACGCCGACAGCGGGGTGTTGAGCAAACCAAGGGTCAGCAATAACGCGAGTGGCGTCTTTTTCATGGGGCGGCTCCAGTGTCGGTTGGGTGTCATGCGGTTTTGTTTTGGGAGGCGGCAGCCAGCAACGAGCGACCGATGAAATCGTCGTCGCCGGTAACGCCGGGCAGGGTGAAGAAGTAACCGCCGCCGACCGGTTTGAGGTATTCCTCGAGCGGTTCGCCGTTGAGGCGGGTCTGCACGGTGATAAAGCCTTGTTCCAGATCGGCCTGATAGCAGATGAACAGCAGGCCCATGTCGAGCTGGCCGTTCTTGTTGACGCCGTTGGAGTAGTTGAATGGCCGGCGCAGGATCAGGTTGGCCTGGGTCGCGGCGGTGCGCGGGTTGGCCAGACGAATATGCGCGTCGAGTTTGGTCAGCTTGCCGGCCGGGTCTTTGCTGTAATCCGGGACTTCGCTTTCACTGTGGCCACCGATGGGCGCGCCGCTGCTCTTGACCCGGCCGAGAATGTTTTCCTGCTCCTGCAAGGGCGTGCGATCCCAGCGCTCGACGAAGTTGCGGATGATGCGCACCGCCTGATAACTGCCGTGGGCGGCCCAGGCCGGTTCGTCGCTGCCCGGCTGCACCCAGACGATGCGCTCCATGGCTTTGGCGTCGTTGGAATCGGGGTTGGCCGAGCCGTCGCGAAAACCCAGAAAGTTGCGCGCCGACTGCGCCGGCACTCCGGGTTTGGCCGGGGCTTGCGGCGGTACGCTGCCTTCCTGTTTCCAGCGCACCAGCAAGAGATCGGGCAGATTCTTGACGATGTCGCGCAGGGCGTGAATGTTGGTGTCGGCAGTGTTGGCGCAGAACTGCAGGCTCAGGTCACCATGGCAGCAGTCTGCGTCCAGCGCATCATTGGGGAAACCGACCATGCGTTGCAGGCGCTTGGGTTTGGCCGCTGCCAGACCGAAGCGCTCGTCGAACAGCGAATCACCGACGGACACGGTGATGGTCAGGTTGTCCGGGGTGACCACCGGACCGAGGATGCCGGAATCCGGCGGCGGCAGTTTCGGGTCGATCTGCGCAACCGGGCCGCCCTTCATCAAAAACGCGATGCGTTCGTTGAGAGTGCGGAACAGCCGCTCGAGATCTTCGCGATCGGTTGCCAGCACATCGAACGCCACCAGCATGCCCGAGGCCGGGCGCGGGGTGACGATGCCGGTCTGGTGCACGCCGTGGAAATCGTGGCGGTCTTCGGTCTTGTCGCTGCTCGGCGCTTCGGTGACTTTCGCAGGCAGCGCGGCCATGGCCGGGCAGCTCAGGGCTGATCCGGCAAGGGCGACGCCGGCGGCGCCCATGCCCATCAGCACGCGGCGCCGTTGCAGGTTGAGAGGTTCTGAATCGTTCATCGGGTCGTCTTCTGCTTACAGGCCGGAAAGGCCGAGGGCGGGGTCGATGCCATCCAGTGCCGTGGCCAGAGCCTTGGCGTTGGCGGCGATCTGCTGGCGTTGCGCGACGGTCACGGCGTCGTAACTGACGTAGCCGTCGGCGGATTTGAACGCGTTGAGCTGACTGTCGAAGTCGCCCAGCGCCTGGTCAATTTTCGCCAACACGTCTGCCGCAGATTTGCTCAGCATCGGCCGCAACAGGTCGACGACCTTGCGCGCGGTTTGTGCGTTGGCGGCGAAACCGTTGAGATCGCTGTGGCTGTAGCGTTCTTCTTCACCGCTGGCAGCGCGCACTTCGGCAAGGCTGTTGAGGTTGCGCACGACGATGCTCACCAGTTGCTCCGGCGGCAGCGACTGCGCGAGCAACTGTTGTTTGAGCGTGGTGACGTCAGCGAGCAAGCGCTGGGCAATCGGTGCAACGTCGTCGAGTTTGCGCTGCTGGAACAGCGCGTATTCGAGGCGATGGAAACCGACAAAGGCCGGATCCTGCTCGCGCTTTTCGAAATAATCGGCGCGGGCATTGATGTGGTTGTCCAGCTCGGCCAGACGCTGCGCCGCCGGCGCCAGACGCTGATAAGCCGCGCGCGCTGGCAGGTACAGCGCTTGCGCCTGATCCAGGTCGCCGCTGACGATCGCCTGATCCAGTGCTGTCACGGCTTTGATCAGGGCACTGCCCTGAACGGCCAGATACACGCGAAATTCCGACAACGGCCCGACGAAAGCCACCATCGACGGCTTGGCCTTGGCGGCGGCATCCGAGGCTGCCGTCGGCGTCACGTGCAAGGTGCCGCGCGGGTTGCTGAGCAAGCCGCAGGTGATCGCATAGTCGCCCGGCTGCAGGTTGGCGTTGATCACTTGGCTCAGGCCCGGCGCGATGTTTTCCCGTTCTTCGACCACCAGCACGCCGTCGAGAATTTCCCACTCGACCGCACGCTCGGAGCGGTTGACGATGCGAAAACTGGCGCGGCCGGCGGGCACCGTCAGGGCATTTGGCTCGCAACTGTGCGGATGGATGTTGACGACGATTTCGTCGTGGTTGTGCTGACGCTTGGCGGCGGCCATGTTCGAGGCGTACCAGAACAGCCCGCCGGCGCCGATCATCAGCAGCACCGAGCCGGCCAGCGCCCAACGCAGGGCCGGAGGGGTTTGGGTAGTAGACATGAGGGGCCTTATTGGCTGGATACGGAAGTCGTTGACGGCGCCTGGCGCGGCGCGGGCATGAAGAACATCACCAGCGCCAGCAGCAGATAAATCAGATACGCACCCAGGGTGCTGACGGTCGGCGCATCCTGGTAACCGAACATGCCGGCCAGCACCGAGCCCAGCGGGCCGTCCATCGGCATCGTCGCGCTGAAGTCGAACAGCACCGTTTGCAGGTGATTCCACAGCCCGGCTTCATGCAGCGCTTGCACCGAATTGGCGAGGATCCCGGCAGCGACCACGAGGATGAACAATCCTGTCCACTTGAAGAATGCCGACAGATTCAGGCGCATGCTGCCGCTGTAGATCAGGAATCCGACAATTACCGCCAGAATCAGGCCGAGCAGGGCGCCAATCGGCGCGCCCGGGCCTTCGCTCTGCTGGAACACGGCTAGCAGGAAGAACACCGTTTCCAGACCTTCGCGTGCAACGGCGAAAAACACCATGGCGATCAGTGCAATCACCTGATGCTTCGACGCCGTCAGGGCCTGGTCCAGCGAGGCTTGCAGCGAATGCTTGATCGACCGCGCGACCTTGCGCATCCAGAACACCATCGAACTGAGAATGCCCACCGCGACCAGACCGACGACGCCTTCGAACAGCTCCTGCTGCTTTTGCGGGAACTCGGCACTGACCAGTTCCAGCCCGCCACCGACCAGCAGGGCGAGGGCGGCAGCGAGGAACACGCCGATCCACACCGCCGGCATCCATTGACCGCGGCCGGTCTGCTGCAGATAACTGGCAATGATGCCGACGATGAGCGCGGCTTCGATGCCTTCGCGCAACATGATCAAAAAGGGAACGAGCATTGGCTAGCCACAGCGATTTAGATAGGAGGCTAAGTTGTAACATAATGACACTCATTCCCAAATGGCATTCATTGACATTTAGCTGAACCTCAGCTGAACAACTGTGATTCCTGTGGGAGCGAGCCTGCTCGCGAATGCGGTGTGCCTGTGACATTTCTTTATCTGACACACCGCGTTCGCGAGCAGGCTCGCTCCCACATTGGTCCTGCGGTGAAATCAGGAGCTGGGTTAAGATGCCCTCCACCAAAAAACAACAAGGTTCACCTCGCTCCATGGCGGAAAAAGACACCATTGCCATTCAACTGGTGCGCGAAGCACTGCTGCAAAGTTGTGCTCCGGGCGCAGCCACGGATGAGGCCTTGAGCAAGGTCGGCATCGATCCGGCTCTGCTGTTGGCCGACGAGGGCAGGGTGCCGGCCTCGCAATACGCCAGGCTCTGGCGCCTGCTGGCCAGACGCGGTGATGACGAGTTCTTCGGCATGGACCCGCGCCAGCTCAAGTCCGGCAGCCTGGCGTTTCTGTGTCGCAGCGCCATGGCGCAACCGACGCTGGCGGCGGCGCTGGATACTGGTCTCACCTTCCTTTCGCTGATGCTCGAAAAACTGCCGGCGCAGCTGGTTCATCAGCAGAGCCTCGCCGAAATCGTCCTGCTCGAAGACGATGCCGAACCGCGCCGTGCTTTCACCTATTTCACTTACTGGATGATCGTGCACGGCGTGGCGTGCTGGCTGGCCGGGCGGCGGATTCCGATTCTGGCGATTGAACTGCGTTGCGCCGAACCGGATTTTACCGACGACTATCGGGTGATGTTTTCGGAAAACCTGCGTTTCGAACGTCCGCGCACGCGAATGATTTTTTCCGCCGATTGCCTCGACCTGCCGATCAAGCGCAGCGCCGAAGAGCTGAAGCGTTTCCTTGCCCAGGCGCCGGCGAACATTCTGGTCAAGTACCGCGACCCGGACAGCCTAGCGAGCCGGATCAAGCAGGATCTGCGGCAACTGCCCGCCGAGCACTGGCCGGAAACCGAAGCGCTGGCACAGCAACTGTGCATGTCCGCCTCGACCCTGCGCCGCCGCCTGGCCGAGGAAGGGCAGACCTGGCAGGGGCTCAAGGACAGCGTGCGCAAGGAGCTGGCAATCACTTGGCTGGCAGAGCCTTCGATCAGTTTTGTCGAGATTGCTGCGCGGCTTGGCTTTGCCGATGTCAGCTCGTTCTATAAAGCATTCCGCAAATGGTTCGGTTCGAATCCGGGGCATTACCGCACGCTGATCCTCAATGAGGTTGTCTGACCCGACGCCTTCGCGAGCAGGCTCGCTCCCACACTTTGAATGCGTTCCCCCGTAGGAGCTGCCGAAGGCTGCGATCTTTTGATCTTGATCTGGATGGTGAAAATCAAGATCAAGATCAAGATCAACAGATCGCAGACTCGTTGCACTCGTCAGCTCCTACAAGGGATGCGGCCCCAACCTCTTGGCCAAACCAGTCAGCCACTTTGATGGCTTTGACCATTGCCCCAAGCCCCTCCCGGCGCGACTATCCCTGTGTTGTTTACGGTTCCCAGCCTAATAAAAACACCGAGGGATTCTGGCAATGCGCGATTACTTGTCTGCCACCGAACAGTTCGATTATCAGCACACCGTCGACGCGTCGCTCAGCGGCTCGCTGGCGGCGCTCAATGCCTGCGTCGAGTGCTGCGACCGCCACGCCTTGCCCGGTCGCATTGCCTTGTTCTGGGAAGGTCGCGATGGCTCAAGTGCGACTTACACCTTCACTGATCTGCAAGACAAAGCCGCGCGTTTCGCCAATTTCCTCCTCGCCCAAGGCGTGCAGAAGGGTGACAAGGTCGCCGGGCTGCTGCCGCGTAATGTCGAATTATTGGTCACTGTTCTCGCCACCTGGCGCATCGGCGCGGTGTATCAGCCGCTGTTTACCGCATTTGGCCCGAAAGCCCTCGAACATCGCCTGAACAGCTCCGGGGCAAAAGTCGTGGTGACCGATGCGGTCAACCGGCCGAAGCTAAGCGAAGTCAGTGCATGCCCGACCATCGTCACGGTTGGCGGCGTGAAAGGTCAGGGTATTGTCCGTGGCGATTTCAGTTTCTGGGCCGAGCTGAGCAACTATTCAAATGTCTGCGAACCGCTGTTGTTGGCCGGCGAAGACCCGTTCCTGTTGATGTTCACCTCGGGCACCACGGGTCCGGCGAAAGCGCTGTCGGTGCCGCTCAAAGCGATGGTCGCGTTCCAGAGCTACACCCGCGATGCGGTGGACCTGCGTCCTGAAGATGCGTTCTGGAACGTCGCCGATCCGGGCTGGGCCTATGGCATTTATTTCGGCGTGACCGGGCCTTTGGCGCTGGGTCATCCGATCACTTTCTACGATGGCCCGTTCACCCTCGAAAGCACCTGCCGGGTAATCAATAAATACGGCATTACCAATCTCACCGGCTCGCCCACTGCCTATCGGCTGCTGATTGCCGGGGGAGAGGAGTTCGCCAGATCGATCAAGGGCAAGCTGCGCATCGTCAGCAGCGCCGGTGAGCCGCTGAACCCGGAAGTGATCCGCTGGTTCGCCGACAACCTCGACGTGGTCATCCACGACCACTACGGCCAGACCGAACTGGGCATGGTGCTGTGCAACCACCACGGCCTCGAGCACCCCGTCCATGTCGGCGCTGCCGGTTTCGCCTCGCCGGGCCATCGCATCGTCGTGCTCGATGAGCAGTTCAACGAACTCGGCGTCGGCCAGCCCGGCATTCTCGCCATCGACCGGCCGCAGTCGCCGATGTGCTGGTTCGGCGGCTACGAAGGCGCGCCGACCAAAGCCTTCGTCGGCAACTACTACTTGAGCGGCGACACCGTCGAATGGAACCCCGACGGCAGCATCAGCTTCGTCGGCCGCAGCGACGACGTGATCACCACCTCGGGCTACCGCGTCGGCCCGTTCGATGTGGAAAGTGCGCTGATCGAACACCCGGCCGTGGTCGAAGCGGCGGTCGTCGGCAAACCCGATCCGGAACGCACCGAACTGGTCAAAGCCTTCGTCGTGCTGAGTGCGCAGTACCGCGCCGCGCCGGAGTTGGCCGAAGAACTGCGGCAACACGTGCGCAAGCGTCTGGCCGCGCATTCGTACCCGCGTGAAATCGAATTTGTCAGCGAATTGCCCAAGACCCCGAGTGGCAAATTGCAGCGCTTTATCTTGCGCAACCAGGAAATCGCCAAGGCTCAAGAGGCCGCGGCGCACAACGTTTCAGCTTGAATCCAAGGAAACACCGTCATGCAGATCGAGAACAAGGTTTTTATCGTCACCGGCGGCGCCTCCGGCCTCGGTGCCGCCAGCGCTGAATTGCTGGTCAGTGCCGGCGCCAAAGTCATGCTGGTCGACATGAACGCCGAAGCCGTCGCCGCGCAGGCCCAGCGCCTCGGTGCGCAAAGCGTGGTCGCCGACATCAGCAACGAAGCCGCTGCCGAAGCGGCTGTGCAGGCGACCGTCGCCGCATTTGGCAGCCTCAACGGCCTGATCAACTGCGCGGGCATCGTTCGCGGCGAGAAGATTCTCGGCAAGAACGGCCCGCACGCCCTCAGCAGTTTTGCCCAAGTGATCAACGTCAACCTGATCGGCAGTTTCAACATGCTGCGCCTGGCTGCTGCGGCGATTGCCGAGAGCGAAGCCAATGCTGACGGCGAGCGCGGAGTGATCATCAACACCGCCTCGGTCGCCGCATTCGACGGGCAGATTGGCCAGGCGGCGTACTCGGCCTCCAAAGGCGCGATCGCCAGCCTGACCTTGCCCGCCGCCCGCGAACTGGCGCGCTTCGGCATCCGCGTGATGACCATCGCCCCGGGCATCTTCGAAACGCCGATGATGGCCGGCATGACCCCGGAAGTGCGCGACTCGCTGGCCGCCGGCGTGCCGTTCCCGCCGCGCTTGGGCAAGCCCGCCGAATACGCCGCGCTGGTGCGTCACATCATTGAAAACAGCATGCTCAACGGCGAGGTGATCCGTCTCGACGGCGCCTTGCGCATGGCCGCCAAGTAAAGGGGATTTGTCATGAGTATTTCCAACGATCCGATTGTTATCGTCAGCGCCGTCCGCACGCCAATGGGCGGCTTTCAAGGCGAATTGAAAAGCCTCACCGCACCGCAGCTCGGCGCGGCGGCGATCAAGGCGGCGGTCGAACGCGCCGGTGTTGCCAGCGACACGGTTGATGAAGTGCTGTTTGGTTGCGTACTGCCCGCCGGCCTCGGCCAGGCGCCGGCACGTCAGGCTGCGCTGGGCGCCGGGCTGGATAAATCGACCCGCTGCACCACGGTCAACAAGATGTGTGGCTCGGGCATGCAGACCACGATCATGGCCCACGACATGCTGCTCGCCGGCAGTGCCGATGTGGTGATTGCCGGTGGTATGGAAAGCATGTCCAACTCCCCATACCTGCTCGATCGCGCCCGCGCCGGCTATCGCATGGGCCATGGCCGCGTGCTCGATTCAATGTTCCTCGACGGCCTCGAAGACGCCTATGACAAGGGCCGCTTGATGGGCACTTTCGCCGAGGATTGCGCCGAGACCAACGGCTTCAGTCGCGAAGCGCAGGATGCTTTTGCCATCGCCTCGACTACCCGCGCGCAACAGGCGATCAAGGACGGCAGTTTCCACGACGAAATCGTCCCGCTGACCGTCACCGTCGGCAAAGAGCAGGTGGTGATCAGTAACGATGAACAGCCGCCAAAAGCCAAACTCGACAAGGTCGCCTCGCTGAAACCGGCGTTCCGCGAAGGCGGCACGGTAACGGCGGCCAACTCCAGTTCGATTTCCGACGGGGCGGCGGCGCTGGTGCTGATGCGCCAGTCACACGCGCAGCAACTGGGCCTCAAGCCGCTGGCGGTGATTCACAGTCACGCTGCGTTCGCCGACGCTCCGGGGCTGTTTCCCACCGCACCGATTGGCGCGATCAAGAAACTGCTGAAGAAGACCGGTTGGGCGCTGGATCAGGTGGATCTGTTTGAAGTCAACGAAGCGTTCGCGGTGGTCGGCATGGCGGCGATGACGCACCTGGAGATTCCGCACGACAAGCTCAACGTGCATGGCGGCGCCTGCGCGCTGGGCCACCCGATCGGCGCCTCGGGGGCGCGGATTCTGGTGACGCTGCTGGCGGCATTGCGACAGAAACAGCTCAAGCGCGGAATCGCAGCGATTTGCATCGGTGGCGGCGAAGCCACGGCCATGGCGGTGGAATGCCTCTACTGACCCACCCAAATCCCCTGTAGGAGCTGACGAGTGCAACGAGGCTGCGATCTTTTGATCTTGTTTTCAAGATCAAGATCAAGATCAAGATCAAAAGATCGCAGCCTTCGGCAGCTCCTACAGGAGGAAGCGATGTGACTCGAACCGAATGCCTCTACTGACCCACCCAAATCTCCTGTAGGAGCTGACGAGTGCAACGAGGCTGCGATCTTTTGATCTTGTTTTCAAGATCAAGATCAAGATCGACAGATCGCAGCCTCGTTGCACTCGACAGCTCCTACATTCAAGGAATCACCATGATCCCCAACGAAGACCAAACCCAGATCCGCGACATGGCCCGGCAGTTTGCCGAGGAGCGGCTCAAGCCGTTCGCTGCCGAGTGGGATCGCGAGCATCGTTTCCCCAAGGAAGCCATCACCGAGATGGCTGAGCTTGGCTTTTTCGGCATGCTCGTGCCGGAGCAATGGGGCGGTTGTGACACCGGCTATCTGGCCTACGCCATGGCTCTGGAAGAAATCGCCGCTGGCGACGGTGCCTGCTCGACAATCATGAGCGTGCACAACTCGGTCGGCTGCGTGCCGATTCTCAAGTTCGGCAATGACGACCAGCGCGAGCGTTTCCTCAAACCGCTGGCCAGCGGCGCCATGCTCGGTGCCTTTGCATTGACCGAACCGCAGGCCGGTTCCGACGCCAGCAGCCTGAAGACCCGCGCGCGGCTGGAAGGCGATCACTATGTGCTCAACGGCTGCAAACAGTTCATCACCTCCGGACAGAACGCCGGCGTCGTGATCGTGTTTGCCGTGACCGACCCGAGCGCCGGCAAACGCGGCATCAGCGCGTTTATCGTGCCGACCGACTCGCCGGGCTACAAGGTCGCGCGGGTCGAAGACAAACTCGGCCAGCACGCGTCCGACACCTGCCAGATTCTTTTTGAAGATGTGAAAGTGCCGGTGGCCAATCGGCTGGGCGAGGAGGGCGAGGGCTACAAGATCGCCCTGGCCAACCTCGAAGGCGGCCGCGTCGGTATCGCCTCGCAAGCCGTCGGCATGGCTCGCGCCGCGTTCGAAGCTGCCCGTGACTATGCCCGCGAGCGTGACACTTTCGGTAAACCGATCATCGAGCATCAGGCCGTGGCATTCCGCCTGGCGGACATGGCCACGCAAATTGCCGTCGCCCGGCAAATGGTGCATTACGCAGCGGCCTTGCGTGACAGCGGCCAACCGGCGCTGGTCGAGGCGTCGATGGCCAAGCTGTTCGCCTCGGAAATGGCCGAGAAGGTCTGCTCCATGGCCTTGCAAACCCTCGGCGGTTACGGTTACCTCAACGACTTCCCGCTGGAACGCATCTACCGCGACGTGCGCGTCTGCCAGATCTACGAAGGCACCAGCGACATTCAGCGCATGGTTATTTCGCGCAATCTCTGACAAGGAATTTTCTTCATGACTTACGAAACGATTCTGCTGGAAACCCGCGACCGCGTCGGCCTGATCACCCTCAACCGGCCACAGGCGCTGAACGCGCTGAATGCGCAACTGGTCAGCGAAGTGAACCACGCCCTCGATACGCTGGAAGCCGATACGCACATTGGCTGCATCGTCCTCACCGGTTCGAAAAAAGCCTTCGCCGCCGGCGCCGACATCAAGGAAATGGCCGAGCTGACCTACCCGCAGATCTACATGGACGACCTGTTCAGCGACAGTGATCGCGTGGCCAACCGGCGTAAGCCAATCATCGCCGCGGTCAACGGCTTTGCCCTCGGCGGCGGTTGTGAGCTGGCGCTGATGTGCGACTTCATCCTGGCGGGGGACAACGCCAGATTCGGCCAGCCGGAAATCAACCTCGGCGTGCTGCCGGGCATGGGCGGCACCCAGCGCCTGACCCGCGCGGTGGGCAAGGCCAAGGCCATGGAAATGTGTTTGAGCGGGCGCATGATCGACGCCGTGGAAGCCGAGCGCTGCGGCATCGTCGCGCGAATCGTGCCGAGCGATGAACTGCTCGATGAGGCGCTGAAAGTTGCGGCGGTGATCGCCGGCAAATCGCTGCCGATCGCGATGATGATCAAGGAGAGCGTCAATCGTGCGTTCGAGGTCAACCTGACTGAGGGCGTGCGTTTCGAGCGCCGGGTGTTCCATGCGGCGTTTGCGACGCAGGATCAGAAGGAAGGGATGGCGGCGTTTATTGGTAAGCGTGAGGCTGCATTTCAAGGTAAGTGATGCAGCGTTCCGGCTGACGCTTTCGCGAGCAGGCTCGCTCCCACACGGATCTCCACCGTCCACTGTGGGAGCGAGCCTGCTCGCGAAGCTTTTAAAGGCCCACTCACTAGCGCTAGTCTGTTGACCTTCTTGCACATCAAGAGCGGAGGTCAACATGCGTATCGGATTTATCGGGCTGGGTTCCATGGGCAAGGGCATGGCTGCCAACCTGCTCAAGGCCGGCCATGAAGTGCGGGTGTGGAACCGCAGCCAGGCTGCCGTCGAACAACTGGTCAGGCAGGGCGCGACGGCTGCCGGCGATCCCGGCGAAGCCTTCGATGCCGAAGTGCTGATCAGCATGCTCGCCGACGACGCGGTGACGCGCTCGGTGCTGATCGACAGCGGCGCATTGGCCTCGAGCAAACCGGGGCTGATTCACCTGAGCATGGCGACGCTGTCGGTCGAGTTCATCAAGGAACTGGCAGCGCTGCACGAAAGCGTCGGCGCGAAACTGATCGCCGCGCCGGTATTCGGTCGCAACGATCTGGCCGAGGCCGGCAAGCTCAACATCGCCGTCGGCGGCCCGGCCAGCGCGATTGCCCGGGTCCAGCCGCTGCTGGATGTGATGGGCCAGAAAACCTGGCCGATGGGCGAAGATCCGATAAACGCCGCCATCCTCAAGATCGCCACCAACATGATGCTGATCAGCGCGATCGAAGCCACCGGCGAAGCGATGGCGTTGACTCAGAGTTATGGCGTGGGCAATAGCGATTTTGTCGAGTTCATCACCAACACCCTGTTTGCGGCGCCGGCTTATAAGGTTTACGGGCCGAAGATTGCCGCGCGGGAGACAGAGGGGGCCGGGTTTACCTTGCGCCTGGGTTTGAAGGATGTTGGCCTGGCGCTGAAAGCCGGCGAGCCGAATCATGTGCCGTTGCCGGTGGCCAGCGTGTTGCGCGACAACTTGCTGGATGCGGTAGCGCTGGGTGAGGGGGAAAGTGATCTGGCGGCGTTGGGGGTGAGGGCGATCCGGCGTTCGGGGCAGGAATAGTGTGTGACCTCCAAAAGCCCCTCACCCTAGCCCTCTCCCGGAGGGAGAGGGGACTGACCGCTTGATATTGGCGAATTACGCCGACCTGAAAGGTTGTCGCTGAATCCATAATTGCAGACATTCCGGATCGCTGCTTAAAGCCATAATCGACTCGGTCGTTCAGGTCGATGCATGACGCGAGACACCCCGGTCTGCTCCCTCTCCCTGGGGAGAGGGCTGGGGTGAGGGGAAGGGGGGCGACACCATTACAACTGGTAATTCTTCAGATCCCGCGCAATCACCATCTGCTTCGGGGCAGGAATAGGGTGTGAAGCCTTCAAAAAGCCCCTCACCCTAGCCCTCTCCCGGAGGGAGAGGGGACTGACCGCGTGATATTGGCGAATTACGCCGACCTGAAAGGGTTGTCGCTGAATCCATAATTGCAGACATTCCGGATCGCTGCTTAAAGCCATAATCGACTCGGTCGTTCAGGTCGATGCATGGCGCGAGTCACCCCGGTCGGCTCCCTCTCCCTGGGGAGAGGGCTGGGGTGAGGGGACGGGGCCAACACCATTACAACTGGTAGTTCTTCAGATCCCGAGCAATAACCATTCGCTGTATCTCGCTCGACCCTTCGTAGATCTGGGTAATCCGTGCATCGCGGTAATACTTCTCGACCGGGTAATCCTCCAGATAGCCGTAGCCGCCATGAATCTGGATCGCCGACGAGCACACCTTCTCGGCCATTTCCGAGGCAAACAGCTTGGCCTGTGATGCCTCGGACAAACACGGTTTGCCCGCCGTGCGCAGCCGCGCCGCATGCAGGATCAGCAATCGCGCCGCATTGATCTGCATGTGCATGTCAGCGAGCAGATTGGCGATGCTCTGGTGTTCGATGATCGGCTTGTCGAATTGCACGCGATCCTTCGAATAGGCCAGCGCCGCTTCAAACGCCGCCCGAGCGATACCCAATGCCTGCGCGGCGATGCCGATGCGTCCGCCTTCAAGGTTGGACAGGGCAATGGCCAGGCCTTTGCCGCGTTCGCCGAGCAGATTCGCCTCGGGGATGCTGCAATTGTTCAGCGTCACCGCACAGGTGTCGGAAGCGCGGATGCCCATCTTGTGCTCGGTGCGATCAACGATGAAACCCGGCGTATCGGTCGGTACCAGAAACGCCGAAAGGCCTTTTTTGCCGAGATCAGGATCAGTCACCGCAAACACGATCGCCAGTTTCGCCCGTTTGCCATTGCTGACAAATTGCTTGGCGCCGTTGATTACCCACTGGCCGTCGCGCAGTTCGGCGCGGGTGCGCAGGTTGTGCGCTTCGGAACCGGCCTGGGGTTCGGTCAGGCAGAAACAACCGATGGTTTGCCCACTGGCCAGCGCGGCCAGCCAGGTTTGTTTCTGTTCGTCGCTGCCGTAGTTGAGCACCGGGCCGCAGCCCACCGAGTTGTGGATGCTCATGAACGCGCCGGTCGCGCCGTCACCGGCAGAGATTTCCTCGACGGCCAGTGCATAGGCGACGTAATCGACGTAAGTACCGCCCCATTCCTCAGGCACGACCATGCCGAGCAAGCCCAACTCGCCCATCTTCGCCACCAGGGCGTCGTCGATCCAGCCGGCCTTTTCCCAGGCCTGAGCGTGGGGCGCGATTTCGCCGCGGGCAAAATCCCGGGCCATGTCGCGGATCATCACTTGTTCTTCGGTCAGTTCGAGATCGTGCATGGCTCAGCTCCCGCTCTCATCAAAACCATGGAAGAAACTCGCCACGTGCGCAGCGTCCAGCCCGGCGACGGTCGGCGGGTTCCAGCGCGGTGACTTGTCCTTGTCGATCAGCAGGGCGCGCACGCCCTCGATCAGGTCGCCCCGGGCGAACCACTGGCGATCCAGATGCAGCTCCAGCGCAAAGCAAGTTTCCAGACTCAAGTGCCTGCCGCGACGGAGCATTTCCAGGGTCACGGCCATGGCCAGCGGCGACCGGGTTTCGAGCAGATCCGCCGTGGTGAGCGCCCATTCATGGCTGTCGGCGACAGTGACGGCGCGCAATTGCTCGATCATGCTCGGCACGTCAGGCAGGGCAAAGAAGTGATCGATCGCCGGACGCAGAGCTTCGAGGGGCGCATCCGGCAGGGTTTGCACGCCGTGTTTGGCCAGCAGGTTCTGCAGCGATTTGAGCGGCGTGTCCTGCCATTCCATCTGATCAAGTTTCTCGTCGAGCAGCGCCAGTTTGCTGCTGTGCAGATACCAGTCGGCGAGGCCGCAATACAGCGCATCGGCAGCGTGAATCTGCACGCCGCTGACGCCCAGATAAATCCCCAGCTCACCGGGAATGCGCGGCAGGAAGTAACTGCCGCCGACATCAGGGAAATAACCGATGGCCACTTCCGGCATCGCCAGACGGCTCTTCTCGGTGACCACGCGCAGATCGGCGCCTTGCACCAGGCCCATGCCGCCGCCGAGGACAAAACCGTCCATGAGAGCCAGCACCGGTTTGCGGTAGTGATGAATCGTCAGGTCGAGGGCGTATTCCTCGACGAAGAAATCTTCGTGCAGCGTGTCGCCGCGCTTGTAGCTGTCGTACAGCGAACGGATATCGCCCCCGGCGCAGAAGGCCTTTTCCCCGGCGCCGCGCAATACCACGGCGTGCACATCGGCGTCAGACGCCCACGCATCGAGCTGCTGTTGCAGCTGACGCACCATGTCGAGGGTGATTGCATTGAGGCCCGCAGGGCGGTTGAGGGTCAGGTGGCCGATATGGTTGCGCACCTCGGCCAGCACATCGTTTTGCATCGCATCCATGGACGGGGTCCGCTGGGATGAAGCCTGAGCTGTCATCAGTAACTCCCTGCTTTTATTGTCTTTATTCGAAAAGCCCGCGCGCGGGCGTTAGCGGATCGTAACAGTGCAAATTTGCCGTGTACAACGGGGATATGTGCAGGGGGAATCTGCGTTTTTGTGTGTAGGAGCTGACGAGTGCAACGAGGCTGCGATCTTTTGAACTTGTTTGTTGAAATCAAAAGATCGCAGCCTCGTTGCACTTGTCAGCTCCTACAAAGGGATCATCTAAAGGTTTCGGTAATGCTGCGGCGTTTGGCGTGCAGTTCGCTGGCGTGGATCAGGCGTTCGAGGTCTTCGGGGGTGATGTCGATGAACGCTTCCATGTCGGCCAGCGCCAGTTTCAGGTCTTCGGCAGTGATTGCCTGGCTGTCGACCGGGACCACTGGCGGTGCAGGATCGGCGGGGCGCTTCGGGTAGCGGATGCGGGTCAGGTTGTTGTAGGCCAGGGCGCTGGCGAGCATGCACAGGGCGCCGAGCATCACCGGCTCCATGGCTTTCCAGTCCATGGCGATGGTCGCCGGATCGGCCAGCACCAGCGTCAACGCCAAGGCCCCGGCCGGTGGATGCAGGCAACGCAGCCAGCACATCAGGATTACCGCCATGCCAGCGGCGAGGCAGGCGCTGCCCAGTGTTCGGCCGAGCACGTGGGCGACCAGCAAGGCGACGACCCCGGCACACAGATAGCCGCCCAGAATCGACCACGGCTGGGCGAGGGCGCCGGAGGACACCGCAAACAGCAGCACCGCCGAAGCGCCGAGCGGGCCGATCAGGTGAAACGCGACGTCATGCCCGAACACCTGCGCGCACATCCACACGCTGAACAGCGTGCCCAGGCTCATGCCGATCGCGGCACGGCTCCATTCTGTGGGGCGGGTGTTGATGGCGGCGGGCAACCAGCGAGCAAGCATGTAGAACTGATCCTTTGCAAAATCCGGGGCAAAAAAAAGGACTTGTCCGGCATATCCGGAAAGCCCTCGAAGCGTTCCAACATTGGGGGAGGAACGCGCGTAGTTTGCCGATCAAACTCGATGCTGACAAATTCATATAAATGCAGTTTTAGTGCACTATTTTTGCATTGAAGCGGTGCGGCGCGCGCTGACGAAGCACAGATAACCGCCCAGCGCCGCCAAGCCACTCAAGGCATAGAACATGCTCGGCGCAGGCGTGTGCATCAGCAGAAACCCGCACAGCACCGGGCTCGCGCCGCCGCCAAGTGCCGAGAGGTTCTGCGCGCCGTAGTAGCTGCCGCGCAGTCTCTCCGGGGCCAGGGTGTCGACAAAGAGAAAGTCGGCCGGGTAGATGATCATCTCGCCCAAGGTGAAGATGAACATCGCCACGCACCAGCCGAGCAGGCTGTCCGCCACGCTGAAACCAATCAACCCGACGATGAACAGCGCAGTGCCGCCGGCAATCCAGTGACGCAGGTGTTCGCGGCTGAGCCAGCGACCGACTTGGTATTGCAGCAGGATCACCGTGATTGCGTTGCAGGCGAGCAGGGCGGCCATGGTGTCGAGCGTCTGTTGCTGGGTGTGGGTGACCAGCAGGTATTGCGACAGGTACAGGGTGAAGCGCCCGTGCACCAACGTGCTGAGCAGGCAGCCAAGGGTGAACAGCACCATGGTGCGGTCGTTTTTCAGGATCACCAGGGTGTTGAGAAAACTCTGTGGCGCGCTGCCGGCATTTATCGGACGGGCATCCTTGGCCGCGCCGAGCAGCAGAAAAATACTGCCAATGGCAATCGCACCGGCAACGATGACAGGCGCGGACGGCCGCACCCCGGCAATCACCACGCCAAGCATCGGGCCGACGGCGTAGCCGATATTGGTCAGCGTGTAATTGAGGGAAAACGCCTTCACCCGCTGGCCCACCGGCAACTGTTCACTCAGGATCGCCTTGCTGCCGATGAGGAACAGCGCCGACGCGGTTTCGCTGATGATCAGCACCACGGTGACCAGATACAGATTCTGCGCGAAGCTCAGCAGGATCAGACCGATACCGCTGGAGAGCATGGCCAGGATCAGCAACTGGCGCTTGTCCAGCTTGTCGATGATGTAACCGCCATACAGCGAAAGCAGGGTGGCGCTGAACACGGCAATGCCCAGCAGCAAGCCGACATCCTGCGGATTGAGGCCGAGCTTGTTGCTGAGGAACAGGGTCAGCAGCGGACTGATCAGGGCACGACTGATTACCACGGTCAGCGAGCTGATCATCAACCGGCGGATGAACGGCGAATAGATGGCCACGGAAGGGGAATGTCCTTATTCGGAAAGCCTGGGGCGAAAAGGCTGACACACCATCGCCCCCTTGGAGTGAGGCTGCTCGCGATGGCGGTGGGTCAGTCTCTGAATGTGTCGAATGGTACACCGCTATCGCGAGCAGGCTCACTCCTACAGGAGGTGTGTACAGACGATTATCACTGACCACCGCAAATCCATTGTGGGAGCGAGCTTGCTCGCGAAGGCGGCGGATCAGTCACCTCCGATGTTGCTGACATACCGTATTCGCGAGCAGGCTCGCTCCCACAGGGTCTGTGCAGCCCACAATTTGCAGTGACTCCCACCGGGGCAGCTCAAGCCACATCCGAAGCCGCCGGCCTCTGCCGCAATGTGATCGGCAACTTGCACGATTCTCCACGGCCCATCGGGAAGTACTGAAACCCGTTGCGCGCCAGGCGTTCGGCGTCGTACAGGTTGCGGCCGTCAAAGATCACCGGGCTGTTCAGTCGCTGTTTGATCAGCTCGAAATCCGGGGCCTTGAACTGTTGCCATTCGGTGCAGATGATCAGCGCATCTGCGCCGGCCAGTACCGATTCCGGCGTCCCCATCAACATCAGCTTCGATTCGTTTGGATAAAGCTTCTGGGTTTCCTGCATGGCTTCCGGATCGAACCCTCGCACGCTGGCGCCGGCAGCCCATAAGGCTTCGAGCAGCACCCGACTCGGCGCGTCGCGCATATCGTCGGTGTTGGGCTTGAACGCCAGGCCCCACAGGGCAAAGGTCTTGCCGCGCAAATCGCCGCGGTAGAACGCGTTGATCCGCTCGAACAGCTTGTGCTTCTGCCGCTGGTTGATCGCCTCGACCGCTTGCAACAGATCACTGGAGCAGTGCGCCTGCTCGGCACTGTGAATCAGCGCGCGCATGTCCTTGGGAAAACACGAACCACCGTAGCCGCAACCCGGATAGATAAAGTGATAGCCGATCCGCGTATCGGCACCGATGCCCTGGCGCACCGCTTCGATGTCTGCGCCCAGATGCTCGGCGAGTTCGGCGATCTGGTTGATGAAGCTGATCTTGGTCGCCAGCATGCAGTTGGCGGCGTATTTGGTCAGCTCGGCACTGCGCAGGTCCATGAACATGATGCGCTCATGGTTGCGATTGAACGGCGCGTACAGATCGCGCATCACATCGCGCACTTCCGCGCCTTCGCAACCGATGACGATACGATCCGGCCGCCGGCAATCGGCGACCGCTGAGCCTTCCTTGAGAAATTCCGGGTTGGAAACGATATCGAACTGCAGCAAGCGACCGACCTTGATCAGGGCTTTCTCGATGTAGCTGCGCAAGGCATCGCCCGTGCCCACCGGCACCGTGGATTTCTCCACCACGATCAATGGCTGCTCACGATGCCGGGCAATCGCGTCGCCGACCGACAGCACATAGCGCAAGTCCGCCGAACCGTCCTCGCGTGACGGCGTCCCCACCGCGATAAACGCCACACGTCCATGCAACACTGCGAATCGCTCGTCAGTGGTGAATAACAGGCGCTTCGAATCCAGGCCCTCGCGCACCAGATCGGCCAGCCCCGGCTCGAAGATGGTGACGTGCCCTTGGCGTAACTGCTCGATCTTCTGCGCGTCGACATCCATGCACACGACTTCGTGACCCACCTCGGCCAGCACCGCCGCTTGCACCAGACCGACATAACCACTGCCAAACACCGTGATCTTCATGCCGCACTCCTGCTTGCAGTTCCCTGCATTGAAGATAAGAGCGCGATGTTTCAGTTCGCCTACCGAGCTGGAGAGGCGGTATCGAGACCGTTCGGGGAATGCCCGATTGACTTTTGTGGCCTCGAACGGCAGGTTGTCGGCCTTTCGCGGCAACCCCTGTCATTGAGTCATGCCGTTTTTTGCGTTTCATTTCATGCATCTAGTGTTTTTGTTGAATCGTTTTTTATTTCAAGGCCGTTTCGTTTGAGTGATTTGTCGAGTACCCAACCCGCACCGTCCCACAATAATCCGCTGAGCGTTTATCTGGCGCGGCTGGCGCCCTCCAGCCAGTTGACCATGCGCTATGTGCTGCAAGACGCCGCCGACCGCCTCGGTTTCGAAGACGTCGATATCGAAGAAATTCCCTGGCACGGCCTGCAACCGGAAGACGTGGTGGCGCTGGTCGCCGCGTTGCGTGCCGACGGTTACGCACCGAATACTTCGTCGCTATACGTGAACGCCGTGCGCGGGGTGATGAACGAAGCGTGGCGCATGAGCCTGATCACCCAGGATCACCTGCTGAAGATGCGTTCGGTCAAAGGCATTGCCGGCACCCGGCTGTCCCAGGGGCGCAATCTCAAGCGCACGCTGATTCACGAACTGATGGAAGTCTGCGCTGCCGACCCGCGCCCGCAGGGCCTGCGTGATGCGGCAGTGATTGCGCTGCTGTACGGCACCGGCATGCGCAAGTCGGAATCGGTGGATCTGGATCTGAGTCAGGTCGACTTCCACGAACGCAGCCTGACCGTCACCGGCAAGGGCAACAAGCAGTTGATCAAGTACGCGCCGGCCTGGGCTTTTGCCAAACTCGACGCCTGGCTGGAACTGCGTCGTTCCCAGCTCAAGGAAGGCGAGAGCGACGATGCGTTTCTGTTCAATCGCATTCGCCGCGGCAGCCACATCACCCGCGAGCGCATCACCAAACACGCGATCTATTACATCGCCCGCCAGCGCGGTACGCAGGTCGGGGTGAAGATCATGCCCCACGACTTTCGACGCTCGTTCATCACCCGGGTGATCGAGGAGCACGACCTGTCGATCGCACAGAAACTCGCGCATCACAGCAATATCCAGACGACCGCCAACTACGACGTGCGCGATGACAACGAGCGGCGGCGGGCGGTGGATCGCTTCGACTTGTAAGCTGAGTCAGTTTTGCGGCGGGCAGCGCGAGCCGGTCTCAGCCTGAGTGATTTGTGCAGCGAGGCGTTTGACGTTGTTCTGTTGCGCAGTCACCAGTTCTTCGATGCTCGGCCCTGAAGGCGTCTGCAACACCGAGCGGCAGGTGAGCAGCGCCGCGTCCGCCGCACCCAGCGGGCGCACTCGCCATTTCACGTCGATCAAGGCGTACTGGCCGGGAATCGAATCGAAGCGCTGCACATCGACGCGCACCGATGCTCGATGCTGGCCGACGCCGCCACTCAATTGATCGGCCAGCGCACCGCGTAACTCATCGGCAAGCGTGGCGCTCCACCAATCGGTATCGAGGATGGCCACGCCGCTGTTGCCCTGGCGAATCACAATCTGCGCGCGATCAACCTGCGGCGGCACGCTGATGCTTTCGATGGCAATGTCAGTGCCGTTGCGGCTGGCGCCCGGTTGCGCAGGGACCAGTGTGTGAAAGCTGATCGGGTCGCTGCGGCACGCGGTCAGCAGCACGAACGCAGCGAGCACGGTGATCTTCAACGGTAAAGCCATGGATTCAGCTCCTGTGCTCAATTGCGTGGCGGTCCTTTGAGGTCCAGCGGCGGGGCATTGTCAGGACGTCCGCGAATCAGCGACTCAGGGTGGCGTCCGAGGTAATCCGACAGCTCACGCAACGAGCGCGACATGCGCCCGAGTTCGTCGAGGGTCTCCGAGAGTTGCTCGCGCTGCGGTGAATCCTCGGCCAGGGTCGAACTGGCTGACTGCAGGGTCTTGCTGACGTCGGCGAGGGTGCTCTGCACGCCCGGCAGGGTCTTGGCATTGAATTGCTTCAGGCCTTTGCGCAGCTCGACCAGATTGCCGTCGAGGTTGCTGGCGATGCGCTCCACCGGCAGCGCGTTGATCTTGTTGACCATCGCTTCGAGTTTTTCCTGCAACTGTTCGAGGCTGCCGGGGACGGTCGGAATGGTGATTGGCCGGGCCGTAGGGTCGAAGGCGACTTTCGGTGCTTTCGGGTAGAAATCCAGGGAAATATACAACTGACCGGTGAGCAGGTTGCCATTGCGAGCCTGGGCGCGCAGACCGTTTTCGATGAACGTGCCGATCAGGCGCGCGCCGGTGGCCTCGTCGTTTTCGTCGCCATGGTAGGTCTTGAGTATTTTCGCGTGGGCGCGGCCGAGTCGCTGCGGATAAATGACGATGCCGACGTTCACCGGAAAGGTGCGCTTGACCTCGTCGAAGTCGAGATTGACTGCCACCACACGGCCGATTTCGATGCCGAGAAACTCGACTGGCGCATCGACCTTGAGCCCGCGCAAGGCCTGATCAAAGCGCAGTGACAGATACTGCGCCTTGCCATCGGGCGGGGCGAGTGCGGCCGCCTGGTTGGCAAACAGTTCGAAATTCTTGTCTTCGCCCGCCGGCGTGTCGTTGGGACTGTAGTCCGGGGCGCGGAAAGCGATACCGCCGACCAGCAGGGTCGACAGCGATTCGGTTTTCACCGCAAAGCCGTTGGCGCCGACATTGATGTCGATGCCGCTGGCGTTCCAGAAGCGGGTGTTTTCGGTGACGTAGGCATCGTTGGGCGAATGCACGAAAACTTCGATATTGACGCCTTTGCCGTCCGGGTCCAGTGCATAGGACACAACCTGGCCAACCGGGATCTTGCGGTAGTAGACGGGGGAGCCGATGTCCAGCGAGCCGAGGTCGGCGGTGTGCAGCGTAAAGCGCTTGCCCGGTTCGCCGTAGGTGATCGGCGGCGGGTTCTCGAGGCCTTTGAAGTTTTTTGCGCGAGTGTTCGCCTGGCCGATGTCGGCGCCGATGTAATCGCCCGACAACAGCGTATCGATGCCCGAGACACCGCCAGCGCCGATACGGGGACGCACGACCCAGAATTGCGAATCCTCGCGGGTGAAGGCTTCAGCCTGTTTGGCCAGTTTGATCGTGGCGTTGACGTTTTTATGATCGTCGGCCAGTTCCACCTCGGAAACATGGCCGATGACCACGTTGCGGTATCTGACTTCGGTCTTGTTCGCGGTGAGGCCATCGCCGGTCTTGAAGGTGACGGTGATCGTCGGGCCTTCCTGAAGGATGTTGTGGATCACCAGCGAAATGCCCACCAGCACCGCCACAATCGGCACGATCCAAACCAGTGAAATAGCGAAACGGCGGGTTTTGATCGGCGCCTGACCGGGTGCTCGCGGCTCGTCGCTGGCTGACGACTTCATCCATGTCCTCCTCAATTAATCGGGCACTGAGCGTCAGGAACGCAAAAGCACTTCATCAATATAGAAGTGCCTTGCGATAGAGCAAATCCGCAGCCGTTTTAACTTCATGAATGTGTAAGCGCCTGTTAGCAGAACATCTGCTCGTTCCCACGCGCAGCAACGGAATGCCGCCCGGGACGCTCTGCGTCCCAGGATCGCAGCCTTCGGCAGCTCCTGCAGGGGCGGGGTCATGGCGGGTTCAGCCGAGCATTTCACGCAGGCGATACCAGAACATGCCCAGTGCCAGCAGTGGCGAACGCAACGCAGGGCCGCCGGGGAAGGTCATGTGCGGCACGCCGCTGAACACGTCCATCCCTTGGCTATGCCCGGCGTGAATGGCTTCGCCCAACAACTTCGCGCACCAATGGGTGACGTTGAGGCCATGGCCGGAATAGCCCTGCGCGTAAAACACGTTCGGATGCGGCTTGAGCCGGCCGACCTGAGGGAAGCGGTTGGCGGTGATGCCGATCTTGCCGCCCCATTGGTAGTCGATGCGCACGTCGGCCAGTTGCGGGAACACCTTGAGCATTTTCGGTCGCATATAGGCGGCGATGTCCGCTGGGTCACGCCCGGAATAATGACAGGCGCCGCCGAACAGCAGACGTCGATCCGCCGAGAGCCGGTAATAATCCAGCCCGACTTTTTGATCACACAGCGCCAGGTTCTGCGGGATCAGCTGCGCTGCGCGGGCTTTGTCCAAGGGCTCAGTGGCGATGATGTAACTGCCGGCGGGCAGCACTTTGCCGCTGAGTTTAGGCTCGAGGTTGTCCAGATGCGCGTTGCAACCGAGCACCAGGCTGCCGGCGCGCACTGAACCCGTGGCGCAACGCACCTCGACGGTCGGGCCATGGAGAATTTCCAGCACCGGGCTTTGCTCGAAGATACGCACGCCCAGCGACGCGGCGAGACGCGCTTCGCCTTGGACCAGATCCAGAGGATGCAAATGGCCCGAACCCATATCGATCAATCCGCCGGCGTACACCCCGGCGTCGACCACTTGCTGACGGATCTGCTCAGGGCCGACCAGCCTCGTCTCGTGGCCGTAGCCGAGTTCGCCGAGACTGTCCTGTTCCTGCTTGAATGCAGCGAATTGCGCGGCAGTGTTGGCCAGTTCGCAGAAGCCCCAGCGCAGATCACAGTCGATGGCGTTTGCAGTGATGCGCTGGCGCACCAGCTCCACCGAATCGATGCCGGCGCGCTGCAAATAGCGCACACCGTCATCGCCGACATAGCGGGCGAAACCTTCGACTTCATGGCCGATACCGCGAATCAGTTGCCCACCATTGCGCCCGCTGGCGCCCCAGCCGATACGTCGCGCTTCGAGCAACACCACCGACAGACCGCGCTGCGCCAGTTCAATCGCCGTGTTGACCCCAGTGAAGCCGCCGCCGATCACGCAGACATCGGCAAGCAGATCGCCGTCCAGCGCAGGGTAGGACGTGGTCGCTCGCGCAGAAGCGGCGTACCAGGAGCGGGTGTGTTGTGCATTGTGCTGATTCATTTGTTCGACTTCACTTTGCTCCACGACCGGGTCATCAGGCGCATGATCGCCTGGGGCGGGGTCGAGGAAATGTAGAGTTTGTCGAGCACCGACTGCGGCGGATAAACCTCGGGATTGTTGACCAGTTCCTGATCCATGAACGGCTTGGCCGCCGGGTTCGGGTTGGCGTAGCCGACGGTGGCGCTGACCTTGGCAATCACTTGCGGATCGAGCAGGTAATTGATGAAGGCATGGGCCTCTTTGGCATTGCTCGCATCGGCGGGGATCGCCAGCAAATCGAACCACAGATTGGCGCCTTCCTTTGGAATCGCATAGGCAATATTCACACCGTTTTTTGCTTCCTTGGCGCGGTTCGCGGCCTGGAATACATCGCCGGAATAACCGAATGCGACGCAGATGTCGCCATTGGCCAGGTCGGAAACGTACTTCGAAGAGTGGAAATAGGTGATGTACGGGCGGATGCTCAGCAGCTTGGCTTCAGCTTTCTTATAGTCCTCGGGGTTTTCACTGCGCGGGTCCATGCCCATGTAGTTGAGGATGGCCGGGAAGACTTCGTCGGCGGAGTCCATCATCGACACGCCGCACTGGCTCAGCTTCTTCAGATTCTCGGGTTCGAACAGCACGGCCCAGGAATCGATGTGGTCGATGCCAAGCACTTGCTTGACCTTGTCGACGTTGTAGCCGATGCCGTTGGTGCCCCACAGATAGGGCACCGAGTGCTCATTGCCCGGATCATTTTTCTCAAGTAATTCAAGCAGTTTTGGGTCCAGGTTGTTCCAGTTTGGCAACTGCGAACGGTCGAGTTTCATGAACGCGCCGGCCTTTACCTGGCGGGCGAGGAAGTGGTTGGACGGCACTACCACGTCGTATCCGGTACGCCCGGCGAGGAGTTTGCCTTCAAGCGTCTCGTTGGAATCGAAGACGTCATAAATCACCTTGATCCCGGTTTTGCTCTGGAAGTCGGCGAGGGTGGTTTCGCCTATGTAGTCGGTCCAGTTGTAGACGCTGACCTGCGGCTCGGCGTGGGCTACGGCACTGAACAGCATGCTCAGTGCGACCGGGAGTACGGATTTCAATAGACGCATTTCGACACCTCTTCTTGTAATGATCGTTCCCACGCTCTGCGTGGGAATGCCGCAACGGACGCTCCGCGTTCGGCTTTGGATGGGACGCAGAGCGTCCCGGGATGCATTCCCACGCGGGAGCGTGGGAACGATCAACTGTGCGGCCGTCTTCGCGAGCAGGCTCGCTCCCACAGGGATTTGTGCAAATTTTGATTAGACGCTCAGCAGCAGAAACTCACGCTCCCACGAGCTGATCACGCGCTTGAAGTTTTCGTGCTCGGCGCGCTTCACTGCGACGTAACCACGGACGAATTTGCTGCCCAGGTACTCGGCGACTTTCGGGCACTCTTCCATTTGCGTCAGGGCTTCTTCGATGGTGATCGGCAGGCGCAGGTTGCGCCGCTCGTAGGCCCGTCCCTCGACCGCGGCGCTCGGCTCGATCTTTTCGACCATGCCGATGTAGCCGCACAGCAGGCTTGCGGCAATGGCCAGATACGGGTTGGCGTCGGCGCCGGGCAAGCGGTTCTCCACGCGCATCGACTCCGGCCCCGAAGTCGGCACGCGCAGGCCCACCGTGCGGTTCTCTTCACCCCACTCGACGTTGACCGGCGCCGAGGTGTCCGGCAGGAAGCGGCGGAACGAATTGACGTTGGGCGCGAACATCGGCAGGACCTTGGGGATGTACTTCTGCAGGCCACCGATGTGATGACGGAACAGCTCGCTCATGTTGCCCTCGGCATCGGCAAAGATCGGCTGCCCCGTCGCGATCTCGACCACACTCTGGTGCAGGTGCATGGCACTGCCGGGCTCGTCGCCGATCGGCTTGGCCATGAACGTCGCGGTGACGTTGTGCTTGAGCGCCGCTTCGCGCAGGGTGCGTTTGAACACGGTGATCTGGTCAGCCAGATCCAGGGCATCGCCGTGGCGGAAGTTGATCTCCATCTGCGCCGGGCCGTCTTCGTGGATCAGCGTGTCGAGGTCGAGGCCTTGCAGTTCGCACCAGTCGTAGACGTCTTCGAACAGCGGATCAAACTCGTTGGCGGCATCGATCGAGAACGACTGCCGACCGCTTTCCGCACGGCCCGAACGACCAAGAGGTGCCTTGAGCGGCAGGTCCGGGTCTTCACAACGCTGAGTCAGGTAGAACTCCATTTCCGGCGCAACGATCGGCTTCCAGCCCTTGTCGGTGTAGAGCTGCAGGACTTTCTTCAGCACGTTGCGCGGCGACAGTTCGATCGGATTGCCGAACTTGTCGAAGGTGTCGTGTATGACGATGGCGGTCGGCTCGATCGCCCACGGAATCACGTACACAGCGTCGGAAACCGGCTTGCAGATCATGTCGATATCAGCCGGGTCGAGCAGGTCGTAGTAGATGTCGTCGTCGACAAAATCCCCGGTTACCGTTTGCAGCAGCACGCTCTCCGGCAGGCGCATGCCGCGCTCATGCAGGAACTTGTTGGTCGGTGCAATCTTGCCGCGGGCGATGCCGGTCAGGTCGCTGACCACGCATTCGACTTCGGTAATCTTGTGATCTTTCAGCCAGGTGAACAGCTGATCGAAAGGGGCGTTCATAAAGACCTCGTTATTGGTTTTGTAGACGCCGGGGAGGGCGGGTTTCATCTTCCGCCCCTTCCCCTGTGGCGCGTTGACGACTATCTTGGGCGCGGCTTGCGATTCCATCTATCCACTTTCAGCAGCACCAAAGCGCACCAAAAGAGTGCGCAAGGTCACCCCATGACAACGTGCAATCCGCTCCAGGTACAAGCGTTCAACACCGCCGACGTGGCCGAACAAATCCGCGCCACACCGGGTTGGGTTCAGCATTACCAGCAGATGTCGCCGGGGCATTTCGCCGGGCAGATTCGCTATCTGGACCTGCAGGGAGTCGAGGTTTACGAAGAGCAGATGAACACCCGGGTCGAGCAGAATTTCAGCGCGCCATCCGGTGCCTTGGCGTTCTGTTTCGATCGCAGCGATAACGCGCTGTATCTGCTCAACGAAGAGAGCCGCAACATCTGGATCACCCCGGAGAACTACCAGGAAATTGCCGTGGTGTTCGGGCCGGATTTCGTCCGCGAGCACGGTCTGGATGTAGCGAAACTCGAGGGTTTGTTCATGGCACCGCTGAACTGCGGACAAAACGCTTTGTTCAGCGGCTGGTTAAGCTCGATTCTCACCAAGTTGTCACAAGCTACTGATTCCATTGATAAAGAACGTCTTACTCAGCAGTTGCTTGAGGACTGCCTGTTCATCCTCGACAACGCTCGAACCGGTCTTGATCGTGGCGGATTGCATCGGCGCAACGAGGAGCGCTTGATCATGAAACGAGTAGGGGAGTGGGCGGCTGATTCGCCGGAGGACACGGTCAACCTGCTCGAACTTTCCCACGTCGCCGGCGTGCCGCTGCGCCAGTTGCAACAAGCCTTCAAGGCCTACACCGGGATGACCCCGAGTCACTGGTTACGCCTGAGGCGGCTGAACAGCGCGCACCGGGAATTGCTCAAGCGCAGGCCCACGGAAACCACGGTTGCCGAAGTGGCGATGCGCTGGTCGTTCTGGCATCTGGGGCGGTTTTCCAGCAGTTACCGCGCGCTGTTCCAAGAGCTGCCGAGCGAGACGCTCAAGCGCTGAGCAGAAAAAGGCTTTGTGTCCTTGGCGAAGTTAAATAGAATCAGTCTCATTTGAATCTACCTTCGCGCAGGGTCTCTTGAGATGATTGAAGCCACGTCACCGCCGGAGCAGAGCCTGCAGCAGCTGTACCGCGAACATCGCGGCTGGCTGGAAACCTGGCTGCGCCGGCGCATGGGCAATGCGTGGGATGCGGCGGACCTCAGTCAGGACACCTTTCTGCGCGTCTTGTGCAACGCGCCGCCACTGGCCGAATTGCGCGAGCCGCGCGCGTATCTGCTCACCGTCGGCAAACGGCTGCTGAGCAATTTCTACACGCGGCGCGATCTGGAAAAAGCTTACCTCGACGCCCTCGCGCAATTGCCGCAAGCGTGCGCGCCGTCACCGGAACAGCGCTGGTTGCTGCTGGAAACCTTGCAGGCGCTGGATGAATTGCTCGACGGCTTGCCGCGCGCGGTGCGTCGGGCGTTTCTTTGGAGCCAGCTCGAAGGTCTTGGCTACCGCGAGATTGCCGAGCGCTTGCAAGTTTCTGAACGCACCGTCAAACGTTACATGGCCCAAGCTTACGAGCATTGTTTGCTGGTGGACCTGTGACGCGTGTTGCCCCCAGCGATGAAACGCGCGAAGTGGCGCGGGCAGCGGCGCAGTGGTTGGCATTGCTCGAATCCGGCGGTGCCAGCGATGAAGATCACGCCCGGTTGCAGCATTGGCGCAGCAGCGACAGTCGCCACGAAAACGCGTGGCAGAAAATTCAACAATTGCGTCAGCGCTTTGCAGGCTTACCGCCGGCGCTGGCCATGGCCACGCTGGATCGGCCGGATCCTGAACGGCGCGCGGCGCTCAAGCGTGCCTTGGGCGTGGCGGCGCTGGTGCCGGCGGCGTGGTTGATCGGCCGTGAGCTGCCGCTGGAGGTCTGGCGCGCCGATCTGCACACCAGCACCGGTGAGCGGCGCACAGTGCAGTTGTCGCAGGATTCGTCATTGCAGCTCAACACCGACAGTGCGGTAAACGTTGATTTGCCTGCCCGTCAGTTGACGCTGATTCGTGGCGAGATGGCGCTCAACGTGGCGGGAGATTCAGCCTTTATCGTCACCGTGCCTTACGGGCGGATGATCGTCAGTCATAGCGATATTTCGGTGCGCCTGAATGCCCGCGATTGCCAGGTCTGCGTGCTGCGCGGCTCGGTGCAATTGCAGCCTTTGCATGGCGCGGCGCTGGTATTGAAGCAGGGCCAGCAAGTCAGCCTGCAAGCCTCCGGCGCCGGGCTGGTGATGGCATTCGATACGTTGATGCCTGGGTGGCGCGACGGCGTGTTGATGGCGCAAAACCAGCCGCTGGGTGATTTCCTCCGTGAGCTGAGTCGCTACCGCCCGGGCGTGCTGCGCTTGGATCCGGCGCTGGAATCACTGCGCATCACCGGCAGTTTCCGCCTCGACGACACCGATCAGGTGCTGGCACTTCTGGCGGCGAGTTTGCCCGTCGACGTGAACACGCGAACGCGATTTTGGGTGTCGCTGGTGCCGCGTGCAGTAAAAACTGGCTGAAGCCTGTCCCTTTTTTTCGCCTCGCTGGTCATTCCAGGCAAGTGAACAAAATCGAGAGCTTCTTCCAATGCCCGCAGTATTCCCAGGTCGCTTGCGTCCGTTGTTGCAGTTGAGTCTTTTGCTGAGCCTGAGTGCCAGCCCTGTGTTGATCCAATCGAGCTGGGCCGATGACGGCAGCCGCCGCAGTTATCAGGTCCCGGCCGGTAGTCTGAGTGCGGCGCTGACACGTTTCGCCGGTCTCGCCGGGGTCAACCTGTCGGTGGATCCGGCGCTTGTCAGTGGCCGCAACAGCAATGGGTTGTCCGGTGAATATGGCGTGGAAGAGGGGTTTGGTCGGCTGTTGCTGGGTTCGGGGCTGCAACTGCAACCGGTCGGTGATCAGGCTTATACGCTGGTACCGGCAGCGCAAGGCAGCACCTTGCAACTCGCACCGACATCCATTCTTGGCGCGAGCGATTCGGCGGGTGCCGACGTCTTCGCCGGCGGCCAGGTTGCACGGCGTGGCTCGCAAGGGCTGTTGGGCTCGCGGGATTTCATGGAAACCCCGTTCAGCATGACCACCTACACCAGCGAAACGGTGAAAAACCAGCAGGCGCGCACGCTTGGCGACCTGATCGGCAGCGACCCTTCGGTACGCGCGACCAACCCGGCCGGTGGCCGCTATGAGCAGTTCACTATCCGTGGGTTCAGCCTGTTCAACAGTGACGTTTCCTACAACGGCCTCTACGGAATCTTGCCGACGTACACCATCGACATGGAAATGGCCGATCGCGTCGACATCCTCAGAGGCCCGAGCCAGTTGATCAACGGCATTTCGCCGCGGGGCAGTGTAGGAGGGGGGATCAACGTCGAGCCGAAACGCGCGACCGACAAGCCGATTACCTCGCTGACGGCCAATTACGCCTCGAACAACCAGGTCGGCGGCGCGGTGGATGTCGGGCGGCGCTTTGGCGAAGACAATCAGTTCGGCGTGCGCTTCAACGGCGTCAAGCAGTCCGGTGACACGGAATGGGATCACCAGAGTGTCGATCGCGACATGGCGGTCCTTGGCCTGGATTTCCGCGGTGAACGCTTGCGAGTTTCCACCGATATCGGCCACACCGAATGCGATACCGACGCACCGCAGGAACGCGTGCAAGTCGCCGCGAATGCCAGAGTGCCGAACGCCAATGATGTGCGCGACAACTATGCGCAACCCTGGAGCAAGGCGCGCACCAAAGACACCTTCGGTACGGTGAATGGGGAGTTCGATGTCAGTGATTCGGTCATGCTGTATGGCGGCGTCGGCGCGCGCAAAAGCAATCACGACTTCTTGCGCCATGCCGTTTCGGTGACTAACGACGCCGGTGATTTCAGCGTCCAGCCGCGCGACTTCACCCGAGACGAAAACGTCCGCACGGCTACCGCTGGCGTTCGTAACTGGTTCCAGACCGGACCGGTCAGCCATGAAGTGAATCTGGCGGCCAACTACTTTTATATGGACTTCGAAAACGGTGGCGCCCGTTACGCGGCCGGGCGCAGCAACCTCTACGAACCGGTGGAAATCGCCAGACCTGGCACGCCGACCCGCAATGACGCCAAGGTTTACACAGAAAACCGCTTCAGCGGCGTGGCTTTGTCCGACACCCTCGGTTTCTTCGACGATCGCCTGTTGCTGACTTTGGGGGCGCGTTGGCAGCGGGTCAAAGTCGATGACTGGAGCGACGGCATCAAGGGCGACACGGCCTACGATGAAGAAAAGGTCTCGCCATCGGGCGGCATTCTGTTCAAGGCAACCGACAAACTCTCGCTGTACGCCAACTACATGGAAGGCCTCAGCCAGGGCAAGATCGCACCATCGACATCGATCAACGAGGACGAAATCTTCCCGCCATTCGTCAGCCGCCAGATCGAAGTCGGCGCCAAGTACGACGCGGGCGCATATGCGCTGACGGCAGCAGTGTTTCGCATCAAACAACCTGCCTACGAAACTAACGCCGTTACGCGAGTCTTCGGCCCGAACGGCAAGCGCGAGAACAACGGCGTAGAACTGAGCGTGTTCGGCGAACCGCTCAAAGGCTTCCGGTTGCTCGGCGGTGTGATGTACATCGACAGCGAACTGACCCAAACCACCAACGGCACATTCGACGGCAACCGCGCACCGGCGACGCCGAAATATAACGTCAACCTTGGCGCGGAGTGGGACGTGCCGACTGTGCAGGGCTTGACGTTGACCAGTCGCGGTATCTACTCGAGTTCGCAGTATCTGGACCAATCGAACGACAAGGTAATCGACTCATGGGAACGGTTGGACGTAGGCACGCGCTATGCTTTCAGGCTGGACGAAAAGACCATTACCTTGCGCGCCAATGTCGAAAACGTACTGGATAAACGCTATTGGAGTTCGGCGGGTGCATCGGATGACAGTGAGCCGGGACTGACGCTTTCTACGCCGAGAACGTACCTGCTTTCGGCTACGGTGGATTTTTAAGTGGGCAGGGCAAATGTAGCGAACGTCGCCGATAATACGTTAACTACACTAAATGACCGTTTAGTTGAGCTAACAACGAATTTTGCGATAACAGTGGAGAAGGCCATGATTCAGGGTATTCCGAACGCAACGGATGTGATTACTGCGTTGAGTCTGAGCCTGATGTTGAAGACGATTATTACCGCAGGACCTCTCAGGGCGACCACCGCGACTGGCACGAAACGCAACGAGGCTCCCGATACCTGCTGACGTCGATCTACTATTTGCTCACGAAGCAATCACCGGGGGGGGGCATTTCCATTTCAATCACTCCGGCATCCTGCATTATTTCCAGCTGGGCGACGCCATCGAATAACTTGATCCACGCCGACGGCTCACTGCAGACGCTGGTGATGGGCATCGATGTTTTGGCAGGCCAGCAACTTCAACTGCACGTACCGGGTGGAATCTGGAAGCATCCAAATTGCTCGAAGGCTGAAACGGCTTTGGCCTGATCAGCGAAGCGGTTTCGCCAGGGTTTGATTTTGCCGATATGGAAATAGGTGATCGAGCAAAATTGACGGCGCAGTTTCCGCAGCATCGAGCACTGATTGAAAAGCTGACGCGTCGTGAAGAATGAGAGCTGCGTGTCGGGAAAATGCAGTTTGTAAGGAAACCTGGTTTTGAGGCGATTGCGCAGATTCAAATCCCTCGGCCAATCACGCCAACCGCGAAACATCTTGTTACGTGTAATGTATATTATGTTAAATCATGTATGTGAATGACCTCAGGCTTTAGATATCAGATCCACCACTCCCGACCTTTCAGGCTACCCAATGCCATTCGTTTGCAGCTTCAACAACCAGTGTCGTTCGGTAGTCCATCCGAGGAAAACCCGAGCGCCTTCGCTTGCTTGGCGAGTCTCCGTCAGCGGCGCTCCAGAAGCTGCTACTCGCAACCCTGTAATCGCCGGCAGAAACCGTTCACGAAATGCACGGGGCTGAGTCGCGAAATGACCTTCGATACGTTCAATCGCGAATTGCATTTCTGCCTCATCAAGCATCGCTAGATAAAACACCATCTGCCGCCAGGCATAAGCCGTATTTTTGATCACCACCAGGCTGGAGTGATAAAACCGCAACTTCATCTGCTGGCGCATGCATATCCATCTGAAGCATTCCTCGGCCATAGACGCCAGGCGATGCTGCAACAGCGCTTTCAACCCGAGCTCACCAAACAACAGCGAAAGGTTTTGCGTCGTCAGGATCTGTTGTTGCTCGATGATTTTCCCGTTGGTCGCCGGCCGCCATGAACCCGGGCGCTCATCTGCCCGCCGGGCGCACAATCTGGCCAATGCGTCCCTGGAACTCGCGTTGTACCTGGAAAATCTTTTGCGTCTGGATTTCGGTTGCTCAGGAAGCATCACCAATTGGCTTGCGTAAATGTCGTAGTAATTGGCGTATAGCGTGCCACCTATCAACGATGCCGCCTGCCTGGCAGCTCTTATGTACTTGTTCGAGAAAGCGCCCATGAAAATGTCCGAGGCAACTTCTTCAACAAAAGGCAGATCCAGCTTGGCCATCGCAGCAAGCGCAGCAAATTCCTGAATGAGTTTGTTGGGCAGGATCGCTTGAGGGAAAGCAGAAAGGGTCATTGCTGCGGATTCGATCAGGACCTGTCTGGCTGCCTCAGCGACCACCGCGTCCGTTTCTCGCTGGCCTTCAACAGCCGCCACCCAAGGCAATTCATTCATTTTGACCTGGCTTTGCAGATCCAACAGCAACAATGATCGGCGTTGTCGAAAGGCGCGATAAGTTGCGCTGGACAGCATCCGCAGCGAAGTATCGCGAAATCCAGCGCTGCACATCTCAGCCGTTATCGCTGGCAGCAGCCGCGCCACGGTATCCCCGGATGTGATCAGTCCTTTCTCGATCAACTCCGCAATTGTGCCCTTTCGACACTGCTCGACACGTCGACGAATTTCAGGCGGGATGCCGATACCTCCTGGCAGCGAATAGTCTGTCGCTTCTTCGCAGGTAACGGGTTGCAGCAGAGATCTAAAATCTGAAACGCCGTCCAGACCCGGATACCGGCTCAGGCGTCGGGCTACCGCTTTAGCGATCAAATGGTGCCCAGGTGCAGACACATGACTGCGCTGAGACTCTCTGTGCTTTTGATGAGATTCAGATTCGGGGTGACCATGCTTGCGTACGAAATCGTCTACGATCCTGCGAATTCGTCCGACTTGCCGTCCGGTAAGCGAAGCCGCATCGCTGGCGCAAAGCCCCAGCAGCGCATACAACTCCCCTGCCCGATCCCTCAAGTTTTCAGCTTCACACTGAGCGCTGGGGCAAGAAACATCGAACTGCTGCTTCAGAGTATTCGCCCGCTCAAACCAGCCATCTGGGTACTGCCGACAAGGCCAATCATCCTGATACGTTAGAAGGAAGAGCGGCACCGCAGAATCGTAAAGCGGCAAGCGAGTTTCAACGACATGTTTCTGCACTGCCACGCGAGTGTGTGCCGGGCGATTTGAAAGCACGGTTCTGACATCACCGACGGTAAAAACCTGAACTTGCCCCGCAGAAAGCGGCAAACCGTCAGAAGCCATCGGAAAGAATCGCAGTTGCTCAAAGAAGGGCGCTATCGCTTCAACCAGATCCCATGCGCTCTCTGTGCGCTGCTGCCCGATCAACCAGGCCACTGTCAGCAGTGCCGCCTCTTCTGGCACGTCGACCCGATAATCACTGCTCACCAGCTTCGTCTGCAGTACCTCGATCCCCTCCTCCGTAAGGTGCCAAGTGTTGAGATCTAGTCGCTCGAAGCCAGGACGGATACCTGGAATCGAAGCAGCCAGCTGTCGCTCGTACTCGGTTAGTGCGCCACCGGCCATGTACTGCCCGGTGGCGAAGCCCCCTGTCGCGACTTCCAGCGTGACCCATTCAGGGATATCGGCGAATGGCGTCCGTGAGCCATACGACGCGGATCCCTCGGATATATGCCTGATTACATTGCGCCAGCGCTCGATGCGCTTGCTCGTCTGCCCATCATTGTCGAGGCCCGACGCAGCGAATGCCCGAGACAGCTGAAAGGCTGCATAGCCAGCACCCAAGCTGACCTTTGCATTCAATTCCCTATCGTCCCTGGGCATGAGTCCTTCCGAGCCTGCGATGTTGTGGGTCCGGGGGCTGGATTCGAACCAGCGCCCACCCGGTTAAGAGCCGAGTGTTCTACCGCTGAACTACCCCGGAACAGAGCGCGGATTGTCCACCAGCGCTGAACGACTGTGAAGATCGAAAACATTACCGCTTGTGAACCGTCACGATAGCGACAGAAAAAAGACCCTAGCGAGCCCCATCATCATGGATCGGCTACATCAATCTCACTCGACTCACCCAGCGCACGATACCGATCCCGGAGTTTCCTCAGCTCGCGCGCCTCCATCTTCTCGAGACCCAGCGTGGCGTTCTGCGCTTCATTGGTGGCTCGTATCAGCTCATCGATCTTCAAATGCAGAATATCGTTGTCGCGGTTCTGGGTGTTTTGAATGAGGAACACCATCAGGAACGTGATGATGGTCGTCGAGGTGTTGATGATGAGTTGCCAGGTGTCGTTGTAGTGAAAGTACTGCCCTGTTCCAGCCCAGGCGATGATCAGAACGATCGCTGTCAAAAAGGTCTTCGGGCTACCTGCCCAGTTGGAAAGTGCCTGGCAAAAACGTGCAAATCTCATCTTGAAACCTCTGAATGAACCTAATCACTTGACCTCGCTTAGCGGTGAAATACTTTGTCATATTTGCGCCGCTCGTCGGCAGCGCAGATTTGCGCGCGTGCTCAGCAGTCAGTCCAAGGAAATACGCCGGCGGCTCAGCACCTGATTAACCTCCACGACCACCCGCCTCGTCGCCTCCTTGAGCGTTCCTTCATTGCGGCACAAAAACCAACCCCGATCGGCAGCGGCTTGCTCAAACGCCCGAGTGCAAGCGACATGCTCCTCCAGACCGCGAAGCACGGTACTACTCAAGCCGCGCCGTCGTGCCCCCGCCCTCGCCCACGAAATCTCCGCCGCTGTGACCACCCCGACATGCAGGTCTGGCACCTGAACGTCGCGATCAAGGTTTAATTTCAGGATTTCTGCGAACGGGACTGTCCGGCGAAATGCGGCCTCGGACGGGTACCAGCGATCGATCAGGATGATGCTGTCGGTGGGTTGTCTGGTCAGCACGTGCTGGGAAATCCAGCTGCGGCTATCAGCCAGGCGTCGGCAGACTTCCAGCTCCAGATCCCGGTCAGGATGTCGGACGAGTTGATTTACCAAGCGCATTGTCTCGCCCCTGAACGGGTCGCTTTTTTTCTCGCAAAGTCGGATGACTTTCTGGTTGTCAGCCCTCAGCGCTTCAGTGATCGCCTCCAATAGCGAGGTTTTGCCGACGCCTTTGGGGCCATCCAGAGCAACAAACAGCGGACGAGTCATTTTTCACAGGCTTTAACGGAGAGTGGCGAACACTCTAACGGATTTTCCGGTTGAACCTCTGTTGCTCACACGGACTCCCAAATTCACATCCAGGAGAAACCTATGACCCAGACAGCTTTAGTCGTGGGCGCCAGCGGCATTGTCGGCAGCGCCATCACCCAGTTACTCATCGACAACAAATGGCAGGTCGCCGCCCTTTCGAGGCATCCATCGCAAGCGCAAGGCGTGATCCCTGTCGCGGCAGATCTTCAGGATCCGGCTTCGCTGGAACAGGCGCTGGCGGGTTTGAAACCCACGCATGTATTCATTACCACATGGTCACGCCAAGCCACGGAAGCCGAGAACATTCGCGTCAATGCGGCCATGGTGCGCAACGTCCTCGCCGCCATTCGCCCAGCCAAAAGCGTCAAACACGTAGCACTGGTTACCGGCCTGAAACACTACCTCGGCCCGTTCGAAGCCTATGGTAAAGGCAGCCTGCCACAGACACCGTTTCGCGAAGAACAGGGTCGGCTGGATGTCGAGAACTTCTATTACGCCCAAGAAGACGAACTCTTCGCCGCTGCCGAAACGGATGGCTTCACCTGGAGCGTTCATCGCCCGCATACCGTTACTGGGGTAGCCGTGGGCAACGCGATGAACATGGCAACCACCCTCGCCGTCTATGCCTCGATTTGCAAAAAAACCAATCGCCCTTTCGTGTTTCCCGGATCAAGGGTGCAGTGGGACAGCCTCACCGACATGACCGATGCGCGGCAGTTGGCGAAACAACAATTGTGGGCGGCCACCACCCCGGCTGCGGCTAACCAGGCATTCAATATCACCAATGGCGACGTGTTTCGCTGGAAATGGATGTGGGGTCGAATCGCCGAATACTTCGACTTGCCTGCTGCCGACTATCCTGCGTCCCCCTCTCCTCTAGAGAAACAGATGGCTGATGATCAAACGGTCTGGACGCAAATAGTCGCGGAGCACGGCCTGAAAGAATCCGATATCAGTCGCCTGATTTCCCCATGGCATACCGATGCGGATCTCGGTCGACCGATCGAAGTGGTCACGGACATGTCGAAAAGCCGCCTGATGGGCTTCACTGCCTACCAGGCGAGTGATCAGGCATTTTTCGACGTGTTCGACAAACTGCGAGAGATGCGCTTGATACCTTAGGCTGTTCCAGACCCGCCATTACAAATACACCGCGCTCCAACAAGGGCGCGCGGGGACTTGCGGGTGTGTATCGCTGTGTAAGTTTCCCCGGGAAACATACCGGCGATTACAAAACCGATACAGGGTGGATACATCGAGGTGGCACCGTTATCCGACGCCTCATTTTCCACCCTTCAGTCGGAGCCCTCCTATGAGTAAATTGCTGTCTGCCCTGGCCCTTGGTTGCGCCTTGGGTGTGTCTCTTTCCAGCACTACCCAAGCTGCCGAGTCTGCGGGATATCCCACCGCGCAACTGGCCGTTGCCTACCGAAGTATCAAGGTCGATGACCTGACGATTTTCTACCGTGAAGCCGGTCGGCCAGATGCGCCTACCTTATTATTGCTGCACGGTTTCCCCAGCTCTTCGCGCATGTATGACCCGCTGCTGGCGCGGCTGGCTGAGCATTACCATCTGGTTGCGCCGGACTATCCGGGCTTTGGTCATAGCGATGCGCCCGATCCCAAGGCGTTTTCCTATACCTTCGATCATCTGGCCAGTGTAATGGAGCACTTCACTGAAACGTTGGGGCTGAAAAGTTATGCGCTGTATGTTCAGGATTACGGCGGCCCGGTGGGCTTCAGGATGATGCTGGCTCATCCTGAACGGTTGCAGGCGCTGATTGTTCAGAATGCAGTGTCCCATGAGGATGGTTTGGGGCCGTTGTGGCAAAAACGTCGTGAGTTCTGGGCCAATCGGGCGGCAAACGAGGCGGGACTGCGGGCGAGTTTTTTCTCCTTCGCGACCACTCGGCAACGGCATGTGGGGGCCAACCCGAATGTCGAGCTTTTCAATCCGGATCTGTGGACCGATGAATTCAACTTCCTGAACCAGCCGCAGCAAGCGGATATACAAAGTGACCTTTTCTACGACTATCGCAACAACGTGGCCAGCTATCCGAAGTGGCAAGCATGGTTGCGCGAACATCAACCGCCGACCCTGGTGGTGTGGGGCAAGTTTGATCCGTCTTTTGATGTGGCTGAGGCCGAGGCGTATCGCCGGGATTTGCCGAATGCCGAGATTCATGTATTGGAGGCCGGGCATTTTGCGCTGGATGAGCAGCCTGGGCAGATTGCCGGGTTGGTGGGGGCATTTCTTGGTGAGCATATGAGGGAGTGAATTCGGCTTGACTGGCTTGTTTGCAACACTGGCTTCCATCAACAGAAACAAAGTGGTGGTCTTTGAAAGCAAGGTTCCTGGTTTCTTCCTGACCCACTACGACTTTGCGGAGCCTCTGGAGCGGACCCTGGAAATGCCTAACGGGAAGACCGGCCTACCGCCACTTCCGGACATGCTGGTACGCCTGAGTAAGTCCCCGGTGGTTTCCATCTCGATGATCAACGGCCGCGCCTCAGGCGTAGGCAGCGAACTGGCCCTGGCCAGCGATATGCGTTTTGCCAGCGACAAGGCAGTGCTGTCCCAATTTGAAATTGGCGCCGGCTTCGTCCCTGGTGGAGGCCCAATGGCACGTCTGCCGCGTCTCATCGGCCGCGGCCGCGCATTAGAGGTCTTGCTGAGCGGTAGCGACATCGACGGCAAGCTGGCCGAGCGTTATGGCTACGTAAACCGCAGTTTCCCCGAAGGTGAACTGAACGGGTTTGTCGACACTCTGGCTCGCCGCATTGCCACCTTCGACAAGCAGTCTCTGGGCGAGATCAAGGATCTGGTGAACATAGCCTCCTTGCCCCCAAACGAAGACATCGGTAAGGAATGGACAGGTTTTCTCAACTCGGTTCGACGCCCCGCAGCCCAGCACCATATCGGCCGGCTCATGGAACTAGGCCTGCAACAAAAAGCCGATGTGGAAATCAACCTCCCCAAATATACCGGCCAGGTCAGCGCCGAGAAAAAATGAACCGCAGATAACTGCGACAGCACTGATTTACAGGGCTGGGCCAGGCTTAGCCCTTCACTCCAGCAAAATATCTGTCATGCCGCCGCTGCATTCAACGCCTGGCAGACTCGCATTCGCGCGCTGTTCACGCACGGGTTGACCAGCACACCGCTGCTACAACTGACCAATCCTCGGGACATTCCTCTGCCAATACAGATTATTGGCGGGCAGAAAATCACTACGCCCCGCCAGAAATCCTCCCGCCATTCACCGGCAGAACGCAGCCGATCGTATATCCCAACTCCAAAATAGCGCCTTCGACAGGCATCGCTCTGTATCCAAGTGTGTACGGACGCAAACACGTTACACAACATTGATCTTCCCGCCCCCTCAGACACAAGCGAGATACACCAGCACGATGAACTGCGCCCACGGCCAGCGCAGTGCTCCTGTGCCTGACACCTGTCATTGGGAGCACCTGAAGGGCTTCCACTTTCTTGACGACAAGTCGGAGGATTAAACCAATGCAAACAAACGCGTTATCGGTCTTGAATCGCCTGCACCTTAATCTTGATCTCGCTGGAGACTGGATCGCCCCTTTGAGCCTGCGCGTGTTTCTGGCCTGGGAGTTTTTTGAAGCGGGATGGGAAAAGTGGAACGGTGAGAACTGGTTCCCCAGCATTCAAGGGGCCTTTCCTTTTCCCTTCAATCAGCTGCCGGCTACGTTCAATTGGCAGTTATCCATGTGGGCAGAACTGCTCTGTTCCATCGCTTTGCTTGTAGGCCTGGGAACACGTCTTTCGGCACTGATCCTCATAGTGGTCACCGTCGTGGCAACTGCCGCAGTTCACTGGCCAGCACACTGGTCAACGTTGAGCGAACTGGCTATGGGGTACTCCATCAGCAACAAAGGCTACGGCAACTTCAAACTTCCTTTGATCTACCTCGTAGCACTTCTGCCACTGCTGTTCACAGGCGCCGGCAAGCTGAGCCTGGATGCATTCATCGGTCGGTATCTCAAGCGCTTGAATGCACGCTGAGTGTTATCGCGTCACCAAGGTTATCGCCCTCAACCCCGCTAGTTAATCAGGAGTTTCACCATGACTCATATTGATAAAGTGCTGTACACCGGCAAAGTCCATACCTCCTCGGGTGGACGAAATGGCACCGCCCTCAGTGACGACGGCCGACTGGATATAAAGCTGTCGTCGCCTGGCACCTCTGGCGCCGGTACCAACCCAGAGCAGTTGTTCGCCGCTGGTTGGTCGGCCTGTTTTACCGGCGCGATGGGGCTTGCGGCGAGCAAGCTGAAAGTCACCCTTCCGGTTGACCTTGCCGTCGACGCCGAAGTGGATCTAGGCACAACCGATGGCGCTTATTTCCTCCAGGCTCGCCTCAACGTCTCCCTTCCCGGGCTGGATCGCAACGTCGCTCAAGACCTGATCGACACCGCACACCAGACATGCCCGTACTCCAAAGCGACGCGGAACAACATCAACGTGGTGATCAACCTCGTTTGAGAAGAACCGTGGCGGGTTTCAATCACCCGATTCACACCCCCCGGCTGCCAGCGGTAACCGTGGAGGTGCTGTGGATCGGGGGTTTCAGACGTCGAATCGGAGTATTGAGTTCATGCAAACGAACACTTCATCACCAACGCATTTAGATCCACAGCTCCCCCTGGAGGCGACCGTCGGGCTCGGGTTGCGCCGTGCGCTGCTCAATACGCTTCGTGACGCTCCAGTCGGGGATTTCGATTTTCTAGAGGTTGCCCCAGAGAACTGGATCGGCATCGGCGGCGCGCATGGAGCGGCCCTGCAGATGCTAGCTGAACGCTACCCGCTGTCATGCCATGGTCTATCACTTTCGCTGGGTGGCAGTGCGCCCCTGGATGAGTCTTTCCTTGAGCAAGTACGCGGGTTTCTTGATCGCTTCAACGTGCCGTTCTATAGCGAACACCTGAGTTACTGCAGTGACGATGGCCATTTATACGACCTGCTGCCGTTGCCATTCACTGAGGAGGCCGTTCATCACGTTGCGGCGCGCATCCGTCGTGCACAGGACATTCTTGGTCGTCGTCTTGCTGTAGAGAACGTCTCTTACTACGCCGCTGGTCATCAGGACATGGACGAACTCAGTTTTACCAATGCAGTGCTCCGCGAGGCCGATTGCGACCTGTTGCTCGACGTAAACAATGTGTACGTCAACTCGGTAAACCACCGCTTTGATCCAGCGGTTTTCCTCGCCGGCCTGGAACCAGAACGCGTAATCGCCATGCATGTGGCTGGCCATTATGACGAAGCCGAGGACCTGATCATCGACACCCATGGTGCCTCGGTCAAACCCGTAGTCTGGTCATTGCTGGGCCAGGCTTATGGCCTCTTTGGTGTGAAGCCAACGCTGCTGGAGCGCGATTTCAACTTTCCGTCCTACGACGAACTGGTGGTTGAGCTGAACACCATCAGGCGCTTGCAACGCGACGCGGATGCTTTGTTGCGGGTGACTGTCGATGGCTGACTCCACTTCAAGTTTGCACAGTCAGCAGCTCGCACTGACCCGGTACCTGCGTGACCCGGACAGTTATGCGCCGCCTGCGCAGATGAATCCCGAGAGAGCACAGGTCTATCTCAACCTGGTGTTGAACAATCTGTTGGGGTTGCTGGGTGGGACGTTTCCGGTGCTGGTTGCCGTGCTGGGTGATGCCGGTTGGCGTGCGCTGGTGCGACGTTTTTTGCGTGACTACCGCGCGCAAACGCCACGCTTCGGAGAAATTGCTCGTGAGTTTGTAGACTTCGTAGCGAGCCTGGAAGACTCGCCCGGTCACGAACACCCCTGGTACCCGTTCTTGCCTGAATTGGCTCATTACGAGTGGGTGGAAATGGCGCTGCAACAGTTGGACGCTGCGCCGTTAAAAGCCAGTGAAGCCGCGCATTTACTCGACCGTCCCCTCAGGCTTTCCCCGCTCGCCTGGCCGCTGGCTTACACCTGGGCCGTGCATCGTCTCGGGCCGGGGCACCTGCCTTGTGACGTTCCAGGGCAACCAACGTTGCTGCTGATAAGCCGGGTGCCGAGTGGTCAAGTGCAATTCTCCCAGGTCAGCCCTCTCGCGTTCCGTTTGTTGCAGCGGATCGAGCAGTTCCCTGACATGGATGGTCGAGCGCAGTTGCACGCTTTGGCTGCGGAGGCTGGTGCAACAGACGTGACCGGCTTCGTTGCTGACGCACTGGTGCTGCTGCGCCAGCTGCATGAGCAAGCTGCCGTCGGCGTAGCCGCGACACCCGTTTTAAAGCTGTTGTCCTGACTGACGGACAAAGGCTGAGGCAGGTTTTTTGTATCTCTATGTACCCAAACGCTAAGTCCTGGGATTGGCTTACAAATGCTCCGCTCGCCGATACATCGCCGATACATGACTCCCGCTAAATAGGCCTACCCGAACAAGGACGCTCTGTCGAAGTGGAAGACGCTTGCGCCCTTCGCCTCGAGCTTCCTTGAGGGTCTATCCGCCCTGTGGCATGAACCGCGGCCTCGCCGCGCAAAGCATCTGGAGAAGCACTATGTACCGTAAACCAATGTCGAACAAAACCAGTCTTGGCCTGGCCGCTTTCGCTTTAGCCGGTGGCATGAGCCTGGCATCGTCTGCGGCTTTTGCTGTTGAGCCATTGCCCCAAGGCTACCAACTGGCATCGGCCGATAAAACCGGCGAAGGCAAGTGTGGCGAAGGCAAATGCGGCGCCAGCGAAGCCAGCGACAAGTCCGCTACTGCCGAAGGCAAGTGCGGTGAAGGCAAGTGTGGGGACGACTCTTTCGCTCGCACAGACACCGATCATGATGGCCTCGTCTCTCTTAAAGAACTGCTGGCTGTAGCGCCTCAGGGCGGTGAAGAATTCAAAGCGATGGACACCAACCACGATGGTTTTCTTTCGGAAGGTGAGGTCTACAAGTTCAGAACCAACCAGTACATTTCCAACGGCAAGAAAGTACCCACCGAGCTATTTACCCGCATGAGCAAAGCGCAGAACTGATTCCTCCAGCCGTAGCATTCGCCCTCCCCGCGCTTGCAGCCAGGGAGGGCGATTTACCTTCTGCAAAGCCCCCGGTTGTATTGATTACACCGCGTTATAAGTGATGTTCTCCGCCCCTGATTTATCCCCTGAACGCAACACTCTAAAGTTCATCCCACTGCTCCCCTCATCATGTCGATGGGGCGCCTACTGGAGACTTATCCCATGCCTTTCATCAGCGTTCGTATCACTCGCGACGGCGTTACCAAAGAACAGAAATCTCAAGTCATCGCTGAGATCACCAAAACCATGCAAACCGTCCTCAACAAGGACCCGCACCTCACCCATATCGTTATTGAAGAGGTCGACACCGATAACTGGGGCTATGCCGGAATTACCACCACCGAGTACCGCCAACAACTGACGGAGTCGAAGAAATGACTTTTCCCGTCCGTATCGACTTTGTGTCGGATGTCGTGTGCCCCTGGTGCGCACTGGGCGCCACGGCGCTGGAGCAAGCCATCGCGAATGTTGCCGGCGACGTTGCAGTGGAGCTGACTTTCAAGCCCTTCGAACTGAACCCCGACATGCCGGTCGAGGGCGAGCACGCCATCAAGCATATGATGCGCAAATATGGGCGCAGCGCCGAAGAAGTCGCCTCGCGCAATGAAATGATCGTCGCGCGTGGCAAGGCCATCGGTTTTCAGTTCGACCTGGAAAAGCGCAGCCATTTCTACAACACTTTCGATGCCCATCGCCTTCTGCTGTGGGCCGTGCAGGAAGGCCGCCAGGTCGCACTGAACAGAGTCCTGCTCAAGGCTTATTTCACCAATGGCGAGAACCCCAGCGACCACGAAACTCTGGTGCGCCTGGCCGGTGAAGCGGGACTTTCAACCACCCGCGCCCACGAGATTCTGGCCAGCGAGGCATTCGCTGGCGAGGTACGTGAACTTGAAAGGTTTTACCTTGAACGCGGGATCAACTCGGTCCCGGCCATGGTGCTGAACGGTCGTCAGTTGGTATCCGGATCGCTATCAGTCAAGGAATACGAACAAATCCTCCGGCAAATGGCACGAGAGCCCGCCACAGCCTGAGAAAGCGATTTAACTGCAATCCCAGTTATTAAGCATTTCGCCGGGGCTTGTTGAAGTGACCGCCCCGCTCCTTCCATCAACGTCAAGTGAACCGTCATGCCTCACGACTTGAATCAACTGGAAACTGCGCTGGCTGCTTACCCCCGGGTGGCGCTGCTGGAAGGCCCGACACCGATTCAGAAGCTGTCGCGCCTGAGCCGGGCAGCCGAACTGCATGGCTGCAACCTGTACGTCAAACGCGATGATCTGATGGGCCTCGGCGGTGGTGGTAACAAACTGCGCAAACTCGAATTCCTGCTTGGCGAAGCATTGGCCGAAGGCGCCGACACACTGGTTACCTGGGGCGGTTTTCAATCCAATCACGCCCGGTTGACCGCCGCCGTCGCGGCCCGCCACGGTTTGGCCTGCGGGCTTATCCTGACCCCGTCGGCGGTGCGCAGCGATGACGATTTTTGCCATAACGGCAACGTATTGCTCGATGGCCTGTTTGGCGCAAAGCTCCATCGGCTGGCGCGGGGTTTGACGCCGGACAGCTACGCTGACGAATTGCTCAGCACGCTGAGAAGCCAAGGCAAAAAACCCTTCCTCATACCCTTGGGCGGCTCCAGCCCCAGGGGCAGTCTGGGCTACGCCGCTTGCGCGGGGGAGATTCTCCGCCAGGCAGACGCGCTCGGTGTGCGATTCGAGCGGATCATCATCCCCAACGGTAGCGCCGGAACCCATTCAGGACTGCAGGCAGGTCTTGCACTGGCTCGATCATCAACCGAAGTTATCGGCTACTCGGTGTTGGCAACAGAGGAGCAGGCCACGGCGGCGACCTTGGGCAAAACTCGGGAAACCTTGCAGCTCCTGGACCCGTCCGCAACCCTCGTGGAAAGCGCAATCACTGTGGATGGCAGTCAACGTGGCGACGCCTACGGCGCACCCACCGAATCGATGCTCGAAGCGGTTCGGCTGCTGGCCTCCGTTGAGGGCTTGCTGACGGATCCGGTCTACGGTGGCAAGGCCTTCGCCGGGTTGCTCGCTGCCGTGCGCCAAGGCGACTACCCGGCGGGAAGCAATCTGCTGTTTGTGATGACCGGCGGCTTGCCTGGCCTCTTTGCCTACCGCAGCGCCTTCAACTGACTTGAGCTTTTTCGTCGTCATAAAAAACTGATGCTCCCGGGCAAGCCCACCGCATCGCTCATTCAACTTTTGTGGAGTACATCGTCATGTCGAGCGCCCCTTATCCGCTCAATCGCACTGCTTATCTGCTGGTCGATCCGTACAACGATTTCCTCTCGGAAAACGGCAAGGTCTTCCCCTTGATCAAGCCGATTGCCGAACAGGTCGGGCTGCTCGACAACCTGCGGGCCCTCGATCGCGCCGTACGGGCGCAGAACATTCCGGTGGTCATCGTGCCGCACCACCGCTGGGAACACGGCGACTACGAAGGCTGGGATCATCCAACACCGACCCAGTGCAAAATCATGCACATGCACCACTTCGCACGCGGTGAATGGGGCGGCGAATGGCATCCCGATTTCGCGCCGAAGGATGGCGACATTGTCGTGCAGGAACATTGGGGCTCCAGCGGCTTTGCCAATACCGACCTTGATTTTCGCCTGAAGCAGAAAGGCATCACCCACGTCATTATCGTCGGCCTGCTCGCCAATACCTGCATCGAAGCGACCGCCCGCTACGCCTCGGAACTGGGCTACCACGTCACCTTGGTGCGTGATGCGACCGCCGCATTCCGTGCGGAAATGATGCACGCCGCCCACGAGTTGAACGGGCCGACTTTCGCTCATTCGATCGTCACCACCCAGGAATTGATTGCTGCGCTGGCAGTGCAGGAGTAATGGCGATGAACCTCACCGGACTGCGAACTTGCACTCGCCCCATAGAACGCTGATAACCTGAATCGCTGTTATTATTCCCGCACGACAGGTAAATGGCGGCTTTATTCGGTATATGAACACGAATCGTGAGCAGTTTCCGTTGCCGGAAGATTTAAAAGTCTTCCTTACTGTTATCCGAAAAAACGGTTTCGCGAATGCCGCTGAAGAGTTGGGTTATTCACCTGCCTACATAAGCAAACGCATTTCCGTACTTGAGTCGACTCTAGCCACAAAGCTGCTGCACCGCACAACAAGACGTATCGCGCTGACTGACGACGGAGAACGAGCCCGGCAATGGGCAGAAAAATTGCTGGGAGACCTCCAGGAATTTCTTGGCGAAATATCCGCAGCGCGGCATCAACCTACAGGGTCGTTGCATATTTGTAGCAGCTTCGGTTTTGGACGTAACCACGTAGCACCAGCGATCTGCAAACTATCGCAGACCTACCCGAAACTCGATATTCGTCTGGACGTGTTTGACCGTGTAGTCGATCTCGTCGGCGAGGGATTTGACCTTGAGATACGTGTCGGGGATGACCTGCCGGGTCAGCACCTGGGCCGAAAACTTGTGAGCAATCGACGAGTGCTGTGTGCGACTACGGAGTATCTGGAGCGGCGAGGCATGCCTCACTCATTAGATGACCTGACAGCTCATGATTGCTTGGTACTGAAAGAGCGAAATAACGCATTCGGCGTCTGGGACCTGACAAAGGATGGACAAGAAGAGTCGGTGCGCGTGAGCGGCCCGTTGTCTTCCAACAACGGTGAGATTGTTCTGGAATGGGCATTGAGCGGTGGAGGGATCTTGTTGCGGTCGATGTGGGACGTTAAACCGATGTTGGAACAAGGACGACTGGTGCAAGTACTTCACGAATACACTCAAAGTGCGAACGTATGGGCTGTGTACCCCACCAGACTTAGCGAGTCGGCGAAATTGAGGGTTTGTGTCGAGTTTCTCGAAGAGTATTTTCGCCATCTATCGGTTGAGTGATGCCCTGGCGGTAGAGTTCAGCATGCGATCTACCGTCCACACTGTTTCCATCTGGATCACAACCAGGGATTCTCTGACAGATACCGAGTTTCAAAGCTGCGAATCTGTTCGGTACGCTGAAGCGTGGTGCCAATGGCATCCAGGCCGAGTAACAGCGACTGCTTACGCAATTGATCAATCTCAAAGTGAATAACTGCACCGTCAGCTAATCCGATCGTTTGCTCTGGCAGATTCACGTTGATCTTCGCTGTTGCTGAGTTGCTGATAACGCCTGCTATTTGTTTCAGTTGCGCTTCGGACACCTGGATGGCCAGCACGCCGTTTCGCTGGCAGTTGTCATAAAAAATACCGGCAAAGCTGGTGCCAATGAGTGCTCTGATACCAACTTGCTTCAAGCCCCAGACGGCATGCTCGCGGCTTGATCCACAACCAAAGTTTGGTCCGACCACCAGAAAAGCGGCAGCGTTCCAGGCGGGCCGATTGAGAATGAACTCCGGATTGGGTTCGCCGGACTCAAGGAATCGCAGATCGAAGAACAGGCCTTGGTCCAGCCCCTTGCGATCGATCCCCTTGAGGAACTGCTTGGGCATGATGACGTCGGTGTCGATGTTGGAAGCCAAAAACGGTGCTGCATTGCCGATTACCGTGGTGAAAGGTTGCATGTTCACGCCTCCAGAGCGAAAGATCGAACGTCAGTCAAATGCCCGGTAATCGCCGCCGCAGCGACCATCGCCGGGCTCATCAGATGGGTGCGCGCACCGGCGCCCTGCCGGCCTTCAAAGTTGCGATTGGTACTGGATGCACACCGGTCACCGGGTGCGAGCACGTCATCATTCATGGCCAGGCACATCGAACAGCCCGATTGCCGCCACTCAAAACCCGCGTCCAGGAAAATCTGCGCGAGCCCCTCCTCTTCGGCCAGGCTACGCACCAACGTCGATCCCGGGACGATCATTGCTCGCACATGGGCAGCGACTCGTTTACCGCGCACCACCCGTGCAACATCACGCAAGTCTTCAATCCTGGCATTGGTGCAGGAACCAATGAACGCATGGCTAATCATCACTTCGCTGAGCGGCATTCCGGGTACCAGGCCCATGTAGTCCAAGGCTCGTTGCATGCCCTGACGCAATATGAGGTCTGTCTGGGTGGCCGGATCTGGCACACGACTTCCAACCGGCGCCGCCTGATCAGGGCTCGTACCCCAGGTGACCATGGGTTCCAGCGCACCAACATCGAGAGTGACTTCACGATCAAACACAGCACCTTCGTCGCTATGCAGTCCTCTCCATTTCGCGACTGCCTGCTCCCACATTTCGCCTTGAGGTGCGCGGGGCCTGGATTGCAGGTAGGCAAAGACTTTTTCGTCCGGTGCCATGAAGGCGCCTCTCGCGCCAGCTTCTACAGCCATGTTGCAGATGGTCATTCTGGCTTCAACGCTGAGGTCGTTGATCGCCGGCCCCGCGAACTCAATCGCGTAACCTGTGGCGCCCGAAGCTCCGATCTTTTCGATCAGAGCCATGATGATGTCCTTGGAGGTGACGCCGGTTCCGAGTAAACCGCTCACCGTTACACGCATGGTCTTCAAGCATTTGTAGACCAGCGTCTGTGATGCCAGCAAGTGTTCTATTTCGGAGGTGCCGATGCCGAAACCAAACGCGCCCAATGCACCATAGGTCGTGGTATGACTGTCGCCGGCTGCGACGATCATGCCCGGCAGTATGAAGCCTTGCTCAGGCGCTACGACGTGTTCAATGCCTTGACGTTTATCGAGAACATCGAACAGTTCAATTCCGAAGTCTCGGCAGTTTTCTTCGAAGTAAGAGACCTGTTGTGCGCCGCCCGCATCGGGCATTGTGGCAATACGAATTGGAGCAGTCGGGTTAACGTGGTCTACCACCGCCAGAGTAGCGCTCGGGCGCCAGGCGTGGCGACCTGCTTCACGCATACCGCTAAAGGCCTGTGGACTTGTGTATTCATTAGCGACTTGGCGGTCAATGTATAAAAGAACATGGCCCTGATCATCGAGAGCACAAACAGTGTGGCTGTCGATGTGTTTCTGATAGAGCGTTCTGGGGCTATTCATTGAATGGGCTCTTTTTCAGGTCTAAGCAAGAATACGGGTGCGTTCAGCTTATTTTCGCCGCAGATTCCGTATCAATAGCGATAAGGTGAAGGCGTTGTGCACGGTGCGTGAATAATCGAGAGTGCTATTGGAGGTGAGCATGGCCACTGCCAGCAAAGTCAGTCGTTACTCAAGACTCAAATAGGCGCTTGTCAACGCAGGAAAGCCATGGCCTCGGCGAGCAAAACCTCTGGGACTTCTTCGGCAAGGTAATGGCCGGCGGACAACGCCTTGCCACGAACATCCGTGGCGACCTGCTGCCATTCCTTCAGCGGTTCGAAGCAGCGGCCGACCGTGCCTTCGGCGCCCCATAAAACCAGCAACGGAAGACTCAGGTGACGACCGGCTTCGATGTCGGCACGGTCATGCTCAAGATCTATGCTGGCGCTGGCGCGGTAGTCCTCACAGATACCCCGGGCGGCGCCCGGAAGTTTGAGGCAGCGCAGGTATTCGCCGAAAGCTTCGTGAGTAAACGGTTCGAGCCCTGCACTACGACTGCCCATCACGCTGCGCAGATAGGCTTGGGGGTCGGCTTCGATCAGGGTTTCCGGCAATGGTGCCGGGCGGATCAGGAAAAACCAGTGCCAGTACGCACGGGCAAATGCTTCGTTGGTCTGGGCGTACATCGACAAGGTGGGCGCGATGTCGAGCAACACCATGCGCTGCACCGCAGCCGGATGATCCAACGCCAGGCGATGGGCAACGCGGGCGCCACGGTCGTGGGCCAGCAGAGAGAAGCGTTCGAAGCCCAAGGAATTCATCAGCTCGACACCGTCCTTGGCCATTTCGCGCTTGGAGTAGTTGGTGTGGTCGTCGTTGGCTAGAGGCTTACCGCTATCGCCATAACCGCGCAGGTCGGCGGCGATCACTGTGAAGTGCTCGGCCAGTTGTTCGGCGACCTTGTGCCAAATGACATGGGTCTGCGGGTGACCGTGCAGCAACAGCAAGCTCGGCCCGCTCCCGCCAATGCGATAGGCAATGTCCACACCGTTGACATGACGCTGGTCTTTGACGAATCCGGCAAACATGGGGTGACTCCTTGTTGTAGTTGCTTACATCCTGAAATCGTTGGCGCTAAAGAAAAAGTCGTAAAGCGTGGTGCGATTATTCATGAAGCGTGTTCAAAGGACGCTCAAGCCATCACTTCGCGAATAAACTCCAGTCTTTAAAGAATATCTGACATCCCTTTTTAATAAGCCCCGCTTGGACGGGGCTTATTGCATTGATTGCTTCATGCGACGTATTTGCTTGACGCCCATCGCCTGAGTAGAATGCGATTCATTATCAATCATGTATGTCCCGGGATGCCGATGCGTAGCGACGAAACACTAGGTACTGCAGATCCAGGGCTGCTCTATCGCACCCACTTCTCGTGGTTACAGGGCTGGCTGATTCGGCGCATCGGCTGTCGCGACAACGCCGCAGATCTGGCCCAGGACACTTTCGTCCGTGTGCTCAAACACCGTCACCAGTCCGGTGCTCTGCGCGAGCCACGCGCCTATTTGAGCAGCATCGCCCGTGGTCTGATGATTGATCAGTACCGTCGCCGCGAACTCGAACGTGCCTACCTGGAAAGCATCACCTTGCTGCCTCATCACGAGGTGCCCTCGGAAGAAAGCCGGCTGATGATTCTCGATGCGCTGGAGCGCATAGACCGCATGCTCGACTCGCTTAAACCGAGAGTTCGCCAGGCGTTTTTATTTGCCCGGCTCGACGGTCTGACCTGCGCACAAATCGCCGAAAGGCTGGGGGTTTCCCGCGCGACGGTGGAACGCGACCTGGCCACGGCCCTGCAGCACTGCTATCGCTTGCGTTATGTCGAAGCCTGAGCCGCAGGCGCTGGATCCGGCCATTGTCGAGCAGGCGATCCAATGGCTGGTGCGCCTGCGCTTCAATCAAGCCGATGAACAGACACAGCGCACTTTTGAGCACTGGCTGCAGCAGCGCCCAGAGCATGGATTGGCGTGGCAGCGTGTGGAAACGCTTGGCGATGAATTCGAAGGCGTGCCAGCTCAGCTGGCTCGACAAACTCTTAAGGGCGCCCAGCATGGAATGCGCCGGCGGGAAAGCCTGAAGCTGTTGGGCATATTGGCGACTGTGGGCACCGCAGCCTGGCTCGGCCGCGACTTCACCCCCCTGCCCTCCATGCTTGCACAGCAGCGCAGCAGCACCGGTGAGCAACGACGCTTTCGACTCGATGATGGCAGCCTTGTCCAGCTCAACAGCGATAGCGCCGTCGACAGCGATTTCGACGCCCAGCGACGCCTGATCATTCTGCGACGTGGTGAAATCATCGTGAATGTCGGCGCGGATCAACACTCGCCGCAAGCGCGACCGTTGTGGGTGCAATCACGCGACGGGATCATGCGCGCCCACAGCTCGCGCTTTCTGGTCCGCGAGCGTGACGACGGCACTCTGGTCGCAGCTCAGGAAGGATCAGTCACGGTTTTCCCCGGATCCGATCAAGCGTCTGCGAGCCGCAACGTCCTGGCAGGAAATCAACTGCTGTTCACATCAAGTGACGCCCGAACGTTCAGGGACAACGGCCTCGATCTATGGGCTTGGGGTGACGGTGTGATCAGTGCGAACCATATGCGCCTTGGTGACTTCATCGCAGAGTTGTCGCGTTATCGCCCCGGAGTCTTGCGCTGCGCCGAAGAGGTCGCTGATCGACGCGTTTCCGGAACTTTCCAGCTCGCCGACAACGATCGGGTCCTGGCATTGATCGCGCAGTCACTGCGCCTGCACATTGATTACCGAACCCGTTATTGGGTCACCGTAACCGCTGCCACCTGAGTTCACCTGAATATTTTCCTGCTACCTGAAAAATAATGAGGTGGTTTCTCATTCTCGTTCGACCTCTAAGGAAGGCCGGAATACAGGCCAGTCTGCCGATGTCCTTTCTTGGAGCGAGAAAATGAGTTCGTCCCCTGTTTCGCAGCGCCATCCATTAAGTCGAGCCATGCACGGTGCGATTTTGGGTTTGATCGTGAGCAGCTATGCATTGCCATCGCTGGCGCAAACCTCGGGCGCTGATCACAGCAATCAGATCAAGCAGTGGAACATCGCCCCCGGCCCACTGGCGCCGGCACTCGACCGTTTTGCGCGCGAGGCAGGCATCAGTCTTTCCTTCGACGCGTCGAGTGTTGCCAATCGCACGACTGCTGGCGTGAATGGCTCGCTCGAGACGTCGGCAGCGCTGTCATCGTTGCTGCAGGGCAGCGAATTGGAGATCGAGCAGCAAGGACCGAATGCCTACCTGCTGGTGCCTCAAGCAAAGACCGCCGGCCCGCTGGAGCTCGACGCAACGGATGTCGAGGACTACCGCCTCGCCCCGCTGATCATCAATGCCAAGGTCAGGGTCAGTGCCGACGACGACGACAACTCGGTAGTCGCCAAAGAGCTGTGGGTTGGCGGCAAGGTGGCAACCAGCATTCTCAATACTCCGGCATCGGTGTCGGTGGTGACCAACAAGGAAATGCAGCAACGCAGCGTCAGTACCACGGAAGAAGCACTGCAATACACGCCGGGCGTGGTCAGTGACTTCTATGGTACCGATGACCGCAACGACTACTTCCAGATCCGCGGCTTCCAGGCCACCACCTACCGTGACGGCTTGACCCTCAGTTCGATGCGCGGCGTACGCGAAGATCCATTCGCCTATGAGCGCATCGAGATTCTGCGTGGCGCCAACTCCACGCTGTTTGGCCCTGCGGACCCGGGCGGTTCGGTGAATTTCGTGACCAAACAGCCGCGCTTCGAGAAGTTTGGCCAAGGCTATGTCACTTACGGGTCGTTCGACCATGTCGAGACAGGTATCGATGTCGGCGATGCGCTGAACGACGAGAAAACCCTGGCCGGCCGCTTCACCGCCAAAGGCCAGAACAGCGACCGCGAGTACGATCACTCACAGGACGACAACCAGTTATTTATGGGGGGGCTCACCTGGGCACCGACGGATTACACGTCGGCCACGGTGATTCTGGATTACCTGAAAACCGAAAGTTCGCCCAACAGCGGCGGTTATCCTCTGGACAGGGAATACGACCGCAGCAAGTTTTATGGCGAGCCCAGCTACAACTTTCACGATGTCGAGCGCACCAGTCTCAGCGGTAACATCACCCATGACTTCGACAACGGTTTCGTACTGCGCAGCAATCTGCGTTACAGCAAGTTGACCGATGATTTTGGCTACGTGTACCTCAGCGACAGCGCCGCCCGTGTCGGTACTACCGTCGATCGATACCTGTTTGGCACGGACACTGACGCCGATCAGTTCAACGGCAATCTGATGCTGCAATACGATGCCCGCTTCGAGAACATCGACAGCAGCAGCCTGGTGGGCGTCGAGTACCTCGATTCGACCACCAGGGAAAGCTCGGTCTACGCCCTGACAACCCCGATCGACATCGCCAATCCCGTGTTTACTGGCGTTTCACGCTCAATCACGCCGTATGCCGTGAACAAACGAGACGCGACCAACAAGGCCGTATTCCTGCAGCAGAACCTGTCGTTCTACGAGCGTTTCATCGTCACCGGCGGTGTGCGCAACGACTCGATGGACCTGACCAGCAAAGGCCTGCAATCCACTGAGAAAGACAACTTCTCCGAAACCTCTTACCGAGGTGCGTTGACCTACATCGTCAACGATGAAGTGTCTACCTACGTGAGCATGGTCGAATCCGTCTCGCCGCCGCAGGTTGGCGTAACCCCGCAGACGGGCCGGCAGTATGAAGTCGGCGTGAAGTATGCGCCGATGGGCATGGACGCACTGTTCTCCGCCGCCGTGTATGACCTGACCCAGGAAAACGTGACCATCGCCGTGGTGCTGCCGAGCGGGATCATCGAGCAACAGACGGTGGGCGAATCGCGGGCACGAGGCCTCGACCTGGAGGCCAAGGCGCAGGTAACGCAAAACCTCAGCCTGATCGGTGGCTATTCCTATATGGAGTCCGAGGTATTGCGCGGTTCGTTGTACGACGGCAGCTCGCTGAAGGGTAACGAGTTCGCCACGGCACCCAAGCATTCCGCTTCGCTCTGGAGTTACTACGACGTGCCCGCCACTGATGTCAGCGTTGGCTTGGGTGCGCGCTACGTCGGCTCTTATTACTTCGATGCGGCCAACTCTGGCAAAAGCGATGGCACCACCCTGTTCGACGCCGCTTTCAACTACAAGATCGCCAAGGGCACCGACCTGGCGGTGAACGTCAGCAACCTGCTGGATGAGCAGCACGTGGTCGGTTCCGGCACGGCCAACTTCTACAACCCGGGCCGCGAGATCACCGCCAAACTGAGTTACAACTGGTAATCAGGCGGGCAGCCTATTTTCTCTTGAAGGAAACGGTGCCCGCTTTACCGCGGGCACCTTCAACCTGGTCATCAACCGCTGACCTCGCGCAAAATTCTCTCAAGCTCTGGCCGCGTCCACCTCTCCCAAGGGAATACGTCCCGGTCATCGCCGCTGTGCCAATACTCGCCCGCATCAAATGCCTGATAGATCGAAAATGCCGGCTCGGGCATCTCTGCGTGCATGGACAGGTCGACGATATCGCTGATGACAATATTCATCACCTCATCACAGTAGTGAAAATCGCTGCCGCCGGTGATAAACAGTCTTGCCACTGAGATCGCCAATCGATTGAGAAGATCGCGGCTGTCGATCTGCAGATGCTCACACATGACACTTAATTCGGTGTTTGGGGCTTTCTCAATCATCCCCAGTACGTAATCAAGCTCGGCATCACTAAGACCTGTGGCCATGGGATCAAAGTACTCGTGAGTTCGGTTTTGCGATGGATTCAGGACAAGCCTGTGAGAAAACATGTTGCCAGATTTGCTGTTAAGCGACAGCTATGGTTCGAAAGCAGCTTCTGATTGGTCACGTTCCCAAGGTGAATCCACCGATTGGGTATCGGTTGCACTGGGCACACTCGACAGCCTCTTTACGCCTCAGAAGCAAAAACACGTTCATATCGACTCAAGAGTTCATTGGTATACGCCATCCAGCTCATCGCCTCAGACGGAATGACCGCAATGGGTCGAAAACAGTCACTCTTACCCGAAACGCCCACGGAGAATTGGCCCATGAAAACCGCCGTGATATCCGACACTCACAATCTCCTGCGCTCCGAAGCCATCGGCGCGCTCCAAGGCTGTGACCTGATCATCCACGCCGGCGACATCGGCAACCCGGACATCCTCGCCCAATTGTCCAAAATTGCTCCCGTCCACGCCGTGCGCGGCAACAATGATCTCAGCAGCCCATGGGCTAAAGACCTCCCCGACCGTCTGACCTGCACTCTCAACGGCTGGCACACCCTCCTTGTCCACGACATCGCCGACGTCCCTGCCGATCTGGATCCAGACATAAAGCTCATCATCACCGGCCATTCCCACAAACCGCGCATCGAATGGCGCGGCGATCGTCTATACGTGAACCCTGGTAGCGCCGGCCCTCGGCGCTTCAAATTGCCGGTCACACTGGCAATTCTCGAGATACAACCCGACAGCATCGAGCCCCGCCTGATTTCCCTGCTGGATCCCCCCGCCTGAAATCGCTACGGTTACCGCGACCACCGGCAGCTATCAGCCGAGATTCCCGTATATCGGCCCCAAGCAAGCCACTCTCCAAGCCTATCCCCAGGTCTGTCCTGCCTGAAATCCCAAACCCGCACAAAAAAACCACCGATGCGTTGTCAGTTGATCCTTTTCAGCCTATCTTCAATAAAATCTATACAACTAACCTATATCCGTACAACCTTTTCATCCGACAGTAGCTCTAACCCGCACCGCTGCGAGTAACCCGAATGAGCCCACTATTAGCCAGCCATTATCGTGAAATCCTCGTTGGCGTCGGTGAAAATCCGGAGCGCGAGGGTTTGCTGGATACGCCCCAGCGGGCCGCCAAGGCGATGCAATACCTGTGCAACGGTTACGCGATGAATCTGGAAGACGTCACCAACGGTGCGCTGTTCGAGTCGCAGAGCGATGAGATGGTGATTGTCAGCGACATTGAGCTTTATTCGCTGTGCGAGCACCACATGCTGCCGTTTATCGGCAAGGCGCATGTGGCGTACATCCCCACTGGCCGGGTGCTGGGGCTGTCGAAGGTGGCGCGGGTCGTCGATATGTTCGCGCGGCGTCTGCAGATTCAGGAAAACCTCACCCAGCAGATTGCTCAAGCCATCCAGCAGATCACCGATGCCGCCGGTGTCGCGGTGGTCATTGAGGCGCGGCACATGTGCATGATGATGCGCGGTGTTGCGAAGCAGAATTCGATCATGACCTCCTCTGTCATGCTCGGTGCCTTTCGCGACAGCTCGACGACGCGGCAGGAGTTTCTCCAGCTCATTGGACGGCGCTAGGCCTATACACAGTCTGTTAACTGTACAAGCTCAAGGAGTAGGAAGATGACCCGTTTTCTGCTGCTGTTCGCACTGGCGCTCAGCATCGCAAGCTGTGGCAGTGTCAATGTTGCTCGTTACGCCGACCAGCAACCGGCATTGAACCTGGAGCATTTTTTCAGCCAGCCTGTCAAAGCCTGGGGGATGTTCCAGAAGCGCAACGGCGAAGTGGCGAAGCGTTTTGTGGTCGAAATTGCCAGTCACCGCGAAGGCAACAATCTAATCCTCGACGAGCGTTTCCTTTACAGCGACGGCACCCGTGAACGCCGAGTCTGGACCCTCACTCCCGGCGGCAATGGTCAGTGGAGCGGCCGCGCGCATGACGTGGTCGGCGTTGCGCAGGGCCAGATAGCAGGCAACACCTTCCACTGGCGTTATCGCCTGAATCTGCCAGTCGACGGCTCGACCTACGAGATGAGCATGGACGACTGGATGTACCTGGTCGACGAGGACACGCTGATCAACCGCACCAGCATGTCCAAGTTGGGTGTGGAGGTTGGCCAGGTGACAGTGTTCTTCCGTCGCCAGAGCGCTGGAGCGAATCCTTGATGCACTGATTGGCAGGCCGATATGTGCACGTCATCGAAGCGCCACGTAGCGCGCAACGTTTATCGAACCCCTGCCCCGTCCACGGGTCTGCTTCACATCGATTCCCTGGAAATAACCCCCATGTCCACTCAACACACGCTTGTCCTGCTTGCCCGAGGCGGATACGCCGCGCGCGGTGTTCTGTATCTGATCATCGGCATTTTCGCGCTGTTGGCAGCGCACGACTCCACCAAACCGAAAGACAGCCACAAGAGCCTCGAAGCCTTGCTCAGCCAGCCGTTCGGCTACGTGCTGGTTGGGCTGGTGGTCGCCGGCCTTCTTGCCTTCGCCGGCTGGCGGGCGCTGCAAGCGATTCGTGACATCGACCACCACGGCAAAGAGCTCAAAGGCCTGGTCATTCGTGCAGGTTTGCTCGCCGGTGGGCTGGTCAACGCGGCGCTGGCGTTCTTTGCTCTGGGCCTGCTGGTCAGTGGCCTGAAAAGTGCGGGCGGTTCCGGCGGTGGCAAAACCAAGGATCTGCTCGCGCATCTGCTGTCGTTCGAACACTCGAATCTGTTTATCTACCTGATCGCGCTGATCCCACTCGGCGTCGGTATCGCCCACATCATCAAAGGCTGGAAGGCCACGTTCGAGAAGTACTTCGAGGCTGATGACGACGTGATGCGTTACGTGCGCCCGGTATCGCGCTTTGGCTTGATCGCCCGAGGCGTGGTGTTTATCGAGATTGCAGTGTTGATGGCAGTCAGCGGCTCGGTTTACCAAGCGACCAATCCACCCGGCATGAAGGAAGCGCTGGATGCTTTGCAGAATCTGCCGGCTGGCGGCGTGCTGTTGATGCTGATGGCGTTGGGGCTGATCGCCTTCTCGGTGTACAGCTTTTCCGAAGCCGCCTGGCGCAGGATCGAAATGGATGTGCCGTTGTAAGCGGCGATTCGAGGGGGCATGTGCCCCCTCGACTGCTCGTCATCACGTGAACAGATCAACGCCCAGTTGAAAGGCCACCCACAGCGCCAGCCCAGTGGCAAACAGCAGCGCGATGTTTTCAAACAGGTTGTTGCGATATTGCTTGTCCAGCAGTGATTTCTGGTTGGACATGATCAGCAAGCCCAGGGAAATCACCGGCAAGCCAATGATGTTCAGCGCGCTGACACCAATGGTCAGGGTGACGAAATCCGGCATGCCCGGCATCGACCAGATCAGCGGCGTGACCAGGATGAACAGCATGAACCACTTGTGCATCGGGTCATGATGAAACTCTTTGCCATACTTCTCGCGACGCTCAGGGCGAACGTGCTGGAAGGCATCGGTAATCAGCATCGGAAACGCCGTGGTCTTGCCTGAAATACTGGCAAACAGCGTGGCGAACACGCCGATGAAGAACACATACCAACCGATCGGGCCAAAGTAGATTTCCAGCGCCTTGCCCAGGTCAGCCAGGGTTTTCACCTCGATACCGTTGGGACGCAGGATTTCCGCACCGACGATCCAGATCGCCAGGTTGATGATGATCCCGACGAACACCGCAAACAGCAGATCGTTACGCTGAATGCGCTTGTGCTGCGGGCCGGTCCAGCCTTTCTGGCGCATGACGTAGGGGTGGACGAAGTTGGCGATCGAACCGGCCACTGCGCCGATCACCGAGACCGCCACCAGCAACGCGCCATGCACGCCTTCGTCAGGCGGAATGCTGAAGCCGATGGTGCCTTTGATGATGCCGGTGACATCCGGGCCGGACATCACCGCCAGAGCGATGAACGCCAGGGTCATGATTGCCAGCAGCAGTTTCATCACGCCTTCGATCATCGTGTAGATGTTGCGCCCGACCAGCATCCAGACCGCCAACACCACCGCCACCGAGCACAGCAATGGCTGATCGATCTTGAACAGCATCGCCAGCGACTCCCCTGCCCCCTTGATCATGTAGGCATTCATCAAATGCCCCATCAGCAAGGCGTAAACCAGCATGAACCAGGCAAATACGGGATTGAGCTGGGCGTAGCCCTGAAGAATGGTCATGCCCTGGTTATTGCACAACTGGAAGCGGGCAATGATGTTGACGATCAGGTACCTGAGCAACAACGAGACTGCCAGCACCCACATCATGGCGTAGCCGTAATTCGCGCCGGCCACCGAGGACGTGATCAGATCGCCTGCACCGAGCCACGACAGCACAGCAATGATTCCGGGGCCCAACAGTTTAAGCATGCGCGTGAAACGGTTTTGCGGTTTCGCGGCGGCCTGATGATCGAGTGGAGGCATGCTCGTCATAGGGGTATCTCCGTTATTGTTTTTGTGAGAACGAATGCAGCTCGGCACATTAGTAGGATGTCGTACAACAACGCTAATGGGAGAGTATGTAAAAATGTTTCAACACTGTCGAATTATCGCCCTCCTCGATCATTTTTCCTGATTTTGAGCGGCTATTTCGCAGCTCTTGCTCAAGCGTAACGCCAGGACAATCCTGCGAGATAGCCATTGAAGCACCCGCCAATTAGTCATAGGATGACTGATCACAAAAATAATAAGGCCGGAAATGATGAAAAGAACCTTCCTGATGGCTGCTCTCGCCTCAACTCTGAGCGTAACTGCCAATGCCGCTACCTACGCTTACATCTCAAGTCCCGGTGACGGTCTGATCTCGCAATACCGACTCGATCAGGACAACGGCGCGGTCTCCCTGGTTGAACAGATCCAGGCCGGTGATCAGGTCAATCCCATGGCCCTTACCCCGGACGGCAAGGTGCTGTTTGCAGCCCTGCGGGTCAAGCCCTTCCAGGTGCTGGGTTACCGGATCGATGCCAGGAGCGGTCACTTGACAAAGTTTACCCAGGCGCCTCTGGCAGAGAGCATGGCCTACCTGTCGACCGACCGAAAAGGTCACTACCTGCTCGCTGCGTCCTACGGCGCAGATACCCTCACTGTGCAGAAGATCGGCGAGGATCATCAGCCTTCCGCCAACATCCTGCGTTACCCGACCGGCCTGCATGCGCATTCGATTCGCACCGAGCCGAGCAATCGCTTTGCCTACGCCGGCAACCTGGGTACCGACAAGGTTCTGCAATATCGCCTGGATGCCCAGACCGGTGAGCTCAGCCCGATCGGCAGCGGCTCGGTCAGTGTCCCGGAGAAAACCGGCCCTCGGCACCTGGCATTCTCGCCGAACGGCAAATTCCTTTACGTGGTTGGCGAAATGAGCGGCACCGTGACCGCGTTTTCAATCGACGAAACCAGCGGCGCATTAACGCAAATCGCCGAGGCGAATGGCATTCCCGAGCGATTGAAGCTGGCCCACGGCGAAGTCCGCGATGCGCGCAACAATTATCTGAAAGACGACCCGACCCCGCGCATCTGGGCGGCTGACCTGCGTATGTCGCCGGATGGAAAGCTGCTGCTGATGAGTGAGCGCACCAGCAGCAGCGTCTCGGCATTTTCCGTGGATCCGGCAACAGGACAACTGGCCTTTCTAGACAACTACCCAGTGCAGGAACAGCAACCACGCAACATCGCCTTCTCACCCAACGGCCGCTGGTTGCTGGTCACCGGAGAGAAAAGCGCCAAGGTCGGTACATATTCCGTAAGCAAGAACGGCGCCTTGAAGCGTGTCGGTGAAGCCGCATCAGGCAAAGGCGCATTGTGGATCGAGGTACTGCAAACCTCTGATAAGTAAATTTCTGTGGAGCAGCAACTGCTCCGCAGCCCTGCAACTAATCCGCCACCGCTTCGGTCATTAGGTTTGCCGAGGTCGATACATTCACGCAGACCTTCCGTTCAAGAGACTGTCCCGTGATCAATCACCTCGATCGCCGCAACAACCGCTCGCTGGACAGTCTGAATTTCTTCCTCGCCGATGTCCGCGACGGCCTCGGCCCATACCTCGCCATCTACCTGCTCGCCGTGCATCACTGGGACCCGGCCAGCATCGGCGTGGTCATGACCCTCGCCGGTATCGCCGCGCTGGTCACGCAGACGCCGGCGGGTGCGCTGGTTGACAGCAGCCGGGCGAAACGTGGGCTGATCATCATCGCTGCGTTGCTGGTCACGGTGAGTTGTCTGCTGCTGCCATTCATTTCTTCATTCACTCTGGTGGCGTTGACCCAGGCGCTGAGCGCTGCGGCAGCATCGATTTTCGCTCCGGCGATCTCGGCGATCACCCTGGGCATCACTGGCCCACGAGCGTTTACCCGACGCACTGGCCGCAACGAGACGTTCAACCACGCCGGCAATGCGTGCGCCGCTTTGTTGGCCGGTTTGTTTGCCTATCTGTTCGGTCCGGTCGCGGTGTTTTATTTGATGGCGGTCATGGCGCTGGCCAGTGTGATTGCCGTGCTGTTCGTCTCGGCCGAGGCGATAGATCATGACGTCGCGCGCGGTCTGCAACCTGGCGATCGCAGCCATCAGCCATCCGGGTTCAAGGTGCTGCTGAGCAATCGACCGCTGTTGATGTTTGCTCTGTGCTGCGCGCTGTTCCATTTGGCCAACGCGGCGATGCTACCGCTGGTGAGCCAGAAACTCGCGCAGGCAAATTTGCACATGGCCACGCCGCTGACCTCGGCGTGCATCGTCGCCGCGCAACTGGTCATGGTGCCGATGGCGCTGCTGGCCGGTGCGAAAGCCGATGTGTGGGGGCGCAAACCGTTGTTGCTGGCGGGTTTTCTGATCCTGCCGTTGCGCGGGTTGCTCTACACCTTCTCGAATGATCCGTACTGGCTGGTCGCCGTGCAGTTACTCGACGGCGTCGGTGCCGGCCTTTTCGGTGCGCTGTTCCCGGTGATGGTCAAGGATCTCACTCTCGGCTCCGGGCATTTCAATGTCAGCCTCGGCGCACTGACGACGGCGTTTGGCCTGGGCGCGGCGTTGAGCAATGGCCTGGCAGGCTTTGTCGTCGAGGCCGCCGGTTACGGCGCCGCATTCCTGACTCTCGCCGGGGTTGCAGCGGCAGCGTTCCTGCTGTTGTTGATCGGTGTTCCGGAAACGCTGCAGCGAACTGAACAGTTCGAGTCCGCTGCAGTCATTGGCCAAGGCTGAGCCATCGGCGACGTTTGTATCAGCGTGTAGCTTTCGCCGACACAGATACATTCGCATGCGAAGTTCGGCCCTGCGCACACAGAACTGACACATTTAGCGCGCTAAATACCCCTGTCGCTTCCATTCCTACTTTAATCAATCGACAGGACACCACCATGAACAAAGTCTTCGCTACCCTCGCCCTCACCGCCGCCATGTTCGGTGCCACCGCTGCGTTCGCCGCGCCGGTGAAACCTACCGTGGTACTGGTGCACGGTGCCTTCGCCGATTCGAGCAGCTGGAACGGTGTGGTCAAGATTCTCGAAAAGGATGGCTACCCGGTGATCGCCGCTGCCAACCCGCTGCGCTCGGTCAAGAGTGATGCGCAATCGGTGGCGGATGTGCTGGCCAGCGTGAAAACCCCGGTGGTGCTGGTCGGCCACTCCTACGGTGGTCCGGTGATCAGCGAAGCCGCTTACGGCAACGCCAATGTCAAAGCGCTGGTGTACGTCGCCGCGTTCGCCCCGGAAAAGGGTGAAACCGCAGCTGAATTGTCCGGACGTTTCCCCGGCAGCACCCTCGGCCCGACCTTGTCAGCGCCGGTTGAATTGGCCGACGGCGGCAAGGATTTGTACATCCAGCAGGACAAATTCCACGAGCAGTTCGCTGCCGACGTTTCCCCGGCAGATGCGAAATTGATGGCCGCCACCCAGCGCCCGGTGACCGTCGCCGCGCTCAACGAAGCCGCCACCGAGCCTGCATGGAAAACCGTGCCGTCGTACTTTGTCTACGGTGACCAGGACAAGAACATCCCGGCGCAAGCCCTGGCGTTCATGGCCGAGCGCGCGCACTCCAGGCAGACCGTCGTGGTCAAAGGCGCCTCGCACGTGGTGATGGTGTCCAACCCGAAAGCCGTCGCCAGCCTGATCGAAACGGCTGCGGCAGCGAAATAGAAATCGCTGAAGCGTTAGCCGTGAACCCTGTTCACGGCTTTCAGCGCTGGGTGGTCTTGGAGTCGTTCGCTGAGAAAATCCACGAACGTGCGCACCTTCGCCGGTACGCGCGGATGTTTCAGATAGACCAGTTGCACTGGTAACGCCGGGGGCTCAAAGCCCTCCAGCACCAGCTCCAGTTCTCCGGCCGCAACCTGGCTGGCGACTTGATAAGACAGCACCCGGGTAATGCCCCAACCGGAGCAGGCAATGTTGATCGCCGCCTGATTCGCCGTGACCACCAGACGCGGCTCGAAGCGAAAACTCAACGGCCCGTCGGCATGGGCGAATTGCCAATCGCTGAGCAAATGACTGGCGGACGACATGACGATATTGGCGCGGCTCAACTCGTTCGGATGTTGCGGACGGCCATAGCGGGCGAAGTAATCGGGGGTGCCGCAAATCACTTGGCGGACCTCGCCGACCTTGATTGCATGCTGATTGTTTTCGTGCAGATGGCCGATGCGTACGGCGACATCGATACCCTCTTCCGCCATGTTCACCACGCGATCGACCAGCAAGGCCTTCAGATGCACCGAAGGAAACGCGTCGACGTATTGCGCCAGCAACGGCGCGATGAACAACTCGCCAAACAACACCGATGCGGTCACGCTCAAATGCCCGCACGGCACCCGATAACTGCCGGCGGCCGCCTCTTCGGCTTCGTCGACGTCGCACAGAATTCTTCGGCAATCGTCCAGATAACGATGCCCGGCTTCGGTCAGGTGCAGGCTGCGCGTGGTGCGCGACAACAGACGCGTGCCGATGCGTTGTTCCAGCGCGGCAATGGCGCGGGTGACGCTGGGTGGCGAGGTATTCAAACGCCGGGCCGCCGCAGCAAAACCACCCTCCTCGGCCACGGCCAGGAACATGCGCATTTCCTGAAAACGATCCATAGGCGGGAACCTGTAAAAAAACTCGAAAACACAGTGAAATCATGTGGGAGCGAGCCTGCTCGCGAAAGCGGTGTGTCATTCAACGCTGATGTTGACTGACAGAAAGCCTTCGCGAGCAGGCTCGCTCCCACAGGGGTTGGTGTACACAGTTAAATTTGGCAATGCTTCAACTCCCGCCAGTACGCCCGGACATTCGGATATTCCTTCAGCGAGACATTGTCTTCCAATACATGGATGGCAAAGCTGACGCAAAACCTGTGGGAGCGAGCCTGCTCGCGATGGCGTCCGCACAGTCAACCGCACCGTTGAATGACCACCGCTTTCGCGAGCAGGCTCGCTCCCACAGGAGTTGGTGTACACAGTTAAATTTGGGCAATGCTTCAACTCCCGCCAGTACGCCCGCACATTCGGATATTCCTTCAGCGAGACATTGTCTTCCAATACATAGATGGCAAAGCTGACGCAAAACCTGTGGGAGCGAGCCTGCTCGCGATGGCGTCCGCACAGTCAACATCACCGTTGAATGGCACACCGTTTTCGCGAGCAGGCTCGCTCCCACAGGGGATTTGCGTAGTCGTGAGTCAAGCGCTTTGCAGGCCCACCGCCGTGCGCTGCATGCCGACGAATTTCGGCAGTGCCTCGACCCGCGCCAGCCACGCCTGCACATTCGGATAATCCTCCAGCGAGACATTGCCTTCCGGTGCGTGGGCGACGTAAGTGTAGGCGGCGACATCGGCGACGGTTGCCTTGTCACCGGCGAGGAATGCGCTGTTGACCAGTTCGTCGTCCATCACTTGCAACAAAGCATGGGAACGTTTGATCGCATCAGCCGCGTCGTAACCGGCACCGAACACAGTGATCAAGCGCGCCGTGGCCGGGCCGGAGCTGATCTGCCCGGCAGCCACCGATAACCAGCGCTGCACTTTGGCTTGCTCGACCGGGTCGCTCGGCAGCCACTGGCCGTTGCCGTATTTGCTCGCTAGATAAACCAGAATGCCGTTGGAATCAGCGAGCACCGTGCCGTTGTCGTCAATCACCGGCACCTGGCCGAAACGGTTGAGGGCAAGAAATTCAGGGGTTTTGTGTGCGCCCTTCATCAGGTCGACGAACACCAGTTCGGTCGGAACGTCCAGCAGGGACAGCATCAACTCGACGCGGTGCGAGTGGCCGGACAACGGATGGCGATACAGTTTGACGGCTGACTGGGACATGACGTGCTCCTGAATTATTCGAAGTCGACCCGCTGATCGTGTCGATGGGGCTCATCCTGCTCCCGTGCCGCAAATCGCGGAATCCTCACTCAATACAATCGAGCATTTCAGCCAGTGAAATAATCATCCTCGTCCTTAGGCGCGCCCATGGATCATTTCACCGAGTGAAACAGTGGATTGCAGTTTCTGGCCATTCCCTCGCAACCGGCCGAGGGCGAACATGAGCCCACTTGAGCTTCAGCCCCTGGCGGCTCACCGCCCCGTTTGCACACGAGGAGAATCGAAATGGACACAGCGTCGAAAGCGCAGACCTCGCCCTGGCACGAAGGTGAGCTGACCCTGCAACGTGCCGTCGGCGCGGTGGAAATGATGGTCGGTGTCGGCCAGCGGCAACTGGCCCGCGACTGGATGCCGGACCAGCACCGCGAGTTCTATGCGCAACTGCCCTTCGTCGTGCTCGGCGCCGTCGATAGCCAAGGCGATGCGTGGGCGACGTTGCGCACTGGCCAGCCGGGGTTCATGGATTCGCCATCGCCGCAGGTGCTGAAAATCAAACTCGACGCGCAGCCCAACGACCCGGCCAATCAAGGCCTGCAACCCGGCGACGCGATCGGCATGCTCGGCATCGAGCTGCACACTCGCCGGCGCAATCGCATGAACGGCAACATCAGCCGCCGCGATGACAACAGCCTCGAGATCGGCGTGACCCAGGCATACGGCAATTGCCCGCGCTACATCAACCTGCGCCATTACGCCTTCGTCGACGAAACCACCGACACCGCGCTCGACTTGCCGGTCAGCGAACCCGTGGTGCGCGACATGATCACCGCCGCCGATTCGTTCTATGTCGCCACATATGTGGTGCGCGACGGTGAGCGTCAGGTGGATGTATCCCATCGCGGCGGCAAATCCGGCTTCGTGCACATGGACGAGGACGGCACCCTGACCGTCCCTGATTTCTCCGGCAATCTGTTCTTCAACACCCTCGGCAACATCCTGCTCAACCCGCGCGCCGGGCTGACGTTTATCGATTTTGAAAGTGGCGATCTGTTGCAGATGACCGGCAGTGCCGAAGTGTTGCTCGACGATCCGCAGATCGCCGCGTTCCAGGGCGCCGAGCGTCTGTGGCGCTTCAAGCCGCAGCGCATCGTTTACCGTCAGGCGGCGTTGCCGCTGCGCTGGGCCCAGCAGCCGCAAGGCGATTCGCCCAATTCGCAGATGACCGGCAGCTGGGAACAGACCCGCGAGCGTTTGCAGGCCGAGGCGCTGCGCAATCAGTGGCGTGCGCTGCACGTCACACGGGTGGTCGATGAGAGTCCGCAGATCCGCTCCTTTTACCTGCAAGCCAACGACGGCTTCGGCCTGCCGCGCTTCGAACCGGGCCAGCACTTGCCGATCAAGATTTTGCTCGACGGCCAGGATGCCGCATCGATCCGCACTTACAGCGTGTCCAGCGCGCCATCGGACGAGTTTCTCCGTATCAGCGTCAAACGCGATGGCTCGGTATCCTCACATCTGCATGATCGGGTCCAGGCACTGGATTTGATCGAAGCCCGCGCGCCGCAAGGCGACTTTACCGTCGACGCCACCGAACGCCGCCCGCTGGTGCTGCTCGCCGCCGGGGTCGGGGTGACACCGTTGCTGTCGATGCTGCGCGAAGTGGTCTATCAGGGCAAACGCATCAGCCGCATGCGCCCGACCTGGGTGGTGCAAAGCAGTCGTACTGTCGAAGATCTGGCCTTTCGCGAAGAAATCGATGCCCTGGCGGCGCGCGCCGGGGACAAGGTCAAAGTGCTGCGGGTGGTCAGCCAGCCGCCGCTGGAGGCAACAGCGCAGGGTTACGATCATCCCGGGCGCATCGACATCGCCTTGCTGAAGAGCCTGCTGCCGCTGGATGACTACGATTTCTACCTGTGCGGCCCGGGCAGCTTTACCCAGGCGCTGTACGACGGACTGCGCAAGATGCGCATTCCCGATGACCGCATCCACGCCGAAACCTTCGGCCCTTCGACGCTGATCCGCGATGTCGAAATCAGCACCCCGGCGCCGCCGCAAGTGCCGGTCGCGGAAGAACCGGTCAAGGTGTTGTTCGCCACGTCCGGCAAGGAGGCGCGCTGGGAACCGGGCAGCGGCACCTTGCTGGAACTGGCCGAGGCACGTGGTCTGAATCCGGAATTCAGCTGCCGCGGCGGTTCGTGCGGCACCTGCAAAACCCGCCTGAGCAGCGGCCAGGTGCATTACCTGACCCCGCCGGCCATGCGCCTGGCGGACGATGAAGTGCTGATCTGCTGCGCCGCCCCGGCGCAGGGAAGCGACACCCTGGTGCTGGACGTTTGAATTTTGAGGAGGTGTGCCATGAAGCCGTTTGCCGAAACCAACGTCGTTTGGCCGCAAGAGAAAACCGGACTGTCCGCCAGTGAATGCGAACGCAGTTTTTTACTGCCGCAACTGATGGGCTCGCTCGCCGGGGAAACCTGCGCGATGAACAGCTCGGCCCATCAACATGCAGATTTGCGCTTGAGCCCGAACGGCTGGTTTTCACGCGGGCTCAAGGCGCTGTTTGCTTAGGCTTTGCTCGCAGCCGCCACTCTGCCCGCCGGCCGATGCTGGCGGCTGGTGGCCAATCCGATGAACGAGATCAGCAGCGCCAAGCCGATTGTCGAGCTCACTTCCATGCGATGTTCAGGGGTGATCATCATCACCGCCAGAGCCGCGCAGATGAAAGCGATGACCAGCCAGGTGAGCCAGGGGAACAGCCACATGCGCAGAGTCATTTCGACCTTCTCCCGTTCCAGTCGGCGGCGCATTCGCAACTGCGAAATGGCGATCACCAGATACACCAGCAAGGCAATCGCCCCGGAGCTGGCGAGCAGGAACTGGAACAGCCCGGCCGGCATGAAGTAGCTGAGCAAGGTCACGCCCGCGCCGATCACGGTGCTGGCGATGACCGCCGCCCGTGGCACACCGGCGGCCGAGGTCACTTTCAATGCCGGCGGCGCATCGCCGCGTCGGCCCAGCGAATAGAGCATGCGTGAGGAAATGTAGATCGACGAGTTCATGCAACTGGCCACCGCGATCAACACGACCACGTCGACGAGAAATTTGGCGTTGGGGATGTTCATCAGCTCCAGTGCGCGCTGATAGGAACCGACCGAGGCGAGTTGCGGGTCGTTCCACGGCACCACGGAAATCACCACGAAGATCGACAGCAGATAGAAGATGCCGATGCGCCAGATTACCGAGCGTGTGGCCTTGGCGATGTTCTGCGCCGGGTTGTTCGACTCCGCAGCGGCGATGGTCACCGCTTCGGTGCCGATGAAACTGAACATGATGGTGATGAAAGCGCCGACCACCGCTGACATGCCGTTCGGCGCGAAGCCGCCGTGCTCGGCCATCAGCGAGCTCAAGCCGCTGGCTTCGCGCTCGGGAATCCAGCCCATCAGCACCGCAAAGCCCAGGCCGATGAATCCGATGATCGCGATAACCTTGGCCATGGCGAACCAGAATTCGAACTCGCCGTATTTCGACACGCTGAACAGGTTGGTGATCACCAGCAGCACGATCGACAGCAAGGCGAACAACCACGCGTCGACCTGGGGAAACCATTGATTGAGTACGTGCCCGGCGGCCAGTGCTTCGATCGGAATCACCAGCACCCAGAACCACCAGTAGAGCCAGCCGATGGTGAACCCGGCCCAGCGGCCGATCGCCTGATCGGCGTAGGTGGAAAACGAGCCGGTGTCGGGATGCGCCACGGCCATTTCGCCGAGCATGCGCATCACCAGCACGACCAATAGACCGGAGAACAGATAAGCGAGCAGCACCGCAGGTCCTGCGGCGGCGATGGCGTGGCCTGAGCCAACGAAAAGTCCTGCGCCGATGATGCCGGCAATCGAAAGCATGGTGACGTGACGCGGTTTGAAACCTTGCGCCAACTGACCGTTGGAGTCCTTGGGGTTCAGGCTATTCATGGGTTCTTATTGTTCTCATGATCGACGTTTGGGCCACTGACTGAGCGTCAGGCGATCATCATTTCCTGTGTCGACTTCAGGCGAAAGCAGCGACGCAGACGCTTTGCCGACGAAACGATGCTTCACCTTACGTGGCCCGACCGCCGCCCAACTAGCCTGAGTGCGGCATGCCGATGTCTGATCTCGACATGCCACTCCCAGGCCACCATGGCGCGGCGGCAACCTGTGCGGCGATTTACAGCGTGTAGGAAATCCCCACCTGCACGGTTCGCGGCGCGCCCGGATAGGCGTAAACGTTGCCGAAGGCGCCTTCTTCGTAGTCGCGATCGAAGATGTTTTTCACGTCGAGATTGAGCCGCACCTTGTCGTTGACCTTGTAGAAGCTCAGCAGGTCGACCACGGTGTAACTGCCCATGGAGAACGCGGTGTTGGCCGTCTGCCCGGCGCGCTCGTCGACGTATTTCAGGCCGGTGCCCAGGCCAAGGCCTTTGAGCGTGCCGTCCTGGAACTCGTACATGTTGAGCAGGCTGAAGCTGTTCTTCGGGATGTTCAGCAGGCGGGTGCCGGAGCGCAGCGTGTTGTCCTTGGTCACCTCGGCGTCGACGTAAGCGTAACCGCCGACCACTCGCCATTCCGGGGTGAGATTGCCGGTGACGTTGACGTCGAAACCACGGCTGCGTACTTCACCGGCGGCGACGCTGAAGGTGGAATCCACCGGGTCGGTGGTCAGCACGTTGCGTTTTTCGATCTGGTAGATCGCTGCGTCGACGCTCAACTGCTGGTCCAGCGCCTCCCACTTCACGCCCATCTCGTAGGACTTGCCTTTCTCCGGAGCGAAGCCGCCGCCTTCGCGACTGGCGCCGGTATTGGGCTTGAACGAGCGCGCGGTGTTGGCGTAAACCGCCAGGGTTTCGCTCAGATCGTAGGTGACGCCGATACGCGGGGTGACGGCGTTGTCGCTGGCCTGCCAGCTCTTGCCGCCGGGCACGTAGGTTTGGTAATCGTGTTCGAAGCGCTCGAAACGCGCGCCGGCCAGCACTTTCAGTTTGTCGGTCAGCGCCACCTGATCCTGGACGAACGCGGCGTAGGTCTTGAGGTTTTCCTTGTCGTGCGTCGGCGTGCGGGTCAGCGCCGGGCGCGGCTGGCCGTAGACCGGATTGAAGATGTCGATCGGGTAGGCACTGACCGCGCCGCTGGAGCGCTGGATGATCGACTTGTAGTCGTAATCTTCGTACTCGATGCCAGTGAGCAAGGTGTGCTGCAGACCGCCGGTGTCGAAGTGGCCGGTGAGGTTGAGCTGAGTGTCCTTGTCGGTCCATTCCAGCTTGCGGTAGTTGAAATTGCGTCCCAGCGTACGGCCGTCAGCGGCAATGCCGTTGGCTTCGATCGCGTCGCCCTTGAGCGAGCCGTCGAGCCACTGGAAACCACCGCCCAGGGTCCAGTCGTCGTTGAGCATGTGCTCGAAACGCAGCTGCGCCATGTTGTTGTCGTTGTGCAGTTTGCCGACGTCCTTCTCGCCAAAGAACGTGTCGCGCGAGGCAGTGCCGATCTGCGCCGGATAGCGCGTCAGGCCACGGTCGAGCGGCGCGTTGTTGCGCATGAAGTCGCCTTCGAAAATCAGCTTGGTCGCGTCGGTTGCCTGCCAGCTCAGCACCGGGGTGATGCCGTAGCGCTCGGTCTCGACATGATCGCGGAAGGTGTCGCCGCCCTCGCCCACCACATTCAAGCGATAGGCCAGGCGCCCTTCTTCGTCGAGCGGCCCGGAAGCGTCGAGGGTGCCGCGCTTCATGCCCTGGTCATTCAACTGGCTGCCCAACGTGACCGTGCGCTCGGGCAACGGCTGTTTCGACACCACGTTGAAGGTACCGCCGGGATCGCCACGGCCATAGAGCATGGTCGCCGGGCCGCGCAGCACCTCCAGACGCTCGATGGTGTTGGCGTCGGGCATGTTCGGGTAGCCACGGTTGATCGGGAAACCGTTGCGGTAGAACTCGCCGGTGGTGAAGCCGCGCACGGTAAACGTGGTCAGGCCCTGCCCGCCGAAATTGTTCGCCCGACCGACGCCGCCAGCGTAATCCAGCGCATCCTGCAAACGGGTCGCGCTGAGGTCTTCGACGACATCCTTGGTCACCACGCTGATCGATTGCGGGGTTTCATGGATCGAGGTGTCGGTGCGCGTAGCGCTGGCCGAACGAGTGGCGCGATAGCCTTGCACCGGACCGTCTGCCCTTTCGTAATCAGCTGTGCCGACCACATCGGTGGCGTCCAGCTCGAGCGTTGATGAAGTCGGATCGGCTGGTTCAGCCCACGAGGAAGAAGACAACGCCTGCAGCACACAAATGGAAAGCAGAGTTCGACGCATGAGGTGAAAACCTTTACGAATAGGCCAGAACGAAGGGCAAAACCGCCAATGAAAACGCGGCGCATGGTATACCGACGCATTGGTAATTGAAACTTATTCTTATTTGTCATGTTGGTCAGGATTGGTGAGCAGGATTCATCACATCATCCTGAAACCGCGCATTATCAGTTGCGCCTCGATGGCCTAGGCTCGTTGAGATCCGACGTCAACCGTTGGCTGCGCGGCGCTGCGTGTGCGCCGCCAGCCCGACTGAAAGGAATTCGCCTATGAAATTCGACACCCCGGCCGACACCAACCCCATCGACCAGTTGAAGGTGATAGGGCAGCCTGCCGACCGCATCGACGGCAAGCTGAAAACCACCGGCACCGCTACTTACGCCTACGAACAGCACGCAGCGGCACCCGATGCCGCTTACGGCTATATCGTCGGCGCCGGGATTGGCAAGGGGCGCATCGCCTCGATTGATTCGGACCGAGCGAGCGAGGCGTCCGGGGTGATCGCCATCGTCACTTATGAGAACGCCGGACCGTTGGCCAAGGGCGAGTTTTACGTGGCCCGGGCCTTGGCCGGGCCGCAGGTCGATCACTATCATCAGGCCGTGGCAATTGTCGTCGCGAACACCTTTGAGGAGGCGCGCGCTGCGGCTGGGCTGCTCGATATTCGCTACGTGGCCGAACCGGGTTCGTTCAATCTGGCGGCGGCGAAAGACTCAGCGCCCCCAGCGCCGCCGGCCGGTTTCGGCCCGCCGCCGCAGACCAGCGTCGGTGACTTCGAAAGCGCCTTCAACGCCGCGCCGTTGCAGATCGATCAGCACTACAGCACACCCGATCAAGCACACGCGATGATGGAACCGCACGCGACCATCGCCCGCTGGAACGGCAAGCAGTTGACCTTGTGGACATCGATTCAGCAGATCAACTGGGGCGTGCGCGATCTGGCGAAAACCCTCGGCATTGCCAAGGAAGATGTACGCCTGATCTCGCCGTATATCGGCGGTGGTTTCGGCGGTAAGGGCACGATTCTCTGCGACGCGGTACTGGCGTCGCTGGCGGCCCGACATGCCGGGCGCGCGGTGAAGGTCGCATTGCCGCGTCCGCTGATGTTCAACAACCTGACTCACCGCCCGGCGACGATTCAGCGCATACGCATCGGTGCCAACCGTGACGGCATGATCACGGCGATCGGCCACGAGAGCTGGTCGGGCAATCTACGCGGCGGACGCGCCGAAGCGGCTACCGCGTCAACGCGATTGCTTTACGCCGGGGCCAATCGCATGACTCGTTTGAACCTCGCGGTACTCGATCTCGCCGAGGGTTCGGCGATGCGTGCGCCGGGCGAGGCACCGGGGATGATGGCGCTGGAAATCGCCATGGATGAACTGGCAGAAAAGCTGCAGATGGATCCGCTGCAACTGCGCGTCCTCAACGACACGCAGGTCGATCCGGAGCAGCCGTCGCGGCCGTTTTCCAAACGGCAACTCGTGGAGTGTCTGAACACGGGTGCTGAGCGTTTTGGCTGGCAGCAGCGCAACCCTCAACCCGGTCAGCGTCGTGAGGGCGGCTGGCTGATCGGCATTGGTCTGGCCTCGGCAATTCGCGGCGCACCGACCACCGCATCGGCGGCGCGCGTGCGCCTTGATCGCCAGGGCATCATCACCGTTGAAACCGATATGACCGACATCGGCACCGGCAGTTACACCATCATCGCCCAGACCGCCGCGGAAATGATGGGCGTGCCGCTGGAGCGTGTCGTGGTGCATTTGGGCGATTCGCGGTTTCCCGAATCGTCAGGCTCCGGCGGCCAGTGGGGCGCGGCCTCCTCCACTGCCGGCGTGTATGCCGCGTGCCTGAAATTGCGCGAGGCCGCCGCTCGCGCCGTCGGGATCGATCCTCAGCAAGCGGAGTTTGTGGCCGGGCAGATTCGCGCAGGCTCGCAGCACGTTGCCCTGTCGCAAGCTGCCGCCAAGGGCGAGCTGACTGGCGAGGACCGCATGGAATACGGCGATCTCGCCCAGCGCTTCGCCCAGCAGACCTTTGGCGCGCATTTCGCCGAGGTCGCGGTCAATGCGGCGACCGGCGAAATTCGCCTGCGTCGGCAACTGGCCGTGTGCGCCGCCGGGCGCATCCTCAACCCGAAAACCGCGCGCAGCCAGATCATCGGCGGCATGACCATGGGCGCAGGCGCGGCGCTGATGGAAGAGCTGGCGGTGGATCATCGCATGGGCTTTTTCGTCAATCACGATCTGGCCGGCTATGAGGTGCCGGTGCACGCTGACATTCCCCATCAGGAGGTGATTTTTCTCGATGAAGTCGATCCGTATGCCACCCCGTTGAAAGCCAAAGGCGTCGGCGAGCTGGGTATCAGCGGCGCGGCAGCGGCCATCGCCAACGCGATCTATAACGCTTGCGGTGTACGGGTGCGCGATTATCCGATTACGCTGGATAAACTCATCGGCGAGTTGTCTTACCCGGTTTGAGACTGGATCAAGCAGGATATCGCCCATGTACCCCACCACCCCCGACGGTCGCTATTTTGTGGTCAAGCAACAGCTGTGGCGCTGTAGCAATCCATCGCTGCCAGCGGCGGAGCGTGAGGCGTTGGTTACCGAACTAATGTCGGCGCGGCGTGCGGTCAAAGAGGCCAAGCACGCGGAGGATGCTGATGCGTTGAGGTCATCGAGAGCGCGTGTGAACCAGGCCAAAGTCGCATTGGGTGAACGCGGGCCGGTGTGGTGGGAGGATGGCAGCCCGGATTACAACCGGCACAAGGTGAGCAATACGCCGTATGCGCAGTGGTTCGCACAACTGCCCTGACCAGATTTCGGAAAGCCTGATCCAGTTCCATGTGCTGATCACCTTTTCCACAGCCACCACAAATCCCTGTGGGAGCGAGCTTGCTCGCGAATGCATTCGGTCTGGCGATGAGATGTTGAATGTGCCGCCGTCTTCGCGAGCAGGCTCGCTCCCACATTGAGTTTTGTGTGCTGCCGGGATCTGGCACACGGCGCGAAAACCTGTGGGAGCGAGCCTGCTCGCGAATGCATTCGGTCAGATGATGAAGATGTTGAATGTGCCGCGCTCTTCGCGAGCAAGCTCACTCCTACAAAGGATCTGCGGCGAGGCTCAGACTTGCAGCAACTGTCGGGTCATCGCCATTGAGGTCTCCAGCGACTGCCCGGTACGTTGCAATTTGTTCAGCAGACTCGCGCCGAGCCATAGCTGATACAGCGTTTCTGCCAGTTTCCGCGCATCGCCTTCGGGCAGGCTTTTGTCGGTCTGACCCTGTTCGATGCATTCGGTGATGCGCGCGACAATGCGTTCGGCGCCGTCGCGCAGGGTCAGGCGCATCGATTCGGAGAGGTCGGCAACTTCGGCGCTGAGTTTCACCACCAGGCATTCATCGCCGTGGCCTTCCAGAGTGCAGCGGTTCTGCCAGCCCTGCCAGTAATCCATCAAGCGCTCGAAGGCAGTCAGTCCCGGCAGCGTCAGGCGGCGCTCCATGTCAGCGAGGTAGTCGACGAAGTAATCCTCGAGCAGCGCCTGGCCGTACAACTCCTTGGATTTGAAGTAGTGATAGAACGAGCCCTTGGGCACGCCGGCGGTCTGCAGGATCTCGTTGAGGCCGACGCTGGTGAAGCCCTTCTCGGCCATCATTCGGTGGCCGGTGTCGAGCAAGTGTTGGCGGGTGTCGTCAAAGGTCGGCTTCATGGTGCGCAAAATTCCAGACAATAGACCAGTCGTATACTTTTCAGGACCGCGAGTTTGCCATATCCACCGGGCAAAAACATTTTCTGAAAAAATTACTAGACGACTGGTCTAATTGGAATCTATCCTGCGCCCCGACACAACAAATTCATGCGGCACCGACAACCGCGAATCCCTCGCCTTCTGCCGATGCCAGACCAACCCAAGGGTGCTCTATGAAAATCTTGATGGTTCTGACTTCCCACGATCAACTCGGCAACACCGGCAAGAAAACCGGCTTCTGGCTGGAAGAGTTTGCCGCGCCCTACTACGCCTTCAAGGACGCCGGCGCCGACGTCACCCTGGTTTCCCCGGCCGGCGGCCAGCCGCCGCTCGACCCGAAAAGCGATGAGCCCGGCGCGCAGACCGCCGAGACTGATCGCTTCCGCGCTGATCCAGCCGCGCAACAGGCACTGGCCAACACTGGCCGTTTGGCTGATGTCCGCGCCGAAGATTTCGATGCCGTGTTCTACCCAGGCGGCCACGGCCCACTGTGGGATCTGGCCGAAGACAAGGCCTCGATTGCGCTGATCGAAGCCTTCGACCGCGCCAACAAGCCTCACGGTTTTGTCTGCCACGCACCGGGCGTACTGCTGCATGTGGTGCGCGCTGATGGTCAGTCGATCGTCAAGGATCGTGACGTCACCGGTTTTACCAATGCCGAAGAAGCTGCTGTTGGTCTGACTGACGTAGTGCCGTTCCTCATCGAAGACGAATTCCAACGTCTCGGTGGCCGCTACTCGAAAGTCGCCGACTGGCAGGTGCATGTGATAACTGACGGGCAACTGGTCACCGGCCAGAACCCGGCCAGCTCCGCCGCGGTTGCTGCAAAGCTGTTGCAACTGCTCGGCTGAACCTTCGTTCCAACCCGATCAACGCCGCGTGCGTACAGCCCGGCGTTGTTTTTTTGCCCAGTCACTAGTCGACTGGTCTAATCAGATTCAAGGCTTACTCCATGAACAACGCTTTCTTCACGCCCGCGAAACTGGGCGCACACACCCTAAAAAACCGCATCGTCTTGCCGCCCCTCACCCGCCAGCGCAGTACGCAACCGGGCAATGTCGCCAACGAGTTGATGGCCGAGTATTACCAGCAGCGCGCCGGTGCCGGTTTGCTCGTCACCGAGGGCACGCAGATCGAACCGCGCGGCCAGGGTTATGCGTGGACGCCGGGCATTCACACGCCGGAGCAGATCGCCGGTTGGCGCAAAGTCACCGAGGCGGTGCACGCAGTGGATGGGGTGATCTTCGCTCAGCTCTGGCATGTCGGTCGCGTATCCCACACGGCGTTGCAGCCCAATGGCGACGCCCCCGTGTCGGCTTCTGCGCTGGCCACGGATCGCGTCAGCGTGTTTATCGAAACCGCGCCCGGTGCTGGTGAACTGGTACCACCGTCCGCTCCGCGCGCGCTGAGTACGGATGAAGTGCAGGAACTGATTCAGCTGTATATCCAGGCCGCACGCAACGCGATGGACGCGGGTTTCGACGGCATCGAACTGCATTGCGCCAACGGTTATCTGGTCAACCAGTTCATCTCCGCCCACAGCAACCTGCGCACCGATCAGTACGGTGGCTCGCTGGACAATCGCTTGCGCTTCTTGCGCGAAGTGGTGGCTGGCGTCGCCGAATGCATCGGCAAGGACAAGGTCGGTGTGCGTTTTGCGCCGCTGTTCAGCACCACCGATGAAGCGCGGACTTATCTGGGTCTGGTCGAGGAAGATCCGCACACCACCTACATCGCCGCAATCAAGATTCTCGAAGACGTGGGCATCGCCTACTTGTCGATCGCCGAGGCCGACTGGGACAACGCGCCAGCCATGCCGCAGACCTTTCGCCAAGCCGTGCGCGATACGTTCAGCGGCGCGATCATTTACGCCGGGCGCTACACCGCCGAAACCGGGGCGCAATTGCTTGAATCGGGGCTTGCTGACCTTGTCGCATTTGGCCGGCCATTCATGGCCAACCCGGATCTGCCGGCGCGGATTGCCCAGGGCTGGCCGTTGAATCAATTGAATCCTGCCACGGTGTATGGCGGTGGTGCCGAGGGGTATACCGATTACCCGACCTATTCCGCCTAAGCACCAACACACATCCCTTGTAGGAGCGAGCCTGCTCGCGAAGACGGCGGCACATTCAGCCTCCTCATCGCCTGCCCCAATGCTTTCGCGAGCAGGCTCGCTCCCACAGGTTTTCGCGGCGGGTGCAAAGCCCTTGCAACACACAAAACCCAATGGGGTTTCGGCTCACGGCGAAGCTTTCTGGGGCGCCACGGGCGTGTCAGGCCATACCGTTGCGGCCGGCCGCTTTTGCGCGGTACAGCGCCTGATCGGCGGCCTCGATCAACTCCGCCAGCGAATCCAACTGCGTGCCCGTGCCCACCGCCATACCGATACTCACCGTGACCCGACCGAACGGGCTGCCCGGGTGGGCGATGTTGGCCTGTTGCAAGCGCTTGAGCATCATTTGTGCCACGACCGACGCACCGGCGCCGTCGGTGGCCGGCATGATCACCGCCATTTCCTCGCCACCGTAGCGCGCGACCAGATCCGAGGGGCGTCGCACGCAGCTTTCAAGGACCTTGCTGACCGCTTGCAGACAGGCATCGCCGGCGACGTGGCCCAAGGTATCGTTGAACAACTTGAAGTGATCTATATCGATCATCAGCAACGCCAGCGAAGTCCCGTCACGCTGCGCCCGACGCGCTTCCACCGCCAGTGTTTCATCGAAGCAGCGGCGGTTGGCCAGGCCGGTCAGCGCATCTTTCATTGCCAGCAATTCCAGCTGTCGATTGGAGGCGAGCAACTGCTGCTGGGCATCGCGCAAAGCTTCTTCAGCTTCGGTACGTCGGCGAATATCGAGGATCAGGAACCAGCCGATCAGCCCGGTCAGCCCCAGCAGCCCGGCAACCACCACCGCCGACAACGCCGCCTCAATGCGCCACGCCGCCAGCGCTTCGTCCTTGCCCAGGGCAACGGTAGTGATCAGCGGCAGGCTTTCGCTTTTGCGGAACGCGTACAGCCGCTCGACGCCGTCGAGGCTGGAGGTGTACGAGGCGGTGCCGACCGAGCGATCGACCAGATATTTGGCGTAGATCGGCGATTTGGAGAAATTGCGGCCCATGTCCTGCTCGCGGAACGGGTAGCGCACCAGCAGCGTGCCATCGGTGTACGACAGACCGATCGCGCCGTCCTGGCCAACGTCGAGTTTGCCGAACACGCGCAGGAAGTTTTCCACTCCCAGGGTTACCGCCACAACGCCGGCAAACTGGCCATCATCGTCATTGAAGCGACGGCTGATGGTCACCACCCATTCGTGATTGGAACGGCTCTGGATCGGCGGGCCAATGAACGGCTCACGGCTCGGATTGTCACGGTGATGAATGAAATAGGCGCGGTCGCTGCTGTTGGCACCCTCCGGAATCGGCCGGTTGGAGGACATCAGCCAGTAACCGTGGCGGTCGTAGACGGTGATGCCGCTGAGCTGTGGCATCAACGGCTGCTGATGGTCGATCAGGGTCTTGATGCGCTGGATCTGCGGCGGCCCGCTGCCCTCGGTTTCCAGGCGTTCGACCAGCCCGAGCAAGAGCAGCGAGCTTTGCCGGACGATGCCTTCGGTATAGGTGTTGAGCGCCTGGGTCAGGTTCAGGCCATGCACGTCGACCTCGGCCAGCGCGCGCTCACGCGAAGACCAGACTTTCCAGATCGTCAGCGAAGTCAGGGAACAGCCAATCACCAGCAGCAGGAGCATTACAAGGCGAGTATCACGCTTCACGTCAGTACCTTAAGGAAGTCCGGTATCCATTCCAGCCATCATTCGAACGTCGGCACTCACGGCGGCCACGTGTTCCGGGGCGCAAGCATACAAGCAGTGTGCAGCGGCTGCAGCAACAGAGTGTGCAGCCTTTCGAGCAGCGCTAAGCGGCGGGTGCAGCGGGATTGAGGATTTCCACGAGAAAGTCGATGAACACGTTGATCCGGCTTGAGCCTCGGTGGTTGGGCAAGTACAGCGCGTTGATGCAACTGCTGGCGCTGCCCGGATTGACCTCGTAGTGCTCAAGCAGGCGCGTCAGGCGCCCGGCGGCGACATCGTCGCGCACCAGCCAGTCGGCCAGCAGCGCCACCCCGCCACCGCCGATCGCGGCTTCGCGCAAGATGTCGGCGTTGTTGCTTTGCAGGCGACCCTGGACGTTGAGCTGAATCGGCTCTTCGTCGCCCTGAAAGGTCCAGTGATGATGGCTGCCGCCGTAGTCGAAACGCAGGCATTGGTGTTCGAGCAGATCCCGTGGATGCTCAAGCACGCCGCTGCGCGCGAGGTAATCCGGGCTGGCGATGACCCAACGCTGGAAGTGGCCGACGCGTTTGCTGACGATGTCTTCGCTGACCACCGTCGAACCGAGCCGCACCGAAACGTCGATCTGTTCGCTGAGTAGATCACTGACCTGATCGCTCAGCGAAAGGCTGATCTCCAGCCCCGGATGGCGTTCGAGCAAGCGGCTCAGGTGCGGCGCGATCAGCCTGCGGCCAAACTCCACCGGCACGCTGATGCGCAAGCGGCCTTGTGCTTCGCTGCCACGATCGGCGACCACCGCATCGGCTTCGTCGATGGCATCGAGAATCGCCACGGCTTTTTCGAAATAGGTCTGGCCGGCAACGGTCACACTGGTGTTACGTGTGGTGCGGTTGAGCAGGCTGGCGCCCAACTCGTTTTCCAGCCCCGCCACTTGCCGTGTCACCGAAGACGTCGAGATCCCAAGCTTGCGCGCCGCCGAGGAATAGCCCCCGCAGCGCACGGTTTCAACAAACATCTTCAAGGCCAGCAACTTGTCCATAAGCGGGGTCCGGTGGTGAGGGAACGCCGCTAATTGTGCATCAGCGCTCGCCGGACGTCTTGTACCGTCGTGCTTGCCGGCGCCTGGTGCGGGAAACAAGTCCATCTCGAGTACCTCGTTGCCACAATGGCTTTGTGGCTGGTCAGCGATCAACCGGTGCACCCAAAATCCTGTGGGAGCGAGCCTGCTTGCGAAGGCGTCGGGTCAGGTGATTGATGGGCATGCTGACCCACCGCTTTCGTGAGCAGGCTCACTCCCACAGGGGGGATTTGTGGGGTTCTTTTGATTCAGTAGCGCTCAGCCTTGCGACCCAGGAACAACGCCAGCGCCAGTGCCGGCAGCACCGCCACGGCGACGGCCGAGAGGTTCCAGCCGAAGTGTTCGTACAGCGGGCTGGCGACAAGTGAGCCGAGGGCGCCGCCGACGAAGATGCTGGTCATGTACACCGCATTCAGGCGGGCGCGGCTGTGCGGGTCGAGGGCGTAGACCTCGCGCTGGCCGAGGACCATGTTCAGTTGCACGGCAAAATCCAGCAGCACCGCACACACCACCAGCCACACGAAACCACTGCCCGGCAGCGCGGCGATCAACAGCGACAACGGCGCCAGCAGCAACGCCACCAGGGTACCGCGACGACCGTGCCCGGCATCGGCCAGACGTCCGGCAATCGGCGCCGCAATTGCACCCACCGCACCGACCAGCGCGAAGATCGCCACTTGTGCCTGACTGAAGCCGTGATGACGCATCAGCTCAATCGGCGCGAGTGTCCAGAACAGGCTGAAACTGGCGAACAGCAAGCCTTGATACAGCGAACGCTGACGCAACACCGGAAAGCGCCGGGCCAGGGCAAACACCGAACCGATCAACGCGACATAAGTGGCCTTGTGCGTCGGCACCCGGCGCGGCAGTGCCACAGCGGTAATCAACGCGATCACCGCCATCAGTGCCGCCGCGCTGTAAAAAACTCCGCGCCAGCCGAACACCTCGACCAACAGGCTCGACAGCGGCCGCGACAGCAGAATCCCCAGCAGCAAGCCACTCATGATATTGCCGACCACGCGGCCACGACTGGCTTCCGGCGCCAGATGCGCGGCCAGCGGCACGAGAATCTGCACCGCCACCGAGGTCAGGCCGATCAGCAAGGACAAGAGCAGAAACAGCGACGGCGAATGGGTCAGGCCAGCGCAAAGCAGCGTAACGCTGGCGGCAAGAGTGAAGCCGACCACCAGACGGCGGTTCTCCATCAGGTCGGCCAGCGGCACCAACAGCAACAGACCCAGCGCGTAACCAAACTGCGTCAGCGACACGATGAGGCTGGCATTGGCACTGGACAGGCCGATCTGCGGCGCGATCAGTTCGACAATGGGCTGCGCGTAATACAGGTTGGCGACGACCGCGCCGCAGCAGAAGGCCAGAAACGCGACCATCAGGCCGGAGAGTGAAGCAGGCTGTTCGGCCGGGGCCGCAACGGCAGGGTTGCCCGTAAGCATAGTGACACCTCGTTGAGTTCGGGAAAGTTGTGCCAAGGCTACGGTCACCCGGCGGCGGCGAGAATCCGTGCGCGAGACAACGCACTGATGCGTCGAGCGCAACGTTGCTTGTGGCGCAACGCGCTGTTGCGCGGGCCGGTGATTCTCCACCGCAAGCGTCTTCTCTACGCTTTGGCCCTGGCGCAGACGTCCGCATCGGCGCCCTTCCCCGGCTGCTACAAGGAGCGTTTCCATGACCCGCACTTCATTCGTCCTGCCACTGCCCGCTGCGTTTTCCTGCCGACCATGAACAGCCCTCTACTCAAATCCAGAACCCTGTGGATCAGCGTGGCTGTGCTCGCGGTCATCGGCCTGGTCGTCGCCGTCGCGCTGATGTGGCGCCCGGCGATCGCCCCGATCAAGCGGCCCACGTCATTCGATAGCGCGCAGTTGCAACGCGGCGCACGGGTGGTCGAGGCCGGCGACTGCGCGGTGTGTCACACCCGCCCCGGCGGCGAATACCTGGCCGGCGGGCTGCCGCTGGTAACGCCGTTCGGCACGCTGTACAGCACCAACATCACCCCGGATGCGCAAACTGGCATCGGCGAGTGGTCATTGCCGGCGTTCGAACGGGCGATGCGCGAAGGCATTGCCCGTGACGGCCACTTTCTCTACCCGGCGTTTCCCTATGTGCACTACCGGCGCATGAGCGCAGCGGACATTGCCGATGCCTACGCCTACCTGATGAGCGGCCCCGCCGTACACGCCCCCGCCAGGCAGAACCAGATGAACTTCCCGATGAACATCCGTCCGCTGGTGTCGTTCTGGAACCTGCTGTTCCTGCATGGCGAGCCGTTGACGCCGCTGGCCGAACACAGCGCGGCATGGAATCGCGGACGCTATCTGGTCGACGGCCCGGGCCACTGCGCCGGCTGCCATTCGCCGCTGAACCTGATCGGTGCGGAGAAATCCTCGGAATATCTGCTCGGCGGCAGCGTCGATGGCTGGGAGGCGCCGGCACTGGTCGGCCTCGGTCAGCGCGCCAATCCGTGGAATCGCGAGCAATTGCTCGGCTATCTGCGCGCTGATGTAGTCGATGGCCACGGCACACCCGCCGGCCCGATGCGTCCGGTCAGCCTGAGTCTGGCGCGCTTGCCGGCCAGTGAAGCCGAGGCGATTGCCGACTACCTGCTGAGCTTGCAAAGCCCTCATGCAGTGACCGAAACCACGCCGAAAAAGCCAAGCAATCCAACGGACCACAGCAGCGGCGCCCTGCTCTTCAGCAGCGCCTGCGCCGGCTGCCACGCAGCCGCCGCGCCGATGCGTGAAATCGACGGACGCCCCGGTCTGCAAAACACCTCGGCCCTGCAAGCGGCCAGTTCGCGCAACTTTCTCAAGACCGTACTCGAAGGTGTGCCCGCCATCCCCGGCGCACCCGGTCCGGTGATGCCGCCGTTCGCCGCCAGCCTCGACAACGCCCAGCTCGGTGCACTCGCCGCGTACCTGCGCGAGCAAGCCAGACCCGATCAGCCGTGGGCCGACCTTTCTTCCACTATTGAAGCGTTACGTCAGGAGACGAAATGAGCCAGATCACTCTCACCGTCAATGGAGCCGCCCAAGCGCTGGAGCTGGAACCGGACATGCCGCTGCTGTACGCGCTTCGCAATCACTTGAACCTCAACGGCGCCAAGTATGGCTGCGGCCTGGGCCAGTGCGGCGCGTGCACGGTGATCGTCGACGATAAGCCGGTGTTCGCCTGCCTGACGCCATGCGCCGGCCTTGAAGGGAAAAAGATCCGCACCGTGGAAAGCCTCGGCAGCGCCGAGAAACCCGGCCCGCTGCAAGCAGCGTTCATCGACAAGCAGGCGGCGCAATGCGGTTACTGCATCGCCGGCATGCTGATGCGCGCACAGTCGTTGCTTGAACGCGATCCGCACCCGGACGAGCAAACCATCTGCGAGCACATGGCCGGCAATCTGTGCCGCTGCGGCACGCACTTGCGCATCATCGAGGCGATCAAACAGGTCGCCGGGCACAGCGGGAGCCTGACATGAGCGACGCAAACGGCTTGAACCCCAGCCGCCGGGCGTTCCTGCGCGGCGGCGCACTGCTGATGGCTTTCACCCTGATGCCGGTAGCGCGGCGGGCCTTGGCCGACACCGAAGTCGACACCCTCGGCACCGTCGTGCTCGCCCCCGATCTGCCCGGCAGTCTGCGCACTAACCCGTACCTCGACGCGTGGATTCGCATCGGCGCCGACGGCATCACCGTGTACACCGGCAAAGTCGAATTGGGCACCGGCGTGAAAACCGCGTTGCTGCAAATCGCCGCCGAGCGTTTGCAGGTACCGGCCAGCGCCGTCAATTTGCTCACCGCCGACACCGCACTGACGCCCAACGAAGGCTACACCGCCGGCAGCCACAGCATTTTCGACAGCGGCACCGCGCTGTACAACGCCGCCGCGCAGGTGCGCGAAATGCTCGTCGATGCCGCCGCGCGCAGTTGGCAAGTCGACGCTGCGCAACTGAGCACTCGCGACGGCATTATCGAAGGCCCGAGCGGGCAACGCATGGCTTACGCCGACGCTGTCAGGCACGTCGATGTGCACCAATACGCCAAGGCGCAATCACCGGCGATGGCGGCGGCCGACTTCAAGCTGATCGGGCACAACCTGCCGCGTCTGGACATTCCGGCCAAGGTCAGCGGCGGCGCGGCGTTCGTGCAGGACATGCGCCTGCCGGGCATGCTGCATGCGCGAGTGATCCGCCCGCCGCGTCCGGGCTGCACGTTGCAGGCGTTCGATACGGCATCGATTGAAGCGCTCAGCGGCGTGGTCAAAGTGATCCGCGACGGCAACTATCTGGCCGTGGTCGCCCGTGATGAATGGCAAGCGATCAAGGCCATGCGCAGCGGCATGGAGAGCGCCAAGTGGAGCGGCGGCGAAGCGATTCCCGAAGCCGCCGGGATTCACGATTTGCTCAAGCAATTGCCCTCCAAGCGCTACCCGATCAGCAACAACGGCAATCCCGGCGGCGCGACCGAAACGCGCTTCAAGGCGCGGGTGACCAAGCAATATCTGATGCACGGCTCGATCGGCCCGTCCTGCGCGGTGGCCTGGTTCAAAGATGGCCTGCTCACGGTCTGGACCCACACCCAGGGCGTCTATCCGCTGCGCGCCGGCATCGCCGAGATGCTGCGTCTGCCGCCGGAGCGCGTGCGCTGCATTCATACCGAAGGCTCGGGTTGTTATGGCCACAACGGCGCCGATGATGCCGCCGCCGATGCCGCATTGATCGCCATGCGCCTGCCGGGCACGCCGGTGCGCGTGCAATGGATGCGCGAGCAGGAAAATCTATGGGAGCCGTACAGTTCGGCGATGGTCACCGAGGTCGATGCCGGCCTCAGTCAGGGTCGTTTGCAGGACTGGAGCTACGAGCTGTGGACCACGCCGCACAACGAACGCATCGTCAATGCCGGGCGTCTGCTGCCGGCACGCCTGCTAGCGAAACCCTTCGCCTCGGCGCCCTCGGTGCCGATCGCCCAGCCCGAAGGTGACGGCGATCGCAACGCGGTGCCGCTGTACGAGCTGGGCGCAACGCGGATCAACATGAACTTCGTCACCACCATGCCCTTTCGCACTTCGGCCATGCGTTCGCTGGGGGCGCACATCAATATCTTCGCCATCGAGGCCAGTATCGATGAGCTGGCGATCAAGGCCGGGCTCGATCCGGTGGCGTTGCGTCTGGCGCATCTGAGCGACCCGCGTGCCCGCGCGGTGATCGAGCGCGTGCGTGACGAAATCGGCTGGCCGCACAAGAGCAGCGAGCCCGGCGCGGGGATCGGTTTTGCCTTCGCCCGCTACAAGAACATCATGGGTTACTGCGCCCTCGCGGTGAAGCTGCGGGTGCATCCGCAGACCGGCGAGATTCGCGTTGACCATGTGGTGACGGCGGTCGACGTCGGCCAGATCGTCAGTCCAGATGGCCTGCGCAATCAGGTCGAGGGCGGCATCGTCCAGTCGGCGAGCTGGACGCTCTACGAACAAGTCGCCTACGACGCCGGCGGCATTCGCAGCTATGACTGGAGCGGTTATCCGATTCTGCGCTTTACGCAATTGCCGAAAAAAGTCGATGTGCACTTGCTCGATCAACCGGGCGAACCGTTCCTCGGCGCTGCCGAAATCGTCCAGGGGCCAATGGCTGCCGCACTCGGCAACGCGGTCAGCAATGCCACCGGCCGGCGCTGGCTGAACCTGCCGCTGACCCGCTCGACCCAACCCGCCTGAATTACGCCCGCGCTCGTCATGGATGAGCGCGGGTGCCGTTGCGCTGCGCGCAAAACTGCGTAGCGCCGGCCACGGATTATCAGCCCCGCCACCCCCGGTTAAGTTACCTGACAGCACGCGGCACCTGGCTGCCGCGCTTGAACCCTACTCATCGAAATCCGGAGCTACCCATGACCCGTCGCCTGTTCCAACCGATCGCCCTTGGCCCTTACACCCTTGCCCACCGCGTAGCGATGGCGCCCCTGACCCGCTCGCGCGCCGGCCAGCCGGGCGACGTGCCGACCGCGATGAACGCCGAGTACTACCGCCAACGCGCCAGTGCCGCGTTGATCATCACCGAGGCCACGCAGATTTCCCAACAGGGCCAGGGTTATGCGTGGACGCCGGGGATCTACACCGATGCGCAAGTGCAGGCGTGGCGTGAAGTCAGCACGGCGGTGCACGCGGCGAACGGCCTGATCTTCATGCAGCTGTGGCATGTCGGCCGGGTCTCGCATCCGAGCTTCCAGCCTGACGCCGGTTTGCCGGTAGCACCGAGCGCACTGCCAGTGCCGGGCAAGACCTTTATCGTCGATGAACAAGGCAATGGCGTGTGGAGCGATGTGCCGGTGCCGCGCGCCCTCGAAACAGCGGAAATCGCCGCCATCGTCGAAGACTATCGCCGCGCCGCGCGTAACGCCTTGAACGCTGGCATGGACGGCGTGGAGATTCATGCCGGCAACGGTTATCTGCTCGATCAATTCCTCAACAGCAACAGCAACCAGCGCAACGACGCCTATGGCGGCAGTGTGGAAAACCGTGCGCGCTTTCTGCTCGAAGTGGTTGCTGCTGTCGCTGACGAAGTCGGTGCCGAACGCGTTGGCGTACGGCTGACGCCGATGGGCCGTTTCATGGGCATGGGCGATGACACGCCCGAAGCAACATTTGGTTATCTGGTCGAAGCGCTCAACCAGTGGAACCTGGCCTACTTGCATCTGGTCGAGCCGGCCATGGTCGGCACGGTCAAGGACGAAAACTTCGACCCGCGCTGGGACGCGATCATCGCCCAGTTGCGCCAGACCTGGAACGGCGTGCTGATCCTCGCTGGCGGTTATGACGCCGAGTCCGCCGAACAGGCCTTGAACGCTGATCGTGCCGACATCATCGCCTTCGGCCGGCCATTCCTGGCCAATCCGGATCTGCCGCGTCGGCTGCACGATGGCCTTGAGTTGAACACGCCGGATCCGAGCAGTTTCTTCGGTGGCGATCAGCGTGGTTACGTCGATTACCCATTCCACGCCTGAGGCCTGCGCTTCATAACTTTTAAGGTTTGTTTAAGGACTTTAAATAAAGCCTGCGGCCAGACTTTGCCCATCGATCAGGAGAGCCGCCATGAACCCGCAATCGGTGAAGTCAGACCATCCCTGCCACCTCGCGCGCCCACTGGGCGCGCTGTCCGGCTGGCAGGAACGCCGCGCCAAGGCCTACATGCTGCGCGACCTGAGCCGCAGCTTGCGCGTCAGCGAAATTGCCGAACATTGCAACCTGTCGCGCAGCCACTTTTCCCGGGCGTTCAAGATCGTCACCGGCTGCTCGCCGCAGGAATGGATGCTGAAGATGAAAATCGACAAGGCCAAAGGATTGTTGCTGACCTCGATGGCGATTACCGAGATCGTTTATGAATGCGGGTTTTCCGATCACTCGCACTTCACGCGCACGTTTGGACGCCTGGTGGGAATGCCGCCGAAGGTCTGGCGGCAGGCGATGTGCGGGGCGCGGGTGGCGCTGGTGGATGCGGATGTGTGGCAGCTCAACGATGGGTTGCTGAACTCGACGCTGGGCCAGCGGTTGACGGAACTGCGGCCCTGAGTCGGATTCCAAAGAGTTTTGTTCACTCCTCCCTTTTGGCCGCGATTTTTCGCGGCTTTTTTTTGAACGGTGCACCGGCGTTCGGCATTGGATTGGCGGTGAATTCACCCCTCACCCCAGCCCTCTCCCCGAGGAGAGGGAGCCGATTTGTGGGCTTTCCAACACCGGAGTTCGGCTAGATATCCCAGGTCGGCATATCTCGACCAAACTCCTCACCCTAGCCCTCTCCCTCCGGGAGAGGGCTAGGGTGAGGGGCTTTTGTTTTTGCCAAATCTGAATTCAACTCGGTATTGCACGTCGGCGTACCTCGACCAAACACCTCGGTCAGTCCCCTCTCCCTCCGGGAGAGGGTTAGGGTGAGGGGCTTTTGTTTTTGCCAAATCTGAATTCAACTCGGTATTGCACGTCGGCGTACCTCGACCAAACACCTCGGTCAGTCCCCTCTCCCTCCGGGAGAGGGCTAGGGTGAGGGGCTTTTGTTTTTGCCAAATCTGAATTCAACTCGGTATTGCACGTCGGCGTACCTCGACCAAACACCTCAGTCAGTTCCCTCTCCCTCCGGGAGAGGGCTAGGGTGAGGGGCTTTTGTTTTTGCCAAATCTGAATTCAACTCGGTATTGCACGTCGGCGTACCTCGACCCAACACCTCAGTCAGTCCCCTCTCCCTCCGGGAGAGGGCTAGGGTGAGGGGCTTTTGAGCTTGGCGTCCGGTGCCAGCGGCAGTCTGAAACAGATCCGCGCGCCCTCTTCGCTGTCCTCCACGCGCAGCGTCCCGCCATGGGCGCCGATCACCGTTCGGCAAATCGCCAGGCCCATGCCCATGCCACTGCCTTTGGTGGTGAAGAACGCGTCGAAAATCTCCTCGCGCTGATGCTCGGCAATCCCCGGCCCGTTGTCCTGCACAGACACACAGACCTGCCCATCGGCCGCCGTCGACTCGATAACCAGGCGCCCATCCACAACACCCTGCCCGGCCATCGCCTCCAGTGCGTTGGTGATCAGGTTGTAGATCACCTGCTGGATCTGCACGCGATCCGCCAACACCGTGTCAGCAGCATTGAGTCGGGTGTGCAAGCTCACCCTGCGACTGTGCACATCACTGGCGGTCAGTTGCACTACCTCGCCAATCAATCCGTCAATCGATAGCGGCAGCCGTTGCAGCGGCGCCTGTTTGGCCAGGGCGCGCAAGGCCTGGACAATCTCGGTGGCCCGGGCGCTGTCGGCGCGGATGTCCTCCAGCCCCTGAATCGCTTCGTCGAGATCCGGTGTGTCGCGCTTGAGCCAGCGCAGACTGGCCGAGGCGTTCGATGAGATTCCCAGCAGTGGCTGGCTGATTTCGTGGGCGATCGAGGCCGACAGTTCGCCCATCATTTTCAGGTGCGAGTTACGCGCCAGTTCCGCCCGCGAGCTGCGCAAGTCAGCCTCCATCTGCGCCCGCAGGCGGTTGTCTTCGACCAGCTGCGCGTACAACCGCGCGGTCTGCAACGACACCGCTGCCTGCGAGGCGAGGATTTCCAGCATGGTCAGGCGCTCAGCGCTGAACAGCTTCGGCACCAGGCTGTTTTCCAGATACACCAGACCAATCAGCGCACCTTGCTTGAGCAATGGCAGGCACATCATCGAGCGCGTCTGCCGTTGCTGCAGATCCGCGCTGCAGGCTTGCGGGCATTCGGCGCGGGCATCGTCGAGCACCATCGGCGTGCGCGTACGCATGGTCGAATTGAGCACTGAAACCGGGGCGATCTGCTCAAACGAGCGCTGGTTGTCCTGGCTGACCCGCACGTTACCCGCCTCGACGTGCGCGGCAGCGGCCAGTTGCAACTCACCGTCAGCGACCAACAACAGCGCACCCCGATCGGCGCCGGCCTGAATCATCAAGTGATTCATCAAGGTTTCCACCAGCCGATCGAGCAGCACTTCTTGCGAGACCGCGCGCGCCGCTTCGATGCCGACCTCAAGATCAAGGCGCACCCGCGTCACCGGCGCTACGGTTTCCAGCGAATGCTCGCGAGCCAAAAACGGATGCGCGGCTTCGAGCTGACGCGCCTTGGCCTGCGCGCCCCACTGCACATAACAATCGCGGGCAACTCGCAGATGATGATGCGTTCCCGAGACCAGACCGTTTGCCAGGCAAACTTCAGCCAATTGCTCGTGGGCCAGGGCTTGCTCATGGATAAACCCGGCAGCGGCCGCGGCGATTTGCGCCTGGTCGAAGCAGCGAATGGCAACCAGCCCTTCGCCGCGCACGCGGGCCATGGCGCCTTCGACCAGCAGCAGTTTGTTGCTGAAGGTCGAAGGATTGAGTTCAGTCCATCGCAGAAACCGCTGACGTTGCTGCTCCAGTTTCTGCAGTTTTTCCGCCACAGGACCCGGCGCCTCGGGGCTGGCCAGCGCCAGGCTGTAGAACAGGTAGTAATGGGCCAGATCGATGTGCGCCGGCAGCGACCACGTCAACGCCTCGGCGTCTTCGAAACGCCGCAGCGCGTAGCGCACTTCACCGAAATACAACGCCGACATGCCCGAGTACAACCACCTCCAGAACAGTGTCGGCTGTGAAACACGACCGCGATCCAGCGGGCCGAAGCGGTCATGCTCCAACGCATCCAGCTCTGCGATCGAACGAAGCTCAGGCCCGTTACGCAGGTCGCCGGCAAACGCCTGTTGCGCCAGCAGAATGCGTTCGATGTCGATGTAGTGAAACTGCCGCACCCAGCTCAGGCCGACGTCCAGCTCGTTCAACACGTTTTGCAGCGGCTCACCCATGAACAGCAGATCCGAGCCGATGTGATTACAGGCGTAACACGACATGCCGAGGTCGCCGCCCGCCTGACCACACTCGAACGCCGCGAAAGCCTTCTGCCGGGCGTAGGCCATCGGTTTGGTCCAGGCGCTGACCTGATCCAGCGCCACCAGCGTCCCGGTGCGCCCCGCTTCATAGCCGTGCAGATCCGTGAGTTCCAGCGCCAGTTCGGCGAAAGCGACACCGTCGAGATATTCGCCATAGCGGTCGGCGATCATTACGCCGTACCAGGCAAAACCGTAACCGCTGCTCGGCGTCGTGCCGTGCAGCAAAGTCAGTTCGACCATCTTCGCCAAGTGCAGGAAGGCAATATCGTCCTGCACGAAGAACGAGGCGATCAGCGTGCTCAGCAGTTCCATCGCCACTTCGATTTGCGGATCGTTGGCCTTGGCCAACGCCGCCAGCTCAGCGATCCGTCGCGCGCCGACCAGTTGTCGAACGCGCTCGAAGGCTTCGCCCAGTTGCGCTTTCGAGGGTTGCCGCTGCAGGTCGATGTCGAGCAAGGCAAGACCGGCCAGCGCTTCGCTGATCGCGCCGTGATAATCGGAGTGCAAGGTGCGCAGGCTGGCGCGCAGGCGATAGGTTTTCGCTCGGTCCAGTGTGGTCTCGGCGTGGTTGAGGCAGTCATCGAGACGCTGTTGTGCGCCGGGCAGATCCGCCAGCAACATCGCGCAATCGGCCGCCAGCCAGCGGGCCGCGAAGGCTTGCGGGTAGAGCTGGGTCCAGCCGCTGTCGCCGAGCAAAGCCTCGGCGCTGCGCAGGTAATCCACGGCCTGCTCGACAGCGGCGCTATCGCGGGCGCGCTCGGCGGCTTCGACCAATAGCTGGATGAAATCGGCGCGCCGAGGCGCTTGCAGTGCGTTGACGTCGCTGCGCTGAATCTGGCTGGCGATGTCGAAGACCTGCGCCTTCCGCTCCTCGCCGCAGTGATCGAGCATCGCGGCGGCTATGCGCGCATGTTCGGCGGTGCGCCCGGCCGGCGCCGTCAGGGCAGCGGCGGCTTCGAGCACGCGGTCGTGGGGAAATACCAGTTGGCCCGGTTCGCGCAGGAGAAATCCGCCGCTGACCAAGTAATTGACATCACGCAGCAACTGCACCGGATCGTCCGCCAGCAATCGCTGCAACAGCGCTTCGTCACAGCGACCACCGACGTAACCCGCCGTGCGCAACACCTCGCGGACACTGGCCGGCAGACGCTGCACGCGTTGCACCATCAGTTCTGCAACGTTGTCGGCGTAGCGATAGCCGTTCACCTCAGCCTGATCCCACACCCAGCGCCGCGTCGTCGCCTCGAAACGCAGCAGGCGCTCGTCCACCAGAGCCCGTGCCACCTGGCTGACGAACAACGGATTGCCGGCGGTCTTGAAATGCACCACACGGGCCAGCGCTTCGAGGTTGTCGACATCGGCATCGAGTTCGACCGCCATCAGTTGCGCGACGGCCTGTACCGACAGCGGCCCTAATGCCAGATCGGTGACGGGCAATGTCGGGGCGGTGCGCAAGTCATCGAGCCAGCCGCCCGGACCTTGCAGCAACTCGCCCTCGCGATAGGCCAGAACCAGCAGCAGGTGCCGCGTCGGTCGAACGCTGAAGGCTTTGAGAAACGCCTGAGTCGAATCGTCCGCCCACTGCACATCATCAATGAACAGCAGCAGCGGATGCCCCGGTTGCGCAAAGACCTCGAGCACATCGAGCAGCGCCCGATTGACCCGGTCGAGGGCATGCCGCGCCGGCATGTTGGGCAATTCTGCAGTGGCGCCGATCAGCAGTTCGGCTTCCGGGGCAAGGTCCAGCAGCAAGCGGCCACGGCCCTTGAGGGTTTCGCGCAATTGCTCGGCCAAGGCCTGCAAGGCCAGCGTGGGCTTGGTCAACACTTGGCTGATCAACGATTGAAAAATCTGCGCCAGTGGCGCGAAGGGTCGGTCGTTTTGCAGCAGTTCAACCTTGCCGCTGGCCCAGTAACCGGGTGCTTGTGTGCGCAGCACTTGCTGAATCAGCGTCGACTTGCCCGCCCCCGGCGCGCCGGCGACCAGCAGCACGCGGGCAATGCCGTCGCTGCGCACGCGCTGGATCTGTTCGAGCAGTTGCTTACGTTCATCATCACGGCCAAACAGCACATCGCCGCGCGTGGCCGTCGCCCGTGCATCGAAGGCACCCAGGCGGAAGGCTTCGATCTCTCCTTTTTTCTGCCATTGGCGCAGGCACCAGGTCAGATCGGCGGCCAGCGATTCGACGCTCTGATAGCGCGCGTCCGCCTCCTTGGCCAAACCTTTGAGCAGCACATGGCAAATGCCTTGCGGCAGGTCGGGGATGTATTGCGCCGGCGACAATGGCTCGACGGCGGCGTGCACATGCAACCATTGCGACGCGTCGCGGGCGCTCAGCGGCGGATGCCCGGTCAGGGCCTCGTAGATGATCGCCGCCAGCGCATACACGTCGCTGCGTTCATCGGAATTAGCGCCGTCGCGCTGCAGCTGTTCCGGCGCCAGATAAGGCCAGTGTTCCAGACTGGGTAGTTCGGTCGCCGAGGTTTCCTGCGCCTGGGTGTGAAGGCCCATCAGCCTGACACTGTCGTCGGCACCGATCATCAGATGCCAAGGCAACAGGGATCCGTGTGGGAGCGAGCCTGCTCGCGAAAGCGGTGGGTCAGTCAATGGTGATGCCGGCTGGACTGACGCTTTCGCGAGCAGGCTCGCTCCCACAGGGGTATGTGGAACGCCGGGATGCTGGTGAGTGTGGGCCAGCGCATTCGTGGCGGCGACGGCGATATTCAGCACGCGCCCGAGCGGCAGGCCGGCGGCGTCGATCAGTCCAGCCAGCGGCGCGCCCCACTGCGGATAGACCAACACCGGGCCGTCCGCTGAACGAATCAGCGCGAGCGGGTTGATCGCCCACTGCGAAGGCAACTGCAAATGGAAATCGCGCTCCAGCCGCTGGCACAGCGCCGGACGCTGAATCGGTGCGCGCACGGCGAACCATTTCTGGCCCGAGCGGCTGTCTTCAAGGGTGAACCAGGTCAGTTCATGGTCGCGGCGCAGCAGGCTGAACCGGCAGTTTTCCAGCCATGCTTCATCAAGCATCGGCGCATCGCCAGCGCGGGACATTGCAGATGAGGATCGCTGGCCGGGCATACACATTCACCGCTGGAAATGGGATTCAGGCTGATGGTGAAGTATACGCAGCGTTTTTTTGCCGCAGGGCCGGTCGCTGCGCGGATGTCCGTCTACGGCCTCAAGATGGCCGTCCAGAGCCTCCCGCCGCAATTTGCATGACTATAAAAGCACGCGACTTATCCCTCGGGATAATTGCTTTATGCCAGGCCGTCCCCTAGCGTACGAACCTGATAACCCGGCGCCCGCGCCCTGTCCTTCTCACCGCAACGCAGAGGCCTGCATGATCCGACTCGGCCAAGCCACGATTTCCCTGGAACGGCGCGAAGCCTTTCTCGATGGCCGGCCCTTGCGCGTGGGCGGGCGGGCGTTCGAAATACTCTCCGTGCTGATGCAGGCCGACGGGCGCATCGTCAGCAAAGACGAACTGATCAATCAGGTGTGGCCGGACATCGTCGTCGAAGAGAACAATCTGCAGGTGCAGATTTCCTCGCTGCGCAAACTGCTCGGGGAAAAAGAAATCATCCAGACGGTTCCCCGTCGAGGTTACCGATTATTGAAAGACCGCGAACCCAAACTGCCGCTGTTCAACCCACTGGCCTCGGCGCCGATCGTGGCGCAGCCGCCGCCCGTCGATGCGCAGTCGGTGCCGGTATTTATCGTCGACGATGAGGCCTGCGTGCGTACCGCATTGAGTCGCTTGTTGCGCGCAGAAGGCATCGAACACCGGATCTTCCAGTCCGCCGAAGAACTGCTCGAGGCCGACATCGTCAGCGGCCCGGCATGCCTGCTGCTCGACGTCAGCCTGCCGGAAGCCACGGGATTGCAGTTGCAGGCGGCGCTGAACCAGCGCGGCTTGCCGTGGCCAGTGGTCTTCATGACCGGCCACGGCACCATTCCGATGTCCGTACAGGCCATGAAGGCCGGCGCGGTGGAGTTCCTGACCAAGCCATTCAATGACGATGAACTGCTCGGCATTCTGCGCAACACTCGTCAGCACGCGGCGACGGCGTACGATCAATGGCAACGGGTGCAGCATGTGCGGCAATTGGCGGCGCAACTGACCCCGCGTGAGCGTGAGGTGCTGCCGCTGATTGTCGGTGGCCTGTCGAACAAGCAGATCGCCAATCAGTTGGGCACCAGTGAAGTGACCGCCAAGGTCCATCGCAAACACATCATGGCGAAGATGCAGACCCGCTCGCTGGTCAACCTCGTCGAACTCTACGGACTGATCAGCGCTGCGCCTTCGCCTGGCCCATCGAGCCTGTCGTGAGCGGCTCGGCGGGTCACCCGACGGCGGCCGACGGCACCCGACCAACCATTGTCTGCATCGTTGATGACGACGCATCCGTGCGCAAAAGCCTGTCGAATCTGCTGCGTTCGGTCGGTTATCGCGCGCAGGTGTATGCCAGTGGCGAAGCGTTTCTCGCCGAGGCCGATTTTGCCGAGACTGCCTGCCTGCTGCTGGATCTGCGCATGCCCGGCCTGTCCGGCATCGACGTCATGCGCGCGCTGCCGCGGCAGATTCCGGTGATCTGCATGTCAGCCCATTGGGACGAGGCGGCGCTGGCCGAAACCGGGCATTACCAGGCCTTTGAATGCCTGTGCAAACCCTTCGAGGAAGAGGTGTTGCTGGCGGCACTCGACAAGGCCCTGCAGCGCCAGCGCTGATCGCTTCAGCTGTCTTGCGTGGTTTCTTGCTGAGTCTCGATCACGGGCAACGACTCAGTCATCGAAGCGTGACACACCGCCAGGATTTCATCGGCCAGCGCCGAGTCATCCGGGCAGGCCCGCGACAGCATGATCGCGCCGACCGCATGGGCCAGCAGGTCGATCATTTTGCTTCTGCCCTCACCTGCCGGTGCATCCGCTGCGCTCGGGTATTTCTCGCCGAGCGTCTGCAATAAGCGCTCGATGCCCTCGGCGAAAGCTGTCTTCACATCCCCCGACTGCCGCGCCGCATCGCCGCACAGCGCCGCCATGGTGCAACCGGTGGAACGTCCGTCGCGATGGTCGCGTGAAACGTAGACATCGATGAAATCCTGCACGCTCAGCGCTTCGGCGCTGGCCAGCGAGTGCGCCAGGCTGTTGGCCGAGGCTTCGGCCATCAGGTCGGCCTTGGAGCCGAAGTGCTTGTAGAAACCGCCGTGGGTGAAACCGGCGGCCGCCATCAGATCCGCCACGCCGACCCCGTCATAACCGCGTTCGCGGAACATCACAGAAGCCGTTTCGACAATGTGCTCGCGATTGGCCTGAGCCTGAGCCTTTGATACGCGCATGTTGGATACCTCCAGCGCTGAAAAATCATGCGCCGATGATACATAGATGTTGGCCATAATCAAAATCATTGACAGTTTAGATTTCGGTCATCATCCTAAAAACCCCAATCAGTCATCTACTGAAAAAGAGCCGACACCATGACTACTCGCCCTACTGTTCTGATCACTGGCGCCTCCACCGGCATTGGCGCTGTCTACGCTGCGCGTTTCGCCCAACGCGGGCACGATCTGGTGCTGGTCGCCCGTGACCAGTCGCGCCTGGACACCCTGGCTGCCAATCTGCGTGCCGAACACGACGTCAATGTCGAAGTGCTGCAAGCCGATCTGACCCGACTCAGCGATCTGCAAACCGTCGAAGCGCGTCTGCGTGACGACGCGCGCATCGGCATCCTTGTCAACAACGCCGGCGCCGCGCAGTCCGGCACCTTCATCGAACAGAGCACCGACAGCGTGGCGCAACTGGTCGCGCTCAACACCACGGCGCTGGTGCGTCTGGCCAGTGCCATTGCCCCGCGGCTGGCCAAGGCCGGCGACGGCGCGATCATCAACATCGGTTCGGTGGTCGGCCTGGCGCCGGAGTTCGGCATGTCGGTGTATGGCGCGACCAAGGCGTTCGTGCTGTTTCTCTCTCAGGGCCTGAGCCTGGAGCTGTCGCCACAGGGCGTGTACGTGCAGGCCGTGCTGCCCGCCGCCACCCGCACCGAGATCTGGGACCGCGCCGGTATCGACATCAACACGCTGACCGACATCATGGAAGTCGGCGATATGGTCGACGCCGCGCTGGTCGGTTTCGACCGTCGCGAAGTGGTGACCATCCCGCCGCTGCATGAAGACGAACGCTGGGATGCCCTGCAAACCGCGCGGCAGGGCCTGTTGGGGCAGATTCGCCAGTCGGCGGTGGCGCAACGGTATCTGACGCAAGCCTGACCTCACCCGGACCCGCCGCTATGCCGGCGGGTTCCTACTGACAAGAGCATCCGCAATGAAGGCATTTTTCATCGAGCACTTCGGCAAGCAGAACGGCCGGATTGGCGACGTAGCCGAGCCGGTGGTCGGCGCCCACGATGTGCTGATCGAGGTGCACGCGAGCAGCGTCAACCCGCTGGACCTGAAGATTCGCAGCGGCGAATTCAAGATGATCCTGGCCTATCAGATGCCTTTGATATTGGGCAACGATGTCGCCGGTGTGGTGCTCAGCACAGGCGCGGCGGTCACGCGGTTCAAACCGGGCGATGAGGTTTATGCGCGTGCGCCTGAAAAGAGGATTGGCACGTTTGCTGAACGCATTGCGGTCGACGAACAAGCGGTAGCCTTGAAGCCCGCCAATCTCGCTATGACCGAGGCGGCCTGCATGCCGCTGGTGACGTTGACTGCGTGGCAGGCACTGGTCGAAGTCGCCGAGGTGCAAAAGGGTCAGAAAGTGCTGATACACGCAGGCTCCGGGGGCGTTGGTACGGTTGCCATCCAGCTGGCCAAGCACCTTGGCGCTTTCGTCGCGACTACAACCAGCACGGCGAATGTCGAGTGGGTCAAGGCGCTGGGCGCTGATGTGGTGATCGACTACAAACAGCAGGATTTCGCCAGCGAACTGCGCGATTACGACGTGGTGCTCAACAGCCTTGGCGGCGATGTGCTGGAGAAGTCGTTGAAGGTGCTGAAACCTGGTGGGCAGCTGATTTCCCTGTCCGGGCCGCCGACTGCGCAGTTTGCTCGAGAGCAGGGTTTGTACTGGCCGCTTGGGCTGGTGATGCGCGTGCTCAGCAGTGGTATCCGGCGCAAGGCACGCAAGCGTGGGGTGGGTTATTCGTTTCTGTTTATGCGCGCCGATGGCATTCAGTTGCAGAAAATCACCGCGCTGATCGAGGCCGGGGTGATCAAACCGGTAATTGACCGCTCCTTTGCGTTCGATCAGTTAGCTGACGCCTTGCACTACGTTGAAAAAGGCCGGGCCAAGGGCAAGGTCGCCATCGTGATCAATCCTGAAAGCCCCTCACCCTAGCCCTCTCCCAGAGGGAGAGGGAACTGACTGAGTTGAATGTGCGAGTTACGCCGACCTGAAATACCAAGTCGAACACAGGTCTCAAAAAGCCTACAAATCAGCTCCCTCTCCTCGGGGAGAGGGCTGGGGTGAGGGGTGAATTCAACGCGGTGTTTTGCGCATGTGACCATCAGCCGATTTCAAGCCGACCTCAGTCCCGAAAGATCAAAAGCCCCTCACCCTAGCCCTCTCCCAGAGGGAGAGGGAACTGACCGAGTTGAATGTGCGAGTTACGCCGACCTGAAATACCGAGGTGAGCACCGGCCTCAAAAAGCCCACAAATCAGCTCCCTCTCCTCGGGGAGAGGGCTGGGGTGAGGGGTGAATTCACTGCGGTGTTTGGGCATGCGCGTTGCAACTACAAGGCCGACTCGCCCTCCCTGCTGAAACGTAGAGAAACCTCTCCCAACTTGCGTTTTCCTCATCCTGCACCACGCTTGATTCACAGAAGTGCACGTTTTCATGGCAAAACTGCGGTTAACTGAATGGTTAGTTACCGCTATAATCCCGCGCTTCATTCAAACGGGACTTTCAATGTGAACCACAGTCAACGCGTCTCAGGCGTTTCAACGTTCATTCTGGTCGGCCTTGGCGTGATCATCGCCCTGCTCGGTCTGGCGCTCGCGGTCGGCGGTGTGAAGCTGGTCAGCCTGGGCGGTTCCTGGTACTTCCTGATCGGCGGTCTGGCGATGACCGTTTCCGGTGTGCTGATCGCACTGAAGAAAACCGCCGGCGCCTGGCTGTTCGCCGCGTTTCTCGTGGCCACTGCGATCTGGGCCGTGGCTGACGCCGGGCTGGTGTTCTGGCCGGTGTTCTCGCGGCTGTTCATGTTCAGCGCGATCGGTATGGTCGTCGCCCTGGTCTACCCGCTGCTGGCGCGCGCCAATGGCCGCGTTGCCGGTCGTGGTGCGTATGCCGTGGCCGCTGTGCTCGCGGTCGGAGTGGCGGTTGCTGCCGGCAACATGTTCGTCGCTCATCCGACCGTTGCCGCTACCGGCACTGGTCCGGGCCTGACTCCGGTCGAGCCGGCCAAGGCGCAAAAAGACTGGGCGCACTACGGCAACACCGAAGGTGGCAGCCGCTTCGCCGCGCTCGATCAGATCAACCGCAACAACGTCGACCAGTTGAAAGTCGCGTGGACCTACCACACCGGTGACATCGCCGAAAGCGATGGCAACGGCGCCGAAGACCAGCTCACCCCGCTGCAGGTCGGCAACAAGGTGTTCATCTGCACCCCGCACAACAACCTGATCGCCCTCGATGCCGACACCGGCAAAGAGCTGTGGAAGAACGCGATCAACGCGCAATCGAAAGTCTGGCAGCGCTGCCGTGGCATGGCCTATTTCGACGCCACCGCCACCCTCGCGCAACCGAGCAATTCTTCGATCATCGAAGCCAAACCGGCGCCGGCTGCCAACTGCCAGCGTCGTCTGCTGACCAACACCATCGATGCGCGCCTGATCGCGGTCGATGCTGACACCGGCGAGTTCTGCCAGGGTTTCGGCAACAATGGCCAGGTCGATCTGAAGGCCGGTCTGGGTGATGTTCCGGACAGCTACTATCAATTGTCGTCCGCGCCGCTGATGGCCGGCACCACCGTGGTGGTTGGCGGGCGCGTTGCCGACAACGTGCAGAGCGACATGCCTGGCGGCGTGATTCGTGGTTTTGACGTGGTTACCGGCGCCATGCGCTGGGCGTTCGACCCGGGCAACCCGCAGGACCGCAATGCACCGGCTGATGGCAGCACCTACGTGCGCAGCACGCCGAACAGCTGGGCGCCGATGTCCTATGACGCGGCGACCAACACCGTATTCCTGCCGATGGGCAGCTCGTCCACCGACATCTATGGTGTCGAACGCAGCGAACTGGACCACAAGTACGGCGCCTCGATCCTCGCGCTGGACGCCAGCACCGGTGAAGAACGCTGGGTGTTCCAGACCGTGCACAACGATCTGTGGGACTTCGACCTGCCGATGCAGCCTAGCCTGATCGACTTCGACAAGGACGGCCAAAGCGTTCCGGCGCTGGTCATTGGCACCAAGGCCGGGCAGATCTATGTGCTTGATCGCGCCACTGGCAAACCGCTGACCGAAGTCAAGGAAGTCCCGGTGAAAGCGGCGAACATCCCTAACGAGCCGTACTCGCCGACCCAGCCGAAATCCGTGGGCATGCCGCAGATCGGCGCGCAGCACCTGACCGAGTCGGACATGTGGGGCGCCACGCCGTACGACCAGTTGCTCTGCCGTATCGACTTCAAGAGCATGCGCTACGACGGCCTGTACACCGCGCCGGGTACTGACAAATCGCTGAGCTTCCCGGGTTCGCTGGGTGGCATGAACTGGGGCAGCATCTCCACTGACCCGGTGCACGGTTTCATCTTCGTCAACGACATGCGCCTGGGTCTGTGGATTCAGATGATCCCGTCGCAGAACAAAGGCCAGGCCGCTGGCGGTGGCGAAGCGCTGAACACCGGCATGGGCGCTGTTCCGCTCAAAGGCACGCCGTACGCGGTGAACAAGAACCGCTTCCTCTCGGTCGCCGGTATTCCGTGCCAGGCGCCGCCGTTCGGCACATTGACCGCGATCGACATGAAGACCCAGAAAGTCGCGTGGCAGGTTCCGGTCGGCACCGTTGAAGACACCGGTCCTCTGGGCATCCGCATGCACCTGCCGATCAAGATCGGTCTGCCAACCCTGGGCGGCACCCTGTCGACCCAAGGTGGCCTGATCTTCATCGCCGGCACTCAGGACTTCTACCTGCGCGCCTTCAACAGCGGCAACGGTGAAGAAGTCTGGAAAGCCCGTCTGCCAGTCGGCAGCCAGGGCGGGCCGATGACTTACGTTTCGCCGAAAACCGGCAAGCAGTACATCGTTGTCACCGCTGGCGGCGCACGCCAGTCCACCGATCGTGGCGATTACGTGATGGCTTACGCCCTGCCGTAATTCGCTGCTGTACATCCACCCTCCCCCCAGCGCGCGGTGCCCCAAAGCACCGCGTCGCCGTTTTAATGCGTTGAAGATTTCAGCAGGAAGGATTCACATGTCATCGGCTGTTCGCTTTTCCCGTTCCAGACTTTGCACCGGCCTGCTTTTGGGCCTGAGCTGCACCACTGCCCTCCCCGCGCTGGCTGCCAGCGACACCGATCTGCTGACCCGCAGCACCCTGACCGGTGACTGGGGCGGCTTGCGTCATCAACTGGATGCAGACGGCATCAAGTTCACTGGCGATTACAGCGGCGAAACCGCCTACAACGCCGACGGCGGCCTGCACCGTTCGGCGCGTTATTCGCAGAACATCAAGCTCGGCGTGCAGTTTGATCTGAGCAAACTGTATGGCGTCGACAATGCCGGCAAGGTGCAACTGACCGTCAACGACCGTCGCGGCAACAGCGCTTCGGAAGATCTGGTCGGCAACCGCTTGCCGATCCAGGAAAACTACGGCGGCCTGTACACGCGCCTCACCGAACTGAGTTACGAGCGCAGCCTGTTCACTCCGGCGCTGAACGTGAAGCTCGGCTACATGGCCATGGGCAACGACCTCGGCGGCCTCGACAGCGGCATCCTGTGCAACTTCATGAATGCCGGTTTCTGCGGCCATCCGCTGAACATGTCCGGCGGCAGCGGCTGGACCAACTACCCCAACGCGCACTTGGGCGTGCGGGTCAAATACGACCTCTCGCCGTCCTGGCAACTGCGCGTGGCGGCGTTCAACGTCGACCCCGAGAGCAACGGCAATTCCAGCCGCGCCTGGCATTTGGGGCCGAAGCACACCACCGGCACTGTCGTGCCGATCGAGTTGGTCTACAAGCACGCCGGCGAGCTGCCGGGTGAGTACAAAGTTGGCTATTACTACGACAGCTCCGACGTCAAACGCATTGGCAGCGACAATGAAGTCTCCGGTCGTGGCGGGCACTATTTGCTGGTCGATCAGGCGGTATGGCGCTCGCCGACCTCCGAAGGCCGCAGCCTGCATGCGTTCGGCCAGTATTCGGCAGCGAGTGAAGCAGCCTCGCCGTTCAGCAAGTGGTACGGCACCGGTGTGGTTCTGTACAAACCGTTCCAAGGCCGCCCGCGTGACACCGTAGCGCTGGGCTATGGCCGCGCCGTGCCGAACCCGCGCAGTCGTGATGTACAACAGGATGCCGCAATGGCCAACGGTGCCGCGTTTCCGAATCTCGACAGCGCCGAACAGTTGATCGAATTGGGCTACGGCTACCAGGCCACCCCATGGCTGACCCTGCGCCCGAACCTGCAATACATCATCGAACCGGGCGCATTCTCCGGGCAGGATATCGACAATGCGCTGGTGGTGGGATTGCAGGTGAAGGCTGCGCTTTAAGCCTTGTGATGGATGTCCCGCCGCCATCGCGAGCAGGCTCGCTCCCACAGGATTGGCGGCGGACACAAAATCCCGACAAACCATAGAACCCCTGTGGGAGCGAGCCTGCTCGCGAAAGCGTCGGGTCAGGCGACTGCGATGTTGAATGTAGCGCCGCCATCGCGAGCAGGCTCACTCCTACAGGATTGGCGGCGTGCGCAAAATTCTGGCAAACCACAGAACCCCTGTGGGAGCGAGCCGGCTCGCGAAAGCGCTGGGTCAGGCGACTGCGATGTTGAATGTAGCGCCGCCATCGCGAGCAGGCTCGCTCCCACAGGGGATTTGTGTTGGATCAGGGAATTGTGATTCGCCGCGCAAAACTGTAGGAGTGAGCCTGCTCGCGATGGCATTGGATCAGACAACCGCTATCTTGAATGCTCAGCCAAGCCTTCCAGAGCACCGAACCCTCCTCCCACCTGTCGAAATTAATTCCAGCCATCGGTGAATTATTTCGTGTCCGCATGTATCTGAGCCAGAAGAGCCGGCGCCATCATGGAGATGGCATCGCAGCGGTAATCTGGATCAGCGAGCGGGAACATCGCAATGAAATCACGCAAGAACACCGTCAAACCGATCGGTTTGAAAGACATCACCATCGTCGACGACGCCAAGATGCGCAAGGCGATCACCGCCGCCGCTCTGGGCAACGCCATGGAGTGGTTCGACTTTGGCGTCTACGGCTTTGTCGCCTATGTGCTCGGCAAGGTCTTCTTTCCCGGCGCCGATCCTGGCGTGCAAATGATCGCTGCCCTGGCGACGTTCTCCGTGCCGTTCCTGATCCGTCCACTTGGCGGTTTGTTCTTCGGCGCACTCGGCGACAAGTACGGGCGGCAGAAAGTCCTCGCCGCGACCATCGTCATCATGTCCCTGAGCACCTTTGCCATCGGCCTGATTCCGTCCTATGCCTCGATCGGCATCTGGGCACCGATCCTGCTGTTGCTGGCGAAAATGGCCCAGGGCTTCTCGGTCGGCGGTGAATACACCGGCGCCTCGATCTTCGTTGCCGAATACGCCCCGGACCGCAAGCGCGGTTTCCTCGGCAGCTGGCTGGATTTCGGCTCGATCGCCGGTTTCGTCTTCGGTGCCGGCGTGGTGGTGCTGATTTCGACGATTCTCGGTGAACAGCGCTTCGAAGAATGGGGCTGGCGAATTCCGTTTTTCCTCGCCCTGCCGCTGGGCATGATCGGCCTGTATCTGCGCCACGCCCTGGAAGAAACCCCGGCCTTCCAGCAGCACGTGGACAAACTCGAGCAAGGCGACCGCGAAGGCCTCGCCGGCGGCCCGAAAGTGTCGTTCAAGGAAGTCGCGACCAAACACTGGCGCAGCCTGATGACCTGCATCGGCGTAGTGGCGGCGACCAACGTCACCTATTACATGCTGCTCACCTACATGCCGAGCTACCTGACGCACAACCTGCATTACAGCGAAAACCACGGCGTGCTGATCATCATCGCGATCATGGTCGGCATGCTCTTCGTGCAGCCGCTGATCGGTTTTATCAGCGACAAGATCGGCCGCAAACCCTTCATCGTCGTCGGCAGTATTGGCCTGTTCATCTTCGCCATCCCGGCGTTCATGCTGATCAACAGCGGCAGCATCGGCCTGATCTTCTCCGGCTTGCTGATCCTCGCGGTGCTGCTCAACTTCTTTATCGGTGTGATGGCCTCGACCCTGCCGGCGATGTTCCCCACGCACATCCGCTACAGCGCGCTGGCCAGTGCCTTCAACGTCTCGGTGCTGATCGCCGGTCTGACCCCGACCGCCGTGGCCTGGCTGGTGGAGAGCACCAACGATCTGTACATGCCCGCCTACTACCTGATGGTCATCGCCGTGGTCGGCCTGATCACCGGCGTGACCATGAAGGAAACCGCCAACAAACCCCTGCGTGGCGCAGCCCCGGCGGCCTCCGACCTCGAAGAGGCCAAGGAGCTGCTGCAGGAACACCACGACAACATCGAGCAGAAAATCGAAGACATCGATGCCGAAATTGCCGCCCTGGAAGCCAAGCGCAAGGAACTGGCGCTGCAGCATCCGCGCATCGACTGATCAGCGCGGCGTCGGCAACAGGGTCCGACGCCTCGCCGAGCCTGGCCAGGCCTTGCCACCAGCCTGTTCTGCAGGCGCCGTTGCTTATGGTTGAGTGTCGTGGGAAGTATCGTCCAGCACTTCACTGACATCGGCGGGTTGGTAAACCCAGCCGATGAACAACTCATAACCGACCGCCAGAATCACCGGCCCGGTGAACAGGCCGATGATGCCGCTGGTGACCATGCCGCCGAGCGCGCCGATCAGCACCACCGGCATCGGCACGGCCACACCGCGCCCGAGCAGCATCGGTTTGAGCACGTTGTCGGAGAGCCCGGCGATCACCATCCACACGGCGAATATGATCGTACCGGCGCTTACACCGTCGTGAGCGAAGACGAACACCACCACCGGCACGGTAATCAGCAGCACCGGCAGTTGCATGATTCCCAGCAGCAACACCATCAAGGCCAGAACGCCGGCAGCGGGCACGCCCATGATCACCAGCGCCACGCCGATCAGGATCATCTGGATAAAGGCGATACCAACCACCCCTTGCGCCACGGCGCGAATGGTTGAGGTGCACAACTGGGCAATCTGCGGGCCACGCACCGGACCGGAGATCCGCGTGGTAATCGCCACTGCCGTGCGATGGCCGCGCTCGCCGTGGGTCATGATCAGCCCGGCGACAATCAGCGCCACGACAAACACCACGATGCCTGCGCCGACGCCGGCGGCCTGATGCAAAAGCACCCGGCCCCAACTGGTCAGGTGCGGCGCGAGCTCCTTGAACACCCAGCTCAGATCCTGCGACGCGTGCATCCAGATGCCATACAACGGCGCACCGATCAGCGGCCACTCGGCGACATTTGCCGGCGGCGGTGGAATCTCGAACTGCCCCGCTTCCACTGTGTGCATGCCCGCCTTTACCGAATCGGCCACGGATGCGCCGAGCAGGCTCAGCGGCACCATCAGGATCACCACGCCCAGCAACACCAGGACAATGGCTGCCCAACCGTAGCGGTTGCCCAATTTGGCGCCGAGTTTCCGGTTCAGTGGGTACAGGGTGATCGCGAGGATCAGCGCCCACAGCATCACGTTGAGAAATGGATGAAAAATGTCGTAGCAGAACAGCACCAGCGTCGCGATCAACCCGGCGCGGATCAGCACGTCGAGCAAGGCTTTGGAACTGTTGAAGGCAATCAGCGGCTTCTCTTCCATGGCAACGTTCCTGAGCGGCGCAGCATTCGGGATGCGCTGAGCCTAGAACATGTTGCGCAGGTCTTCCTGTGGGGCACGGCATTAATGAATGCACACGACCCCCTGTAGGAGTGAGCCTGCTCGCGATAGCGACTTGTCTCTCGATGCAGATATTGGCTGATAGACCGCCATCGCGAGCAGGCTCACTCCTACAGGGGATTCGCGCATGGATGGAGGTCGGCGAATTGACGCAGAGATTACTCAGGCCGCCGCATGGTGTTAAATAGGCGCCAGTCCCGACCTTGTCGCTTCAAGCCGTGCCACGAGAATCGCTATGAATACCTCTGCCCAGAACACTCATGCTCAACCGGTGACCCAATGATCGAAGTCACCGAAGTCTCCATCGCCCAACTGCGCGCCGCCCTCGAATCCGGCCAGACCACTGCCGTGGAGCTGGTGCAGGCCTATCTGGCGCGCATCGATGCCTACGACGGCGCCGACACGCCGACGGCACTCAACGCCGTGGTCGTGCGCAACCCGCAAGCGCTGAACGAAGCCCGCGCCTCCGACGCCCGCCGCGCCAACGGTGAAACCCTCGGCCCGCTCGATGGCATCCCCTACACCGCCAAGGACAGTTATCTGGTCAAAGGCCTGACCGCCGCCTCGGGCAGCCCGGCGTTTGCCGATCTGGTTGCCCATCGCGACGCCTTCACCATCGAACGCCTGCGCGCTGCCGGGGCGATCTGCCTGGGCAAGACCAACATGCCGCCGATGGCCAATGGCGGCATGCAACGCGGCGTATATGGTCGCGCTGAAAGCCCGTACAACGCCGCTTACCTCACCGCACCGTTCGCCTCCGGCTCGTCCAACGGCGCCGGCACCGCGACCGCTGCGAGTTTTGCTGCGTTCGGCCTGGCTGAGGAGACCTGGTCCAGCGGCCGTGGCCCTGCGTCAAACAACGGCCTGTGCGCCTACACCCCGTCGCGCGGGGTGATTTCGGTGCGCGGCAACTGGCCGTTGACCCCGACCATGGACGTCGTCGTGCCGTTCGCGCGGACCATGGCCGACCTGCTCGAAGTGCTCGATGTGGTTGTCGCCGAAGACCCGGACACCCGTGGCGACCTGTGGCGCCTGCAACCATGGGTGCCGATCCCCCGTGTCAGCGAAGTGCGCCCGGCGGCGTACAGCGAACTGGCCGCCGACGCCAAAGCGCTGGCCGGCAAACGCTTCGCCATCCCGCGCATGTACATCAATGCCGACCCCGACGCCGGCACCAGCGAAGCCCCCGGCATCGGCGGCCCGACAGGTCAGCGCATCAACACCCGCGCATCGGTGATCGACCTCTGGAAGCAGGCGCGCGAGGCCCTGGAAGCCGCCGGCGCCGAAGTTATCGAAACCGACTTCCCGCTGGTCTCCAACTGCGAAGGCGACCGCCCCGGCGCGCCAACCGTGTTCACCCGTGGGCTGGTGTCGAAAGAGTTTCTGCACCATGAACTGTGGGATCTGACGGCCTGGGCGTTCGACGATTTCCTGCAGGCCAACGGCGACCCGAAGCTCAATCGTCTGGTTGACGTCGACGGGCCGAAGATATTCCCACACGACCCGGGCACCCTGCCCAACCGCGAAGGCGATCTGGCCGCCGGCATGGACGAATACGTGCGCATGGCCGAACGCGGCATCACGCCGTGGAATGAAATCCCTACCGTGCCAGATGGCCTGCGCGGTCTCGAGCAGACGCGACGCATTGACCTCGAAGACTGGATGGACAGCCTCGGCCTCGACGCCGTGCTGTTCCCGACCGTCGCCGACGTCGGCCCGGCCGATGCTGATGTGAACCCGGCCTCGGCCGACATCGCCTGGAGCAACGGCGTCTGGGTGGCCAACGGCAACCTCGCGATCCGCCACCTCGGCGTGCCGACGGTCACCGTGCCGATGGGCGTGATGGCCGATATCGGCATGCCGGTCGGCCTGACTTTCGCCGGCCGCGCCTACGACGACTCGAACCTGCTGCGCTTTGCCGCCGCGTTTGAATCCACCGGCAACAGACGCCAGATCCCACCGCGGACACCGCCGCTGGCGTAATGCGCCGTGTCAGCTCCCACACACCCTGTGGGAGCTGGCTTGCCAGCGATGGCGGCCTGACAGCCGCCACAGTTCCATCTGACCACCCCGACTCAAATTGTGGGAGCGAGCCTGCTCGCGAGAGCGCTGTGTCAGCCAGCATTTTCGTGAAGTGACACTCCGCTTTCGCGAGCAGGCTCGCTCCCACACGGCTTACTTGTGTGAAGGCTGCCAACTCAGCACATCAACCCAATCCTCTCTGCTCCCAATCTTCGATCATCAGCGCCATCCAAATCGCCACCGGCCCTGACCATGATCAACCGCGCCCCCTCCCGCCTCACCCTGCTCGCCATGCTCTGCGGTCTGACCGGCACCGCCCACGCCAGCGCCTTTTTCGACGACGCCAAAAGCGACGTGCTGCTGCGCAACTTCTACCTCAGCAACGACTATCGCTCGCCTACACCCTCCGGAAAAAACTACAAACAGGAGTGGGCACAAGGCTTTATCGGTAAGTTCTCATCCGGTTTCACCGACGGCACGATCGGCTTCGGCATCGACGCCCACGCCTTCGCCGGCCTGAAACTCGACGGTGGCAAAGGGCATTCGGGCACGGGTCTGCTTCCGGTCGACAGCGACGGCCGCAGCGAAAACGACTATTCCAGCGCGGGCGGTGCGCTCAAATTGACAGCTTCGCGCACCACCCTCGCCTTCGGCGAAATGACCGTAGAAACCCCGGTCTTCGATACCTCCGACAAACGCCTGCAACCGGAATACGCCACAGGCTTTTTGCTCAACAGCGCCGAGTTCGACAACGTCAATCTGGTCGCCGGACACTTCACTGCCTTCAAGAACCAGGACAGCTCCTCCGGCAAAGGCGACTTCTACGGTTATGGCGCCAACACCGAAGCGGGTGGCATCAGCTTCGTCGGTGCCGATCTGTTCAGCTCCAGCCCCATCGGCGGCGCACTTTACGCCTCGGAACTGAGCGACACCTGGCACCAGTACTACGGCAACCTGCACTTCAAACAGTCCGGCGTGCTGCTCGACGCCAACCTCTACCACACCCGCGACACCGGCCGCGCCCTGGCCGGCGAGATCGATAACACCGCGTTCAGCCTCTCCGGCAAATACACCTTCGGCGCGCACGCGGTGATGCTCGGCTGGCAACGGATCAATGGCGACACGCCATTCGATTTCGTCGGAGGCGACTCGATCTACCTCGCCAACTCGATCAAATACGCCGACTTCAACGGGGCCAACGAACGCTCCTGGCAAGCCCGTTACGACCTCGACCTCGGCGCCTTCGGCATCCCCGGCCTGAACTTCATGACTCGCTACGTCAGCGGCAGCCACATCGACGGCACCCACGCCCCCGAGGGTGGCGCCTACAACCCGTTCGACGCCGACAGCGGCGACTATCAACCGCAACAAGGCAGCGGCGGCAAACACTGGGAACGCGATATCGACCTGAAATACATCGTCCAGTCCGGCGCCGCGAAGGATTTGTCGGTGCAGCTGTCGCACGTCACCCACCGCGCCAACGAAGCGCAGGCTGGCGATGACATTGACCGGATTTACGTGGTCATCCAGTACCCGCTGGGTTTCTGAATGGCCCGCTCATCACGACTTGAAACGCAACCCCTGTAGGAGCGAGCCTGCTCGCGATAGCGGTGTATCAGTCAGCACCAATCTTTCTGCAAGGACGCCATCGCGAGCAGGCTCACTCCTACAAAGGGACGAGGCAAATTCGCAAGATTTGTGGCGGTTGACGGGTTTGGCCTCACTCCCTATCCTCGCGCCCTGTCACGACTCATTCGTGACCGGGTTTGACGGCTCGGCAATCCTCAAGGTGTGCATTGTTTTCCAAATGTCTAAGGAGCTGCGTCATGACCGATCCAACCACAAAGTCCAAACCCCGCGACCAAACCACTCACCACCCTTTCACCGTCCGCCCCGACATCCCCCTCCTCGACGCCCTCGAACACGCGGCCGTCTACATCAACTGCACCGAATCCCTCGCCCACCAGGCCCCCACCACCATCCGCCCGGAACACAGCAGCTCACTGCGCTGGGCCAGCCAGCAGATGCTCGCCAACGCCCGCGCCCTGATTCACGCCTCCATCGCCGGTCAGCACGCCGCTAATGCCAGAGGTGACGCATGACTTCGCACATTTCCATGACCCACAACGAAACCAGCATTCCGGTGCTACTGGTCTCCACCGAAGCCCCCCTCGACGTCCTGCACAGCAGCGCAGCCAGCCGCTTCCTCGCTGTCACGCAAATGATGGAAAGCCTCGCCAGCCTCGATATTTCCTCGGCCAAAGGCGCCGACGTGCAACAACTCGCCCACGCCGCGGCGATGTTGCTGCGCGATGGCTGTGATGTGATGGATGTGCTCGGGCGGCAGATTCGTTTGCGGGTCTGACGCACACAAGATCAAAAGATCGCAGCCTTCGGCAGCTCCTACAAATCGGTGTAGGAGCTGCCGAAGGCTGCGATCTTTTGATTTAAGGTATGAGGGTTAATGCTCCGCAATCATCAAGCCAATCAAATTCAGAATGTTGAAGGTCCTGGAATTGCAAACTCGACTGCAGGACTGACCTCCCCTGCAAACCCTAAATGCCGAAACACAAACCCTGTGGGAGCGAGCCTGCTCGCGAAAGCGTTGGCTCAGTCACTGAACTGTCAACTGACGGACGCGTTCGCTTGCAGGCAGCTACATGAATTTTGCACTCACAGCCCCTTACCGTCCGTCGCAAAACCACGCATACCTGTCAGAGTTGACAGGTGACGGTCTGACCGATCTCGCATTAGATGCAGCAAGAGCGTTCCTATATCACGCAAGGAGAATGCGATGAGCCGCATCCGTAATTTCGTTGAACCGTTTGCCCTGTCTCTCCCGAGTCTGCGCGAGATGATCAAGCTGGATCCCGCAATGCCAGACGTTCACGGTGGCGTCTCCATCGCCGATGCCAATCAGGACGGTGGGTTACGGGTCCTCATGTTGGCGTACTTGGGGCAGGCCGTGGACGATACGCTTACTGTGTATGTGAACGGCATAAAAGGGCCTAACACCACCATTGTTGAAGGCAAGGAAAATGTTGATACGCCCGTGCAGCTCCCTGGAGGATCACTGCAAAAAGGCCTTAACCGCATCAAAATTCACACTGAGCGCCCCTCCGGTAATATTCAATTTACTCCAGAACTGGTGCTCTACCATCGCACCTCTCCACCCGGTGATTCACCACCGGTAATGAAGCTCACCGTCAGCCACAAGGTCATCAACCAGGCGGAAGCTGACAAGTTCAAGGTGACTGTCACCTACGCCAACCTGCAGTGGTATGACCGGATTGTTGTGTCTTGCAATGGTGTGCATCACATATATCAGCTCACACCCAGCAGTGTGTCGCCCCTGCCTCCCGTGCCCGAAAGTGTTGTGATCGACATCCCGAAAGACAAGCTGATCGACGGTGGCAACGATAAAACCTTCGAAATCAAATATCGCGTTGTCGACTACCTGACCAACGAGTCCGGCCCTCCAACCTGGTCCGATGCCGTGTTCGTGGAAGTGGATCTGGACAAGATCCCTCTCGATCCACCCACACTCGTTAACGCCGTCTCCCCAATCGACGTGCTGGCAAGTGAAGGCGGCGTGAGGGTACGGGCCGAGTTCAAAGCCGCTTTGGAAAACGATAAGGCGACGCTGAAGATTGTCGATGGCGTGCCGGGATCATCATTTCCGCAAGTGGCATTCAACACCAACCAACGCGCCAATTTCACATTCAGCGTGGCGTTCCTGCTCGCTCATCAAGGCAAGGCAATCCAGGTGTCGTGGGTATTGATTCGAAATGGCGTGCCCAGCGGCGAATCACCTCCTCTGGAGGTGGTCATCGACAAAATCGCGGTGGACGACCCGCGCTTGCCGACCCCAAATATTGCGGGGGAAATGGGGCAACAGCTCAATGTTCCGGAACTACCGAATGATGCGCGGGTGCTCTCGGAAAAAGTTCCACTGATGCAACAGACCCACCCGGTCTGGGTTGATTTTGAAGGTGTCGACGCGGATGGGAACCCGGTAACCAACGAAATCTCGTCAGGCGGGCGCAGTGAACTGGCCGACAGGATTTCGTTACTGGCGCAAGTCGAATGGCTGAAAAAACTGAAAGATGCAAGCCCGTTGAGAGTGGTTTGTGCGATCAATCTTGATGGGATCAGGAACAAGACGGATGCAGTACCGCTTCGGGTGCGCACTTATACGGTCAGCGTAGCCCCAGCACTGGAGATCGATACAACGCCAATGTTGCTAGATGGAGTCAAGTTGACACAGGAATATGGATGGGCAACGAAAGAGGTAATAGATAACGTTAAGCTTCGAGAAGCTTCAGGCGGTGTTCCGCCTTACATTTACTCATCTTCTGACGACTCGACTGCAAGCGTGGCTGAAAATGGCAATGTCACGGGTTTAAAAAATGGCTTCGCGACCATATCCGTGAAGGACAGCACTGGCACAGCACTGAACTATTCGGTTCAAGTAAGTAACGTGTACAAAGTCAAAGCCGACAATCGCCTAATGGCAGTGCCGGAGGCAGTGAGCTGGATCAGGAGTCAAGGTGGTGAGTCTTACGACAATTTTTTTATTCCTCCAACAGTAAAAGCCATTCCGTTCAACTTCGTCGATCTTCAGACAGTTTTACTTCCAATCCCTGACTCCATCCCTAACGGGTTTTTTAGATGGTTTGGACGAGGACAAGACACCTCTGGTGCTTATGCAGTCTTTAACTCTGCATCCGGTGCTTTTTACCAAGGCATGGGCCGAAGCTATGTACGGATGGCCCCAATTGCTTTTATCAAAACTTAAACAGGTGCATCAGCGCCTTCTGCTCGCTATTCAATGTCTGCTGGACAACGTGGACGCCCCCATTCATCTCAGCGGTAAATCGGAGTTTGGATAATCCATATTTGCCGCTGTGATGAAGAAAGGCCGAGGCATTCGCTGTTCACTACTGCCTCGCGGGCAGGCTCGCTCCCTCGGTTGACCGTATTCCAAATGTGGGAGCGAGCCTGCTCGCGAAGAGGCCTTCGAATACGGCACATTTTTTCGATTTAAACGAAGCTGTTTAAAAGACACCTGCCGATACGGTCTCAAGGCTACAAATTCTTGCGCCATTGCCTACAGCTACGCCAGAATCCGCCGGCTTGTGCGCCTTGGGGGCCGGTTCTATTGTGGTGCGGTCGCTGAATGTTCAGTGATCGGGTTTAGCAGCCCGGCAAATTTCAAGGCACGCGAGTACTGCCATTACGTTATGGCGGCTTTGCGTGGGGCACTTCGGTGCGCCGGGATCCTTGAGCCTGGTCTGCTAACCCGCGTAAAGCCGCCACCCTCTTCGTTTAGCAGCGAAGGCTGTCGGCTCCATTTCTCAAGGAGCTTTACCATGATCAAACCCACACCCAACCCACCCGAAACCGACCCCACCTCCCCCTACGAATCCCTCGATTCAAAAAAGCTCCACCAAGCCGCCGACCGCGCCCTCGACCACTACCTCTGCCCACCCGGCTCCACCCCCCCGCCCTTCAGCCCTCGCGCCATGTACGCCGTCACCGCCGACACCAAAAACGAAGACCTGCTGGCCAACGCCTGCGAAACCCTCGCCTCGGCCAAAACCATCGCCCAGGAATTCGCCGGGCTGGTCAAGCCATCGCAGCGAAGGACGCTGATGGGGATTGCGCAATTGATCATGCTCGGAGAATTGGCGGTGAATCGGGTGCTGGATAATCTGGAATTGCCGCAGTAACTGTTCTCGCGACAGACTCTGAGTAAGGCGCCGGCAGTGCCGACGCCTTCGCGGGCAAGCCCGCTCCCACAGGGATTTCTGTCAATCACAAGGCTTCGTTCACGCCGCCAAACTTTGTGGGAGCGAGCCTGCTCGCGAATACGGTGGGTCAGTCACTGAGATATCGCCTGAAAAACCGCATTCGCGAGCAGGCTCGCTCCCACACGAAATGCATCCGCAGCAACCTACCATTCGTCGCAAAACCACCCTCCACTGTCAGATCTGACAGTAGCCAATTTCCCCCACCCGGTATCTGATATCTCCAACCCGGCCAGCGCTCTCTGGTCGCCTCATCAGGAAGGTGTGCCATGGAAAAGACGCAACCCGATAACGCTGTCATGACGCTGTACCCCGTGCATATCCCTCGTGGCACCGAGAACGTGATCACTGACCCGCCAGCAGAACCACCGGTAGTCGCGTACGGGTTGCCGTTGGCCGTATTCACGGAAATCACGCGCGGTAAAACCACGGCCGCTGGTGTTCAGGTGGTGGTCGATCCGCCGTTTAACGTTGGTCAGTACGACACTATCAGCCTCTTCATCAACGATGTGCCGAGCGGCGTTCCCCGGGATGTCGATGACGAGCGAATGGTCTTCAACGTCTTCCAGAGCGAATTTGTCGACGGCGTCAACAACGTCATCCACTACGTTCTGAAACCGATCAGTGGCAATGACAGCAAATCCATCGAGGCGTGGGCGCGTTACAACGACACGTTGCCCGGCGGCAACAACGTACCCGGCACCGGCGATCATCCGGCGCTGCTGATCAGCCTGCCCGAAGGGCTCGGCAACCCGGCGGTGATTGACAAGGACGAGGCCGCCAAAGGCGTGCTGCTGACATTCAACTATCCCTATTGCCGAGCCTACGATCTCGTGACTTTCGAGATCAATCGCCAGCGTTTCACCCACAAGGTGACGCCGGAAGAAGCCGGCAAGGCTTTCTCGGTGATGATCGCTCCCGCCATGTTTCAGCAGATCGGCAGCCTCGACAAATGCCCGTTCTCCTACACGGTGGTCGACCAACTGCTCAACAGCACTCACCAACGCCGCTGGTCCAAGGCCATTTTTGCCAACATTGACCTTGAGCGAAACTTCCTGCCCCAGCCGATCCTGCGTGAAGATCCGGACGATGACATGGACGATCCAGCGATTGTGGACCTCGACAAACTCGACGGCCGGCCGCTACTTATCGTCATTGTTCCCACCGCCCCTGATTTTCAAAAGGGCGACACGGTGAAGGGGTTTTATCGGTTGGACGAAGCGGCCGAGAAGCCGACCCAACCAGGCGTGATCACCGACAAGTTCGGGGCGCTGCAACCGTGCATTCTGGAGATACCCAACGATCAGCTCACCTCCGGCGCGCGCCTGCTGGTGCGATTTGAGCAGGAACGCCCGTCGGGTACGGTGATTGGTCATTCCAGAACGGCCGAGGCCGAGGTCATCGGCCAAGCTGCGCCGGATCTGGTAGCGCCGATAATCAAACAGGCGCCAGGCAACAGCCTGGATCCTTTTGCGGCGAAAGATGAGCTGACCGCTTTGGTCTTTGATCCTTCCATTCAGGTCGACGACATAATCGTCGTGACCTGGACCGGCGCCCCGGGCACTCCTGCCGATGGCTCCTATACCTCGCCGCCTCACGTGGTCAAAGTGCTTGGGACGCAGCAGATTGCGCTGGACAACAAGGTGCTTGCGCACAATTTTGGTCAGACTTCAACCGTGAAATACCGCAAGACCACAGGGTCCGACACCCGCGGCTCGCTGCCGCTGACACTGAGCGTCCAGGACATTGCGGACGGAGATCCCCGGTTGCCTACGCCGACGATTGATCGGGTGACGGGCGATGTGCTTGATCCTGCGAATTTGTTGCCGACGGATCAGACCAGGACGACGGCTTGGGCGTTGATTGCCTTGGGGCAAAAGCTTTCGCTGACTTATAAGGAAACCAAGCGGGATGGCAGTACGGGAATTGTTGTAGAGGCTTATAAGGGGAAAGAGGTAACGGCGGAGGACTTGGGTGGAATACGCCATCCAGTGCCATTGGACAAGTTGCTGATGCTGGAAGAAGACTCGACACTTGAGATTGAGGTGAAAGTTTCTTTTGATAAGACTGAAAGTGGGTGCAGATCGTTGCCAAAGAAAGTTTATACGATTGAGAAGCCATATGATGATTTGACTACATTCACCAACTACGAAACAAACGACTGGAAAATAATTAATGCAGTAGGCTCAATAATTAAGCAAGACAATGAATACTTTGCCCAATCAATCTCTGGCGGTGGCGCACACCTGTTACACCTGCTTAAATCTTATCAACATTTACAAAGTGGAAGGTCGTGCACACTTAGCTTTGATCACCGCAATGCTACTAAACATTACTTCCTATTAAGGATGATGGCCGAGAACTCCATTACTGAAATAAACATCGGCTATACAATATTACCCCCCACCAGCACATGGAAGAGCTTTAATATAAAGTTTTACTTAGGACTGCCAGAAACCAACTTATTTTCTATTGTACTCATTGCCTGTCAAGGTGACTCTGCTATCGCTTTAGACAACATTCGCTTAACAAGCACCAACTAAAATCAACCCACAAACATTTGAACAAGGAAGCTTTCCAGAAGACAATAATGACTTCTCATGTATCTGTTCTGAAGAAACCTCGAACGGAACCTCATCAATGAAAGCGAAGCTGTTAGATTGAAAAGCGACATGTCCAAAAAGTCTGGAGGAGCTTTACGGAGCTGGCGGAAGACAGCCGGAGTCGAACCTGCCCGGGAACGGATGCCGTCCCCAACCGGGTTTGAAGCCCGGCCGCGCCACCGGGCGCGATTGTCTTCCTGAACTCAGGGTGCGCAGGCGTTGGCCAGCGCGTTGTCGGGGCGGATCTGGCGGGATTCGCCGAGGCGGCGGGTCAGGCCGAGTCGGTCGAAATATTCCAGATACTGAATACAGCGTTTGCGTCCCAAGCCTAGCGCATCACGGAAAGTTGTCACCTCAATCGCTGGATTTTCTTCGGCGAGTTTCAGCAGCAGCGCCGCCATTTGCCGGAGGACGATGTCGCTGATAAACAGGTCGCGCACTACCTGGTGCATCAGGCCCAGACGTGCGAGTTTGCGCAGCAGCAGGCGGACGCAGGCGTCGTCTTCGCCGAGCATTTTCGCCGCGTCGCGTACCCACGGTGGGTCGAAGCCGGCCTGTTCGAACAACGGCTGTAATTGCTGCCAGAGGATTTCGTCGTCGGCGTTCAGGCGCACTTGATGATCGGGCAGGTGCAGCCACGGGCCACTGGCGAGGATCGAGCCGGCGTTGAGCAATTCGTCGAGCAGGCTGATGAAGGTCGAGCGTTCCAGTGCCAGCGCGCTGAAGCGTCGCAGGCGATCGCGGTCGGGGCCCATCTGGTCGGGTTCCTGTTCGTGGAATCGCGCCAGTTGTTCAAGCAGGGTGAATTTCAACTGGCCCCAGCGCTGGACGTTGAACAGCAGCGGGCCTTGGCGGGTGTCGATCAGGCGGATGTTGTCTGCCAGCGTCCACTGCGCGCGCGGGCGGTTGAACTGGCGTTCGAGGCGCTGCGGGTCGAGGCCGCCGGGGCTGTGGTTGAGCAGTGCCGGCAGGGCCTGTTCGAGGCTGACGCTGAGGGCCATGGTTTGCAGTTGCGCGAGGCGTTCCGGGCTGCGGCGCTGGCGGGCCGGGGCGAACGGGTCGAGGACGGTGCCGCCGCCGAGGGTGCGCTGGGCGCTGGAGTCGCGCAGGATCAGTCGATCGCCCTTCACTGCGTGCACCGGCGCGTTGATCAGCAGTTGCGCGAACATGCGCTCGCCGGGGCCCAGGCGCGGGCCCTGCAACAAGGCGACGCGGGCGATGACGTCCTGGGTGCCGAGGTGCAGATGCACCGGGTGGAAGTGTTCGAAGGTGCGCTCGCCGGGCAACAGCTGAAAGTCGATGTCGATGCGCTGCGTCGGCGCATGCAGCCAGTCCGCCAGCAGCCATTGGCCACGGTGGATCTGCGCCAGTTCCAGACGCTCGCCGCTGAGGTTCAGCGCGACGCGTTGGCCGGCAAAGGCTTGTTCGGCAGCCTGATTTTGCGCGTGCAGGCCCCGGATGCGCAGCGATTTGCCGGCAGGCGCCAGAAGCAGTTTGTCGCCCACCGCAACCGTGCCCGACAACGCCGTGCCCGTGACCACAATCCCCGCGCCAGCCACGCTGAACGCACGGTCGATCGCCAGACGAAACCCGCCCTCACAACTGCGCGCTTGCACCTCGTTCTGCGTTTGCAACAACGCCGCGCGCAACTCATCAACGCCCTGCCCGCTCACGCTCGACACCGTAAACATCGGCGCCTCGGCAAACGGCCCGGCTGCGAGCAGGTCGAGCACCTGGCGCTGCACCTCTTCCACCCTGCCCGTTCCGGCACGGTCGCATTTTGTGATCGCCACCAGCGCGCGGGGAATCCCGAGCAGTTCGACGATCGCCAAATGTTCGCGGGTCTGCGGCATCACGCCGTCGTCCGCTGCGACCACCAGCAACACCAAGTCGATGCCTTGCGCGCCGGCGAGCATGTTGTGGGTGAATTTCTCGTGACCCGGCACGTCGATGAACCCGGTCAGGCCGGCGCCCGGTGCGAGTTCGGCATAGAGATAACCGAGGTCGATGGTCATGCCGCGTTCGCGCTCCTGCGGGCGGCGGTCGCCGGTTTGCCCGGTCAGCGCCTGCAACAGCGAGGTCTTGCCATGGTCGATGTGCCCCGCCGTGCCGACGATCACGAATCGACCTGCAATTGCGCCAGCTGCGCCAGCCACGCCGGCTCATCGTCGAGCTGGCGCAGATCCAGCCACAGCGCATCGTCGGCGATCCGCCCGAGGACCGGGATCGGCAAACCGCGCAACGCCGCTTCGAGATTGAGCAGATAGCGCCCGCGCCAACGCTTGGACACCTGCGGGCGACAACACAGCGCTGCACTCGGCAGACGCGCCACCGGTTGGCTGCCGCTGCCGATCATGCCCAAGGCCTCGACCGCGCTGACCTGCCAAGCTGATCCCAGGATTTCGGCCAGCAAGGGCTGCAAGCGTAAAGCCTGAGCGAAGATGTCGGCTTGCGGACGGGTCAACAGCCGCAGACTCGGCAGACGTTCAGCGAGGCGATCAGGATCGCGATACAACCCGAGCACCGCTTCCAGCGCGGCCAAGGTCAACTTGTCGACCCGCAGCGCGCGCTTCAATGGATTCTTCTTGATCTTCGCGATCAGCTCTTTGCGCCCGACAATCAACCCGGCCTGTGGCCCGCCGAGTAATTTGTCGCCGCTGAAGGTGACGATGTCGGCGCCATCAAGCAAGGCCTGACGCACGGTCGGTTCCGCCGGCAAACCCCAGCGGGTCAGGTCGAGCAGGCTGCCACTGCCCAGATCCTCCAGCAACGGCAAGCCATGGGCGTTCGCCAATGCGGCCAATTCAGCGGTGGGCACCCGCGCGGTGAAACCTTCGATGCTGTAGTTGCTGGCATGCACGCGCATGATCAAACCGCTACGCGGACCAATTGCCGCTTGGTAATCACGGGCATGGGTGCGGTTGGTGGTGCCGACTTCGTGCAGGCGCACGCCGGCGCGGGCCATGATGTCGGGAATGCGGAAGGCGCCGCCGATCTCGATCAGCTCGCCACGGGAAATGATGCCTTCCTTGCGCGCGCCGAGACTGTTCAGCGTTAACAACACGGCGGCGGCATTGTTGTTGACCACGGTGACGGCTTCGGCGCCGGTGAGTTCGCGGATCAGGCCTTCGATCAGATCGTCACGATCACCGCGCTTGCCGCTGACCAGATCGAACTCGAGATTGAGCGGATAGCGTGCAGCCATTTGCACCGCTTCGATGGCTTCTTCGGGCAGCAAGGCGCGACCGAGATTGGTGTGCAGCACCGTGCCGGTCAAGTTGAACACCCGGCGCACCTGACTGCGCTGCTGTTGCGCCAAGCGTTCGCCGACGCGGCCGGCAAGGACTTCGGGGCCGATTTCAACGGCAGACAATTGCCCGCTCAACACGCCGGGGCGCAGCTCATCGAGCAGCTGACGCAGGCCAGTCAGCAAAGAATCCCGGCCGTAACGCTCGGCCAACGGCGCGCACGCCGGGTGACGCAACAAGCCATCAATGGACGGCAACCGCAGGGCAACGCTGGAAGACATCAACCACTCCTGATTCGACTGAAACAGCCCCTTCGGGAACAAGCTCCCTCCCCCAAGGGTTTCAGAAGTGTAGACGCCCTGCCGGAGCTAGCTTGCTCGCGAAAGCGGTGTGTCAGTCAGTGTGGATGTGGCTGACCTGACGCCTTCGCGAGCAGGCTCGCTCCCACAGAGAAATCCAGGGCTGATCGGGCTTTGTGATTCGGCACAAAAACCTGTGGGAGCTGGCTTGCCAGCGATTGCGGTGGGTCAGTCAAAGAAGGCGGTGAATGTGCCGACTGAATCGCTGGCAAGCCAGCTCCCACAGGGATTGGGGGTGGAATGAACATTGTCGGTCACCGTCAATCCCACAGGGGATTTGTGGCTGACCGGGTTTTGTGGTCCGACACAACATCTGTGGGAGCTGGCTTGCCAGCGATTGCGGTGGGTCAGTCAGAGAGAGCGGTGGATGTGCCGACCGAATCGCTGGCAAGCCAGCTCCCACAGGGATTTGGGGTGGAATGAACATTGTTGGTCACCACAAAAACCTGTGGGAGCACACCCCCTTCCACAGTTTTGCTCTCGTCATTCGTCCCCCGGCGCCAGCAGCAGATTGGGCGCCAGACGCTGGTAACCATCCTGGGCCAGACGCATGTCCAGCAGCAGACTGCCGAGATCCGCCGATAACGCCTCGGCTTCGGCGTCATTTTCCAGGTAGAGCAATTTCAGGTAGCTGTTGCAGCTCGGGCAGACTTCGGCGCGCAGCGGCGCCTGCTCGGCGCTGTGCCGGTCGTCTTCCTGGCTCAGGTATTCGAGGCCCTTGCTCTGCTCGCAATACACGCACTTGACCCGCACCACGTGCCATTCGCAGGCACACAGCGAACACACCAGATAACGCAAACCGTTGTGCTTGCCGCGATGGCGGATGACCCCGGCCATGGCCGGTGAACCACAGGCCGGGCATTGGCTGAGGCTGTCGCCGGGTTTGAGTTGCAGCTGCGGCACGCTGAGCAACCAGTGGCTCCACGCGGTTTGCAGGGCTGCGCCGAGAAACGGCACCAGCGCCGCCGGCACCAGCGAATACTGACCGCTGACCAACGCCACCGCCCACGCGCGCAACTGGCCGGGACTGGCGGCACGCAGAGTGTCCAGCGCATCGATGACCGCAGGCTGATCGCCCGGCGCGTAGCGCTGCAGCAAGGCGTCGAGCCACGGCTGCCAGGCGTCTTCACGCACCAACATGTCCGCCGCGAATGGCGGCAGACCGTGCTGCTGACAAGTCTCGAAACGCTGCGCACCGAACGGTGCGGTCAGCGGCGGATCGTCAAAGACCTGCTGCTGCACCCGGCACAACCCGGCGATCAGCCGCAGATAATCCGCCAACCCATTGCCTTCGGCCAGACGCTCAAGGCGCTCGGCGCGCAGGGCAAACAGGTTACGCGGTGGCAGGTACAGAAACGGCGGCGAACTGGCCGCCGCCTCGATTTCCCCAGGTTCAAGAATGCTTGGCAAAAGTCAGCCCTTTTTCGTCAGCGGTCGCTCGGGCAGGTCCCGAGGCTGTTCGTCGCGGGTCACCTCGCGGTACCACAGTTCATGGTGTTTTCTCGCCCACGGCCGACTGACCCAGCCATGCAACATGGCGTCGACCGAACCCTTGATCCACAAACCGGCGTAGATGTGCACGATGATGCTCAGCACCAGCACGAACCCGGCCAGTGCATGCAACAGCATGGCCCAGCGGATCGTGGTGATGCCGAAATACGCGCTGAACCACGCGCGCCAGATCACCAGCCCGGTGAACAGCAACGCGAGCATGCACAGCAGTAAAGTCCAGAACAGCAGCTTTTGCCCGGCGTTGTATTTGCCCACCGGCGGCACGCTTTCTTCGTCGTTGACCATCACCCGGTTGATCCGCCGCAGCCACTGTCGGTCATTGGCGATGAAAAAATTGGTGCGCCAGAAGCTGAACACCAGGCCGAGGAACAGCACGAACATGGCGATGCCCATGTACGGGTGCAGGATCCGCGTCCAGGTGCCGCCGCCGAACAGGTTGCTCAGCCAGAACAGCGACGGATGAAACAGCGCCAGCCCGGACAGCCCGGCCATGAAGAACAGGATCGCCACCAGCCAATGATTGCTGCGCTGATTGGCGCTGTAACGCAGGATCGTCTTGTGGCTCATGGCCGCTCCTCCCCGCGTGGATCGAAGGTGTGCACCGCCGGATCGACCACGTGCACCGAGGTGTCGGGCGCTGGCGGAAGTTCATCCTCCTCGACACGATTCGGGCCGATGCGCACGTAATGGAAGAACCCGGCCAGCACCGCCGCGCCCATCGCCAACAGGCCGAGGGGTTTGCTGATGCCTTTCCACAGATCCACCAGCGGACTGATCGCCGGGTGATCCGGCAGGCCGGCGTAGATTTTTGGCGTGTCGGCGTGGTGCAACACGTACATCACATGGGTGCCGCCGACCCCGGCCGGGTCGTACAGACCGGCGTTTTCAAAACCACGGCTTTTCAGATCGACGATGCGCTCGGCGGCGTGCTCTTTCATGTCCTCCTTGGTGCCGAAAACGATCGCGCCAGTCGGGCAGGTTTTCACGCAGGCCGGTTCCAGCCCCACCGCCACGCGGTCGGAACACAAGGTGCATTTGTAGGCCTTGTGATCCTTCTGCGAAATGCGCGGAATGTTGAACGGGCAACCGGTGATGCAATAGCCGCACCCGATGCAGTGGTCCTGATCGAAATCGACGATGCCGTTGGCGTGCTGGATGATCGCGCCGGGGCTCGGGCACGCGGCCAGACAACCGGGCTCGGCGCAGTGCATGCAGCCGTCCTTGCGGATCAGCCATTCAAGGTTGCCGGCGTCGGTTTCGTGCTCGGTGAAGCGCATCAGCGTCCACGAGTCCGCCGTCAGGTCCTGCGGATTGTCGTAGGTGCCGTGGTTGTGACCGACCTCGTCGCGCAGCTCGTTCCATTCCGAGCAGGCGACCTGGCAAGCCTTGCAACCGATGCATTTGGTGGTGTCGATCAGCTTGGCAACGCCCTGCTGGGTCCTCACCGACGGCGGCACAGTGGTGGTGGCCGAGCGGGCAATGATGTCTTGGCTGGCCATTTAAAGATTCTCCATCAGAGCTTCTCCACGTTGACCAGGAATGACTTGGATTCCGGGGTCTGAGTGTTGCCATCGCCGAGGAACGGCACCAGGGTGTTGGTCAGGTAACCGTGACGCGTCAGGCCGGTGAACCCCCAGTGCAGCGGGATGCCGATCTGATGCACGACCTGACCGTTCACTTGCAGCGGCCGGATGCGTTTGGTCACCACCGCCACCGCTTCGATAAAGCCGCGTTTGCAACTGACCCGCACGCGATCACCGGCAGCGATGCCCTTCTCGTTCGCCAACACTTCGCCGATTTCGACGAACTGCTCGGGCTGGGCAATCGCGTTCAACTTGCAGTGCTTGCTCCAGAAGTGGAAATGCTCGGTAAGCCGGTAACTGGTGCCGGCGTACGGGAAGTCCTTGGCCTCGCCGAGGGTTTCCCAGACCGAATCGAAGATCCGCGCTGCCGGGTTGCTGGTGGCCTTCTTGTTCTGCGGGTGCAGCGGATTGATGCCGATCGGCGTTTCGAAGGGCTCATAGTGCTCGGGGAAAGGCCCTTCGTTCATCTTGTCGACAGCGAAAAATCGCGCCACGCCTTCGGGGTTCATGATGAACGGGTTCATCCCGGCTTCCGGCGGCACGTCGGCCTTGTAGTCCGGCACGTCGGTGCCGGTCCAGGTCTTGCCGTTCCACCACACCAAGCGCTTTTTCGGATCCCACGGTTTGCCCGCCGGGTCCGACGAGGCGCGGTTGTAGAGAATCCGCCGATTGGCCGGCCACGCCCATGCCCAGCCCTGATGCTGGTGCATGCCGAACGGGTCGGCGTTGTCGCGACGGGCCATCTGGTTACCGGCCTCGGTCCAGCTGCCGGCGAAGATCCAGCAACCGGATGCGGTGCTGCCGTCATCCTTGAGCAAGCCGAAACCGGCCAGTTGCGTGCCGGCCTTGACCGTGACGCCGCTGGCATCGGTGAAATCGCTGACCGCGGTGCCGTTGATTTCCCGCGCCAGTTCTTCCGGCGAAGGCTCGTCGGGGATCTTGTATGGCCACGACAGCTTGAGCAGCGGATCGGGAAACTTGCCGCCCTCGGTCTGATAACGCTGGCGCAGACGCAGGAACAGTTCGCTCATGATGCGAATGTCGGTCTGCGCTTCGCCGGGGCCATCGGCGCCTTTCCAGTGCCATTGCAGCCAGCGACTGCTGTTGACCAGCGAGCCGTCCTCTTCGGCAAAACAGGTGGTCGGCAGGCGAATGACTTCGGTCTGGATTTCCTCGGTTTTCACATCGTTGTACGGCCCGACGTTCTGCCAGAACTCCGAAGTCTCGGTGGCCAGCGGGTCCATCACCACCAGCCACTTGAGCTTGGCCAACGCGCCCATCACGCGGTTCTTGTCCGGCAATGCGGCGATCGGGTTGAAGCCCTGGCAGAAGTAGCCGTTGACCTTGCCCTGGCTCATCAGGTCGAACATTTTCAGCACGTCGTAGTTGGGGATGTCGAGCTTGGGCAAATGATCGAACAGCCAATTGTTTTCGGCGGTGGCGTTGGCGCCGTACCAGGATTTCATCAGGCTGACGTGGAATTTGCTGTAGTTCTGCCAGTACGAGAGCTGCCCCGGCCTGAGCGGAACCTGCGTGCGTTTGAAGATGAACTGGCCGTAATCCTGCTCACTGTCGCTGGCCAGAGTCAGGTAGCCGGGCAAGGCGTTGGACAACAGGCCGAGGTCGGTCAGGCCCTGAATGTTCGAGTGCCCGCGCAGCGCATTGACGCCGCCGCCGGGCATGCCGACGTTGCCCAGCAGCAATTGCACCATCGCCGCGCTGCGGATGATCTGCGCGCCGATCGAGTGCTGCGTCCAGCCGAGCGCATAGAGAATCGTCATGGTCTTGCCCGGTGTCGAGCAGGTGGCGATTTCCTCCCAGATTTTCTGCATCGCATCGACCGGCATGCCGCAGATCTGGCTCGCCAGGTCGATGTTGTAGCGGCTGTAATGCTGCTTCATCAACTGATAGACACAGCGCGGGTCTTGCAGGGTCGGGTCGACGCGGACGAAACCGTCCTCGGCGAACTCGTAGCCCCAGCCGGACTTGTCGGTGTAGCTGCGTTTTTCCGCGTCATAGCCACTGAACAGGCCGTCTTCGAAGCCATAGCCGGCTTTGACGATGAACGACACGTCGGTGTAGTTGCGCACGTATTCGTGCTGGATCTTGTCCTCGGTCAGCAGGTAATTGATCAGCCCGCCCATGAAGGCGATGTCGGTGCCGGTGCGGATCGGCGCGTAATAGTCGGCCACCGAAGCGGTCCGGGTAAAACGCGGATCGACCACGATCAGCCGCGCAGCGTTATGCGCCTTGGCCTCGGTCACCCATTTGAAGCCGCACGGATGCGCTTCTGCTGCGTTGCCGCCCATCACCAGGATCAGATTCGCATTGGCGATATCGGTCCAGGTATTGGTCATGGCACCACGGCCGTACGTCGGGGCAAGACTTGCCACCGTCGGGCCGTGTCAGACACGCGCCTGGTTATCGAACCCCAGCAGACCGAGGCTGCGAATCACCTTCTGGGTGATGTAGCCGGCTTCGTTGGATGCCGCCGATGCCGCGAGGAAACCGGTGGTCAGCCAGCGATTCACCGTTTGCCCGTTGGCATTTTTCTCGATGAAGTTGGCGTCGCGGTCGGCCTTCATCAGGTCGGCGATGCGATCGAGGGCTTCGTCCCAGCCGATGCGCGTCCATTCATTGCTGCCGGGCTTGCGCACTTGCGGGTACTGCAAGCGGCCGGGGCTGTGAATGAAGTCGAGCAGCCCCGCGCCTTTCGGGCACAGAGTGCCGCGATTGACCGGGTGGTCGGAATCGCCTTCGATGTGAATGATGTTTTGCGCCACGTTCTTGCCGGCATCGCCCTGGCTGTACATGATCAAGCCGCAACCGACCGAGCAATACGGGCAGGTGTTGCGGGTTTCACGGGTGTGGGCGAGCTTGAAGTGACGCACCTGCTCGGCGAAGGCCGCCGTCGGGGCCATGCCCAACGCGCCCAGGCTTGAGCCTGCAAGGCCGATACCGGCGACCTTGAAGAACTGACGACGGCTGAGATCCATCGTGCACTCCTGATCAGGTGGAACCCGGTACTTGCGCCGGGCTTTATCTGGACAATCACGGTTGCAGCGCGACGGCGCTGACCTTTTGACTGTAGACAAAGACCTTGGCGATTGTGTGAAAACCGACCGTCGGGTGTCTGGCCCGGATTTCCAGCCAGCACACAACCCCCCCTGTGGGAGCGAGCCTGCTCGCGAAAGCGGTGGGTCATTCAACTCGATGCTGCCTGACCCGACGTATTCGCGAGCAGGCTCGCTCCCACACAGATCGCGTTGCGCATAGAATGTCCGGCAGAACCAACCCGCCTTGACGAGACCGCGCATGACTTTCGATTTTGATCAGCAGTTCGACCGCCACCAAACCGGCAGCACCAAGTGGAGCCGCTACCCGGCCGATGTGTTGCCGATGTGGGTCGCTGACATGGATTTCGCCGCGCCGCCGGTGGTCATCGAAGCCTTGCAACAGCGCCTGCTGCACCCGCTGCTCGGTTACAGCGTGGCCCAGGACAACCTGCGTGAAGCCATCGTCGCTGACTTGTGGAACAAGTACGCATGGCGGGTCAAACCGCAGGAGCTGATTTTCCTGCCGGGCGTGGAATCGGGCTTCAACATGGCCCTCAAGGCTTTGGTCCAGGCGCAGCAGAATGTCGTTGTGCAGGTGCCGAACTACCCGCCGCTGCGCCACGCACCGGGGCATTGGGGTCTGAACAAGGTCGAGCTGGAATTCAACGCCCAGGCCGATGGCACTTACGCCACGCCGCTGGATGTTCTGCGTGAGTCGCTGATCGGCGGCGGCGCCCTGCTGTTGAGCAACCCGCACAACCCGATCGGCAAAGTCTTCGACCGCGAGGAATTGCAGGCCATCGCAGACATCTGCGCAGCGCAGGACGCGTGGATCATCTCCGACGAAATCCACGCCGAGCTGTGCTTCGACGGCCGCGTGCACATTCCCACCGCATCGCTGAGCCCGGAAATTTCCAAACGCACGATCACCCTGATGTCGGCCAGCAAGGCCTACAACATCGCCGGCCTCAAGACCTCGTTCATGATCATTCAGGACGCCGCCCTGCGCGAGCGCGTCAACCACGCGCGCTGCGGCATGGTCGACAGCGTCAACCCGCTGGGCATGGAAGCCACCCGTGTCGCCTACAGCGAAGCCGCGCCGTGGCTCGCCGAATTGAAAACCTATTTGCAGGCCAACCGCGACTGGCTGGTAGATGCCGTGCGCACCCGCCTGCCGGGCGTGACCATCAATGTGCCGCAGGGCACCTATCTGGCATGGCTCGATTGCACGGCGCTGGACCTGCCAGATCCGCAGCGGTTCTTCCTCGAACAGGGCAAGGTCGGGCTGAGTGCCGGACTTGATTTTGGCGACCAGCATCAGCAATTCGTGCGCCTTAACTTCGGCTGCCCGCGGGCGTTGCTTGAAGAAGGGATTGCGCGGATGGAGCGGGCTTTGATCAACCGCAATATCTGATTCGGGCCGAGATTTCCCTATATAAATGATCCCTGTGGGAGCGAGCCTGCTCGCGAAAGCGCAGTGTCAGTCGACACATTTATCGTCTGACAGACCGCTTTCGCGAGCAGGCTCGCTCCCACATTGATTTCGCATAGCCAATCAGAATCCAGCGCAAATCCGATCGAACTCAAGGCAAAGCCACCGGGTCAACCCGGAACACTGGCCTTGAAATCAGGAGACCCTGCGATGACTGACTATCCAAAACCACCCTTCCCGAAACAAGCCCAACCGGTGCCCGGCTCGCAACGCAAAATGGAACCGTATCCAGACTGCGGCGAGCAAAGCTACGTCGGTTCCGGCCGCCTGGCCGGCAAGATCGCGCTGATCACCGGCGCTGACAGCGGCATTGGTCGCGCGGTGGCGATTGCCTTCGCCCGTGAAGGCGCCGACGTCGCCGTGGCGTACTTGAATGAACACGAAGACGCCAAGGAAACCGCACGCTGGGTCGAACAGGCCGGGCGTCAGTGCATCCTGCTGCCGGGCGATATCGCCGAAAAAGCTCAGTGCCAGGCGCTGGTCGACAAGACCGTCGAGCGCTTCGGCCGCATCGACATACTGGTCAACAACGCCGCATTCCAGATGACCCACGAGAACTTCGAAGAAATCCCCGATGACGAATGGGTGATGACCTTCGACGTCAACATCACGGCCATGTTCAGGATCTGCCAGGCGGCGATCAAACACATGCGCCCCGGTTCGTCGATCATCAATACCAGCTCGGTCAACTCGGACATGCCCAAGCCGACCCTGCTGGCCTACGCCACCACCAAAGGCGCGATCGCCAACTTCACCGGCGGCCTGGCGCAGATGCTCGGGCCGAAGGAAATTCGCGTCAACAGCGTCGCCCCTGGCCCGATCTGGACGCCGCTGATCGTCTCGACCATGCCTGACGAAGAAGTGCAGAACTTCGGCGGCAGCACCCCGCTCGGCCGTCCGGGCCAACCGGTGGAAGTCGCACCGATTTACGTGCTGTTGGCCTCCGACGAAGCCAGCTACATCACCGGCCAGCGCTACGGCGTCACCGGCGGCAAACCGATGCTGTAACCGTGCAGCAGAAAAACTGAACCCGAGCGGCATGACATCCCTCCATACCTGTAAGCGCCTACGGGCCATCAGGAACAGGAGGTTGTCATGTCCGCCCCCCTCGTCAGACTCTTCACCCAACCCAACTTCGCCTGGACCGATATCCGCCGCGAAGAAGAAACCCATCCGCGCCACTACCTCGCTCATCTGCTGCTGCTCGCGTTGATTCCCGCCGTGTGCCTGTTCATCGGCACTACCTATGTCGGCTGGAGCCTCGCCGTGGGTGAAAACGTGCGCCTGAGCACGGCCAGCGCCTTGCAATTGAGCGTGTTGCTCTACGTGACGATTGTGGCCGGCGTGGCGATCATCGGCGGTTTCATTCGCTGGATGTCGCGTTCCTTCGATGCGCGGCCGACACTGAATCAATGCATCGGTTTCGCCGCTTACACGGTGACGCCGTTTTTCATTGCCGGGTTTGCCGGGCTGTACCCGAGCCGCTGGCTGGCGATTCTGGTGCTCGGCGCGGCGTCGATCTATTCAACGTTCCTGCTGTTCGTCGGCCTGCCGACGTTCATGCATGAGCGAAAGGAACAAGGCCTGTTGTACTCGGCGTGCGTGTGGGGCGTTGGCCTGCTGGTGCTGGTGACCATGCTGGTGTCGATGATCCTGCTGTGGTTCAACGTGCTCATCCCCGAGTACCTGCGCACGACCGTGAGCTGACCCGGTGCGCCTGTCCTTGAAAATTCATTGCAGTGAGCGGTCATGAGTTTCGGCATATGGGTCGCGGTGCTCGGCGCCGTGCTGCTGATGCTGGCCCTGACCTCGTCGTGGTTGCGCTGGATGCCGGTCACCACCTCCGCGGTGTGCCTGCTGCTGGGCATCGCCATCGGCCCCAGCGGTCTCGACCTGCTGAAACTGTCGCTGGAAGAATCGTCCTTGTGGATGGAGCACCTGACGGAAGTCGCGGTGCTCTTTTCCTTGTTCGTCTGCGGGCTGAAGCTGCGTTTGCCACTGACCAACAAAACCTGGCGCATTGCGTTCGGTCTGGCCGGGCCGGTGATGATCCTGACCATCATCGGCGTCTGTCTGTTGCTGCACTGGGGCCTGCAACTGGCGTGGGGGCCTTCGCTGCTGATCGGCGCGATGCTGGCGCCGACCGACCCGGTGCTCGCCGCGCTGGTGCAGGTCAACGACGCGCAGGACGTCGACAGCGTGCGCTTCGGCCTGTCCGGTGAGGCCGGTCTCAACGATGGCGTGGCCTTTCCGTTCGTGATTCTCGGCTTGCTGTTGCTGCACGGTGACGGCAGCGCCGGCGAGTGGCAGCACTGGGTGATTCGCAGTCTGTTGTGGGCGGTGCCGGCGGGGCTGCTCACCGGTTACTGGATGGGCCGCGGCATCGGCCGCATCGCCCTGTCGCTGCGCATTCACAACGAGGACAGCACCCTCGGCCCCAACGATTACCTGACCCTCGCCCTGATCGCCCTGTCCTACGTGGTCGCCGATGCCATTGGCGGCTATGGCTTTCTCGCAGTGTTCGCTGCGGGCCTCGGTCTGCGCCAGGAGGAAGTAAAATCCACCGGCATCACCCAGGCCCCTGCCGAGCATCTGGTGCAGCCGGTGGTCGGCCATCAGAACGTCGAGCCGCAGAACGCCGTGCATGGCGATACCGAGCAACTGGAAGACAGCCAGGTCGCGGCGGGGATCATGATGGGCGACATGCTCGCATTCGGCAGCCTGGTCGAGCGGGCGATGGAAGTGTTTCTGGTGACCCTGCTCGGCGTCGTGCTGATCGCGCACTGGGACTGGCGGGCGCTGTGGATCGGCGCGGTGCTGTTCTGCCTGATCCGCCCGCTGAGCGTGGCGCTGATGCCCTGGGGCAAGCTGCTCAGCGGCCCGCAGCGCTTGTTGATCGGCTGGTTCGGCATACGTGGCATCGGCAGCCTGTTCTATCTGTTTTTCGCCTTGAACCATGGCCTGGATTCCGACGTGGCCAAGGTCTGTACTGACCTCACGTTGTCCGTGGTGGCTCTGAGCATTCTGCTGCATGGCATCAGTACGCAGCCGATGCTGGCGCGGTATGAAAGCTTGAAACAACGAAAAAGCTGATTCTTGCGCCGCTGCGCTTCACTGGAAATCATCGAAGATTTTTCTGGAAAAAAATGGATCGCCGGGCGCGGCCCAAGGGTCACAACTTTAACCGCGCCAACCATCCAGCGCGGCCCGGCAGGTTCGGTTCCCCTGCGGCGAACAAGCCTATCAAACGGAACCCCGACAAGATTAAGGTCACAGTCATGAACGAATGCTCGACTCCTGCGCAAATCAAGGCTTGCAGAGCACTGGCTCTGGAACGCAATCGTCAACTGTTCGAAGAAGCCCACGAACTGAACCGAGCGGCCAACGCGCTGTTGGAACAGACCCCGACCGACTTCGAACGCTTTGAGCAATACCGGGCACTGCGCAAGAAAGCCGACGCGAAATTTGAAGATGCGATTGATCATCTGTGTGTGCTGAATGAGGATTTCCCGCCGATTCCCGCGGCGGTGCAGAACGCTGTTACTCCGCGGCGTGAGCTGGAAACCGCGTGATAAAAGTCAAAAGCCCCTCACCCTAGCCCTCTCCCGGAGGGAGAGGGGACTGACCGGGGTGCCCTTGCGTATTACACCGACCTGAAATACCGCGCCGAACTCAGGCCTTTACCAATTTGCCAGACGAGATATCGCGCGCTGAACCACCCCTCGAATCCACCCGAGATCGGCTCCCTTTTCCCTTGGCAGAGAGGGGACTGACCGGGGTGTTCTTTCGTTATTCATCGACCTGAAAATCGAGTCGACTACAAGTTTTGAAAAGCGTGAAAATCGGCTCCCTTTCCCCCTCGCCCCCTTGGGGGAGAGGGCTGGGGTGAGGGGGTAAGCTCTCACAGACACCACAAAATCCAGCACCTGTCCCCTGCCCCCGACCAACCCACCTCAAGGATTGGTCACCTGAATAAACACCGCATACACCCCCAACATCACCCAGAACGTGGCAAAGATCCAAGGCGTGCGCACCGAGAACAGCAGCGACTTGCGATAGCCCTTGTGGCTCGATTCCATTTCACTGAACAGCGGCGATTCGTCATACGCCGCGCCCATCACCGGCTCGCTGTGCAGCAACTGGCTCTGTTTGAAATGCCAGTGGTCGATGATGTCGTAAGCCGCACGAATCCCCGGCCAGGCGTTAAGCGAGCTGAGCACGCCGAGCAGTGCCAGAAACGGCGGCACGACGAGGGTGAACATCTTGCCCCACTCGGGATTGAGGTTGGCCATGCACGAGGCGAAGGCGATCACCAGAAACGACTGCGCCGCCAGGTAGGCGTCGGTGCGGTTGGCGAGGATGCTGGTTTCGTACTGGATTTCCCGGCGATAGAAATCCAGGCGCTCCTTGGGTGAGCCAAACATCTTGGCATCGTGTTCGGCCAAGGCTTCTTCAACAGCGCTTGGCTGGGTCAATATGCGAGGCAAGAGACGTGCCCTCCAAAAGTGAACAAGACTTTTTGGAAAGGCACGCGTCCTGACTAGTTCAGCCGGATCGACCAGCGCGTCACTTCATCGATTGGGCAATGATCTGCACCAGATTCAACTGGGTGAACGGTTTCGGCAGGCGCGGCAGTTCAGCAGCAAAACCTTCGAGGCGTTCGGCGTAACCGGTGGCGAGAATGATCGGCAGATCCGGTTTGAGCATGCGCACGGCGTGGGCCAGTTGCGCGCCGCTCATGTGCGGCATGGCCATGTCGGTGATGACCAGATCGATCACCTCGCCCTGATCGAACAATTCCAGCGCCTTGGTGCCGGAGGTCGCGCCGATGACGCGGTGGCCGAGGTCTTCGAGCAACAGACTGGTGCTGGTCAACACCAGCGAATCGTCGTCGACCACCAGCACACTGAGTCTTGGCACTGCAATCGGCGCTGCGTTGCTGTAGCTCGGGCGACTGACCGCTTGCTCAAGCGCCACCGGAATCCACAGCTCGGCCGCCGTGCCGTGGCCCTTCTCGCTCTTGAGAATAAAGCGCCCGCCCAGCTGCTCGATGAAGCCATGCACCATCGACAAGCCCAGCCCGGTGCCTTTGCCCAAGCCCTTGGTGGTGAAAAACGGGTCGCGGGCGCACTCCAGCGTGGCTGCGTCCATGCCTTCGCCGCTGTCGATCAGGCTCAGGCACACGTAGCGCCCCGCCGCGAGGGTCGAATGAGTTTGTTCCAGTACCACTTCCGCTTGTGCCTGAATGATCACCGTGCCGCCATCTGGCATGGCATCGCGGGCATTGGTGGCGAGATTGAGGATCGCCAGTTCCAATTGGTTGCTGTCGGCCAGCACTGGCTGCAGGTCGTCTGGAAAGCGCGTTTCGATGCGAATCCCCGGCCCCAGAGAGCTGCGCAGCAGCCCGGTGATGCCTTGCACCAATTGCGGGATATCCACCGATTCGGTCTTCAGTTCCTGGCGTCGGGCAAAGGCCAGCATGCGCTGGGTCAGCGAGACACCGCGCAAGGCACCCTGGGTGGCGTTTTCCAGTAAACGGGCGATTTTCGGCGCGTCGCCGATGCGCTTCTGCACGATCTCGAGATTGCCGAGTATCACCGTCAGCAGGTTGTTGAAATCATGGGCGATACCGCCGCTGAGTTGGCCGATCGCCTGCATCTTCTGCGCCTGGAACAACGCCTCGCGGGTCTTTTCCAGGGCCTGCTGTGCTTCGTGGGCCTCGGTCACATCGCGGGTGATCTTGGCGAAGCCAAGCAACGCGCCGGTGTCGCCGCGAATCGCATCGACCACTACGTGGGCAAGAAAGCGCGTGCCGTCCTTGCGCATCCGCCAGCTGCGGTTTTCGAAGCGGCCTTCGCGGGTGGCAATCTCCAGAGAACGCTGCGGCTCACCGAGTGCGCGGTCTTCGGGGGTGTAGAAAATCGAAAAATGCTGGCCGATGATTTCTTCCGGCAAGTAACCCTTGATCCGCTGCGCGCCCTGGTTCCAGTTACTGACGCAACCTTCGGGGCTGAGCATGTAGATCGCGTAGTCGGTAACGCCCTGCACCAGCAGGCGGAACTGCTGTTCGCTTTGCTTGAGGGTTTCCTCGGCCATTTTGCGGTCGGTGAGATCACGGGTGATCTTGGCGAAACCGAGCAGCGTGCCGTTGGGGTCGATGATCGGGTCGATCACCACGTGCGACCAGAAATGCGTGCCGTCCTTGCGCACGCGCCAGCCCTCGCCTTCGAAGCGGCCCTCACGGATTGCCGTGTCCAGCGCCCGCTGCGGCATGCCGTTGGCGCGGTCTTCCGGGGTATAGAAGCGCGAGAAGTGCTCGCCGATGATCTCGGCTTCTTCATAACCTTTGAAACGTTTGGCGCCGGAGTTCCAACTGGTGATGGTACCGTCGGGGTCGATCATGTAGATCGCGTAGTCGACAACCGCATCGATCAGCAGCCGGAAACGGCTGTCTTCGATCGCTGCGGTTCTGTTGTTATCACTCATCACACTCACCGGCCACTGTCATGGGCTGAAGTATGCGTGAATCCGCCGATTTGAAAAGTGCCGGTTCGCTTTTGATCGTCCACCAGCTCGGAAGCAGTTGCTTGATGCGGCTTTCGGCAAAGCGATCGTCAATGAGCATGACCGTGCCGCTATCCTCGCGGGTGCGGATCACCCGTCCGGCGGCTTGTACGACTTTTTGCATGCCCGGGTACAGATACGTGTAGTCGTAGCCGGCGCCGAAAATGGCGGCCATGCGCCGCTTCATCTGCTCGTTGACCGGGTTGAGCTGCGCCAGCCCCAGCGTGGCGATGAACGCACCGATCAGCCGCGCACCGGGCAGATCGATGCCCTCACCGAACGCGCCGCCCAACACCGCAAAGCCAACGCCCTGGCTGTCGGCGCTGAACTGGTCAAGAAACGCCTGCCGCGCGCCCTCGACCATGCCCCGCGATTGCAGCCATTGGGTGATGTGCGGATGGCGCTCGGCCAATAAGGTCGCGACTTGTTGCAGGTAATCGAAACTGCTGAAGAACGCCAGATAGTTGCCCGGACGCTCGCTGAACTGGCAGGCGATCAGTTCGACAATCGGTTCCAGCGAGGCCTGCCGATGGTTAAAACGGGTGGAGATCTGGCTGACGATGTGCACCTGCAACTGCTCGGCACTGAACGGCGATTCGACGTCGATGCACACCGTGTCGGCGGGGGTGCCGAGCAGGTCAGCGTAGTAGTTGCGCGGGCTCAGCGTAGCCGAGAACAGCACGCTGCTGCGCGCCGCGCTCAGGCGCGGGCCGATGAACGCCGCCGGCACTACGTTGCGCAGGCACAGTTGCGACAGCGGACGCTTGCGGTCGAGATCGCGTTTACTGATATCGAACAGGTAATGCTCGTCATACAGCTCGGCGACCCGGGCGAATTGCAGCAGGTCGAAATAGAAGTTCTGCAGGCCGCTGTCGAGGCCTTGCGGATGCTCGTTGAGGTAATCGCCGATGGCCGCGCAGCACAATGAGATGGCGTGCAGAAGTTTGTCCGGGGCCTTGTCGTAGGCTTGATAGGCCGCCAGTTGCGGCGCATGCAGCGCATTCCATTCGCGGTTGACCCGTTGCAGGGAACTCTTCAGCGCTGCCGGCGCGGTTTTGCGCACAGTGCCGAGAGTGAACTGGTCGAGACTGGCGCTGTACATCTGCCGACCGCGCTCGACGAGGTTGTGTGCCTCGTCGGCCAGCACCGCGACTTTCCACTGATTGAGCTGGGCCAGACCGAACAGCAGCGCACTGAAATCGAAGTAATAGTTGTAGTCGGCAACCACCACATCCGCCCAGCGGGCCATTTCCTGGCTCAGATAATAAGGACACACGCTGTGTTGCGCGGCGACCTCGCGCATCGCCGCCTGATCGAGCAGGTTGATGCGGCTGGCGGCTTCGCGGGCCGCAGGCAAGCGATCATAAAAGCCTTGGGCCAGCGGGCAGGATTCGCCATGACAGGCTTTGTCCGGATGTTCGCAGGCCTTGTCGCGGGCGACCATTTCCATCACCCGCAACGGCAGATCCGGCGTTTGTTTGAACAACACCTGACTGGCATCCAGCGCCAGTTTGCGCCCCGGTGTCTTGGCGGTGAGAAAGAACACCTTGTCCAGCTGCTGCGGCGCCAGGGCCTTGAGCATCGGAAACAGCGTTCCGAGGGTTTTGCCAATGCCGGTTGGCGCCTGGGCCATCAGGCAGCGACCGGTGCTGACGGCTTTGAACACCGACTCGGCCAGATGCCGCTGGCCCGGTCGAAAATCCGCGTGGGGGAACGCCAGTTGCTGCGCGGCCAGATTGCGCGCTTCGCGGTGGGCCATTTCCTGCTCGGCCCATTGCAAAAACAAAGTGCACTGCTGCGCAAAAAATGCCTGGAGTGCTTCGGCGCTGTGGGCTTCGACCAGGCAGGTTTCCTTTTCGCTGGCGATGTCGAAATACACCAGCGCCAGATTGATCTGCTCCAGTTGCAGTTTCTGGCACATCAACCAGCCGTAGATCTTCGCCTGCGCCCAGTGCAACTGGCGGTGATTGGCCGGTTGCTTGCTGAGGTCGCCGCGGTAGGTTTTGACTTCTTCCAGGCAATTCTGCGTCGGGTCGTAGCCATCCGCCCTGCCCTTGACCCGCAGCTCGCCGAACTCGCCTTGCAGGGCCACTTCGCTCAGATATTGCTCATTGCGCCGCGAGGCCACGGTGCGATGGCCGACGATGCCTTCCAACGCCGTCGGCGAGGGGGTGAAGCGCAGGTCGAGGTCGCCGGTCTTGGCGGTGAACTCACAGAGTGCGCGGACGGCAATGCTGTAACTCAAGCGCTCTGCTCCGCCCATTGCACGTAACACACGGCCACCGGCATCTGATGCTCGTGGCAGAACTCCAGCCAGCGCAGTTGATTGTCCTGCAAGCGGTCGCCGGGGCCTTTGACTTCAATCATCCGGTAGGTCTTGTGCTGCGGCCAGAACTGGATCAGGTCCGGCATGCCGGCGCGATTGGCCTTGATGTCGAGCAGCAGACGATTGAACCAGTGTTTCAGGTGTGCGGCGGGCAGACAGGCCAGCGCCTGCTCCAGCAAGGTTTCATTGAGCGCGCCCCAGAACACGAACGGTGACTGGATGCCCCATTTGTCGACGAAGCGCTGGCGGATCGTCTCGGCGTAGCGGCCGTCATCGAGTTCGCCCAGGCAGGCCTGAAACAGTTCGGCGCGGCGCTCGAGGAAATCTTCGCTGAGCAGGTCGACCGGACCGCGCTGGAACGGGTGAAAAAACGCACCCGGCAACGGCGCGAAAATCGCCGGCCAGCACAACAGCCCGAACAGGGAATTGATCAGGCTGTTCTCGACGTAATGCACCGGGCCGTCATCGGCATGCAAGTGCGCTTGCACATGGAATTCCACCGACAACGCCGGATCGGTGCGCGGCAGGTGCAAGTCGAGGCGCTCGACCTCTCTGGCTTTTACACGCTTGAGCGGCGGGCCACCCAGTTTGCGCCGCAGACGCGGAACGATGCGTTGCAAACCTTGTTGCTCGGCTGCACTTTGCGGCGCCTGTTCGGCCAGCGTGCCGAGCTCCAATGCCACTCCGTATTCGCCGCAACGTTCGAGCACACGGATCATCCGCAGTCGCGCGCCTGGGTAAGCGCAGTCGCGGTAAACACTCAGGGCCAGGCCGAAGTCACCGATGCGCTCGGCATACTGGCCGATCTGGAACAACGCCTTGGCTTGCCGGCGGCGCAGCCACGGGTTGTCGAAATGCACGGCGTTGATCTGCTCAACGATCTCCGCCAGCGGCTCACCGGCCTCGAAGCGCAGCTGGCACTGATGCAGGAACAGGCAGGCATCGACGTCTTCGCGACTGCGCAGGCCTCGGGAGTCGGCGCAGAACTCGACTTTTTCATAGGTAAAGATGCCCAGGTCGGCCAGGACAAACTCCGACCAGTCCTGATACAGATTGCCGAAGAACATCAGGCGCAGGCGATCGCACAAATCCATCAGGGTCAGGCTGAACAGCTGGTCAGCCAGTTGCGGGGCCCAGGCGCGCAGGGTTTGCGCCTCGCTGAACTGCTCGGCCAGCATCGGCAGCCATTCATCCTTGCGCCCTTTCGGCTGTTCTATAAAGGTGCCGAATGCCTGCAACAGCTCGGCCTTGAGCAAGACATCGAACAGCTCTGCCAGCGTCAGCGCGGCGTGTTCGTCGAGCCAGCCGTGATCGAGCAACGGCTGCGCCGCTTCAGCGATATCGCCGATTTCCAGATAATTGAGTTTGCTCGCGCGAAAATGAATGCCCTTGCGCATGACCATGCGCACCAGCAATCCCTGCGAGGCTTGCGACAACGTGTTGAAGTCGCGGATGAAGCCGTGTTCGCGCGTGCTCATCACATCGGCATAGCGAAGTCCAAGCCAATCAAGCACTTGCCGGAAGTTGTTGAGGTAATAGAACGGATTGTCGAGAGGGTTGGGGGTCACGGGATTTCAAAGCCACGGCAAGCGAACACTGGTTATGCGTACAGATAGCAGCTCAGCCCGGTCCGGCGCAAACGGAAAAAGATCAATGGCATTTTTTCGCGCTGCCATCGAACTTTTCCGCCGATGCTGGCACCAACCGCGTTAGAGGGCCGACAATGCCCGCAATCACATTCAAGCAAGGAGTCAGAGGTGGGTATGAAAATCAAGATGCTGGGCATTCCTGTAGCGGTCGCAGCCCTGTTGGCGCTGGGCGGCTGTTCGACCCAGACTGTGGTGACGCTGCAGAACGGCACCCAATACCTGACCGAGGACATGCCCAAGACCAAGACCGAAGACGGTTTTTATGAGTTCGAGGATATTTCCGGAGCCAAGGTAAAGGTTCGCGCTGATGAAGTCGCGACCGTGCGCAAGGAAGACTGATACGCGCCGATTCATTCCCGCGCTCCGTGTGGGAACGATCAGACTTTTGATACCCATTGTGGCGAGGGAGCTTGCTCCCGCTGGGGCGCGCAGCGCCCCCAAAAAAGGTGAGTGCTTCGCACTCAAGCGGGAGCAAGCTCCCTCGCCACAGGGTTGTGCGTCAGGCGATCACTATGGCATCGCTGTTGAGGCTGCCAAGCGCCACACCCACCAACGTCACCGAATCCGCGCCAAACGTCAGCAGCGTGTCCTGCCCGACTGCCGACGCATGCGCGCGCAAATCATCCCCCGGCAACACACCCTGCACGCCAAGAAACACCAGTTTGTCATCGGCCGTATAGCCAACGACCCGATCCTGGCCGAACGCGCCATTGAACAGAAACATATCCGCCCCGCCGCCCGACTCCAGCAGATCGTTGCCAGCGCCACCGACAAACACGTCATTGCCCGCGCCGCCGAGCAGATGATCATTGCCCTCCAGCCCGAACAGCCAGTCACCGCCCGCATGCGCCTCGAGCGTGTCAGCAGCAGTCGTGCCTTTTACGCTCGATTCATAAGCGGTCAGGTTACTACCGACTTTCAACCCCTTGTCAGCGACGCTGTGCAGCACATCGTCCTTGAACACGCCCCAGAGAAAACCCGGCTCCCTGGTCACGATGCTGCCGATGTCGCGGGTGATGCTGATTGCGCCGCTGGCATCGCGGATGTACAGGTTGCCGGCGCCGTCGTTGGCGAAATCGAAGTTTTTCACCGTCTGCTGCAAGTCGAGCGTGTTGCTCCCCTGCCCGCCCAGAATGACGTTATAGCCGCCGCTGTCGCGGAAGCTGTCGTTACCGGCGCGCCCCTCCAGATAGTCATTGCCACTGCCGCCCTGGATCAGCTCGTTGCCGTCACTGCCGATGATGAACGTGCTGCCCTTGTGGGCTTCGGCGTTGCGGTTGAGATCCTGCACCCAGGTGTTGGCCCGCGCCGGGTCGGACAGGTTGGCGACGATGATCGTCGAGTCGCGGCTGGTCAGGTCGTAGAACTTCGACTCCAGCACGCGGGTCATGCCGTCGCCATAGCCTGTGGGCAGGTGCGAAATCCAGGTCGGGATATTCAGGATCGAATACGGCAGCACGTTCCACGCATTCGAGGCGTAGTGGTCGTTGAAGCTGACGATGTTGTCCGTCGTCGAGGCGTGCGGCGCGTCGTGCACGCCCACCGATGCGCCGCTGAACGTCGAACCGTCGAGGGCACGAAATACCGGGTCGTTTTCGTAACCGATATTCAGCACTTTGTCGCCGCTGCTCTGGGTCGGCGAAGCGTAGGCGATGTAGTTGGAATCAGCGAAGAACCCGCCCCATTTGCCGCCGCTCAAGTCAGCCATGCTGTTCACCGCCAAGCCGCCGAGGCTATGGCCGCTGACCAGCACGTCCTTGCCGCTGAGGCCGTTGGCCCGGGCGAAGGCGACAACATCGTTGAGCAGATTGCCAAAGGCTTCGCCGACGTAGTTTTTCGCGTAGTCGGCCGGGCCGAAAGCTGCGAGCAGATCGCTGATCACGTCGCCAATCGAATCGCCGATGAGGATTTCCCGCGGGCCGCTGGTGCCACGAAAGGCGATGCCCAGTTCGGTGAGATGACCCTGGGCGTCATACTTGCCGAGGATTTCCACCTGCGCGCTGGTATAGCCGGCCTTCTCGCCGAAGAACGTCCCGCGTGCGTCGGTCTTGCCGTCGTAACCCAACTGCGCGGCGGTAATCGGCGTCCAGCCGGCCTTTTGCACGGCCTCAAGGGCGAGTTTTTCCGAGTCCGGATTCCACGGGATACCGGGAATCAGCCCTTGCGAATCGGTGCCGCCAATCAGCGCGGTGACCAGCGTCGCTGGCAATCCAAGGCCGAAGCCGTTGTGCTGGTAACCGGCAGCGAAACCGTTATCGAGGTTGTGATAGGAATACAGCGTGATCGCCATGGCATCGCTGAACAGCACCGCGGAATCGGCTGTGCCGAAGTTCTTGTAGTCGTATACACCCATTGCCATTGCCTCTCTTGTTGTTGGAATTGTCAGAGATAGCTCACAGCCAGAGCGCGGGGCTCCGGAGCATCATATGTCGTTTGATGGTCCCTCAAATGTCATGTGTACACCGGACCTGTGGGAGCGAGCCTGCTCGCGAAGGCGGCAGCACATTCAACATCACAATCGCCTGAACCACCGCTTTCGCGAGCAGGCTCGCTCCCACTATTGGATCTCCTGCCGGTTACGCCTCAGAACTGCCAGTCGAGGGTCAGACCGACACCGTGATCTTTCTCGTTCGAGCCGATCAGGCCGTTGTAATCGAGATTGACCCGCACGTCGCGATTGAGCGCCAGCCCGGCGCGCACGCCGACCACGGCAGCGTCACGATCCATCGACACGCTCTGCACGGTGAACGCGCTATTGCCGTTGGCGAACGCCAGGTGGCTGTCGGCATCGACGCTGCTCAGGTTGTGCTGCCAGCCGAGGCTCGCGCCCAGTTCCAGCTGATGTTTATCCGACACGGCGAAGCTGCGCTTGGCGCGTACGCCAAGAGTGGAGAGCACCACGTCGCGATTGTCCTCGCCACCCTTCAGTGCGGCAGCGTCACCCTTCTCGGTGAAGCTGTCGGTGTTGAGGTGCACGTAGGACAGATTGGCGAACGGCTCCAGGTTCATCGGTTGCAGGCCCAGGTCGTACGCGGCCTCGGTGAACAGTTGCGCAGTGGTCGCGTCACGCTTGGTTTTCTGTTTGCCGCTGACGTCGCCGAACTGCAGATCACGTTTCACATCGATGCGATGCCAGCTGTAAGCACCGCCGACAGTCAGGCGCAACGCGTCGATCTCATGGCCCAGATACGCACCCAAGTGGTAGCTGTCGACCGACGCCGAGGAATGCGTGCCGCTGCCCATGCTCAACGAACTGTCGCTGTAACCGGTGACGAAACCGAGCCGGGTGTCTTCAGCGATCAGGCCATCGACACCGGCCAGCAGCCCACCGATGGAGCTGTTGGAGTCGGCATTGTCATGCCCGCCGTCGCTTTCGCCCCAAGAGCCGAGGACCTTGACCCAGACGTTGCTGCGATCATCAGCCGGTGCGTCGGCGTTGAACAGGTCACGCTCGCGCAGACGTTCGCCGACAGCTTCGCGCAAGTAGCGGCTGTCGTTGATCAGCAGCGTGCCGATGGCCGGGTGAATCTCGCCGGACAGCTGTTGAAAGGCCTGCTGCGCCGACACCGCAGTGGGCGACAGCAACAGGGTTTCGAACAGCGCATTGCCCGCGCCCAGACGCTCGGCGGCAGCACCTACGGCGCGCTGGTTTGGCGTCAGACCGACGCTGGCGAACGATGCCTCGTTACGCCCGACCGCCAACTGAATGCCGCCCGCCGAGTAGTCGAGGGTGCCGCCGAGGAAGGCGTAATTCGGCAAGACCTGACCGAAGCGCCCTTCGATGCCGCCCGCTGCTTGCAGGATGTTGTAGCGAGTGCCGAGCAGGCTTTGCACTTCGCCGGTGCTGAGCAAGGTCGGGCTGTTTTCCAGCGACAGGCTCACCGTGGCGCCGTCGATGACGGCTTTGCCGCCCGCGACGATCTGATCGCTGCTGGTCGGCGACAGCTCTACGGCGTAGGTCGAACCCGGCGCGAAGGTCACGTCACCGGCAACGCTCAGGGTGCCGATGGAATTGCCCGGTGCCACCGTACCGCCGCTGTTCACCGCCAGCGCGCCGATGCGGCCATTGCCGCCGAGGACGCCGCCATTGTTGACGGTGACCGCCGATTGCAGCGAACCGTTGATTGCCAGTCGGCCCTGATTGACCAGGGTCGGGCCGCTGTAAGTATTGTTGCCGGTCAGCACCAGAGTGCCGATGCCTTGCTTGGTCAGACCGCCGTGGCCGCCGATGTCGTTGCGCCAGGTGTCGAGGCCGCAAGTGATGTCAGTGCACACGCGTTCGGTCGGTTTGCCCTGATCGATGATCGCGCCAATGCCCGGCAAGTCAGCAACGAACTGGCCGGAGCCGTAGGCGCCCTGCACGCGAAACTCCTCGGGAATGTCCTGCTCGGTAACGAACATCGCCGGGCCGTCGATGGCTTTACGCAGGTTGATCATGCCCCAGCCGTACAAGGCGTCGATGCCCGGCGCGCCGAGGTCGGTGGCGGTGGTGCGCAAGACGCTGGCGACCTGATCGCCTGACATGTACGGAAAGCGCTCCATCAGTACCGCGATGGAACCGGCGACGTGCGGTGCCGCCATCGACGTGCCGTTGTAGTTGGCGTAGCTGGTGGTCAGGTTGCCGGCATTGGTGCCTTCGATGATCGAGCTGTAGATCTTCGTGCCCGGCGCCGAGACGCAGTAACTCGCCGTGTAGCCGCAACGCGAGGAGAACGTGCTGATCACGTAGGGGTTGGCGCTGGCGGTGTCCGGGTTCTGCTGCAACGCGGCGACGGTGATCCAGTTCGGCGCGATGTCCGGGACGAAATAACCCAGGCCGGCGATGGCATCCGGGTTGTTGAGGTTGTAGTCGTTGCCGGCGGCAAAAATGGTGACGATGCCGCTGCGAGCGGCGGCAATCGCGCCGTCGTAGGCGCCACCGGGCTTGGTGCCGAGCAGCGTGCGGATTTCGTTGAACTGCAATTGCGCGTCGTTGACGGTGAAGTGCGGGTACGCCGGATCGCGGCCGCCGAGGTCGAAGCGGTCGGTGATGCCGATGCCCCAGCTGTTGTTGATGATCCGCGCCCCGCTGGCGATCAGCGCATCCCAACCGGCCTTGTACACCGCACCATCATTGCCGCGAACAATGCCGTCCTCCGGCCCCGGGTCGCCGTTGTCGGCGCTGATGATCTGCGCTCCGAATGCGACGCCGTGCATCACCCCGCCGTCGCGACTGCCCGCCGCGATGCCGCCAACGTGCGTGCCGTGGGCGCCGAGCTTGCCGTTGGAGCCGACCGAGGGTGAACCGTCATACAGGAACGCATCGCCGGCCTTCACCGGAATGTACGGGTCGGTGTATTCGCGAATGCCGCTGGTGACCAGGGTGACGACTTTGTTGCTACCGGAGAACTCCGGATGCGCGGCGTACACCGGCTGATCGAAGATTCCGAGTTTGACGCCTTTGCCGGTGTAGCCGGCGGCATAGGCGTAATCCGCGCCGATCGCGCCCAGGCCCCAGTCAGCCTTGAATTCATTGCTGCGCCAACTCGACGGATCGCCGTTGCGGCCGTTTTCCACGTAAGGCGCTGCCTGCGCCATCGCACTGGCACAGAGCATGGCGACTGTCAGGGTTTTCAGGGCAAAGCGGCCACCCGATTGCGCGGGGGTATTGTTGTTATCCATCCACGACCTTCCTTAGTGATGTTGCGAAAAAATCCGATTGTCTTTGCTGCCGTGCACGCTATTTGTGGCGAGGGAGCTTGCTCCCGCTCGGCTGCGCAGCAGCCGTAAAATCAGTCAACGCGATCTGCCTGAGAAAAGCACAGGGCCGCTTCGCGCCCCAGCGGGAGCAAGCTCCCTCGCCACAGGAAAGCGTTCGGTCAGAACTGCCAGTTCAGACTCAAGCCAACGCCATGCAGCTTCTCGCGGCTGGCCAGTTGGCCGTTGTAATCGAGGTTGACCCGCACGTCCTTGCTCAGGGCCAGACTGGCCTGCACGCCGACCAGCGCGGCATCGCGCACCAGCGCCGAGCTCTCGACTGCGTACGGCGTGCCGCCGCTGGCAAAGCGCAAATGTTGCGCCGATTCGATATCGCTGAGGCTGTGCTGCCAGCCGAGACGGGCGCTGACGTCCAGCGCCTGCTGGTTGGAAAGGTTGAAGGTTTTGCTCGCCCGCATGCCCAGAGTGCTCAACACCACGTCGCGCGTATCGCCCGAGCTTTTCAAGGCAGCGGCATCGCCCTTCTCGGTGAAGCCCTCGGTGTCCAGATGCAGGTAAGTCAGGTTGGCAAACGGTTCCAGCGCCAGCGCTTGCAGCTGCAAGCGATACGCCGCTTCGCCGAACACCTGGGTGGTGGTCGCATCAAGCTTGGCTTTCTGCTTGGCGCTGACTTCGTCGTAGTGCAAATCGCGCTTTACATCGCCGCGATGCCAGCTGTACGCCACGCCAGTGCTCAAGCGCCACGCAGCAATGTCGTGGCCGGCGTAAGCGCCGAGGTGATAGCTGTCGACTTTCGCCGAGGAATGCGTGCCCGAACCCATGCTCAAGGAGCTGTCGCTGTAACCGGTGACCAGACCGATGCGGGTCTGCTCATCGAGCGCGCCGTCGACACCCGCCAGCAAGCCGCCGATCGAGGTGTTATAGCCGGCCGTGTCGTGGCTCGAATCGGTGCTGCCCCACGCGCCGAGGGCTTTGATCCAGCCATTGCTGCGGGCCGCCGATTCATCGTGCAGCCGCTCGCCGACCGCATCACGCAACTGGCGACTGTCGTTGATCAGCATCGTCCCCAGTGCCGGATAAATCTCGCCGCTCAGTTGCTGGAAGGCTTGCTGTGCGGAGGCCTGGCTGGGCGCACGCAGCAGGCTTTCATAAACCGGATTGCCAGCGCCCAAACCTTCGATTGCCGCCGCCACCGAACGCTGGTTTGGCGTTTGCCCGACGCTGGCGAAGCTGGTTGCGTTGCGTTGGATATTCAGTTGAATGCCGCTTGCGGCGTAGTCGAGGGCGCCGCCGATGAACAGGTAGTTCGGCACCACCGCAGCGAACTGCCCCTGAACGCCGCCGGCCGCTTGCAGGATGTTGTACTGGCGGCCGAGCAGGCTTTGCGCTTCTGCGCTGCTGAGCAAGGTCGGGCTGTTTTCCAGCGCCAGGCTGACGCTGGCGCCGCTGACGGTTGCCGTGCCGCCGGCAACGATGCGGTCGCTGCTGGTGGGTGACAGCTCAACGGCGTAAGTCGAGCCCGGGGCGAGTGTCACATCACCGGCGACGTTCAAGGTGCCGATGGAATTGCCCGGTGCGACTCGGCCGCCGCTGTTGGCGGTCAACGCGCCGATGCGTCCGGAGCCGCCGAGGGTGCCGCTGTCGTTGACGCTGACCGCTGAAGTCAGCGAGCCGTCGACCGTCAGCAGACCGCCGTTGACCGTGGTCGGGCCGCGATAAGTGTTGGTACCGCTGAGCAACAACTGACCGGCACCGGATTTGATCAGGCTGCCCTGATAAACGCGACTGGCGGCTGCCGCATCGCGGAGCATGCCGACGGCGTAGTCGGTCTGGTCCTGCTGACTGGCGCCGGCCGCAACACCGTTCTGCCAGCCTTTGTCCTGCAGGGTTTGCTGCCAGGCGCTGTGCTCGGCGAGGTCTTCGCTCTGGCGCTGGATCAGTGCCTTGTCGGAGATGTCATTGCTCCAGACATCGCGCTGCCCTGCCCCCAGATTGGCATCGAACGCACCGAGCAATTGCCCCGGCCCGCGCATCGCCCGATCGAGATTGGCGACGCCCCAGCCGACGCGCTCGCTCGGCGCATCGGTGACCGAGCCATCGAGCTGGGTGGCGGTGGTCAGCAGCACCTCGAGCGCCTGCTGGTTGTTCATGTACGGATAGCGTTCCATCACCAGCGCCAGGGCGCCGGTCGCGTGCGGTGCGGCCATCGAGGTACCGGACTTGATCGCATAGCCGCCACCGGGAATGGTGCTGTCGATCTTCGCCCCCGGTGTGGTGATGCACCAGTATTTGGCGATGCCGCACTGGTTGTACTTCTGCTGATTGCTCTGATCGAGCCCGGACACCGCCAGCCAGTGGCCTTCCAGATCCGGCAGAAAATACGGCAGCGCTGAACGTACGCTGGCGTTCGGGTAACCGCTGTTGCCCGCGCTGAAGACATTGATCACACCGCGCCGGGAGACGTCGGCAGCGGCGTCGAGCCAGGTGCCCTTGTTCCAGTGCTGCGCGTAGGCGGCGTGCAGATCCGCCAGGGTGCGATAGCTGACATCCGGCGGCTGACTGCCCCAACTGTTATTGATCGCCCGCACGCCAGCGTCGGCAAGGCTGTCGTAGACCGCTTTGAAATAGCGCGGATCGGGCCCCGGGCCGAAGAGGAAACTGTCGTTCTTGTTGGTGTTGCCGACGTAGATTTGCGCGTTGTACGCCACGCCATGCATGCCGCTGCCATCACGCGACGCGCCCATGGTGCCGACCACGTGGGTGCCGTGGGAGTCGTTGTTCGGGTTGAGCGTGCCGTCGACGTTGAACGCTGAGCCGTCGACGTAGCTGCCGCTGGCGGTTACCGGGTGATAACGATCGGCGGAGAATTCCGGGTGGGCGGCATCGAAACCGGAATCGAGCGCGCCGATCTTCACGCCCTTGCCGGTGATGCCGGCGGCGTAGGCCTGATCGGCCTGCATGCGTTCCAGGCCCCAGTCACGCAAGAACTCGGCACTGCGCCAACTGGCCGGATTGCCGGGCTGGCCGGATTCCAGATATTGCGCCTGCGTTGCAGAGGTCATCAGCAACAGCGTGCCGAGCGAAATCGGTTTGATGCGTACGTCCATGGTCGTCACTCTCGTTTTTGTTGTTCTGTTCAAGGCTCAATAGCGGTGTCGCCCGTTCCCCTCACCCCAGCCCTCTCCCCAAGGAGAGGGAGCCGATTTGTATTGTCTTCAGTCATCCGTCGACCTGAAAAAACAGTCGACTATGGATTCAGTGCCGCTCGTTCAAGTCGGTGTATCTCTCCAATCTCCCCGAATCGGTCCCCTCTCCCTCTGGGAGAGGGTTAGGGTGGGGGCTGTTGCGCGACCACAAATGCCTCATCCACCCGCGCCAGATCCTGCTCATCAAAGTCCCGGTCCCTAGCCACCCTGCGGTGTCGCCTGTTCCCCTCACCCCAGCCCTCTCCCCGAGGAGAGGGAGCCGATTTGTGTTGTCTTCAGTCATCCGTCGACCTGAAAAAAACAGTCGACTATGGATTCAGTGCCGCTCGTTCAAGTCGGTGTATCTCTTCAATCTCCCCGAATCGGTCCCCTCTCCCTCTGGGAGAGGGTTAGGGTGAGTCATCCACCCGCGCCAGATCCTGCTCGTTCAAAGTCCCGGTCCCTAGCCACCCTGCGGTGTCGCCTGTTCCCCTCACCCCAGCCCTCTCCCCCGAGGAGAGGGAGCCGATTTGTGTTGTCTTCAGTCATCCGTCGACCTGAAAAAAACAGTCGACTATGGATTCAGTGCCGCTCGTTCAAGTCGGTGTATCTCTTCAATCTCCCCGAATCGGTCCCCTCTCCCTCTGGGAGAGGGTTAGGGTGAGTCATCCACCCGCGCCAGATCCTGCTCGTTCAAAGTCCCGGTCCCTAGCCACCCTGCGGTGTCGCCTGTTCCCCTCACCCCAGCCCTCTCCCCCGAGGAGAGGGAGCCGATTTGTGTTGTCTTCAGTCATCCGTCGACCTGAAAAAAACAGTCGACTATGGATTCAGTGCCGCTCGTTCAAGTCGGTGTATCTCTTCAATCTCCCCGAATCGGTCCCCTCTCCTCTGGGAGAGGGTTAGGGTGAGGGCTGTTGCGCGACCACAAATGCCTCATCCACACGCGCCAGATCCTGCTCGTTCAAAGTCCCGGCGTAGTAATGCAATTTGGTCCATGCCATCAGATAGTCATAACGCGCCTGGGCCAGATCCCGGCGGGTGGTGAACAGTTGCTGCTCGGCGTTCAACGCGTCGAGGTTGGTTCGCTCGCCGCCGAGAATGCTCTGTCTGGTCGATACCACCAGCGCTTCGGCCGACTTCAACGCCTTCTGATAAGCGCGCAACTTGCTGACCCCGGACAGGCAGGCGCTGAACTGTCGGCGCAGTTCGATCAGCGTTTCGCGGGTCTTGCCGTCCAGTTCGTACTCAGCCTGTTCCATGGTGCGGCTGGCCTGACGGGTGGATGCCGACACCCCGCCACCGGCATACAACGGCACGCTGACTTCAAGGCCGATGGTGTTGGTTTCGTAGCGCTGGTTGTAGGTGTTGCCGCTCTCCGACTCGTTGTCGCGCATCGAGGCGTAAGCGCTGACTTTCGGCAGGTGCCCGGCGCGGTTGCGCTCGACTTCATAGCGCGCCACTTCCACGGCCTGACGCTGTGAAGCGAGGTTCGGGTTGTTGCTGATCGCCAGCTCATGCCAGGTGTCGAAGTTGGCCGGTTGCAGCGTGAAGGTCTGAAACTGCTGACCGAGCGGAGCCAGGTCGCCGATGTCCACCGCTGGCACGCCGACCAGCGCCCCCAGTTCGCGCAAGGCCGCGTCCTGCTCGTTGCGCGCTTCGATCTCCTCGGCAGTCGCCAGCTCATAGCGCGACTCGGCTTCGAGAATATCGGTGCGGGTGCCCTCACCCTGCTTGAACATGTGTTCGTTCTGCTGGAACTGCTGTTCGTAGGCCTTCTTCTTCGCCTGGGCGATGTCGATCTGATCCTGGGCAAACAAGGCTTTGGTGTAGTTGTCGAGAACCCTTACGAGCAGCTCCTGACTCTTGCCGCGAAACGCTTCGTCGGCGAACAACGACTGCGCCACGCCCTTGCGATATGCCGCGTAAGCCTCGTAATCAAGCAACGGTTGTTGCACGGTCAGCGCCGAACCGTAACTGCTGTAATTACGCTCGTCGGTGCGGTTGCGCGCACGATCATCAAGGGACGTAGCCTTGGAAGAGTTGCGGCCCTTGTTGTAGGTGTAGCCGATCCGCGGCAGCAGCCCGGCGCGGCCGATGGCGCGGTTTTCCAGGCCGGCATCGCGTTCCTTGATCGCACCAAGGAACACCGGGTCGTTACGCAACGCCTGTTCGTAAATCTCGAACGGCCCCATGGCCGCGACTGCCGAGTGACTCGCCAGCATCATGACTGCCGCCAGCATTGAACGCTTATTCATACAGCCGAACATCCTTATTCCTCGGTCAACGCGGAACCGGCGCGATCGAGCAGCGGTTTGAACAGGTAGTTGAGGAGTGAACGCTCACCGGTGCGCACGAACATTTCCGCCGGCATGCCGGGTTTGATCACCAGGCCATTGAGCTTTTCCATCGCCTGATCGCTGACGCTGCTGCGCAACACGTAATACGGCACGCCGGTTTTCTCATCGACCATCTGGTCGGCGGAAATCAGGCTGACCTCGCCGGGCACGCGCGGGGTTTTGCTCTGGTTGAACGCGGTAAACAGAATGTCCACCGGCAGATGCGTACCGACCTTGTCGATCAGGTTGATCGGCAAATGTCCCTCCACTTCCAGAGTGGTGCCTTGCGGAACGATCTCCAGCAGCGTTTCACCCTGACGCACCACGGCGCCTTCGGTGTGCACCCCGAGATTGACCGCTACGCCATCGGCAGTGGCGAGAATCTCGCTGTGTTGCAGATCGAAACCGGCGGAGGTCAGTTGTTCGGACAGGGTCACGCTTTTCAACTGCGCGTCGGCCAGCTGCGTGCGCACTTCCTTCTGATATTCCTCGCCGTGCTGCTGCAACTTCAGGCGCGATTCAACAATGCCCTGCTCCACGCGCCCGCTTTCGCCGGTGTTTTCCGCCAGTTGCTGCTGCACTTGCGACAGTTGCCGCTGGTAGTCCATCAAGCGGTTGCGCGGGATGTAGCCGTTGTCGGCCAGCGGTTGCAGATTGCTCAATTGTTGTTGCAAGGAACTGGCCTGGGCATTGAGGTCGCTGCGCGCGCGGCGCATCCCGGCGAGTTGCGCTGTAGCGCCTTCGATATTGGCGCGCAGTGCCGCCTGCTCACGGGAGAACGCTTCGCGGCGGCTGCTGAACAGTTGCCGCTGGCCTTCCAGCACCAACGCCAGACGCGGATCCGGGTCGTTGCTCAATTCTGGCGGAAAGGTCACTTGCTTGAGGTTGTCGCGCTCGGCCTGCCAGCGCGCAAGGCTGGCCCAGGCCATGCGGTATTGCGCCTGCAGCGATTGCACATCGGCGGCGACTTGCGTCTGATCGAGGCGGAACAGCGGCTGGCCCTGCTTCACGATCTGGCCTTCGCGCACCAGAATCCGACTGACCACGCCGCTGCTCATCGACTGCACAGCCTTGCGTTTGCCCGAGACCACCACCGTGCCCTGCACCGGAATGCCTTGATCCAGCGGCGCCAATGCGGCCCAGGTGAAGAAACTGCCAGCGCCGACGATGGCCAGAATCCAGCCCATGCGTGCGAAGAATTTGGCATCGCGTTCCGGGCGTTCGGTGAGGTAGGCGTGTTCCATGTTCGCTTCGTTTTCAGTGTTCATGCTGGCGCTGCTCATACACCCGAATTCCTGGTCGAGGGCTGGTACTGCCGGCTCATACTGAGCCCGCCCGGTGCTTGTGCGGCTTTTTCGCGTTGCTGTTCATGCTGGCCGGAAAGTGCCTTGAGCACATCCTGACTCGGGCCGAATGCCTGCAAGCGACCATCGTTGAGCACGAGTAATTTGTCAGCCTGAGCCAGCACCGAAGAACGATGCGTGACCAGAATCACAGTCGTGCCTTGCGCCTTGAGTTGCGCGATGGCGCTGGCCAGTGCGGCTTCGCCAACGGTGTCGAGGTTGGAATTCGGTTCATCGAGCACCACCAGACTTGGCGTGCCATACAGCGCGCGGGCCAGCGCTACGCGTTGCTTCTGGCCACCGGACAAGCCACTGCCGTCCTCACCCAGTTGCGTGTCGTAGCCCCGCGACAGGCGCAGGATCATTTCGTGGACGCCGGCCTGTTGCGCGGCGGTGACGACTTTTTGCGGGTCGGCCTCACTGAAACGCGCAATGTTTTCCGCGATGGAGCCGCTGAACAGCTCAATGTCTTGCGGCAAATAACCGATGTAAGGTCCGAGCTGATCGCGATTCCAGCGGTGAATATCAGCGCCATCCAGACGCACGGTGCCGCCCCATAGTGGCCACACGCCGACCAGCACCCGGGCCAGCGTCGATTTGCCGGAACCGGACGCGCCGAGCACCCCGAGCACTTCACCGGCACCGAGGTTGAAATTGACCATGTGCAACGTTGCGGAACGTTGTCCCGGTGGGCCGGCGCTGACTTGTTCGAAGGTAATCTGGCCTTTCGGTGCCGGCAGTGCCATCGCCTCATCGCTTGGCGGAAACGCCTGCAACAGCGCATCCAGACGCCGATAAGCCAGCTTCGCCCCGCTCCACTGCTTCCACACGGCGATCAACTGGTCGATGGGGCTCAATACCCGGCCCATCAGGATCGAACCGGCGATCATCATCCCGGCGGTCATGTCGCCCTTGATCACCAGCAACGCGCCCAGCCCCAGCACCAAGGATTGCAGGCACAGGCGCAGAGTCTTGCTCAGGGAGCTGATCACCGCACCGGTGTCACTGGCCTGGTTTTGCAGGCCGAGAAAACGCGAATGCACCTGAAACCAGCGCTTGCGCAGCGAACCGAGCATGCCCATGGCCTGAATGGTCTCGGCGTTGTGCAAGTGGCTGGTGGCCAACTGGCTGGACTGCTGGGAGAAACCAGCGGCCTCGCCCAGCGGCTTCTTGGTCATGTATTCGTTGAGGCACGCCAGTGCGATCAACAGCAACGCGCCCGCCGTGGCCAATACGCCGAGCCAGACGTTGAACAGGTAGATGACAAACAGATAGACCGGGAACCACGGCGCATCGAAGAAGGCGAACAGCGCCGGGCCGGTGACGAATTGGCGGAGATGGGTCAGGTCACCCAGCGATTGTCCGGCGTTGCCCTCGCCCTTGAACAGATTGCGCTCGAACGCGGCTTGATAGACCCGCAGATTGAAGCGGCGCTCCAGCTGGCTGCCGATGCGAATCACGATAAAGCTGCGGACGACTTCCAGCAGGCCGATGAAAGCGAAGAAACCGACGACCATCAGCGACAGCATCGCCAGGGTGGTTTCGTTCTGCGACGACAGCACCCGGTCATAGACTTGCAGCATGTAGATGGACGGCACCAGCATCAGCACGTTGATCAGCGCGGTGAAACAACCGACGCTGATCAAGATGCTCTTATAGTCACCCAGTGCCTTGATTAACGGAGCGGTGGCAGGAGACTTCGCCATCTTCATCATTCTTCCTGAGTTCATGTTCTCGTCATTACCAACGAGCATTCCATTGATAGTCCGCCTACCTGCCGAAGAGGACTTGCAAGTAGTGCTTACAATTTCATAACAAGTTAACCAGTGATCGCTTATTAGTGATGTTCACTGGCGCTAATCAACTTTCTGGGCATTGCTTATTGCGCCGCACGCTCTAGCGTGATGAGTAATCCGCCATCCAGTTTTTTTGTGTAAACGCTCTCGCGCTGGCGGCTGAAAAACGCAATTTTCGAACCTTCCTTGCCGGTGATGGCAATACCATCGGGCTCTGCAAACCAGCCGATCGGCGATTCGCTCAACCACGCGCCCAGACAATCGGCGCCCTTGCCCAAGGTCTGGTTCGGCGCAAGCTCGACCAGACAAGTGTTCGACGGTTTGTCTTGCAGCGTCTGCGCTTGCGGTGTGTCGTTGTGACCGGTCAATGTGGCCTGCCAGCGCCCGGCGAATACCGCGGGTTCTTCGAGTCTGAGGCTGCTTGCCATGCTTGTCGCTCCGCTCATCATCAGCGTGACTGCCATCAGCCATGCCATCGTTGTGTAAGTAAAAACGTATACACGCATAGGAAATTTCCACTTCCGCTCGTAGCCTTGCCCGGCGACCACGCCGATGCAAGCGAAGAAAGCGACGCACCAGGCGCCGCTTTCCTTTCACATCACGCCACGATGTCGCTGGTCGCTGCCTGGCCCACGGTGCTGACGATGAAGTCCGCCACGCCATGCCCGGAGAAATCCACCGACAACAGGCTGTTGCCGCCCGACGAGGTCAACACCGCATCGCCGGCCGAGCCGGTGAAGCTGTTGACGAAGTGCAGGCCCGCGCCGTTGGTGATGCCGGTCAGGTCGATCTTGTCCAGACCACTGACAAAATCGAGGATCTGGTCGATCGCACCCGGCTTGGAGTCCGAGCTGGCGGCGAACACGAACGTGTCCGAACCGCTGCCGCCCCACAGCTTGTCGGCACCGCCAGCGCCGTAGAGGATGTCGTTACCGGCACCACCCTTCAGCTCGTTGGCCACGCTGTTACCGATCAACAGATCGCTACCCGAACCGCCAATGGCGTTCTCGATGATCGCGCCCTTGGCAATCGACACGTTGCCGACCATGCCGCCAACGTCGGAGAACGAAGCGTCATTGAGGTTGATCTTCTGGTTCTGGGTAAAACCGGAGAAATCCAGGGTGTCCTTGCCGCCGGCGTCCCATACCGAGAACACCACTTTGTCGGCCGACGACGAAGCGCTGAGGAAATCACGGCCGGCATTGGAGTTGAAGCCGTAGGTGGTGTCACCGGTGCGGGTGCTGGTGTTGGCGCCGTAGAGCTTCTGGATTGCGGCGATGTCATCCATCAGCGGGCCGGACGAATAGGCTTCGACACCGCCCTTGCTGAAGTTCTGATTGGTGTTGCTTTCGCTCCAGTAGCTCATGACGCTGTAGCCACGGGTGTCCTGGCCGTACGTCGCGTCGTTGTAGGTCGGGTTGCCATTGCCGGCGTTGTAGTCGCCAGGGTGTGCAAGGCCCAGGGTGTGGCCGATTTCGTGGGTCAGGGTCTGACGACCGTAGTTGTTCAGATCCGGGTTCTTGTTCTGCGTGTAACCGCTGTTGATCAAGTACCACGAAGTACCATCATAGCCAGCGCCGGTACCCGGCAGATAAGCGAACGCCGCAGCGCCGTCCTGGCCACCGCTGTAATTTCCGAAGGTCATGTGCCCGTCACCGCCCGAGGCTCTCTCGGTGAAGGTGACATTGGCCACATCTGCCCAGGACTGCATGGCGAGCTTGGCCTGAGCCTGCTGCTGCGCGCTGAACTGACTGAATCCGCTGATCCCGTGCTTGTTCATCGTGCTGTTCGAGGCCGAGGTCAGGAATGTATAGGTCAATTCGATCTTGCCGCTGCCGTCCTTGTCCTGGTAGGCAGCGCCGTCACGCAGCAATTGCGTAGCCGCCTGGTCGACGGTGTACGAGGGTTTGCCATTGACCGTGAGGTTGCCGCCACGATCGTACTGATGGCTGAAGCTGTTGATCTGGTTGTACGCCGAGCTGAAGGCAGCCAGCTGGAAGGCCTGTTCGGCGGAATCAACAGCGTTGGTTTTAACTTTCGACATAAACACACTTCCTTGTTTAGCAATGGAACAGTTTTTGTCCGACAGGACGATCTTTGGCGAGATCGTCCTATCACTCGCCCAATGAAGGCGTAACGAACCTGACACAATTTGAAATCTGTCGTAAAGAGTTTTTTTGCGATCCAATTTGGTGTTATCAGGAAACTGCCGAAAACAAAGCGTGCGGGGAGGAAAGAATGTTTTTAGTTGGTGAGAGAGTGGAAATTGTCTGACGATTTTCTATTTAAATATTAAATATCGGTAAGTTTGGATTTGCTCGGCAAGTCACACTTTCAGCCAGCGGTGCCAGTGCTTTGATATCAACTACGATTTGCTCGGACCGTAGGAGCTGACGAGTGCAACGAGGCTGCGATCTCTTGATCTTGATCTTCAAAAAGTCAAAGTCAAAAGATCGCAGCCTCGTTGCACTCACCGACTCTGTAGGGCGATTTATCGAGAAGGACCCTGGTCAAAGATCACGTCGACCTCGTAGCTGTCGTCTCCAAGGGCTTCAGTTGTGAATTGCAATTTACCGTTGATGCGATCCCCTGAATGCTGGAGCGTCACAAAGCCCGGCTTTTCCTTGTCTGCGTAAAAATTCCTGGTAGTCGCCCCATTGCGGGAGTAAGCCACAAAAAGAACTCGCGCGTCCGTGAGCGGAATCTCTGTGCCAGAATCAGCCTTGTTGCTGAGATTCACTGCGATTGATGAAAGATCAACGCTGCTATTGCCCTCCGGGTCGACCATCGTGCCATGAAATCTGAGCGTCCCTCCCTGCTCGTCGCGGTGGGTTTCTCTGGCGTAGAATTTGAATTCCTTACCATTACGAAGGTTTTTCACCGTCCCCTTCAATACATTCTCAAGACCATTTTCATTGCTCATCATCAAAATCCTCGGTAAGGAAAGGCGACATTTCGCCCTCCTGCCAAGGCATTAAATCCAATTTCCAGCTGAGCCGGACCTGTCAACAATGACAGGTGCAAATACTGATTTTTCGTGATAGCTCTCGCTAACGCTGTAACGCCGGGCGCTTTAGCGCCCGCTAGACGATCAGCTACCGGTACGGATCTTGTTCCACACCCGCGTGCGAATCCGGTCGATATTCAGCGGCATCGCCTCCAGCGCGAACAGCTTGCCCATCATTTCCGGGCTCGGGTAAACCTTGGTGTCGTTCCTGATCGCCGGATCGATAAGGGTGTCCGCCTGTTCGTTGCCATTGCCGTAATGCACGTATCTGCTTATCCCGGCCATGACGTCGGGGCGCAGGAGGTGGTTCATGAAGGCGTCACGGTACCAGTGCATTGAGATCAACTCCGCAACGTTATCTGACCGTAGGAGCTGACGAGTGCAACGAGGCTGCGATCTTTTGACTTTGACCTTTTGAAGATCAAGATCAAGAGATCGCAGCCTCGTTGCACTCGTCAGCTCCTACAGGGGGCGCGGTTCAGCTACCGGTGCGGATTTTGTTCCACACCCGCGTAAGTATCCGGTCGATATTCAACGGCATCGCCTCCAGCGCGAACAGCTTGCCCATCATTTCCGGGCTCGGGTAAACCTTGGTGTCGTTCCTGATGGCTGGCTCGATAAGAGTGTCCGCCTGTTCGTTGCCATTGGCGTAATGCACGTAGTTGGTTATCCCGGCCATGACGTCCGGGCGCAGCAGGTAGTTCATGAAGGCGTCACACTTGCAGACAGCGGTGCAAGTGCTTTGAGATCAACTCCGCAACGTTATTTGACCGTAGGAGCTGACGAGTGCAACGAGGCTGCGATCTTTTGACTTTGACCTTTTGAAGATCAAGATCAAGAGATCGCAGCCTCGTTGCACTCGTCAGCTCCTACAGGGGACGGAGGGTCAGCTACCGGTACGGATTTTGTTCCACACCCGCGTACGAATCCGGTCGATATTCAACGGCATCGCCTCCAGCGCGAACAGCTTGCCCATCATTTCCGCGCTTGGGTAAACCTTGGTGTCGTTCTTGATCGCCGGATCGATGAGCGTGTCCGCCTGTTCGTTGCCATTGGCGTAGTGCACGTAGTTGGTTATGCCGGCCATGACGTCCGGGCGCAGCAGGTAGTTCATGAAGGCGTAGCCGGCCTTCTCGTCCGGTGCGTCGGCGGGCATGGCGACCATGTCGAACCAGATCGCCGCGCCTTCCCTGGGAATCGCATAACCGATCTCGACGCCGTTCCTGGCCTCCTTGGCGCGGTTCTCGGCTTGCAGGATGTCGCCGGAAAACCCGACGGCTACGCAGATGTCACCGTTGGCCAGGTCGCTGGTGTACTTCGAGGAGTGGAAGTAGCTGACGTAGGGCCGCACTTTCATCAGCAACGCTTCGGCTTTTTTGTAGTCCTCGGGGTTCTTGCTGTGGTGCGGCAGGCCGAGGTAGTTGAGCGCCGCCGGGAGCAATTCCGGGCCATTGTCGAGGATCGCCACGCCGCACTTCTGCAGCTTTTCCATGTACTCGGGCTTGAAGATCAGATCCCAGGAATCCACCGGCGCATTGTCGCCCAATACCGCTTTGACCTTGGCGATGTTGTAGCCGATGCCGGTGCTGCCCCACAGGTACGGGAAGCCGTGCTCGTTGTTCGGGTCGTTGGTCTGCAAGGCCTTGAGCAGCGCCGGGTTGAGATTCTTCCAGTTCGGCAACTGGCTCTTGTCGAGCTTCTTCAGCGCCCCACCCTGAATCTGCCGCGCCATGAAGTGGTTCGACGGGAACACCACGTCGTAACCGGATTTGCCGGTCATCAACTTGCCGTCGAGGGTTTCGTTGCTGTCGTAGACGTCATAGGTGACGCCGATGCCCGTGTCCTTCTGGAAGTTCTTCGTCGTGTCCGGGGCGATGTAGTCGGACCAGTTGTAGACCTTGACCGTCTCGGCCGCGTGACTGACGGAAGCGGCCAGCAGCAGAGGCGCCAATGCGAGGGTTTTCTGGATCATGGGGCGATTCCTGTATGGGCTTTTTTTGTTGGCAGGCAATCAAAGGATCGAACAATCAGAAAATCAGCACGTAGCTCTTGCGCACGGTTTCCTGGATGTCCCAGATCCCGAGCGTGTTGGCTGGCAACATCAGTGCGTCGCCGCCTTGTATGTGCAGGGTTTCGCCGCCACCGTCGGGGGTGAAGGTGCAGCGCCCGGAGATGAAATGGCAGAACTCCTGCGCGGTGATCTGCCGCCGCCAGCGGCCCGGCGTGCATTCCCAGACTCCGGTTTCAACGCCGTCGTCGCGCTCGACACTGGTGGTCGAGGCAATTGCGACGGGCTCGCCGAGGGGCACGGCGACCGGATTGGATTCCTCGAGCTTGAGCGTCGCGGTGTTCTTGAATTGGGTGATGCTCATGGCGTGTCCTGTTTATTGAGGTAAACGACGTTCAGTGCATGAATCCTTCCATGAACCCGGCGACCCGGCTGGCCAGCTTGCGCCGCCACGGTGCCGTGGCCGGGTTGGCCAGGGTCTGGTCTTCGTGCACGAAACTTTTGATGATCGCGTTGTAGCCCAGCCAGCGGCATGGCTCCGGCTCCCAGGCGCGCAGCGCATGAATGCCGCCGTCGGGCAGCACCCACGGTTGCTCGGTCAGTTCGCTGTCGCGCTCCAGAATCAGATCGGCCAGGGTGCGTCCGCCGAGGTTGCTGGCACCGACACCTTCCCCGCCGTAACCGCCAGACAGAGCGATGCCATTGGCACGATCGCAGAGCATGTGCGGCTTGAAATGCCGCGACATGCCGAGATTGCCGCCCCAGGCGTGGGTGATCTGCACGTTTTTCAGTTGCGGGAACAGTTCGCCGAACAGATAGCGGCGCAGCTCGACTTCATCACGGGTCAGGTTGAAGTCATGACGCAGCTTGCCGGCGAACTGATAACCACCACGGGCGCCGAAGATCAGACGATTGTCGGCACTGCGCTGGCCGTAGGTGACCTGACGGCTGAATTCACTGAAGGCCTGGCCGCGATTGAGGCCTATTTCATCCCAGGTCGCAGCGGACAACGGCTCGGTGGCGACGATCAGACTTTGCACCGGCAACTGATAGCGGCCCAGCGGCGGCAACGTCACCGAATAACCTTCCACGGCCGGGACGATCCAGCGGCTGCGCACGCTGGCTTTGGCGGTGCGCAAACTGCCGGACTGCCAGTGGGTGACCGGGCTGTTTTCGTAGATTTTCACCCCCATGTTCTGCACGGTCCGCGCCAGACCTCGCACCAGTTTCGCCGGGTGAATGGTCGCGACATGGGGGGCGAAGATGCCGCCGTAGGGCTTAGCCACGCGGATCTGTTGGGCCAGTTGCTCGGGGCTGAGCCAGCGGTAGTCGTTGTCGGTCAGGCCTTGAGCGTGCAGCTTGCTCAGATAATCGCGCAGGACGGTTTCCTGCTCGGGGTATCGCGCAGCACAGTAAAGCACCCCGCCCTTGCGGTAATCGCAGTCGATACCTTCGCGTTCGAGGACGATCTCCACTTCATCCGGAATGCTGTGCAGCAGGTCGAATGAGGCGCGGCGCTGCTCTGGCGACACCCCGGCCAACAGGCGATCCTCGCCGAGCAGGTTGCCCATCAGCCAGCCGCCATTACGGCCGGACGCACCGAATCCGGCGGTTTGCGCCTCGATGATGGCGATATCCAGGCCGGGCGCGTGTTTCTTCAGGTAGTACGCCGTCCACAGTCCGGTATAACCGGCGCCGATGATTGCCACGTCGACGTCCAGGTCCCGCTCCAACGCAGGCCGCGCCAGCAGCGGCTCATCGAGCTGATCCATCCACAAACTGATCGTGCGCCACGCCGACATCCCAGACTCCGCCATTGAAAACCTTCGATGGCGTCGATCCTAGTGGTTGCCTTCAGTGGCTGTCTTGCGCGCGTGCCCGCAGAGAAATTTGTTTGGCATACGCCTTGGGCGACTGGCCGGTGTGCTCGCGGAAGCATTTATAGAAAGCCGACAACGAGTTGAACCCGGCGGCAAACGCCAGCTCATCGACGCGCAACGGCAGCGTGGCGCGGTCCAGCGTGCGCAGCAAATGTTGCAGGCGCGCCTGATTCACGTAGCGATAGAAGCTCTGCCCCAGCACCTGGTTGAGCAGATAGGAAATCTGATTGCGACTGTACCCGCACTCCTTCGCCACCCGTTGCAGGTCAAGCTCAGGATCCAGATAAGGTTGCTGCTTTTCGAAATACTGCTGCAGGTCTTCGGCCATGAAACTCAGTTGCCGCGGTGACAGACCGAGACGACTCACCGCCGGGCGCTGGCTCGGCGTCGCGCTACCGTCGGCCTGGGTACGCACCAGCGAGGCATATTCATTGACGCGCCAGATCAAGCCGTCCTTGACCGTGATCGCTTCGCTGGAGCGGAACGACACCAGGCCATCGCCGCCGCGCAAGGTCACCTCGTACTGAATGAATGCGGTGTTGCCATCCACCCGGATGCGGTCGCAATGTTCGAGCAGTTCGTCGGATTCTCGCGGCATGCTCACGCGCACGTATTCGCGCAACTCATCCAGGCCGAGCACGCGATTCTGAAAAAAATCGTTGTACTGGATATCGGCGTGATAAAGCGCCATGACGCTGTCCAGATCCCGATGCTTCCAGCTCAGGTGATAGCGCATGACCGTGGCGGCCGTGGCCTGGGTCTGTTCTGGGCCGTCGTCATCGGCGTGCATAAGCGGCTCGGCGAAAAAGAACCGAGCTTGCCCAACTTCCTCTGCCGCTTCAATGAAAAATCCATGGTGGCGTTTTGGCGATAATCGACCAGCCAGTGACTTACATCAAAAAATGCGAATCAATCGCTAAACGGACTGAAAAAACTCACAGTTTTTTCACACACGGATGCTACTTTTAAAGCTCAAGCACTGGTTGAGCCAATGAAGGCTCTTCCCACCTAACATGAGCAAAAGGAAGCGCTCGATGAAGCAGGCGGGCAACACCATGAATAAAGGGTTCAGCAAAGTCACCTTCCCCAACGCCTGCCAGCTGATGCGCTGGCATTTTCATCCAATGGGTTTCGAGGCGACGATGGATGCGCCGGGCAGCATGATCGCCCGTCTGTTCGACCGTGCCAGCGGCGAAACCATGATTGCCATCGCTGGTATTCCCTGTGCGACGGTAATGAACGCGGCGGATGTCGAGCGAATCATCGAAGCCATCGAGGATGAGCTGGAAGCTTTCACTCCTCCGGAGTCTCTGAAGAATTACGCCTAACCTACTGATTTAAAACAAAAAGCCCGCAGCGATGCGGGCTTTTTATTGCTCAGGCGCTGGCCTTTTCGGTTCGATGATCGACAAAGAATGGCTTGCCCTTGGCAACCCGATCCGAGGCTCGCGGCATGTTCACCGCTTGGGTTTCCTGCGGTTCGACGTACCAGTAGCAATGGCTGACGGCCCGGGTGATGCCTACGTAAGCCAAGCGCAGGATTTCGTCCTTTTGCGCACTGTCATATGGCTCGCTGTCGCCGGTTTTACCCAGTCCAGCCATACGATAGACCTGATTCTTGTACGGCGAACTCGTCAGGTGCTGACAGTCGCCCAGCAGAAACACTGCATCGGCCTGCAAGCCTTTGGCACTGTGATAGGTCAACTGTTTCAGCCGCCTGGCCTCGTATGGCAAGCTCGAATCGACATTAAGTACTGGCTGAATATGCTGTTCAATCAATACCTTATCGCTGCCTTTTCGATAGAGCATCAAGATTGAATCGCCCCGTCGATAATGCTCGGCGAGGCGCTGACCGAGCCCTTCATCATCACGCTCAAGCACATTCACCGGGTGCAGCGGCTTGGACTCACCACTGGCCTTGGCCTTCTTGCCCGCGATCGCCGGCGCTGCGCGAACAATGTGTTCGGCGGCATCGATGATGTGCTGATGGCTGCGGTAGTTGTCGCTGAGCATGACCCGCGTTGTGCTCGGCGAGGGGAATTCCTTGTTGAATTCCATGAAATAGCTCGGCGAACTGCCGCGCCAGCCGTAAATCGATTGCCAGTCATCGCCGACACACAACAGCGACGAGCGCTGGGCGCCTCGCCCGACGTGCATGGCCGGGCCGCGGCTGCGAACTTCATTCAGGCTGGCACGAATCCACGAAACGATCTGCGGCGAAACGTCCTGGAATTCATCGATCATCAGATGCGCCATGGGCCGCAGCAGCTCATCGCTGAGCAGCTTGAGGTTTTCCGGTGAATGCTCGCTGAACAGCGCAAACATGCGGTTGTAGGTCATCACGGGCGGTTTCTGATCGAGCAGATGATCCTCGAACGCGCGCCAGAACAGGCTCAAGGCCTCGAAGAAAAACCGGTCGGGATCGTCCTTGGCGAAGCTCATGCGGCTGACCGCGTCCGGCACATCAAGGCCAAGATTTTCGATGAAGCCTGCTGCGCCGACGAAACAATCCAGCAATGGTGCCGATGCCAGCTCGCCTTTGACCTTGTAATCGAAGCCAGGACCGGCGCTGGCATCGCCGGCCAATGTCGCCAGAACACGTTTGGAGGATTCGTAACTATCCAGCCATATCAATGGCTTGCGACAGAAAGCTTGAAACAGAGTGCGCTTGACCGCCCATTCTGCACGGACACTCAACTTGGCATTGGCGCGGCTGAGCTGGGCGTTCTCCCTCGGATCGAAGCCCAGGACCACCCAGGCATCAAGGCTGGGAATATAACCGTGACAGTGGAACGTAGAGCCGTTGATCTCGAACGTTTGCCGATTGGGCTCGATGCCTTTGATCGGCCACGCACCTGCGCGAAACCACAGATCCTCGATGACGTCGCACAGTTCTTCATCGCGCTTGGCCGCGAGCTCGGTCACCGCCATGCGCTTCTGCACATCGGGATGATCGCGTTCCAGCTCCTTCAATTGCAGCCCGGCGCGGGACAGCGGCTGGATCAACTGGCGGAAACGCTCGTCGTCGTTGAACAAGCGGTGATAGCAGGCATTGAGTTGCTGTCGCTGCGCATCGTTGATGCGCAGGTCAAACGGATTGCTGTCGACCTCCTCTGCGCCGCTTTGCGGGCGATCGCTGAGATTTTCGAAGGCCTGCAAACGCTCGAAACCCGGCAGGCTGCGGACCATCGGCAGAATGCGTGAGTGAAAGGTTCTAACCAGTTCGCGGGCCTGTTTGAGGTTCAGCGGCTGGCCCCACAGCGTGAAGATTTGAATGAGTTTGTTGATGAAGTCCTTGCGCGACTCACGGGTGAAGGTCACTACGGTCATTGAATCCAGCTCAAAACCCAGATAATGGCTGAGCAAGAGAATCCGCAGCACCAGCGTGGTCGACTTGCCAGCGCCGGCACCGGCCACCACCGAGGTGGACGGCGTGTCGCTGAAGATCATTTTCCATTGCGCGACACTGGGCTGGGCGTGGGCCGGGAGCAAACGGGCGACGTCAGCCTTGATGCGTTTTTTCAGTTCCGCTGTCAGCGGCAGGCGCCAGTCGTCAAACAGGTTGTTGTCAACGCTGGGCGGGCGATGCTCGGTATTGCGGATGTCGCGGATCAACAGGACCTGGCGGCCCTCTTCCAACCCCTCGAGTTTGCCTTCCTTGAAACCGTACTCGACGCCAGCGGTGTGGCCGCTGCGAAAGCCGTCAGCTTGCCCGTGCAGCCACGAGGCGCGGTGCTGGGCGCGCAGCTTGGTCAGGCCGTGACCGAAGAATCGCGCGGCCAGACGCTTGAACCAGGGCATCTCGGCCAGTGGCCGTAGTTCAGGGGGAAGATCGGGTGTGTGTTGCGCCACGCTGAGGGACTCCAGGGTGTGAGGCTGTGGCGGCTATGGTGGCTGGATTTGCTCATGAGTTCTAGCGAAATGCTTACAGGTCATCGGTTTAGGCGACGAATTGAAAGTCGGATGAAATGATTCCGCGGCGCCTTCCCATCTAATTACCTGATCATGATGCGGCAGTTTTTGCGCTTTTTATCGATGATTGCCTGATAGATGATCGTCGTCATCAACCACGGGGCCCGCCCCCTGACGAACCCTATCAAGGAGACGATCATGCTTGAACTCAGACCCTTCAGCTCGCTGGGCGGCGCCCATCACGGGTGGCTGGACGCGCATCACCACTTTTCATTTGCCGAGTACTACGACCCGCAGCGGATGAGCTGGGGCAATCTGCGCGTGTGGAACGATGACATCATCGCCGCAGGCACCGGTTTCCCGCAGCATCCACACCGCGACATGGAAATCATCACCTACGTGCGTGAAGGTGCGATCACCCACCAGGACAATCTCGGCAACAAGGGCCGTACCGAAGCGGGCGACGTACAGGTGATGAGCGCCGGCACCGGCATCGCCCACAGCGAATACAACCTTGAGGACAAGGAAACCAAGATCTTCCAGATCTGGATTCTGCCGACTGAAACCGGTGCCCCTCCATCCTGGGGAGCCAAGCCGTTTCCCAAAGGTGAGCGTGAAGGCTTTGTCACGCTGGCCAGCGGCAAGGCTGGCGACGATGAGAGCCTGCACATTCGCGCCAATGCACGTCTGGTCGCGGCGAACATCAAGGCCGGTGAAACTGCCGAATACCGTTTGGACGAGGGACGTCGCGCCTATCTGGTTCCGGCCACTGGCGTGATCGAAGTCAACGGTTTGCGTGCGCAAGCGCGCGACGGTGTGGCGGTGGCACATGAGCAAGTTCTGACGGTCACGGCGATCGAAGACAGCGAGATCGTGCTGGTTGACCTGGCCTGATCCGCAGGCAATAAAAAAGGGCAACCATCACGGTTGCCCTTTTTCATGCGTGCATCACTTGGTGGAAATAGCGCCATCCACCAGGGTTTGCGCTTCGGCCACCAGTTGCTTGAGGTGGTCGTCGCTGATGAAGCTCTCGGCGTAGATCTTGTAAATGTCTTCGGTGCCCGACGGACGCGCGGCGAACCAGCCGTTTTCGGTCATGACTTTCAGACCGCCAATGGCCTGATCGTTGCCCGGTGCATGGCTGAGGATGCTCTGGATCTTCTCGCCGGCCAGCTCGGTCGACGTGACCTGCTGCGGCGACAGCTTGCTCAGCAGTGCCTTCTGCTCCGGGTTGGCCTTGGCATCGACGCGTACCGAGAACGGCTCGCCCAGTTCATCAGTCAACGCGTGGTAGGCCTGGCTTGGATCGCGCCCGGTGCACGCAGTCATTTCGGCGGCGAGCAAGGCTGGAATCAGCCCGTCCTTGTCGGTGCTCCATACGCCGCCATCCTTGCGCAGGAACGAGGCGCCGGCACTCTCTTCACCGCCAAAACCCAGCGAGCCATCGAACAGACCGTCGGCGAACCACTTGAAGCCGACCGGCACTTCGTACAGGCGACGGCCAAGGCGCTTGGCCACGCGGTCGATCAGGCCACTGCTGACCACGGTTTTGCCGACAGCAGCATCGGCGCGCCATTGCGGACGATTCTGGAACAGGTAGTCGATCGCCACCGCCAGATAGTTGTTCGGCGCAAGCAAACCACCGGACGGCGTGACGATGCCGTGGCGGTCGTGATCCGGGTCGCAGGCAAACGCCACGTCGAAACGCTCTTTCAGACCAATCAGGCCCTGCATCGCGTGGCTGGAAGATGGGTCCATGCGGATCTGGCCGTCCCAGTCGACCGTCATGAAACGGAACGTTGAATCGACCTGTTTATTCACCACTTCCAGGTCCAGGCGATAGTGCTCAGCGATCGCTGACCAGTAGCGCACCCCAGCTCCGCCCAGCGGATCGACACCCAGACGCAGCTTGGCGTCGCGAATGGCATCGAAATCGATGACGTTGATCAGGTCGGCGACATAGGTGTTCAGGTAATCGTGACGATGGGTCGTGCTGGCCTTGAGCGCTTGCTCGTAGCTGATGCGCTTGACGCCGGCCAGTTTGTTCGCCAGCAGCTCGTTGGCCTTGGCTTCGATCCACTTGGTGATGTGGGTATCGGCCGGGCCACCGTTGGTTGGGTTGTATTTGTAGCCACCGCTTTGTGGCGGGTTGTGCGACGGCGTGATGACGATACCGTCAGCCAGGCCGGAGGTACGGCCGCGGTTGTAGCAGAGGATGGCATGGGAAATTGCCGGGGTCGGCGTGTACTCGTCACCTTCGGCGATCATCACCGTTACACCGTTGGCGGCGAGGACTTCCAGTGCGCTGGCGCCGGCCGGGGTCGACAAGGCATGGGTGTCGATGCCGACAAACAGCGGGCCGGTAATGCCCTGGGCTTCACGGTACAGGCAGATCGCCTGGCTGATGGCCAGAACGTGCCATTCGTTGAAACTCAGATCGAAGGAGCTGCCGCGGTGGCCCGAGGTGCCGAACGCCACTCGCTGGGTAGAAATCGCTGCATCAGGCTGGCCGGTGTAATAGGCCGTAACCAGTCGCGGGATATCGACCAACAGTTCTGCTGGTGCCGGTTTGCCCGCAAAAGGACTGAGTGTCATGCAAAAACCTCTGAAATCGGAGTGGTTCAGGAAATGCTGCGCAGTTTACTGGCAGTTTGACCACTGTGCGACGGGATGTATCCAAACATCGCCCGATGTTTTTTAACGTTATTGACCGGGCGACAGGCGCAAGGCATCGCCGAGCAAGCCTATGACACCCGGCAGATCCCGCTCGCCATGGTGCAACGCGCTTATACGCAGATGGTCCGCATGCAGACCTTGCAGGCTGAACAGCTCGCCGGGGGCGACGATGATCTGTTGCTTGAGCAGTCGATGAAACACATTCGCCATATCTACCGGACGTAACGAACGCACCCATACCGTCGCCCCGCCCTGCGGCTCGACTATCTGCAGCGTATCGCCAAGACGTTCGTGCAATATCTGAATCAACCCGGCTCGCCGCTCACCCAGCATTCGCCGCAGCACGGATAAATGCTGATCAAGCCGCCCACCATTCAACAGCCGCGCAATCGCCTTTTGGCGGATAGGCGACAAGCGAAACGCGCGCAGCAGAAAATGGCGTTGCAACTCCTCACGCCAGTAACGCGACAAGACAAAGCCGAATGGCGCTTCAGCACCGATGAATTTCTCGAAAGTGGAAAATACCAGCAGACGCTCAGGATCAAGCCAGCTGCGCAACCGCTGCGAATCATTGCGCTCGTCAAGCTCGCTGTAGCAGTCGTTTTCCAGCACCCAAATGCCATGTTGATTGAGCAACTGCGCGGTGGCCTGCTGATGCTCATGGGTGAGCCCCTTGCCGTGGGGCATGCTCAACACCGAAGACAACAGAACCAGACGTACCGACTCGCTCGCGAGCAGTGATTGCAGTGCCGACAGATCAAGCACGCCTTCGACCATCAATGGCCATTCGATCACGCGCACCCCGGACGATTCGAGCAGGCGCAATATCACCCAGTCGCAAGGGGATTCGACAATCACAGTAGCCTGACGCAATTCAAGCACCGAAATCAGAATCTCCAGGACCCCACGCAAATCGGCGCCGATATAGATGTCATCAGCGTGCCAGAAATGCTCTGTCGAGCTTGTGTACCGCGCTGCCAGCGCAACCCGCAACTCCAGCTCACCGCAAGGTTGCACGAATGTCTGTAGCTGACGCGGATACTGACGCAAAAGCTCACGTTCCATCGTCAACAACGGACTGTCCAGCGGTTGCAACGAGGCCGGTTCGTCGGCGCTCAACACACACATCCCGGGACGTCTGGCGTTGACGTAAACGGTCTCCAGCAGATCATTGCCGTTACCGGGTACATCAATGCTGAACAGCGCTTGCGCGTAATACCCTGACTTGGCTATCGAATAGACTCGACCTTCCTTTTCCAGAAGCGAATAGGCGTATTGCACTGTTGAGATGGACACATTCAGGCGGTCTGCCAGTTGTCGCAAGGAAGGCATGCGTACCGCCGCACCACCTCCGGCATCATCAATCAGCGTGGTCAGATATCGATAAACCGCCTGATAAACAAAGTCGTTGTCCCGCGCGCCTTTCACACCCTCATTTCCGTAGATATTGGCTGACAATCCAGGCTCTGGCACACCGTCAGCGTTCCGTCGACCGCTCGAACGGCATGGCCGAACCCGCCTCATCCGAACCCGCACTCTGCGAGGCGAATTGCGCAGGCGCATGAATTTGCACAGGGCCCATTGCATAGAGACGGATCACCAGCCTGACTGGCAACCCGCTCACTTCCGTTATCCACTTCAAAACCTGCTCCGGCGCGTGCAAGCCTTGCATGGCGCGGTGCAGGTCAGGCATGGCGACCAGCATGCCGGGGTGACAGTTGCGCAGGAACCGCTCGAGACCTTTGCCGTTGTCGATGAACGGGGCGAACAGCAGGCACGCCAACTGTGTTTCGTTCAATCCGAAACCATTGATCAGGTAGTCCTCGGCAAGCGCCCGCAGCTGCTCTGGCCCGCCGGCATTGTCATAACTGGCCAGCAAGTGCTCGCAGACAGGCTCGGCGACCTGCTTTCGCCGCATGTCGGCCAGCGTGTGACGGACGTAATCGTCGATACCCGCGTCATAGGCACGCCCCTCGATATAGTGTGCGTACAACCCTCGTACATGCGCCGAAATCAGAGGGTCAGCAAACACCGCTTCGCCCTGGTACAGCGCGAGGTCGTCAGGTTCATAACCGAGAAATTCGCCCAGCAGCGGCCAGCGGTCCTCGATTTTGCCGACCATCATGTCGTTGATGTCGATAAAGCTTGTGCGCCGGCAGGCTTCGAACTCACCTTCCGGGCGCCACGCCATGCGGTCATCATCGGCACGCAGTTCCCGGTAAAAGTCATCACCGAGCCCGTCGAGCAGTGGAAAAAGCGTTTCGAATCCGGCATCGACGAGCCCGGGACCGGCTATTGCCACTCGCTGCATCGCACGGTTCAGGCCTTCGAGGAAGTGTTGCTGACCGCCTTTGGTTTCAGTGCTGATCATGGCGTCGACACCATTGTTCCAGCGGGCGATCTGGCTGTAATACTCGGCCGTCGCCAAATAGGCGTCATCCCATAATTCAGGCGTTTCAAGCCAGGTGCGACAGTGCCCGACCAGCAGCAGATTGACTCGGCTGGCCTCTCGCCCTTCATCGCTGACAGACGTGCGGTGGTCGAACGGCAGCACCTCTCGGTTATCCACCATCAGCACCTCGACCCGCGGATCGTCATAAAGGAACAGTGCGCTGTAGCTGCGATGCAGATTTTGCAGGGCGAGCGGGCTGTCGCCATTCCAGCGCAGGGAAGCCACGCGCAACTGGAAGGTCGCCGGAGCACGTCCGGCAATGGTCAACTGCGCGGCCCGCAGCAAGGCCAGGGTGTAGCAACCGTCGCGCAGGCCGGACTGATGCACCAGCACCTTGAACTGCCCTATGTTTTCCATGCCCCCAGCGGCCACCACCAGGCGCTGTATCAGCAACTGCAATGCCGTGCGCTCGGCTCGGGAAAAGAAACTCAGCAGACGCTGCAGTACTTGCTGATAGACATAGTTCATTGCCTGATCATGGATCGTGCTCATCGGTATTTACCCGGTATCAAAAGTTTCATGCCGCGCAGACATGACGATGGGCGCGCGACAATTGGATCAATAAGTAATAGACGCTGAAATGCTAACACTTACAAAGTTGTAGTTATTTGAAACACTTCACCTGAAGAAAACCTTCGGAATGCCAGGGCACACGCTCAACCACCCGCATTCATTGGCCTTTCTCCATTCGAAAATGATCCGAGGAAACTTCCCACAACGTCCCACGACAAATCATTACAAGAAAAGAAGAAGCAACTTCCGAATCGCCCTACAGCAATTAAACAGAAATTGACGAAGCCAGCAGAGCTAGCGGTTTGATATTGCCCCGGACAAATTGAATGCACAGCCATAGCTCATTCCTTGAGATGAAAGTAATCATTCAATTATCAGTGCTTATAGTGTGATTAGAAGATACAGATGGAAGGCAAAAACCAGTTCAGTTGCTGAAAGGGCCAATGCTGGATACGGGGAGGGTTTACGGACAGCGGAAAATATAAACAGAAAAGAGTCCGTGGGGGCACGGACTCTGATGAGCGGATTTACGCGGTTTCGACTTGCAGTGCGACCCGCTCGCGGCATGGGCATTCGTCCATGTAGCGGTGTGCCTCGACGAACTCGTTGAACGCAAATACACGCGTCTTGAGCGGCAGCAGCACGCGGTCAGCGGTCAACTGGTTGATGTCACGCAGAGCACGCTGCAGAGCGACGTGGTCCTGGACAATGCCCAGCTCGGGCTTGCCGGTGAAGTTGCCGATGCAGTGCACAAAGAACTGGATGTTCTTCTGGAACGCTGCGCAGGCCGGGAAAGGCGTCTGATTACCACCCTGCAGGCCGTACAGAACCAGACTGCCGCGTGGCGCCAGCACATCGCCGAGCAGCGACATCTGCGGACCGCCCAGCCCATCGAAAACCACATCGACGCCGCGGTTGTCGGTGATCTTGTTGATGCGCATCAACAGATCTTCTTCTTCGGTAACGATGACCTTTTCCGCCCCGAGGGACAGCAGGTACTCACGCTCCTCCGCCGATTTGGTCGCCGCGATCACTCGCACACCCAGCGCTTTACCAAGCTGGACAAACGACGGACCGGCACAGTGGCTGGCGTCAGTCACCAGGGCAAATTGACCGGGTTTGACCCGCGCCAGATCCGCATAAGCGAAGTAGGCGATCAGCAACGGCGTGTAATGCACGCTGGCTTCGATCGGGCTGAGCACATCCGGGTAACGGGTCAGCGCCGTGCGCGGCAGGACGATCGACTCGCCATACACCGGGTAATCGTTCGGGCTCTCCGCCGGAAAACTGGCCACCTTGTCGCCGACGGACAGGTCGTCGACATCAGTGCCAACGGCAGTCACCACGCCAGCCATTTCATGACCGAGGCCTGAAGGCAGACGTGCCTGGGAAGACGCCAGATTCTGACGCCACAGGGTGTCGTACCAGCTGATGCCGATCGCCTCGACACGCACCTGCACTTCGCCAGGACCTGGCTGAGCGGCCGCATGCTCTTCGCATTTGAGCACCTCGGCCGGACCAAACTTGTGAAAACGGATCGTGCGGGACATCGCAAACCTCGTCAAAGTAACCTCTAATGCCATGAACTCTATCTGGGCTTTCGACCCAAGACCATCAGTGGCTATTAATAGTCGACATGCCTGTCATTGATTCCGCAGCAGGGGCGGCATTGGCAAAATCCATGAAAAAAGGCCTGCCACCGTCGCAGTAAAGCTGAATTTTCCGGTGCAGAGTACCAGCCTTTCCCCGTAAGATTCATGCCGGCCATTGTTCTCATATGGTCGCCCTCGTCAAGTTTGATGACTCTGCCAGGACTCCAGATGAATCGTAATGACCTGCGTCGTGTCGACCTGAACCTGCTGATCGTGTTCGAAACATTGATGCACGAACGCAGTGTGACTCGGGCCGCGGAAAAATTGTTCCTCGGCCAACCGGCAATCAGTGCAGCGCTGTCGCGTCTGCGCAGCCTGTTTGACGATCCCTTGTTTGTCCGCACCGGCCGCAGCATGGAACCGTCCGCGCGCGCCGTGGAAATCTTCGCCCTGCTCTCGCCGGCCCTCGATTCGATCTCGACCGCCGTCAGTCGCGCCGCGGATTTCGATCCGGCGACCAGCACTTCGGTGTTCCGCATCGGCCTGTCCGACGACGTCGAATTCGCCCTGCTGCCCATGCTGCTCAAGCGCCTGCGCGCGGAAGCACCGGGCATCGTCCTTGTCGTGCGGCGGGTCAACTACATACTGATGCCCGGCCTGCTGGCTTCCGGCGAAATTTCCATCGGCGTCAGCTACACCACCGACCTGCCGGCCAACGCCAAACGCAAGGTCCTGCGCCGCAGCGCACCGAAGCTCCTGCGCGCCGACACCGTGCCAGGCCCGTTGAGCCTCGACGACTACTGCGCCCGTCCGCACGCGCTGGTGTCGTTTGCTGGCGATCTCAGTGGTTTTGTCGACGAAGAACTGGAAAAACTTGGACGCAAACGCCACGTGGTGCTGGCAGTGCCGCAGTTCAATGGTTTGGGGACGCTGCTGGCGGGCACCGACATTGTCGCGACGGTGCCGGATTACACGGCGGACGCACTGACGGCAGCTGGCGGTTTGCGTGCTGAAGATCCGCCGCTGCCGACGCGTACGTTTGAACTGCACATGGCCTGGCGTGGGTCGCAGGACAACGACCCGGGGGAGCGGTGGTTGAGGTCGCGGATTCAGATGTTTTTTGGGGATCCGGATAGTCTTTAGGTCTCGTCGGGCAGGCTGTTTAGCTGATCATTTCCGGCCTTTCATAGGTTGGGGGGATCGGTGGACACTGCGCGATGGGCTCCGACCGTATGAGGCAGTCCGTCATATTCCATTGCAAACGGTGTGCTACAAAGCCAAATGGCATAGTATGCCAATGACCGTAAAAACTGTTTGACCAAAGCTGGAGCTCCTTATGGCGACGCGAAACGTTGTGCTCACCCCTCACCAGGAACAGGTTATCCATGACTTGGTGCAGTCCGGCCGTTATCAAAATGCCAGCGAGGTAATGCGCGAAGGCTTGCGACTGTTGGAGCAGCGCGTCGCCGAAGATACCGCCAAAATCGAGGCGCTGCGTCAGGCGACCTCGATCGGCATCATGGATCTTGAGCAAGGTCGTTTTACTCAGGTGAGCGAAGGGGATCTGGAACTTTACCTCGAGGGCTTGAGCCAAGAGGCCACCCTTCCCACTCGGGAGAAGCATTGAGGATGCAGCGATATCGGATTTCCAACCCCGCGCGCGCCGACATTGTCGACATTCTCAGACTCTCCCAGACCCAATTCGGCGACCAAGCACGCCAGCGCTACAAAGCGCTGATCCTCGCAGCGCTGCAAGCGCTCGCCGAAACGCCTTTTCGCATTGGCAGCCTTGACCGCGATGAGCTTGCGCCAGGCCTTCGCAGTTATCACCTCATCTATTCGCGCCAGCAGGCGAAATCAATCCATGGAACGGTCAAAAGCCCCCGCCATATCGTGTTCTATCGCGTGGCAAACGACGACGTGATCGAGGTCGTCAGACTCTTGCATGACGCCATGGAAGTGCAGTTGCACTTGCCTACGACTGATCAACGCCCTGACCCAATGGCTTGACTGGCAAGAACAGAAAGATAAGGCTCCCGCTTCAAATCTCGAACCAGAACGCCTGTAAGCCTCTTTCCCCACCCGAATTACTTGCCGCCAGTCACATCCAGAAAAGTCCCGGTGACAAACGAGGCCTCCGCGCTGGCCAGCCACAAGATAGCCCGCGCCACCTCCTCGGGCTGTCCGCCACGGCCCATCGGGATCGAATCCTTGACCCGATCGACCCGCCCCGGCTCGCCGCCGCTGGCGTGCATGTCGGTGTAGATATGCCCCGGGCGAATGCAGTTGACCCTGATTCCCTCGCGGGCGACTTCCTTGGCGAAGCCGATGCTGAAGGTTTCCAGCGCGCCTTTCGACGCTGCGTAGTCGACGTATTCATTCGGGCTGCCCAGCCGGGCCGAGGCAGAAGAAATATTGATCACCACGCCGCCTGCTCCGCCATGGCGCTGAGACATGCGCTTGACTGCCTGCTGCGCGCACAGGATCGGCCCGAGAGCATTGACCGCGAAGATGCGTTGCATGCGTTCGAAGCCCAAGTCCTCCATTCGTGACTGTTGCGCCAGCACGCCAGCGTTATTGACCAACACGTCGATACGCCCGAATGAACGATCGATGACCGAGAACAGTTGAGCAACCTGCTCAGGATCGGCACTGTCAGCACGCACCGCCAGCGCCTTGCATCCCAATGCTTCGACATCAGCCACCACCGCCAGCGCGGCGGACTCGTTGGCGACGTAGCTGATGGCGACGTCGTAGCCTTGTGCTGCGGCGAGTCTGGCGGTGGCGGCGCCCACTCCGCGACTGCCGCCGGTGATCAGAATCAGCGGGGCCGGCGAGACTTTATCCATGAGACGTTCTCCTGAGCAGTTGGCCTGTATCAGCCGATGATGATGGCGCCGCTGGCGATAACCACGCATGCGAGCATACGGCGAACGGTGAGTTTTTCGCCGAGGAACAGATAGCCGAGCAATGCCGCGAACAACACGCTGGTTTCGCGCAGGGCCGACACCGCGCCCAGCGGCGCTTCGTTCATCGCATAGATAACGATGGCGTAGGCCAGCAAGGAGACCAGGCCGCCGACCACAGCGGTGAGCATTCCGGGCCGCATGGAAAACAGGCTGCGGGCGTCGCGCATGCAGATATAAACCACCGGCATCATTACGCCCCACAGGGCACTCATCCACACCGTATACGCGAGTGGCGCTCCGGAAAGCCTGGCGCCAATACCATCGACGACACTGTAGGCGGCGATGAAGCAACCGGTGCCCAGCGCATACGGCAGGCTCGGCACCGACAGGCTGCGTCCGCGGAACGCCAGGGAAATGATTCCTCCCGATACCAGGCCAATGCCGAGCAGTTCGCCGGGTGTGATGGTTTCGCCGGCGAACAGTGCGGCGCCGAGAGTGATCAGCGCGGGTGAAGATCCACGGGAGATCGGATAGATCTGCCCAAGGTCACCGATCCGATAGCTGCGCACCAGAAACAGGTTGTAGCCAACATGCAAAAGTGCCGACAGCAGCGCGTAACCCCAGCTCTCGGGTGCCGGCGGGACCATGAAAACGGCGGCGACGGCGCAGACGATGGCGATGGGCACGCACATCATCGTCATAGACCAGAGCCGATCGGCGCCGCCGCGCAGCAGTGCGTTCCAGCTGGCGTGCAGAAGCGCGGCGAACAGAACGAGGAATACGAGTTGGCTGGGCATGCAGCATTCTAGGCATCCCCGGCGCCGGCGTTACAGAGAAGTCTCCTCATTGCAGCATGAGCAATAGCTCATACCTCAACGCTGGGCGCTCTGCACCTTCAACGCCTCGCCGAGCAACCATTCGCGAAACCTGAGGATGTGCGGCTGGGCTTCAAGGCCTTTGGGGCAGACGAAATAGTAGGCCAGCGGCGACTGGAATGGCACGTCGAACAGCCTCACCAGACGGCCATCGCCGATTTCATTTTCGACATGCCCGCTGCGTACCAGCGCCACTCCCTGGCCGAGCAACGCAGCTTCCACCGTCATATTGGTGTCGCCGAACCTGACGCTTTCGCGCAGCGGTAAAAACTCCAGCCCGACGGACTGAAACCACACCTCCCATTTCGGCGCCAGTTCGGCGCCGTCGCGAATGAGTAACGGCATCTGCAGCAACTCAGCGGGACTGTCCGGCCTGCCGACGCGCCGCAGCAATTCGGGACTGGCCACGGGAAACACCTGCTCGCCGAACAGGTACTCCGAGTACAGACCGGGATAATTGCCCTTGCCCAAACGGATCGCGACGTCGGCTTCGCCGCTGGCGAAATGGATGACTTTGTCCGTGGTATCCAGCGATACCAACAGTTCCGGGTGTTGGCGAGACAGGCTCGGCAAGCGTGGCAGCAACCACTTCAGCGCGAACGAATAAGTGGTGCTGACGCTCAGCCGAACCCTGTCCTTTTGCTCACGCAGGTCCTCCAGCGTTGCCTCGATGCTCATGAAAAACTCGCGCACGATCGGCGCCAGCGTCGCCCCCGCTGCGGTGAGGCGTAACGCTTTGCCGCGCTCGAACAATTGCAATCCCCAAAGATCTTCAAGGTGCCGGAGCTGATGACTGACAGCGCTTTGAGTCACGTGCAGTTCCTGCGCTGCAGCAGTGAACGTCGGGTGCCGGGTGGCTACTTCAAAAGCGCGCAGGGTCGCGGTCGGGGGCAGGTCGCGCATAAATAATCGTCCGGGAACGGTGAATGTCGGAGCATGAGGTTACGCTCATGTCAGAGCGAAATTCACCTGGATATTGGCGATTGTTCGGGCAAGCGGGCAACGTGCCGAAACAACAACGAAGCGCTTAATCGTCGGATAATTCTCCGCGTGCAGCTTCGGTCGCAATCATTGCAGATCAGGCAACACAGAATTGCCTTCAGACCAATTGATAGCCGCCTAACGAAAGGTGCATGCTAGAGGGCTGCCTCGGCCCTTATATCATTCCGAATGATAGTTACCTTCGCTTCATTCGATTCGTGCCATCACACCCGCGCCGAGCATCATCCGCCCATCTTCAATACTTCGGCGGATTGCATCCATGGAACAATCACTCAAACATTTGCGCTTCCCGTTGGCCATGCTGGCCGTACTGGTGATGAGCGCCTGCGGCAAAACTCCGGAGACTGCTGGCGCCCCGCCCGCTGCCAAAGTCAGTGTGGCCAAGGTGCTGGAACAACCGGTCAACGAATGGGACGAATTTACCGGGCGCCTCGAAGCGCCGGAAACCGTTGAAATCCGGCCACGGGTTTCGGGCCAGATTGATCAGGTCGCGTTCACCGAAGGCGCGCTGGTCAAGAAAGGCGACCTGCTGTTCCAGATCGACCCGCGTCCGTTCCAGGCCGAGGTACGCCGCCTCGAAGCCCTGGTCGCCCAAGCCCGCGCTACCGCCACTCGCAGCGAAAACGAAGCCGCTCGCGGTGAACGTCTGCGCACCAGCAACGCCATTTCCGCTGAGCTGGCCGACTCACGCACCAGCGCCGCCCAAGAGGCCCGCGCCGCCGTCGGTGCCCTGCAAGCGCAACTGGATCTGGCCAAACTGAACCTGAGCTTCACCCGCGTCACCGCACCGATCAGTGGCCGCGTCAGTCGTGCCGAAATCACTGCCGGTAACCTGGTGACCGCCGACACCACCGCACTGACCAGCGTCGTCTCCACCGACAAGGTCTACGCCTACTTCGACGCCGACGAACGCGTCTTCCTCAAATACACCCAACTGGCCCGCAACGGCCAGCGCGGCGCAACCACGCCGGTGTACATGGGCCTGTCCAACGAAGACGGCAACCCGCACCTGGGCCAGATGAACTTCGTCGACAACCAGGTCAACCCGAAAACCGGCACCATCCGTGGCCGCGCCGTGTTCGACAACGCTGACGGCACCTACACCCCGGGCCTCTACGCTCGCTTGAAACTGGTCGGCAGCGGCACCTACAACGCCATGCTGATCAATGACGAAGCCGTAGGCACGGACCTGGGCAAGAAATTCGTGCTGGTGATGGATGGCGACAACAAGACCGCCTACCGCGCCGTCGAACTCGGACCGAAAATCGAAGGCCTGCGCATCGTGCGCAACGGTCTGAACAAGGACGACACGATCATCGTCAAGGGCTTGCAACGGGTTCGTCCTGGCTCACCGGTCACCCCCGAGGTTATTCCGATGGCCAGCGAGCAGACCCTCGCCGCCCTTGCTCAACAACGTCAAGCGCTGGAAGCCAGCAACCTGCCCAAAGTTGCCCCTGCCAAGGGCGCATCGGGTTCGGCTGCGAAGCTGGCCGCTACGACCCCACGCGGTTAAGGGACGACAACTCCGATGAATTTTTCCCAATTCTTCATTTCCCGGCCGATCTTCGCAGCGGTGCTGTCGCTGTTGATCCTGATCGCCGGTGCGATCTCGCTGTTCCAGTTGCCGATCAGCGAATACCCGGAAGTCGTGCCGCCGACCGTGGTGGTCCGCGCCAACTTCCCGGGCGCCAACCCCAAAGTCATCGGTGAAACCGTGGCCGCTCCTCTGGAGCAGGCGATCACCGGCGTCGAGAACATGCTGTACATGTCCTCGCAATCGACCGCTGACGGCAAGATCACCCTGACCATCACCTTCGCCCTGGGCACTGACCTGGACAACGCGCAGGTGCAGGTGCAGAACCGGGTGACCCGGACCGAGCCGAAACTTCCCGAGGAAGTGACGCGCATCGGTATCACCGTCGACAAGGCTTCGCCCGACCTGACCATGGTTGTGCACTTGACCTCGCCGGACAAGCGCTACGACATGCTCTATCTGTCCAACTACGCGATCCTCAACATCAAGGATGAGCTTGCTCGCCTCGGTGGTGTCGGTGACGTGCAGTTGTTCGGCATGGGCGACTACTCTCTGCGGGTCTGGCTTGACCCGAACAAGACCGCTTCGCGCAATCTGACCGCAACCGATGTGGTCACGGCCATTCGCGAGCAGAACCGCCAGGTCGCCGCCGGCCAGTTGGGCGCGCCTCCTGCGCCGACCGCCCAAAGCTTCCAGCTGTCGGTCAACACTCAGGGCCGTCTGGTTTCCGAGGAAGAGTTCGAGAACATCGTGATTCGCGCAGGCGACGACGGTGAGATCACCCGCCTGAAAGACATCGCGCGCATCGAACTGGGCTCCAGCCAATACGCCTTGCGTTCGCTGCTGAACAATCAGCCAGCGGTAGCGATCCCGATCTTCCAGCGTCCGGGCTCCAACGCCATCGACATTTCCAACGAAGTGCGCGGCAAGATGGAAGAGCTGAAGAAAGGCTTCCCGCAGGGCATGGACTACAGCATCGTGTATGACCCGACGATCTTCGTTCGTGGCTCGATCGAAGCGGTGGTTCACACCTTGTTCGAAGCACTGATCCTCGTGGTGCTGGTGGTGATCCTGTTCCTGCAGACCTGGCGCGCCTCGATCATTCCGTTGGTGGCGGTGCCGGTATCGTTGATCGGTACATTTGCGGTCATGCACCTGTTCGGTTTCTCGCTCAATGCGCTCTCGCTGTTCGGTCTGGTACTGGCCATCGGTATCGTGGTCGACGACGCCATCGTGGTGGTGGAGAACGTCGAACGAAACATCGAACTTGGACTGACGCCGGTCGAAGCGACCAAGCGCGCCATGCGCGAAGTGACCGGGCCGATCGTGGCCACGGCACTGGTGTTGTGTGCGGTGTTCATTCCGGCGGCATTCATTTCCGGCCTCACCGGGCAGTTCTACAAACAGTTCGCACTGACCATCGCCATCTCGACAGTGATCTCGGCGTTCAACTCGCTGACCCTGTCGCCAGCACTGGCCGCGGTGTTGCTGAAAAGCCACGACGCGCCGAAAGACCGCTTTTCGAAGGTGCTCGACAAAATCTTCGGTGGCTGGCTGTTCCGTCCGTTCAACCGCTTCTTCGATCGCGCCAGCCATGGCTACGTCGGTACCGTGCGCCGGGTCATCCGTAGCAGCGGCATCGCCCTGCTCGTCTATGCAGGCCTGATGGTGCTGACCTTCTTCGGTTTCTCCAGCACACCGACCGGTTTCGTACCGGGCCAGGACAAGCAATACCTGGTGGCTTTCGCGCAACTGCCGGACGCCGCGAGCCTGGATCGCACCGAAGACGTGATCAAGCGCATGTCCGACCTCGCGTTGAAACAGCCGGGTGTGGAAAGCGCCGTGGCGTTCCCCGGCCTGTCGATCAACGGCTTCACCAACAGCCCGAACGCCGGCATCGTCTTCGTTACCCTGAAACCGTTCGACGAGCGTAAAGATCCGAGCATGTCCGCCGGCGCGATTGCCGGTGCCTTGAACGGCCAATACGCGAACATTCAGGAAGCGTACATGGCGATCTTCCCGCCACCGCCGGTACAAGGCCTGGGCACCATCGGTGGTTTCCGCCTGCAAATCGAAGACCGGGGCAACCTCGGCTACGACGAGCTGTACAAAGAAACCATGAACATCATCAACAAGAGCCACAACGTCCCGGAACTGGCCGGCCTGTTTACCAGCTACACGGTGAACGTGCCGCAGGTCGATGCCGCTATCGACCGGGAAAAAGCCAAGACCCACGGCGTGGCCGTCAGCGACATCTTCGACACCCTGCAGATCTATCTGGGCTCGCTGTATGCCAACGACTTCAACCGCTTCGGGCGCACCTATCAGGTCAACGTTCAGGCCGAACAGCAGTTCCGTCTTGAATCCGATCAGATCGGTCAACTGAAAGTGCGTAACAACAAAGGCGAGATGATCCCGCTGGCGACCTTCATCAAGGTCAGCGACACCTCGGGGCCGGATCGCGTGATGCACTACAACGGCTTCATCACCGCGGAAATCAACGGTGCCGCTGCCCCCGGCTACAGCTCGGGCCAGGCGGAAAAAGCCATCGAGAAACTGCTCAAGGAAGAACTTCCGAACGGCATGACCTACGAATGGACCGACCTGACCTACCAGCAGATTCTGTCCGGCAACACCGCGCTGTTCGTGTTCCCGCTCTGCGTACTGCTGGCGTTCCTGGTACTCGCCGCACAATACGAAAGCTGGAGCCTGCCACTGGCGGTAATCCTGATCGTACCGATGACCCTGCTGTCGGCCATCACCGGTGTGATCATCTCTGGTGGTGACAACAACATCTTCACCCAGATCGGCTTGATCGTACTGGTGGGACTTGCCTGTAAAAACGCGATTCTGATCGTCGAGTTCGCCAAGGACAAACAGGAAGAAGGCCTCGACCCGCTCGCTGCGGTACTGGAAGCCTGCCGACTGCGTCTGCGGCCGATCCTGATGACGTCGTTCGCGTTCATCATGGGTGTGGTGCCACTGGTGTTCTCCAGCGGTGCCGGTGCCGAGATGCGTCATGCCATGGGTGTGGCGGTGTTCTCCGGGATGCTCGGGGTGACCTTCTTCGGTCTGTTGCTGACGCCAGTGTTTTACGTGCTGATCCGTAACTTTGTCGAACGCGGCGAGCAGCGCAAAGCAGCCAAAGCGCACACTCTTCAAAAGCCATTGGAGGCGCAACAATGAGTCTGAAAGTCTTCCTGCCGAGTCTGCTGGTGCTGGCCCTCAGCGCCTGCGCCGTCGGCCCCGACTACAAGACCCCAGCCACGGAGGCGGCGAATATCACCACCGCCACCGACGGCGCCGACGGGCAAAAGAACTTCGACCGCTCGAAATTCGAAGGCATCTGGTGGCAGCAATTCGATGATCCGACCCTCAACCAGTTGGTGACGCAATCGCTGCAAGGCAACCGTGAACTGCGCGTGGCGTTCGCCCGCTGGAAAGCCGCTCGGGCGATCCGCGACGACGCCAGCAACGATGCGATGCCGACCATCACTAGCCGCGTCAGCAGTGACCTGGGCAAGGGCCAGATTCCTGGCCAGACCACCGATCGGGTCAATAGCGAACGCTATGACCTCGGTCTGGACATGGCCTGGGAGCTCGACCTGTTCGGCCGCATCCAGCGCAATCTGGAAGCCAGCGACGCCGACCAGCAAGCCGCCGAAGCCGATCTGTATCAGCTGCAAGTCACCATGATTGCCGAACTGGTCGACGCCTACGGTCAACTGCGCGGCGCCCAGCTGCGGGAAAAAATCGCCGTGGCCAACCTCGACAACCAAGAGGAGTCGCGCAAGATCACCATCAGCCTGCGTGACGCCGGTGTCGGTGATCAGCTCGATGTCGAGCGCGCCGACGCGCGTCTGGCCAATGTCGAAGCCAGCGTGCCGCAGTTGCAGGCGGAACAGGTGCGGCAGAAAAACCGTATCGCTACCCTGCTCGGGGAGCGCCCCGACAAACTGACCGTCGACCTGAGCCCGAAAGATCTGCCGGCCATCGCCAAGGCGCTGCCGATCGGTGATCCGGGTGAACTGCTGCAACGTCGTCCGGACATCCTCAGCGCCGAACGCCAACTGGCTTCGGCCACTGCGCGCATCGGCGTGGCCAAAGCCGACCTGTTCCCACGGGTCAGCCTCAGCGGTTTCCTCGGCTGGACCGCCGGACGTGGTTCGCAGATCGGTTCCTCGGCGGCCAACGCCTGGGCACTCGGCCCGAGCATCACCTGGGCTGCGTTTGACCTTGGCAGCGTCCGCGCCCGTTTGCGTGGCGCCGACGCCGATGCCGAAGGCGCACTGGCCAACTACGAGCAACAAGTGCTGCTGGCCCTGGAAGAATCGGAGAACGCTTTCAGCGATTACGGCAAGCGTCAGCAACGCCTGATCTCGCTGATCCGTCAAAGCGAATCGAGCCGCAAGGCTGCCGACCTGGCGGAAATCCGTTATCGCGAAGGCACCACCGACTTCCTCGTCCTGCTCGACGCCCAGCGTGAGCGCCTGAATGCCGAAGACAGTCAGGCCCAGGCCGAAGTCGAGCTGTATCGCGGCATTGTCGCGATCTACAAGGCCCTCGGCGGTGGCTGGCAACCGGAGACGGTCGCCAGCAAGTAAAGATTGTTAAAGAGCTCCTTTGGTTGGCCGCAACCAACCAATTTCTTTGCCCCGCGTATCATTCGGTCGCGGGGTTTTTTTATGCCTGTTTTCAGCATTGGGTTTCTTGTGGGAGCGAGCCTGCTCGCGAAGGCAGAGTGTCAGTCACCGCTGATATATCTGACCTGACGCCTTCGCGAGCAGGCTCGCTCCCACAGTGGTTCATGGGCGGTCTTGAAATTTGTGATCCTCCAGGACCGTCACTGTGGCGGTTGTGCCGGCGCGCAAGCGATTCTTGCCGGCAAAATCACCATCGATGCCGATGCGCACCGGCACTCGCTGCGCCAGTTTCACCCAGGTGTAACTCGGGTTGATGTTCGCCAGCAGTCGACTGCCCGGCGCGTTCTCACGGTCGGCGATGGCAAAGGCGATGCTTTCTACCGTGCCGCCGAAACTCTCACCGCTCATCAACTGGATGCGTACCCGGTCGCCCTCTTCGATTCGCGGCAGCTTGGTTTCCTCAAAATAACCGCTGACATAGAACGAATCACTGTCGACCAACGCCAGCAGTGCCCCGCCGGCCTGTGCGTAATCACCTTGGCGAGTCAGCAAGTTGGTCACGTAACCACTGACCGGCGACTCGACACGGGTACGCTGCAAATCCAGCTCAGCCTGAGTCAGCGCGGCAATCGCCAGCTGCACATTGGCTTCGGCCAGCCCGAGGTTGGCCTGATTGCGCAACAGATCCGCCTGGGCAACCGCCACGTCGGTACTGGCCTTCTCCCATTCCTCACCGGAAATCGCGAAGCCCTGCTTCAGCGTGCGGCGCCGGCGCTCTTCACTCTGACGTTGTTTGAGCAACGCTTCACTGGCGACGATCGCCGCTTGCGATTGCCCCAGCGAGGCCTTGGACACCTCTACCGAGCGCCGGGCATGCTCGACCGCCAATTGATATCGCGCCGGATCGATCTCCAGTAGCAACTGGCCCTTGTCGACATGCTGGTTGTCCTGCACCGCCAGTTTGACGATACGCCCGGAGACATCCGCCGATAGCGTGACCACATCCGCCCTCACCCGGGCATCCCGTGTCCATGGCGCGCGGGTGTAATACTCCCAGGCGAACCAGCCTAGGACGATCGCCAGGATCACCACTGCCACGGTCATCATTCGTGCAACTAGCGCTTTCAAGACATCAGGCTCCCATCAACAGAATCAGCGTGGCGCAGACACAGGCGTAAAGAGCGCCTTCGAACAACGCTTCATGCCAGACCAGGCGCAGCACGCCCAGGCGTCGCAGGCCCCAGTCCAGCAACATGAATATCGGGATCGCCAGTAACAGGGCCTGGGCAATCGGTGGCAGGTAGACGCCGCCAATCTCGAAATCAATGGGCAAGTTGCGGTTCTCCTTGCAGAACTTGAGTTTGCAAATGTTCACCGTGGCGCTCAAGGAACGACACGACAATCAGCAGCGCCACGCGCATGCGAAACACCGACCATAAATGTTCATGACTGGCGGCGTGCAGCTCGTCCAGCTCATCGCCGAGTTGGTGCAGCGTCGCCAGCAGCGCTGGAAGCTGAACATCGTCGCGTCCGGCAACCAAACGACCGGTCTTGCGTAACGCCGACGCCAGGCGCTGGCTGAACGCCTCAGTGAGCAACCCATTGTTCAAGGCCTGCTGCCGCAGTTGATGCATGGCCACGCCCAAGGCCACGCATGCCAGGCTGATTTCGTACAAGCGCTGCATGGCACGATCATTCGCTGCCGGCAGCAGGCCGAGCATGCTGGTCAGGCGATCGGTCATCCGACTCTCAAAGGCGAATTGTTGTTCATCGGTCGCCGGCATTTTGCTCAATTGATAGACCTGTTCCCGTGCTTCGCCGTACAGGCGCCGGATGCGCAAGGCCGGGCGGAACGGAAAGATCAGTGCATAGACGATCAAGGCCAGCATCGCCGCGCTGACATAAGCGCCGGCAAATTCGAACCATTGAATCGCCGTGTTCTGCCCGGTGCCGGTATTTTGCGGGCCGAGCATGAGGAAGCTCGACAGGCCAAGGCCCATGCCGATCCCGGCGGTGGCCGGACTGGCAATGCCCACGGCAATGGCATACAGCAGCGGCGCCAGCAGCAAGGCCAGCAGCTCGAAATCACTGATCGCCGGCACCAGCATGAACTGGTAGAACGCCGACACCACCAGCGCCAACCCCAAGCCCCGCGCATAGCTTTGCGCAGCCATCAACGGGCGCGGAAAGGTCGCCATCAACGAGCAGAGAATCCCTACCAGAATCATCCCGCCGCGGGCGCCGTCCCACGCGGTTTCGATCCAGATCAGCCCGGACACCAACAGCGCGGTAAAGGCGCGGATGGCGTTCATCGAGGCCAGGGTGAAATCCAGATGTAACGGACTGCTCTGCCCGCGATAGAGACAGCTGGCCGGGCGCCCTTCCTGAATGGCGTCGCTCAGTTCGAGAATCTGTTCCAGTTGCTGCAACAGGCGCGCCTGCTCCCAGCGCAGCGCCCAGGCCAGTGAACGCAGGGTCGCACTCATGTTCTCGGTCTGCTGCTCGGCCTTGTACGCCAACGCTTCGAACTGTTGCTGCAAAGTGACGAAACGCTGCCGATCCGCGCCCGACAATGCGCGGCCCTGCTGCGCGAGCTGCTCCAGTAACGCCAGTTCCTCGGCGCGCAGCTGCTGAACCTCCAGCGGCAAGTCGCCCTCCCAGCGTTCGATGAGCAATTCGCGTTGATGACGCAGCGCGGTCAGTCGCGACGTCAGCAGCATCAGTTGATTGCCGAGCAGCAATACCAGGTTGTCGGCACTGCGCAAACGCGGGGCATCGAAATACAAATGGCGCCGCAACCCTTCCAGCGCGCTGATTTCACCGAGCAGTTGCATCTGCCGACGCTGGAAATCGGCTTCGCTTTCTTCCGTGCGAAGCACCTCGGCGGCGTGGCTGGCGGCCAGTTTGATCACCTGATCAACCTTGGCGAAATAGCCCTTCGCGACGGCTTCAGGGCGGGCCGTGAGCAGACTGACCACGCAGACGCAGGCCACCGCCAGCAGGGTTTCGGTGACACGGGTGACAGCCAGCAGAAACGTGCCGTCCTGGTCCGGAATTGCCAGCAGGGCCACAACCACTGCGGTGTAACCGCTGAGCACGAACGCCTGGGAACTGGTGTAGCGCAGCAACGTGCCGCCCGCCGTGCACAGCGCCAGCCACAACGCCAATGTGGTAATGAACGGCAGCGGCGCCTGAGGAAAAATCGCCATGATCAACACCGCCACCGCTGCACCCACTGTGGTGCCGATGATCTGGCCAAAACTGCGCGCCAGTGCCATCCCCGCCAAGGGCTGGCTGACAATTACCACGGCCATGATCGACCACTTCGGCTGTTCGAGATCGAAAATGAACGCCAGATAAAGGGTCAACAACCCGGCGGCGATGGTCCGCAGGGCAAACAGCAGAACAGCCTGACCGGGATGGATCAGAGCCTTGAAATAAGCGAACAGCGCTGACATGGGCACACTCTTCAAAACGACTTCTGCAAGCGTAGACACTGCAACAAAAGCCTGACGGATTTCACAGTCGACGCGTGTCGTAGGACGATTCGCTGGCAAGGGTTTGACTCACGCGCCAAGCTGACCGAAGCTTGCCGCTCTGCTCAAGTTCGAAGCTTTCGGAAACCCCGCATGACTCAGTCCCGCCGCAACCTGCTGATCGGCCTAGGCCTCGTACTGATCCTCGGCGTCGTCTGGCTGTCCTGGCGCAGCAGCACACCGACCATTCCCGATGCTGTCAAACATGGCTACAGCGAAGCGCTGAACGCCGCGCGCATGGGTGAACCCGGAGCGGCGCGCCAGTTGTACCAGCAATTGGGTCGCCCGGACATATCGGTCAAGCGTCGGGTCTGGCTGCACGGCGAACTGGCCAATTATCCGAGCCCGCAGGCATTGAAACTGGCCGACATCGACTTGCATCACGAAGCGCCGCAAGTGCGCGTCGCCGCGGTCAAAAGCATCGTCGGTCTGGTGCCTGGCGGTCAACGCAGCCTGTTGCTCGGGCCGTTGCTCGACGATGAAGAACAAACTGTCCGTTTCGCTGCGATCAATGCCCTGCTCGGCCTGACCCCGGACGAGCTGGGCCTGTATTTCGCGCCGCTACAGCAGGCCATCGACGGCTGGCAGCAGACGCTCGAAAGCCAGCCGGAAAGCGCCGCCAACTATGCGCAATTGGCTCGTCTGTATATCCACAACGCTGAATACAAACAGGCCCAGGAGGCGTTGGACAATACCCTGCGACTGGAGCCCGGCAACCTGCCGGCGCTGGTCATGCAGATCGATGTCCTCGATCGCCAGGGGCAAAGCGATGCCGCTCGCCAGTTGCTCGCCCGCCAGCTCAAGGCGCAACCTGACTCAGCCTATCTGCAACATGCCCTGGGACTGTGGCTGTTGCATCACGGCCAGCGCGAATACGCGCTGCTCGGCCTGTCCAAAGCGGTGGAACTGGAACCGGACAACAAGGATTATCGCTACGACCTCGCCACCACCCTGCACAGTGCGGAAGAACTGGAGGCGGCGCAGAAACAACTGCAGGAAATCGTCCAGCGCCACCCCGCCGACCGCAAGGCGCGGGTGCTGCTGATCAACTACTGGAAGGAAAGCGGCCAGTTGCAGAATGTGCAGATCCTGTTGGCGCAACTGGAACAGCTCAATCCAGACGATCCGGCCTTGCAGCAAGGTCTTTGATCAAGCCAGAGCCGGCGCAATTGGCCAGCTGTCGAAAGAAAAAGCGGAACCGTGAACACGCCATGCGGTCAAGTTACTCAGGCGGCTCACTTAAGCCAGCCGCCGGATTACCCTAGTCATAAGAGGGCGTTTTTTGACTACATCAAACGAGTTGATCAGTGCGAAAGCCGCCATTGGCATTGAAGGGCTGGATGACATCCTGGCCGGTGGTCTGTCTCGCGGCCATGTGTTTTTGCTCGAGGGTGAACCCGGGACCGGCAAAACCACGGTCGCGCTGCATTTTCTGCGAGCCGGCGCGCTGGCAGGGGAACGTTCCCTGTACATCACTCTCTCGGAAACCGAGAAAGAACTGCGCCAAGGCGCACGCTCCCATGGCTGGGAGTTGAACGAGAACATTCATATCTTCGAACTGACGCCGCCGGAAAGCCTGCTCAACGCCGAACATCAGCAAAGCCTGCTGTACTCCTCGGACCTTGAGCTGGGTGAGGCGACCAAGCAGATTTTCGAAGTGGTCGAACGCTTCAAGCCGACCCGCGTTGTGCTCGACAGCCTCTCGGAAATCCGTCTGCTGGCGCAAAGCTCCCTGCGTTATCGTCGGCAGATTCTCGCGATCAAGCACTACTTCGTGCGCTACGACGCCACCGTCCTGCTGCTTGATGACCTGACCACCGAATCCCTCGACAAAACCGTACACAGTGTGGCCCACGGCGTGATCCGCCTTGAAGAGCTGACACCGAGCTACGGTGCCGAGCGCCGGCGGGTACGGGTGGTCAAGTATCGCGGGCAGAAATACCGTGGCGGTTTCCACGATTTCACCATCATGGGCGACGGCGTCCACGTTTTCCCGCGTCTGGTGGCGGCGGAACATCGCGGCGACTATCCGCGCCTGCAACTGTCCAGCGGCATCGCGCAAATGGATGCCCTGCTCGGCGGCGGCATCGAAACCGGCTCAAGCACGCTGATTCTTGGCCCTGCCGGTACCGGTAAATCGCTGATCTCGATGATTTTCGCCGCAGCCGCAGTGGCCCGGGGCGAGAAAGCCGCGCTGTTCATTTTCGATGAAGAATTGGGCCTGCTGTTCGAGCGCATGCGCCACATCGGCATTGACCTGAAAGCCTTGCAGGCGACCGGCAATCTGATGATCGAGCAAGTCGACGCCGCGGAACTGTCGCCGGGCGAGTTGTCCCACCGCGTGCGCCGCTGCGTCGATGAGCGCGGCATCAAAACCGTGGTCATCGACAGCATCAACGGCTACCAGGCAGCGATGCCGGAAGAAAACGCGCTGGTGCTGCACATGCATGAGCTGCTCCTGTACCTGAACCGCAAAGGCGCGGCGACCTTCATGACGGTTGCCCAGCACGGGCTGGTCGGTGACATGCAGGCGCCGGTCGATATCACTTACCTGGCCGATACGGTGATCCTGTTGCGCTATTTCGAAGCTCTGGGCAAAGTCCGCCGGGCGATCTCGATCATCAAAAAACGTACCGGCAATCATGAATCGACCATTCGTGAATACCGGATCTCCTCGCGCGGAATGACCATCGGCCAACCGCTGGAATCGTTCCAGGGCGTGCTGCGTGGCGTACCGACTTACCTTGGTGCGAGCAATCCGTTGCTTGAGGATGAAAGCCCGTGACGGACACCGCGCCGCTGGTTCTGGCCGAGCGGGTATTGATTCTGGCGCCGCTGGGGCGCGACAGTCAGATCGCGCTGCAAATTCTCAACGAGGCCGGCTACAGCGGCCTCGTGACACCCAGTCTCGGCGAACTGTGCACTGAGCTGGAACTCGGTGCCGGGCTATTGCTGATCGCCGCAGAAGCGTTGCGCGGGCCGGAACTGGAAACGCTGATTGTGTATCTCGACCAGCAACCGGCCTGGTCCGACCTGCCGATCGTCCTGCTGACCCACCACGGTGGCCAAGAGCAAGGCCTACCTTCACGCCTGAGTACATTGCTGGGTAATGTGACGTTTCTCGAGCGGCCGTTTCATCCGGCGACCATGGTCAGTCTGGTTTCCGCCGCGCTGCGCGGACGGCGACGACAATATGAAGCGCGCGATCGTCTGATCGATCTGAGTGAAAGCGAACGTCGCCTGCAATCGACTCTGGAAACCCTCGAACAACAGGTTGAAGAGCGCACCGCACAACTTCGCCACAACGAAGAAGCGTTGCGTCAATCGCAGAAAATGGAAGCGGTCGGCCAACTTACTGGCGGTATCGCTCACGACTTCAACAACATGCTCACCGGCATCATCGGCAGTCTCGAACTGCTGCGCCGGCGTCTGGCCCGGGGCCGCACCGAAGACCTCGACAGCCTGATTGATCTTGGCGTGACTTCCGCCAACCGCGCCGCTGGCCTCACACACCGCTTGTTGGCGTTCTCGCGCCGGCAGTCACTCGACCCGAAAGCCGTGCAAATGAACACGCTGGTGCTGTCGATGGGCGAGTTGCTGCAACGCAGCCTCAATGAAAGCATTCATCTGGAGATGCGCCTGGACGACAACCTTTGGGTGGCCGAGGCCGATCCCAATCAACTGGAAAGCGCCCTGCTCAACCTGGTGATCAACGCCCGCGATGCGATGCCCGAGGGCGGCAAACTGGTAGTGGAAACCAGCAATCAGGTGCTGCATCGCGACTTCACCGCCGCTTACACCAACCTGGAGCCGGGCGATTACGTGATGCTCAGCGTCACCGACAACGGCAGCGGCATGCCGCAAAGTGTGGTCAGCCGTGCGTTCGATCCGTTTTTCACCACCAAGCCGATCGGCCAGGGCACCGGGTTGGGCCTGTCGATGATCTATGGCTTCAGCAAGCAGTCGCGCGGGCATGTGTCGATCGATAGCGAAGTCGATCAAGGCACCACCGTTAAACTCTACCTGCCGCGCTTCCGTGGTGAGGAAGTAGAAATCCCCGTTTCGGATTCGCAGCAAGCTCCGTATGCGATGGATGGCGAGACCGTACTCATCGTTGAAGACGACCCGGCGGTGCGCGTGCTGGTCAGCGCCGTGCTCGGTGAGTTGGGTTACGCATTTGTCGAGGCCAGTGATGCCGATGGGGCCATGCCGATCCTCAACTCGACGCAGCGCATCGATCTGCTGATCAGCGATGTCGGTCTGCCCGGCATGAACGGTCGGCAACTGGCGGAGGTTGGCCGGCAATACCGGCCGGGTCTGAAGGTGTTGTTCATCACCGGTTATGCCGAGCACGCGGCGGTGCGCGGTGGCTTCCTCGACTCGGGGATGCAGATGATCACCAAGCCCTTCACCTTTGATCTGCTCACCGCCAAGGTGCGCGAGATGATCAATAGCTGAACCAAGGAGCTGCCGAAGGCTGCGATCTTTTGACCTTGATCTGTAAAAAGCAAAATCAAAAGATCGCAGCCTTCGGCAGCTCCTACATATCAGGCCAGCAATTCCTGAATCTTTTCCTGCAACACATCCAGATCGAACGGTTTCTCAAGGATCGGTGCCTTGCTGGTGATCGGGCTGCCGGTCTCACGGATTTCCTGCGGGTAGCCGCTGATGAAAATCACTTTGAGGTCCGGTCGCAGCTTCACTGCCGGCTCGGCGATCTGCACGCCGGAGATGCCGCCCGGCAGGCGGAAATCGGTAATCAGCATGTCCAGGTGAGGTTTGCTGGCGAGGATCTCGAAAGCCTGCTCGCCGTTTTCCGCTTGCAACACGCGATAGCCCTGCCCTGACAGGTAATCTGTCAGGACCATCAAGATAACCGGTTCGTCTTCGACGACGAGTACTACATCTTGCGCATCTACGCTCATGGGAAGCCTTTGTTCGGTCAATAGCTGCTGATACGACCGTGTGGTCACTCAGAGGTTGCGTCGGATATGCCGTTTTCCTGGATCGGCAGACAAACGCGAAACAGGGCGCCTTCGTTGATTTCACTCTCGACGACGATGGAGCCGCCATGGGCGGCGACGATCTGCTCGGAAATGAACAGACCCAGCCCGAGCCCGGCCACCACCGTCTTGGCGGACACCCGTTCGAACTGCTGAAAAATACGCTTCTGGTTCTCGGCGCTGATGCCGATGCCGTGGTCCTGAACTTCGACCCGTGCCTCGTCACCTTCGCGATAGACGCGCACCTGAATCGGGCTGCGACCGCCGTAACGCAAGGCGTTGGTCAGCAGATTGGACACCACTTGCTCGATGCGGAACTCGTCCCAGCAACCTTCCACTGGCGCCGCCGCCTCGAAGGAAACACTGGTTTCCGCCGCTTCCATTTGCGGGGCGAAGTTCTGCAGCAGATTGCTCACCAGTTGCACCAGATCGAAACGACTCGGGCGGATCGACAGCTTGCCCGTGCGGATCCGCGAGACATCGAGCATGTCTTCGATCAGGCGGATCAGGCTTTTGATCTGCCGCTCATCGCGATCGACCATCGCCTGCATCTTGTCGAGGGTGAACGCCGAGGCGTTGTCCCGGGCCAGGTGCATCTTGCGCAGCTGGGTTTCGAGAATCAGGCCATTGAGCGGCGTACGCACCTCATGGGCGACGATGGACATGAAGTCATCACGCATGCGCACCGCTTGCTCGAGCTCAAGCTGAGTGCTTTGCAGCTGTTGCAACAGCGCTTCCTGCTCACGGCGGGCCTGCTCCAGCGCCTCGACCTGCTGCTTCATGGCTTTGCTCTGGCGATACAGATCGACGAAAACGTTGACCTTGCTCTTCACCGCGTGGATATCGAGCGGCTTGTGCAGGAAGTCCACCGCACCGCTTTCGTAGCCTTTGAACGCGTAATTGAGTTCACGGCCGGCGGCGCTGACGAAGATGATCGGGATGTTCTTGGTTTTCTCGGTGCCGCGCATCAACTCGGCCAGTTCGAAGCCATTCATGCCGGGCATCTGCACGTCGAGAATGGCCATGGCGAATTCGTGTTGCAGCAGCAGCGACAGTGCTTCGTCCGCCGACAGAGCCTTGTAGACCGTGCGATCCTCGCGCTTGATCAGCGCTTCCAGCGCCAGCAGGTTTTCTGGCAGATCGTCGACGATCAACAGTTTGGCTTGGATATTACTCAGCATGCGATTCGTTCCAGCTCGACTAGCAGACGGCCGATGCCGTGAATGGGTAGGACATGATCCGGCTGCAGAACGTTCAGTGCAGCCTGGGGCATGGTGGCGACTTGTGCATCCTCGGGATCTTGAACAATGGTCAGGCCGCCGCAGTGCTTGACGCAGGCCAGTCCGCGCGCGCCATCGTGATTGGCACCGGTCAGCAGCACGGCGGCAAGTGTCGCGCCGTAAACGTCGGCGGCGGACTCGAACAGGTAATCAATCGAAGGCCGCGAGTGGTGCACGCGGTCTTCAAGACTCAGCGACAGGCTGCGATCGGCTTCGACCGACAAGTGATAACCGGGCGTGGCGAAATACACCGTGCCGGCTTCGATATCCTGTTTGTCTTCAGCCTCTCTGACCGGCATCGCCAGACGCCGGGAAAACACTTCGGCCAGATGACTGCGGCGCTCTTCGGGCAGATGCAGGACGATGATGATCGGCAACACATAACCTTTGCGCAACGGCCCGAGCAGGGTCAGCAACGCCTCGACACCGCCTGCGGAGGCGCCGATCACGACAGCCTCGATGCGAGGCAGGCTCGGGGTGTCGTTCATGATTTGCGGTAGATCCGTTCTTGTTTGACCAACGGTTCGAACTGGCTCGAGTAGTTGGAAAAATCCAGGGTTTCCTTGCTGCCCAGCACCAGAAAGCCGCGATGCGACAGCGATTCATGGAACAACCCGAACGCCCGGTCCTGCAACTTCTTGTTGAAGTAGATCAGCACGTTGCGGCAGGAGATCAGCTGGGTCTCGGAGAACACGCTGTCGGTGGCCAGGCTGTGGTCGGCGAACGTCACGTTCTCGCACAGGCTCTTGTCGAAAATCGCGTAGCCATAGGCTGCGGTGTAGTAATCGGCAAACGAACGCTGGCCGCCGGCCTGCTGGTAATTGGCGGTGTAGGCGCGGACATTTTCCATGGAGAAAATGCCTTGCTTGGCCTTTTCCAGCGAGCGCGGGTTGATATCGGTGGCGTAGATGATCGTGCGGTCGAGCAGGCCTTCTTCGCGCAGCAGAATCGCCATCGAATAGACCTCCTCGCCTGTGCTGCAGCCGGCGATCCAGATCTTCAGCGACGGATAGGTGCGCAGCAGCGGCACCACCTCCTTGCGGATCGCCAGAAAGTGCGACGGATCGCGGAACATCTCGCTGACCGGAATCGTCAGCAGTTGCAGCAATTGCATGAACGCCGTCGGATCGTGCAGGACTTTCTCTTGCAGGGCCGAGATGGTCGCGCATTCGAACTGACTCAACGCGTGCTGCACCCGGCGCTTGATCGAAGCGCCGGAGTAGTCGCGAAAGTCATAGCTGTATTTCAGGTAGATCGCCTCGATCAACAAGCGTAATTCGATTTCGCTGTTGCGCTCGGCCGGACTGCTGCGTTCCACTAGATGCGTTCCATTTTCGGTAACCACACACGTATCAGCGAGAACAGACGATCAAGGTCGATGGGCTTGGCCAGATAATCATTGGCGCCCGCTTGCAGGCAGCGCTCCTGATCGTCCTTCATGGCCTTGGCCGTTACCGCGATGATCGGCAGCTTGCGCCAGCGCGGATCCTTGCGGATTTCCATGGTGGCTTCGAAGCCATCCATTTCCGGCATCATCACGTCCATCAGCACCAGATCGATGTCCTCGACTTCGTGAAGTCTCTCAATCGCTTCGCGGCCATTCCGGCCGATCACCACGACTGCGCCTTTGTGTTCCAGGGCACTGGTCAGAGCGAAGATGTTGCGCACATCGTCATCCACCAGCAGCACTTTGCGACCCTCGAAGACCTTGTCGCGGCTGCGCGCGGTCTTGAGCATCTTCTGCCGTTCATGGGACAGCTGCGATTCGACTTTGTGCAGAAAGAGTGTGACCTCGTCCAGCAGCCGCTCCGGCGAGCGCGCGCCCTTGATGATGATCGAGCGCGAGTACTTGCGCAGCTCGGCCTCTTCGTCGCGGGTCAGGTTGCGTCCGGTGTAGACGATGACCGGCGGGAACGAGCAGATGTCCTCGGTGGACATGCGCTTGAGCAGATCGTTGCCGAGCATGTCCGGCAGCTTGAGGTCGATGACCATGCAGTCGTAGATGGTCGTGCGCAGCAGTTCCAGCGCGTCCTGGGCCAGGCCGACGGCGGTGATTTCGATGTCTTCGTCGCCGATCAACCGCGCGATGCTTTCGCGTTGCAGATCGTCGTCCTCGACCAGCAGCACGCGTTTGACCTTCTGCGTCAGCTTGGCTTCGAGACGGGCGAACACGTCCTTGAGCTCTTCGCGGGTGGTCGGTTTCACTGCGTAGCCGATCGCGCCCATGTGCATGGCCGCTTCGACGCGGTCTTCGACAGAAATCACGTGCACCGGAATGTGCCGGGTTTCGGCGCGTTCTTTCAGGCGTTGCAGCACGGTCAGGCCGGAGTGATCCGGCAGGCGCATGTCGAGCAGGATTGCATCCGGGGCGAATTCTCGGGCCAGGTCGTAACCCTCGTCGGCGCCGTGGGCGACCAGACACTGATAGCCCAACTCATGGGCCAGGTCATACAGGATTCGGGCGAAGTTCGGCTCGTCCTCCACCACCAGGATGCAGCGAGTGGCGAATGGCGCTTTATCGCGGTCATCGGCGAAGCGCGGGATAACCGCCGGAATCGCTGATGCCACCGGAGCCACAACGGCGACTGGCGCAGCTGTCGCAGGCGCCGGGTGAAAGGTCAGCGGCGCGGCAGGCGTATCACCGAACTCGTGATACTGGCGCGGCAGCACCAGGGTGAACGTACTGCCCTGCCCCGGTACGCTGTCGACGCTGATCGAACCGCCCAGCAACGTCGCCAGATCCCGCGAGATCGACAGGCCCAGGCCGGTGCCGCCGTACTTGCGGTTGGTGGTGCCATCCGCCTGACGGAACGCTTCGAAAATACTCTCCTGCTGATCGGCAGCGATACCGATCCCGGAATCCTTGACGCTGAAGGCGATGTGGTCGTTCGGCTGCGCGGTGATGGTCAGGCTGACGGAGCCATGCTCGGTAAACTTGATCGCGTTCGACAGCAGGTTCTTGATCACCTGCTCCAGACGCTGACGGTCGGTGAACAGCAAACCCGGCGCGTCCGGCTGGACCTCGACACTGAAAGCAAGGTGCTTGTCGGCAGCAAGCGGTTCGAACATAGAGCGCAAGCCGTCGACCAGACGATCGACGCGGGTGTTTTCGGCGATCACTTCGAGCTTGCCGGCCTCGACTTTGGAGATGTCGAGAATATCGTTGATCAGGTTGAGCAGATCGTTGCCGGCCGAGTAGATCGACTCGGCAAACTTGACCTGCTCCGCCGAGAGATTCTGCTGCGGGTTTTCCGCCAGCAGCTTGGCGAGAATCAGCGAGCTGTTCAGCGGCGTGCGCAGTTCGTGGGACATGTTGGCGAGGAATTCGGACTTGTACTTGCTCGAGCGTTGCAGTTCTTCGGCACGCTCTTCGAGCTGAATCTGCGCCTGATTCAGCTCGGTGTTTTTCTTGTCCATCGCGTCGCGCTGCTCGGCGAGCTGCTCGTTGGTCTGCTCCAGCTCCACCTGCTGGGTTTCCAGATGCGCCTGGGATTCCTTGAGAATTCGCGACTGTTCCTCGAGCTCTTCGTTGGCGGTCTTCAGCTCTTCCTGCTGAACTTGCAGCTCTTCGTTGAGCTGCTGGGTTTCGGCCAACACTTCCTGCAAACGCTGACGGTAGCGCGCCGCTTCGATCGAGGTGCCGATGTTGCCGGCGATCAGCTCCAGCAGTTCAATGTCGCGGTCGGACAGCGGACGCAGGAAACCCAGTTCGATCACGCCATTGACCCGGTCGTCATCGCTGGTCGGCACCACCAGCACACTGTGCGGCAGGCCCGCACCGAGGCCGGAGCTGACTTTGAAATAATCGCCCGGGACCGCGTCGAGACGAATCAGCCGCGCTTGTTCCGCGACCTGGCCGACGATGCCTTCGCCGCTGTAAATCGCCTGGTTCAGCTCTTCCTGCTCGCGGGAGAAGCCGTAAGTCGCCACGCGCTTGAGACCCCCATGTTCTTCGCGGACATACAGCGCAGCGACGGCGGTGCCGAGGTATTGCGCGCAGAATTGCAGGATGTTGCGCCCCAGCAGATTCAGCGTCAGTTGCCCCAGCACCTGCTCGGCCAGTTGTGTCTGCCCGTTGCGCAGCCACGCCTGTTTCTCCAGGCGTTCGGCGCTGGCCTGTTGCGCAGCCAGGTTGGCGCTGTAATTGGTCGACAGGTTGAGCAAGTCACGGCGCCCGATATAGGCCAGCAAACCGCTGATACCGACGATGAAGATCAGGTAAAGAGTGATGCTCCAGATCGTGGTACGGCGCACGTCTTCGTTGCGCGTGGCGCGCAGCACCTGCTCGGTCTCGATGACGTCCTCGAACTGCTTGCGGATCTCATCGGTCAGGCGCTTGCCCCGCCCGGCCTTGACCGCACCGCGATAATCGCCACTGCTACGCTGCAGATCGATCATCGATTGCGCGTAGTTGGCCCATTCCAACTGCAACGCCTGCAAACGTCGCAGACGATCGGTCTGCACCGGGTTGTCGGCAGTCAGCTCCAGCAGCGTATTGAGCGCGACAGCGATGCGCGGTTTGGCGGTTTCATACGGGTCGAGGAAGTGCTCGTCCCCGCTGAGCAGATAACCGCGCATGCCGGTTTCGAGATCGACGGTGAGTTTCACCGCCTCATTGGCGTTATTGATCACCCGGTCGGTGTGCTCGACCCATTGGATGACGGACAGCAAATAAGTGATCAGCGAGACGAAAAACACCGCACTAAGCACGCCGACGCCCAGCGGCAGGCTGACGTTGCGACTCAGGAGTTTGCGGAACCGTTGTTCATCAACCGAGGACGGAGAGGACATGGGGCAGCCTTGTCGAACTGTTGAAAACCCGAGAGTTTGCCCCAAAACCCAGGTATGGATCCATTTTTCTCACATAAATGATGGCATTTTCCTACACACACCAGCGCATTGGACGACGCCAACGGTTATCCTTGCCGCATCGCACCGGCCTGTAGTTTTTTGTATCAGCTCGGGAACTTGTGGCTATGCGCCACTTACTCATGCAAGAGTCCGGCAATTTCGATCGCCCGGTATCCCCCGATTTTATTTTTTGAGAGTCCCGCCATGTCTACCAATGCCTCCACCATCCTTGTCGTAGAAGATGACGACATCGTGCGCATGCTCATCGTGGATGTGCTGGAGGAGTTGGAATTCAAAGTATTGGAGGCGGATGAGGGCGAGGCTGCGCTCGCAATCCTCAGAAAATTGGACAACCACATCGATTTGATGATGACCGACAAAGGCCTGCCAGACATGGATGGCCTCGAACTGGCCAACAAGGCGCGAGAACTACGCCCTGCTCTGCCCGTCCTGTTTGCCAGCGGTTATGCCGAAACTATCGATGTGCCCGCCGACATGCATGCCATCGGCAAACCATTTTCGATTGACCAGTTACGCGACAAGGTCAAATCCATTCTGGAAAAATCCTGAAGATCCACAAGCATTTGGTGTAACCCGCGCAATCGGCGATCAACCGGCACTGGCAATACGCACACATCCCTGTGGTTTAATTGCGCCCTTTTTACGCGTCGAGAATCCAGTGATGTCCCATTCCGCCCCCACCAAAGTCCTGGTTATCGGCTATGTCTGGCCCGAGCCCCGCTCTTCGGCGGCCAGTGGGCATGTCATGCAGATTCTTGAAGCGTTCCTCGAGCAAGGCTGGGACATCACCTTCAGCAGCCCGGCCGGTCCGGGTGAACACAAGGCTGATCTCACGGCGCTGGGCATTTGCGAAGTGCCGATCGAACTCAACAGCAGCAGCTTCGATACGTTCATCAGCGAGTTGGCGCCGGATATCGTGCTGTTCGATCAATTCATGATGGAAGAACAGTTTGGCTGGCGGGTGGAGAAACACTGTCCGGACGCCCTGCGCATCCTGGAAACATCCGACCTGCAAAGCCTGCGGCATGCGCGTCATCAGCGTCTGAAAGACCGGCTGAAAAGCGACGACGAGCAGACTGATTTCACCGAACTGTTCGCACCGGCATTGCACGAAGAATTCCAGCTGATGGCCGGCACCGATCTGGCCAAACGGGAAATCGCTGCGCTGTACCGGTGTGATTTGAACCTGATGATTTCCGAGGTCGAGATCGACCTGCTGGTGGAGGAATTCGGCCTGCCTCGGCAAATCCTGCATTGGTGTCCGTTGATGATTGATCTTCCGGACACCGCCGCGCCGGGTTTCGAAGAGCGCGCGCATTTCCTCAGCATTGGCAACTTCCGTCACGCGCCAAACTGGGATGCCGTGCTCTGGATGAAGACCACGCTCTGGCCGCTGATCCGCGCGCGCTTGCCTCGCGCGCAACTGCGTATCTATGGCGCCTATACGCCGCCCAAAGCCACCGCACTGCACAACCCGGCCCAAGGCTTTCACATCATGGACTGGGCCGAAGATGCGCTTGAAGTGATGTCGGCAGCGCGGGTCTGCCTTGCGCCATTGCGCTTCGGCGCGGGAATCAAGGGCAAACTGGTCGACGCCATGCTCTGCGGCACGCCAAGCGTGACCACACCAATCGGCGCCGAAGCCATGCACGGCGATGCTCCTTGGCCGGGCGCCGTTGCCCTGGACGCAAATACCTTCGCCGAACAGGCCGTGCAACTGTACGAAGATCCAGCGCGCTGGCAGCAAGCGCAGATTCAGGCTTCGGCACTTTTGCAGCAGCGTTATCAGCGCAGCGTACATGGCCCGCGTCTGATCAACCGGATAGATGATTGCCGACAACACTTGGCACAACTTAGAAACGACAATTTCACCGGCGCCATGTTGCGACATCACACACTCAAAAGCACTCAATACATGGCTCAATGGATCGAAGCCAAAAACCAGTTAAACCCAACAGAGCGTTGATCACATCAATTACATGACTTGCATCAAAAGCGAACTTTCGCAATAACACGAACATGCCTATAAACATCCTGCGCGCAACTAATCAACCACTTCGCAGGATATGCAACATGGAAAACTTCGACGATATACCAACCCATCAATGGATGGCTGATTCACCACAAATCGATAATCTTTCGTTATTCGAAATGACCCTGCCCGGCGCGCATAACGCCGGTTGTGACTGGGAAGCTTCTTATGCCCTGATTCCCGGAAAAAACTGGCTTGCCTGTCAGGACGTTTCGTTTTATTCGCAGTTGAATCGCGGCGCTCGCGCACTTGATGTACGCCTTGTTTACAACAGCAAGGCGAAACAACTGGCGAGATTCCGTTTCCAGCACAATGGATTCAACTCTTCGCGAACGCTTGAAGACTTGATTAGAGACCTCAAGGGGTTTTATGAAAGAAGCCCGAACGAGTTTATCGTTCTGGACTTTCATGAACTTTCCAACGCTACAGATCCATTCAACCATGAGGAATTCAGAACAGCTTTGCTGGAGCACCTTGGGGAACGGATCATTCCCACCGAAAATCTGCATCTGAGAATTGGCCAACTCAAAGCCATCGATCCATTGCAGCGCATTATGGTAGCTGCGCCGATGACCTGGGAAACCCTGGACTTCCGCTTTTATAGCCAGATCAATCACAAGTGGATCGGCAAATCACAGGTCAGCACCTCGGATCTTTACGGCTATATAGACAACGTACTGAGCACACCTGTCAGTACGCGCCGCCCGTGGTCGCTGTCGGCAACCAGTTACACACTGGGCGGGCCACAGCGAATCCTCGACAGTCTTGACGAGTGGTTCGACCCGGAAAAAACCGATTGGGCGCGCAAGTGCAACATCATCAATTTCGACTTCATCAAGAATTCGAACATCGTGCGCTTCTGCCAAATGGCCAACTTGCAAAAGGCGCGCGACAAGCTCAGCTGAGCGGTCTCCACGGACGGCCGGTCGGAAGTGGCACAAATGGCAAAAAACGAGGCATGATCGCGCAGCGATAATAAAAAAGTGCCCCGTCATGACCCGAACCGCTCGCGTGACCGACCCTTCCTACGAGCTGATGGACGACCATAACGGCTTGTCCATCATCTACCGCCAGCACGGCTTTCCCTGCCCGCTGGTGCGCTGGCATTTTCACAAGGAATACGAGCTGCATCTGATCGTCGCCAGCTCGGGCAAGGTGTTCATCGGCGATTACATTGGCAACTTCTATCCGGAAACCCTGTTTCTCACCGGGCCAAACCTGCCGCACAACTGGATCAGCCAGGTCGCCGAAGATGAAGTGGTCGAGAAACGCGACATGCTGGTCAACTTCACCGATGAATTGTTCGAGAGCGGCCACCAGGTTTTCGCTGAACTGAAAACCCTCGCGCCCCTGCTTGAGCGCGCGCAGTACGGCATCGAGTTCCGCTGCAAACGCACGATCCGCCAGGCCGTGACGCTCATGCAGCGGATCGCCGACAGCAACGGGATCACGCGTCTCGGACACTTTTTCATCCTGATGGAGCTGCTCGCGGCCAGTGACGATTTTCAGTTGCTGTCCGGCGCCACCACGCCGCAACTTGCCGACGAACACAACATCGACCGCACCAACCGCGCGGTCGATTACATCTTCAGCCATTACGCGCGGGATATTTCCCTGGAAGAGGTGGCCGAGCACCTGGGCATGACGCCGACCTATTTCAGCCGCGTGTTCAAACAGGCGACCGGGCGCAACTTCATCGAATTCGTCAACCGCCTGCGCATCAGCAAATCCTGTGAGCTGCTGGCCGATGGTGACAAACCGGTGACGGAGGTGTGCTTCGAGTCGGGCTTCAACAATATTTCCAACTTCAATCGACGCTTTCAGCAACTCAAGGGCATGACGCCTTCGCACTATCGGCGGCTGGCGGTGCAGCGCCTGACAGAACAAAACCACCTGTAACGCCATTATTCCCCTGTGGGAGCGAGCCTGCTCGCGAATACGGTTTGTCATTGACAGATCCTGTGGCTGACACACCATCTTCGCGAGCAGGCTCGCTCCCAGAAAAACAGTGTCCGACTTGCGAAAATCTGTACGCATTCGCTAACGGCTCCTCGCGCAAAACCCCTTCCCTGCGTTCCCCCACCCAAACCCCAGTGCAAAAAAGTATCAACAAAAGTGCTAGGGATGATTTGTCAGCCCTTCGATTGAAGGCTGTAATCAGCGCAGATTCTTCCTGCATTCGGAAGACACAAAAACAATAACTGTCCTTCTGCCCCGACGGGTGTCAGAAAAGGAGTGCACGATGCAACCCACTGCAAAAGCTCTGCTCGCTCTCACCTGCATGACCCTCAGCAGCGTCAGCCTTGGCGCCCAGACCCTGACCATCGCTACCGTCAACAACAGCGACATGATCCGCATGCAGAAACTCTCGAAGACTTTCGAGAGCGAGCATCCGGACATCAAGCTCAATTGGGTGGTGCTGGAAGAAAACGTCCTGCGTCAGCGCCTCACCACCGACATCGCTACTCAGGGCGGCCAGTTTGACGTATTGACCATTGGCATGTACGAAGCGGCACTCTGGGGCGGCAAGGGTTGGCTGGAGCCGATGAAGGATCTGCCGGCCAATTATGCCCTCGACGATGTGTTCCCTTCGGTGCGTGAAGGCCTGTCGGTCAAGGGTTCGTTGTATGCGCTGCCGTTTTACGCAGAAAGTTCGATCACCTATTACCGTACCGACCTGTTCAAGCAAGCCGGGCTGACCATGCCGGAGCGGCCGACCTGGGAAGAGATCGCCGGGTTCGCGGAGAAACTCACCCAGAAAGATAAAGAGCAATACGGCATCTGCCTGCGCGGCAAGGCTGGTTGGGGCGAGAACATGGCGCTGGTCACCACGGTCGCCAACGCTTACGGCGCGCGCTGGTTCGATGAGCAGTGGAAACCGGAATTCAGCGGGCCGGAATGGAAAAATGCGCTGAATTTCTACGTCAATACCATGAAGAAATCCGGCCCGCCGGGCGCATCGAGCAACGGTTTCAACGAAAATCTCGCCTTGTTCAACAGCGGCAAGTGCGCAATCTGGGTCGACGCCAGCGTCGCCGGCTCGTTCGTCACCGACAAGACCCAGAGCAAGGTCGCCGATCACGTCGGCTTCACCTTCGCCCCGCATCAGGTCACGGATAAAGGCTCGGCGTGGCTGTATTCGTGGGCGCTGGCAATTCCAACCAGCTCCAAGGCCAAAGACGCGGCAAAAACCTTCAGTGCCTGGGCCACGTCCAAAGAGTACGGCGAACTGGTTGCCAAGACCGACGGTATTGCCAACGTGCCACCGGGCACCCGCGCCTCGACCTACAGCGATGCGTACATGAGCGCTGCGCCGTTCGCCAAAGTCACCTTGGAATCGCTGAAGGCCGCAGACCCGAGCAAACCGACGCTCAAACCAGTGCCGTACATTGGCATTCAACTGGTGACCATTCCTGAGTTCCAGGCCGTGGGCACCCAGGTCGGCAAGCTGTTCTCGGCCGCGCTGATCGGCCAGACCACGGTGGATCAGGCGCTGGCAGCGGCGCAGCAGACCACGGAACGCGAGATGAAGCGCGCGGGTTATCCGAAGTAACCGCTGAACGGCTTGCTCCTGCCTCTGTGGGAGCGAGCCTGCTCGCGAAGGCGTCGTGTCAGCCAATGCACATGACACTGATCCAGCGCTTTCGCGAGCAGGCTCGCTCCCACGTGGGGATCTCCATAGGTCTGTATGACTCGGTTGTGATTGCCATGAATACTTCAACTGCCAAAGCCCACATCGATCTTGCACAACCCCAGCGCAAGCTGCGCGTGCGCAATCCTGGCTGGTTTCTGGTCAGCCCCTCGGTGGCGCTGTTGCTGCTGTGGATGATCGTGCCGCTGGGCATGACCATTTATTTTTCGATGATTCGCTACAACCTGCTCTACCCCGGCGAAAACGAATTCGTGGGGCTGGAGAACTTCACCTATTTCCTCACCGATTCCGGCTTCATGCCCGGCGCGACCAATACCTTGCTGCTGGTCGGCAGCGTGTTGCTGATCAGCGTGGTCTTCGGCGTGTTGATCAGCGCGTTGCTGGAGGCCAGCGAATTCCTCGGCCGCGGCCTGGTGCGAGTGATGCTGATTTCGCCGTTCTTCATCATGCCCACCGTCGGCGCACTGATCTGGAAAAACCTGATCTTCCACCCTGTTTCGGGAATCCTCGCCTACCTCTGGAAGCTGTTCGGCGCGCAACCGGTGGACTGGCTGGCGCACTACCCGCTGCTGTCGATCATCATCATCGTCTCGTGGCAATGGCTGCCCTTCGCGATCCTGATTCTGATGACCGCCATGCAATCGCTGGATCAGGAGCAGAAAGAAGCCGCGCGTCTGGACGGTGCTGGTCCGATCGCAATCTTCTGGCACCTGACCCTGCCGCATCTGGCGCGGCCGATTGCCGTGGTGGTGATGATCGAAACGATCTTCCTGCTCTCGGTGTTCGCCGAAATCTTTACCACCACCAACGGCGGCCCCGGCTATGCCTCGACCAACCTCGCCTACCTGATCTACAACCAGGCGCTGGTGCAATTCGATGTCGGCATGGCTTCGGCGGGCGGTTTGATTGCCGTGGTCATCGCCAACATCGCCGCGATCATTCTGGTGCGGATGATCGGCAAAAACCTGACTGACAAAGCGTGAGGCCTGCCATGACGCTCCAACAATCCCGCCGCCTGCAAAGCCTGCTGCTCGGCACGCTGGCCTGGGCCATCGCGATCGTGATTTTCTTCCCGATCTTCTGGATGGTGATGACCAGTTTCAAAAGCGAAATCGACGCCTTCGCCACCCCACCGCAGTTCATCTTCACGCCGACGCTGGAGAACTACCTGCACATCAACGAACGCAGCGACTATTTCAGCTTCGCCTGGAACTCGGTGGTGATCTCCTTCAGCGCTACCGCCCTGTGCCTGTTGATCGCGGTGCCGGCGGCGTATTCGATGGCGTTCTACGAAACCCAGCGCACCAAAGGCACGCTGCTGTGGATGCTCTCGACCAAGATGCTGCCACCGGTGGGCGTGTTGATGCCGATCTACCTGCTGGCCAAGAGTTTCGGCCTGCTCGACACGCGCATTGCGCTGATCGTGATCTACACGCTGATCAACCTGCCGATCGTGGTCTGGATGGTTTACACCTACTTCAAGGACATTCCCAAAGACATCCTCGAAGCCGCCCGGCTTGACGGCGCGACGCTGTGGCAGGAGATGGTCCGCGTGCTATTGCCGATCGCCAAGGGCGGCCTCGCCTCGACTGTGCTGTTGTCGCTGATCCTGTGCTGGAACGAGGCGTTCTGGTCGCTCAACCTGACCTCGTCGAATGCCGCGCCACTGACCGCGTTGATCGCCTCGTACTCAAGCCCCGAAGGGTTGTTCTGGGCCAAATTGTCGGCGGTGTCGACGTTGGCCTGTGCGCCGATTCTGATCTTCGGCTGGATCAGCCAGAAGCAACTGGTGCGCGGCCTGTCGTTTGGTGCCGTGAAGTGAATTGAAAAGCAAAAGATCGCAGCCTTCGGCAGCTCCTACAGGGAATGTCGAATCGGCATGAATCTCCTGTAGGAGCTGCCGAAGGCTGCGATCTTTTGATCTTGAAAAACAACAATGCGGAGGCCCATCTCATGGCCAACCTGAAAATCAAGAATCTGCAAAAAGGCTTCGAAGGCTTTTCCATCATCAAGGGCATCGACCTGGAAGTGAACGACAAGGAATTCGTGGTCTTCGTTGGCCCGTCGGGCTGCGGCAAGTCCACCCTGCTGCGGCTGATCGCCGGCCTGGAAGAAGTCAGCGGCGGCACCATCGAACTCGACGGCCGCGACATCACCGAAGTCAGCCCGGCCAAGCGTGATCTGGCGATGGTGTTCCAGACCTACGCGTTGTACCCGCACATGACGGTGAAAAAGAACATGTCGTTCGCCCTCGATCTGGCCGGCGTGCCGAAAGCCGAGGTCGAGCGCAAGGTTGGCGAAGCGGCGCGCATTCTCGAACTCGGGCCAATGCTCGAGCGCAAGCCGAAACAGCTCTCCGGTGGCCAGCGCCAGCGCGTGGCGATCGGCCGGGCCATCGTGCGCAACCCGAAGATTTTCCTCTTCGATGAACCGCTGTCCAACCTCGACGCGGCGTTGCGCGTGCAGATGCGTCTGGAGCTGCTGCGCCTGCACAAAGACCTGCAAGCGACGATGATCTACGTGACCCACGATCAGGTCGAAGCGATGACCATGGCCGACAAGGTCGTGGTGCTCAACGGCGGCCGGATCGAACAGGTTGGCTCGCCGCTGGACCTCTATCACAACCCGGCCAACCTGTTTGTCGCAGGCTTTCTCGGCACGCCGAAAATGGGCTTCCTCAAAGGCAACATCGCGCGCATCGACAGCGCCAGCTGCGAAGTTGCGCTGGACGCCGGCACGCGCATCACCCTGCCCTTCAATGCCGCCAATCTAATCGTCGGCAGCGCGGTGACGTTGGGCATTCGCCCGGAACACCTGGAGCTGGCGCAAGCCGGCGACTGCACGTTGCAGGTGACTGCCGATGTCAGCGAACGCTTGGGTAGCGACACGTTTTGCCACGTCACTACCAGCGCCGGCGAAGCCCTGACCATGCGCGTGCGCGGCGATCTGGCCAGCCGTTATGGCGAGCAATTGAGCCTGCGTCTGGACCCGACTCACTGTCATCTGTTCGACGCCGAAGGTGTGGCGCTGACCCGTCCACTGCGCGCTGCCGCCTGACTTCGAGACCATCCGATGAAACTCAACCAACAGAACCTCAACCGCCTCGCCGCCGAAGTGCAACTGCCGGGTTACAACCTGAGCGACACATGCCAGGGCATCGCCCACATCGGCGTCGGCGGTTTCCACCGCGCGCACCAGGCGTATTACACCGATGCCTTGATGAACACTGGCGAAGCGCTGGACTGGGCCATCTGTGGCGTCGGCCTGCGCCCGGAAGATCGCCGCGCTCGCGATGATCTGCGCGAACAGGATTATCTGTTCACCCTGTTCGAACTGGGCGACAGCGATGACACCGAAGTGCGCGTCATCGGCGCGATACGCGACATGCTGCTCGCCGAAGATGGTGCGCAGGCGCTGATCGACAAACTCGCCGAACCGCAGATCCGTATCGTTTCGCTGACCATCACCGAGGGCGGTTACTGCATCGACGACAGCAACGGCGAATTCATGGCGCATCTGCCTCAGATTCAACACGACCTCGCCCATCCCGAAGCGCCGGGCACGGTGTTCGGTTACCTCTGCGCCGCGCTGGCCAAACGCCGTGCGGCGGGCGTTCCGGCATTCACGGTGATGTCCTGCGATAACCTGCCGCACAACGGCGCGGTCGCGCGCAAGGCACTGCTCGCCTTCGCTGCACTCAGTGATCCGCAACTGTGCGAGTGGATCGAGCAGAACGTCAGTTTCCCCAACGCCATGGTCGACCGCATCACGCCGATGACCAGCACCGCGCATCGCCTGCAACTGGCCGACAAACACGGCGTCGACGATGCCTGGCCGGTGGTCTGCGAACCATTTGTGCAGTGGGTGCTGGAAGACAGATTCGTCAACGGCCGCCCGGCGTGGGAAAAGGTCGGCGTGCAGTTCACCGACGATGTGTCGCCGTACGAAGAGATGAAAATCAAACTGCTCAATGGCAGCCACTTGGCGCTCACCTATCTGGGCTTTCTCAAGGGTTATCGCTTCGTCCACGAGACCATGAACGATCCGCTGTTCGTGCGTTACATGCGCGCCTACATGGACCTGGATGTCACGCCGCAACTGGCGCCAGTGCCGGGCATCGATCTGAGCGAGTACAAGGACACGCTGGTGGCGCGGTTTTCCAATCAGGCGATTGCCGATCAGCTGGAGCGCGTGTGTTCGGATGGCTCGTCGAAGTTTCCCAAGTTCACCGTGCCGACGATCAATCGGCTGATTGCCGATGGCCGCGAGACCAAACGCGCGGCACTGGTAGTCGCGGCGTGGGCGCTGTATTTGAAGGGCGTGGATGAGAATGGCGATACGTATTCGATTCCGGATCCGCGGGCGCCTTTCGTTCAGGGACTGGTGGCGGACGATGATTCGATCACCGAACGGCTGCTGGGCGTGGAAGAGATTTTCGGCACGGCGATACCGAAGTCGGCGGAGTTTGTTGCGGCATTCGAGTGGTGCTGCCAGAGTTTGCGCGAGGTTGGGGTTTCGCGAACCCTGGAACGGGTGCTCGGCTGAAAAGCCCCTCACCCTAGCCCTCTCCCAGAGGGAGAGGGGACCGACCGCGGGGTTCTTCCGTTATTCATCGACCTGAAATTCCGAGTCGAATACAGAGTTTGAAAGGCATGACAATCTGCTCCCTTTCCCCCTTGGGGGAGAGGGGACCGACTGCGGGGTTCTTCCGTTATTCATCGACCTGAAATTCCGAGTCGAATACAGAGTTTGAAAAGCATGACAATCTGCTCCCTTTCCCCCTTGGGGGAGAAGGGACCGACCGCGGGGTTCTTCCGTTATTCATCGACCTGAAATTCCGAGTCGAATACAGAGTTTGAAAGGCATGAAAATCTGCTCCCTTTCCCCCTTGGGTAGAGGGGACCGACCGCGGGGTTCTTCCGTTATTCATCGACCTGAAATTCCGAGTCGAATACAGAGTTTGAAAAGCATGAAAATCTGCTCCCTTTCCCCCTCGCCCCCTTGGGGGAGAGGGCTGGGGTGAGGGGGTAGCTCTTGATCTTCAGCGCAATCTGACAGGCCCATACATGACAACAACAAAGCTCTTCCTGGGTATCGACTGCGGCACCCAAGGCACCAAAGCGATCATCCTCAATGCCGACAGCGGTCAGGTGCTCGGTCTGGGCGCGGCCCCACACACGATGATCAGCGGCGCCAACGGTCGCCGCGAACAAGACGTTCAGCAGTGGCTCGACGCTTTCGTCAGCGCCACCCGCCAGGCCTTGCAAGCGGCCAATGTCGACGGCCAGGCGATCCTCGGCGTCGGCGTCTCCGGCCAGCAACACGGCCTGGTGCTGCTTGATGAGCAAGGCACAGTGCTGCGCCCGGCCAAGCTCTGGTGCGACACCGAAACCACGCCGGAAAACGACCGCTTACTCGCGCAACTGGGCGGCGAAAAAGGTTCGCTGGAACGCCTCGGCGTGGTCATTGCGCCGGGCTACACGGTGTCGAAACTGCTCTGGACCAAAGAGCAGCATCCGCAAGTCTTCTCACGTATCGCGCGCATTCTGTTGCCCCACGACTACCTCAACTACTGGCTCACTGGCCGCGCCTGCAGCGAATACGGCGACGCATCCGGCACCGGTTATTTCAACGTGCGCACGCGTCAGTGGGACGTGCAGATTCTGCGCGACATCGACGCCAGCGGCCGTTTGCAAACCGCGCTGCCGGAGCTGATCGACGCGCACGCCGCAGTCGGCACCCTGCTGCCGGCGATTGCCGAGCAACTCGGCATCAACCCCAACGCCGTGGTCTCGAGCGGCGGTGGCGACAACATGATGGGCGCCATCGGCACCGGCAATATCCAGCCCGGCGCGATCACCATGAGCCTCGGTTCGTCCGGCACGGTCTACGCCTTCTCCGACGCGCCGAAGGTCAGCGCCGATGCCTCGGTTGCCACGTTCTGCTCCTCCAGCGGTGGCTGGCTGCCGCTGATCTGCACCATGAACCTGACCAACGCCACCGGCGCTATTCGTGAATTGTTCAAGCTCGACCTGCCGACTTTCAACGAGCTGGTCGCGCAATCGCCCATCGGCGCCGAAGGCGTGAGCATGCTGCCGTTTCTCAACGGCGAACGCGTCCCCGCCCTGCCCCATGCCACCGGCAGCCTGCACGGGTTGACCATGGACAATCTGACCCAGGCCAACCTGTGCCGCGCGGCCGTCGAAGGCACCACCTTCGGTTTGCGCTACGGGCTGGATTTGCTTCGACAGAATGGGTTACAAAGCCTGCGCATCTGCCTGATCGGCGGCGGCTCGAAGAGCGCGGTGTGGCGGCAGATCGTCGCCGACATCATGAACGCCCCGGTGATCTGCACCGAGCAAAGCGAAGCCGCCGCATTGGGCGCAGCGATTCAGGCAGCCTGGTGCGCGTCGCGCTCGAACGGCGACGATGTCTCCCTGGCCGCTCTGTGCGAACGCTGCGTGAAACTCGACGCGCGCAGTGAAACCCTGCCGATTGCCGCCAATGTCGCGGCGTTCCAGCAGGCCTACGAACGCTATCAACAGCATGTCGCAACCCTATAACGAGCAAACAACTATGTACCTGGTGTGTGGCGAAGCCCTGTTTGATTTCTTCAGCGAAAACGATGCCAGCGGCCTGGCCTCGAAAGTCAATTTCAAGGCGATTGCCGGCGGCTCGCCGTTCAACGTCGCCGTCGGTCTGCGCCGTTTGGGCGTGGACTCGGCGCTCTTTGGTGGACTGTCCACCGACTACCTCGGCCGCCGTTTGCAGCAAGTGCTGCAGGACGAAGGTGTGCGCCCGGACTATCTGGTGGATTTTCCCGCGCCGACCACCCTGGCAATGGTCGCCGTGGGCGCCAACGGCTCGCCGCATTACAGCTTTCGCGGCGAGGGTTGTGCCGACCGACAGTTGAGCGAGGCGCATCTGCCGACACTCAGCGACGAGGTTCACGGCCTGCACATTGGCTCGTTTTCGCTGGTGGTGCAGCCGATTGGCGACACGCTGCTGAAACTGGTTCAGCGCGAAAGCGGCAAACGCCTGATCAGCCTCGATCCCAACGTACGCCTCAACCCCGAGCCGAACATCACCCTGTGGCGCGAGCGCATCGCCACGCTGGTGCGGCTGGCCGATCTGATCAAAGTCAGCGACGAAGACCTGAGCCTGCTCTACCCCGAGCAGGATCCGCAGACTGTGATTGAAGGCTGGCTCGAACATCGCTGCCAGATCGTCTTCCTCACGCGCGGCGGCGACGGCGCGACCGTGTTCAGTCGCGCCCACGGCTCGTGGTCGGTGCCGGCCAACCCGGTAAAGATTGCCGATACCGTCGGCGCCGGCGACACCTTCCAGGCGGCGCTGATTACCTGGCTGACCGAGCATTCGCTGGATTCGGTCGCAGGCGTGCAGCAACTGAGCCGCGAGCAGATCGACAGCATGCTCAGGTTCGCCGTACAAGCCGCCGCCCTGACCTGCAGCAAAACCGGTCCGGATCTGCCCTATCGTCATCAATTGAGCTGAGCGCGTAGACTGTCGGCCTTTTTGCGCACGACGGAAAACAGCTTTTGAATCACAGGCACATCTTCGCCCTCCTGACCCTGGCCACCCTGCTGAGCGGTTGCGGCACCTCGCCGCCCCGCTCGCCGGAAGATATCTGCGCAATCTTCCGCGAGAAAAGCGACTGGTACGACGCTGCGCAAGTCACCCAGAAACGCTGGGGCGTGCCGATCCAGGTGCCCTTCGCGATCATGTATCAGGAGTCCGGCTACCGCTACGACGCCAAGACGCCGCGCAAATACCTGCTCTGGGTGATTCCGTGGGGCCGCGTCTCGACCGCGTCCGGTTATGCGCAAGCCAAGGATGAAGTCTGGGCCGACTACCAGAAAAGCACCGGTCGCAACTGGGCCGACCGCGAAGACTTCGACGACGCCATCGACTTCGTCGGCTGGTACATGGACAAGACCACCTCGATCAACGGCGTGTACAAATACGACGCCTACAACCAGTACCTGAACTACCACGAAGGCTGGGGCGGCTTTCGCAACAAGACCTATGCGAGCAAGGCCTGGCTACCGCCGACCGCACGCAAGGTGCAGAGCAGGTCAGATATGTATGCGCGGCAATATGCCGGGTGCAAGGAGGACCTGAATCGCGGGTTCTGGAGCCGGTTCTGGCATTGGTTGTAGGGTGATCCGAAGGCCTCATCGCGAGCAGGCTCACTCCTACAAGAGATCTTAGGTGGACGCGGTAATCATGCCCGCCACCCATCCAATGTAGGAGTGAGCCTGCTCGCGATAGCGCCCGATCAGACACTAAAAATCCATTCACTGCCCGGCTTCACTGGCCGAAACCGCCCTCCTAAGGGTTTTCCCTATGGCATCGCAGTCCCACGCCTACGCCATTTGCGCCTTGAATGAGGCCGTCTAATCCTGCAACATCCATCACCTGCTTATTCAACGGACGGAATTCAAGGCATGCTGGACGCCAATGCAACCCACATCACCCTCTCGATCGAAGACGCCAACGCCGACCTGCAAGTCCTAAGCTTCACCGGTCGCGAAGCCCTCAACGAACCGTTCCGTTTCGACCTCGAACTGGTCAGCGCCCGCCCCGATCTGAAGCTCGAAGAGCTGCTGCACAAGCGCGCCTGCCTGACGTTCGGCGCCACCGGCGAAGGCAAGATTCACGGCCAGGTCTATCGCATCGAGCAGGGCGACTCCGGCAAGACCCTGACCCGCTACAGCATCAGCCTGATGCCGCAACTGGCCTATCTGCAGCACAACCATGATCAGCAGATCTTCCAGCAACTGACGGTGCCGAAAATCATCGCCCAGGTGCTGGAAGATCGCGGCATTCTCTCTGACGCCTACAGCTTCCAGCTCGGCGCCGAGTACCCGGAACGCGATTATTGCGTGCAATACGACGAGTCCGACCTGCATTTCATCCAGCGTCTGTGCGAAGAGGAAGGCATTCACTTCCACTTCCAGCACAGCAGCAGCGGCCACAAACTGGTGTTCGGCGACGACCAGACCGTGTTCCGCAAACTGAAGCCGGTCAGCTACCAGCAGGACTCCGGCATGGCCGCCGAGAAGCCGGTGATCAAACGCTTCAACCTGCGCCTGGAAACCCGCACCACCCGCGTCAGCCGTCGCGACTACGATTTCGAAAAACCCAAGTTGCTGCCCGAAGGCGCGGCCAAATCCGAATTCGCCCCGGACCTGGAAGACTACGATTACCCCGGCCGCTTCACCACC